>NZ_JAINRE010000078.1 GCF_020400595.1 Streptomyces naphthomycinicus | reverse complement strand
CACCCAGGGCGGCGGCAACGGCAACACCCAGGGCGGCACCCAGGGCTGAGAGGTGAAAGGAAGCCGGCACCTCGCGGAGGACAACCTCTGCGAGGTGCCGCCTTTCGTGTGTGCACGGTTGCCGTGGGCCGTAGGGGCCGGGTCTTCGGCGACCGGGGTTCAGGCTTGGTGGGGGCGGGCCTCGGCGAGGGCGGCGGCGATCGCGCCGAGGAGTTCGACGACGGGGCCGTCCTCGCGGATCGCGGCGCGGGCCGGGGTGTCGCCGGTGCGTTCGGCGGCCAGTTCGCGCAGGCGTCGGGCGTGGAGTTCTTCGAGGTGGAGGGACATCTCCTCCAGGGCTCCGGTGAGGGCGTCGGTGTGGCGGGCCGTCTCCTCGGCGAACGTGTCGGCGAGTGCCGGTGCCGCGTGGTGGGTGTAGGTGGGGAGCGCGGGGATGCGGGCGGTGCGGGGGGTGCGGTGCGCGGTCAGGGCCGCGGTCAGCGGGATGAGTGTGTCCAGGGCGTCGAGGACGGTGGCCGCTTCGTCGAGCGCGGCCGGGTCGTGGCCGGGCTCGCGGCGAGCGTGCCGGAGCGTGTCCTGGGCCTGGGCGAGCGCTTGTTCCGCGGTACCGCGGGCACGGGCCGTCTGCGGCTGCGGGGCGGGACGGGTGAGGGAACGCAGGGCGGTGTCCAGGTAGGTGGCGGTGGTCCTGCGGGCGTGGGCCGTCTGCGCGGCAAGGCGGGGGTGCTCCCAGCTGGGCCACAGCAGGCGGCTGCCGAGCAGGGCCGCGGTCGTGCCCAGGAGGGTCATGGCGATGCGGATGGCCGCGTCCAGCCAGTCGCCGGGATGGGAGACGTCGCCGATCAGCAGCACCAGGGGGGTGCCGAAGACGACCCAGAAGGCGTAGTTGACCGGTCGCAGGGTGAATCCGGCCGTGATGAGCACGAACAGGATCAGGCACAGGGCGGCCGGCTGGTGCACGGCGGCGATCAGCAGGGCGGCGCATGTGCCGCCGACGACGTTGCCGATGACCCGCTGGGCGACGCGTTCGCGGGTGAGGGCGTACTGGGGGCGCAGCACACGCAGGACGGCCAGGGTGGCCCACTCGCCGTGCGGGACCGCGGCGGCCTGGGTGAGGGCGAAGACCGCGCCGCTGACGGTGGTGGCGCGCAGGGCGTGGCGGAAGGTGCCCGAGGCGAGGGTCATGGCGCCGCGCGGGCGGGCCGGGCGGAAGGGTGCCGGGGCGGTGGCGGGCACGGGCAGCCGGGTCGCCGCCAGGGCGGCGAGGACGCGGGCGTCCTTCCGGGCGCTGGTGACGGTGGCGGTGATGCGGGTCAGCAGGCGGCGCTGCCGGCCGGCGCGCGCCAGGTCGGCGTAGAGGTGCGTGCCGGTGGTCGAGGCGGTGGCGGTGGCGGTCTGGGCTCGCATGCGGTCGCAGGCGGCCTCCAGCAGAGCGAGCGGCGTGTCCGGCTCGTGGGAGGTGGGTGCGGCGGCGCCGGTGGCCGCGGTGCGGCGGGTGCCCGCGGTGCCGCCCGTGGTTCCGGTGGGATCGGTGACGCCGGTGGGCCCGGTGGCCGTGGGGAAGCCGGTGGCCGCGGTGCGGCGAGTGGGACCGATGCGACGGGTGGGCACGGTGCGGCGGGTGGGCGCGGTGCGGCGGGTGGGCGCGGTGCGGCGGGTGAGGGTGTCGGCGAGGTGGGTGAGCAGGTGCCCGGCGTGGCCGGTGGCCGCGGCGCAGGATGCGCGGACGGCGGCGGGTGGCGGGCCGGTCGCGGCCAGGGCGGTGGTGAGGTCGGCCAGGGCGGCGGCGTGGTGTACGAGCGGGTCGGTCAGGTCGGCGAGGCGTTCGCTGCCTCCCGGTCCGCGCAGTCGGCGTGCGGCCTCCTCCGCCCTGCGCAGCGCGCCGGCCGCGGGCAGGAGGGCTGCGTCGGCCGGGCGGGCGGCGAGGGCGCCCAGGTTCCGGCCGAGGAGGCGGTAGGGCTGTGCGAGCGCGCCGAGCACCTCCCGCAGCCGGGCGGGCGGAGTCAGCACGGCGGTGGCGGCGGCGTACCACAGGCCGCCGAGCAGGACCAGCGCGGTCGCCCGGGTCGTCCCCGTCGCGCTGGTGCCGGCCGCGGCGACGAGCAGGGCGGTGGCCGGCATCGTGCCGAGCCGTTCCAGCGCCGGGTGGATGCTCGGTCCCATCGAGGCGAGGAAGACCAGCACGGCGAGCAGGGCCGGCGTGAGGGGGTACAGCGCGGCCGTCCACGCGCCGGCCCCGAACGCGGCGGCGTTGACCACGGCGGCGACCAGCAGGCCGCGGGTGCGCGGCCGGCGGGCACCGCCCTTGTTGGTGAACGCCGCCACGTAGGCGCCCATCGCCGCCCACGCCCCCGCCGCCGCGTCGCCCGCGGCGATGCCGGCCAGCAGCGGCGCGCTGATCGCGATCCCGTTGCCCAGCCCGGCCATGGCGGCCGGGCGGCTCCCCGGTGCGGGGGTGAACAGCCCGGTGCCACGCCTGCCCGCGGCGCGCCGGGTCACGTGTGCCCGGGGCGGCCCCCCGGCGCCGCCCGGTACGGCACGTTCCCTTCCCTCGCGTCCCTCGCGTCCCTCGCGGTCCTTGCGTCCCTCGCGGTCCTCGCGTCCCTCGCGTCCCTCGCGGTCCTCGCGTCCCTCGCGTCCCTCGCGGTCCTCGTGGTCCTCGTGGCCTGCCGCTTGCCGTGGCCGGTCCGGTGCGGGAACGCCGGGACCCGCGTCCGGGGCGTCGTGCGTGCGCGAGGGGGCGATGCGCGGCGCTGGAGGGTGTGACGGCCGGGCCGGGGCGCGTCCCGCCGTCCACCGCGTGCCCGGCAAGGGTCCGGCCCGTCCGCCGGCTGATGCCCGGTCCTCATACCGTCATCGTCCTCCACGCCGGGCCGCCGGGCCCGCCGCGCCGTTCCCGGACGGCGGGGTGGGGGCCGGGCCCGGCGGCGGGGTGGAGGGCCGGGCCCGGCGGCGGGGTGGGGGCCGTCGAAGCCGGCGGTGCCGGGCGGCGTGACCCGTGTCCGGGAAGTCGGCCGCCCGGCCCCTGGCTGCCGCCTACAGCGGATCCCCCCGGCCGGTCCCCCAGTCGCCCGATCCACCGGGCCGGGGGCCGCGCACAGACTGTGAGCAGTTTCCCCGACGGGCTCCCCGAAGCCCTTCGAACGGCACCGCAGAAGGGGCAGGAATCATGGCGGCTCAGTACGCTCCCGCGCACCGCCGGGACGGTTTCACGATTCAGCAGATAGCCGACCGTTTCGAGGTCTACCACCCCAGCGGAGAGTTCTTCGGGGAATACCTGGTGCGGGACGCGGCGGAAAAGCAGGTCACCGTCCTCGTGCAGCGCGCCGAGCGCTCCTGCCGCAGCGGTCGATAGCCATCCGCCCCGGCGGCCCGGCAAGGGCCTTACGGGTGGGTGGCTACGGGCTCGTCGACGGCGTCTCCCCCGGGTCTCGGCCCTCCTTCGGCCGGGTCCCGCCCGGCCGTCCGGCCGGCTCTCCGGCCGGGGCGACCAGCCGGTACCCGACGCCTCGTACGGTCACGATGAGCGAGGGCAGGCCCAACTTGGCGCGCAGGCCGGCGACATGCACGTCCAGTGTGCGTCCCTCGCCCTCCCAGCTGCCCCACACCGCGCTGAGGATCTGCTCCCGGTCGACGACCTTGTCCCGATGCTGTGCGAGAAAGGCGAGAAGGTCGAACTCCTTGCGGGTCAGCGGGAGGAATTCGCCTCCCCCGCTGACCTGACGGGTGAGCAGGTCGACGATCACCGGTCCGAGGACCAGCACGGTAGCGGGTTCGCCGACGGCTCCTGCCCTGTGGAGGGTGCGGCGGGTGACGGCATGGATCCGGGCGATCAGCTCGCCGGAGTCGTACGACTTCACGAGGTAGTCGTCGGCGCCGAGGTTCAGGCCGTGGATGCGGGAGCGTATGTCGGCGCGCGCGGTGACGATGATGATCGGGATGCCGGTGCGCTTGCGGATCTTGCCGCAGACATCGAAGCCGTCCTGGTCGGGCAGGCCCAGCGCGAGGAGGACGAGGTTCGGGCCGGCGCCGTCCGGGACGAGCGCATCGAGCGCTTCTTCGCCGCTGCGCGCGTGGGTCACCTCGAAACCGTGCCTCGTCAGGACCGCGGACACCGTGGCGGCGACATGAGTGTCGGGCTCGACGAGCAGCAGCCTCATCCCTGCTCCTCCGGTTCGTCGGCCCCGGGTCCGGGCAACGGCTTCCCTCGTAGCCGGATGCGGGCCCCAGGCCGCCCATGCTACGCCGCGTGCCCGCTTGCTGCCGGATCGTGATGCTCAGATCTCCTTTAGATGCGATGACGCCGGTGGTGCGGTGCGCCTTTACTCGACTCAGCGTCATGACGGACGCGTCGGGATCCCGACCCGTGTATTCATCGAGCAGAATCGCGAAGGGAGTTGGCTCGGCATGAGCTTCAACGATGCCGGACACCAGGCGCCGAGGGGATTTCGCGCACGGGTCGAGCACGTCGGGCAGTGGCTTTACCGCCGTCGGCACATCGCGGCTCTCCATGCGCTGCGGGGTGCCTCGTATGCGGCGGGGACGAGTGGCGTGGGGTTGATCGTCTGGTGGATCGAGACACGCCACTGAGCGCGGTCGCCGCGGCGGGCTGGTCCGCCGGCGGACGGCGGGGCCGTTTCGCCGGCGGCCCGGGGTGACCTGGTCCGCCGCTCGCACGAAGCCGGCATCCCGCAGAGAGTCGCCTCTGCGGGATGCCGGCTCCTTCAGTGATCAGCCCTGGGTACCGCCCTGGGTGTTGCCATTGCCGCCGCCCTGCGTGCCGCCCTGGGTGTTCCCGTTCCCGCCGCCCTGCGTGCCGCCCTGGGTGTTGCCACTGCCGCCGCCCTGCGTGCCGCCCTGGGTGTTCCCGTTGCCGCCGCCCTGCGTGCCGCCCTGGGTGTTCCCGTTGCCGCCACCCTGCGTGCCGCCCTGGGTGTTCCCGTTGCCGCCGCCCTGCGTACCGCCCTGAGTGTTCCCATTGCCGCCACCCTGCGTACCGCCCTGAGTGTTCCCATTGCCACCACCCTGCGTACCGCCCTGAGTGTTCCCATTGCCACCACCCTGCGTGCCGCCCTGAGTGTTCCCGTTCCCGCCGCCCTGCGTGCCGCCCTGGGTGTTCCCGTTGCCGCCACCCTGCGTGCCGCCCTGGGTGTTCCCATTGCCGCCGCCCTGGGTGCCGCCCTGGGTGTTGCCGCCCTTCGGCATGTTCTTCGACGTGTTGTTGTCCTTGTAGGAGTTGCTGCCCTTTGAGTTGTCGTGCCGCGAGTTGTCGTGGTGGTGATGGCTGGTCGCGTACGCGGCCGTGTGGTGCTTCATCATGGGCGCTGCGTCGGCGCTGGCCACCCCGATGGTTCCGGCGGCCAGTGCGGCGATGCAGGAGATACCGGCGATGCGGGCCATGTGACGTCGGGCGTTGAACATGAGGAAACCTCGGATTTCTGAGTTCTGGGGGGATGCGGTTCCCGCTGCGGGAACGTCGCTTAATTCATTTCAGCCGCTGCGGCCGCTGCCGTACGTCCCCCGGTCGGAGGAGCGGCAGGCTGATGGGGGGATCGGCTCGTCGGCCGGTGAGCGGGAGGGGGTGCGGGGCTCTCGCCGGGTGGCGGTGGGCCTCGCCGTGCGGGCCGCAGGCCCGTCCCGGGCGCGGTCTGCGGCATAAAATGGTCGTCCCGGCGGGGAAGTGGCCGACGAGCGCCGCCATGGTGAAGTCCGCGCTGCCACCGGCCTTTTTTGACCGGGGGCGGGGGCCGCCCGGCCGGCCGCGGTCCGCTCCTGTGGCGCGGCGACAGCCGGTAAGGGATGACATGACACGTCCGGACGCATTCCCGACCGTCGGCGAGGGCTGCCGTGCCGATCGCGGGGGCGGGGGTGACATGCCGGTCCTGCACTTGCGGCGGGCGTTCCGGTGGCAGGCGGTGCTGCGTGTCGCGATCGTCATCGCGTTTACGGCGGACCTGGCGGTGTTCCCGCCGTCCGAGCGGCTGCAGCTGTCGGTGGCCCTGGCCGCCGCGTACACGCTGTGGACCCTGGGGACGCTGTGGGCGGCCTGGAGGTCGCACCGGTCGTTCCCGAGCTGGGTCTATCCGCTGGTCGACCTGGCTCTGCTCACCGCGTTGATGGCGGTTTCCGGCAACTTCTCCGACCCGAACTGGAGTTCGCCGATATCGGCTGACATTTTTCTTTTCATCCCCGTCCTCGCCTCTTTTCAGATGCGGCCCGTCCTTACCGCGGCATCCGGGGTGCTGGCCGCGGCGAGCTATGCCATCGGTACGGGTATCGGCCATCGGCAGCAGCCGTACTGGCATTTCGTTTCCCTGCACACCCTGTTCATTCTGGTGGTCTGTGCGGGGTGTGTGCTGCTGTCGGACGTCCAGCAGCACAGGGTGAGGTCGATCAGGGAGCTGGCGGAGCATCGGCTGTGGCTGCTGGACCGCATCATGGCGGCGGAGGAGAGGGAGCAGCGTAAAATCGCGGAGGTGCTGCACGACGGCGCCCTGCAGAATGTTCTGGCGGCCCGGAATTTCATTGACGAAGCGGTATGCAGTCCTGAGCTGACCGATTCTCTGTACCGCGCCGATGAAGCCCTCACCGCGGCGAGCAGGCAGCTTCGTTCGTCGGTGCGGACCCTGCATCCCGAGGTCCTGGTCTCGGGAGGGCTGGTGCCTGCTCTGGAGCATCTGGCCCAGCAGGCGTCGGAGCGGGGGAAGTTTCACGCGGAGGTCCACTCCGGTATCGCTTCCGCGGGTTCCGCGGATCGGCCGCTCTACTGGCTGGCCCGGGAAATCCTGGAGAACGTCGTGAAGCATGCGCAGGCGAAGAATGTCACCGTGAGCTTGCAGGAGTGCGATCCGGGGGGTGTGCGGCTCTCGATTTCCGACGACGGGATCGGGATATCGGGGGACGCCATGGCCAGGAGTCTGTCGTCGGGGCATATCGGGATCGCCTCGCACCGGGCACGGATCGAGGGCATGGGCGGTGTTTTCACCGTGCGGAACAACGCGTCGGGCGGTACGACGGTGGATGCGGTCGTACCGCTGAGGTGAGTGTCGCCGTTGGGTGCGTGCGCGGTGTTCCGGCTTCCGGAGGACGACCGTCCGGCCGGTGCGCGTCCCGTCGGGGCCCGGTCCGGCCGGCTGGACGGGCCGTCTGCGGCGGGCCGGGCGCGGGCCTGGCGCTGGCCGGGGGGCAACGGCTCACCTACGCTTGACGGAGCCCTCGTGAATCCGTCGGCGGCCATAACGCAGCAACGCAGGCAACGCGCAGACGAAAGGTCGGGATTGCCGTGGCGACGCCGAGTCCTGCCCGTATCAGAGTGGTAATTGCCGACGATCACCCTTTGTTCCGGGAGGGTATCTCGCGGGCGCTGCAGCTCAGTGGGTTCATTGATGTGGTGGCCGAGGCGGAGAACGGCCGGGATGCGCTGGAGGTGATCCGGCGGGAAGTGCCGGAAGTGGCCGTGCTGGACTTGCGCATGCCGGAACTCGACGGAATCGCGGTGCTCCATGCGCTGGTCCGGGACCAGGTGCAAACGCGTGTTCTTCTGCTCTCCGCTTTCACCGACAGTTCTTCCGTCTACCGTGCTCTGGAAGAAGGGGCCGCGGGTTTTCTGACCAAAGACAGCAAGCGTTCGGCAGTCGTGGAAGCGGTGCGGGCGATCTCCCGGGGGCAGACGGTCGTACCGCCCGAGGTCACCGGGGGGCTGGCCGAGGAAATCCGGATGCGACGGTCCCAGAATGTTCCGTCTCTCAGCGAGCGGGAACGCCAGGTCCTGGACGGCATGGCCCGGGGGCTGAGCATTCCGCAGATCGCCCAGGAGTTGTTTCTCGGCACGAGCACGGTGAAGACACACACTCAGCGTCTTTACGAGAAGCTGAAGGTGTCGGACCGGGCCGCGGCGGTCGCGGAGGCCATGCGGCGCGGTCTGCTGGAGTGACCGGCTCCGCCCTTCCCTTTTCCGTTCCGCTCTTCCTTTCGGTCCCGTCGTGCATGCTGTGGTGCATGGCCACGATCCATCGCCGCCCCGACACGCTGGCCGTCGGGGTGCTTTTGGCGACAGCCGGTGGGTTTCTGGACGCGTACACGTTCGTCCGGCACAAGGTGTTCGCCAATCTGCAATCGGGCAACGTGCTGCTGTTCTGCGTGGAGGCCACGGCCCGGCACTGGCACCGGGCGGTCCTGCTGCTGATCCCGATCGCGGCGTTCAGCGCGGGCGTCCTCCTGGTGGAGGTGCTCGGCCTGCCCCGGCTGGAGCGGCTGCTGCGCCGGCCGCTGCGGCTGGTGCTGACGCTGCAGATCGCGGCGCTGGCAGCGGTCGCGGCGCTGCCCGGAAACGCGCCGGAGCAGGTGACCACGGTGACGGTGTCGTTCGTGGCCGCGCTGCAGTTCTCCACCTTCACCACGCTGCGCGATGCCCCGTACACGACGCTGGCGGAGAGCGGAAACCTGCACAAGGCCCTGGTCGCCGCGCACCAGTGGGCGACGGCCGGGCAACCGGCGGCGGCGCGGCGCGCGGGACGGTACGCCCTGGTGGTCGGGGCGTTCGTGGCCGGCGCGGTGATCGGCGCGGTCCTGACCCGTCTGGTCGGGGCGCCCGCGGTGGGTGCGGCGGCCGGCCTGCTCGCCGCCGTCCTCGTGCTGCTGATCCGCGAGACGCGGCGGTTGCGGCGGCGCGGGCCGGGGGCGTGAACCGTCCCCGGCCCGCGGAACGCACGCCGTCCCGCACGCCGTCCCCCCTTCTTGTCTCCCCCCGCCCCCTGGTGCGGGGGTTTGTCAGCTTCCGGCGGCCCGGCCGGGCCTGCGCGCCGCGCGTTCGTCGTGCACGAAGAGAGCCAGGCCCACCGCCAGTACGGCGCACGCGGCCCAGACCGCGTGGACACCCCAGACGAAGGTCAGCCAGCCGCCGCCGAACGCCCCCGCGAGGAAGGCGAGGACGACACAGGCGAACTGCCGCGACCGGCGCCTGGCGTCCCGGTCCCCGGCGACCACCGCCTGATAGGCGTTCTGCATGGCCGAGCGGAGGTTTCCGGTGGTCATCGTGCTGTTGTAGACGCTGTCGACCAGGGTGCGGAAGGTCGACATCTGCACGGACGCCATGAAGGCGACCAGCACGGTGACGAGGGCGTCGGGCGCGCCGGCGGGGATCAGGCCGACCACCGCCAGCACGGCGCATTCCAGCACCATGGCCACACACGCCGGCCGGCGCAGCACCGCCGCCACCCGGGGCCGCCGCAGGGTTTCGGCGACCAGGACCCCGGCCAGGAAGGCGAGAACCGGCGGCAGGTGGCCCAGCGCCTCCCACCAGTGCCGCCGGGCGGCCGCCACCCCCAGCAGGACGACATTGCCGCTCTGCGCGCTGGCGAACACGCCCCCGCGGCTGATGAAGGTGTAGGCGTCCAGGCCGCCGCCGACCAGTGCCAGCAGCACGCCCAGCCGCACCGACCGGTCCGTGGCCGGCGCACCCACCGGCCCCTCCCCCGGACCCCCCGGACCCACCGGCCCCTCCCCCGGACCCCCCGGACCCGCCGCGCCCGCCCCCGGACCCCCCGCACCCGCACCCGCGCCCGTCTCCGGGCCCCCCGCACCCGCACCCGCGCCCGTCTCCGGACCCGCCGGTCCGGCCGGGCCGGGCGCGGGCGCGGGGGTGGGTGCGGGTGCGGGGGTGGGGGTGGGTGCGGGTGCGGGGGTGGGGGTGGGTGCGGGGGTGGGCCGGTGTCCCGGGCCGCTGCCGTACTGCGGCGTGGCGTCCGACATGCCCGTGCACCTTTCGCGTTCGGCGGCCCCGCGGTGCCGTGCCGCCCGGCGGCCCCGGACGTCCGCGTCCCCGGCCCCCCGCTCGCCCCCCCTTTTTTCCCGCCGGGGCGCGGCAGTCCGCCGCCGGCCGGGGCCGGCGCTCCTCACCGGCCGCGTGTGCGCGGGGATTCTCCGATCATCCCCCACCCCCGCAGCGGGTGCAGCGTGGTACGGCGCCGCCTGCCGCCCCGCGGACGACAGGGCCGTCATCCACCCGTTCCTGCGGGCGGGGGACCCCGCCCGGCACACCGCGCTCCTAGCGTCGTGACGGCAACGTTCCGAGCCCGACCAGCAGGTGAAGCGAGAGTGTCATGCGAAACGACCGAAACGACCAGCTCCGGCGTGTCATCGTCGGTGTCGACGACCGGAGGGGAAGCGTGGTGACGCTGCGGTGCGCGGCCGAGGAGGCCCGCCGGCGCCGTGCCGTCCTCGTCGCCGTCACGGTGTGGAGTCCCTTCGGGGGCGACGTCGCCGAACGCGCCTACCCCTGTCCCGAACTGGACGCGTCCCAGAAGGCATCGGCTCAGCACATGCTCGACACCGCCTGCGAGCGCGCCGGCCTGCCGGGCGGCCTGCCGGTGGAGCGGCGGGTGGAACGAGGGCTCCTGGGACCGGTCCTGGCGGACCTGGCCCACGGTCCGCAGGACCTGCTGGTGGTCGGTCTGCGCTACCGGCAGGCGTTCGCCTGGCTGCGTCCCTCGGCCGACCGGTACTGCCTGCGCAAGGCGGCCGCGCCCGTCCTCATCGTCCCGCCCGACTGGGCCTGCGGCGCCGGCGCGCCCGCGCCGGCGTTCTGAGCGCCCGGCCCGCCCCCGGCGCCGCGGAACGTCCCCCGCACGTCGCCTCCGCGCGCGCGGGCATCGCCTCCGGCTCCGGCAGCCACACACGGACCGCGCCGCGGGCGGGCCAGGCGGATGCGACCGCCCCGCGGCGGGAGGAGCATGGGAGGAACAGTGCCTGACATTCCGCCTCACCCCTGTCTCAGACGGGTGCTCGACCGGGGAAACGGCCATGACCGACCACAGGGACGTATACGGAACCCTGCACCGTGACACCGCGCTCGCCGCCACCTTGCAGGAGGTGATCGAGGAACTGGGGGCGAACACGGGCCTGGCCTATCTGCTGTCGGACGACGGCCGGACCCTGCGTTCGGTGATCATCGGCGGAGCCCAGCCGGCGATCTTCACCATGCCGGAGCGGCTGGACATCGACGACCCCTACGCCACGGCCGCCGCGTTGCGGACCGGGGACATGGCCATGGCCGGGTTTCCCACGCCCGCCTGTCTGGACCTGAGACTCGCCAGCCGCATTCCTTTCCCGTACTCGGTGGTGTCACTGCCCCTGGGCATCGCGAGCGGCCCGCTCGGCGTTCTCACCTTCCTCTGGGTCCCGCCCCGCACCCGTTTCCTGCACGCCCAGGACGTGGCGTGGCTGAAGGACAAGACCCAGGCCCTCGGCCGGACCCTGCAGGCCATGGCCGACAGGGCGGTCGACATGCGCCCGGGTACCAAGCCCGTCCTGCTGCCGCTGTACCGGCGCAAGTCGCGCCCGGTGGGCAGCGCCAACACCGGCTGGGGCCTGCCGGACTTTCCCGGGTCCACGGAGGTCAGCTTCATGTACCAGGTGCACCAGCTGGCCGCCGAGCTGAACGAGGCCACGAGCGTCGCCGACGTCATGGCCGTGACCCGGGCCCGGATCATGACACCGTTCGGTGCCGGCGCGTTCCTCGTCAGCACCCTGCGGGACGGCAGACTGTGGGTGGCCGGGCACAGCGGGTACCCCACCGTCGCCCTCAGGCTGCTGCACGGCGCGGCGGCCGGCCCCCAGCGGCCCGACGCCGACGCCCTGCTGACCCGTACCCCGCTGTTCTTCGAGGACCGTCACGCCCTGGTGCAGTCCTACCCCAGCGCCGTCGAGGACGGTCTGGAGGCGAGCGTCCACCTGCCCATCGTCCTCAGCAACCGGCAGGTCGGGGTCTGCACGCTCGGTTTCCGCCGGCCGCAGAGCTTCAGCTCCGAGGAGCGGGCGGTGGCCATGATGATGATGGACCTCCTCGGCCCCGCCCTGGAGCGGGCGAGCCTGGGCGAAAGCGCGCGCTCGCTGGCCGAGAGCCTGCAGAAGAAGCTGCTGCCCCGTGACCTGGTCGAGGTGCCGGGCATGGTCACCACCGCCCGCTACGTCCCCGCTCCCTCCACCGCGGGACTGGGCGGGGACTGGTACGACATGGTGCCCCTGCCCGGCGGCCGGATCGCCCTGGTCGTCGGCGACGTCGAAGGCCACAGCATCGACAGCTGCGTGGTCATGGGACAGTTGCGCAGCGCCGTCCGCGCCTACGCCTCCGAAGGCCACTCCCCCGGCATCGTCATGACACGCGCCAACCGCCTGCTGTGCGAGCTGGACACCGATCTGATGGCCACCTGCTGCCTGATCAGCTTCGACGCCACGACCGGGGTCGCCGAGACCGCGCTCGCCGGCCACCCCCCGCCCCTGGTACGCGCCGCAGACGGCACCGTCACCACATTGCAGCTGCCCGCCAACGTCCCCCTGGGCGTGGAGGCCGGCGCCCTCTACACCGTCACGGACATCGCCCTGGCCCGCGACGCCCTGCTCATGCTCTACACCGACGGCCTGACCGAGTCGCGCCAGCTCGACACCGCCCTGTGGGCACGCACCCTGCTCGCGCCCCCGTCCGTCTCCCTGGAGAAACTCGCCGATCACGTCATCGAGCAGGCGTGCACGCAGGGCGTGCACCGTGACGACGTCGCCCTGCTCCTGGCCCGGTACGAAGGGCCGCAGGCCGGCCCCAACCGCCGTATCACCCGGAAGAGTTTTCACCGGCACGATCTGCACGCGGTCAAAGCCGCCCGCCAGTTCGTCAGCGACAGTCTCCACCAATGGGGACTGGACGAGATGATCGACAGCTTCCAGCTCGTCACCTCCGAGATGGTCACCAACGCACTCATCCACGCCGACAGCGACGTCGATCTACGGCTACGCGAATACCCCGACCACCTCCGCCTCGAAGTACGCGACGCCGATCCCACCCCTCCCGTGCCCGCACCCATCACCCTGACCGAAGAATCGAACGAATACGCCGAACACGGAAGAGGACTCGTCATCGTCGACGCCCTGTGCTCCGAATGGGGCAACTCCCCCAGCGGCCGGGGAAAGACCGTCTGGGTCGACGTCTACAACAACACCTGACCCCCAACAGCCACCGACCAGGGGCCCGGGCGGGGATCCGGGCCCGCGGGTCCGGCCGGGGATCCGAGCCCGCAGGCCCGCGCCGGGGATCCGAGCCCGCAGGCCCGGCCGGGGATCCGAGCCCGCAGGCCCGCGCCGGGGATCCGGGCCGGGGATCCGGGCCCGCAGGCCCGCGCCGGGGATCCGGGCCCGCAGGCCCGGGCCGGGGTCCGGTCAGCCGATGGCGACGACGCGGGCCCAGGGCGGCAGGGTGTCCGGGACGTAGCCGGGGTCGTCCTCGCCCGCGGCACGGGCCGGGCAGGGAAA
>NZ_JAINRE010000077.1 GCF_020400595.1 Streptomyces naphthomycinicus | reverse complement strand
ACCCCTGACCAGGGAAAACAGCGAAGTGCTGCTGGAGTAATAGTACTCCAGCCGCAGATCGTGATCAGCCGTCAGGCGTTGAAGCGGTGGCGGGCGGCATCGATGTGCGTGAAGTAGCGGTGCGTCCAGTCGCACATTCCGTCGACGGCCGCGCGTAGGCCCTGGCCCGGGCCGGTGAGGGTGTATGCGACCCGCGGCGGGACGGTGGGGTGCACGTTTCTCTCGACCAGGCCGTTGCGCTCCAGCATGCGCAGCCTGAGGACTGCGTCCTCGGATGGGCCCTTGATCTGTGTGGTCACCATCGGGTTCCCCAGTCACTGGAAAGTGCGTTCTTCCACGTCAGCGCCCACTCTCCTACGGTTCCTGAGTAACCACGAGGGACCGAAGGCGCCTTGGTCGGGTGGACATGAGCCCACAGGTGCTCTGGACGAGGAGGCAGGCAGCATGGCCATCAACCTGGTAAACCCGAGGGGATTGCCCAAGATCGATGTCTACCGGCAGGTGTCGATCGCAACGGGGTCGAAGCTCGTCTTCATCGCTGGCCAGGTCGCCTGGGATGCCGAGGGGATCACGGTCGGCGAAGGCGACCTCGCCGCACAGGTCGAGCAGTGCTACCTCAATATCGGCACCGCTCTGGCCGAGGCTGGCGGCTCCTTCGACGACGTGGCGAAGCTGACCTTCTACGTCGTCGACTGGGCCCCCGACAAGATGCCCCCACTCCTGGAGGGCATCTCCCGGGCGTCAGCGAAGCTGGACATCACCCCGGTCCCGCCGGCCACGCTGCTGGGTGTCGCGGCCCTGGACGTCCCCGACCATCTGGTCGAGATCGAAGCCACCGCGATCCTCGACTAACGGATGCCCTACGCCCACTGAGCACAGAAGTGCCAGCAAGTGTGCTCAGTGGCCAACCAGCGTGCTCGGCACGTCAGGTCTGATGCGCGGCTCGCCGATGGCAATGGCCGACTCGGGACCGGGCCTGATGGCGTCGCCGCCCGTCGGACCAACTCAGCCAGTGGGCGTCGTCGTGCACGGGTCGCACGACCAGGGCGACGAACACGCGCTGAATCTCGTGGAAGCGGTGGCCCTTGGCTCCGGCCCCGGCTGACAGCCGTTGCCAGGCCCGTAGAGGGGAGCCGCTTGACCAGGCTGTCTGCCCGGAACTCGCCTGCGGCAGCCGGGACTTCGGCCGAGCAGGCGATGGCCAGCACACAGCTCGTGCCGCGTGCTTCCAGAGCCGCCCGTAGCTTCGGGTTCCCGCCGTAGACCTCGTCCCCGGTAATCCAGGCGGCGCGATACCCGGAGTCCAGGAACCGCTCGATCATCTGCCGGGCGAGATCCGGCTTGGTCGCGAAGGCGGTCTTTTCGGGTAGGCCCGCGGCCTGGCAGCGATCCGGCCTGCTCGTCGTCGAGATGGTCCACGACGTAGTCGCGGACATCGTCGCGTACCGCGCCGGCGTCCCAGACGGCCCGGCACAGCGGATGCTGCATCCCGTTGGGGGGACTTCTCCCAAGCACTAGTAGTGCCTTGTCACCTTGGGTGATCTTGCCTGGTGGTCGGCTTCTTCCCGATCTCAGGCCGGGGGAGGTGGAACAGCTCCGGGGTGATCTGTCGCTCGTCCGCCGATGTCCGCCACCGCGGCCGGCGGCCGGCCGGCCGTGCCGGCCGCCTTCATCGTGGTCCACGCCCCCAGCCCCCCGGCGGCGGGGGGACCGTGTCCCCTGGCGACTTCCGTCAGCAGTACTTCTTCTGCACCAGGTCGGCCATGCTCTTCCTGCTCACCCGCTCACCACACCGCACGGCGCCGTCGATCGCGGCGCCGTAGCTCCTCGCCCGGCCGTGGGCCTGCTCGATCCACTGGGTCCCGCGGTCGCACCGGTACCCGACCCAGTACCCCGAGGCCTTGAGCCGGCCGAGGTAGAAGAAGTACCGGCCCTTCTTCGTCAGCGTGTCGGAGACGCTGACGCTTCGCGTCGTGGTGTGGCCCTTCTCGTGCACGTAGCTGCCGTTGACGTGTGCGTCCAGGCTGATCAGGACCCCCTTCACGCCGAACCCTCCGGAAGCCCCCGAGTCGACGCTCCGCCCGGAGGTCAGCGTCTTCGAGTGCTCCAGAGTCTTCGTGATCGTGCGGCTGCCGCCCGTGTACTCCTTCTCGTACCCCTTCACCTTGTGGGTGAGCACCCGGGTCCGACTCGTGGTGACCCAGTCCACGCTGTGACTTCCCGGGTCGCAGATCATCGGTCCCGCGTTCGCGGTGGTCGCCGGCACGAAAGCCAGCAACGATGCGGTCATCCCCACTGTGGCAGCCGCCGCGGCCAGGCCGTTCCTCACTGCTCATCCCTCCTTGTGGTCGCTCATGTCCGTAGCCGCCTCGGAGAGTGCGATGTGCCGACTCCTCCCCCGGTCATCCGTGAGCGAAGGTCGGTTCCGTCGGGTCCCAGGCGGTTGATGTCATCTTCCGGGCCACGGACGCGGACATGTTGATGCCCAGTCCACGCCTGTTTGACGATCCGTCCGCACTCAGGGGATCGCGGGGCCGTCGCCGGGTTCGTGGAGCAGGGCACGGCGGCGGTAGTCGCGGGGCGACATGCCGTAGGCCGAGCGGAACGCACGCGTGAAGACCGCATGGTGCTCGAAGCCTGAGCGCACGGCGACGAGATGGATGGGGACGTCGCTGCCGGCGGAGTCGGCGAGCTGTTCGCGGGCGCGCTCCAGACGCAGCTGACGGATCCAGCCGGACACCGTGGTTTCGCCGTCCTGGAACAACCCGTGGAGATGACTGGTCGAGATGTGGTGCGCGGCGGCGATGGTCGCCGGTGTCAGGTCGGGGTCGTGCAGGTGGTTGCGGATGAACGCCTGGATACGCAGGGTCAGGGTCCGCCTCCGGGACTCGGCGGGCAGGCGGTCCATGGCGTCGAGCGTGTTCGCGAACACGGCCGCGAGCAGGTCGACCAGGATCGTCTCCAGCCGGGGCGCGTCGGCGGCGGTGTACGAACGGGTGTTGTCCCCCAGGGTGGTGAGGAAGGCCGTCAGCAGGGCCCCGACCCCCTCTTGCCCCGTCATCCGATGACCGATCACCCGGTCGAGATCGCCCGATGGCAGGGGCAGGCACGCTCGGGGCACGTCCACGCTCACGGCGTCCACGACTTCCCCCTGAGGACCCATGAGGATCTCGAAAGGGCGGGAGGAGTCGTTGCTACGGAGCTCGTACGGACCGTACAGGGCGTCCTGGCCGCCCATGCGGAAACCCACGGCGCCCCTGGTGATCAGCGAGAGATGGATGACCTCCGGGTCGGAGTGGCGGATGAGCCGCGGTGTCCGCCTGATGGTCTGGGGCGACCAGGCCGAGGACCACACGAGGGCGCCCCCCAGTCGGACGACGCGCTGCTGTGCCCGGAAGTCGGATTCGGCACGGCAGACCAGGTCCACGGGCGCGTGTATCCGGGACAGCTTCTCCCGCCACGCCTCGACCCGGTCGGTCACCGATAGGTCCTCGGTGCTGAACACTGTCTCGATCATCGCTTCCGCCCCCGTCGCAGCGCGGATGAGGACCGGGCCCCGGCGGCCCGTACACCACCGGCCTGCCGACGGGCGGCGCAACGGCAAGAGCCGCCCTGCCCGGCGCCCCTCGGATTCCCGTCGTCGCCCGGAGGTCGGCACGATTCTGCACCACGACGCACCAGCCGCACATGCCGATGCCCGTCATTCTCTCCCACCGGCGGCGGCAGTTGTGGCGCGGGCCGCGGGCGCAGCGCGTCGACCACCAGGTCGAGCAGCCGCCCGGCCTCTCCGACGAACCCGGCCGCCGCGTGACTTGCCGCGCCGTCTGGGGGGCCGGTACCGACACCGGGCCGTCCTCGGCCCTCCTCGGCCGTCCTCGGCCGTCCCCCGCTGGACGCGGACTCCAGCAGGCCGCCAGCAGCCAGGCATACACCTGAGGGTGCAGTGACCTCTCACCCAAGGAGTGGATGACATATGGCCTCAGCGTCCGACGGACAGGCCCGGCGGGCCGCCCTCGTCACCGGCGGGACCAGCGGCATCGGCCTCGCCGTGGTGGAACTCCTCGCGGAACAGGGCTACTCGGTCTTCCTGTGCGGTCGCGACGGCGGTGCCGTCACCACGGTCACCGACAAGCTGCGGGGCCGCGGGCTGGACGTCGACGGCATCGCGGCCGACGTGACCTCGAAGGAGGACGTCCGCCGCCTGGTGCGCGCCGCGCGGGACCGGTTCGGACCGCTCTACCTGCTCGTGAACAACGCCGGGCGCGGGGGCGGCGGGAAGACCGCGGAGATCCCCGACGAGTTGTGGGAGGACGTCATCGAGACCAACCTCAACAGCGTCTTCAGGATCACCCGTGAGGCGCTGACCGCCGGCGGGATGCTGGAGCGGGGCCTCGGCCGCGTCGTCAGCATCGCCTCCACGGGCGGCAAGCAGGGCGTCGTCCTCGCCGCTCCCTACTCCGCCTCCAAGCACGGCGTGGTGGGCTTCACGAAGGCGCTCGGCCTGGAGCTGGCCAAGTCCGGGATCACCGTCAACGCGGTCTGCCCCGGGTTCGTGGAGACCCCGATGGCCGTGCACGTCCGCGAGGGGTACGCCGAGCAGTGGGGCATCGGCACCGACGAGGTGCTGGAGCGGTTCAACACCCGTATCCCGCTGGGCCGGTACACCACCCCGCAGGAGGTCGCCGGGCTGGTCGGCTATCTGGCCGGAGACGTCGCGGCCTCCATCACCGCCCAGGCGCTCAACGTGTGCGGCGGGCTCGGCAACTACTGAGCCGCCCCCGCGGTCCGCGCGAAAGGCGCTGCGGCCGGCCGGCAGGCCGGCCGCAGCGCCGTGTCCGCGGGCACGTCCGGCTCAGCGCCGGTAGCACTCCACGGAACCCGCCGGGACGACGTTGCCGCCGGCGTCCTTGGCGGAGATGACGTCACGGAAGTGGTCGTCGTCGACCTTGGTGAACTCGTCGATGAACGTGAACTTCCCCTTGGCCATGGTGTACTGGCCGGTGAACTTGGCCTGCCCGGACGACGCGGCCCCCGGCTCGGTGTGCTCCACGCCGTAGGTGCCCCGGTCGTCGGTGTAGAGGGCGGTGAAGGTCCGGTCGGTGGCGTTCCAGCCGCCGATCATCCAGCGGGACAGCGCCTTGTTCGGCATCTGCTCGTTGGGCAGCCGCAGCGCGTCCCACTGGTACCAGGCACCCCCCAGCACCGGCTTGATGGTGCCGACCACCACGCTGGTCTCCGACGGGGAGCCCGGCGCCGTGACCGTCGTGGGGCATCTCCAGGAGCCCAGCAGGAAGTCGAGCTGGTGCATCTCCTCCGGAACGCTGCCGCTCCTGGCCTTCGGGCTCTTGGCCGGGCGCTCCTCGCCCGCGGCGCTGACGGACCAGACCGTGCTCAGGCCGAGGACGGCGGCGACGGCGACGACGCCCGCGCGCGTTCTTGCTCTCATGACTGACCTCCGGAATACGGGAACGGATGGGACATGCCTCCTCGCCGCGGGCGCCCGCGGGCACGGCGCGGCGAGGCCGTCAAGGGGTGGCCGGGTGGGACAAGGGGCGGCCGGGTGGGGGGAGAAGCAGAGGTGGCCGGGCTGGGGGGAAGTAGAGGTGGCCGGGCGGGAGAAGAGACGGTCGGTGGGAGAAGCGGTGTGGTCCCGGGGGTCCCGGGGATCCTGGGGGGCCCGGGGATCTTGAGGGCCCCGGGGATCCTGGGGCGGTTCAGCCGCCGACCGTGCTCGCCTCCGCCGCCGCGAGCGCCTCCCGGGCCGCCCGCAGCGTGGCCACCTCGTCGCCCGGCCGAACCGGTGCCAGCGGCACCACACTGCTGCGTCCCGCGCGCACCGCCGGGTGGCGGCGGGCCAGCCGCGACAGGACCTGGCCCGGACCGGTCTCCACCAGCACGTGGTCGCCCGAGGCCAGCAGCGTCTCCAGCGCCGGCCAGAACAGCACCGGCCGGGCCGGCTGCGGAGCCCAGTAGTCCGGGTCCATGGCCTCCGCGTCGGTCAGGGGGGCCGCGGTGTAGCAGGAGACGACGGGCACGGCCGGCGGCCGGCGCGTGATCCGGGTGAACGCCTCGCGGGCGGCCGGGACCGAGTCGTTCAGCGCGGGGCTGTGGAACGGGGTCTGCGAGGGTACGGCCGCACAGGTGATGCCCTGTGCGCGCAGCGCCCCGGCCACCTCGTCCAGCGCCTTCCGCGGCCCGGCGACGATGGTCTGCTTCGGCGCGTTCACGCCGCCCACGACGACCTGGCCGCGCAGCAGCGGCCGGACCGTGTCGGGGGACGCGGCGACGGCCAGCATGCCGCCCGGCGGCGCGTCCACGAGACGTGCGCAGCGCCACCAGACCAGGCGGGCGGTCTCGGTGAAGTCGAGGACGCCGGCGAGCACGGCCGCCGCGACCTCGCCCATGCTGTGCCCGAGCAGGGCGGCCGGGGTGATCCCCCAGGACCTCAGCAGGCGTCCGTAGGCGTGGTCGACGGCGAACAGCAGGGGCTGCGAGCGCTGGACGTGGTCCATGGGCAGGACCGGGTCGGCGGACAGCCAGTCCGCGCGCAGGTGCCGGCCGCTGTCGCCGAGGGCGGCGAAGAACTCGTCCATCGCGGCGGCGAACACCTCGTCGTGCGCGTACAGACGCGTGGCCATCCCGGCGCTCTGCGAACCCTGGCCCGGCAGGAGGAAGGCGATTGATCGCATGCCCCGAGGCTGGCAGCCGGATATGGACCCGGTCAGGAGCAGTCCTGGAGCGAGGGTGGTCCGCACTCAGTCACCGCGGTCCAGGGCGTGGAAGGCGCGGCGGTGATAGAGCAGCGGCGGGTCCGTGGCCGGCCCGTCCTCCGCCGTCGCCGTGCGGGCCTCCCGCACCTCGGCGAAGAGCACGATGTGGTCCCCCACCGGGAGCCGCCGTACGGTACGGCACTCCAGCGTCGCCACCGCACCGGGCAGCAGGGGCGTGCCCGACCGGCCGGGCACGGTCACGAGCCCGGCGAACTTGTCCGTGCCCTTCCGGGCGAACCGTCCCGCCACTTCGCGCTGTCCGTCGCCGAGGATGTGGACGGCCAGCCACGGGGCACCCGCGAATGCCGGGGCGCAGTCCGCCGTCCGGTCCAGGCACACCAGGACGGTCGGGGGGTCCAGCGACACCACGGTGAAGGAACTGGCCGTGAAACCGTGCGGGCGCCCGGTGGGCCCGGCCGTGGTGACCACGGTCACGCCACTCGCCCAGTGGCTCATCACCTCCTTGAAGTCCTTTATCAGCCGTGTCTGCCTATCGACCGGAGTGGACATGCCCGGCCCTCCTCAAGACCACATTTCGATGATTCTTTACGACGAAATCCGTGACGCCGTCCCGATCATTAGGCGCCGGTGCGGACCAGTGCAGCTCCATACGGGCTCCAGAACCGGTTGACAGCGTAGGAGGGACGGATGAGGCCTACAGGCAACTATCGTTCCGTCAAGTCACGGTTTTACGGGACCGGAGATTCCGTTTCCTCGTTGTCCCAGCTAGGAAGGATCAAAAGCAAAGCAGTCAACGGGGACTGCCTCGCCCGCAATTCGAACCAGAGGATGACTCTTTCGTGGATATCTTCGCGTTAGGCCCATTCACCGTCCGGAACAATGGCGAGAATGTCGTTCCAAAGGCAGCGAAGCCCCGCACTCTCCTGGCCCTTCTCGGATCATCCAACGGAAATGTCGTGTCCAGTTCCGTCATCATCTCGGAACTCTGGGACGACCGACCGCCGCGGACCGCTGCCACCACCGTGCACACCTACGTCATGCAATTGCGCCGGCTCATCGGTGCCGCGACCTCCCCGACCGGGAACCGGGTCGATCCGAAGGACATACTGCGCCGGGACGGCGGCGGTTATCTGCTGGCCGCGGGACCCGGCCGGTTCGACGTCGCCGAGTACGACCGGCTCGCCGCCGAGGGCCACAAGGCGGCACAGGCCAACGACTGTCTCTCGGCGCACGCCCGGATCACGACGGCCCTGAACATGTGGCGGGGCCCCGCCTTCGCCGACGTGCAGACCGGGCCGCGGCTGTCCGCCGAGGTCACCCGGCTGGAGGAGTCCCGCAAGATGCTCCTCGAACGGCGCATCGAGATCGATCTGCGCCTCGGCTGGCACCACCAGGTGCTGGGCGAACTCGCCGGGCTGACCACCGAGTACCCCTCGCACGAGGGTCTTCAGGCGCTGTACATCATCGCCCTCTACCGCTGTGGGCAGCGCACCCGCGCTCTCGCCCAGTGCGACCAGCTGCGCGCGCGGATGGCGGACGAGTTCGGGCTGGACCCGCTGCCCGCCATGGCCGCGCTGCGCCAGGCCATCCTGGTGAACGACCCGGCACTGCAGGACGACGCGGTGTGGCCGCTGTTCGTCCGCCGCGGGGCGGAGCTTCAGGCGAAACACGTCGGGGTGCTTCCATGAAACTCGATCATCTGCCCGAAGGCCGCCATGACGTCGAGAGGTTCGCCCGGTTCGCCGCCCCTGGCCTCCGCGTAGGCGCGGACCAGGTTCCCGACGATGCGTTCGCCGTCGAGCAGTTCGGCGAACTCGCCGAAGTCGGCGGAGCGCGCCACGGCGATCGGCGTCAGTCCCGCCGTCGTACCGGCGGCGGCCAGGCGCTGGATCCACCGCAGGTAACGGGCGTTGGCGTCCAGTAGCCCGGGGCCGCCCACCGGGCCGTGACCGGGCACGATCACCTCCGCGTCGAGCGCGCGCAGCCGTTCGAGCGCGGCGAGGGAGCCCCGCACGGACCCCATGAGGGTGAACGGCGCCGCGCCGTTCATCACCACGTCCCCGGCGAAGAGCACGCGCGGCCCCGGCAGCCACGCCACGATGTCGTTCGTCGTGTGCGCCGGGCCGACGTGGATCAGCTGTATCTCGTGGCCGCCCTGGTGCAGGGTGATCTGGTGCGGGAACGTCAGGTCGGGCAGCCGGAGGCTGACGTCGCCCCAGTCGACGTCCGGCCACAGCTTCGTCAGGGCGAGCCCGCCGGCGTCCAGTTCGGTGCGCGCCAGGTCGTGGGCGACGATCGAGGTCTCCGGTCCGAACACGCAGTTGCCGAAGCAGTGGTCGCCGTGGTGGTGGGTGTTCACCACGGTCGTGACCGGCCGCGCGGACAGTCCGGCGACGGTGTCGCGCAGGAGGGCGGCGCGCCGCATGGTGGCGGCGGTGTCGACCACGACGGTGGAGTCGGAGCCCACGATGATGCCGGAGTTGTTCAGGCACCAGCCGCCGTCCAGCTGGACGTGGGCGTATATGCCGTCGCCCAGCTCTTCGAGCCGCTCCTCGGTCTTGCCGTTCACGCTTGTCCCTTTCTGTGGAATGCCCGGTGCGGTGTGACTAGGCGAGGCCACCGTTGACCTCCAGCACATGCCCGTTGACGTACGTGCTCTCCGGGCCGGCGAGGTAGACGGCGGCGTCGGCGATCTCCTGGCCCCGGCCCATACGGCCCAGGGAGAGCCGGGACTTGTGCGCGTCCCAGACGGCCGGGTCGGCGGAGAACCGCTTGCCCATGCCCTCGTCCACATAGCCGGGCGAGAGGCAGTTGACGTTGATCCCCTTGGGGCCCAGCTCCGCCGCGGCGGTCCGGGTGAACATCTCCACCGCCGCCTTGCTGGCGCTGTAGGCCGCCGCGCCCAGCGCGACCCGTCCGGCCAGGCTGGACGACACGGTGACGATCCGGCCGGTGCCCCGCTCCGTCATGTGCCGTGCCGCCTCCCTGGTGCACAGGAAGGTGCCGGTGAGGTTGGTGGCGACGGTCTCCTGCCACTCGGGCAGCCCCAGCCGCACGATCTTGCCGTCCCGGCTGGTGCCGGCGTTGCAGACGAGCACGTCCAGCCCGCCGAAGTGCTCCGCCGCGGCGCTCATCAGGTCCCGTACGGACTGCTCGTCGGCGACGTCCGCGGGACGGTAGAGGACGCGGTCGGGCGCCTCCGCCTCCAGTTTGCCGATGTCGTGGGGGTTGCGGGCGGCGCAGACCACCCGGGCCCCCTCGGCGAGGAAGGCCGTGGCGATGGCCAGGCCGAGGCCCTTCGTGCCGCCGGTGATCACGGCCACACGGCCTGCGAGACGCATGTCTTCCTTCTCCCTGTCGCCCTCTGGGACCGACGTTTCGTGGTGGCTAGTACCAGCGCAGGACCGCGGCCGCCGCCGTCATGCCGCCGCCCACCGCCGCGAAGAGCAGGTGTTCGCCGCGCCGGAGGGGCCGTTCGTCCGCCGTCGCCCGCAGCGTCAGCGGGACGGAACCCGCGGCGGTGTTGCCGAGCCGGGGCGCGGTGAGCGGGACCCGGGCCGGGTCGATGCCCAGGTCGGCCGCGAAGGCCTCCAGCAGCCGGGTGTTGGCCTGGTGGAAGACGAAGCGGTCGATGTCGTGCACGGACAGTCCGCTGTCGTCGAGGACCTGCTCGACGAGTTTGCGCATGGTGGTCACCGCGTAGTCCTTCACCGCGCGCCCGTCCATGCGCAGCAGGTGGTCGCCGGCCGCCCGGGCGGCCTCGTCCAGCGGTGCGCGGGTGCCGCCGGCCTCGACGCCGACGTAGTGGTGCAGCTCTCCGTTGGAGACGAGACGCGAGGCGAGCAGGCCGTAGCCGTCCGGCACCCGGCCGAGCAGCACCGCGCCGGCGCCGTCGCCGAAGAGCGAGACCGTGCGCCGGTCGCTGCGGTCCATGATGGAGGAGAACTTGTCCGCCCCGACCAGGAGCAGCTGGTCCTGCTGGGTGGTCCGGCCCAGCAGCCCTTCGGCGAGGGTGAGCCCGTAGAGGAAGCCGCTGCACACGGCGTTGATGTCGAAGGCGAGGACGTCCCGCAGGCCCAGCTTGTGCTGGAGGACCGCCGCGGTGGCGGGCTGGGGGACGTCCGGGGTGCAGGTGGCGACGATGATGCCGCCGATGCGCTCCGGGGCGTCGGGGGCCTCGGCGAAGACCTGGCGCACGGCGTGGGCGGCGAGGTCGGAGGTGGTGGTGTGCGCGTCGGCGTAGCGCCGCTCGCGGATGCCCGTGCGTTCGGCGATCCACTCGGGGGTGGTGCCGCTCCACTCGGCTATCCGCTCGTTGCTGACGACTTCGGCGGGTGTGTGTCCGCCGACCCGGAGGATTCCCACGGGCATGGGTCGTGTCCCTTCTGGGTGGGGGGCTCTCGGAGGCGTGCCGGAAGGCTGTGCCGGTGCGGTGCGGCGCCGGTCAGGGCCGCCCGACGACGAAGCTGCTGAAGGTGAACCCGCCGCCGCTGTTGAGGATCAGCGCGAACTCGCCGGGCGCCAGCAGCTCCTCGCGGGCCAGCTGGGTGAGGGAGGCGTTCAGATCGCCGGCGCCCAGGTGGCCGGTGGGGGTACCGAGGTCCAGCAGTTCGGCGGGGGTGACCTGCACCAGGGGCGGGATGTACGCCTCCTCCATCGCCTTCTTGCCGAGCCGGGGCAGGACCGCCCAGCGCAGGCGCGGATCGTCGGGTTCGAGGCCGGCGTGGGCGAGGCTCTCCGCCACGGCCCGGCGGACACCCTGGTGGGCCGCCTTGTAGAACCGGTCGATGCCGTGGCGCCGGATGAAGGCCCGCTTGGTGCGGCGGACGTCGATCACCCGGCTGTGTTCCAGCGGCGCGGTGTTGAAGGCGTCGTTCCCGCGGTGCATCTCCTCCAGTTCCGGCACCGACACCGTGCCGGTGGCGTGCAGCAGGAGGTCCGCCGGATACTCGCCCCGGTGGACGACGACCGCGGTGGCGGCGTCGCCCACGGCCATGCCGAAGTCCCCGAGCCAGCGGTCCCACACCGGCGGCTCGAAGCGGTCGGCGGTGGTGACGAGGCCCGGCCCGCACTCCGGGTCCGCCAGCAGTGCCGTCGCGGCGAGTTCGATCCCGGTGGCCCCGCCGTTGCACTGCTGGAGCAGGCCGACGGGCTGGGCCGTGACACCGAGTTCGCGGGCTATGTAGTGGGGGGCCGACCAGATGTCGTGGCCCTGGTAGTGGATGCTGGCGTGGAACAGCGTGCCCAGGGCGTCCGGGGGGCAGCCGATGCGTTCGAGCAGCGGCCGGGCGGCACGGACCGCCATGTCGGGGGGTGCCGTGTCCGCCGACAGCAGCAGCCCCTCGTAGCCGAGTTCGCGTGCGGTCTTGGCGTCGACGCGGCCCTCCCGGACCGCGTCGGCAGTGAGTTCGCGGCCTTGCGGGTACCAGGTGTGCCCGGCGAGGCCGAGCGGTGCGGGCAGTTTCACGACACCTCGGCCAGCATGCCGTTCACGAACAGGACGAGGGCCTCCGGCGTGGACAGGCTGGACAGCTCCTCCTCGTCGATCGTGATGCCGAACCGCTGCTCGATGGTGGCCGACAGCTCCATCAGGGCCAGCGAGTCGTAGCCCAGCTCGTCGAAGGTCATGGTGGCGATGTCGGTGTCGGCGTCGAACGACTCGTCCTGGCCGGCGACCTCGACGAGGATGGCGCGCAGGCTGTCGACGGTGAGTTCGGAAGCGGATGCGGACATGGTGTCTCCTGTCTCCTGAGGGGGTTTTCCGGTGTGCGGTGCCGTTCAGGCCGCCGTGACCACCACGGCCGAGTTGAAGCCGCCCCGGCCGCGGGCCAGGACGAGGGCGCGGTGCACGGGGACCCGGCGCGGTGCGCCGACGACCAGGTCGATGCCGTACTCCGGGTCCGGCTCGACGGTGGCGGGGGCGGGCGGGATCACGTCGTCGCGGATGGCCAGCAGCGCGGTGGCGACGTCCAGCGGGGCGCCGCCCGCGTACAGCCGGCCGACCAGTGCCTTGGGCACGCTGACCGGCACGCCCCGCGGTCCGAAGACCGCGCTGATCGCCTCCGCCTCGGCCCGGTCGAGGTCGGGGCTGCCGGCGCCGTCCGCGAACACGACGTCGATGTCGCCCGGGGTCAGCCCGGCGTCGGCGAGGGCGTTCTCGGCGGCCCGGCGCAGACCGGGCGGCCGGCCGGTGCCGGGCGCGGGGTCGAAGGTGGCCGCGTACCCGGCGATCTCGCCGTAGCGGCGCGGCGCCCGGCGGGCGTCGGCCTCGTCCCTGTCCTCCAGTACCAGGACGGCACCGCCCTCGCCGGGGACGTAGCCGCCGGCCTCGGCGCCGAAGGGGAGGTAGGCCCGGTCGGCGGTGCCGGGGCGGGCGACCCGGCCGCTGGAGATGTGCGAGATCCAGCCCCAGGGGTCCAGCGCCGACTCGACGCCGCCGGTCAGCATCGTCCGGGTGCCGCGGCGCACGCTGCGCCGCGAGTAGCCGATCGCGTCGAGCCCGCCGGCCTGCTCGGCCACCAGCGCGGCGCTCGGGCCGCGCAGTCCGTGCCGGATGGATATCTGGCCGCTGTTGCAGGCGTAGAACCAGGCGAAGGAGAGGTACGCGCTGACCGACTTCGGGCCCTCGCCCCAGAGCTTCTTCAGTTCACGGTGGCTGAGCGCGAAGCCGCCGGCCGCGTTGGACAGCGTCACGCCGCTGCCGTAGCCCTCGACGGCCTCCGGTGCCAGTTCGGCGTCGCGGAAGGCCGACTCGGCGGCGTACAGCGCGAGACGGGTCATCCGGTCGGTCTGCGGCAGCAGCCGGCTGGGGATGTGCCGTGTGTCGTCGAAGTCCGTGATCCGGCCGCCGAACCGCGCGGAGTAGCGGGTGCCGCCGAACTCGATCTCCCGGATGCCGCTGCGGCCCTCCAGGGTGGCGGCCCAGTAGTCCTCGGTGGTCAGGCCGTTGGGGGCGATCACGCCGAGGCCCGTCACCACGGTGCGCTTCGTCATGCCGCCGCCTTCCGGGGACCGTGCAGCACGACGGCGCTCTGGAAGCCGCCGAAGCCGCTGCCCACGCTGAGCACGGTGTCGAGTTCCGCCTCACGGGCCGTCAGGGGCACGTAGTCCAGGTCGCAGGCGGGATCCGGTTCGTGCAGATTGGCCGTCGGCGGTACGACGTCGTGGGCCAGGGCGAGGGCGCAGGCGACGATCTCGATGGCGCCGATGGCACCGAGGGAGTGCCCGATCATCGACTTGATGCCGCTCACGGGTGTGCGGTAGGCGTGCTCGCCCAGGCTGCGCTTGAACGCGGCGGTCTCGTGGCGGTCGTTCTGGGTGGTGCCGGAGCCGTGGGCGTTGATGTAGTCGACGTCGGTGGGGTTGGCCCGGGCCTCGTCCAGGGCGTGCCGGATGGCCTCGGCCATCTCGATCCCGTCCGTCTTGAGGCCGGTCATGTGGTACGCGTTGCAGCGGGTGGCGTAGCCGGCGACCTCGCCGTAGATCCGGGCACCGCGGCGGCGGGCGTGCTCGTACTCCTCCAGGACCAGCATGGCGGCGCCCTCGGCGAGGACGAACCCGTTGCGGGTCCGGTCGAACGGCCGGCAGGCCCGCTCGGGTTCGTCGACGCGCGGTGTCGTGGCCTTGATCGCGTCGAAGCAGGCCACCACCATCGGGGAGATGGAGGCGTCCGTGCCGCCCGCGAGGACGATGTCGGCGCTGCCCTCGGTGATCAGGTCACGGGCGTGGCCGATCGCGTCCATGCCGGAGGTGCAGCCGTCGGAGACCATCATGGCGGGGCCCTCGGCCCCCACCGCCCAGGCGACCTCCCTGACGATGGCGCTCGGCACCATGAAGTCGAACATGTGCGGTGACAGGTATGCCTCGTCGACCTCCCAGTGGCGCCCGCCGTCGGACAGGATGCGGTACTCGTGCTCCAGGCTGGTCGGCGAGCCGATGGCGCTGCCGACACTGACGGCGACCTTCGCCGGGTCCAGGGCCTGGGCGTCGAGCCCGCTGTCCGCCAGTGCCTCCCGCGCGCAGACCACGCCGAGCTGCGCGGCCCGGTCCATGCGCCGGATCTCCCGGGGCGTCAGATTCTCCAGCTGCGGGTCGAAGTCGCACTCACCGACCACCTGCGACCGGTACGGCGAGGGGTCGAAGCGCGTGATGATCCGGGTGGCGGACCGGCCGTTGCTGATCAGGTCCCAGAACTCCTTGGTGCTGCCACCACCGGGCGTGCGCACCGCGAGTCCGGTGATGACCGTACGTCGATTCATCCGTGTTCCTGTTTCCTCTCGGGCTGCCGTCCGCACGGGGGGTGTCCCTCAGGCGGCGGTGGTGTCGGCGGTGAAGTCGGACGCGTGCAGCCGGGCCCACTGCTCGAAGGTGTGGGCGGGCTTCCCGGTGATGAGCCGGGTGGGTTCGGCGACGGGCATGGGCTCGCGGGTGAACCCCTCGTGCATGGTGAGCAGGCCCTGCGCGACCGGTTCGGGCACGCCGAGCCCGGCCATCTCGGCGACGGCCTGCTCGCGGGTCAGCTCCTCGAAGCGCAGCGGCCGGCCGAGGGCGGCGCCGATCAGCTCCACCATCCGGCGCTGGGTGAGGGCCTCGGGGCCGGTGAGGAGGTACCGCTGTCCCGTGTGGCGTCCGGAGGGGTCGGTCAGCGCGGCCGCCGCGACGGCCGCAACGTCCCGCTCGTCGATCGGTGCGAGGGCGGCGTCGCCGTAGGCGGCGCGGACCACGCCGTGGTCGCGGATCTGCGCGCCCCAGAAGCGGACGGTGTTGACGGCGAACATGTCGGGGCGCAGGAAGGTCCATTCGAGACCGGACTCCTCCACGGCCTCTTCCAGGGCGCGGTGCAGCTGGGCGATCGGGTTGGCGGGAGCGCCCGGTTCGCGTTCGATCGCCGCGGACGACAGCAGGACCACCCGGCGTACGCCCTGCTTCCTGGCGAGCTCCAGGAGCCGGGGGGTCGCGTCGCGGACCGCCGAGTAGTTGAGGAAGAGCGCGGTCGCTCCGTCCAGCGCCCCTTCCATCGTCGCGGGGTCGGCCGGGTTCGCCTCGACGACCTGCGCGCCGGGCGCGGGCGGGGCTGCGGCGGGGTTCCGGGTCACGGCGCGGACCGGGTGACCGGCCGCGGCGACGTCCGTGACCACATGCCGACCGACGTTTCCGGTCGCCCCGGTCACCACAATCATGCTGTCTCCTCCTGGCGGGGATCGCCGCCGTCCTGTCGGCCGGCCGCTTCCCGATCGCTTTTCGTTGCCTGCATTCGACAAGTATTCGGGCGCTTCTGGAGCGGCTGCGGAAGAGTTCTGGAGCGGCCCGGATCAATGCGTGGCGAACCGAGGTCCAGGCTGTCTCCACTGTGAATACAGTGCGCGCGCGGAGGCTGTGTGCGACCGGCTCACCGTCCTGGATCCCCCTTCTTGCGAAAGGTTTTTCCGTATGCGCATCGCCGCACATCTCGTCCATGAAAACGCCGGAGAACTGGCGCGTTGCGCGGAGCGCGCCGGATTCGATCTCGTCATTTGCGGAGAGGGTTACCGCAGTGACGCGGCCAGTGTGCTCGGCCTGGTCGCCGGGCAGACCCGGACCATCGGGCTGGCCTCGGGCGTGATGCAGATCCCGGCTCGCTCGCCCGGGCTCGCCGCGCTGACCGCCGTGACGCTGGACGCGCTGAGCGGGGGCCGGTTCCGGCTGGGCCTCGGTGTGTCCAATCCCGATGTGTCCGACGGCTGGTACGGGGTGCCGTTCGACAGGCCGCTGTCCCGGACCCGGGAGTACGTGGAGATCGTCCGTGCCGCGCTGAGCGGTGGGCCGGTGCGGTACGACGGTGCGCACTACCGGTTGCCGGCGGGCGGGCGGGATGCGGCGCCGCTGCACCTCCCGGATGCCGTCGGCACGCGCATCCCGCTGTACCTGGCCGCGTTGAGCGGCCGGAACCTGCGGCTGACCGGCGAGATCGCCGACGGCTGGATCGGTGCGTTCGTCTCGCCGGAGTCACTGGTGGACGCGGTGCGGGAGCTGGGCGACGGGCGGGCGCGCGCGGGCAAGGACATGACCGGGTTCGAGGTGGCGCCGAGCGTGCCGACCCTGTTCGTCGACGATGTGGCCGAAGGCGTGCAGCGGCTGCGCGGGCACTACGCGCACTTCCTCGCCATGGGCGATCCGGAGCGCAATGTGTACACGGCGCTGGCCCGCCGGCTCGGGTTCGGCGCCGCCATGACCGAGTTCCACCGGCGGGCCGCCGAGGGCGACCTGGCTGGGGCCGCGCAGGCCGTACCCGACGAGCTGATCGACCGGGTCTCCCTGATCGGTCCGGTGGAGCGGGTCGCCGAGCGGATGCGGGAGTTCGCCGCGGCCGGGGCGACGACGCTGACGGTGATGCTCTCCCCCGCGCGCACCGATCACGGCGGCCGGCTGGAGCTGATCCGCAAGGCGGCCCGGGCCTTCGACCTGTCCGCCACCCGGGGCACCCCCGCGCCGGCCGCCGCCCGGGCCTGATCCCCGCCACGTGCCGATGCCGGCCCGCGTGACCGTGGTCGCGCGGGCCGGCTCCGGCTGCGCCGTCCGGCACGGACGGACGAGGCGTACGGCCTTCGTCGTCCGGCACGGGACGGACAAGGCGTAC
>NZ_JAINRE010000076.1 GCF_020400595.1 Streptomyces naphthomycinicus | reverse complement strand
CGAGACCGTCCGATTCGCCGACGCCGTCGTCGCCGTGCGCGCGGCCGGAGCGGACGCCCTGGTCGAGATCGGCCCCGACGCCACCCTCGCCCCGCTGGCCGAGGGCGGTGTGCCGCTGCTGCGCAGGGGCCGGCCGGAGGCCGTCGCCCTGGTCGAGGGACTCGCCCGGTCGCAGGTCGCCGTCGACTGGGAGAAGTTCTTCGGTGCCGGCGTGCGCCGCGCCGACCTGCCCACCTATCCCTTCCAGCACAGCCGGTTCTGGCCGGAGACCCCGGAGCGCACCGGGACCGATCCGGCCGCGCGATGGCGATACCGGGTGCGGTGGGAGCCGCTCGGCCACGCCGTGGACGCGGTACCGGCCGGACGCTGGCTCGTGGCCGTGCCGGCCGGGCGGGCGGACGCGGATCCGGCGCGGGCGTGCCTGAAGGGGCTCGCCGACCGCGGCCTGGACATGGTCGAACTCGCGGTGCCGGGCACGCCCGACCGGGCCCGGCTCGCCGAGGCGGTCTCGGCATCCGGTCCGGTGGACGGAGTGCTGTCCCTGCTCGCCGCGGGGCCCGACGCGGCGGCCGGAACGCTCGTCCTCGCCCAGGCCCTCGGCGACACCGGGACCGACGCACCCCTGTGGTGCGTGACCGGCGGAGCGGTGGCGGTCGACGACGGCGAACCCGCCGACCCCGCGCAGGCCCAGGTCTGGGGCCTCGGCCGGGTGCTGTGCCTGGAGGCACCGCACCGCTGGGGCGGTCTCGTCGACCTGCCCGCCGAGCCCGACGAACGGGCCGTCGCACGGCTCTGCTCCGTCCTCGCCGGACCCGGTGACGAGGACCAGGTCGCCGTGCGGGCGGCCGGGGTCCACGGACGGCGGCTGGTCCGGCCGGCCGCGGGCGCCGAGCAGGAAGGCTGGCGGCCGTCCGGCACCGTGCTGATCACCGGTGGTACGGGCGCGCTGGGCGGCCACACCGCCCGCTGGGTCGCCCGCTCCGGCGCCGACCGGGTGGTGCTGGTCAGCCGGCGCGGACCCGACGCGGACGGCGCGGCCGAACTCGTCGCGGAACTCGGCGGACTGGGCTGCCGGGCGGTCGCGGAGGCCTGCGACGTGGCCGACCGGGCCGCGCTCGGCGCCCTGCTCGACAAGATCGCCGCCGACGGCCCGCCGCTGACCGCCGTGGTGCACACCGCCGGCGTCCTGGACGACGGCGTGCACGGCTCGCTCACCCCCGAGCGGCTGGCCACGGTGCTGCGCGCCAAGGCCGACGGCGCCACCGCCCTGCACGAACTCACCGCCGGCCTCGGCCTGGAGGCGTTCGTCCTGTTCGCCGCGCTCGGTGGCGTGGTCGGCGGCGCGGGCCAGGCCAACTACGCCGCGGCCAACGCCCACCTCGACGCGCTCGCCGCGACCCGCCGGGCCGCCGGTCTGCCCGCCACCGCGGTGGCCTGGGGTGCCTGGGCGGGCGGCGGAATGGCCGACGCCGACGAGGTGCGCCGGCGCCTGGACCGCGACGGACTGCTGCCGATGGACCCGGAGCGGGCGCTGACGGCGCTCGGCCGGGAGATCGCCTCCGGTGACCCGGCCGTGGTGCTGGCCGACGTCGACTGGACCCGGCTCGCGCCCTCCCTGCACGCCGTACGGCCCAGTCCGCTGATCTCCACCGTGCCCGAGGCCCACCGGGCCGTCGCGCCCGAACCCGGAGCGAGCGGCGGCGGGTCCGACCCACGGCAGCGGCTGGCGGCCCTGCCCGACGGCGAACGCGCGCGTGTGCTGCTCGACCTCGTCCGGGACGCCGTCGCGGCCGTCCTCGGCTACGGCAGCCCGGCCGCCGTCGACACCACACGGGGCCTCGTCGACCTCGGCTTCGACTCGCTCACCGCGGTGGAACTGCGCAACCGGCTCGCCCGCGCCACGGGACTCACCCTGCCGCTCACGCTGGTGTTCGACCACCCGGACGGGGAGGCGCTCGCCGCCCACCTCACCGCGGCGCTCGCGCCCGCCGCGGCCGAGCCGTCGACCACCGATCTCGACCGGTTCGCCCGGCTCGATCCGGCCACGGCCGACGAGCCGACCCGCGACCGGGTCGCCGCCGAACTGCGCCGGCTGCTCGACGCGTGGACACCGGCAGCGGCCCCGCTCGCCGGGTCCGCGGCGGACCCGAGCCTGCTGAGCACGGCGTCCGCCGACGAGATCTTCGACTTCATTCGGAACGAACTCGGAAAGTCCTGAACGTGGAGAACGAGAACAAGCTCCTCGACCACCTGCGGTGGGTCACCGGAGAACTGGCCCAGGCACGCCAGACCCTGCGCGAGACGGCCGAACGCGCCGCCGAACCGATCGCGATCGTCGGCATGGCCTGCCGGTTCCCGGGAGGCGTGCACACGCCCGAGGACTTCTGGCGGCTGCTGGCCGACGAGCGCGACGCCGTCGGCGAGTTCCCCGCCGACCGCGGCTGGGACCTGGCCTCCCTCCACCACCCCGACCCCGAGCACGCGGGCACGTCGTACGTCCGGGAGGGCGGCTTCCTCACGGACGCCGCCGGGTTCGACGCGGACTTCTTCGGCATCAGCCCGCGCGAGGCGCTGGCGATGGACCCGCAGCAGCGGCTCGCCCTGGAGACCGCCTGGGAGGCCGTCGAACGCGCCGGCGTCGACCCGAAGTCCCTGCGCGGCGCCGACGTCGGCGTGTACCTGGGCACCAACGGCCAGGACTACATCTCCGCCGCGCGCCCGCTGCTGCACCGGGTGGAGGGCCACGGCGGCACCGGCATCGCCGGCAGCGTGCTGTCCGGCCGCGTCGCCTACACCCTCGGCCTGCGCGGCCCCGCGGCCACCGTCGACACGGCCTGCTCCGCCTCCCTGGTGGCCCTGCACTGGGCCATGCGGGCGCTGCGCGGCGGCGAATGCGCGATGGCCCTCGCGGGCGGCGTGACGGTCATGTCGTCCCCGGCGACCTTCGTGGAGTTCTCCCGGCAGCGCGGCCTCGCCGCCGACGGCCGCTGCAAGCCGTTCGCCGCCGCGGCCGACGGCACCGGCTGGGGCGAGGGCGCCGGAATGCTGCTGCTGGAGCGGCTCTCCGACGCCCAGCGCCTCGGTCACCCGGTGCTCGCCGTGCTGCGCGGCTCGGCCGTCAACCAGGACGGCGCCAGCAGCGCCCTCACCGCGCCCAACGGCCCGGCGCAGGTCCGCGTCATCCAGGCCGCCCTCGCCGACGCCCGGCTCGCGCCCGCCGACGTCGACCTGCTGGAGGCGCACGGCACCGGCACCGTCCTCGGCGACCCCATCGAGGCCCAGGCCCTGCTCACCGCCTACGGCCGGAACCGCACCGAACCCGCCTGGCTCGGCTCGGTGAAGTCCAACGTCGGGCACACCCAGGCCGCCGCCGGTGTCGCCGGCGTGCTCAAGTCCGTGCTCGCCCTGCGCCACGGGCTGCTGCCCCGCACCCTGCACGTGGACGCCCCCACCCCGAAGGTCGACTGGACGGCCGGCGAGGTACGGCTGCTCACCGAGGCCCGCCCCTGGCCCGCCGGGGACCGGCCGCGGCGCGCCGGCGTGTCCGCGTTCGGCGTCAGCGGCACCAACGCGCACGTCATCGTGGAGCAGGCGCCCGAGGACACCGCCGGGGAATCCGCGGCGCCCGGCGCGACGCCGGGGCCGGTGTCGCTGCCGGTGCCGTGGACGCTGTCCGGCCGCACCGGGAGCGCGGTGCGCGCCCAGGCCGCCGCGCTCGCCGCCCACCTGGCGGACCGGCCCGGCGACCGCCCCCGGGACGTCGCCCTGTCCCTCGCCACCACCCGGTCGGCGTTCGAACACCGCGCCGTCGTGGTCGGGGCGGACCGGGAGGACCTGCTGCGCGGCGTGGCCGCCGTCGCCGCGGGGGAGCCCGCGCCCGGCGTGGTCCGCGGCACCGCCGGCCACACCGGCCGCGTCGCCTTCGTGTTCCCCGGCCAGGGCACGCAGTGGACCGGCATGGCCCTCGAACTCGCCGATGCCTACCCGGAGTTCGCCGCCCGGCTGGACGAGTGCGGCGCCGCCCTCGCCCCGCACACCGACTGGTCCCTGCGGGACGTCCTGGCCGACCCGGCCGCGCTGCGACGCGTCGACGTCGTCCAGCCCGCCCTGTGGGCCGTGATGGTCTCCCTGGCCGCCCTCTGGCAGGCGCACGGGGTGGAGCCGGCCGCCGTCGTGGGTCACTCCCAGGGCGAGATCGCCGCCGCGTGCGTCGCGGGCGCCCTGTCCCTGACGGACGCCGCCCTGCTGGTCACCGCGCGTGCCCGGGCGCTGCGCGCCCTGACCGGCCGGGGCGGCATGGTGTCGCTGCCGCTGGCCGAGGCCGACGCGCGCGAGGCGATCACGCCGTGGGGCGACCGGCTGTCGGTGGCCGCCGTCAACGGGCCCGCCGCGACGGTCGTGTCCGGCGACGCCGACGCGCTCGACGAACTCCTCGCCCGGTCCGAGCGGGACGGTCTGCGGGCCAAGCGGATCCCCGTCGACTACGCCTCCCACTCCGCGCACGTCGAGACCGTCCGTGCCGAGGTGCTGGCCGCGACCGCCGCCGTCACACCGCGCGCCACGGGCATCACCTTCGTGTCCTCGGTCACCGGCGCGGCCCTGGACACCACCGGCCTGGACGCCGCCTACTGGTACCGCAACCTGCGTGAGCCCGTCCGCTTCGACCTGGCCGGACGAGCCCTGCTCGACGCCGGGTTCACGACCTTCGTCGAGGTCAGCGCGCACCCCGTGCTCACCGCGGCACTCCAGGAGACCGACCCCGCGATCCTCGCCGTCGGCTCGCTGCGCCGTGACGACGGCGGCCCCGCCCGCTTCCTCGCCTCCCTCGCCGAGGCCGCGGTCCGCGGCGTCCCCGTCGACTGGCGGCCGGCCCTGCCGGCGGCCCGCACCGTGCCGCTGCCCACCTACGCCTTCCAGCGCGAACGCCTGTGGCTGGCGGAGGACACCGGGCCGGCCGCCGCCGGACGGGGCGGCGCGGACAGCGCGTTCTGGACCGCGGTCCACGGCTCCGCCGACGACCTGGCCGCCGTGCTCGGCGCGGACCCCACCGCGCGCGAGCCGATCGCCGCCGTCCACCCGCTGCTCGCCGCCTGGCACGAGCGGCGCGCCGACGAGGCCGCCGTGGACTCCTGGCGCTACCGCGTCGACTGGGCCCCGCTCGCCGTCCCGCCCACGGCCGGCGCGCCCACCGGACGCTGGCTGGCGGTCACCGCGGACGACCCGTGGTCCGAGGCCGTCGTCGCCGCGCTGGCGGAGCGGATGGACATCACGCGCGTCCCGGCCTACGACCCCGACGCGGCCGCGGAACTCACCGCCGGCGCCGCCGGCGTCGTCGCCGTGCTCCGCCCCGGCGACCCCGACCCGCTCCCCGGCCTCCTCGCCCTCCTCCGGGCCCACGACCGCGCCGACGGCGGCCTGCCGCTGTGGTGTGTCACCCGCGGCGCCGTCGCGGTCGGCCCCGCGGACCACCCGGCGGACCCGGCCGCCGCACAGCTCTGGGGCTTCGGCCGGGTCGCGGCCCTGGAACGGCCGCAGAGCTGGGGCGGCCTGATCGACCTGCCGGCCCACGACACGACGGCCGCACCCGCGGCCGACGGTACGCCGGGCACCCGCACGGCCGACGGGGTCCTCGACGCTCGTCTCGCCGACCGGCTCGTCGCCGGGGCGGAGGGCGCGGAGGGCGCGGAGGGCGATGGCACCCGCACGGCCGACGGGGCTCTTGACGTTCGTCTCGCCGACCGGCTCGTCGCCGGGGCGGCGGGCGCGGCGGGCGAGGGCACCCGCACGGCCGACGAGGTCCTCGACGCTCGTCTCGCCGACCGGCTCGTCGCCGCGCTGGCGGGCGCGGAGGACCAGGTGGCGGTGCGTGCCTCCGGTGCCTTCGGCCGGCGGCTGCGCCGGGCGCCGGGCGTCGGGGCCACCCCCGGCTGGACCCCCGCCGGCACCGTCCTCGTCACCGGCGGCACCGGTGGTCTCGGCGCGCACGTGGCCCGCTGGCTGGCCCGTGCCGGGGCCGGGCATCTCGTGCTCACCGGCCGGCGCGGCCCCGAGGCGCCCGGCGCGGCGGAGCTGGCCGGTGAACTCACCGCGCTGGGCGCCAGGGTCGACGTGGTCGCCTGCGACGCCGCCGACCGTGCCGCGCTGACCCGGGTGCTCGCCGAGCACCCCGTCGGTGCGGTGTTCCACCTGGCGGGCATCGAGCGGTACCGCCCGCTGGACGAGCTGACCCCGGCCGACCTCGCCGAGGTGGCCGCCGCCAAGATCACCGGCGCCCTGCTGCTGGACGAACTGACCCGCGACCGGGAGCTGTCCGCGTTCGTGCTGTTCACCTCAGGCGCCGGAGTGTGGGGCAGCAGCGGCCAGGCCGCGTACGCCGCCGCCAACGCCCACCTCGACGCGCTCGCCGCCCGGCGCCGCGCCGAGGGCCTGCCCGCCACCGCCGTGGCCTGGGGCCACTGGGACGGCGCCGGCATGTCCGACGGTCCGGCCCGCGCCCAGATGCTCCGCTGGGGCCTGCCCGCGATGGCACCCGACCGTGCCGTCGCCGCCCTCGCGGGCGCCCTCGGCCGGGACGAGACCTCGCTGGTCGTCGCCGACATCGACTGGCCGGTGTTCGCGCCGACCTACACCCTGGCCCGGCGCAGCCCGCTCCTCGCCGACCTGCCCGAGGCCGCCGACCCGGCCGGCACCGCCCCGGCACCCGCCGCCCCGGCCGACCGGCTGGACCGGGCCGCGCTGCTGGACCTGGTGCTCGCCGAGACCGGCGCCGTCCTCGGGCACACGTCCGCCGCCGGACTGCCCGCCGGCCGTGCCTTCCAGGAACTGGGCTTCGACTCGCTCACCGCCGTGGAACTGCGCAACCGGCTGCGCGACGCCACCGGTCTGGCCCTGCCCGCCACCCTCGTCTTCGACCACCCCACTCCGGAGGCACTCGCCGACCGCCTGGCCGCGGAACTCACCGGCACCCGCCCCGCCGCCGCCCCGGCCACCGCGCCGCCGCCGTCCGCCGTGGCCGACGATCCGATCGTCGTCGTCGGCATGGGCTGCCGCTTCCCCGGCGGCGCCGACTCACCCGACCGGCTGTGGGACCTCGTCGCCGCGGGCCGGGACGCGATGACCGGCTTCCCCGCGGACCGCGGCTGGGACGTGACCGACGCAGGCTTCACCAGGACCGGCGGATTCCTCGACGCCGCCGGCGAGTTCGACGCCGCCTTCTTCGGCATCAGCCCGCGCGAGGCCACCAGCATGGATCCCCAGCAGCGGCTGCTGCTGGAGACGGCGTGGGAGACGGTCGAACGCGCCGGCATCGACCCGGCCTCGCTGCGCGGCAGCCGGACCGGCGTGTTCGTCGGCTACGGCGGCCAGGACTACCTCACCAGCCTGTACGGCACCCCCGACGAACTCCAGGGCCACCTCCTCACCGGCACCTCCGGCAGCGTGGTCTCCGGCCGCCTCGCCTACGTCCTCGGCCTGGAGGGCCCCGCGGTCACCGTGGACACCGCCTGCTCCTCGTCGCTGGTCGCCCTGCACTGGGCGATCCGCGCGCTGCGCTCCGGCGAGTGCGACCTGGCCCTGGCCGGCGGCGTCACCGTGATGGCCACCCCCGGCGTCTTCGTCGAGTTCGGCCGGCAGGGCGGCCTCGCGGCCGACGGCCGCTGCAAGGCGTTCGCCGACGCCGCCGACGGCACCGGCTGGGGCGAGGGCGCCGGCCTGCTGCTGGTGGAGCGGCTGTCCGACGCCCGCCGCAACGGCCACCGCGTCCTCGCCGTGGTACGCGGCTCCGCGGTGAACTCCGACGGCGCCTCCAACGGCCTGACCGCGCCCAACGGCCCCTCCCAGCAGCGTGTCATCCAGGCCGCGCTGGCCGACGGCGGCCTCACCCCGGCCGACGTCGACGCCGTCGAGGCGCACGGCACCGGCACCGCGCTCGGCGACCCCATCGAGGCCCAGGCCCTCCAGGCGGTCTACGGCCAGGACCGCGACCGCCCGCTGTGGGTGGGCTCGGTCAAGTCCAACCTCGGCCACACCCAGGCCGCGTCCGGCGCCGCCGGTCTCATCAAGACGGTCATGGCGCTGCGCCACGGTGTGCTGCCCGCCACCCTGCACGTCGACCGGCCCTCCACGCAGGTCGACTGGACCAGGGGAGCGGTCTCGGTGCTCACCGAGACCACCGAGTGGCCCGAGACCGGGGTGCCGCGCCGGGCCGCCGTGTCCTCCTTCGGGGTCAGCGGCACCAACGCCCACGTCGTCCTCGAACAGGCCCCGCCCGCCGAGGAGACGGCGCCGGCCGGGGACGGCGGACCCGTCCCGTGGCTGGTCTCCGGCCGTACACCCGAGGCCGTACGCGCCCAGGTGCGGCGGCTGCGCACCGGCCTCGCCGGCCACCCCGACCCGGTCGCCGTGGCCCGCGCCCTCGCCACCACGCGCACCGCCTTCGAGTACCGCGTCACCGCCACGGGCAGCGACACCGAGGCGCTGCTCGACGCCCTCGCCGAGGCCCGGCCCGTCGCCGCCCGCCCCGGCCGCACCGCGTTCCTGTGCACCGGCCAGGGCGCCCAGCGCGTCGGCATGGGCGCCGGCCTGTACGCCGCCCACCCCGCCTACGCCGACGCCTTCGACGCGGTCTGCGCCGAGTTCGACCGCCTCCTCGACCGCCCGCTGCGCGACCTGGTGCTGTCCGGCCCCGCCGACGTGCTCGACCGCACCGCCTACGCCCAGCCCGCGCTGTTCGCCGTAGAGGTCGCCCTCGCCGCGCTGCTGCGCCACTGGGGGGTGACCCCCGACCTGCTGGCCGGCCACTCGCTCGGCGAGATCACCGCCGCGCACCTGGCCGGGGTCCTCTCCCTGCCGGACGCCGCGGCCCTGGTCGCCGCCCGCGGCCGGCTGATGGACGCGCTGCCGGCCGGCGGCGTGATGGCCGCCGTGGAGGCCGACGAGGACCGCGTACGGCCCTTCCTCGGCGACGACGTCTGCCTCGCCGCCGTGAACGGCCCGCAGGCCCTGGTGCTGTCCGGCCGCGAGGAGGCCGTGGACGAGGTGGCCGCCCGGCTCGCCGCCGAGGGGTGCCGGACCCGCCGCCTGCGCGTGTCCCACGCGTTCCACTCCACGCTGATGGAGCCCATGCTGGACGAGTTCCGGGCCGTGGTGGCCGCGCTCGACCTGCGGGCGCCCGCGGTCCCCGTCGTGTCCGCGCTGACCGGCCGCCCGCTGACGGCCGAGGAGGCCCGGACGCCCGAGTACTGGGTCCGGCACGTCCGCGAGACCGTCCGCTTCCACGACGCCGTGCGCGGCCTGGCCGCCGCGGGCGCCGTACGGTACCTGGAAGTCGGCCCGGACGGTGTGCTCACCGCCCTCGCCCAGAGCGGCCTGCCGCCCGCGGAGGCCGACGAGCGCGACCCGCTCGCCGCACCGCTGCTGCGCGCCGGCCGGCCGGAGCCGGAGACCCTCGCCGACGCGCTGGCCCGCGCCGCCGCCGACGGCCTGCCCGTCGACTGGGCCGGATACTTCACGGGCCGCGGCGGCACCCCCGTCGAGCTGCCCACCTACGCCTTCCAGCGCGAGCACTACTGGCTGCCCGCCGACGCCGGCACGGACCGGACCGCGGCCGGGCATCCCCTGCTGTCCGCCGTGATCGACCTGCCCGACGGCGGCCTCGTCCTCACCGGCCGGCTCTCGCCCGCCGCGCGTCCCTGGCTGGCCCAGCACACCGTGCGCGGCAGCGCCCTGCTGCCCGGCACCGCCCTGCTCGACCTGGCCCTCGCCGCGGCCGGCGTGGCGGACGCGCCCGGCGTCGCGGAACTGATCCTCGAAGCCCCTCTCGTGCTGCCCGCCGACGGCGCCGTGGAGGTGCGCGTCACCGTCGGCGCCGCCGAGGCCGACGGCCGCCGCGCGATCGCCCTGCACACCCGCACCGGCGACGGCGACTGGACCCGGCACGCCACCGGAGCGGTGGGCGAGGTACCCGGCGAGCCCGCGGTCACCGGCGCCTGGCCGCCCCCGGACGCCCGGCCCGCCGACCTCGCCGCCCTGTACGGGCGGTTGGCGGACGCCGGATTCGGCTACGGGCCGGCCTTCCAGGGCCTGATCGCGGCCTGGGAACGCGGCGAGGGCCCGGCGGCCGAGGTGTTCGCCGAGGCCGAGCTGCCCGCCGGCGTCCCCGACGCCGACCGCTGCCCCCTGCACCCGGCGCTGCTGGACGCGGTCCTGCACGCCATCGGCGTGGGCGGCCTGATCACCGACCCGGCGCACGGCGGACTGCCGTTCGCCTGGACCGGGGTCCGGGTCCTCGCCCCCGGCACCCGGGCGGTACGCGCCCGGCTCTCCCGGGCCGGCACCGAAGGCGCCCTCGCCGTCGACCTGTTCGACGCCGACGGGCTGCCGGTGGCCGCCATCGGCTCCCTCAGGCTGCGCCCGCCCGCCGCCCCCGCGGTACCCGACGCCCTGTTCGAGACCGCCTGGGTCCCCGTCGAGCAGGGCAGCGCCCCGGTCCGCCGCCTCGCCCTGACGGCCCCCGACCCCGCCCTGGCCACCGCCCTCACCGCGGCCGGCGCCACCCTCGCCGACGCCGCGGACCGCTCCGCCGAGGTGCTCGTGCTGCCGGTCGCCACCGACCCCGGCGCGGACCCCGTGGCCGAGACGCACCGGGCCACCGCCGCCCTCCTGACGGCCCTCCGGGACGTCCTGGCCGACGAGGAGGGCACGGCGGCCCGCCTCGCCGTGGTCACCCGTGGCGCCCTCGCGCTGTCCGCCGACGAGTCCCCGGACCCGGCCGCCCGCGCCGTCTGGGGTCTGGTGCGGTCCGCCCAGACCGAACACCCCGACCGGATCGTCCTCGCCGACCTGGACGCCACCGACGCCTCCGCCCGCGCCCTGCCCGCCGCGCTGACCAGCGGCGAACCCCAGGTCGCCGTGCGGTCCGGCACGGTCAGCGCACCCCGGCTCACCCGGGCCGGCGCCGACGCGCTGGTCCTGCCCGACGGCGGCTGGCGGCTCCGGCCCGGCACCACCGGCACCGTCGACGGCCTGACGGCCGTGCCCCACGCCGACGCCCCGCTCGCCGAGGGCGAGGTACGGGTCGCCGTCCGCGCGGTCGGCGTGACCTTCCGGGACGTCCTCAGCGTGCTCGGCCTCTACCCCGGCGCCCCGCAGCCGCTCGGCATCGAGGCGGCGGGCGTGGTGACCGAGACCGGTCCCGGCGTCACCGGACACGCCGCCGGCGACCGGGTGTTCGGGCTGCTGCCCGGCTCGATGGGGTCCTCCGCCGTCGCCGACCAGCGCCTCCTCGCGCCCCTGCCCCACGACTGGGGCTTCGCCCGGGCCGCGTCGGTGCCCTCCGCGTTCCTCACCGCCTGGTTCGCCCTGCACGACGTGGCCCGGGTGCGGGCGGGGGACCGGGTGCTGGTGCACGCGGCGGCCGGTGGTGTGGGTATGGCGGCCGTGCAGGTGGCGCGGTTGCTGGGGGCCGAGGTGTACGCGACGGCGAGTCCCGGCAAGCACGGGGTGCTGCGGGCGGCCGGTCTGGACGAGGCGCATGTCGCGTCGTCGCGGGACACGGAGTTCGCGGAGCGGTTCCCGCGGATGGACGTCGTGCTGAATTCCCTGGCGGGCGAGTTCGTGGACGCGTCGCTGCGGCTGCTGGAGCCGGGCGGCCGGTTCGTGGAGCTCGGCAAGACCGACCTGCGCACCGGCACCCCCGGCATCGCCTACCGGGCCGTCGACCTGGCGGACGCGGGCCCCGACCGCATCCAGGAGATGCTCACCGCACTCCTGGACCGGCTCGCGGCCGGCGACCTCGCCCACCTGCCGGTCCGGAGCGTGCCCATGGGCCGCGCCCGCGAGGCGTTCCGGTTCATGGCCCAGGCCCGGCACACCGGAAAGCTCGTCCTCACCACCGCCCCCTACGGCGACGGCACCGTCCTCGTCACCGGCGGCACCGGCACCCTCGGCGGCCTCGTGGCCCGCCACCTCGTCACCGAACACGGCATCCGCGACCTGGTGCTCGCCGGCCGGCAGGGCGCCGACACCCCGGTCGCCGCCGAACTGCGCGCCGCCGGCGCCCGGGTCCGCGTGGCCGCCTGCGACGTGTCCGACCGGGACGTGCTCGCCGCGCTGCTCGCGGACATCGAGCCGCCGCTGACCGCGGTGGTGCACGCGGCCGGCGTCCTCGACGACGGCACGCTCGCCTCGCTGACCCCGCAGCGGCTCGCCGCCGTGCTGCGCCCGAAGGCCGACGCCGCCTGGCACCTGCACGAACTCACCGCCGACCGGGACCTGTCCGCCTTCGTGCTGTTCTCCTCGGCGGCCGGCACCTTCGGCGCACCCGGCCAGGGCAACTACGCCGCGGCCAACACCGCCCTCGACGCGCTCGCCGAGCACCGCCGCTCCCGCGGCCTGCCCGCCGTCTCCCTCGCCTGGGGGCCGTGGGCCGCCGAGAGCGCCATGACCGGCGGCCTGAGCGGCGGCGACCGCGCCCGGATGAGCCGGGCCGGGGTCCGGCCGCTGACCGCCACCGAGGCACTCGCGCTGCTCGACGCCGCCTGCCGCACCGGAGCCGGCGCCCTCGCCGCGCTCCGCCTCGACACCGCGGCGCTCACCGCCCGCACCGGCACACCGCACGCCCTGCTGCGCGACCTGGTGCGCCGCCCGGCCGGCCCCGCCCGCGAGGCCGCCGACACCCAGCCCGCGCTGCCGGACCGGCTGGCCGGCCTGGGCGAGGAACAGCGCCGCCGGGCCGTGCTCGACGTCGTACGCCGCAACGCGGCCGCGGTGCTGGGCCATGCCCGGCCGACCGCCGTGGACACCGCACGCGGCTTCCTGGACCTCGGTTTCGACTCGCTGACCGCCGTCGAACTGCGCAACCGGCTCACCGAGGCCACGGGGCTCAGGCTGTCCGCGACCACCGTCTTCGACCACCCCACCCCGGCCGCGCTGGCCCGCCACCTCCTGGCCGAGCTGGCCCCCCTGGTCCGGGCCGCGGAGAACGCCCGGCCCGCCGCGCCGGACACCGCACCGGACACCGAGGACCCCGAGGACGCCGTGCGCAGCGCCATCGCGGCCATCCCCCTGGACCGGCTCCGGCAGGCCGGACTCCTGGACGAACTGGCCCGCCTGGCAGGCGTCGCCGTACCGCCCCGGGACCGCCCGGCCGCACCCCGCACAGCCCCCGACGACCCCGCCGACGACCCCGCGGACGGACCCGAGGACGACGGTTCCGACGAGCTCATGGACGCGCTGGACGACATGAGCATCGACGACCTGATCAGGATCGCGCACGACGAGCGCCCCCGCGGAAACTGAGGATCACGAACAGCATGAGCAACACCAACGAAGAACTCGTCGAGGCGCTGCGCAGCTCGCTGCGCGAGACCGAGCGGCTGCGTCGCCGCAACCGCTCGCTGACGGCCGCCGCCGACGAGCCCATCGCGATCGTCGGCACCGCCTGCCGCTTCCCCGGCGGCATCGACTCGCCCGAGCGGCTGTGGGACGCGGTCGCGGCCGGCTCGGACCTGATCACCGGCTTCCCCGACGACCGCGGCTGGGACCTCGGCGTCCACGACCCCGACCCCGAGCGGACCGGCCGCAGCTACACCGACCGCGGCGGCTTCCTCACCGGCGCCGCCGACTTCGACCCGGCGTTCTTCGGCATCTCCCCGCGCGAGGCCCGCGCCATGGACCCCCAGCAGCGGGTGCTGCTGGAGACCGCCTGGGAGGCCTACGAACGGGCCGGGATCGACCCGCACGCCCAGCGCGGCAGCCGCACCGGTGTGTTCGTCGGCACCTGGAGCCAGGGATACGGCATCGGCGCCCGCGTCCCCGAGGACGCCGAGGGCTACCTCGTCACCGGCGGCGCCACCGCCGTGGTCTCCGGCCGGATCTCCTATGTGCTGGGCCTGGAGGGCCCGGCCGTCACGGTCGACACCGCCTGTTCCTCCTCTCTGGTCGCCCTGCACTGGGCGGTGCGTTCGCTGCGCGCCGGCGAATGCTCGATGGCGCTCGCGGGCGGTGTCACCGTCATGGCCACCCCCGGCGTGTTCGTCGAGTTCTCCCGTCAGCGCGGCCTCGCCCCCGACGGCCGCTGCAAGGCCTACTCGGCCGACGCGGACGGCACCGGCTGGGGCGAGGGCGTCGGCGTGCTCCTGCTGGAGCGGCTGTCCGACGCGGTCCGCAACGGCCACCGCGTCCTCGCCGTCGTGCGCGGCTCCGCCGTCAACTCCGACGGCGCCAGCAGCGGCCTCACCGCGCCCAACGGCCCCTCCCAGCAGGAGGTCATCCGGCAGGCCCTCGCCGACGCCCGGCTCACCCCCGCCGACGTGGACGTCGTGGAAGGCCACGGCACCGGCACCCGGCTCGGCGACCCCATCGAGGCCCAGGCCCTGCTCGCCGCCTACGGCCAGGAACGCCCCCGGCCGCTGCTGCTCGGCTCGGTGAAGTCCAACCTCGGCCACACCCAGGCCGCCGCGGGTGTCGCCGGCGTCATCAAGATGGTCGAGGCCATGCGCCGCGGCATCGCGCCCCGCACCCTCCACGCCACCGAACCCACCCCCCAGGTGGACTGGTCCCGCGGGGCCGTCGAACTCCTCACCGACAACCGGTCCTGGCCCGACACCGGGGCACCCCGCCGGTCCGCGGTGTCCGCGTTCGGCGTCAGCGGCACCAACGCCCACATCGTCCTGGAGCAGGCACCCGAACCCGCCGCCGGCGACGACACCGCCCGCACCACGCACCCGGTGGTGCCCTGGCTGCTGTCCGCCCACACCCCGGCCGCCCTGCGCGCCCAGGCCGAACGGCTCGCCGCGGGCCTGACCGACGACGCCGACCCCCTCGACGTGGCCGCCGCCCTGGCCACCACCCGGGCCGCCCTGCCGCTGCGCGCCGCCGTCCTCGGCGCCGACGCACAGCAGCTGCGCGCCCAGCTCGCCGCCCTGGCCGCAGGCGCGCCCGCCGCCGTCTCCGGCGAGGCCCGGCCCGACCGCACCACGGCCTTCCTGTACACCGGCCAGGGCGCCCAGCGCGCCGGCATGGGCGAGGAACTCGCCGCGGTCCACCCGGCGTTCGCCGCCACCTGGGACGAGGTGTGCACGGCGTTCGACGCCGTGCTGCCCCGCCCGCTGCGCGAGGTGATCACCGAAGGCGGTCCCGACCTCGACCGCACCCTGTACGCGCAGGCCGGCGTGTTCGCCTTCGAGACCGCGCTGACCGCACTGCTCGGCTCCTGGGGCATACGCCCCGACCTCGTCCTCGGCCATTCGGTCGGCGAACTGGCCGCCGCCCACACCGCGGGTGTGCTGTCCCTGCGGCACGCCGTCGTCGTGGTCGCGGCCCGCGGCCGGCTGATGGAGGCGCTGCCGGAAGGCGGCGCGATGGTCGCCGTGCAGGCCGGTGAGAGCGAACTGGACCTGCCGGCGGGAGTGGCACTGGCGGCGGTCAACGGCCCGTCGTCGGTGGTGCTCTCCGGCGACGAGGAAGCCGTCCTCGCCGAGGCCGCCCGCTGGGCCGAGCGCGGACGCCGCACCAAGCGGCTCACCGTGAGCCATGCCTTCCACTCCCACCGCATGGACCCCGTCCTGGGCGGCTTCCGGCGCGTGCTGGGCGCCGTCACCCTCGACGCACCGCGCATCCCGTTCGTCTCCACGGTCACCGGCGCCCCCGCCGACGCCGAACTGCGCGACCCGGAGTACTGGCTGCGCAACGTCCGGGAGACCGTCCGGTTCGCCGACGGTGTCCGCGCCCTGGCCGAGGACGGCGTCGACACCTTCGTCGAGGTCGGCCCGGACGCCGTCCTCGCCGCCCTGGTCGCCGACGCGCTCCCCGAGGACCCCGACCGGCCCGAGCCGCTCGCCGTCCCCACCGCCCGCGCGGACCGGCCCGAGCCCGAGACCCTGGCCGGCGCCCTCGCCCGGATCCACGCCCACGGCGCGCCCGTCGACTGGGCCGCCTTCCTCGGCCCCGGCACCCGCCACGTCGACCTGCCCACCTACGCCTTCCAGCACCAGCACTACTGGCTGGCGGCGGCCCCCGCCGACGACCTCCCCGCGGCCGGCCTCGGCACCGTCGGCCATCCGCTGCTGCGCGCCGCCGTCGAACTGCCCGCCGACGCCTCCGCGGACCACGCCGGCCGGCCCGGCGCCGCCGGAGCCGTCGTCTTCACGGGCACGCTGTCCGCCCGCACCCACCCCTGGCTGGCCGACCACAGCGTGCTCGGCACGCCCGTGCTCCCCGGCACCGCCCTCGCCGAACTCGCCGCCGCCGCGGGCGACCGCCTCGGCTGCGGCGCCGTCGCGGAACTGGTCCTCACCGCCCCGCTCGCGATCCCCGCGTCCGGCGCCGTCCGGCTCCGCGTGCACGTCGACGCCCCCGACCGCGACGGCCACCGCGCGGTCACCGTCGACTCCCGGCCCGACGACCAGCTCGCGGACGGCACCGCCTGGACCCGCCACGCCACCGGGCGCCTGGCCCCCGCCGACCCCGAGCCCGCCCCGGAGTCCGCCGCCTGGCCGCCCGCCGACGCCGAACCCCTCCCCGCCGACGGCCTCTACGACCGGCTCACCGCGGCCGGCTTCGGCTACGGCCCCGCCTTCCGCGGCGTCCGCGCGGCCTGGCGGCACGGCACCGACCTGCTCGCCGACGTCGAACTGCCCGCGGACGCCGACGAGTCGGGCTTCCTGCTGCACCCCGCCCTGTTCGACGCCGCGCTGCACGCCCTCGGCCTCGGCGGCCTGGTCGAGCACGGCGGACTGCCCTTCACCTGGACCGGCGTCCGGCTGCACGCGACCGGCGCCCGCCGGCTGCGGGTGCGGCTGACCCCGACCGGACCCGACGCCGTCGCGCTCGCCGCCGCCGACGCCACGGGCCGGCCCGTCGTCACCGTCACCGACCTCCGCCTGCGCCCGGCCACCGAGGTCCGCGGCACCACCACGGGCGACGCCCTGCACCACGTACGGTGGGAACCCCGCCCGGCCGCGGCGCCCACCACCGCGCGCTGGACCGTCCTCGGCCCCGGCGCCGACCGGCTCGCCGACGCGCTCAGGGCCACCGGTGCCCAGCTCACCGACCCCGACGAAGCCGCTCCGGCCGAGGGCGACATCACCCTGCTCACGCTGCCGGCCGCCGGCGCCGGCCCGGGGGCCGTCCGGGCCGCCACCCGCGCCGCCCTCGCACGGCTCCAGGAGTGTCTCGCCGCCGACCGGCCGGCCGGCCCGCTCGTCGTGGTCACCCACGGCGCCGTCGCCGCCGCTCCCGGCGACACCGTGCCCGACCTGGCCGGCGCCGCCGTATGGGGTCTGCTGCGCAGCGCCCAGTCCGAGCACCCGGGGCGCTTCGTCCTGGCCGACCTGGCCACCTCCGAGGACACCGCCGCCCTCCCGGCCGCGCTCGCCACCGGCGAACCCCAGTTCGCCGTCCGCGACGGCAACCTGCTCGTACCGCGCCTGGTGCGGGCGTCCGCCCGGC
>NZ_JAINRE010000075.1 GCF_020400595.1 Streptomyces naphthomycinicus | reverse complement strand
AGCCGACGTCCCCGGGCTCGACCCCTCCACCAAGGCCCTCGTCGCCACCTACCGCGAGCTGCGCGGCCGCGGCTGACCGGTGACCGGAGCCGTCGCGGCGCCGTCCCCGGACGACGCCGCCGCGGCACCGTCCCGCCCTCCTGGGCCGGTTCAGGCCACCGCGCTCAGCGTGTCCGCGAGGCGGCGGCGGGCCGCCCGGGCCGCGGGCAGTACGGCCAGGGCCGCCGCCCCCAGCACCGCGGCTGAGCCCAGCAGGAGCAGCAGCCCGGGGGAGGGGGACTGGGCGATCCCGGCGCCGATACCGCTGGAGCCGCCCTGGGCGTCGATCAGCCGACGGGCCAGCGGCAGCCCGAGCGCCGTACCGGCGACGACCGCCGCCAGGGCCGTACAGCTCGTCGCCGTGACGGTGATCGCGGTGATCTGGCGCGGGGACATCCCGATCGCCCGGAGCGCCAGCACATCGCGCTCGCCCTCGCGGACGCTGCCGCCGATCGCGGTGAGCAGCTCGACCAGCCCGATCAGGGCCAGGACGGCGATCAGCCCGGCGACGACACCGCGCAGCGGGGACAGCCCGTCGGCGGGGTTCGTCACGGGATGCACCTCCAGATGACCACGGCCGGCGGCGGCGAGCGCGTCGGCCACTCGGCGTGGGTCGGCGCCCGGGCGCAGCCGTAGCTCGTAGAAGGCGGGGGACAGCGCCGGGTCGTTCTCGCGGAGGGTGTCCAGGGAGGTGGTCACCACCCGGCCGGCGTTGCGGGGCTCGATGCCCCGGCCCACGATGTGCAGGATCTGCGGCCGGTCGCCGACCGTCATCCGGACCCAGTCGCCGACCCGCGCGTGCAGCAGGTCGAGCAGGCCCTGGCCGGCCACCGCCTCGTCCGGGCCGCGCGCGGGGCGGCCCTCGGCGAGGGCGTAGGGGTAGGGCTCGGCGCGGGTGCCGACGCCGCGCAGGGCGATGGTCCCGGTCTGACCGGGGACCAGCGCGGCCACCTCGACGCCCGGATAGGCGGCGGCGACCCGGGAGTCGCGGCTCAGCGCGGCCCGTACGCCGGACGCGTCCAGGTCGCCGTCGGAACGGACGGTCAGGGCCGTCGGCAGACCCACCCGCTCGGGGCTGCTGTGGAAGCGGTCGATCGTGGTCCACGCGCTGAGCGCCACCACGATCAGCAGCAGGGGCAGCGTCAGCCGCGCCACCGTGGCCAGTGACCGGCCGCGTCCCGCGAACGCCTTGTGGCAGCCGAGGACCAGCGCGGCCGGCAGGCGCAGACCCAGCGCCCGCCGCGCCGGACCGCTCAGCCGTCCGCCCGCCGGCGCGGCCGGGCGCGGCACCGGAACCGGCGGCACCCGCCCCGCCCGCCAGGCCGCGAGTCCGGTGGTCAGGCCGATGAACAGCACCGCGCCCGCCGGCACCGCGCACAGCGCCAGGGTGTGGCCGGGCAGCCCCTGCCACACGCCCACGGCGTCCCCGAGCCGCCCCGGGACCCGGCGGCCCAGCCCCTCGGTGAGCGCTGCCGCGGCGAAGGCGCCGAGCAGGGCGTACGCCAGGTGCTGGAGCAGGAAGATCCGTACGACCTGGGCGGGCGTGAAGCCGATCGCCTTCAGCACCGACAGGTCCCGCAGATGCCCGCGGATCCGGGTGGCGATCGCCCCGTGCACCGCGAAGCCCGCGGCGATCAGGGCGCCCAGCCCGAACAGCCCGAGCACCTGGCCCAGCAGCCGGTTGTCGCCCTGTGCCTCGGCGCGCGCCTGCTGCCAGGTGGAGACCTCGCCGACCGCGCCCGCGCCCAGCACGGTGACGGCGCGCTGCACCGCGTAGTCCGTGTCGGCCGGATCGGCCAGCCGCACTCCGACGACCTGGACGGTCGGGGCGGGCACCGCGGACGGCAGCGCCCACACCAGCCCCGGCTGGTCGCCCGGACGGTACGGGGGCTCGGCGCTGTCCGCGACGCCCTCGACGGTGAGCGTGCGGGCCGTGCCGGGCAGCGTCAGGGTGTCGCCGGGCTCGGCCAGCAGGGCCCGGGCCAGGCTGCTCTCCAGCACCACGCCGTCCGGGGCGGCCGGGTCCAGCCAGTGCCCGGAGGCGAGCAGGGGGCGGCCGACGGAAGGCAGTTGCGAAGTGCCGCGCAGTTCCACGGAGGCGCGGATGCCGCGGGCGGCGACGGTGGCGGACTCGGCGCGGTAGGGGCCGGCGACCGCGGTGACGCCGTCCAGCCGGGCCAGCGCGCGGGCGTCCGCGGACGACGCGGTGTGCAGCCAGACATGGGCGCCGCGTGCTTCGGCGAAGGTCCGCTGCCAGGGGTTGGTGGCGTAGCCGAACAGGGCGGTGGCGAGCAGCAGGGAGGTGACGATGCCGGCGGTCGCCAGCACCAGGAAGAGCGCTTCGCCGCGGTGCGCGCGCAGATCGGAGTGCGCCCAGCGCAGAGTGGCCCGCACGCGCCTCAGCCCCTCGCCCCGGCCCACACCACGGACCGCACGCCACCCGTGCCCGTCGCTGTCCCGCGGCGCACCGTGCCGCGCACGCCGTCCGCGCCCCGCTCCTCGGTCGAGCGGTTCACCGGTCCCTCAGCTCCAGCACCCCGGAGATGCCGCCGCGCCGGGACGGCGGCGTGCCGTCCAGGGCCGCGTCGTCGGCTATGCGGCCGTCGAAGAAGCTGATCACGCGGTCGGCGGCGCTGGCCAGCCGGGCGTCGTGGGTGACGAGGACGATGCTCTGCCCGCGTCCGTGGAAGCGGGACAGCAGCCGCATGACCTCGCGCGTGCCCTTGCTGTCCAGGCTGCCGGCCGGCTCGTCCGCGAGCAGCAGCGGCGGATGGTTGACCAGGGCCCGGGCGAGGGCGACCCGCTGCTGCTCGCCGCCGGACAGCTCGCCCGGCATGCTGCGCTCCTTGCCCTCCAGCCCCAGCTCGGCGAGGAGCGCCTCCCGCTCGGCGCGCGCCTTCTTCGGCGGGACGCCGGCCAGCAGCGCGGGCAGTTCGACGTTGTCGGCGACCGACAGGTTCGACACCAGGTTGAAGAACTGGAAGACGATCCCGATGGCCTTGCGCCGCTCCACCGCCCAGCGGGCCTCGCTGAAGGAGTCCGCGCACCGGCCGTCGAGCCACACGCTGCCCTCGTCCGGCCGTTGCAGCCCGCCGAGCAGATGCAGCAGCGTCGACTTGCCGGCACCGGACGGTCCCGTGATCGCCACGAACTCGCCCCGCGCCACGCTCAGATCGACCCCGCGGACGGCATGGGCGGGCGCGCCCTCGCCGTAGTGGGTCTTCACCAGGCCCTCGGCCCGCAGCACAGGAGGATGGACGTCGGTCACTCCAGCTCCTCCAGTTCCTCCTGGCACCGCTCCAGCCAGTCGAGATCGGCCTGCAGATGCAGCATCGCGCCCTCGATCAGCAGATGGGCGATTCGGTTGTCCCGGTTCTCGGCCGTGGCCAGTTTCGACAAGGTGCGCATGGTGTTGAGGTACTGGCGGCGCTGCCGGTTGATGAGGGCGATCTGGTCGGCGAGGCCGGTCTGCGGAGCGAGGGCGAGCTTCATGAAGAACTCGTCCCGCACCCGAGGCTCGTCCTCGGTCTCCTCGAACCAGACGCGCAACGCCTCACGCCCGGCCTCGGTGAGGTGGTAGACCTTTTTGTTGGGCCGGCTGGACTGCTCGACGTCCTCGCCCGCGATCAGCCCGGTTTTCTCCAGGCGGCCGAGGGTGACGTAGATCTGGCCGACGTTCGGCTGAGGGTACGCGGCGCCCAGCAGTTGCTCAAGGTCCTGCTTCAGCTCGTAGCCGTGGGCCGGGCCGCGGGCCAGGAGTGCCAGGAGGGGCAGGCGCACTCGTGCTGTCCTCCTGTCTGCTTCATGTGCTCCAGGCCCTAGTATCGCGCATACCTAACAGGTATACATGGCCTCTGTCCCCGGGCGAGGGTGCCCGGGGTGCCGGTGTACAGGGAGGAACCTATGCGGTGGATACGCACCGCCGGTAGGGGCCTGCTCGTTCTCGTCGTGATCATGGCCGGGTACGTCGCCTCCGGCGCCCGCGCCGACGAGGGTGCCCGCGGCGGCCGCGGCCCGCTCACCCTGGCCACCGCCGGCGACCTCACCGGCTATCTGGGGCCGCTGCTCCAGGGCTGGAACCGCACCCATCCCGGCGAGCGGGTCACCCTGGTCGAGCTGCCGGACTCCGCCGACGAGACGCACGCGCAGATGACGACCGACCTGCGCGGCGGCGACCGGGGCCGGTTCGACGTCCTGAACATCGACGTCGACTGGACCTCCGAGTTCGCGGCGGCCGGCTGGATCCGCCCGCTGCCCCGCGACCGCTTCCCCCTGGACAGCTTCCTGCCGCCGGTCGTGGACACGGCGACGTACGAGGGACGGCTGTACGCGGTCCCTTATGTCACGAACGCCGGACTTCTCCTGTACCGCAAGGACATCCTGGCCAAGGAGGGCGTGCCCCCGCCGCGCACCTGGGCCGAGCTGGAGCGCGACGCGAGGACCATCGCGCCGAAGTACGGGCTCGACGGCTACGCGGGCCAGTTCCTGCCCTACGAGGGGCTCACCGTGAACGCGGCCGAGGCGGTGTACTCGGCGGGCGGCACGATCCTCGGCGGCGAGGGCACCCGCGTCACCGTGGACTCGGCCGCCGCCCGCGAGGGCATCGGTTTTCTCGCCCGCGGTGTCCGCGAGGGCTGGATCCCGAAGCGCGCGCTGACGTACAAGGAGGAGGAGTCCAAGCAGTCCTTCCAGGACGGCAGGCTGCTCTTCCTGCGCAACTGGCCCTACGCCTACGCCGTCGCCTCGGAGCGGGGCTCGAAGGTCGCCGGGCGGATCGGCGCCGTGCCGCTGCCCGGCACCGACGGGCCGGGCACGAGCGTCCTCGGCGGCTCCAACCTCGCCGTCAACACCCATGCCCGGCATCCGGACTCCGCCGCGCGCCTGATCGCGTACCTCACCAGTGAACCCGTCCAGCGCCGGGTGCTCACCCGGGGCGCGCTGCCGCCGGTGCGCGCCGCGCTGTACCAGGATCCCGCGCTGGTGCGGCGGTTCCCCTATCTGCCGACGCTGCGCACCGCCGTCCTCACGGCCCGTCCGCGCCCCAAGAGCCCGCACTACGACCAGGTGAGCCTGGCCGTGCAGGCGGTCGTGCAGGACGCGCTCACCGGGCGCCAGACGCCCGGTGAGGCCGTGCGCCGGCTGGCGGACGAACTCGACGCCATCGCTCGTCGCTAGTTACTTGTTAGGTAACGCCGTCATCACGACTGCGCTCGCCTTGTGGCAATTTGCCCTGGTTTGGAAGTCCAACCGGCCAGTAGTTTTCGTTCACTTCGTTGACACCTCCGCGCGCCGCCTACCTAACATGCATGCACAACAGCCCCCCTTCAGAGACAGGTTCCACTGGGTTGAACAGGCATCATTGGTGGCGGGACGCGGTCATCTACCAGGTGTACGTCCGCAGCTTCCTGGACAGCACCGGCGACGGCATCGGCGACCTGGCCGGCGTCCGCGCCGGACTGCCGTACCTGAAGAAGCTCGGTGTCGACGGCATCTGGCTGAGCCCCTTCTACCCCTCGCCCCAGCACGACCACGGCTACGACGTGGCGAACTACCGCGACGTCGACCCGCTCTTCGGCGACCTCGCCGAGTTCGACCTGCTGATGGCGGCGGCCCGCCGGCTCGGCGTCAAGGTGCTCCTCGACATCGTCCCCAACCACTGCTCCAGCGAGCACCCGTGGTTCCGCGAGGCGCTGCGGAGCGCACCCGGCAGCCCGGCCCGCGCCCGCTTCCACTTCGCCGACGGCCGCGGCCCCGACGGCAGCGAGCCGCCCAACAACTGGCACGCCATGTTCGGCGGCCCCGCCTGGACCAGGGCCGGCGACGGCCAGTGGTACCTGCACATGTTCACCCCCGAGCAGCCCGACTGGAACTGGCGTCACCCCGAGATCCCCGACGAGTTCGACCGCGTCCTGCGGTTCTGGCTGGACCGGGGGGTGGACGGCTTCCGCATCGACGTCGCCGCCGGCCTGTACAAGCACCCCGACCTGCCCGACTCCGACGACCCCGAGGCCGACGCCCGCACCCGCGACTCGGTCAACCCGCTCGCCTGGAACCAGCCCGAGGTGCACGACGTGTGGCGCCGCTGGCGCTCGATATGCGAGGAGTACGCCGACCAGGACGGCCGCGAACGCCTGCTCGTCGGCGAGGTCTCCGTCCCCACCGCCCGCGAACACGCCCTGTACGTCCGCCCCGACGAACTCCACCAGGCCTTCTTCTTCGACCTGCTCGGCGCCCCCTGGGACGCCGACGCCTTCCGCAAGGTCATCTCCGAGGCCATGCAGGACATCGCCGGCACCGGCTCCACGGTCACCTGGGTCCTCAACAACCACGACCAGGTCCGCACCGTCACCCGCTACGGCGAACCCGCCACCGAAGGCAGCGGCCTCGGCGCCGCCCGCGCCCGCGCCGCCGCGCTGCTGATGCTGGCGCTGCCCGGTGCCGCGTACATCTACCAGGGCGAGGAACTGGGCCTGCCCGAGGTCGTCGACCTGCCCGACGACGTGCTCACCGACCCGATCTTCCACCGCACCGGCAGCCGCGCCCGGATCCGCGACGGCTGCCGGGTGCCGCTGCCCTGGTCCGGACAGGCCTCGCCGTTCGGCTTCACCTCCGGCGCGGAGGGCGCCAAGCCCTGGCTGCCGCAGCCCGAGTACTTCGCCGAGTACGCCACCGACCGCGCCCTCGCCGACACCCGCTCCTTCTGGCACCTGTACCGCGACGGACTCCAGCTGCGCTCCTCCCTGCCCCAGTTGGGCGAGGGCACGCTGGAGTGGCTGGACACCCCGCCGGGTGTCCTCGCCTTCGTCCGCGGCGACGGCCTGGTCTGCGCCGTCAACTTCGGTACGGCCAACGCCCCCGCGCCGGTCTCCGGCACCCCCCTGCTCGCCAGTGGCCCCTGCCCGCCCGGTGTCCTCCCCGGTGCCACGGCCGCCTGGTGGCTGCACGACGTCTGACCACCCGTCCCTCACCTCGGTCCGACCACCCGTCCCTCACCTCGATCGAAAGGTCCGTCAACGATGATGCGACGACGCACGACCCTGCTCACCGGCTGCACCGCCCTCGTGCTCGCCCTCGGCGCCACCGCCTGCGGCGGCGGAGAGGTCTCCGCGGGCGGCGGCGACAAGGCGCTCAGCGGCCAGACCGTCACCGTGGCCGGTGTCTGGTCCGGCAGCGAGCAGAAGAACTTCCAGAAGGTCCTGGACGCCTTCACCGAGAAGACCGGCGCGAAGACCCAGTTCGTGTCGACCGGCGACAACGTCTCCACCGTGGTCGGAAGCAAGATCGAGGGCGGCAACGCGCCCGACGTCGTGATGGTCCCCCAGGTCGGCGTCCTCCAGCAGTTCGCGAAGAAGGGCTGGCTGAAGCCGCTGTCCGGCACCGCCCAGCAGACCGTCACCGCCGACTACGCGCCCGTGTGGAAGAAGTACGGCAGCGTCGACGGCAGCCTCTACGGCCTGTACTTCAAGGCCGCCCACAAGTCGACGGTCTGGTACAGCCCCGAGGCGCTCACCCAGGCCGGGGTCCAGCCGCCCAAGACGTACGACGAGCTGCTCAAGGCGGGGCACACCGTCTCCGACTCCGGCCTCGCCGCCTTCTCGGTCGGCGGACAGGACGGCTGGACCCTCACCGACTGGTTCGAGAACGTCTACCTCTCCCAGGCCGGCCCCGAGAAGTACGACGCCCTCGCCACCCACCGGCTGAAGTGGACCGACCCCACCGTCGTCAAGGCGCTCACCACGCTCGGCAAGCTGTTCAAGGACAAGCAGCTCGTCGCGGGCGGCCAGAAGGAGGCCCTCAACACCGACTTCCCGGGCTCGGTGGAGAAGGTGTTCGGCCCCAAGCCCGAGGCCGCCATGGTCTACGAGGGCGACTTCGTCGCCGGCGTCGCCCACGACCAGTACGGCAAGTCCATCGGCAAGGACGCGGACTTCTTCCCCTTCCCCGCGGTCGACGGCGGCAACGCGCCGGTCGTCAGCGGCGGTGACGCGGCCGTCGTCCTCAAGGACGGCAAGAACGCCAAGGCCGGCATGAAGCTCCTGGAGTACCTGGCCACCCCCGAAGCGGCGGCCGTGTGGGCCAAGGCGGGCGGCTTCCTGTCCCCGAACAAGAAGCTCGACCTCGCCTCGTACGGCGACGACGTCACCCGCGCCACCGCCAAGTCCCTGGTCGGCGCCGGGGACTCGGTCCGCTTCGACATGTCCGACCAGGCCCCCGCGGCCTTCGGCGGCACCAAGGGCGCCGGCGAGTGGAAGCTGCTCCAGGACTTCCTGCGCGACCCGTCCGACCCGAAGGGCACCGCGGCGAAGCTGGAGTCGGCGGCGGCGAAGGCATACCAGGACTGACCATGGCCGCCACCACTGTCGTGAAACAGCAGGCGGGCCCGCGGGCCGCCGCCGGCCCGGCGCGCGAGCGCCGCGGCCGGCGGCCCGCCCGGCTGATCGCCCTCCTCTTCGTCCTCCCCGCGCTGCTCCTGCTCGGCGCGCTCGTCGTCTACCCGGTGCTGTTCTCCGTCGGCCGCAGCTTCTTCGACGCCTCCGGCACCCGCTTCGTCGGCGGCGGCAACTACGCCGAGATCTTCCGCGACCCCGCCACCCTGAAGGCCGTCCGCAACACCGCGATCTGGGTCGTCGTCGCCCCCTCCCTGCTCACCGGCCTCGGTCTGATCCTGGCCGTCCTGGTGGAGAAGGTCCGCTGGGCCACCGCCTTCAAACTGCTCCTCTTCATGCCGATGGCGGTGTCCTTCCTCGCCGCCGGCATCATCTTCCGGCTCGCCTACGACGAGGACCCGGACAAGGGCGTGCTCAACGCGGCCGTCGTCTCCGTCCACGACGCCTTCGAGGGCACGTCCACCTACCCGACGGCCCGCGGCCGCACCGGGCTGCTCACCCAGGACCGGGACGGCTCCTACCGGACGACCGCCACCCCGGGCGAGCCGGTGACGCTCCCGATGGTGGGCGTCCTGCCCAAGGACCTGCCCGCCGGGGCCCGGCCCGCCGCACCGGCCCCGCACCAGGCCGGACCCGACGAGCTGCGCGGTGTCGTCTACCTGGACTTCACGCCGGGCGGCGGAGGCACCCAGGGCAAGGTGGACCGGCGGGAGAGCGGCCTGCCCGGCATGCGGGTCGAGGCGGTGCGCGACGGAAAGACGGTCGCGAGCACGACCTCCGCCGCCGACGGCTCCTTCCGCCTCACCGGGCTGCCCGGCGGCTCGTACACGGTGAAGCTCCCGGAGTCGAACTTCGCCCCGCCCTACCAGGGCGTCTCCTGGCTCGGCCCGGCCCTCGTCACCCCGGCGATCATCGGCGCGTACCTGTGGATCTGGACGGGCTTCGCCATGGTCCTGATCGGCGCCGGCCTCGCCACGCTTCCCCGGGACGCGCTGGAGGCGGCCCGGATGGACGGGGCGAACGAGTGGCAGATCTTCCGCCGGATCACCGTCCCGCTGCTCGCGCCCGTGCTCACCGTGGTCTTCGTGACCCTCGTGATCAACGTGATGAAGGTCTTCGACCTCGTCTACATCATCGCGCCCGGCCCGGTGCAGGAGGACGCCACCGTCCTCGCCACCCAGATGTGGCTGGTGTCCTTCGGCGGCGGCAACGACCAGGGCCTCGGCAGCGCCCTCGGCGTGCTGCTCCTGCTCCTGGTGGTCCCCGCGATGGTCTTCAACGTCCGCCGTTTCCGAAGGAGTCAGCGATGAACGCCGTGCGGCGCGGCCTGGGCAACGGTCTCGTCCAGGCATTCCTCGTGGTCATCGGCCTGGTCTGGCTGACCCCGCTCGCGGGCCTGTTCCTGTCCTCCCTGCGTTCGGCCCAGGACACCGCCAAGGGCGGCTGGTGGACGGCGCTGGCCAGTCCCGGCCAGCTGTCCTTCGACAACTACTCGGCACTGCTGAAGAACGCGGGCATCACCCAGGCCTTCTGGAACACCGTGCTGATCTCGGTGCCGGCCACCACCCTGGTCGTCGTCATCGCGGCCCTCGCCGCATACGCCTTCGCCTGGCTGGACTTCCCCCTCCGGGAACCCCTGTTCCTGCTGGTGGTGGCCCTGCTGGTGGTGCCGGTGCAGATCGGTCTGCTGCCCGTCGCCAAACTCTTCGGCGCGCTGGGCCTGTTCGGCACGATCCCCGGCGTCGTCCTCTTCCACGTCGCCTACGGCCTCCCCTTCGCCGTCTTCCTGCTCCGCAACTACTTCGCGGAGATGCCGAAGGAGATGCTGGAGGCGGCGCGGATGGACGGCGGCAGCGAGTGGCGCATCTTCACCCGGCTGGTCCTGCCGGTGGGCCGTCCGGCCATCGCCTCGCTCGCCATCTTCCAGTTCCTGTGGGTCTGGAACGACATGCTGGTGGCCCTGCTCTTCGCGGACAGCTCGTCCCAGCCGCTGACCGTGCAACTCCAGTCCCAGATCCGCCAGTTCGGCAGCAACATCGACGTCCTGGCACCGGGGGCGTTCCTGTCGCTGATCGTTCCGGTGGTGGTGTTCTTCGCCTTCCAGCGGCACTTCGTGCAGGGCGTGATGGCGGGGTCCGTGAAATGAGCGGCGGCGGGGACCGAGGTCCCCGCCGCCCCTATGCGTGCCCGACGCTCACGGCGACGCCGGCGGGTACAGCGATCGCGGCAGCTGGGACGCCGCCGCCGAGTCCAGCAGCCACAGCGTGCGGGAGCGGCCGTAGGCGCCCGCCGCCGGGGCCTGGATCTCGCCCGCGCCCGACAGGGCGATGGCCGCGGCCTCGGCCTTGTCCTCGCCGGCCGCGAGGAGCCAGACCTCGCGGGCCGCGCGGATCGCCGGCAGGGTGAGGGAGATCCGGGTGGGCGGCGGCTTGGGCGCGCCGTGCACGCCGACCACCGTGCGCTCGGTCTCCCGCACGGCCGGCAGCTCCGGGAAGAGCGAGGCCACGTGGGTGTCCGGGCCGACGCCCAGCATCAGCACGTCGAAGGTCGGCACCGATCCGTGGTTCTCCGGGCCGGCCGCCTTCGCCAGCTCCGCCGCGTACGCCTCGGCCGCCGCCTCGACGTCGGCGCCGTACGGGCCGTCGGAGGCGGGCATGGCGTGCACGCGCTCCGGGTCCAGCGGTACGGAGTCCAGCAGGGCCGCGCGGGCCTGCGTGACATTGCGCTCGGGGTCGCCCTCGGGGAGGTAGCGCTCGTCGCCCCACCACAGGTCGAGGCGGCCCCAGTCGATGGCGTCCCGGGCGGGAGCCGCCGCCAGCGCGGCCAGCAGGCCGTTGCCGTTGCGACCGCCCGTGAGGACCACGGAGGCGGCGCCCCGGGATGCCTGCGCGTCCACGATCTTCGTGATCAGGCGGGCCGCGGCGGCCTGCGCCATCAGCTCCTTGTCGTGGTGGACGACCAGCTGTGGAGTGCTCACTTCGCCGTCGCCTTCCTCGCCGGTGCCTTCTTCGCGGTCCTGGCCGCCGCCTTCTTCGCGGGTGCCTTCGCGGCCTCCTCGACCGGCTCGGGCTCCGCGGCCGGCTCGGCCTTCGCCGGCTCCCGCGCGGCCTCCGGCGAGACCTCCGCGGAAGCCTGCCCGGGGACCGTGCTCAGCCGCTCCACGCCGAAGCGCAGCGCCGACGCGTAGGTGTCGTCCGGATCCAGCCGGCGCAGCTCCTCCGCGATCAGCTCGGCGGTCTCCCGCCGCTTCAGCGCCACCGCGCGGGCCGGCTGACCGTCGATGGCCAGGGTGGCCAGCGAGCCGTCGGCCCGGTCCAGCACGATCGGGCCCTCGCTGGTGTCCATCCGGACCGCCGTCAGACCGGGGCCGGACGACAGCGAGCGCCGCACCGGGACGGCCAGCCGGTCCGCGAGCCACATCGCCAGCAGCTCGCAGCTGGGGTTGAACTCCTCGCCCTCCACCTCGACGGCCGTCACCTCACAGGTGACCTGGTCCAGGGCCGCGGCGAGCATCGAGCGCCACGGGGTGATCCGGGTCCAGGACAGGTCGGTGTCGCCGGGCGTGTAGGCCGTGGCACGGGCGGACAGCTCCCGCACCGGCTCCTCGGCGGCGTAGGTGTCGGTGACCCGGCGCTGGGCGAGCGCGCCCAGCGGGTCCTTGGCCGGGTCGAGCGGGGCGTTCACCGGCCACCACACGACGACCGGCGCGTCCGGCAGCAGCAGCGGCAGGACCACCGAGTCGGCGTGGTCGGCGACCTCGCCGTACAGACGCAGGACGACCGTCTCGCCGGTGCCCGCCTCCGCGCCCACCCGCACCTCGGCGTCGAGACGCGAGGAGGTACGGTCGCGCGGGGAGCGGGAGACCCGCTTGATGACCACCAGCGTGCGCGAGGGGTGCTCGCGCGAGGCGTCGTTGGCGGCCTTCAGGGCGTCGTAGGCGTTCTCCTCGTCGGTGACGATGACGAGGGTCAGGACCATGCCGACGGCGGGGGTGCCGATGGCACGGCGGCCCCGCACGAGCGCCTTGTTGATCTCGCCGGCGGTGGTGCCGGTCAGGTCTATCTTCATGGCCGGCGCCAGCTCCGTCCGTCTCGTGCGAGCATCTCGTCCGCCTCGGCCGGCCCCCAGGTGCCCGACTTGTACTGCGCGGGCCTGCCGTGCTTGTCCCAGTACTCCTCGATCGGGTCGAGGATCTTCCAGGACAGCTCGACCTCCTCCGTGCGCGGGAAGAGGTTGGCGTCGCCCAGCAGCACGTCCAGGATCAGGCGCTCGTACGCCTCCGGGCTGGACTCCGTGAACGACTCGCCGTAGGCGAAGTCCATGGAGACGTCCCGGATCTCCATCGACGTCCCCGGCACCTTGGAGCCGAAGCGGACGGTCACGCCCTCGTCCGGCTGCACGCGGATGACGATGGCGTTCTGGCCCAGTTCCTCGGTGGCGGTGGAGCCGAACGGGGAGTGCGGGGCCCGCTGGAAGACGACGGCGATCTCGGTGACCCGGCGGCCGAGCCGCTTGCCGGTGCGCAGATAGAAGGGGACACCCGCCCAGCGGCGGTTGTCGATCTCCAGCTTCACGGCCGCGTAGGTGTCGGTCTTCGACTTCGGGTCGATGCCCTCCTCGTCGAGGTAGCCGATGACCTTCTCGCCGCCCTGCCAGCCCGCCGCGTACTGCCCGCGCACGGTGCTGCTGCCCAGGTCCTTCGGCAGCCGTACGGCGCCGAGCACCTTCTCCTTCTCCGCGGCCAGCGCGTCCGCGCCGAAGGAGGCGGGCTCCTCCATGGCGGTGAGGGCCATGAGCTGGAGCAGGTGGTTCTGGATGACGTCCCGGGCGGCGCCGATGCCGTCGTAGTAGCCGGCCCGGCCGCCGATGCCGATGTCCTCGGCCATGGTGATCTGGACGTGGTCCACGAAGGACCGGTTCCAGATCGGCTCGAACATCGTGTTGGCGAAGCGCAGCGCCAGGATGTTCTGGACGGTCTCCTTGCCCAGGTAGTGGTCGATCCGGAAGACCTGCTCCGGCTCGAACACCTCGTGCACGACCTTGTTCAGCTCCTCGGCGGAGGCCAGGTCGTGCCCGAAGGGCTTCTCGATGACGGCCCGGCGCCAGGAGCCGCTGCTCTGGTCGGCCAGACCGTGCTTCTTCAGCTGCTGGATGACCACCGGGAAGGAGCGCGGCGGCACCGACAGGTAGAAGGCGAAGTTGCCCCCCGTGCCCTGTGCCTTGTCCAGCTCCTCGATGGTGGCGCGCAGCCGCTCGAACGCCTCGTCGTCGTCGAAGGTGCCCTGCACGAAGCGCATCCCCTGGATGAGCTGCTGCCAGACCTCTTCACGGAAGGGAGTGCGCGAGTGCTCCTTGACCGCGTCGTGGACGACCTCGGCGAAGTCCTCGTGCTCCCAGTCGCGGCGGGCGAAGCCCACCAGCGAGAAGCCCGGCGGCAGCAGACCCCGGTTGGCGAGGTCGTACACCGCGGGCATGAGCTTCTTGCGCGACAGGTCGCCCGTGACGCCGAAGATGACCAGGCCCGACGGCCCCGCGATACGCGGGAGCCGTCGGTCGGCCGGGTCACGAAGCGGGTTCGCTCCGGAACCGGAAACGGGTGACAACTCAGCCCTCCGAAGGGGCCAGGCGCTCGAGCTCCGCCTGGGTCGACTTGAGCAGGTCGTTCCAGGACGCCTCGAACTTCTCGACGCCCTCGTCCTCCAGCACCTGCACGACGTCGTCGTACGAGATGCCGAGCTTCTCCAGCGCGTCGAGGTCGGCACGAGCCTGCTCGTACGTGCCGGAGACGGTGTCACCGGTGATCTCGCCGTGGTCGTCGGTGGCCTCCAGCGTGGCCTCCGGCATGGTGTTGACCGTGTTCGGCGCGACCAGCTCGGTGACGTACAGGGTGTCCGGGTACGCCGGGTCCTTCACACCGGTCGACGCCCACAGCGGACGCTGCTTGTTGGCGCCCGCGCTCTCCAGCGCGCTCCAGCGGTCGGAGGAGAAGACCTCCTCGTACGCCTGGTAGGCGAGACGCGCGTTGGCGACGGCGGCCTTGCCGCGCAGCGCCTTGGCCTCGTCGGTGTCGATGTCGGCCAGGCGCTTGTCGATCTCGGAGTCCACGCGGGACACGAAGAAGGACGCCACGGAGTGGATCTTGGAGAGGTCCAGGCCGCGCTCCTTGGCCTTCTCCAGGCCCGTGAGGTAGGCGTCCATGACCGCGCGGTAGCGCTCCAGGGAGAAGATCAGCGTGACGTTGACGCTGATCCCGTGGCCGATCGTCGAGGCGATCGCCGGCAGACCCGCCTTGGTCGCCGGGATCTTGATCAGGGTGTTGGGGCGGTCGACGAGCCAGGCCAGCTGCTTGGCCTCGGCGACCGTCGCCTTCTCGTTGTGCGCGAGGCGAGGGTCGACCTCGATGGAGACCCGGCCGTCCTTGCCGCCGGTGGCGTCGAAGACGGGGCGCAGGATGTCGGCGGCGTCGCGGACGTCCGCCGTGGTGATCATGCGGACGGCCTCTTCGACGGTGACCTTGCGGGCGGCGAGGTCCGACAGCTGCTGGTCGTAGCCGTCGCCCTGGGAGATCGCCTTCTGGAAGATCGTCGGGTTGGTGGTGACGCCCACGACGTGCTGCTGGTCGATCAGTTCGGCGAGGTTGCCGGACGTGATCCGCTTGCGCGACAGGTCGTCCAGCCAGATCGCGACGCCTTCCTCGGAGAGGCGCTTGAGTGCGTCTGTCATGGAATTACATCTCCTACGTGTCGTATGTGAGCGTCAGCGCTGGGCGTCGGCGAGGGATTCCCGGGCCTTCGCGGCCACGTTCTCGGCAGTGAAGCCGAACTCGCGGAAGAGCACCTTGCCGTCGGCGGACGCACCGAAGTGCTCCAGGGAAACGATGCGGCCGGCGTCCCCCACGTACTTGTGCCAGGTCAGGCCGATGCCCGCCTCCACGGCGACTCGGGCCTTCACGGACGGCGGCAGCACGGAGTCCCGGTACCCCTGGTCCTGCTGCTCGAACCACTCCACGGACGGCATGGACACGACCCGGGTGGGCACGCCCTCGGCCTGGAGCCGCTCACGCGCCTCGACGGCCACGTGCACCTCGGAACCGGTGGCGATCAGGATCACCTGCGGCTCGCCGCCGTCGGCCTCGAACAGGACGTAGCCGCCCTTGGCCGCGTCCTCGTTCGGCTCGTAGGTCGGCACGCCCTGGCGGGTGAGCGCGAACGCGTGCGGCTGGCCCTTGCCGAACTCCTTGGTCCAGCGGAGCAGGACCTCGCGCCAGGCGATCGCGGTCTCGTTGGCGTCCGCCGGGCGGACGACGTTCAGGCCCGGGATCGCGCGCAGCGAGGCCAGGTGCTCGACCGGCTGGTGGGTCGGGCCGTCCTCGCCGAGGCCGATGGAGTCGTGCGTCCACACGAACGTCACCGGCAGGTGCATCAGGGCCGACAGGCGCACGGCGTTGCGCATGTAGTCGGAGAACACCAGGAAGGTGCCGCCGTAGATGCGGGTGTTGCCGTGCAGGGCGATGCCGTTCATCTCGGCGCCCATGGAGTGCTCGCGGATGCCGAAGTGGACGGTGCGGCCGTACGGGTTGGCCTCCGGCAGCGGGTTGCCCTCGGGCAGGAACGAGCTGTCCTTGTCGATGGTGGTGTTGTTCGACCCGGCGAGGTCGGCGGAGCCGCCCCACAGCTCGGGGATCACCGCGCCGAGCGCCTGCAGCACCTTGCCGGACGCCGCACGCGTCGCGACACCCTTGCCGGGCTCGAAGACCGGGAGCTTCTCCTCCCAGCCGGCGGGCAGCTCGCCCTTGGCGATCCGGTCGAACTCGGCGGCGCGCTCCGGGGCGCTGTCCCGCCACACCTGGAGGGACTTCTCCCACTCGGCCTTCGCCTGCGCACCGCGCTCCAGCGCCTTGCGGGTGTGGCCGATGACGTCGTCCTCGACCTGGAAGCTCTGCTCGGGGTCGAAGCCGAGGACGCGCTTGGTGGCCGCGACCTCCTCGTCGCCCAGTGCCGAGCCGTGCGCGGCCTCGGTGTTCTGCGCGTTCGGGGCCGGCCAGGCGATGATCGAGCGCATCGCGATGAAGGACGGCCGGTCGGTGACGGCCTTGGCCTCCTGGATCGCGGCGAAGATCGCCGCCGGGTCCAGGTCGCCGTTGTCCTGGGCCTCCACGCGCTGCACGTGCCAGCCGTAGGCCTCGTACCGCTTGACCGTGTCCTCGGAGACGGCCGTCTCGGTGTCGCCCTCGATCGAGATGTGGTTGTCGTCCCACAGCAGGATCAGGTTGCCGAGCTTCTGGTGACCGGCGAGCGAGGAGGCCTCGGCGGAGATGCCCTCCTGGAGGCAGCCGTCACCGGCGATGCAGTAGACGAAGTGGTCGAAGGGCGACTCGCCCTGCGGGGCCTCCGGGTCGAACAGACCGCGCTCGTAGCGGGCGGCCATCGCCATGCCCACCGCGTTGGCGACACCCTGGCCCAGCGGGCCGGTGGTGGTCTCGACACCCTTGGTGTGCCCGTACTCGGGGTGACCCGGGGTCTTGGAACCCCACGTCCGGAACGCCTTCAGATCGTCCAGCTCCAGGCCGAAGCCGGCCAGGTAGAGCTGGGTGTAGAGGGTCAGGGACGAATGTCCCGCGGACAGCACGAAGCGGTCGCGGCCGACCCACTCCGGGTCGGCCGGGTCGTGCCGCATCACCTTCTGGAAGAGGGTGTACGCGGCCGGGGCCAGGCTCATCGCCGTACCGGGATGGCCGTTGCCGACCTTCTGTACGGCGTCTGCGGCCAGGACTCGGGCGGTGTCCACGGCCCGCTGGTCCAGCTCGGTCCACTCAAGGTCTGTGGTGGTCGGCTTGGTGCTCACCCTGGGTCAGGGCTCCTCTCCACATGTCGGTCGCCGGTCGTCGGGGCATGCGCCCACCCGGCCGCCGGAGGGCTTGTCGCCCACCGGCCGCTGTCGAGCCTACCCCCGTAAGGACGTGCGTTTTTTCGAGTGTTTCCAGACTGCCGGGAGTCCGCGCGATCCGCCTCCCGACTGGCCGAGACGGCGTTTGGCACATGAATACGGAGCCGCTCATCTGACTGCTCAATCGAGCCTCCGCACGCACGTCGGATCGAGCCTCTGTACGCATGTCAAGCCGGTCCCGCCGACGGCCTCGCCAACACGACCCCACCCCCGCGAAGGCCGGGGTATGGGCAACGTCTAAAGTGGCGTGGTACGCGCGAGCCTTTACCGGGACTTCACACGGGGAGGCTTGCTGGGATGTCTCTGTCAGGGGTGTGCGTGACGGCCGTCGAATCCCGTCCTGGGGCCACCTCCCAGGCCCTCAAGGCCCTGGAGGAGGGTGTGCTCGGCGGTGCGAGCCAGGGCCCGGTCCACCGGCCGTTCGGGGCCCGTGTCAAGGCGTTCGTGGCGCTGACCAAGCCGCGGATCATCGAGCTGCTGCTCATCACCACCGTGCCGGTGATGTTCCTCGCGCAGCAGGGTGTGCCCGACCTCTGGCTGGTGCTGCTGACCTGCGTCGGCGGCTACCTGTCGGCGGGCGGCGCCAATGCGCTGAACATGTACATCGACCGGGACATCGACGCCCTGATGGACCGCACCTCCCAGCGCCCGCTGGTGACCGGCATGGTCAGTCCGCGCGAGTGCCTCGCCTTCGGCATCACCCTCGCGGTCGTCTCGACGCTGCTGTTCGGAATCACCGTCAACTGGCTGAGCGCCTGGCTCTCACTCGGAGCGCTCCTCTTCTACGTCGTCGTCTACACGATGATCCTCAAACGGCGTACCTCGCAGAACATCGTCTGGGGCGGCATCGCGGGCTGCATGCCGGTGCTGATCGGCTGGTCGGCCGTGACGAACTCGCTCTCCTGGGCGCCGGTCGTCCTCTTTCTGGTGATCTTCTTCTGGACTCCGCCGCACTACTGGCCGCTGTCCATGAAGGTCAAGGACGACTACGCGCGCGTGGGCGTCCCGATGCTGCCGGTCGTGGCCTCCAACAAGGTCGTCGCCAAGCAGATCGTCGTCTACAGCTGGGTGATGGTCGCCGTCTCCCTGCTGCTCACCCCCCTCGGGTACACGGGCTGGTTCTACACGCTGGTCGCCCTCGCGGCGGGCGGCTGGTGGCTGTGGGAGGCGCACGCCCTCCAGAACCGGGCCAAGGCCGAGGTCACCGGCGCGAAGCTCAAGGAGATGCGCCTCTTCCACTGGTCCATCACCTATGTGTCGCTGCTGTTCGTGGCGGTCGCGGTGGATCCGTTCCTGCGCTGAGACCCCCTCTTCCCCCGACGGGAGGGGTGGGGGGGGGGGGGCGCGCCCCCCCCCCCCCCCGGGGCCCGGGCGGGGGGGGGGGCGGGGTGGGCCGGGGGGGGGAGGGGGTGGGGGGTGGGGGTGGGCGGGGGTGCGGTTTTGGGTGCGGGGGAGG
>NZ_JAINRE010000074.1 GCF_020400595.1 Streptomyces naphthomycinicus | reverse complement strand
GAGAACGGACAGCACTTCGACACCAGTTTGGGAGGCGGGAGGCGCTGGGGGCTGGCGCCGGGCCGGAATATTCACGAGTTGCGACAGCGCCTCGGCGCGGTCAGCGCAGGATCTGGACTGCGTAGAGCGCGCCGATGCCGGTGGCAAGGGTCCCGAGCAGAAGCCGGAGGGCCGTCTCGGGCAGGTGCGGCTGGAGGCGTGCGCCGAGGTAGCCGCCAAGGAGGCCGCCGGTACCGCAGGACAGACCCAGCAGCCAGTCGGGGCGACGTCGCCGGTGGCGGCGAGGGAGAGTAGCGCGTAGGTGGCCACGCCGACGATGGAAGTTGCGAAGGTGGAGGCCAGGGCGGCGGGTGCGAGGTGGCGACGGGTGCGCCCCGGCCGACGAAGATCGGGCCGAGCAGGGAGCCGCCCCCGATGCCGTAGCTGCCGCCGGCCACGCCGACGGCCAAGGCCAGCGACGTCGTCGCGCGGGGTGAAGGCTGGTGAGAGGGGCGGGGCGGGGCGTACGGTCCGCAGCCACAGCCCGAGAGGCAGGAGCAGCGCCGCGAGATGGCGCAGCCTTGGGCTCCTTTTCCGCCGAGGACCCATACGGTGTTCAGTCACGCGCACGCCCCGGCTCACCGCTACGAAGGGACGCCGACGGGCCCCGTCACGAGATGGCGGCAGAGGTTGCTTGGAAGTCAATGGGAGCGTCCTGGAGACCGCACCTCATTGACGTGACGTACATGAGGTGCGTTCTGCAGGACGTCAGGTGGCGCGTCGGAGCGGGATGACGACGTTCTCGCCCATGCGCTTGGGGTCGAGCCGGTAGTACCGGATGTGCCCGATCCTTCCGGTCTCCTCCAGCCAGCCGGCTTCGATGACCTGTTTGCGGGTGCGGGAGAAGACGGGAGCAGCCATGCCCACGAGCTTGGCCAGGTTGGCGGCGGTCTCCAGGACGGCGCCAGACCGGTCGGTGGGGTGGAGCGCGTACAGCATGACGACGAGTCGCTGGTTGGCGGTCATGCCGACTGTCTTCTCGAGCAGCCCAAGGTTCTTCTGCTTATCGTCGCTGCTGATCACTGGGCCTCCCACCGTGCAGGAACGTTCTCATTGAATCCGGGGATATCCGGCGGGTTGCACGTCTTCACCGCTTCACGCTGTTCGAGCCCCGTTCCGTGAAAAGCGATGTAAGGGCTGATTCGGTAGAAGTTGTAGTTGCCGACACGTCCTCGGACAATCAGGATGCGGTGTTTTGCCAGCTTCCGGTTGATCTTGCCGACGGCGTCAGTGGACATGCCCACTCGCTTGGCGATGTCCGCGCCGGTGGCTCGCAGCGGTTCCATCCCCTCCGGAGAGACCCCGATCCACCACAGGACGAGAAACTTCTGACTGGGCGTGAACGCCTTGGATTCGGTGATCGCCTCGACACGTGCCTTGTCGACCTGCGTGTGCCTGCCGGAGAAGGCGTACGGCGCATAGGGGACCGGCTCACCCGTGTCGGCGTCGACCAGCCTGCGTACTGCTCCCAACGGGCCCTCCGAGCAAGGGGGGTGACTACTGGTTCATGAGGGACGGCTGTGAGGCCGACCAGATGAACTTAACGTACATGAGCAGGAAGTCAATTAGATCCGCCTGTCGGCCGTGTCGCCTGCCGCCTTGCTCAGGGCAGGCATCACTGCGGCACAGCCCCCTCGCCCGGCCTCATGTACTTCACGTCAATCTGCCACGGTTGCACGAACCCGGTCACAGATCCTGCTGCCGTGGTGGCAGTTTTCTCAGCCCTGCTCACTGCTTGCTGAGTCGTGGTGCACGGTCTCTGGAACCGAGTACCGGATCGAGCAATCTGGGTAGCCAGTTCTCCTGATCGTCCTCAACGTTCGTCGGAACTGCCTCCCAGTTCCGACGAACGTGGTCGTTGCATGTGTTTGTGCAGGTCAGGGGCACTCTGGCAGCTGCGCTCTCTTACCTTGGTAAGCATCCCCGCCGTGCAACTCCCCTACAGCCCTGTGGTGTCATCTCGTTCGTGACTGCCACCAGGTAGGCCCACCCCCTCCCTGCAGCTGATTCGCCACGGACCACAAACCCTGGTGCGCCTCACAGTGACCCCCCGAATGGCCCTGCCGCCGACTTCGCAGGATCACTGTCCCGGTAGTCGACATGGGGCCAGCACCGAAGGACGACCCGCTACTTTCCGGCGCGTACGGCCCTACGCCACGACGAAACGGGTTCGCGCCGGGAAGTGGCGGGGCAGCGGGGTCCAGGGGCCGGCGAAGGCCCCTGGTACCACGCTGCTCAGCCACCTTGGGGACTCCCACTCAGCTCGCAGGCCCTCGACTGCCTAGGACGCTGCCACCTTGGGGGTGACCCGCACTTGAGGGGCGGTCTGCACCAGCAGGAGACTTCTGTGCTAACACCAGAAAATCCTTCACAGCCACACCCATTCACTTCACCGCTGTGGACCGACCTCGGTCAGAGGAACAACCGGACAGGTCAAGGCGGGCCGACCACGCTTCCGCTTCGCCGTCCTGTGGACCGAAGCCGATCACCCTAGCGGTAGGGACTCGGGCCTGGCTCATACCTGCGGGCACCCTACGTACCAAAGCAGCGGGGCACACACCGCTGCTGGGTCCTCTCCCTGTCATCGACGTCCCGCAGTGAGTCTGTGTACGAGCAACAGCCGTGTACGGCCTGGGTCGTGCGGATGCTGCACAGGGAGGGTGCCGGGTTGCATCCGGCCGGCGAGCAGCAGACGTGCCTTGTGCCCTGCGGAGTGCGATTACGGGGTAGTGCCGCACTGCTCTGAACGGGCTAGACCTCGATGTAAGCGACGACCACGACGGTGCGCAAAGCGGTGACGAAGTACAGGACGCGCACCTGCTCGACTTCGTCGGTGTACTGACGCAGCCGGGGAGCGGCTCACCGACGTCGGGGTCGACGGAGATGACGACCAGGGCGCGGTCCAGGGCGTGGATGGCCGCCTCGGTGGTGATGTTCTCCAGCTGTTTGGCGGCGGAGTCGGAGAAGGCGATCCGGGCGCGGCGCGGGCGTTGCTGTGGGGTCATCAGGCGACGGTCGGGCGCTGCTGGGGGGCGAGGCGGGCGAGGTGTTGCTCGCGCAGCTCCTCCCACGGTGTGCACTCCTCCACTGACGGCACCCGTTCGCGGCGATATCCTCCAGGGTGCCGGCGAACCGGTCGGCGTCGGCCCGGGTACGGGAGGCGTACGCGCGGACCGCTTCGGCGGCCGCGGGGCCCAGCTGCTGCCGCGCGTTGTCGGCGGGCGCCGGCTGCTCGCTCATTGAGGCCTCCGTAGGGCGCGGGACGGGCGTGTGTCACCAAGGTATCGCCGGACCCCGGTGGGCTGGGACCACTCCGGTGGAACCCGCGGCCGCGGGTTCCAGACCTACTAGGCCGTGTATCGAAAGTGGACCTTGAGCTGTGAATGATCTCGGGTCATGGGCCGGGGAGATCTCACGACGAACAGTGGGCGGTGCTGGAGCCGTTGTTGCCGAAGGGTACGAGGGTCGGGCGGCCACCCATCTGGCCTCGGCGGCAGTTGATCGACGGCATACGGTTCCGAGTCCGAACCGGTGTTCCGTGGCGGGACGTGCCCGTCGAGTACGGAGCGTGGGGCCGGATCTACGACCTATTCCGCCGATGGCAGCAAAATGGCACCTGGAACCGGATCCTCACCCGTCTCCAGTCTCTGGCCGACGCGGAAGGTGCGATCGCATGGGACCTGAGCGTCGACTCCACGGTGTGCCGAGCTCATCAGCATACGGCCGCAGCCCGCAAGCAGGGTGACCTGCAGAAAGAACCACCAGGTGGCGTGTTAACCGAGCCCGGCGATCATGGGCTGGGACGTTCGCGCGGCGGGTTCACCACCAAGCTGCACCTGGCTGTCGAGCACGGTCAGAAGCCCATGGCGATCGTGGTCACGGCCGGTCAGCGCGGCGACTCGCCAGTTCGAGCCCGTGTTGGGGAAGATCCGCGTGCCTCGCATCGGGCCCGGCCGGCCACGCCTCCGCCCCAACCGGGTGCGGGCCGATAAGGCGTACGCCTCCCGCAAGTACCGCGCCTACCTGCGCCGACGCGGGATCCGCTGCACCATCCCAGACAAGGCCGACCAGGCGCGCAACCCCCGGAAGCACGGCTCCCGCAGCGGTTGGCCGCCGCGATTCGACCCGGTCGACTACCGCGAGCGTCACACGGTCGAGTGCGGGATCAACCGCCTCAAGAGACATCGCGCTGTCGCCACGCAATACGACAAGCTCGCCGTCCGCTACGAGGCGACCGTCCTCGTCGCGATCATTAACGAGTGGCTGTGACCCGCGGTCTCACGCAGCGGGATCCACGTTCCACACCGCGGGCAGATCGCTCCCGCAGAAGACGCAGACGAAGTCGTCCTCACGCACGATGTTGTCTCGGCACCAGCCCGAGACCCCGGTCTCTGCTTCCTCCTCCCAAGGGCTGCGACAGCCCTGGGGGCCCCGTCCATGCATGTCCTGTCCCGTGCCGCCCGACTACGCCGAAGCCTCGGCCCCTGCGCTGGGGGCGAACCCGCTCCCCTGCTCGGCGAACACCTTGATCGCGGCGCCCAGGAAATCCACCAACCTGGGGTGGTAGGAAGCGTGGAACGCCCTCATGGCCTCGTCCTCGGCGTAGAAGAGCGACATGCCGACGTAAGCCTCCCTGGAGGGGGTGTAGAACCGGCAGGCGATGTCGAAGTGCCTGCGGATGAGCTCCTGGATCTGCTGGTCCCCTGGCAGGGAGCCGCCGTCCAGGAAAGCCGTGATCTCCCGGTACAGGACGTCCCAGTCCTGGTGGACCCGCTCCCTGTCCACATGTTCCCAGTCGTTGGTCCCGGCAAGGCTCTTCGCCTGCTCCTCGGCCAACGACCGGCGACACTCGTCCTCGTAACTGTTCCCCACAGCACCAGTTCCCATCGTCTCGTCAACTCTCCGGTGGATCCCCGAGAGGCCGCCGACATGTCGACATCGACCGGCCGCCGATGATCAACTGCCGATCCAGGCCGAACGGTGACACACAGCCACCGGGCCGGCAAACCATTTCTTGGACCCTCCGGCGCTCCGTCCCGGTCAGCCGGCGGCGGAAAGGCGCAGCTCGAACGGCGAGCCGTCGGAGCGGGGCGTCCAGCTGCTCGACCGCGCGACCCGGATTCCCGCGGCGACCTTGCGCGGCAGGATGAGCTCGGCTGGCACCGGGTCCGGTTCCATGACGGCCGGTCGACCGGTCTCCACGACGGAACACCGGTTCGGACTCGGAACCGTATGCCGTCGATCAACTGCCGCCGAGGCCAGATGGGTGGCCGCCCGACCCTCGTACCCTTCGGCAACAACGGCTCCAGCACCGCCCACTGTTCGTCGTGAGATCTCCCCGGCCCATGACCCGAGATCATTCACAGCTCAAGGTCCACTTTCGATACACGGCCTAGGTGTGTTGTCCGGACAGGTTGGTGACGCGGCTGACTGGTGGTTGGCCGCCGATGCCAGTGTGGGGTCGGTGGTAGTTGTACCAGTGAAGCCAGTCCGGAAACGCTGCCTGTCGTTCGCGGTCTGAGTTGTAGGGCTGCTGGTAGGCCCATTCTTCGAGCAGTGTGCGGTGGAAGCGTTCGACCTTGCCGTTGGTCTGCGGCCGCCAGGGCCTCGTCCAGCGGGGGCTGATGCCCAGCTGGTGGCAGGTCTGCCGCCAGGTGTTCTTGGAATAGGCCCAGGCGTTGTCGGTCAGGACCCGTTCGACGGTGATGCCCTGGGCGGCGAACCAGGCGGTGGCACGGGTGAGGAAGCCGGCGCAGGTCGGGGCGGTCTCGTCGGGCAGATCTTCGGTGTAGGCCGGGCGGGTGTGGTCGTCCAGGGCGGTGTGCAGGTAGGCGTAGCCGGTCCCGGTCCGGTTGCGGCGGCCTTCGGCACGGCCCTGGGTGCGGTGGCCGCCGCCATCGGGGATGCGGCCCAGCTTCTTGACGTCGATGTGGACCAGCTCGCCGGGCCGGGCGCGTTCGTAGCGGCGGATCGGCTCGCCGGTGGCCCGGTCGGTGGCGGACAGGGCGGGTAGGCCGTGCCGGGCGAGGATGCGGTGGGCGGTGGAAGCAGCGACGCCGGCGCGGGCGGCCAGCCGTACCGGTCCGATCCTGTGTTCGCGCCGTAGACGTACGACCTCGGCCTCGATGGCTGGCGGGGTGCGGCGTGGCTGGTGCTTCGGGCGGCTGGAGCGGTCGTGCATGCCCTCGGCGCCCAGTTGCCGGTAGCGGCCGGCCCAGCGTGCGGCGGTGGTGTGGCTGACCTGGAAGCGTTCCGCGGCCCGGCGTAGCGGCCAGCCCTCGTCCACGACACACCGGGCCAGACGCAGCCTGCCGGTCGGCGTCAGCGGGGCATTACGGTGGGACACGAGGGCCTCCTGCGGTCGGCGTGTAGATGTCGCAATCCACACCGAACCCAGAAGGCCCTCACCTGTTCAAGCACCCAGCAGGCGTGTCACCAACGTCCCGGGACAGCACACCTAGGGCGGCGGCGGCCGGCCGGGGCGGCATTGACGCGCCCCCTGCGGAGCCCGCACACGGCTCGGTGGGCTGCCCCGACTCTGGGGCAGCCCACCGTTGAGAGGCCGGGGTCACCGGCTGGCGTCACCTACCGCCCGCTGGGGGCGGGGTCAGTGGCGGTGTCCGCCGTGGTGGTCGTGGTGGTGGCCCCAGGAGGCCTCGTCGACGAAGCGGTCGCGGTCGTTACGCAGGGTCGCGGTGTCGGAGTCGTTGTTCCACACGTAGGCGCGGCGGTCCTGGTACACGTCCGTGCGGGTGTCGCGGCCGTGGCCGGTGTGGACCCGGACGGTCGCCCGGCCGGCGAGACGGTAGTGGTCGAAGGTGTAGGTGTGGCCGTCCTCGTCCTCGAGGGTCCAGCCGTCCAGGTTCACCGCCCGGCGGCTGTCGTTGGTGACCTCCACCCACTCGGCGTTCAGCGAGCGGTTGGAGCGGTCGTCGCGGCCCGGGGAGTCGTACTGCACGTCGCTGATGACGACCGCGGGGTGGTGCGGGCGGGAGTGGTGGTCGGCGGCCGACGCCGGCAGCGGCGGTCAGACGACGGACGGAAGAAGACGGCGGGCCGTGGCCGGGTGGCGGGCCGGTGATCCCGATCCCGGTGATCCCTACCGCGGGCAGTACCTCACGCCGGAGGCCGTCGCCCGGCTCCGGGAAGAGCCGGGCGGTCTCGGCGTACCCCCGCACGAGCCGTGGGAGCCGCCCGCCGGGTCAGTCCTCGGCCGTCTCGCCCGCCGGTTCGGGCTGTCCCCGCTGGATCTGGACCTGCTCCTGGTCGCCCTCGCGCCCGACATCGATGCCCGGTTCGGGCGTCTCTACGGCTACCTCAGTGACGACCTGGCCCGCCGCCGCCCCACGGTCGCGCTCGCGCTGGAGTTGTGCAGGCCAGCCGGAGCGGTCGCCACACGGTTCCGGTTTGCCCCCGGCGCACCGCTCGTCGCCCGCGGCCTGGTGGAGGTCAGGGAGCCCGAACGCCCCCGCTGTCCCGGATGGTGACCGTGCGCGACTGGGTCACCGCGCACCTGCTCGGCCACGACCGGCCCGACGTCCGGCTCGCCGGCATGCTCGACGAGGTCCACCCTGACCCGACCGCTCATCCGGCGAATGTGCGGCGGGCCGCAACCGCGGCCGGCACCGGCATCGGGCTCGTCCATCTGCGCAGCCGGGGCGGCGATGCCGCCTGGCTCGCCGTCGCCGCCCTGCGCAACATCGGACCGCACCCGCTTGCCCTGGACACGGCCGCGCTCGCCCGCCGCCCGGGCGATGTACCGGAAGTGGCCCGTCTCATGGCTCTGGAAGCCCGGCTCACCGGCGCCGCCGTCGTTCTCGGCCCCCTCCAGGCGCTCCCCGGGGAACCGGCCAAACGGGCCCGCTTCGTAGGGGCGGTGGTCGCGGCGCTGCGCGGGATCCCTCTGATGACGCATGGCTCGATCGGCTGGGACGCTGGGGGCGTTAGCTGCGAAATGTTCTGTAATGGTTGTGCTCGAAGCCGCGCTAGGGGCTGCTCACCGCACCCCGACGAAGCCAGTGGCGGCCTAGGAAGCGGGCAAGACCAGTCGGGTGTGAGCCTACGATCGCAGGTGATGACCAGTCGTCTGCGCCCTCTGGGGGAATCTCGTGGCACAGCTTGTCCGTGAGCAGCACGTTGACGTGTTCGTGAGTGACTACGCGTTCGGGCTGCAGGAATCTGACGACGCCTTTCTCGATCTGCTGTTCCCGGACGAGTTCGACATCGGCGCGTTCCTGAGCACGCACCCAGGGCGTCTGGACATCACAAGCGCTGGGCACACCCATACCGCTTCTGTCACAGTCGAAGTCTGGGACGGGCCTGCTCCGGCGCGGGATCCGGCCGGCTGGGAGGAGCAGGCGGAGGCGGACTTCGAGTCGGTCAGCGGCCAGGTCGCGGTCTGGTCGACGAGTGTGGGCCGGCTCGATGACCTGGTCACGCTGGCCGACCAGGGCGGGTTGTGGCGCGTGCGGATCAGTTCCTCGGGCCGGGCCGCGGTCAGGGTCTTGGCCGAGAGCGAGGAGAGCATCGAGGGAGTAGAGGACTATCTCATCCAGTTCTGGCCTGCGGCTTCGTAGTCCAGCGTCGCGGTGGGAGCGGCGGACCCCTCCCACCGCGACGAAGGTCAGCCGGTGATCTCGACGGTGAAGCCGTCGTCCAGGCCGTCGAGGATGCGGTTCTTGTTGTAGAAGCTCTTCAGGATCAGGCCACCGGCTTGGTTGTCCTCTTTGGCGATGGGCTTCACGGAGAAGTTGAACTTCCGTACCTCGGGGTCGTAGTCGTGTTCCGCGGCGCCTTCATAGGTGCTGGCGAACGGGTATTCGTCGCAGTCCCGTGTCCCGCCGTGGGTGTAGCCATCGCCCCAGTAGCGCCTGCACTGCTTCTTCGCTGCCTTGCGGTTGTCCTCGTTCCGTTTCGCGCTCACGGTCCGGTGCAGGGGGGCTTTGACGGTCCGACCGGGCACCTTCTTGGCCGACATGTACGGTTTCGTGTCCTCGGGGTGCTGGAACGCGGTCTTGATGTGCTGGGCTTCGGCGCGTTCTTCCGCCCCCTGCTTCGCACTGAGGGTCAGCGACGCGTAGTAGGCGAAGGATGCCGCGCCCTTCTTCGCCGGGTTACCACCGCCGGTGGAGTTGGGCAGGTAGGACGCCGCGTCCCACAGTGGTGCGAGCATGAACAGCTTGCCGCCTGTGCTCCCGCTCAGCTGCCAGGGAGCCGGCGGTTTGAAACTGACCGTCGGCTCGTTGACCGCGGCCAACACATCCGACCGGCCTTTGCCCTGACCGGGCTTGGCGTTCATTGTGTGGTGGAAGGTGCGCAGTGCTTTCAGCTGTGTCCACGTCTTGGCGCCGGGCATGCTGCCACCGTGGGTGAAGTGGGCGCCGGACGGCCAGGTCTTCGGGGTTGTTCCCTTGGTGGTGATGGGCATGGTCAGCGCCCCTGTCCTACCGGTCGCTTCGAAGTCGGTGTAGTAGTACTGGTAGTCGATGGTGCGGCTGTTGTTGGCGATCGTTCCGACCACGCGCAGGTTGAACATGCTGGCGCCGACAGGCCGGCCGTTGAGGACCCATTCCTGCACGAACGAGGCGCCGTCGCATACAGCGAACCGTGACTTCACGAAGAACGGGTTGTCGGTGCCGAGGCCCCCCTTGCACTCATCGAACGTCATCTTCCACGCCGGTTCCGGTGCCGTCGCACCCTGCCCGGCCGCCGACTTCCTGCCTGGCCCTGCGTTCGACAGCGCATAGCCGGCAGCCCGTTGCGACACAGGCGCGTACGAGGCCGCCGGTCCCCTGGTTTCCTGCGCCAGCCGCGGACCACGCTCAGCCTGTTGCGCCAGCTGCCGCAGACTCTCCCGCCCGCGCGGAGTCACCAGTTCCTTCAGCGGCAACTTCACCGCACCGAGCGGCAGGACGTACGGCTCCACCCGCAAATCGTCCCGCTGGTCCGTACTCGCCAAAGCCGGAGCGGCAGCGGACACGACCACGAGCGCCGTAGCTGCGGTCAGCATCCTTCTGCCAGCCGACCGCCACCTTGTACTGCCCATCTACGAACCCCCCGAACTCGCGTGCCGCTGGAACTCACAACCAGCGGCTGGTCAGCTCATAGCCTTACGAACGCTTGAGCGAAAACCTGACCGGTGAGCCGGACTTGTCCTGATCACCATGGCACTTTGACCGAGATCGCGCGATTCAATGACAGATCGACCCCAAGCTGCATGGTTCTTGGTGGATTGTCACACCAGGGGGCCTAGGCCCGTTCTCACCTCAGTCGCAGTCAAAGCCGAACACGCCGCCATCCATCGGCTCTGGCAGAGCCGGTGACCGACTTGGGACGCTCCCCAGAACGCCGTGCTTCCAGGACAGAGGCAGACAAGGACCTTGCGGGTCGTGTACCCCCGTCGGCACGGTCGCATCTGGCGAGCTGAACTGCCACGGGCGGCCAGCGCATCGGTCCTCGCTTGGTCGGTGAGAGCGAGGTGGGCCGCCGAGGACGAAGCCGCACTCGTCGGTTCAGCGCCGGGACTTGTTCCCCTGCGGCCTCACCGCGTCCCGCCCGTCGCGCGCTGCCCCGGACGCCATGGCTGATCGGTTTACCGCGGTAAACCACCGCGTGCGGGTAGGAAATGCCGGAGTCGCCGTCATCGTCACGGCTTCCGTCTGGAATGATGCACGTGCCCGCAGTACCGGAACGTACGGGAAGCATACGGAGCATCAGATGCAAGCTGCTGTTTACGTTGTGTCCATCGACCCCCAGGCCTCGACAGTCTGGTGGGCGAACAGGATCACAGACCTACCCTTCGACTTCTCCCAGGAGCACGAGACTCCTGACAACTTGGCCGTCCTCAAGGACACTGGCGCCAGGGTCGTGGTCATCGCCAACCAGAAGGGCGGCGTGGGCAAGACCACCGTCACCCTCAACCTTGGCGCGGTCGTCGCCGACGTGCTAAAGGGCTCCGGCCAGCTTCAGTACGTCTTCATCGACACCCCCGGCAGCCTCCAGGACGAAAACCTTCTCCGGGAAGCCCTGAAGTACGCGCACGAAGTAATCGTCCCCATGCCGCCCGAGCCGCTCGCTTTCGACCCGACCGCTCGCACCATCGCAAAGGTCATCGAGCCTACCGGCCTGCCCTACCGGGTCCTCGTCAACAACTGGGACCCTCGCGACGGCAAGGCAGACCTCGATGAAACCCGCGCCTACATCGCAGCGCAGGGCTGGCCGACACTGGAGTCGGTGATAAGGCGCTACAAGGTCCATACCCGGGCCTCCGTCGAGGGCAAGGTCGTCACCCAGTACGAAGAGAACCGCCCGTCCTACAAGGCCCGCGAGGACTTCTACCGCCTCGCCATCGAGCTCGGCTACGGCGGTGGCCGCTGATGGGGCGCCGCACCAGCCTTGCCACTCTCGCAGGCGCGAAGGTGGAAGACGTCCCGGGGCGGAGTGACCCCGTCCTCCTTTCCCTGCCCCTGGACAAGCTGCACTGCACCCGCTTCAACCCACGCCGCAACTTCGGGACCGCGGACGAGCTCCGCGAATTCGGGGAGAAGCTGAAGAAGGAGCAACTGCAGCCGGCAGTCGTCGTCTCGCGCGCCGCCTACCTGAAGCTATGGCCGGACGAGGCTGACAACGTCGGCAGCGCCACGTACGTCATCGCCAACGGTGAACGCCGGTACCGCGCGTCCAAGCTTGTCGGCCTGATGGTCATTGAGGCCGTCCACCGTGAAGACGTGGCCAGGTCCAAAGCGGACTTCCTTGATGCGGTTCAGTCCGAAAACAACGACCGCAAGGACCTGGACCCGATCGAACGGGCCATCGCTATCGAGACCATGGTCACGGAACTTGGCGGCGCAGACCAGGTAGCCGCGTACTACGGAAAGACCAAGGGTTGGGTCAGCCAGCAGCGCAAGCTCCTCAAGCTCGTGCCCGAGCTGCAGGACTTGGTGAGCGCCGGTGAAATGGCGGTCCGGGTTGCCCGGGACATCGCCGGCCTGCCGCCGGGGGAGCAGGCAGCAGCGTGGCAGGACACCCTGGAGCAGCGGCGCCTGGGAAAGAAGTCCGCTGCGGGGTTGCGTGCCCCGACCTCGGCGGCCCCCGCGCCAACTCCCGCGGAGGCCACGCCCTCGCAGGCGTCGCCCGGCACGGACGTGTTTACCGCGGTAAACCAGAAACCCGCTTCTGCGGCGCTCTCTCAGGAGCCTGAGACACCGTCCGGGAGTCGGTTTACCGCGGTAAACCAGAGCGTGGATGCGGAGAGCGCATCCACGCCGGTACATGATCCGACTCCGGTCCCCGGCCCTCGGCATGACGACGCAGAAGAAGCCCCCCGCACCCCTGCCGCACCAAGGGAAGAAGGACAGCCGCGCAGGCTGCCGTACGACGACGCCCCCTACGTCGTCCAGCACATGCACGTAAAGATGACCAGCGAAGACTTCGTCCAGGGCGCACGTGTCTGGATGAGGATCCTGCGCGAGCAGCACCCTGAGGAGTATCAGTCTCTGCTGCATGAGCTAAGGCAGCAGGAGGAGCAGTCTGCCTGACCCTTAAACGCAAAAGGCCCGTACTCCCGCTTGCGGTGAGTACGGGCCTTTTGCCGTGCTCGGTGTCAGGTATCAGGCCGCCGGGGACGCGATGGTCGCCTCGTGGTTGGGCGTGGGGACGCTGGCGGTGGTCGCCAGGGCGGCGGAGTGGCGATGGCACTGATCGGGATAGCGCCGGGGTCGGTGGGCGGCGCCCAAACCAGGCGCCGGGTGCCCTCCCACTCACAGCCACACGGGTGGTCCGGGTACGGGTGACGTAAGAAGTCGCCGCGGGTGAGGACTGCGCACGGGATGCGAAGTATGAGTGCCGAGGAGTCGTCCCCGAGGTACAAGCGGAGGTTACGCCAGCCGTAGATGCGGCCTATGTATGCGACGGCGGCCTCGATGATGTCGGCCCACCTGTGGTGTCCGAGCAGCGGGAAGCCGACCGGGTAGAGGTAGTCGTCGGAGCCGCCGTCGATCCCGGCGACGAACAGGCTCTGGTGGGCGATGAACCCATGGTCGGCCGCGCCGTCGGCGCAAAGCGTCCAGACCTGTTCGGCGGGGTGCATGGTGCCGTCGTCACCCTCGCTGGTCACGACCTCGTACAGGCCGATGGTCGTCATGCGCTCGCTCCGGTGCCGGTGTCGACCGTCGTCTTGAGGGCGCACGGCAGATGGACGTGGAGGTGTTCGACGTCGACCTGGAGGCCGCGGGCACGGACTTCTCGGGCAAGGAGTTCGGTGAGTGCGGACGCCCTCTTCCGGACTAAGAGGTCGTCCCTGGCTGTGCCTGGCTCAGGGCCCGGACGGCCTCGAGGATGCGCCAGCCGTTGCCGGTGACGGGCTGCAGCGTCTTCATTTGTGGTCGCGCAGGAAGGTAGGGATCTCGTTGCGGGTCGGCTAGTTCGGCAGGGGTGCCGGCTTGGCCTGAAGGAACGCGGTGATGACGGCGGCGGCTCGGCCGTTATTGTCGTCGACGCCGTTCCACATGTGGTGTCCGACTCCGGGCATGTACTGCGTGCGCTGGATGGCGGGGTCATTGGCAAGGACGGTGGTCTCCCATTGACGGAGCTGGGAGGAGCACTCGGCGATCATCAGCATCGCGGGGGTCCGGGACCGCCTCAGTTGCGAGGCGATGGAGGGTGAGTCCTTAACGGTCTGCTGAATGCGGAGGCTGGCGGCGGGGCTGAAGGAGAAGTTCTGTGCGGTGTCCTCGGCGGGGATGCGGTGCGCGTCGCGTGCGCAGTAGGCGGATGCGATGTCGCTGCCGAGGTCTGCGGCGGTGAAGGCGTTGTCGCCTTCGGCCTGTCCGATGAGTCCGGTGTCGGGGCTGAGGAGTCCGAGTCGCATGAGGCCGAATGCCACGGCGTACCGGGGGACGTGCGTCGATCGCGGACCGGTCGGCGCCGGCGCGAGGCCGCGTGCGGATTTTCGGCCCTTGTGCCCGGTAATGTGTGCGGTGGGGCCGTCCATGGGGCCGGGCTCGGCGACGATCGCTCGGTGCAGGCGTGCGGCGACGCGCGGGTCGGCTAGTGCTCGGGTGAGCGCGGCCCCTCCTGAAGAGAATCCGAGGATATCGACCTTGCCTTTGTGGAGGCGGTCGATGAAGGCGGCGAGGTCGCTGACCGACCTGGAGATCGTGTACTGACCCATGGGGAGCAGGTCGCTTCGCCCGCCGCCTTCCAGGACGAGGGTGCTGTCCGCGGTGAAGGTCAGCTTGATCGGGGCGTCCTTCTTGGTGGAGACCAGGGCGACACGCTGGGCGGCGGCCTTGAGGGCGGCGATCTCCACGGTGGCCGTGTGGGCGAACACGGTGGTGAAGAGCGCGTCGTACTTGGGCAGCTCCGCCTTCCAGGGCGCGGATGGTGGTTGTGGTGTGCTCGCTGCGCAGAGTGAACAGGCCGGAGGGGCCGGTCGGCAGGGCGAGGTCGACGGTGGTGTCGTCGGCGGTGGCCTTGGCGCCGACGATCAGGGCGCGGCCGGGGATGACCGCGCTAGTGTCGCCGAGGTCGGCGTCCTTCCACTGCAGGGTGCGCACGGCGAAGCGGTAGCGGTCGGGGCGTACAGGGTGAGGTGGCCGCTTCGCTGTCGTGGCGCAGGCCGATGCCGGTGAGGATGGGCAGGGACTCGTCCCGGCTGACTGCGCAGGCGACCTGGGCGACCGCATCAGCGAAGGCAGACCCGACGAGGGTGCCGGCGGTGGCGCCGGGTTCGGGCAGCGCCGGGTACTCCTCCAGGGGCAGGGTCGGCAGGGTAAAGCGGGCCAATCAGGACTTGAGCATCATCCGTGAACCGGTGAGTTCGAGGTGCACGTCGCCGCGGACGGTGGAGACGATGTCGGCCAGCAGCCGCCCGGAGATCAGGGCGTGCCCGTTCTCGGTGACGATGGCTGCCACCCTGGTATCGGTGCTGACCTCGTAGTCGAAGGCGCTAACGCGCAGCCGGTCGCCGGTGGCGTCCAGCAGGAAGCCGACCGGCACCGGGGCCGGGTGGGCAGGCTGCGGGCGGCGAAGCTGACGGCCGCGGCGAGGCCGGTGTGGGCGATGGTGAGCTTCACAGGCGGGTGTCCCTTCAAGGGAAGTCCAGGAGCAGCTGCTCGGTGGCCGCGCCCGGGACGGCGGGCAGGGTTGCCTGCGGCAGGGCGGGCGGCATGACCGGGACGGCGGCCGGGGCCGACGTCGACGGCGAGCTGTCCGGCGTCGGTCAGGGTGCGGGCGCGGGTGACGGCGTGGTGTCCGGCGTCAAGCTGCAGGTGGCAGCTCTGGCACGTCGCGCGCAGGTTGTCCACTCCCTGGGAAGTGCGTTTGATGCGCGATCAGGAGGGCTTCCCGCCTACGTCTTCAGCCAACTCCTCGGCTTCAGCCAGTCCACCGCCGACAACTGGGACGCCCAGGCGACCGGGTTCAGCCCCTCCTACGGATCCGAGCTCGCCCGTCGTACCCGGGCCGCCCCTCCGCCACCGACGCCTGATTCGACCTGGGAGCCATTCGGGCAAGACCGCCCGGTGCCGTCACCATCACCCGGGCAGGACCGCGTCGTTCAGGTGATGTGTCCTGGTTGATCACATGATACCGAGGGTGATCAGTGGACGGTTGGCGTCGCGGGTGTGGTGGCGGAGTCCAGCGGCGATGTTCGTCTGGTTGCCGAGTCGGAGAGCGCCGATGGCCAGGTTGCGCAGGGATGCCATGGCACGTGGAGCGGTGCCGGTGCGTACGCGGGAGGCGTCCTCGGCGTACGTGGTGTCCCTGACCAGGCCTCATGGAAGGGGATGAACTGCGGATGGGTTGAACCGGGATCCTTACTATGCGCCAACGAACAGCGAACATCCCCTGCGTACCCTGGCATTTTCGCCGCCCAAGCGGAGCCGACCTCCCCTCTTCGCGCGGGCCTGTGTCGGCCGTGGGGAACCCTGTGACAAGATCCGCTGGCATGTCATCTGTCATGTCGTCTGCCATGCCTTCGTCGACCACGGGCCCCTCAAGAACCGGTCGCCGTCTGCTGGTCGCCCTGCTCGCGCTGCTCGCGACAGCAGGCTCCACCGTGGCCGAGGCCGGCACACCGTCCGGCCCGGCGCCCGGCGCCGCGGTGAGAGCGGCCGAACCCGCGACGCCCGACCGCCCCAGCTACGACGTGAAGCTGCGCGCCGACGCCGACGGCTCCCACTGGGCGGGCCGGCAGACGGTGTCCTTCCGCAACGCCTCCAGCCGGCCCCTGCGTGAGGTGTACATACGCCTGTGGGGCAATGGCGAGGACGGCTGCGGGACATCCGGAAGACCGTCCCCCGTCCGCGTCTTCCACGTGCGCGGCGGCACTCCGAGCCGCCCCGGCGTGAAGTGCACGGCGCTGCGCATCGCTCTGCCGAGGCCGCTCGCACGCGGTGAGCGGACGGCCGTCTCCTTCGACGTGGCCCTCACCGTGCCCGCACGCAACAACCGCTTCGGCCGCGAAGGCGCGTTCCGCTTCCTGGGCAACGCGCTGCCGGTCCTCGCCGTGCACGACGCGAGGGGGTGGCACCTCGATCCGTATGTGTCGTACGGCGAGAGCTTCTACACCCTGGCGAGCGACTTCCGGGTGCGCCTCGACCACCCGTCCGCCCTCAAGGTCCCGGCGACCGGCAGCACATGGACCCGCCCCGGCGGTACCGGGCGTACGGTCACCCACAGCGTCGCCAAGCGGGTGCGGGACTTCGCATGGGCGGCGGGCCCGTTCCGCACCGCGACCCAGACCTCGCCCGACGGCGTGCGCGTGAAGTCGTACTGGTCGCCGAAGACGCCCGCCGCCGGTGTCCGCCTCAACCGCAAGGACGGCGTCGCCGCCATCGACCGGTTCGGCAGGGAGTTCGGCCGCTATCCGTACGGCGAGATCGACCTCGTGATGACCCCCGGGTTCGCCGGCGGCATGGAGTACCCCGGCCTGGTCATCCTCGGCACCGAGGAGGAGGGCGGCGCCACCGTCCATGAGATCGCCCACCAGTGGTGGTACGGCGTCGTGGGCAACGACGAGTACAACTCACCCTGGCTGGACGAGAGTTTCGCTCAGTACGCCAACGCGCGCTACTACCGCTGGGACGGGTTCGAGTGCTCGCCGGACGACTCCTGGCCGAGCGCCACCGCCGCGCTCACCAACTCGATGGCCTACTGGTCTACACACCGTGGCGAGTACTTCCAGGTCGTGTACGGGATCGGCCCTTGCGTCCTGGCCGACCTGGAGCACGTCCTCGGTGCCGGCACCATGGCGCGCCTGATCAAGAAGTACGCCCACGACCACTGGTACGGCGTCTCCACCACCGCCGGCTTCAAGAAGGCCGCACAGTCGATGACGCACAGGGACCTCGGCCCCTTCTGGCGGAAGCACCGCATCCGCTGAAGTCGCGCCTGTCGCGGGTGACGGGCGTACCCCGTCGGCGCCACGATGACGGTGACCGACGGGGTACGCGGGCAGGGCGGCGTCGTTCCGGCGGTGCATCCGGGTTGATGGGGCTTCAGGAGCTGGGGCAGGACTGCGGGGGCTGACGCGGAGGCAGGCACGACTTCCGGTGATCACGAGGTGTCGAGTCCCTGATCACCACGACGGAAGACCGTGCCTGCCCGCTCATCCTCGCTCATCCCGCGCCCTCTGGGCCAACTCGCCGACACCGCGCCGACCGTCCCCGATGACCTCCCCGGCCTGCTGACCTGCCTGGCTCAGGTGCCCGATCCCCGCCGGGACCAGGGCCGACGCCACTCGCTCGCCTTCGTCCTCTCCCTGGCCGCGTGCGCGGTCCTGGCCGGAGCGAAGTCCCTGGCCGCGATCGCGGAGTGGGCCGCCGACGCCCCGCCCGACGTCCTGGCCCGGCTCGGTGGCCCATGCCGGGAGCCGGACCGCGGCCCCGTCGCCCCGGCCGAGGCCACCGTGCGTCGTGTCCTCCAACGCATCGACGGCGACGCGCTGGATACAGCCGTCGGAAGTTGGCTCGCCGGGCGCGAACGCGCCGCCGGCCAGGAGGAGAACGACAGCGACCGGCGGCCCCTGCCCTCCCTCGCCGTGGACGGCAAGACCGTGCCTTGAGCGAGGGCGTCGGCCGTCGCATGACGCGGTCGGAGCGCATTCGCCCGAGGACCTCGACCGGGAGGCCGGCCAGGAGATGGGCCATGCGCGGGGCGTCGTAGCCGGCGTCGAAGACGATGAGGATGTCGCGGTCACCCGCGTGCCAGCGGCCCATCTCGATCAGGTCGGTGACCACCCGGCGGACCTGAGCGGCGGTGGCCTCGGCGACGTCGTCGTCCGGACCGATACGCACGGCGTCCAGGAGCTGGCACCAGGACGTCCGGCCCGACTCCAGCGCGGCGACGAACGAGTATGGCCAGCCGGGAATGAACTGGTCCGAGGACCGTCCGCTGCGGCCGTAGACGTGGCAGAACAGACGCTCCGCGCTGGTCGGCGCGTCCGGGCGGAGCCAGCTGCTCACGTCGACCGCGAGGACCAGGCGCCCGTCGGCGGCCTGCGGTATGGGCAGGCCCGCCAGCACCTGCCGCAGCCGGGGAACGTCCACGGTCCCGCGGTTCAGCGCGTCATACATCGCGCCGTGCCCCCGCCGGTGCTCGGCCACCAGCGTCAGGTCGACCGGGGCCGTCACCGGCCCGTCCGCGCACAACAGCGCGTCGGTGAGGTCGAACAGTTCGTCCCCGCGCGCGGTCAGGCAGTCGAATAAGTCCTCCCGGAAGCGTGACGCTTTCGCGAACGCTTCCCCCGGAGCATGGTCAGGCAGCAGACTCACCTTCACGGCCTTCGTCGTGGTCACGTGCATCCTTGGTCGGAGCACATGATCAGACGAAGGCCGCCTCAGCATCCGGCGAACACCCAGGTGAACGAC
>NZ_JAINRE010000073.1 GCF_020400595.1 Streptomyces naphthomycinicus | reverse complement strand
CGGTCGGCGCACCGTCATGCCCGGTCGGCGCACCGTCCTGCCCGGTCGGGGCATCGTCGGCGCATCGGCATGTCCGGTCGGCGGCGTCGGCCGCCGCGGGGGGCGGAGGGCGGGGCCTGGATGTGCGGATGCGGTGCGGGAGGGCAGGGACCGCGGCGGGCCGGTCACGGGGTGTCGGATGCGGGCGGCCCGAGGGCGGGCTAGGCGTCGAGGGGCGCCTGGAGGCAGGCGAGCAGCTGCTCGAGGTCGGCGAGCTGGCGGCGGGTGAGGGTGCCGAAGACCTGCTGAAGAGCCTGTCGGCCGGCCTGTTCCGCGGCGGTGAGGGCCGCCTGCCCCTGGTCCGTCAGGTCGACGGTCTTGCGTCGCCGGTCGGTGGGATCGGTGACGCGGGAGACCAGGCGGAGGCGTTCGAGGGCCTCGACGGTCTGCGTGACCGAGCGCGCGGCCAGGCCGAGCGCCTCGGCGAGTTCGGCCTGGTGCATGGCGCCGTGCAGAGCGAGCTGCTGGAGCAGTTTGGTCCGGGACAGTGACAGCCCCGCGGCGGCCATGTGCTGGTCGGCCGCGCTTCTGACGTGGTGGGCGACGGTCAGGAGGCGCAGGCCCACGCCTGCCGGATCGGGGCCGGTCGGTGCTGCTTCGTGCTCGCTCATGGTGTCCGGTATCGTCGCACACACGATTCATGAGGTACCTCACGAATGGAGTGGTGATGAGCCGACCCCTTGCTGTGATCACGGGCGCGACCTCCGGACTGGGCCGCGTCACCGCCCTGGACCTGGCACGCCGCGGATACCGGCTGGGCATCGTGGCGCGCTCCGGCACCAGAGCCGCGGCGCTGCTGGAGGAGCTCGGGGAGGCGGCCGACGACGTGCGGGCCGACGTCTTCCTCGCCGACCTCTCCCTCGTCGCACAGGCCCGCCGGGCGGGCCGGGAGATCGCCGCGCGGTACGGGCGGGTGGACGTCCTGGTCAACAACGCGGGCCTGCACGCGTTCTCCCAGCGGATCACGGCCGAGGGTATGGCGGAGATGACCGCGGTCAACTACCTCGCGCCGTTCGCCCTGACGCACGAGCTGATCGGCACGCTGTCGGCTTCCGGGCCGGCGCGGATCGTCAACGTCGCCTCGGAGGCCGCGCGGCACGCCGGCGGCATCACGCCCGCCGCGGATCTGCGGAACACCCTCCCCTACACACGGCGCGCCTCGATGGCTCTCTACGGGCGGACGAAGCTGATGACCATCATGTGGACCGGCGAGCTGGCGCGGCGCCTGGACGCGGCGAAGGTCACGGTCAACTGCTGCGATCCCGGTTTCAACGTCACCGCTCTGGGCCGGGACCTGCCCGGTGCCGCCGTCGTGCAGCGCGTGCTGCGCACGCTCGGGGTGGGAGACCCGCGCAAGGGCGCCGGCATCATCGTGCGGCTGGCGACGGACCCGGCGTTCGCGGACATCAGCGGCGGCTACTTCTCCGTGCGCGGCGCCCGGCCCCTGCCGTGCCCGGAACCCGGACGCGGTGAGCAGGTGCAGCGGGAACTGTGGTCGCAGACGGTGTCCTTGCTCGACCGGACGGGCCGGACGGGCGCTGCCTGACGCCGTCGCGGGGCGGACCCGCGGCCGTCGTGGCCCGCGGGAGCACGAGCGCGCCCGGGCCATCATGGCGGCCCGGCGGGCGGGGCTTCGTGTGCCGGGGGCGGCCCGCGCGCCTCGGTCTCAGGCGGGGCGGTCTCAGGCGGCGCGGTCTCAGGCGGCGCGGTCTCAGGCGGGGCGGGGAGCCCGCCGGTCCTTGCGCTGTGCCAGCTCCTCGTCGTCGACCAGGGTCAGCATGGGCCGGCCCGGCGCGCACATCATCGTCACCAGGAAGCGGCTCCAGGAATCGGTTCGGTTGTTGCCGTCCTGGTAGTGGATGACGTCACCGCCCGGCTCCCAGAACGTCTCTCCGGCCTTGATCACGCGCTCCGGCTCGCCTTCGAGTTCGAAGAGCATCTCCCCCTCCAGCATGTAGCCGAACGCGGGGCCGGAGTGCCGGTGCGGAGGGGTGCCCGGGTCGCCGGGGGGAAACTCGACCAGGACGGTCATCGCCTCGGCCCCCTCCGGGACGAACGGCGGCTTCGCCGTCTGCAGCAGGGTCAGCGCGGTCTTCCACGCTTCGGAACGACGCCCCGGTTGTGCGCTCGTCGGCTCGTTGCCCGACATGGATGCCTCCCTGGATGCCCGCTCGGTCTGCGAAGCGCCCGGACCGGACGGCGCGGGCCGGGCGCCACCGGCGGGGTGCAGGTGTCACGAGGGCGGCGAGGGCCTTTCCCGGGCAGCGGGTACGACCGGAGGGCCCGGCGAGTGGGACGCCGCTGCCGGCCGGGCCGCCGCGTGGGCGGGGACAGCCGGACCGGTCAGGCGCGGGCGAGCTTGCCGGTATGCGGGCGCCGCCACCGCGGGGACGGCCTCCGCCGGCCTGTACGGTCCAGTCTCGCACCGGCTCCCCCGCGCCGCCTCCGGCCCGGCGGCGGGCCTTGCGCGTACACCGGCACCGGGCCCGCCACGGCCTGCGGGCTCTTGGACGGCTGTCACTCGCGGGCTGCGGCGGCCCCGGCGCGGGCGGCGGATGTTCCGTGCGGCGGTTGCGGCGGCGGTGTTCTCGCGGCGCTCCGGCTGGAGCCGCAGGGCGTCGGTCCGCGATCCGGCGCGCGGGTAGCGTGGGTGCCCGTGGACGTCGAAATGATAGAAGGATCCGCGGAGTTCGGGCGCCTGGTCGCCGAGGTCGAGGAGAGCGGCGAGCGCGTCCGGCTCACCGCGGACGGCGAGCCGACGGAGGTGCTGCTGCCGGCGGCCGAGCTGGCGGCGCTGGAGTACTGGGCCGCACGCTACGCCAAGGGCGCGCGGCCGGAGGCCGAACCGGCTCAGGAGTATCCGCCGGGGCCGACGGAGTACGGGCCGTACATCGGTTACCGTCATCCGCACGGCGGGATGACGCTCACGCGGGGCCGGGTGGTCGTGGCCGAGCTGCGTGACGCCGACACGGTGGCGTGGCTGGAGCAGCAGGCGATGTTCGGGCGTCAGGGGTACATGGGGCCGAAGCAGTCGGCGGCGTTCGCCGAGTTCCTCGCCCGGCAGGCACCGGTCGGCGACGACGGGCGCTGACCGGCGCACCGGCCGCGCGGACTCCCCGGCGGGCGTTTGACGGCCGGTCAGGGCGGCCGGCGCGGGGACGATCCCCTTCGGGGGGCCGGCTTGTCCATCAAGTGCTGGGTACGCCGGCCGGTCTTGCCCGAGGGCCGCGTGTGCGGAGGTGGCGGCGTCGCCCGGCGGGGCGTCTGTGACACGCCCGTGACCGGAACTGTGGCTTCCGCCACGGCCCGGCGCTCGTGGCCCTGATGGGGTGGGCGGATGCGCAGAGCCACCTCCCTCCTTCCGGTCCTCGCCGCGCTCCTGCTGCTCACGGCCTGCGGATCCGGCCATGGGGGCACCCCCGGCGCGGGCGCGGCGGCCCCCGTGTCCCGGGCCCCCCTCACCGCCCCGGCCGTGGACGGCGTCCGCATCACCTCGGTGACCGTCCCTTCCGCCGCGCCCGCTTCGAGTCCCGGCTCCGACGGGCTGTCCGTGCACGCCGACCCGCTGCCCACCGCCGGCTCCCGGGTCTCGGCCGCCTTCGAGGTCACCAACGACGCTGCGGAGGCGCTGACGTACACGGTCCTGTTCGACTTCACCACGGATGCCGGCGAGGTCATGGGCAACGAGGAGGAGACCGTGCGCTCGGTCGCGCCCGGAGCGAGCGTGCGCGGCACGGTCCGGATGGGGGTACCGGCCCCCGGAGCGTCCCGGGTGACCCGCGTCAAGGTCGCGCGGGTCACCAAGGTGCCCGCGGCCGAGGCGCCGCCGGCGCCCGGCCGGTGCCCGCGCTCCGGCGTCCGTCTCACCGCCGACGACGGCGATGCCGCGATGGGGCTGCGCGTGGTGGGGCTACGCCTGGAGAACTGCGGGACGCGGGCGTACGCACTCGACGGCTATCCGCTCCTGGAACTGCTGGACAAGGACCTGTCACCGGTCGACGGCATCCGGATCGTGCGGGGAAGCGGCGGCATCAGCACCGGCACGGGTTTCGACGCCCCGGCGCGCCCGCTGGTCCTGAAGCCGGGCCAGAGCGCCGTTTCGGGCCTCATGTGGCGCAACACCACCGGGTTCGGCACCCCCGTCGACGTCCCCTACGTCAGGGTGCGGGCCGAGCGGGGCGCCGATCCGGTGACCGTGACACCCCACCTCGACCTCGGCACCACCGGCAAGCTGGCCGTCCGCGCCTGGAGCCGCCCGCCGGAGTAGGACCACGTCCGCGGCCGGCACGGGTGCGGGCCGGGCGTGTCCGTCCGCCGGCAGGTCATGCCGCGGTGAGCTGCCCGGGGGACGGCCGCGCGGGCCGGCCGCCCCGTCCGCGGCCGTGCCTGCGCCGCGTCTCCGGCTCGGCCTAGTCGGCGGTTTCGATGCCCAGGTCGGCCCGCATGGCGGCTTTCTGCTGCCCCACGTACGGCCAGGCCTCTTGGTGCAGTTCGTCTTCCAGGGCCTGGAGTTCCGCCGCGCGTCCGGTCAGGGACGGTCCGAGCTTCCGGACCTTCCCGTAGGCGGCGTTCAAGCGGGTCTTGGCCGTGCTGGACACACCGAGCACCGCGCGCGGGGCGATCATCTGGGCTTCCGAGTAGCTGTCGCGATAGGCCGATCGGCTGGTCTCCAGCTGTGCCAGGGACGTCTCGACGTCCGTGTCCTGCCGCAGGGCGTGCAGGTAGTTGGTCATCGACGTCAGATACTGACGGGAGGCGGTGTTGAGGTCGATGTAGCATCTGCGCCTCAGTTCCAGGCTCTCGCGCTGACGCGCCTGGGCCTGCTCCGCCCCAAGCAGTGCCTCGGCGTGCCGGCGTTCTTCTTGTCGCTGCTCCGCGGCGGCCCGCAGTTCCAGGCGTTTGGTGCGGTCCGCGCGGTTCTGTGTCATGAGCGCGGCTCCCAGCGTGCCCACCACGCCCACCACGGCGATCGCCAGTCCCGTCCAGTCGCCGCTCACGTTCCCTGCCTTCCGCCGCCGAAGGGTCCCGACTCCCGCACCCCGGGCGGATCCTCGCAGATCTCCGAGGCCGGGGCCGCCCCTGGTCCCCGCGGAGCGGGAGCTTCCCGGCCGCCGCGTCCCGGGTGCGCCCCCGGCCGGGCGGGCTCCTGCCGAGGGGGAAGCCAAGATCGATTGTCAGTGGTGGGTGGGACAGTAAGAACATCGAGCCGGAAAGAGGGGGAGCTGTCATGTCCGGAACCCAGAACTACATCAATCACGTCGCCCTTGTGCTGGACGCCAGTTCGTCCATGTCGCACCTGAGCCGCAAGGTCGTCGAAGTCGCCGACCAGCAGATCGCCTACCTCGCCCGCCGGTCGAGGGAACTGGACCAGGAGACCCGCGTCACGGTGTACGTCTTCGCCGACCAGGTGGAGTGCGTCATCTACGACAAGGACGTGCTGCGGATGCCGTCGCTGAAGCAGCTGTACCGGGTCGGCGGGATGACGGCTCTGCTGGCGGCCGCGCTGAAGTCGCAGCGGGAGCTGGCGCAGACGGCGCAACTGTACGGCGACCACAGCTTCCTGACGTTCGTCCTCACCGACGGGCAGGAGAACGCAAGTCACCGCTGCCCGGATGCTCCTGCCAGGAATCCGCAGGAACTGGCGGGAGCCGTGGCCCAGATGATCGAGGCGCAGAAGGACAACTGGACGCTGGCCGTCCTGGTGCCGGACCAGATGGGCAAGCGCGAGGCCATGCGGTGCGGCTTCCCGAAGGACAACATCGCCATCTGGGACGCCACGAGCACGCAGGGGCTGGAGGAGGCCGGGCAGGTCATCCAGCTGGCCACCGAGAAGTTCATGGTGGGCCGCAGCCAGGGCATCCGGGGTTCGCGGGCGGTGTTCTCCACGGGCGCGGAGGCGGTCAACAAGGACACCATCGAGGCGGCCGGCCTCACCCCGGCCGATCCCTCGGAGTACCAGCTGATACCGGTGGCCCGTGACGCGGCGATCCGGGAGTGGGTCGTCGAGTCCGGACACACCTACCGTACCGGTGGCGCGTTCTACCAGCTGAGCAAGTCGGAGAAGATACAGGCACGGAAGCGGATCGCGGTGCTGGAGAAGGCGACGGACCGGGTGTACACGGGGCCCGAGGCGCGGGTCCTGCTCGGCCTGCCGGACGCGGAGGTCCGGGTCAAGCCGGACCACAACGACGACTTCACGATCTTCGTGCAGAGCACCAGCGTGAACCGCAAGCTCGTGCCGAACACGCGTCTGCTGCTGATGCTCTGACGCTTCGGAACCCCTCGGGTGGGGTCTCGGGTGGGGTCCGCTGGGCCTCGTCGCCCCGGCACCCCACCGTCAACGGAGCCGGCGGGCGCGGGCGCGGCGGAGGAGAGGGTGCCGCCGCGACCCCCGCCGCCATCACCCCGATCGTCCCCGCGCGGTCCGCGGTGCCGGCCGAGACCGCCGGCGGGCGATCATCGGAACGTCAGGAGTGTCAGTGGGCATACCCATGCTCCCCGCCATCAATGTCGGTGATCTCGAGTGGCAGGTGCGGACCTACGGCGGTATCCCGCCGCGGACGGCGGAGCTTCTCCTCGGGCTCGGGCGCCTGGATCTCGTGGAGCGGGCCGCGGGTGAGCGTGGCGAGTGGTTCTGCGCGCTGGCGGCGGTGCGCGAGCTGTGCGCGGCCGGGGACCACGAGCGGGCGTGGGCGGTGATGGAGCCGTTCGCCGCGACGGGCTGGAAGCCGGCCCTCGTGGAGGCGGCCGAAGTCCGCTTCCGGATGGGGCGGGTCGAGGAGGCTCTGGCTCTGCTCCGCCCGGACGAGCCGGTGGAGGAGGGCCGCCAGTGGCGGAACTACGCCCTGCTGCTGGCCAGGGCCGGGCGGCCGGCCGAGGCGGTCGAGATCCTCGCCCCCCACCTCCAGGACTGGTGGCTGCAGTCGACGCTGGTCGAGATGACCGAGGGTCAGGGCCTCGACGACCGTGTCCTGGAGCTGCTGGTCCCGTGGGCGGAGGGCGCCAGACGGGCCAGGCGGAAGGCGCGTGGCACCACCCGGGGGAACAGGCCCTGGATCTCCAGGCCCGTGTACTGGAGCGGTCCGGGCGCGTCGACGAAGCGATCCGTGTTCTCGGAGCGGACGTGAGCGCGCGACGGTACTTCACGCGGAACACCGTCGAGTCCTATGCGGAGCTGCTGGCGCGTCACGGCCGGATCGAGGAGCTGCGCGAGCTGGCCGGCGGCGACCACGCGGCCACCGCGGTGAAGTCCTATGTGAAGGCGCTGGACGAGGGGGGCCGGGCGCAGGAGGCCGAGGCGCTCCTGCGCGAGATCATCGACGCCACCGGTGATCCCGGCCATCGCGGTGCTCTCGTGGAGCTGCTGGCCCGGCAGGGCCGGATCGACGACGCCGTCGAGGCGGGACGGCCCACGTTCGAGTACCACGACTGCGGCAATCACCTGGATCGGGCCCTGCACCTGCTGGTCGAGGACGGGCGGCCGGAGCGGGCGCTGGCGCTGCTGGCGGAGCGCGGCACGCGCTACGCCGAGGAGCACGCGTACTCGGTCAACTCCAAGCGGCTGTGGCTGCTGGCGGAGGCCGGACGCCACGAGGAGGCCCTCGCGCAGGCCCTGGCGCTGCCGGCGGAGCAGTGCTGGGACAGGGACGCGACGATCGCGCGGCTCCTGGAGGAGACCGGCCGTCCGGACGAGGCCACCGCCTGGCTCCGCTCGTCCGCCGACTCCCGGGCGCCCCTGGCACTGGCGAACCTCTTGATCAGGCAGGGCCGGCCCGCCGAGGCCCTCGCGGGCCTCCCCTCCCCGTCCGCCCAACGCGAGCGGCAGGAGGCCCGGGCCGGACGCGAGAGCGAGCCCGGCCCGTTCGACTGACCACCAGCTTGCCGTCGGCTGCGGCGGGTTGCCGCGGGCGCCGGCCGTGACCGCAGCGGCCTGTGTCCGCGTCAGCTCCCGGGCCCGGCCCGGTCCCGTCCTGCGCGACCTCGCACTCCTCCGGTTCGCCCGCCTCGCGACAGCGGACCCGGCCTGCCTCGCCCCCCGGGGGCGACCGTGCGTCATGCGGCCGCCGCGCACCACCCGTTCGGCTCCGTATGCATGTCTTGATGAGGGGCACTCGGTGCGCTGCGTGTCCCGTGGTGGGATGTGCCGCGGTCGATCCCCGAGTCCGGCCGCGGCACTGCCACCACCGAAGAGGCCCCGCCGGCACCCCCTTTCGAAGCCCCCGTGTCACCGCCGGGGTGCTGCTCCCCCGCTGCCGTCCCCCGCTGCCGTCCGCGCGGACGGCAGCGGCGGACGGGGCGCCCGCTCCTCGCGGAAGCCGACCGGGCCGTGCCGTGGCACGCGGGATGCGCCGGTTCTTTTGCCTCCGAGGAAAGTTTAATCACGAACAAGTCACATTCGTTTCCATAAGACAACCACACAACTCCTTCACCGGTCACACCCCCGCAAGACACAGCACCAACCCCATGGGGAGACCATGAGCCAGCAGCAGTACCCGCAGCCCCCGCAGCCCGGTCAGGGCGGCCCTCAGGGCGGCTGGGGCACTCCGCCCCAGCCCGCGAAGAAGTCCAGAGGAAAGTTCATCGGGTTCGGCTGCCTCGGTGTCGTAGCCCTCTTCATCCTGATCGGCGCCATCGGCGCGGCCACCGGCGGCGGCGACGACAAGACGGACGACAAGGCCGGCTCCACGGCGAGCAGCGCCCCCGCCGCCGCGGCCCCGAAGAAGAAGGACACCGCGAAGGACACCGAGCCGGCGGCCCCGAAGACGGCGCCGGTGCGGATCACCGCCAAGAAGGCCGCCTTCGCCAAGACCATCCTCGCCGAAAGCGGCGACTACACCAGCGTCGCGATCACGATCACCAACAACGGCGACGGCAAGCTCAGCGTCAACCCGCTGTACTTCGCCATCACCGACAGCGCCGGCACCAAGCACACGGCCGAACTGGGCGTCGACGACGAGCAGATCGCGACCGTCGACCTGGCCCCCGGGGAGAACGTCTCCGGCACCGTCACCGGCAAGGGCGCCTTCACCCCGAAGTACGTCACCTACACCGAGAACCTCATCGGCGACCCGGTGCGTGCCGACGTCTCCTGACCGGCCCGCACACCGGTCCGGGACGGCCCCCGGCGCCGGAGCCGCCATGCAAGGGGGATTGAGGTGCGGCTCCGGCGCCGGGAGTTCCCGCCCGTCCGGCCGCCGGCGCGCGGGGGCGAGAGGGCCGGCCGGCCGGCGCGTGCGGCCCTTGCGCGCCGCGGGGTGCCGGGGGCCGCGCCGCCGTGCGTCAGGCGGCCCGGTCGCTGAGGGTCGGCGCGGCGATGGCGACACCGAGGTGCTTCGCCGCCGCGTCGAGAGCGGCGTGGCAGTCCTGTGCATCGGGGCCCAGCGCGATCCAGCAGGCCAGGCGGTCCTCCCGGGTGGCGTCGGGGAAGGCGCGGACGTCGTTTCCCGGTCGCTGGAGCAGGACCATGCGCTCCAGCTGCGGTTCGCAGGCGGCCTCGGGCGCGACCTCGAGGTGTTCGATGCGGCCGCTGACGGCGGGGTAGGCGAAGTGGACGGCTGCCGCTCGCTGCCGGACGGGCGTGAGATCGGGTGTTCTGCCCACGGCCAGGGCCGCGGCGGTGCGCGGGAGGTCTATGCCCGTGGCCCGTTTGACGAGCAGGGGGATCAGGTCGTCCGCCAAGTGGGCCTGGACGGCGGTGATGCGCGGGCCCAGGCGGGTCAGCTTCATGCCGATGCGCAGGACGCCGAAGGAGATGTCGATCGCCCGCACGACGCGGTGGACGGTCTGGCGGATGACGGGATTGTGCAGCAGGCCGTCATGGGCGTACACGCAGTGACGTGTCGCCTCCCGGCTGCCCGGGGGGCCGAAGGCGGTACGGGTGAGAGCGGCCACCCGTATCTCACCGTCCGGCAGGACGACGGTCTCGGCGGACACGGCGGGCCCGTCGAGGTGCTCCTCGGCCAGGAGACCGCCGGCGCCGGGTACGTCCGCCAGTGTCCGTCGCAGCGCGGCACGGTCGCCCAGTACGGCCAGCGATGCGGCCGGGGCCGCCGGGAGCCTGAACCGGCCGGCGATCCGCGCGGCCGTCACCAGGTGCTCCGGCACATAGCTGAGGACGCCGCGCACGTCGTGGCGCGCGATGTATTCCCCGACCGCGTCGGCGACGGCCGACGGGTGGGCGAGGTCGGCTGCGATGTGTTTCACCAGGTGAGCCCTGGCCCAGGCCGGCGCGGCGGCATCGACGAGGATCACGGGGTGGGCGGCGGCGATCCCGGCGAGATGCGCCTCTGCCCCCGCCGCCGAGCCGGCACCGAGCAGTAACAAGGGCTCAGACATTGCGGGTCCCCTCTCCAGGGAATGGGTACGGCCGGCCGGGAAGCCCGCTGTGCCTCCTCCTCGCCCGTCCGCGCAGGTGACGCGGGAAGGGCTCGGCTGCGGCCGCCAAACCGCGCATGCGGTTTGCTGGATCACCGTGCGCGGTGATCCTGCTACCCGACGCCGCCGAATGTCAATCGAGCCTGCGTACCCATGCAGGTTTTCTCGACACTGTCGACCGGTCGGGGCGATGCGGATACGCTCGCGTACGTCCCGCCCCCCTGATCAGCGACGTGCCCGGGAGAATGCTCGGTGGCAGCAGACGATGCCTACGCAAGACTGGCCGGAACCCTGGAACGCATCCGGCACGCCTCGGGAAGCGCGCGGTTGACGGACGTACTGGACGCGCAGGATCTGTCGTGGGAGACGGGGATCCCCGAGCACGTCGTGCGGTCGCTGCTCGCGGGGGGCCGGGCCGAGGAGATCTCCGTGGCGGAGCGCGTACGGCAGCGGCTGGACCTGCTGCGCGAGACCCGCAGGCGCGAGGACGGGAAGAAGTACACCCTCGAGGAGATCGCCGCGGCCGCGGGCGTGACCCGGCAGACGATGAGCGAGTGGCACCGCAGGGGCATGCCCAGTCTGGAGTCGGCCGACCGGCTCCGGCGGTTCTTCTCCCTGCCGCCCGGGTTCTTCTTCGCCGACGAGCCCGAGGCCCTCGACGAAGCGCTGCAACGGCATCTGCACCACCTGGAGTCGCGGGCGGATCCCCTCGCCGAGCTGCGGACGCCGGAGATCCTCCGGCTGGCCGCGCGCGGGCTGCTCTCCCCCAACGGGGTGCGGGCGATGGCGCAGTGGGCGGAGGGCATCACCCGGCCCGTATCCGGTGCCGACGGCGCCGGCCGGCAGCACCGGGGGTCCGTGTCGTGAGTTTCGCCCTGGGCGGGGCACCGGGCCCGCCGTGGTCCGTCGGGCTGCCCGCCGGCCGCCGGGCCCGTGCCGCAGCCCGTCGCCGTTCCGCTTCCCCGAGCGGGCGGGACGGGCGATGACGGCTCGGGAGCAGCTTCGCCAGTGGCAGAGGTTACGCAGGCGCGACCGGGAGATGCGCCAGTTCGCCGAGACGCTCATCGCTCCCGTCCGGGAACGGCTGAGCAGTGCCGGCGCGGACGACGGCCTGCCGGCCGGAGAGGTGCCGGCGGATCCCGAGGCCCTCTTCGAGGCCCTGGTCGAGTCCGCCCGGCGGTGGCGCGGTGAGCGCAGGCTCGTGGTGCACAAGGTGCACATCCCGCGCGAGTTCAAGGCCACGGGGATGTGGCTGGAGCGCGCGGAGCAGGACGACGTCATCATCGAGCAGGACGCGGAGGTCTGGCATCAGGCGCAGATCTTCGGCCATGAGTTGTGGCACATGCGGCAGAAGGACGGTTTCACGCCCGAGCAACTGGCGGCCGGGGCCTGGGACGCGCTGGAGTCGGGGCACATGCACGACGCCCAGCCGGCCGCCGCGCGGTCCCGTTTCGACGAGGATCCCGAGAAGGAGGCCGAACTGTTCGGGATCCGGGTCGGGCAGGAGATGCGTGCGCTGATGGAGCGGGACGTGATCACCGGCGAGACGGCCCGCCGTATCGCGGACGCTCTCAACTATCGGGGGAACCGGAAATGAGCGGGGCGATCAACTACATAAGCTGCGGCCTGTTGTGGATCGCCCTGCTGGCGAGGCTGCCGGACCTGGTCCGGCACGGGAGCGAGCCTTCGCTGCGGGCGGTCAACGGGGTGCTGGCGTTCGCGTCGCTGTGCTTCCTGCTCGGGGCGCCCGCTTCGGTGAAGGTGATCAACCAGGTCAGCGGCGTGCCCAACCTGGCCGCCCCGCTGACCTACGCCTCGATCACCGCCTACAGCGCGGCACTGCTGATCGTGATCGCCTGCTGGCGGGGCGGGCCCTCGCTGCGCCGGACGACGCTGAGCTGGATCTACGGGTACACGGGCGTCCTCGCCGGTATCGCGGCGCTGTTCGTTCTCGGGGATGCCGCAGAGGAGCGCCGCAGGGACTTCGACACCTATTACGCGACGACGCCCTGGATCTCGGAGATGGTCGTCCTGTATCTGGTCGCCAACTTCACGGCGGTGGCGGTCAGTGCCGTCTGGTCGCTGCGCTGGGGCTTCGAGGCGGAGGTGCGCAGACGGCCCTGGCTGCGGGCCAGCCTGCTGACGATCGGTACCGGCACGGTGATCGGCTCCGGGTACAGCATCTCCAAGCTGATCGCCGTCGCCGCGCGGTGGACCGGTCGTGACTGGGCGTTTCTGGATACGGCCATCCCGCCGCTGTGTGCCGGTCTGGGGGCGCTGCTCACCGTGGTGGGGGTGCTGCTTCCCATGGCCGGTCATCATCTTTCGGCCTGGCGCGACTTCTTCCGTCTGGCGCCCCTCGACGCCGTGCTGGATCCGGTGCTCAAGGACCGTGCCCTGCGGGTCGAGCGGCCGCGCTCCCCTTTCCTGTGGGGGACGTGGCGCTGGAGCACCATCCACAACGGGCTCCTCGCCATCGAGACGCTCTACGACGAGACCCTCTACGCCGGCACCCTCGACGCGGAGCTGGCCAGGACCGGTGACTGGCGCAGGGCGAGTTCCGCGGCGTGGGCGGTGACCATCGCCGCGGCCGTGCAGCGCAGCACCCGTCCCGGGCCGGAGTCCGCCGGTGCGCCGGTGCGGCTTTCGCATCCGCGTGATGCCGCGTCCCTGGCTCTGATCGCCGATGCCGTGAAAAGGTCCGAGCGCCGGGCACGGGCCGTCGAGCCGGGCCCCGCCGAGGCCCGGTCGGTGTGACCGCGATCCCGGTGCACGATTCCCCCCACAGCCAGAGGACCTGAACGGAGTCCCCGAAAGATGAGTCTCGTCGTGTACATGGCCTCCGTGCTTCTGGCTCTGGCCGCCGTACTGCTCCGCCGGCCGCGCAGGACTCCCCGCTCACCGCTGTCCATCGCCACGCGGGCCACCGCGTTCATCGCCGCCGTGTGCTTCTTCTGGTCCGCCCCGGTGACGCTCGCCGCCGTCAACCACGCCACCGGCATCGCCAATGTCGGCGCCCCGCTGACCTACAGCTCTATCTCCGCCCTGAGCTGTTCGCTGATCATCTTGCTGATCCACTGGAAGGGCGGCCCGCAGGAGCAGATACGGCGGATGACCCGCAGGGCGGTTGCCGTCTACGGCACGCTCATCGTCGCCATCGTCGTGCTGTTCGGCCTCGCCGACGCGCACACGGAGCGGCTCACCGACCTGGACACGTACTACGCCAACACCCCGTACATGCGGGAGATGATCGCCCTCTACCTGATGGGGCATCTGGCGAGCACGATCGTCCTGAGCGCCGTCTGCCTGAAGTGGGCCCGCGACGAGGTCACCGGGCTGCTGCGCATCGGCCTCCGGCTGATCCTGGCCGGTCTGCTGCTGGACGCCCTGGGGTTCACTCTCGCCAAGGTCACCGCGGTCGTCGCCCGCTGGCTGGGGCACGACCTGGATTTCCTGTCCACCACCGTCGCTCCGCCGGCCGCCGCGCTCGGCGCCCTGATCTACTCCGCCGGCTTCGTGCTGCCACGGCTGGCGTCCGCGGCCGCCACGGAGCGGCAGAGCCTGACCACCTACCGCGCGCTCAGGCCCCTGTGGTCGGCGGTGAAGGACGTGGCGGCCGCGCCGATCGCCGAACCCACCTGGTGGCAGCTGTGGTGGCAGCTGCCCAGCACCCGTCTCTACCTGCTCGAAGCCAACATCCGGGACGCGCTGCTGCAGTTGACGGCGTACTTCGACCAACGGGTCGGCCACACGGCGTACGCGGCCGCCGTGGAGCGCGGCGAGCGGCAGGAAAGCGCGCGGATCGCCTCGGAGAAGGCGATGATCATCGACGGTATCCGCCGTGCGACAGGCATGGGCGGCGGCCCTGCCGATCCGCCGGAGAAATTCCGCGTCACCATCGATCTGGTGGAGCTGGCGCACACGGTGCACCGCCTTTTCGAGGCGGCACCGGAGCAGGTGCGCATCCAGTGACGTCGTCCCATGAACGCTACGAGGAGAACCCGTTGTCGCACAAAGCTGTCGTGGTCGGAGCCGGCGTGGCAGGGCTGGTGGCCGCCGCGGCGTTGTCCCTGGCCGAACCCACGATGCAGATCCTCCTGCTCGACAGGGACGAGCTTCCGCACGGGCCGGAGAACCGGCGTGGTGTCCCCCAGGGCCGGCACGCGCATCTGCTCATGGCCGGCGGGCTGTCCGCCATGGAGTCGCTCTTCCCCGTCAGTGTGCGCGAGCGTCTCCTGGCCGCGGGGGCCCACGAGATCGCCCTCGGCAACGGCATGCTGGCCCTGACCCCGGACAGCGGCTGGCTGCGCCGGTGGAAGTGGCACGGCCCGCGCATGATCACCTGCTCCCGTGCCCTGCTGGACTGGGTCCTGCGGCAGGCCCTGCTCGACTCCTGCCCCAACGTCTCCATCCACCGGGCGCGTGCCGAAGGGCTCCTCGGTGACGCCCGGCGCGTGTGCGGCGTCCGGATCGGCGCGGCGGACGACGCTCTGGGCGCCGAGCTGGAGGCGGACCTCGTCATCGACGCGAGCGGGCGCGGCTCGGACAGCCTGAAGTGGCTGAACGACATAGGCATCACGGGCATCGAGGAGAGAAAGGTCGACTCCGGTCTCACCAACGCCACCCGGATCTACCGCACGCCGGCGGGCGCGGAGTCCTTCCCGCTGACGGTGATCCAGGCGAACCCCTACGACGGGACGCCCGGCCGGAGCGCCATGGTGCTCCCGATCGAGGGAAACCGGTGGATGGTCAGCGCGGGCGGCACCCGGGGCGGCGAACCCCCGCAGGACCCGCAGGGCTTCCTCGCCTACGCGCTGGACCTGCCGCACCCGATCGTCGGCCAGCTCATCTCCGGCGCGGAGGCCCTCACCGACGTGGTGGTCAGCCGTGGCCGCAGCACCAGCAACGCCCGCCGGTACTTCGAGAAGGCGACGCACTGGCCCGAGCGGTTCATCGTGCTCGGCGACGCGCTGGCGACCTTCAACCCCGCCTACGGGCAGGGCATGTCGGTGGCCGCGCTGGGCGCCCGGGTCCTGGCCGAGGAAGTGCGCCGGACCGGACCTGCCGGCCCCGGCCTGGCCCGGCGTGTGCTTCGCGGGGTGTCCCGCCACGTCGACACGGCGTGGGCGACCGCCGTGGGCATGGACGTCCTGTACCCGGGGGTCCTCGGCGGGGAGCCGGGCGTCGCCGACCGTGTCGCCGCCCGCTACGCACGCCGGCTGACCAGAGCGGCGACCGGCTCCTTCGACGCGGCGTCGGCGCTGTGGGACGTCACCAGCCTCACGGCGGCCCCCACCCGGGTGCTGCGGCCGAAGGCGCTGCTGGCCGCCCTGACCGGGCCTCTTCTGCCGCGGACGGCGGAGCCTCCGCTGCTGCCTTCGGAACGCGAGGTGTTCGACCGGCTCAGGAAGGGGCTGGAGGAGTCCGGCACCTCCAGGGCCCTTTCGTAGACCGCCGTCCCCGGCGGCAGGCACCCGCGCCTGTCTTCGCCCGGCGGCGTGGCGCGGGCAGGGGCTACAGCTCGATGTCGAGGTGTTCCACGTCGGTGAACTCCACGCCCAGGCCGTGCGCGCGGGTGTCGTCGGCGCGGAAGTACATCCGTGCCAGGCCCTCGGCCGCGATGTGCTGGAGCTGCTGTTCGCTGGCGCCCTGCTCGCGGGCGGTGAACAGGCGGTCCGCGTAGCGGGGCGGCAGGGCCTGGGTGATGTCACGGATCCGGGCGTCGTCGGTGGTGCCGGGCGCGGCGGTGAACCCGAAGCGGGCCCGGGTGGAGAGGATCAGGCCGTCGGTGGACGCCGCCTTCTTCCGGGCCCTCGCCCGGACCTGCGGCTGCCATCTTCTCCTGACCTCACGCTCCATGCGGTCGCGCAGGTCGCGGCGGGGCCGCTTGAGCGTGCCGGCGACGTACCGCTCGACGGTGCGCTGGGAGACCGTGAGCAGTTCCGCGACCGGCCTGGTGCCCCCCAGCTGCCTGACCAGGTATCTCATCCGGGCCTGGGCGCTTTGGGGCAGGGGGCGGGTGAACGCCTTCTCCAGCGCGCGGTCCAGGCCCTCTGCGACCGAGTCGGCCATGACGTGCTACTCCCCTTCCCCGGCCGCCGGATCGTTCTTGATCAGGTTGGCGAGGTTGAACACGCCGCCGTGCTCCTCGAACCGCTCCTCGGCCCACAGCACGGTCCGCGTGCCCTGGTGCTTGACCATCCCCGGCGAGATCCCGAGCCGGAACGTCCCCGGCACCGGCTTGCCCTCGCCGGTGTACGGCAGGACGTCGAGCGGGGACGGGCCGGGCGAGGGGTAGACGACGGCGTCGGTGCCGATCGCGACCGGGTACAGGCCGGCCGCGGCGGCGGTCTTCACCAGCTTGCGGTGCAGACCGATCCGCTGGTTGGCCAGCACGGCGGCCCGGATGTCGGGGCGCCACGTCTCCCGCGCCAGCGCCGGCCACGGCTCGTGGTAGGGCACCTGGCCCCGGTTGCGCTGGCGCAGCTTGCCGATCCCGCCCTTCGCGGTCGCCTTGATGGCGCCCGCCAGCAGCCTCATGGTCGGGTCGGCCTGCCCGGAGCGGGCCATCGCCTCCAGGAACTCGCGGCCGCCCAGGTCGGTGGTGACACCGAGGTCGGCCATCGTCGCCACATAGGCGTCGCGCAGCCGCTTGTACCAGCCGTCCAGGTAGCGGCCGGTCCGGGTACGGACGTACGCCTCGATCGGCGCGACCTCGAAGCCCAGCTCCTGTGCGTAGGCGACGGTCGGGGTGGCGTACCAGGCCGGGCCGGTGGGCCGGTCGCCGTTGGGGGTGAAGGGCGACGGGAGCCGGCTGCCGTCGACGGTGCGGCCCCCGGCCTGGACACGGGACAGGTCGACGTGGGAGAGATCGACCAGCCACGAGCCGGGCAGCGCCGCGTCGAACGCCGGGGCGTTCTTCAGGTGGGTCGGCCCGTTCAGCCCGAGGTTGAGGCCGTTGGCGGCCGCGGCGAACGACATGTTGATGTCGATCGCGACCAGGTACCGGCGCGTGCACTCCTCGTCGGTCAGCGGCCGGCACCAGTCGTACGGCTCCTCCATCAGCATCTCGGCCGGGGTGCGCAGATGGTGCCGGGCGAACCTGCCCTTGAGGACGGGGTGTTCGTCGGGGACCTCGCACTCCACCACGTCGTACACGGCGGTGAGCGCGTCGTCGTTGAAGGCCCGCCCGAACTCGCCGGTGACCGGGTCCTTCTCCGCGCGGGTCGGCGGGCGCAGCGCGGTCATCAGCTCCAGCCCGGTGACCGCGGCGGTGCCGCGCGGCGTCATCACCCGCTGCGCGTACGCGCCCAGGTAGCGGGCCAGGTCGGCCGGGTGCATGCCCGGCAGCCGCGGGTCGTCCTTGTTGTCCCACTCCCGTGCGTCCAGGGCGTTCCAGGAGGGGATGCACAGCTGTACGCAGCGGCGCTGCGAGCCCTCGGCCGGGCGGTAGATCCGCGCCCACGGCCCGAAACCGCGCCGGGTCAGCTTCCAGTCGGCGCGGGCGAGCTGCCTGGGCGCCTTGTGGCCGTCGTCGAGACGTCCGGCGCGCCGCTCCTGGTCCGACAGGGCGGCGGGCAGGCCGTAGCGCTCCAGCGCGCCGGGGGTGAGGACGAGGACGGGGTCGGCGTCGCGGCCGTTGCGGTGCAGACGGGCCTGACCGAGCCTGGCCTCGGCCAGGGTCCAGTCGAGCAGGGCGGGCAGGGACTTGGCGGGCACGTCCAGGACCAGGCCGTCCACGCAGTACGCCGACACCTGGCCGTCGCCGTCGGCGTCGACCACGGCGAGCGGGCCGTTCTCGAAACGCGGGTCGGCGGCCGGGGCGGCACCCGCCTTCGCCACCGGCTTCTCGACCGCCGGCTTCTTGGCCACCGGCTTCTTGGCCACCGGCTTCTCGACCGCCGGCTTCTCGACCGCCGGCTTCTTGACCGCCGGGGCGGGCGCGGGGGCGGGGGTGAGTGGCTGCGGTGCCGTGTCCGAGGCGGGCACGGTGTCCGAGACGGGCACGGTGTCCGAGGCGGGGAAACGCTCGGCGAGCCCTTCGAGCAGCCGGGCGTAGGCGGCACGCTTCGGCGGCCGTGGCTCGGTCTTGCCGGACTCCCAGTTCCCGATGGCCTCGCGTCGCGTCTGAAGGGCCTGCGCGATCTGTTCCTGGCTCAGCCCGGCGGCCTCCCGCAGCCGCTTGCGCTCGGCAGGGGCTGGAAGATCGTCCTGAGCGACTTGTTCCAGCAGCGCGTCCACCCTGCTGAACAGCTCGTCCTGAGTGGGCACAGCGCTCACCTCCACCGGACACCCTATCCGATCGCTCATCGGATCTGACACCCGATCACTCGCCGAATCGCACACGGACAGCTCATGGGTGCCGGGTCGGCAGCCGGGCAAGCGGGACGCCGGCCGAGGGCGCCCGATCACGCCCGCGCCCCGCACGGACGGGACGGCATGGGACCGGCCAGGAGGCCGGCACGCCGTCCCGCCCGCGGACCGGAGCGCCCCTACAGGGCGTCGGGTCTCAGCAGGGGATGGTGGAACCGCCGCCCTTCAGGTAGCCGTTGTACACCCAGCCGTACTTCGTCGACGCCGTACGCAGGTACGTGAACCCGTCGGTCGTGCAGAAGTAGTCGACCTTGTTGACCGGGGTGGCGGTGTCGGTGATCCTGCACGCCCAGTCCGGGCCGTTGCGAAGGTTGACGTCCCGCAGGAAGTACTGCCCGTAGGGGCCGGTGTCGCGGTTGGATCCGGTGACGCCACAGGCGGCGGCTTGCGCCGCGGGGGCGGCCGAGACCGTGGCGGTCAGGCCGGCGACGGTGAGTCCGGCCGTGAGGACGGCGGCGGTCAGGGTGCGATGCAGACGCACAGGGGTCTCCTCCTGGTTCGGTACGTGACTGAAGGAACTGGTGACGTTCTCAGGGGCGTTCATCGGCGCGGTGCGCCGTCCGGCGCACGCGGTCGCGGCCGGCCGTGGCCCGTCGCGGGGTGACGCCGTCGCCCCGCCGTGCAGCACAGAGCCTGCCGGTGCGAGCGATGCCCGGGCAACGGCAAACGGCTGTCCCGGACACAGTGCCGCCGTCCGGCCTGCCCGGAAGCGCTGTCCGGCCGCGTGTCCGAGTCGCCGGGCGGTGCGCCGGGGCCCGTCCGCGCCGACGGGCGGCGCGGCCTCCCCGGCGAGCCCCGCCGCCTCCGCCGTCTCCGGCGTCTCCGGCATAGCGTTCATCGTCAGTCCATTGCAACGATCGAGTGGGCTGCCGTTGCGTTATCTTTCAGAACGTTGCAACGATTTACCGGCTTCCACCTGCATGAATAGCGATGTCGCGCAATGACAGTGTTGCCGAGTAGGCGAACGCAACGTAGCTTTTCCCTCATCGGAAACACCGTGCCGG
>NZ_JAINRE010000072.1 GCF_020400595.1 Streptomyces naphthomycinicus | reverse complement strand
TCTTTGGAGGACCCCTGGTCCCAGCGTTCAGCTGGGACCAGGGGTCCTTTTGTTTTTACAATGCTTGTGGTACCGAAGACAGGAGTCGCCATGTCCACCAACTCTCCCGACGATCGACCGGAGCGCGACCAGCGGCGACGGGACAGTGGTGACCGGGGCGACCGCGGCGGCTTCCGCCGTGACAACGACCGGCGCGACAGTGACCGTGGCGGCTACGGCCGGCGAGACGACAACCGCGGTGGCGGCTACGGCCGTCGTGACGACCGCGGCGACCGCAGGGACGACCGTCGCGACGACCGCCGTGACGACCGTCGTGGCGGTGACGACCGTCGTGGCGGTGGCTACCGCCGTGAGGGTGAGCGGGGTTCGCGTCCGGGGTTCCAGCGGGACGACCGTGACCGTGGCGACCGTGGCGGCTTCCGCCGCGACGACCGTGGCGACCGTCCCTCCTTCCGCCGTGACGACCGTGGTGGTGACCGTCGTGACGACCGCGGCGGTGACCGTCGTGACGACCGCGGCTTCCGCCGTGACGACCGCGGTGACCGCGGCGACCGTCCCTCCTTCCGTCGTGACGACGACCGTGGTGGCTTCCGCCGTGACGACCGTCGTGACGACCGGCGTGACGACCGCGACCGTGGCGAGCGCGGCGGTTTCCGGGGCCGTGACGACCGCCGTGACGACCGCCGTGGCGACAACCGTGGCGGTGGCTACCGCCGTGAGGGTGACCGGGGTTCGCGTCCGGCGTTCCAGCGGGACGACCGTGACCGCGGCGACCGTGGCGGCTTCCGCCGCGACGACCGTGGCGACCGTCCCTCCTTCCGCCGTGACGACCGCGGTGACCGTCCCTCTTTCCGTCGTGACGACGACCGTGGTGACCGGCGTGACGACCGCGGTGGCTACCGCCGTGACGACCGCGGTGACCGCGGTGACCGTCCCTCCTTCCGCCGCGACGACGACCGCGGTGGCTTCCGCCGTGACGACCGCCGTGACGACCGACGTGACGACCGTCGTGACGACCGGCGCGGCGACGACCGCGGTGGCTTCCGGCGTGACGACCGGCGTGACGACCGCGACCGTGGCGAGCGCGGCGGTTTCCGGGGCCGTGACGACCGCCGCGACGACCGCCGTGACGACCGTGGTGCCCGTGGGCCCCGCAGGGACGACCGTGGTGGTCGGCCCGGCGGCGGCTTCCGGGGGCGCGACGCCCGCGACGACCGCCGCGGCGGCGGCCGGTTCCGTGAGGACCGGGAGCGGGACCGGGACCGCGAGCCGATCAAGCGGCTGCCGATCCCGGAGGACGTCACCGGTGACGAGATCGACAAGGACGTCCGGCAGGAGCTGCAGAGCCTGCCCAAGACGCTCGCGGAAGACGTCGCCAAGAACCTGGTGATGGTCGCCCGGCTGATCGACGAGGACCCCGAGGGCGCCTACGGCTACTCCAAGGTGGCCCTGCGTCTGGCGTCCCGCGTGGCCGCCGTGCGCGAGGCGGCCGGCTTCGCCGCGTACGCCAGCCAGAAGTACGCCGAGGCCCTCGCCGAGTTCCGGGCCGCCCGGCGGATGACCGGCAGCGTGGAACTGTGGCCGGTGATGGCCGACTGCGAGCGCGGGCTCGGGCGGCCGGAGAAGGCGCTGGACATGGCGGGTGCGCCGGAGGTGCACAAGCTGGACAAGGCCGGTCAGGTCGAGATGCGGCTCGTCGCCGCCGGTGCCCGGCGTGACATGGGCCAGCTGGACGCGGCCATCGTGACCCTGCAGAGCCCGGAGCTGGCCTCCAACTCGGTGCAGCCGTGGACCGCGCGTCTGCGCTACGCCTACGCCGACGCCCTGCTGGCCGCCGGCCGGGAGCGCGAGGCCCGGGAGTGGTTCGCGAAGGCCGTCGAGGCCGACCGGGACGGCAGCACGGACGCCTCCGACCGGCTCGCCGAGCTGGACGGCGTGGAGTTCGTCGACGCTCTGGCCGAGGACGCCCCGGACGACTCCGAGGCGCCCGCCGAGTCCTCGGACGCCGCCGCGGAGGACGGCGACGAGGACGGCGACAAGGACGGCGACAAGGACGGCGACGAGGACGGCGACAAGGACTGACGTCCGGCACTGAGAAGCGTCACCGACAAGAGGGCAGGCTCCACGGGGAGCCTGCCCTCTTGTCGCTGCTGTTGCGCGGTCCGCTCAGAACTCCAGCGCCCGCAGCACCAGCCCCGAGGCCGGCTTCGGGCCGAACGACGTCGACTTGCGGGGCATCGTCACGCCCTGCTGGGCCAGATCGCGTACGACTTCCTCGCGGACCGGGTGCATCAGCACCGCCGTACCGCCGTCGCGTTCCGCCTTCTCGACGGTCGCGGCCGTGTCGTGGATGTAGGCGATGTGGGCCGGGGAGTCCTCGGGGATGCGCCAGACGTGCTCCAGGAGCGCGGCGTGCAGGACCGTGGCGTCCAGGGAGCGCCAGGCGGCCGGGCGGTCCGCCGGGATCGTCCGGGCCAGCAGATCCGGGTCCGGGCGGTCCAGCAGATGGAAGGCGCCGTCGCCGGCCAGCAGGAAGGAGTTCCCCGTGCGGGCCGCGTCCGCCAGGGCCGTGAGGGCCTTGGACAGGGGCACGTCGAGGTGCCGTACCCGGAACAGGCCCTCCACCGCCGCCAGGGCGTCGGCGACCGGCAGGCCGTGCAGCAGCCGGTGGATGGCGCGCACGCGCAGCGGATAGCGCGCGGTGTCCACCAGCAGGACCAGACCGTAGTCCCAGGGGCTGGGAGAGGGGTGCTCGGCGCGGAGCCGGAGGTAGGTGGCCCAGCGGTGGTGGCCGTCGGCGATCAGGGCCTGGCGGCCGGCGAGATCGGTCTGGATGCCGGCCAGGTCCTGGGGGTCGGTGACGGACCACAGGCGATGCCGGAAGCCGTCCTCCGTGGTCGTGGCCAGCAACGGAGGCTTCTCCGCCGTGCGCTCGACGACCTCCGCGGCCGTACCGTCACCCCGGTACGTCAGCAGCAGCGGTTCGAGGTTCGCGCGCGTGGCACGCATCAGGGCCGCGCGGTCGGCGACGACGGGCGGCATGACGTCCTCGTGCGGCAGCACCACACCCTCCGCGGGCTCCGAGACCCGCAGGGTGCCGATGACTCCGCGCTGGAGCATGCCGTCGCCGTCCTGCTGCTCGTACACGTACAGGCCGGGCTCCGGGTCGGCGGTGAGGACACCCTCGTCCAGCCAGCGACGGAGGGTGTCGGCGGCCTGCTCGGTGCGGGCGCTCGGCGTGCCGGCCTGGGGCAGGATCAGCCGGACGATGTTGTAGGGGTCGGCCGACTGGAGGTGGTGCAGGCCGTCGGGCCGTACGACGACGTCGTAGGGAGGGGAAGTGACAGAGGCGAGGCTGCCGACCCGGTCGGGGTCGTAACGGAGGCCTCGGAACGGGGTGAGTTCCAGGCCGCGGCGCTGCGTTGCCTCCGGGTGACCTGCTGTGTTCATCCCGGCATCGTACGTGTGTCGGCGGCGTGGGGGATGATCGGGGGAAAGGCGAGCGAACGAGGAGCGATGTGGACATGAGCCAGGGCGTCAGGACGAGGCCCGAGGGCAGTGGGCAGCCCCTGAGCGAGGCGTACGACACGGCGCTGCTCGATCTGGACGGAGTGGTGTACGCGGGCGGGAACGCGATCGCGCACGCGGTCGACTCGCTGGCGGCCGCCCGGACGGGCGGCATGCATCTGGCGTACGTCACCAACAACGCGCTGCGGACCCCGGACGCGGTGGCCGAGCACCTGACGGAGCTGGGGATACCCACGGGGGCCGACGATGTCATCACCTCCGCGCAGGCTGTCGCGCGGCTGATCAGCGAGCAGGTGCCGGCCGGGGCGCGGGTGCTGGTGATCGGCGGGGAGGGGCTGCGGGTGGCGCTGCGCGAGCGCGGCCTCACGCCGGTGGAGTCGGCCGACGACGACCCCGCGGCGGTCGTCCAGGGGTACGGCGGGCCGGAGTTGACCTGGGGACGGTTCGCGGAGGCGTCGTACGCCGTCCGGCGCGGCGTGCCGTGGTTCGCGTCCAACACCGATCTGACGATTCCGAGCGGGCGGGGCATCGCGCCGGGCAACGGGGCGGCCGTGGAGGTCGTCCGGATCGCGACCGGCGCGGAGCCGCAGGTCGCGGGCAAGCCGCTGCCCCCGATGCACCGGGAGACGATCATCAGGACCGGTGCCGAGCGTCCGCTGGTGGTCGGGGACCGGCTGGACACGGACATCGAGGGCGCGTTCCACGGCGGGGTCGACTCGCTGCTGGTGCTGACCGGTGTCACCGACGGAGCGCAGCTGCTCGCCGCCCCGCCGCAGCACCGGCCGACCTATGTGGACGCCGATCTGAGGGGGATGCTCACGGGGCAGCCGGAAATCACCCGGGAGGGTGAGGGATTCCGCTGCGGCGGATGGACGGCGACGGCCGGGACGGACCGGCTGGAGCTGGCGGGCGACGGGGAGGCGCCGGATGGCCTGCGGGCGCTGTGCGCGGCGGCCTGGACGGCGGCGGGGGACGGATCCTGCTCGCTGGACGGGGAAAAGGCGCTGGCCAGGCTGGGTCTCTGACGGCCGGGCAGCAGGATCACGAGAACCGGGGATCGAGAACGGATGCGAGGGTAGGCTAACCTAACCTCGTGTTGGTCGACAGTCCTCCGGAACAGCGCGCGGAGACCGCCCCCGCGCCCCCAACCCGCCGGGCGGCGCGGGCCCTTGGCCTCCTGCTCTCGGTCGTGCTCCTGCTGCTCGTCGCTCTGGCGAGTATCGCGATCGGGGCGAAAGCGCTCTCGCCGGACCAGGTCTGGCACGGGCTGTTCCACGACACGGGGACGTACGGGGACGTGGTCGTGGACGACCGGCTCGCGCGCACTCTCCTCGGTCTGCTGGCCGGTGCCGCGCTCGGTCTGTCGGGCGCGGTGCTCCAGGCGCTGACGCGCAACCCGCTGGCCGAGCCCGGACTGCTCGGCATGAACGCGGGCGCCTCGGCCGCCGTCGTCACGGCCATCACCTACTTCGGCGTCACCAGCCTCGCCGGCTACGTGTGGTTCGCGTTCCTCGGGGCGGCGGCGGTCGGCGCTCTGGTGTGGTTCCTCGGCGGCAGCCGGGGCGCCACGCCGGTGCGGCTCGCGCTCGCCGGCACGGCCATCAGCGCGGCCCTGTACGGCTATCTCCAGGCCGTGATGATCATGGACGACGCGGCGCTGGGCAAGATGCGCTTCTGGACGGTGGGTTCACTGGCCTCGGCCGGCTGGTCCACCATCACCCAGGTGCTGCCGTTCCTCGTGGTCGGCACGGTCCTCGCGCTCGCGCTGGCCCGGCCGCTGAACGCCGTCGAGATGGGCGACGACACCGCCCGGGCCCTGGGGGCGAACCTCAACCGGGTGCGCGCGCTGGCCATGCTGGCCTCCGTGATGCTGTGCGGCGCCGCGACGGCCGCCTGCGGTCCGATCGTCTTCGTCGGCCTGATGGTCCCGCACGTCGTGCGCTCCTTCACGGGCCCCGACCTGCGCTGGATCCTGCCGTACGCCACGGTTCTCGCGCCCGTGCTGCTGCTCGGCGCCGATGTCGTCGGCCGCGTCGTGGCCCGCCCCTCGGAGCTCCAGGTCGGCATCGTCACCGCGATCATCGGCGGACCGCTCTTCATCCTGCTCGTACGACGGCGGAGGACGGCTCAGCTGTGAAGACCCACTCCCGGAGCCGTGCGGTACGCATCCCCGGCGGCCTCTCCCTGCGCCTGGACCCGCGTGCCCTGATCGTCGTCGTCCTGCTGCTGGCCGCCGCCTGCGCCGCCGGTGTCGCCCTGATCGGCACCGGCGACGCGCGGATCCCGGCCGCCGACGTACTGCGCACGCTCGCCGGTGACGGCACCGCCTACCAGGACTTCATCGTCAACGAACTGCGGCTGCCGCGGGTCCTGGTCGGCCTGCTGGTCGGTGCCTCGCTGGGCCTGGGCGGCGCGCTGTTCCAGTCCGTCTCCCGCAACCCGCTCGGCAGCCCGGACGTGCTCGGCCTGTCGCAGGGGTCGACGGCCGGCGCGCTGGTCGTGATCGTGCTGATGTCCGGCAGCGCGGCCCAGGTGACCGTGGGCGCGCTGGCCGGCGGTCTGGCGACCGGTCTGGCGATCTACGCGCTCGCCTGGAAGCAGGGCGTGCACGGGTACCGGCTGGTGCTGGTCGGTATCGGCGTCAACGCGATCGCCGCGGCGGTCAACGGCTATCTGCTCACCAAGGCCGACCTGGTGGACGCGGCCCGCGCCGTGGTGTGGATGACGGGCTCGCTCAACGGCCGTGACTGGGACCAGGTCTGGCCGCTGCTCGCGCTGTGCGCCGTCCTCGTCCCGCTGGTCCTCGCCAACGCGCGCGGCCTCAGGATGATGGAGATGGGCGACGACGTCTCCCACGCGCTCGGCGTGCGCGTGCAGCGCGTCCGGCTCCTGCTGATGGTCTCGTCCGTCCTGCTCACCGCCGCCGCGACCGCCGCCGCGGGCCCCGTCAGCTTCGTCGCGCTGACCGCGCCGCAGCTCGCCCGCCGCCTGACCCGCTCGCCGGGTCCGAATCTGGTGCCCTCGCTGTGCATGGGCGCGGCCCTGCTGGTCGCCGCCGACTGGGCCTCCCAGCGCGCCTTCGGCGCCGACCAGCTGCCCGTAGGAGTGGTCACCGGCGTCCTCGGCGGTGCCTACCTGCTGTGGCTGCTGGTCACCGAGCGCCGGGCGGGCCGGATATGACGCGCACGCCGGGCACGAACCCGAACACCCCTAGGAGCACTGTGAACCGCCTGGCCGCCGACAACGTCACCCTCGCCTACGACCAGCGCGTGATCGCCGAGCAGCTGTCGGTGGAGATCCCCGACAACTCCTTCACGGTGATCGTCGGCCCGAACGCGTGCGGCAAGTCGACGCTGCTGCGGGCGCTGTCACGGATGCTCAAGCCCAGCCAGGGCCGGGTGCTGCTGGACGGCCAGGCCATCCAGTCGATGCAGGCGAAGAAGGTGGCCCGGACCCTCGGCCTGCTGCCGCAGTCGTCCGTCGCGCCCGACGGCATCACGGTCGCCGACCTCGTCGGGCGGGGCCGCTACCCCCACCAGGGCCTGCTGCGCCAGTGGTCGGCCGAGGACGAGCGGGTCGTCCGGGAGTCGATGCGGCGGACCGGGGTCGCGGAGCTGGCCGAGCGCTATGTGGACGAACTCTCCGGCGGGCAGCGGCAGCGCGTGTGGATCGCGATGGCGCTCGCCCAGCAGACCCCGCTGCTGCTCCTGGACGAGCCGACCACCTATCTGGACATCCAGCACCAGATCGACGTCCTCGACCTCTGTGCCGAGCTGCACGAGGAGCAGGGCCGGACGCTGGTGGCGGTGTTGCACGACCTCAACCACGCCGCCCGCTACGCCACCCACCTCATCGCCCTGCGCGGCGGCCGGGTGCTCGCCGAGGGAGCCCCGAAGGACATCGTCACGGCCGAGCTGGTCGAGGAGGTGTTCGGACTGCGCTGCCAGGTGATCGACGACCCGGAGACCGGTACCCCGCTGGTGGTCCCGGCGGCCCGCAAGGCACGCGCGGAACGGGTCACGGCGGCTTCCTGACCGGCGGGACGCGGGCCGGTCCGGCGGGCCCGCGGCGGCTTCCCGACCCGCAAGGCACGCGCGGAACGGGTCACGGCGGCTTCCTGACCGGCGGGACGCGGGCCGGTCCGGCGGGCCCGCGGTGGCTTCCCGACCCGCCGGACGCCGGCCGGTCCGGTGTGCCTACAACAGCTTCCTGAGCCGGAACAGGTCCAGCAGGCTCGCCTCCAGCCTCACCCGGCCCGAGCCCCAGGCGGTCGCGAAGTTCAGCTCGCCGGACACCAGGGCCACCAGGTCGTCCCCGGCCAGGGCGAGCCTTATCTGCGCCCTCTCCCGCGGCGGCCCGGGAAGGGTCTCGTCCACCTCGATCCGGCCGCCGGTCAGCCGGCCGGCGAAGGTGACCTCCAGGTCCGTGATGTGGCAGCTCACCGAGCGGTCCAGGGCGGCAGCCGCGCGGACCTCACCCTCGGCGCCCTGCATGTTGTCCGAAAGCTTCCCCAGTGCGACGCGGCACTCCTCGATCGTGGCCATCGCCCACGACGGTACCCCAGCGGTTCGGGGTAGCGTCTGGGCATGAGCGAGTCCGTCTCCGAGGCCGGCACCGGCACCGAGCAGGCGCCCGCGGACGACCCCGCGGCGCCCTCCCCCCTGAACGTCCCGCGCACCCCCACCGGCAACGCCGAGGTCGACGCCCAGCTGGACCGGCTGGCCGACGCGGACCACCTCGCCACCGACGGCCACGTCGCGGTGTACGAGGATGTACACCGGGGGCTGCGCGACGCGCTCACCGCGCTCGACACCCGCCCGGGACCCGCGGCCCCCTCACCGTCGTACAAGGCGCCCTCACCGGCGTACCAACACAGGAGCTGAACCGAACGTGGCAGGAGTCGCACGCCGCCGTCTCGACGCGGAGCTGGTCCGCCGGAAGCTCGCCCGCTCGCGCGAGCACGCCAGCCAGCTGATCGCCGCCGGACGGGTCACCGTCGGCAAGACCGTGGCGACCAAGCCGGCCACCCAGGTGGAGACCGCGGCGGCGATCGTCGTCGAGACCGACGACAGCGATCCCGACTACGTCTCCCGGGGCGGCCACAAGCTGGCCGGCGCGCTGGAGGTCTTCGTGCCGCAGGGGCTCGGGGTCGAGGGCCGGCGCGCGCTGGACGCCGGCGCGTCCACCGGCGGCTTCACCGACGTCCTGCTCCGCGCGGGCGCCGCGCACGTCGTCGCGGTGGACGTCGGCTACGGGCAGCTCGCCTGGACTCTCCAGAGCGATGAACGCGTCACCGTCAAGGACCGTACGAACGTACGCGAGTTGACGCTTGAGGCGATCGATGGGGAACCTGTGGATCTTGTCGTGGGCGATCTGTCCTTCATCCCGCTCGGGCTGGTGCTGCCCGCCCTGAAGCGGTGCGTGACGGCGGACGCCGACCTGGTGATGATGGTCAAGCCGCAGTTCGAGGTGGGCAAGGAACGGTTGGGCAGCGGGGGTGTCGTACGGAGTCCGCAGCTGCGGGCGGAGGCCGTGCGGGGAGTGGCCGAGAAGGCCTGGGAGCTGGGGCTCGGGGTGCGGGGGGTCACCGCGAGTCCGCTGCCCGGGCCCTCGGGAAACGTCGAGTACTTTCTCTGGCTGCGGGCGGGGGCACCCCAGGTGGACCCGGCCGACGTCGACCGTGCAGTGGCGGAGGGGCCGCGTTGACACAGAATCTGGCGCGTACTGTTTTCCTGCTCGCCCACACCGGGCGGCCCGCGGCGATCCGCACCGCGGAACTCGTCGTCAAGGGCCTGCTGCGGCATGGCATCGGGGTGCGGGTGCTGGAGGAGGAGGCGCGCGACCTGCCGCTCCCGGACGAGGTGGGCCTCGTCAAGGAGGCGACTCCGCAGTGCCTGGACGGCTGCGAGCTGCTGATCGTGCTCGGCGGTGACGGCACGCTGCTGCGCGGCGCCGAGTTCGCACGGGCCTCCGGGGTGCCGATGCTCGGCGTCAACCTGGGGCGCGTCGGCTTCCTCGCGGAGGCCGAACGGGACGACGTCGACCGGGTGGTGGACCGGGTGGTGGCGCGGTCCTACGAGGTCGAGGAGCGGATGACCGTCGACGTCGTCGTGCACCGCAACGGGGACATCGTGCACACCGACTGGGCGCTGAACGAGGCGGCCGTGCAGAAGGCCGGCGCGGAGAAGCTCCTGGAGGTCGTGCTGGAGATCGACGGGCGGCCGGTGTCGGAGTTCGGGTGCGACGGGGTGATCCTGTCCACGCCCACCGGGTCCACGGCGTACGCGTTCTCCGCCGGGGGACCGGTGGTCTGGCCGGAGGTGGAGGCGCTGCTGATGGTGCCGATCAGTGCCCACGCGCTGTTCGCCAAGCCCCTGGTCACCTCGCCGGACTCGGTGCTGGCGGTGGAGGTGCTGCCGCACATCTCGCCGGGAGTCCTGTGGTGCGACGGGCGGCGGACCGTGGAGCTGCCGCCCGGGGCGCGGGTGGAGGTGCGGCGGGGAGCCGTTCCCGTCCGGCTCGCCCGGTTGCACCACTCTTCGTTCACGGATCGGCTCGTCGCGAAGTTCGCCCTGCCCACCACCGGCTGGCGAGGCGCGCCGCACTGAGCGGTTCGTCCGGACCGGTCCGGTTATGCCGGCGGGCGCGGGGCCTGTACGGCCGCTCGCGCCCGCGCGGCGAAGCCGCATGCCGGCGCGGCCGCGGGCCCCTGGAACCGGGCCACTCCTCGGAGTGACATGGGCGGCCTGTGTGCACTCCCGGCCCCGGACCTCGTATGGTCTGTTCCGTGTTGGAGGAGATGCGGATACGGTCGCTCGGAGTCATCGACGACGCCGTCGTCGAGCTGTCGCCGGGGTTCACCGCGGTCACCGGTGAGACGGGCGCGGGCAAGACCATGGTGGTCACCAGCCTGGGGCTGCTGCTCGGCGGCCGGGCGGACCCGGCGCTCGTGCGGATCGGGGCGGAGAAGGCGGTCGTGGAGGGACGGGTCGCCGTACCCCCCGGCGCCGCCGCCGTCGTGCGTGCCGAGGAGGCCGGGGCCGAGCTGGACGACGGCGCCCTGCTGATCAGCCGTACCGTGTCCGCCGAGGGCCGCTCCCGGGCGCATCTGGGCGGGCGCAGCGTGCCCGTCGGGCTGCTCGCCGAGCTGGCCGACGACCTGGTGGCCGTGCACGGGCAGACCGACCAGCAGGGGCTGCTGAAGCTGTCCCGGCAGCGGCAGGCGCTCGACCGGTACGCGGGCGACACCGTCACCGTGCCGCTCGCGAAGTACACCGAGGCGTACAAGCGGCTGCGGGCCGTCTCCGCCGAGCTGGAGGAGATCACCACGCGCGCCCGTGAGCGGGCGCAGGAAGCCGACATGCTGCGGTACGGGCTCGACGAGGTCGCGGCGGTGGAGCCGCGGGCCGGCGAGGACGTGGAGCTGGCGGAGGAGGCCGAGCGGCTGGGGCACGCCGAGGCGCTGTCGTCCGCCGCGACGGCCGCGCACGCCGCTCTGGCGGGCAACCCCGAGGACCCCGAGGGGATCGACGCCACCACGCTCGTCGCGGGCGCCCACCGGGCCCTGGAGGCCGTACGGTCGCACGACCCGGCGCTGTCCGCGCTCGCCGACCGGATCGGGGAGATCGGCATCCTGCTCGGTGACGTGGCCGGTGAGCTGGCCGGATACGCCGACGATCTCGACGCCGACCCGCTGCGGCTGGCCGCCGTGGAGGAGCGCCGGGCCGCCCTGGGCGCCCTCACCCGCAAGTACGGGGAGAACGTGGGCGCCGTGCTGGCCTGGGCCGAGCAGAGCGCCGCGCGGCTGACCGAGCTGGACGGCGACGACGAGCGGATCGGGGAGCTGACCGCCGAGCGGGACGCGCTCCGCACCGAACTGGGCGGCCTCGCCCAGGCGCTGTCGGACGCACGGGCGGAGGCCGCCGAGCGGTTCGCCGCCGCCGTGACCGCCGAGCTGGCCTCGCTGGCGATGCCCCACGCGCGCGTGTCGTTCGACCTCCGGCAGACCGAGGACCCGGAGGGCGTCGAGGTCGGCGGGCGGACCGTCGCCTACGGCTCCTCGGGCGTGGACGAGGTGGAGCTGCTGCTCGCCCCGCACCCCGGCGCCCCGCCGCGGCCCATCGCCAAGGGCGCCTCCGGCGGTGAGCTGTCCCGGGTGATGCTGGCCGTGGAGGTCGTGTTCGCGGGCACCGACCCGGTGCCGACGTACCTCTTCGACGAGGTCGACGCGGGCGTGGGCGGCAAGGCCGCGGTGGAGATCGGCCGGCGCCTGGCGAAGCTCGCCAGGACCGCGCAGGTCGTCGTGGTCACCCACCTGCCCCAGGTCGCCGCGTTCGCCGACCGGCAGCTGCTGGTGGAGAAGACCAACGACGGCTCCGTCACCCGCTCCGGCGTGAAGGTCCTGGAGGGCGAGGAGCGCGTCCGCGAGCTGTCCCGGATGCTGGCGGGCCAGGAGGACTCCGAGACGGCCCGCGCGCACGCGGAGGAACTGCTGGCGACGGCGCGGGCGGATCTCTAGCGGGACCCCGACGGCGCGGGCGGATCTCCGGCGGGATCTAGGGTGGCCGGGTGATCATCACTCGGAAGTCCGGCTCCTTCCTGCTGTCCGCCGCGCTCACCCGGGCCGGCGTCGCGCTCCTGCGCGGCAACCCGCCCGGGGGCCCGGCGCGGTGGGAGCGGAGGAACCACGCCGGGAAGAGCGTCGAGCTGTACGCGGCGCCGGCCTCGGCGCTGGGCGCGGCGGTGGCCGCCGCCCGGGTGCACCCCGGTGCCGGGCTCGCCGTGCTGGCCGCCGGAGCCTGCGGAGCGTACGACGACGTCGCGGGGGATCACCGGCGGGGGCTGCGCGCCCATCTCGGCGCGCTGCGCGACGGCGAGGTCACCAGCGGGGCCGTGAAACTGTTCGGGATATCCGCGGCCGGGCTCGTGGCGGGCGCGCTGCTGACGGAGCGGCCGCTGGACAGGCTGCTCGCCGGCGTCGTGATCGCGGGTGCCGCGCACGCCGTCAACCTGGTCGACGTGCGGCCGGGGCGGGCGGTCGGCGCCGTGCTCGCACTCGGCGCGCCGGGGCTGCTGCGCGAGGGGCCCGCGGCCGGGCTGTCGGCCGCCGCGATGGGCGCCGCCGCGGCCGTCCTGCCCGACGATCTCGGCGAGCGGACGATGATCGGGGACACGGGGGCGCACGCCCTCGGAGCCGCGCTGGGGGCGGCCGTGGTGGCGGGAAACCGGCGCGCGGGGCTGCTCGCGCACGCCGTCGCACTGGTCGCCGCGGCCCGGTACGGAGACCGGGTGAGCGCCTGGGCGCGCGCCACCGTGACCGGCTGACCTCGTCGTATGCCTGCGCGGACCGTTCGGCCGCGGCGGGCTCCGCCTCACCCGTGTGGGTGATGTGCTCCGGCGCATTGCCCCGGCCCGCCGCAGGGTGCGCCCTCCCGGATGTCCCTGAACGGCCGTACGTCCTGGCATGCTTGGCGGGGGACGCGGGGTGGGCGACGGGTCCGAACGGTCCGTGCGGGAGGCGCGCGGGGTGCGTCCTTCCGCCTCCCCGAGCCCGCTACCTTCTGTACGTTTCCTCGTGACCGCCCCCGTGAACCAGGAGCCCCGGCCCCGTGAGCCCCGTGAGCAGCAACGCACCGCACGGCCAGTCGCCGCTGCGCACCGTGCAGGTGCTCGGCGGAGGCAACGCCGGCAGCAGCGCGCATGTGCGCTCCCTGGCCGAGGGGCTCGTGGCAAGAGGCGTGCGGGTCACCGTGTGCGCCCCCGGCGAGGCCGATCACGCCTACGGCTTCACCGGGGTCGGCGCCGACCACGTGCACGTACCGCGCAGCAGCGACCCCGTCTCCGTGGCCGCGCTCCGGACGGCCTGCGCGAACGCCGACCTGGTGCACGCGCACGGTCTGCACGCCTCCTTCCGGGCCGTGCTCGCGCTCGGCGGGCGCACCACTCCGCTGGTGGTCACCTGGCACAACCGCGCCCACGCGGAGGGGCCGCGGGCCCAGCTGCTGCGGCTGCTGGAGCGGCGGGTGGTGAGGACCGCGGCCGTGGTCCTCGGCACCAGCCCCGACCTGGTCGACCGGGCCCGGCGGACCGGTGCGCGGGACGCCCGGCTCGCCGCCGTCTCCCTGCCGGGCCGGCGCAGGACCGGCGCCCTCCTCGACGCCCTCGACCTCGGCGACCCCGACCGGCTGCGGCCCAAGATCCGTGCCGAACTCGGCTCCACCGGCCGCCCCTTGCTCATCGCGGTCGGCTCCCTGGACCGGCACCGCGGCTACGACGTCCTGCTCGACGCGGCCCGCGCGTGGCGGGCCCTGGACCCGGTGCCGCTGGTGGTGATCGCGGGGGAGGGGCCGCTGCGGCCCGCGTTGCAGCGGCGGATCGAGGACGAGGAGCTGCCGGTGCGGCTCATCGGGCTCCGGGAGGACGTGCCCGAACTGCTCGCCGCCGCCGACCTGGCGCTGCTGACGAGCCGCTGGGAGTCGCGGTCGGTCCTCGCCCAGGAGGCGCTGCACGCGCGGGTGCCGCTCGTCGCGACGCGGGTCGGCGGCGTCCCGGACCTCGTCGGCGACGCGGCCGAACTCGTCCCGTACGGCGATCCGGCGGCCCTCGCCGCCGCCGTCGTGCGGCTGCTCGCGGACCCGGAGCGGTGCGCGCTGCTGCGCGAGCGCGGGCGGCGGCAGGCCGCGACCTGGCCGACCGAGGACGAGACCGTCGCCCAGGTGCTGAGCGTCTACGACGAGTTGACCCAGCCCCGGCCGCTGGCCTGACAGGCCCTCACAGGACGTGCCGGCGGGCGCGCAGGGCCAGGCTCAACGCCAGGACCGTCTGGGGATCGTCGAGGTCGGTGCCCAGCAACTCCCCGATCCGGGCCAGCCGGTTGTACAGCGTCTGCCGGTTCAGGTGCAGTTCGCGGGCCGTCTCCGCCTTGCGGCCGGCGTGCGCCAGATAGGTCTCCAGGGTCGGCAGCAGCGGCGGCCTGGAGCGGTGGTCGTGGTCGCGCAGCGGACCGATCGCGCGGTCCACGAAGGCCGCCAGGTCGGGGTGGTCGCGCAGCCGCCACAGCAGCAGGTCGATGTCGAGGCGCCGGGCGTCGTACCAGGGCCGGTCGGTCAGCCCCTGGGCCGCCGTCGCCGTCTCCGCCGCGTGCCGCAGCCCCGCCGAGGCCGCCGCCCACCCCCCGGCCACCCCGACGACCACCACCGGCGGCGGCGATCCCGGCCGCCGCATCCCGGCCCGCTCCACCCCCGCCCGCAGCGCCGCCGCCACCCGGTCCGCGACCGCCGCCCGCTCCGACTCCGAGCGCAGCCCCAGCAGCACCAGCACCCGGCCCTCCACCGGCCGTACGCCCAGCAGCACCGGCACTCCCACCGCGGCCAGCTCCTCGGAGACCGCCCGGGCCAGCACCGCCCAGCCCCCGCCGGGGGAGAGGGAGTCCCCGAGCCGCATCACCACGGGCAGCAGCGGGCTCTCGCCGGGCTTGAAGCCGAGCACCCGGGCCTGCGCCGGGGCGTCCTCCGCCGCGATCCGGCCCTCGGCGAGATCGGTGAGGAAGTCACCGCGTCCGCGCGCCGCCAGCTCCTCCTCCTGCCGGGCCTGCATCAGCACCACGGCCAGGATGCCGGCGGCCCGCTCGGCGGCGATCCGGTGCACCGGGGCCAGCGGGGAGCGGACCGGCAGCAGCACCAGGCGGGCGCGTACCGAACCCGTCGTGCCGGGGCCGCCGCCGGGCACCTCCACCAGCACCGAACCGGCGGGCGGCGGGGCCTCCTTGTGCGGGCCGCGCAGCCCTTCCCAGACCTGGAGCGGGTCCGCGCCCTCGGGCCCCTCGCCCGCGGCGTACAGCAGCCGGCCGTCGGCCGTCTCCAGGAACACCGGGTTGCCGCTGAAGCCGGCGAGGATGCCCAGCACCTGCGGCACCCCGCCGCCGCCCAGCAGGGCCTCGGTACAGCGCCGGTGCACCTCCTCCGCGCGCTGGAGCAGCGCGTAGTGGCCGTTGACGATCTCGGTGTGGATCTCCTCGGTGACCGTCACGAACGGCACCTCGCGGTGCAGCTGCACCAGCGGCAGCCCGGCCGCCCGGGCCGTGTCCACCAGCGCCGCGGGAAGCCGGGCGAAGCGCGGACCCAGCTCCACCACCAGAGCGGCGATCCCCCGCTCGGCCAGGGTCCGCACGAACGCCCGCTGCTCGGCCGGGCGGGTGCCGAGGCCGTAGCCGGTGGTGAGCAGCAGCTCGCCGCCCTTGAGCAGCGAGGCGATGTTCGGGACCTCGCCCGCGTGCACCCAGCGCACCGTGCGGCCGAGCCGGTCGGCGCCCGCCAGGATCTCCGGCAGCCCGCTGCGCAGACCGGGCAGCTCCAGTGCCCGCTGCACGGTGATCCCGGCGCCCTGGGTGTCGAATCGGTGGTCCGTACGGCTGTCCATGCAGCGGACGCTACCTGCGTGAACGTCCGGACGACAGCGTCCGTCTCCGGCTACACCGGGCGGATGTTGTGGTTGAAGCGGAACACGTTGTCGGGGTCGTAGCGCCGCTTCACCTTCTCCAGGCGCAGGGTGTTCCCGGCGCCCAGGCCCGCCCGTACCCGCTCGGGGCCCTCGTCGCCGACGAGGCCGAGGCAGACGGCCCCGCCGCTCCACGGCCGGAGCCCCGCCCCCAGGCCCCGCACCCAGCCGATCGCCCGCTCGTCGTCGGCCGGGTCCGCCCAGAGCGCGAAGGGGTGCGCGGTGAAGGCGGCGTCCCGGTACGGCACCGGGTACTCGTGCGGACCGGCCGCGACCGCCCCGCCCTGCGGGAACAGCAGCTGTCTGGCCCGGCCGGGCACCGGCATGCCGTCCGCGCGGGCGCAGAAGACGTCCACCGCCTCGTCCGGCAGCGCGGTCAGCGACTCCGCCGACCAGTGGCCGCGCAGCCCGGGCGGATCGTCGAGCATGCGCTGCACGTCGGCGTACGGCAGATCACCGGACAGCTCCGCCTCGTGCGGCAGCGCGAGCAGCGGCCCGGCGAGCCCCCGCAGAGCGTCCGCGGTGCCCGCGTAGGTCAGCAGCACCCCGCAGGTCAGCCTGCCCACCAGTGTGTCGGGCACGAACCGGGCGGGCGGGCCGGTCAGGTACAGCGCCGCGCCGCCCAGCTCGTCGGGCGCGCCGCCGACGACCTCGCGGAACGTGCGGACCACGGCCGGACCGGACTCCGGGAGGTACAGCAGCAGCACGACGGAGAACTCCGGCAGTTCGTGCAGCAGCAGGGTGAACGCGGTGGCGACGCCGAAGTTGCCGCCCCCGCCGTGCAGCGCCCAGAAAAGCTCGGGGTTCTCGTCCAGGCTCGCGTGCACCCGCTCGGCGTCGGCGGTCACCAGCTCGACGCCGAGGAGGTTGTCGACGGCCAGGCCGAAGGCGCGGTCCAGCCAGCCGGTGCCGCCGCCGAGGACGAAACCGCCGACGCCGGTGGTGGAGACCCGCGCTCCGGTGGTGGCCAGTGCGTACGGCCGGGTGGCCCGGTCGAGGTGGGCGATGGTGGCACCGCCCTCGATGCGGACCGCCTCGGCCGCCGGGTCGACGCTCACCGCGCACATCCGGCGCAGGTCCACGACGAGCGCGCCGTCGACCCGGGCCCCCGCCAGGCCGTGCCCGCCGCCGCGCACGGCGATGTGCAGGTCCAGGTCGCGGGCGAAGCGGACGGCACGCACCACGTCGGCCGGGTGCGCGCACCGGGCGATCACGGCCGGGCGCCGGTCGGTCCGCGCGTCGAAGACCGCCCGCGCCTCGTCGTAGCCCGGGTCCCCGGGGGCGAACACCTCGCCGGCCAGATCCTCGCGCAGCGCGGCGAGGGCCGCGCCCGCCTTGGAGCGGGAAGCCATGGCCGCCCCCTTCGGCACAGGGGCTGTCGTCGGCTCCAGCCTAGGGCCGGTCGTGCGGGCCCGCTCAGCCGCCGTAGGCGCCCGAGGCCGTCAGCCGCAGTGCCGTGTCGATCAGCGGAACATGGCTGAAAGCCTGCGGGAAGTTGCCCACCTGGCGCTTCAGCCGCGGGTCCCACTCCTCGGCGAGCAGACCGAGGTCGTTGCGCAGGGCGAGGAGCTTCTCGAACAGCTTGCGGGCCTCGTCCACGCGGCCGATCATCGCCAGGTCGTCGGCCATCCAGAACGAGCAGGCCAGGAAGGCGCCCTCGTCACCCGGCAGGCCGTCGACGCCCGCGTGGTCGCCCTCCGTGGGGTAGCGCAGGATGAAGCCGTCCGGGGTGGACAGCTCGCGCTGGATCGCCTCGATCGTGCCGATCACCCGCTTGTCGTCCGGCGGCAGGAAGCCCATCTGCGGAATGAGCAGCAGGGAGGCGTCCAGCTCCTGGGAGCCGTAGGACTGCGTGAAGGTGTTGCGCTCCTTGTCGTACCCCTTCTCGCACACGTCCCGGTGGATGTCGTCGCGCAGCTCGCGCCAGCGCTCCAGCGGGCCGTCCGCGTCCCCGGACTCGATCAGCTTGATCGTGCGGTCCACCGCGACCCAGGCCATCACCTTGGAGTGCACGAAGTGCCGGCGCGGACCGCGCACCTCCCAGATGCCCTCGTCCGGCTCCTGCCAGTGGTCCTCCAGGTAGCGGATCAGCTTCAGCTGGAGCAGGGAGGCGTAGTCGTTGCGGGCCAGGCCCGTCATGTGGCCCAGGTGCAGGGCCTCGGTGACCTCGCCGTACACGTCCAGCTGGAGCTGGTGCGCGGCGCCGTTGCCGACCCGCACGGGGGCGGAGTTCTCGTATCCCGGCAGCCAGTCCAGCTCCGCCTCGCCCAGCTCGCGCTCGCCCGCGATGCCGTACATGATCTGGAGGTTCTCCGGGTCGCCGGCGACCGCCCGCAGCAGCCACTCGCGCCAGGCGCGGGCCTCCTCGCGGTAGCCCGTGCGCAGCAGCGAGGACAGGGTGATCGCCGCGTCCCGCAGCCAGGTGTAGCGGTAGTCCCAGTTGCGCACGCCCCCGATGTCCTCCGGCAGGGAGGTGGTGGGCGCGGCGACGATGCCGCCGGTCGGCGCGTAGGTGAGCGCCTTGAGGGTGATCAGGGAGCGGACCACCGCTTCGCGGTACGGGCCGTGGTACGTACAGTGGTCGACCCACTCGCGCCAGAAGTCCTCCGTCGCCTCCAGCGCGGCCTCCGGCTCCGGCAGCGGCGGCGGCTCCTTGTGCGAGGGCTGCCACGAGATGGTGAACGTGATGCGCTCCCCGGGGGCGACCGTGAAGTCGGCGTACGTCGTCAGCGCCTTGCCGTAGGTCTCGGCATCCGTGTCGAACCACACCGAGTCCGGCCCGGCCACGGCCACCGTGCGGCCCTCGTGCTTGTGCACCCAGGGCACCACCCGGCCGTAGGAGAACCGCATCCTGAGGGCCGAGCGCATCGGCACCCGGCCGGTGACGCCCTCCACGATCCGGATCAGCTGCGGAGCGCCGTCACGCGGGGGCATGAAATCGGTCACGCGTACGGTGCCGCGCGGGGTGTCCCACTCCGACTCCAGGATCAGCGAGTCACCGCGGTAGCTGCGCCGGGCGGCCGTGGGGGGCTTGGCCTCGGCGGCGTGCGCCGGGCCGAGCCGCCAGAAGCCGTGCTCCTCGGTGCCCAGCAGGCCGGCGAAGATGGCATGCGAGTCGAAGCGGGGCAGGCACAGCCAGTCCACCGTGCCGTCCCGGCAGACCAGCGCCGCGGTCTGCATGTCTCCGATGAGTGCGTAGTCTTCGATGCGCCCGGCCACGTGCAACTCCAGTCGAACGGCCACGTCACCCCCGCGCAGGGGGCTGTCGCTAGTGCGGTCAAGGGGTCGTTGTTGTGCGTCGTTGAGCGGTGAAGCAAAGCAGCCCGCCGAGCCCTGAGGCAAAACGACAGTCTTTACTCAACGAACTGCCGCGCTCTCGTTGTTCCGGGTGATGCAGGCGGGGGTGTGCCCGTCGGTCCGGCCGCGCTCGGCAGCGAATGTCCGAGCAGGATACGACGCACGTAGATGATCTGCGTGCCGCTCCGGACAACCCGTGTGGGCCGAACGAGTGAGCAAAGGGTGAAGAGTGACGGCAGTGACCCGCGTGGTGTAGCCGGCCCGTGCGCGGGCGAGCGCGGAGCGTGGCCGGAAGCCATCTCGCCGCGGCGCTGATACGCTGGTAGCCCGTGGACCGGTGGGAGAAAAACCCCCGAACCGCAGCGACGGCACCCCCGGGACCTCCGGGCCGGCGGCCGTACCGCATCGAAGACAGCGACCACGGGAGCCCCCTCTTGGCCATGCCGCCGAAATCTACGACGACCAAGCACATCTTCG
>NZ_JAINRE010000071.1 GCF_020400595.1 Streptomyces naphthomycinicus | reverse complement strand
TAAGAGGTCATCTCATTTGGCGAAGTAGGCTGTCGGCTGTGGTGGGGATCATTGAGCGGCTGGTGCCGGACGAGTTGTGGGAACTGTTCCAGCGAGTCGCGCCGGAAGCGCCATCACGGCCTCAAGGCGGCGGCCGGCGCCGGCACGGCGACCGTGAGGTGCTGGCGGCGATTGTGGTCGTGGCGACGTCGGGCTGCACGTGGCAGCAGCTGCCGAAGTCATCGTTCGGACCGTCCGGAGCGACAGCTCACCGCCGGTTCAGCGAATGGACGAAGGCTCGCGTGTGGGCCAAGCTGCACCGCCTGGTCCTCGACAAAACTCGGAGCCCGTGGAGACCTGGAATGGTCTCGCTGCGCGATCGACTCGGTGAACTTGCGGGCCCTGAAAAAGGGGAGCTGACCGGTCCGAATCCTGTCGACCGGGGCAAGTACGGCTCGAAGATACACCTGATCATCGAGCGGACCGGTCTGCCCCTGTCTGTCGGCATCTCCGGTGCCAACGTCCACGACAGCCAGGCCCTGATGCCCCTCGTGAAGGGCACACCGCCGATCCGATGCCGGCGAGGCCCCCGTAGGCGTAAGCCCGGCAAACTGCACGCCGACAAGGGTTACGACTACTCCTATCTGCGGCGATGGTTATCCCAGCGGGGTATCCGGCACCGCATAGCCCGCAAGGGAGTCGAGACCTCGCAGCGGCTCGGCCGGCACCGCTGGACCATCGAGCGCACGATGGCCTGGCTCGCCGGCTGCCGCCGACTCCACCGCCGCTATGAGCGCAAGGCCGAACACTTCCTCGCCTTCACGAGCATCCGTCCCGGTGTCAGTGCTGGGACCGATGATGTGGGCGCGCAGCAGCGTCATCGAGGCCGCGGCGGCCGGGCTGGCGTCTCGTGCGTGCGGAGTGTGACCGGGCGGTACTGTCTAGCCCGGCGGCCCTGTTGTTCTGGGCGTCAGCCGCCTGTCGGGTCGGCCGCGCGGGCCCCGCTCTCCTCTTCCTGGTGGCTGGTCCGGATATCCATTCCCAGGTCTGCCAAGGCGTCAATGACAACCGTGGCGGAATCTCCGAGGGGCGTCAGGTCGAACCACTCACCGCGCACCCGGTAGTCCGCGAACCGCTCATGCAGCGCGCCTTCGTAGTCGCCTTCCACCTCCAGGAGCGGAAGGAGCCTGGCGTGATGGCTGGTCTGGAGCTGGGACATTCGCGCCTTGAGGGTGCCAGTGGTCCGTCCGATCTTTGTCTGCGGGGAGTCCTCCACGCCGACGAGGTACGTCCGCACAGTCCGGCGGACCACTTCCCGAGGTGCCGGTACCGTCGGCTCGCCGGGGGCCGGGAGCGCGTCGTCGTCCTTCACGTCCTCGGGGTTCTGGTGCACCACGAGGGCTGTGCTTCCGCCCTGGATAGTGAGGGTCTTGCTGATGGGTGTGCCGTCGGACCTGAACGTGGTCCGGACGATCTGCATGACGATGACGGCGCCCTCGTACCCCAGGGCTTCCAACTCCGTCTCCGTGGCGTACCGAGAGGTGACCTCCGTCTTCTCCCATGCGGCTTCGCTCGGTTGCGGCTGTAAGTGATCACGGCGCGGGTGGCCGGTCGGGTTCTCCATGGCCCGACCCTATGGGCGCCCGCCGACAGGGCGCAGACCCTTGCGCTGCCCCGCAGCTGGGGGACGCCGAACTCTACGGCACAGGGGAAGCCAGACGCGGGCGGCGTGCGCGTCGCGAACCCGGGTGGCAAGGACCGCCTTGGAGCGCCGGACGTCGTCCATCGCCTCGCGCAGCCCGACCGTCACCTCCCGGGCGCGGGCCGCGGTCAGCGGCAGCCCGCGCCGGTGCGGCGCCGTGCTTCTTGTCCTGGTCGCAGATGGCGGGCCCGCATCGTTTCGGTTCAGGACTCGGGTGCCTGCTTGGCGAGGATGCCGTCGATGAAGAAGTTCAGCAGGGCGACGGCGAGATACACCGCGGCTCGCGCTTCGGCGACGGTCTCGTCCCGGGTGGGGTACGAACCGCCGTGTCTGCTGGTCTGTCCGGTCCACAGCAGACGCATCATGCGCGTGACCGTCTCTGCTCCGGCGCTGCTGGGCTCGGAGCCGATGCCGACCACCCATCGGTCCCGGGTGTTCTCCATGACCTTGATCATGGAGCCCAGGGTGGCTTTGCTGTTCTTCGGCTCCACTGTCGCGTGCGCCGCTGCTTCGACGGCCTTGATCGCCTCGCTGTACGCCTTCCCAGGATCCGGATTCAGCGCGTACGCAGCCGTCCAGGCCCGTTTCAGGTGGGCGCCGGCCGATCCGCGTGCCGGGTCCTGGCTTGCGCTGGCCACGGCGGCCTCGGCGAGTGCTTCCACCGTCGGGTCTACACGCTGGCGCAGGCCAGCTTTGTCGGGGCGCAGCGTGTATGCCGACCTGCTGTCGTCCAGGAGTTGTTGCAGCTCACGGCGCAGCTCGAAGCGGGGCTGCAACTCGCTCAACCCACCCACGGCAGCCAGGATTATCTCCGCTTTGGTCGTGGGCCGTTTCGGAATCACTGGCAGCGTCCTGGCGGTGGGGACGGGCGCGGTCAGGTGCAGCCAGGCGTCGACGACATCCGGCAGTGTTGCTGCAGGCGTGCAGTAGGCAACGTGGTCCAGCTCCGGGTCGAAATCGTTGGCCGGTTCTACCCCTTCCACCACGTCGTGCCGCCGGCATCGGCGGTACTCGCGCAGGTCGCAGCGCAGCACGATGCGGTCCAGGAGGGTGGAGTCCGAGCTGATCGCGCGGTAGGTCCAATGCCGGAGCTGGGTCTCCAGCGCCCCGGAGACCGAAGTTCGCAGGGCAGGCGCAGATGTGCTGGCCCGCTCGGACAGCGGTGCCCACAGGTCGTTCGTCGTCACGAGTACACGGTAGAGGCCCAGTTGGTGAGCCGGAACGCATTCCCATCTCGAAGCCCCGCAGTCATCTCTCGGGCGCGGGCCGCGCGGTGGGCCGCCCGCGCCCGAGCCGGTTCGACACCGTGCTCCTGGTCCTCGTGCTGCTCGCCCACAACCCCATCGGCCCACGCGCGGGTGGGTCCACCAGGACGTGAAAGAGTGACTGAGAGCTCCAGTTGGCGAGTTGAGCACCTCATGCTCCAGCTGTAGCTCGTGATCTTGCTCGTCGGGTACCAGGTCTCGCACCGAGTGATCGGTCTGGTCCGATGCGCGCGCTGTCTCAGCTGGACTGGTCGGTGGAGGGACCGATGGCGCTGCCGGGCGGCGCGCGGAGCCGTTCATCGAAGGGCGGTCAGTCTAGCCAGACGATGTCCAGGACGGACAGGTGGCACAGGGGCCGGTGGTTGCCGGACATCGAGGGGACGAGCGTTTTCCGGACGTTGTCCGCGCAGCCCAGCGGATCACTGCCCAGTTGGGCAGACTTGGCAGGAAGGAGAGCCGCCTTCGTACGTGAACCGGTACCGATCTAGGGGAACTTGTGATCATTCGGCGATTCCTCGACGACGATGGTGAGCTGGCCCAGCACCTCGTCAAGCAGCTCAACACTCCACTGGACTGGCCAGAGGACGGGGGGCTGAACACTGGGCACGTTGCGAAGATTGCTTCTGCGGCAGCCTGTGACGTCTCGTACAACCAAGCAGCCAACGGTCATCTGGCCGACCTCTTCGCCGCCCTCCCCCTACCGGGCACCCCCGAAGGCGATGAGTTCTGGGTGGCGCTGGCGGGTGCGGGAGGCGATGCCGCTCTGTACATCGACCCCGGTAACATGGGCGGTCCGTTCTTCGACCGCCTGGCCAGCGAAAACGGAGCGGGCATCGCCGACCGTGTACTCAGCTTCCTGGCAGAGCTCGACGACCAGCAGCGCGACGCCGTGACCAAGGTAATCGGCGACGCACTGGCCCATGACACGCTCGTCGCAGGTGGCCGCTACCTCGGGCAGCTGTGGCTGCGTGACGCCGAGAACGCTGCCTGGCATGTTCTGCTCGCTAGGCGCCGGCTGCACGAGACAGAGGACGACCGTAAGCGATTCTTCGAGGCGTGGGGCAACGCCTGAGCGGTACGGCCGTAACTACGATGCGAAACGGCCTAACCCCGGCAGCTGCAATGCCGGGGTCAGGCCGTTTCACGGGGTGGCTACCCGATCCAGATGATGTCCAGGACGGACAGGTGCCGGGTGAGCCGCTTGATCACGTAGACAACGGACAGCTGCCCGAGGCAGCGCGGACGTCCTCGCCTTCCGGGTCGCCGGCGTTCCACTGGTGCCAACCCCAGGGGGAGCGCACCGCGATGTCCAGGACGTCGCGGACCATCTCCTTCGCGTGCTCCGGCAGCTCGGTGAGCGTCCGCCCGGCTACCAGTTCGATTGGACTGGTGACCCTCCCTGATCACTCCGGGCCGGCTGGGTCCTTGAACTGGTCCGGGGCATGCTGGGAGGCGTGAGGCGCGCGCCGATCGTCGTGCACCGGCCCTTTTTCTCGGGTGACCGGAGAGTCACCGTGGACAGGGACGAGATTCTCGGGACCGCCTACAGCGACCACGACCTGGTCGTGTTCCTAGAAGGCGCAGGCATCGCCGGCCCCGAGGCCGTCTGGGACGGCCCCGGCCTCGGTACTGGTGGGCTCGCGTATTCAACTGTCACCAGTTCTCCGCGCGGGCCAGCTCTTCGGTGACTGTGTGTCGACCGTGAGCAATCGGGGCCTGCGTGTGACGTCACCGCAAGCGGGCGACGTTGGCACGGTCGTCACGCATCACCACCGAGAGCAACGAGGAGATCCACTGGCCACAGTGCCGTACCCGGCCGGTTCCTGCCCGATCCCAGGCAGGTATCTGACGTGGTAGTGGAGCGCTTGGCCGAGCAGCTGTGCTGTCGGGCAGTGGCCTTGGGCCAGTTCGCAAGAAACTCCACTCGCCCCAGACCCCGGCCACCCACGCAGCCGGCGCCGCGCGCCCCTACGCAGCAGCATTCCGAACGACGGCACGGAAGGCTGGCGGGCGGTGGGTGATTGCTAAGGCCGTTGTTACAAGTCCATATCTGATGGATGACCCCCCTTCATCGGCGGCGGGTCTCCAGGCAGGGCCCATGAGCAGCACCTACCGTGCCAACATGACGATCCTGACCAGCCTCCTCGAGTACGTCAGTCTCGTCTCCACACCCACTCCATCAGTCTCCCCACCGCTCAACGAGAGCACGGGCTCGGTGAGCAGTCCCTTATGGGCGATCCTCGTTGTGGGTCTCGGCGGCGGCCTGCTCGGCGGCACGGGCGTGTACTTCGGCGCGCGGCGCTCCTCGCGCTCTCTACGCGAGAGCGCCGAAAAGAGCCTTGAACACGAGCGCATTCGGTTGCTTAATGAACGCTTCAGTACCGCAGCTGGACTCCTCGGCCACGACAAAGCAGCCTGCCGCCTTGCCGGAGTCCACGCCATGGCTGGACTCGCCGACGACTGGGCCGAACGCCGACAAACCTGCATCGGCGTCCTGTGCGCCTACCTACGCATGCCCTACTACCCACTAGGCCCCGACGGGGGCACACCAGTCGGCGATCCCGCAGACGGACAAGCCAACCGCGAAGTCCGCCTTACTGTCATCCGGACAATCCGGGACCACCTTCTTCGGGACACCCCACCCGAGACATCCTGGTGCGGATACGACCTCGACTTCACCGGTGCCACGTTCGATGGCGGTGACTTCTCCTTCGCCCACTTCTCCGGCGGCAAGGTGAGTTTCAACGGTGCCACGTTCTCCGGCAGCGAGGTGAGCTTCCGCGGGGCCACGTTCTCCGGCAGCGAGGTGGGTTTCACGGGTGCCACGTTCTCCGGCGGCAAGGTGGGTTTCACGAGTGCCACGTTCTCCGGCGGCGAGGTGAGCTTCCGCAGGGCCACGTTCTCCGGCAGCGAGGTGAGCTTCCGCGGCTTTTTCTCCGGCAGCGAGGTGAGCTTCTATAAGGCCACGTTCTCCGCTGGCGAGCTGAGCTTCATCGGGGCCACGTTTTCCGGCGGCGAGGTCAGCTTCAACGATGCCGTATTCTCCGGCAGCGAGGTCAGCTTCAACGGCGCCGTATTCTCCGGCAGCGAGGTGCCATTCCACAGTGCACAGTTATGTGGCGGTGTCGTCGACATGCGAGACCCGGCAGACTGGTCGAGGCCGCCCTCTTTTGACGACAACCTCCTGACAACCCCACGTGCAGGACTACTCCTGCCAGATCCGCTGCCCAAGCCAAAGCCTTGACACCATGGCGGCAGCCCACCCCTCACGGCGCTTTACTGGTGAGCTCGCCTATATAGCTGTCGCCGGTTCTGTGGGGCGCGCAGTAGAACTTGTAGTCGCCTTCGGGGGCGTCGGCAGGAATCTGCGTCGTGTGCGTCTGGCCCGGGTTCATCATGAGCTTTTTGCAGCTGAGCGAGTCGGCCAGTGCCTTGTCGCCGCCCGGTACGGCCTCAGGGAACAACGGAACAGTGGTTGGCGCTAAGGGATGATCTTGCTCGCCTAGCACAGTGATCCACTTCGCTGCTGGGGTTCGGCGAAAGATCGTATGAGCGGTGTGACGTGGGGCTACCGTCCACCGGGTGCCGGTGGAATTTCTGACTGATGAGCAGGCCGCGGCGTAAGGACGGTTCGTGGAGGAGCCGACCCGTCCGGAGCTGGAGCGGTTCTTCTACCTCGACGACGTCGACCGTGAGCTGATCGGGAAACGGCGGGGGGGACCACAACCGTCTGGGCTTCGCGCTCCAGATGTGCACGGTCCGCTATCTGGCGCTGTTCCTGGAGGACCCGCTGGATGTGCCGTGGCCGGTGGTCGAGTACCTGGCCGAGCACCTGGGCGTGGAGGACGCCTCGTGCGTGAAGCGGTACACCGAGCGGCTCAAGACGGCGCACGAACACGCGTGAGAGATCCGGGACACCTACGGCTACCACCAGTTCGAGGACCCGGAGTGGGCGCGGAAGTTCCGTACGTTCCTGCACGGGCGGTCGTGGACGCACGCCGAGGGGCCGGTGGCCCTGTTCAACCAGGCGGTGGGCTGGCTGCGGCGGAACCGGGTGCTGCTGCCCGGGGTGAGCGTGCTGGCTTGGCAGGTGGCCGAGGTGCGGGGTACGACGGAGCACCGGCTGTACGCGACGGTGGCGAAGGCCGCACGCCGGACGGACGCCTCGCTGCCGGCGGACCTGGTGGCGCTGCTCGACGTCCCGGAAGGTCGGCGGATCTCGGAGCTGGAACGGCTGCGCCGGCCGCCGACGCGGACGACGGGTACGGGGATGGCGAAGGCGCTGGAGCGGGTCGATGAGATCTCCTCGTTCCGGTTGGGCCGGGTGCGGATCGACAAGGTGCCGCCGAACCGGCTGTCGGCGCTGGCCCGTACGGGGCTGGGGTCGAAGGCGCCAAACCTGGCTCGCCACTCTCGCTCCCGGCTGGCACTGGCAGTCACCGACCTGGCACGTCCCCTCACGGTGCGATCCCACGGACGTACACCTGGGCGGCCATGGCCTAATGCTTATCCCCTCCTACTTCGCCCAGGACCCGATGTACATGCGCCGCCCTGGCCAGCCCTGGCTACTGATCTATCCCCTGCATGCCGGCGAACACGCCGTGCATGCCGTGGACACCCTCGGACCCCTGCTCGGACGCACCCGCGCCGCCGTCCTGGCCAGCCTGCGCCACCCCGCCACCCCGCCACCACCACCGAAACTGCCGACCGCGTCGGCATCTCACTGCCCTCGGCCAGCCAGCACACCAGCGTCCTGCGCAACGCCGGACTCATCACCACCACACGCACCGGCACCGCCGTCCTCCACACCCTCACGCCCCTCGGCACCGCCCTCCTCCAAGGCGACACCACCACCCCATAAGACCGTGTCCTACGTGGTGAGGCGAACGAGTTGCTTGTAGCAGCAGATGGCTGCGGCCAGTCCGGAAAAGGTCTCGGGGTGTGCGGAGAGAACGAGGTCAGTGCCCGTCGTCGGTCCGCCCGGGGATACGCGACCGCGCGGTTCGTGATCAGCCCGCACACTGGACGACTGACGTCTGTCTCCGGGGTCCCGAAGCCGGGGCTGGGCGTGCCGTTCGTCCGCTGGCGGGCAGCGATCCGTGGCATCGTGACCGAGCCGGACGCCAACAGCCACCGGCTGGCATCGTCCGTGGTCACCGGCCAGGACGCCGCCGAGGTGGAAGAGCGTGCCGACGCGCTCCTGCGGCAAGTCCGCCTCCACGTAGAACCAATCTCCGAGAACGGGCCCGGTCAGGTCAGGCCGGCCAGTACCTCGGCCATCGCACCGGAGCTCTCACGGACCGCGTCCGCCTTGGCCAGCCGGTGGCGCTCCAGACGGATCGCGCCCAGGTTCCGAGCCTCGTACACCCGCGCCCGCCTCACCGCGGCGGGCGCCTGGTCCAGGGCTCCGTAGAACTCCCAGAACGCGGTCCGCTCATCCGCCTTGACCCTCGCCATACGGATGGTCCAGTCAGCGGCCGGGTCACCGAACCATGTGCGGTCGAAGTCCAAGACGCCGGTGATCACCGGCTCGGCGGCCGCCGGATCCATGAGGGCGTTGACGGTCCACAGGTCCCCGGCCGGCAGCCTCGGTTCAGTGACCTCGTCGAGCACGGCGCGGTCGTGCGCGGCCACCGCGGCGACCTTCCGTACGTCGGCCGCTTCCAGACCGGCGCCGTCCAGATCGGTGGCGATCTGCTCCAGCGACGCGATCACAGCCAGCCAGGGTTGACTCGCGTACTCGTTGCGCATCAGGTGACGCTCACTGCGGAACTGGCGAGCCTCGAGGGGCGCGAGCCGCAGCTCCCGACCACCTTGTGCCCTCGGGTGGCCTTGCCGCACGCGGGCACACCCCCGGGGTCTGATCGAGCTCATCCCCTTGCCGGGGAGGATCGTCTAGCACCAGACGGCGGCCGGGCATGCCCACAGTGGGCGGTAGTCCCTGCCTGCGCGGGGAATCGGTCGATGTCTTCGTGTGCATCTGGCCGATCTCCGCCTGCGCGGAGAATGTATCGGCCGGAACCCGGGAGTCCGGCCGGTTGGATGTTACTTCCGTACGAGGACAAGGCCAACTCCGTAAGAGCGGGCTTTGCCGATTCCTTCGGTGAGAGTGTGGGCGAAGGTGGCCGGGTCGGTGACGGTGAGCTGCCCCCGCACTTCGGCTCTGACGACCTTCAGGCCCTTCTTCACGGTGGAGACGAGTGGCGGCAGCATCGTGGTGGTGATGCGGGCAGGATCGGCGTCGGCGCCGATCCGCTTGATGCTGGACGGTCCCACGGGCGGTTCGCCGTCGGGTTGGAGCCGTTGCGTGAACCACTCGGCTGCGTGGTGCGGGGACATGCTGGCCATACGCCGTCCGCGCTGGCCTGTCTTCGGACCGGCGGTGGGCATGATGGACCGGATGGGGTTGATGAACGCGCGGAAGGTGTAGGTGTCGCCGGCCTTGATGGTCTGGTCGATGCTGATCAGGTGCGGGGCTTCTAGGAGTGCGGCACGTGGGACGGGAGTCCAGTCAGGGTTGACGCGGGCTTGTGTGATGAGGGTGAGGGCCTGGGTGCGCAGATTTACGGTCCAGGCAGAAAGCAGGCCCATTTGCGAGCGTGCGTCGCCTTCTCCTTCGGGCACCCATCCTCGGTGGCCGCTCATGACGAGGCGGTGCATGTCGTGGACGTCGTTCATGGCGCGGATGACGTCGGGGTGGCGGGTGTCGAGGGTGAGGACACTTTGGGTGGCGACGAAGCGCGTGGGTGTGCTCACGGGGTGGGCGTCCATTCGATGCTCGGGGTGGGAGTGATGCGGGTGCGGGTTTCCCAGCGTGTGGCGTGGGTTCGGTGATCAGGGTGGAACGTGACGGGCTGGTCGTCGGTGGGAACGGCGCGGGGGGTGCCGGGGGGTACATCGATCCAGGCCCAGGGGCGTGGGGTGGTGGCTTCAGGCAGGAGGGGGGCGTGGGTGAGGACGTGTTCGAGGGTGCCGGGATGGACGCCGCCGGAGAGATCCCCGGTGGGCGGGCAGGACTTGCGACCGAGCCAGATGAGCCGGCGGGGGTGTTCGAGGTGGTGGGAGATGGTGTTGAGGAAGCCGGTGTCGTGGTGTTCGACCGCAGCAACGAACGCCGCGTCGGCGAGGTACCAGCGTTCGCTGACGGCGGGGTTGCGCAGGACGGCTTTGGCTGCGGTGATGAGGTGGCCGGTGTCGGGGTCGGGTTCGATGTACTTGGGGGCTCCGTACCAGCCGTCGATGAGGTGGTTGCCGAAGTGGGGCCCAGTGGCGTCTTCCAGCGAGGTGGCTTTGGCGGCACGGCGGTGGTCGGTGATGAGGTCGCGGGGGCGCAGGGGATAGGGACCGCCGCCCACTACGTGAAAGTCGCGGTAGGGGGTGCCGGGGCGGTCGGCGCGCACTCCGTAGCGGAGTGCGGCGAGCTGGTCGAGGGGGTCTTCGCGGTCGTAGCCGAGGGCAGCGGCGATGAGGCCGATGACCGCGGATTTGGCGGGTCGCATGTGGGTGGCGCGGCGCTCGAAGGCGCCGGAGGTGCCCCACGCTTGGAGGGGTGCTGCGAGGCGGATGAGAAGCGTGGCTGCTTCCCTGCCTGCGCGGGGAGGGGTGGTGTTCATGCGGTCAGCTGCTCCAGGGTCGTGGCTTCGGCGGCGGGAAGGGTGCCGTCGGCGGAGAGCTGATCGATCAGTTCCTGGATGTCGAGGTCGTAGGTGAGGAGCCGGCCGGGGGTGGCGTCGGTGCGCTTGGTGGTGATGAGGCGGTGGTGGTCCAGGAGCCTCTTGGCGCCGGCGAGGGCGGCAGGCCCGTCGGAGGTCTCATCGATGTGGCGCTGGAAGGCGGCGGCGTAGAAGTAAGGGCGGGCGCCTTCATGGGCCAGGACGAGATTGGGGAGGGTGCCGGTGGAGGCAGTGCTGTTGGCCTTGGCGCGGGGAACGGCGTCCACGAACGCCTGGATGAATTCCGCTTCGGCGGCTTGGGCGGCGGTCTCGGCTTCGTCCTCGGTCATGCCGGATGCCCGGAGGTTGACGCGGAGCTTGTACCGGTCGAGGGCGGCGTGGCGGTAGAAGGTGCCGGAGATGAGTGACTGGTATCCGGTCATGCCAGCGCCGGCGTTGTCGGCCGCGTCGAGGAAGTCGAGGGCGTTTGCCCGGCGCTCGAGTTTGGCGTCGTCGGCGGCGGCGTAAAAGTCGTCGATGTGCTCGGCGGGGGCAATGGTGAACGCCCAGGAGTGCTGGGCGGCGCCGTCCACGGTGCGCAGCTCGGCGACCTCGGCGAGGAACCGTCCGAAGACGGTGATGTCGATGGCGTCGCGAGGGGCGAACGCGGTGAGGATGCCGGTGCGGAGGTCTTTGGGCAGCGGCGGGATCTTGACGTCCTCTTCCTTGCCGTCCTTAGCGGCGGGTTCGGCCGGCGCGTCGGCGGTGGCGTCAGTGGTGGTGGGCTTTTTCCGGGCGTTCTTCTTCGCGTTCTTCTTGGCCTCTTCCCGCGCGGCGGCCTCAGTCTTGGCGGCCGTGTACTGGGTCAGCCACATGTTGAAAGTGTCGGCGTGGGTGTTGAGGTGTTCGGCGATCCGGTCGCCGGAGTCCTCGGGTGCGTAGAAGAGCACCTTGGTGAGGTGGGTGGTGGATTCCTTCTCGCCGAACTTCAGGCCGAGTCCTTCGAGTGCGGCCTTGGCGGCGTAGAGGGCCTGGTCGTGGTCCCAGTCGTGGTTCTTCACCAGCGCGTCTCGGGTGAACAGGGCCCATTCGCGGGTGCGCCTGCCGCTGCTGTATGAGGCGAGGGGGCCCTCGCCCTGGTTGGCGCGATGGCGGGAGTGGGTGCGTTCGGCACGGCGGCGTGCCTGGGCGGAGATGGCAGTGCGTTCGGCGCCGCCGTAGACGATGGCTTTCGGCTGGCCGTTCTCGTCGCGGACGGGGAGGGCGGCGGCGAAGGTCTCCAGGGCGTGCAGGGACAAGTACTGCGGCTGGCTGGCGGTCACTTGACGGCTCCGTTCGTGCGGGCGGGAGTGGTGCGGCGGCGCGTGTAGAAGTCGTCGCCCCACGCTTGGGGGGTGGGACGACCGCGCTCGGTCCACTGGGTGAGGTCGGTGACGAGCTGAGCCCAGGAGGGGGGTGTGGTCTCACCGGCACGGATGCGTTCGATGGCGTGCTGGAGGTGGCGCCAGGGGATCTGGCGGGCAGGAAGGATGCGCATCATGAGGCGTTCGGCGCCGGGGTTGGAGGGGCCTCGGGCTCCGTCGTAGCCGATGGCGCGGACCGCGGTGCCCATGCTGCCGCTTCCGTAGTGGGGCTTGGTTCTTCCTGCGTGGTAGCGGGCGAAGAGGAAGCCGACCTGACGGTAGAGGGCCCGGAGATCCTCGGTGGGGGCGTAGGCGCGAGCTTCGAAGTGCGTGGGGCTGTCGGCGGTCACCGGGCGGCGCAAGTCGGCCAGCTTGCCGTACTGGTGGGTGTGGACAAGACCGCCCAGCCAGGCGACGTACTGGACCGGCGCGGGCGTCGCGTCGCCGGCGGCCGGGGCGGCCTGCTCGTTGTCAGGTGGAGGGCTGGGCTGGGGAATGTCGAAGAGAGCCAGGGTCATGCGGGCTGTTCCTGTCGCAGATAGGTGGGGGCCTTGAGGGGATGGTTGAGGATGTCGTCGAGTTTTTCGCGGGCCTCGGTGGTGGCTCTGTGGCCCTGGCTGCTCGGAGGCAGGGAGCGGAGCCGGTCGGTGAGGAAGCGCTTGGCGTTCAAGCGGACCTCCGTGGCATAGGTGGCCAGGGCTTCGGGGACAGGGGTGCCTTCGGCGGCCTCATCCAAGAGCTCGTGAAAGAGGGGTTCGGTCGCGGCGAAGTGTTCGCCCGCGGCTTTGAACCGGGCCAGCTGGCTCTGTTTGTCGGCCGGTTTGGAGTTCGGGTAGGCGATCCGCCAGGCGGCGTAGGCGGCGTCATCCAGGGCTGCGGCGACGTACTCGGCGATGGCGCAGCCCTCTTCGGATGCCTGGCGCAGGGCGGTCTCGCGGCCGGGGATGTAGGGGAATGAATCGTTGACCCAGGCGATGAGCTTGCCGGGTCGGGCGAGAAGACCGACGGTCCACAGGGTGACGCGGTGGCCTTCGGGCAGCATGGCGAGACGCCCGTAGAGGTCCATGCCCTTTTCCCGGCGTGCGGTGGCCGCGTACAAGGAGTGGGCTTCCCGCCACAGGGCCCGCGCGGCGGATGCCTTGAGGGGAACGCCTTTGTCGATCACGGCGTCCTGGAGGGCGCTGGCGTGGGTGAGGTCCACGATGTCGCCGGCACCCATGAGGACGCGGTCGACTCCCCAGCTTCCGTCAGGCAGACGGGCGGGGCGGGTGAGGATGGACCGGCCCAGGATGCTGTGCAGGTCAGCAGGCCCGTCGGGGACACGGGCGGTGGGCTTGGCGGTGAAGGAACGGCGCGGGCGATCCGTCCAGGTGTAGTTGTAACTGCCTGGGTCGCCGTCATGAGGGTGCAGGTTCAGGCGGAGAGCGTCACCCAGGGTCTGGCCGAGCGCGGTGACGTGGACGCGTTGCCCGGCCCGGCACATGGCCTGGTTGTTGAGGGCGGCACCGAGCAGGCTGCCGGGGATCATGCCCCGGCCGCCGTTGCCGCAGACATGCTGGGTGATGACGGCCATGAATGCGTCGGCCGCGGTGAGGGGCTCACCGTGGTGGAGATGGTGCCGGTCGAAGAGCTGCACGTAGTCGCCGACGTGCTGCAGGACGATCTGCGAGGTGCCGACACCGTGCTGATTCATGAACGGGGCTAGCAGCGCGTTCTGGAACAGCGGCCGATCCGGGTGGAACAGGTTCCATCGTTCGTCGGGCTGCTGTCTGAGCCAGTCGGCGACATCGGTGAACGGCCGACGGCTGGTCACCCAGGTCCGCCACTCACTGCTGGTCTCCGGGTACACATCGGCCGCGTACAAGACGGCCCTGAGCAGCTCCAGCATGGCGAGAGTCTCGCCGGGGTGGCGTCCGGCCACGCCCTGATGATCGTCGGCCTTCTCGAACGCCTCGATGAGGCCGAGGCGGCTGGGGAGACCGGCCGTTGTCAGTGCCGGAAGGCAAGGTTGGGTGCGGGGATCCCAGTACGGAACCACGTCACCTCCTTCAAGTGAATGTCATCATGAGCATCGTTGTTAGACGTGAAGTGCGGGTCAAAAACGCTAGCAGCACGAGGAGTTGAGAGTGAGCAGTTTTGAACTGCTGCTTCGCGCAGTGGTATTGGCGTGGGGCAAGACCGACCAGAACGGTGACAGCGCCCGGCGCGGCGGACCAGCGTGGACGCCGCTGCTCGCTCACCTCCTGGACGTCGCCGCCACGGCGGGTGTCCTGTGGGACCGGCACCTTCCCCCGCACATCCGCCGCCGGCTCACGGACGCGTTCGGCGCCGGGGACGAGGCGACCGCCCGGCAGGTGGTGATGCTGCTGGCAGCCCTCCACGATCTGGGCAAGGCGTCAGACTGCTTCCTCGGGCAGTGGCAGCACGGCCGGGGAAAATCCCAGAAGAAGGCACAGGCGAGGGCCTGGGAGAAAGAGGCCCGCACAGCGGGTCTCCCCCTGGGGCACGACCTGGCCCACGCCTTCTACGCCCGGCACGAGCACGTCACCGCCGTAGCACTGCCCCGGCTGCTGGGCTGCACGTGCACAGAGTGCGGCGGCACCGGCGAGCGGCATGAGGGGCTCCACGATGCAGCAGTGCTCCTCGGCGGCCATCACGGTCACATCCCGCACCCGGAGACCGTCGACCGAGCCCGAGGCGCCGCGCCGGTCGCACAGTGGGGAGACGTTCACGCAGCGATCGTGCAAATAGTGGCCGACACGATCGGACTCAACCTCGGCACCGTGACCAAGGTGGTAGATCCAGTGCGGCCATCGGCGCGAGTCGCGTTCCTGTATCTGGTGTACCTGGCGGACTGGGTCGCCTCCGACACGGAGTTCTTCCGCTTCCGCGTCCACACCACCCCCGTCACCGACTGGTGGCAGACAGCCATGCACGAGGCCGACCAGGCGGTCCGGGCCCGGCGGCTCGCCCGCTGGCAGGCGCGGCCCATGACATGGGAGGCCATGTGGCCCGACACCCCCCTGCCCCGTACATTCCAGGCCGACGGCATGCAACTGGTACCGGCCGAGGGGCAAGCCATGATCGTCGTGGAGTCGGACACCGGCTCCGGCAAGACAAGGCTGGCACTGTGGATAGCCCACCACCTGGCACGCACATGCGGCTACAACGGCCTGTACATGGCACTGCCCACGAGAGCCGCCGGCAACCAGGTCGCAAACGAACTCCGGAAGTTCCTGAAGGCAGTGCTGGCCCCAGGTGAAGTGCGGGACATGGCGCTCGTGCACGGCACGGCACAGGCCACAGACCTCGTACACCAGCTGATCGACGCACACCAGGCGCAAGGCGACCCACTGACCGACCTATCCAGCGCGGTGGAGACGGCCACCTGCACCGACAGCAGCGGCCTGGCCGTGCTGGACCCGTGGTACCTACGGCGCTGCCTGGCCCTGGTCGCCGGGTTCGGGGTCGGCACAGTCGACCAGATCGCACTCGCCCCGCAAGGCTCCCGACACTGGGCACTGCGGCTGGGCGCGCTGATGTGCAAAGTCGTGATCATCGACGAGGCGCACGCCTACGAACTGTTCCAGCAGGGCCTCCTGAGCGCCGCCGTGGAATGGCTCGCGGAAGGCGGCGCGTCACTCGTCGTGCTGTCGGCAACCCTCCCCCGCAGCATCCGGGACGAACTGACAACTGCCTGGCGGCGCGGCCTCGGAAAGACCGGCAACGATGACGGAAGCCACGGGCCGATCATGGCGATCGACCAAAACGGCCAGCTCCGCCGCGGCGGCCCCCTCCCCCAAGACCCCGAAACTCCGACACTGCAAACGGACATCCAACTCACCGAGGACCCGGGCGAGAGGAACCTCGTCGCCGGCCTGCTGGACCAGGCACGCAACGGCGGATGCGTCGTGATCCGCAGCACGCGCGTCGACCCGTGCCGCTCCCGCTACCGGACAGCCGTCCACCTCGCCCGCGCCAGCGGCTGGCGACCAGACGAAATCCTCATCCTCCACGGGATGCTGCTCCCCCGCCACCGACTGCTACTGGAAGCCCGCCTCGCCGACCTCCTCGGACCCGGCACCCGAGGACTGCGCAACCCCAAACGACCCAAACGGCTCCTGGTGTTCGCGACAGGAGTGATCGAACAGTCCCTCGACCTGGACTTCGATCACGGTGTCACCGACCTGTGCCCCACCGATGTAGCCGTCCAGTTCCGCGGCAGGATCCACCGGCACGCCGTCAACAATCCCCATCGACGGCCCTGGTGCCAAAACCCACGTCTCACCATGCTGTGGCAACCAGACTCGGACGGCCTGCCGGTCGTGGAGCCCCCGGACTTGCAGGCCGGGCGACCGTCCGGCAGCTATGACGGCCTGGTCTACGCCCCGTACGTCCTGGCAGCCAGCTGGCACACCCTCACTCAACGCCGTGACCACGACGGGGTAGTGCGGCTACAGACCCCGCGTGACTCCGCATGGGCTCTGGAAAGCGTCTACGGTGACCCCATCCAGGACGCAGGGGCTGTGCAGGAGCTCCTCGACCGCACCCACGCCGCCTACCAAAAGGCGCTCGCCGACGAGGCTCGCCAAGCCGAAGAACGCATCTTCCGCCCGTACACCCGTCGGCGGCGGACCCCGGTGGCCACCTACGACCTCGCATCCGGGCACCACCACGGCGACGGCGACAGCGGAGGTGTGGCCGGTATCTCCGCGGTGTCCCGCCTTGGAGAGGAATCTGTTGACTGTCTGATTCTGTACCAGCAGCCAGAAGGCACGATCACCTACGACCACGAAGGCCTGCTGAAGGCTGACCTCGGCCAGCGCTCCCCCGGCCGAGACCTGACCGCGTACCGACGCCAGCAGAAAGACCTCCTCGCCAACACCCTCGCCATCCCCACACGCTGGTGGAACGGCCGACGTGGCCTTCAGCCGATCACGGACTGGCCCAAGCATCCCCAACCTGCATTGAGGGCGAGGTCCGTCATCCTCATCGCTCCGGACGGGGCGTGCCTCAGCGGGCCCGTGGGCAGACTCCGTTACGATCACATCACTGGGCTGGAACGCACCTAACCAGCCCAGCCCTCTACGGGAGAAGATACATCTCTAGCCCTACATCGTCGGCCACAATCATCGCAGCGGCCGCGGCCACTCCTCAGCCGCCTCGTGCTCCCCGCGCGTGCGGGGATGGTCCCCCCGACGCCGCAACACACCCAGCCGGCGCTCCGTGCTCCCCGCGCGTGCGGGGATGGCCCCTCGTACGGCGTCAGGGTCTGCGTGCCGGTGGTGTGCTCCCCGCGCGTGCGGGGATGGTCCCGTCAACACGCTGTCGGACGGCGCCGTGTACACGTGCTCCCCGCGCGTGCGGGAATGGTCCCGACGAGCGGGCCGCCGACAAGGTCAAGGGCATGTCCTCCCCGCGCGTGCGGGGATGCTCCCGTGGTCGAGATGACCGCGATGCCGGACCAGAAGTGCTCCCTGCGCGTGCGGGGATAGTCCCCGCATAGTGCTGTGCCATGCGTCGGCTCGGGTGCTCCCCGCGCGTGCGGGGATGGCCCCACGTCCGGGGACGCGGCCAGGCCGAAGCCGCCTTGCTCCTCGCGCGTGCGGGGATGGCCCCGAGGCGCGCGGCGTCAACGACTGCTCGGCGAGGTGCTCCCCGCGCCCGCGGGGATGGTCCCGCCTTCAACCCGATGGAGACCCGGGACATCGACTGCTCCCCGCGCGTGCGGGGATGGTCCCATGCGGTACTGAAGCTGTTCACGCAGCGGGGGGAGGAGCACCGGAACGAACAGCGACGCCGCCGCAGCGATTGGACCAGCCCGCCGACCAGGCTCTGCCGACAGGGTCACCACCCGCTTGACGTGTCTGTTCACGGCACACCCTCGTCATCCCCCGGCCAGCACCACCTTTACACCCACCAGTAACAGCACAGCGGGGGCGCGGAAGCTGTTCCGGTGGGTGGCCGACGCCGCAGGCTCGCCTGGTCATAGGTCAGGACGGGTTCAGGGGGGTAATGCCGGTGCCCGTGTACAGCCCGGGTTCCAGAGATAGGACGGTGAGCGGTTCGCCCGCCTTCACCGCCTGCCAGGCGATCGCCGCCGCGTGTGCCACCGGCCAGTCGACGTTTGTCCACTCCATCGCATCCACCGCATGCGCCGCGGTGAACGGCACGTTCTCCGCGAACCGCAGGGACGCCGCGTGCTTGCCCGCACCGGCGACCTGCCGTTCGGCGGCCAGCATGGACAGCGACGGGACGATGACCCGGCCGGTGCCCCGCGAGGCCTCGATATAGAGGCCGGTGAAGAAGGGATCCGCACGGAACAGGGCGGCCAGAGCAGTGTGGTCCAGGACGGCCGTCACGTTCATGCGGCGGCGCCGCCCTGATGGGCGCGGATCTTCGCCCAGGCGTCCCGGCCGGCCTGCTGGACTTGCTCGGTGTACTCGATGCCGAGCTCACGAGCAGCCTCAACAGCCCGCTGCTGCCGCTCGGCCGCTGTGAGCTCGCGGGCGGCGAGCTCTTCCAGCAGCTCCGTGATCGTGGTGCCACGCTCTTCCGCGAGGATGCGCAGCCGGTCACGTACTTCCTCGCTGGTCTTGATGCTGGTCGGCTTGCTCATAGAGCCGATTCTACCGCCGGTAGACTTGGTGGGGGCCAGCAACGCAGCTCCGCGGCTCCCCACCGTTCGGGCGGCCGCATCATGAGCAGCCCCGCGACCACGGGGATCGTCTCGCCGACGGCCGGGCACGGCCGGCACGCTCTGGGTGCTTCCCGCGGGTGCGGGGATGATCTCCTCACCGACATCGTCATCGGCCAGCAGGCACCCCTAGTAGGCCCGCGAGAACTACTGACTGACAAGAGCTCCTAATCCGTTTCCCTCCGGTAGCAGCCAGGAGTGCTAGAGGAGTGGAATTTGGGCAGGTCATCACGGAAAAAGAAGATCTGCTTCTGGTCTGCACTGTGGAATTCATCGGCAGCCTTCTTTGAGACAATCAGGCAGAATTCCTTTGTCAGAGGACGTCCATTCCCCGACCGGTTCAACTGCAGCGATCCCTCGTACCGGCCGGGTTGGAGGGTCCAGTTGTCGGCCCAGAAATTGAGCGTGGGCTGCTGAGGCTTGTCCTGGCTGACAATGAATGGGGCGGGATCGCTGGACCACTGATAGTGGATCTGGTCTGAAGCAGGATCGAGCACGTATGTTCCGATTTCGCGCCAGTAGAAAATCGGCTTCCGTAAAGACGAAATCGAGCCGAGGGGGGTCAGTTGCAGACGTGCATCGCGAATCACCTCGACATTCTGAGTCTTGAACCTGGTGGACACCGTCGGCTGAATCTCGAACGCGATTCCGTCATCTCTCAGCCCAATGCGCAGCAGGTGAGGAAGCGTCAGATCGGTTCTGGGCTTCCGCTGGAATTCAACGAGGTTGTAAACAGAAAAAGCAAGCGCAACAACAGCGGCTAGCGTGGCAGCCCACTTGTGAACACTGTCGAATCGCGCTCTTCGAGCCTCCGTCCCCCTCTCATCCGTGCCGTTCACACTTCTACTCTCTACTGAGACCCGAATCGTCGGCCTGCTGTGTTGCTCCATTTGGGCGGAGTGCCACCTGGGCCAACAGCGAACCGCTTACTCTCGCGCTTGCCGCTTGCGGTGGGGATCAAATCAAGTCGGAGCGGTACAGCACAGAAGCACAGCAACCGTGGCAACAATGGGTGACCGTCCAGGGCCGGCAGCATTCCCTTGACCGGGAGGGATAATCTCAGCGATCTCCGCGCCGGTAGTTCGCATCGAGGACGGTCCGACGGAACGCGGAGTGGACGCGGCAACGCTTGTCAAGACCGCATAGGGCGGCTGACACCAACGTCTGACACCAACAGGCGCGAATAGCAGCGGTCGACGCCGGACCTCAGTGGGTGATCGACCGAGGCACAGGGGCCGTTGGGGGACGTTGACAGAACTCCGTGATCGACCTGATAAGGATGAGCACAGAGCTCAAAGCCTTGGCCCCGTCGCGTGTCCGAGCTCACCCACTGTGCTCCCAGCAGGCGCGGGGCTGTCGCCGCGCCCTCATCGCCACTGACAGGGGACGACAGTCCGTCTTGAATGAGAGCTTTAGCTGGTTTGCCGGATTCGGTGAAAGTGATGAAACGAGGGCTGGTGGCGCGGTAAGAATGCAGGTCACTGAGTGTGCTCCCCGCGCGTGCGGGGATGGTCCCGAGGGGGCCGGCCCAAGGCTGTCGGCCTTGCTGTGCTCCCCGCGCGTGCGGGGATGGTCCCCAGCTGGCCGTGGCTGTGGGCCTCGGCAGTCAGTGCTCCCCGCGCAGGCGGGGATGGCCCCGGGGTGGCGCTCCAGGTCCACGGCGGTGACGTGTGCTCCCCGCGCGTGCGGGGATGGTCCCTGTCCTGTGCCTGGGTCAACCACGCCTGATCCGTGCTCCCCGCGCGTGCGGGGATGGTCCCGGCTGGCCGTCGGGCCACAGAGCGGAGCTGAAGTGCTCCCCGCGCATGCGGGGATGGTCCCCACCGCCGCAAGTACCACTGACACGACGAAGAGTGCTCCCCGCGCCCGCGGGGATAGTCCCCAGGGTTTCGGGACCCGCCGCATCAACGCCATGTGCCCCCGCGCCCGTGGGGATGGTCCCCGGGAGTCCGGCATCCAGGCCTGCTGGGGGTGGTGCTCCCCGCGCGTGTGGGGATTGTCCCCGCCCGCACCTGCTGATCGCCGACCGCAGCCCGTGCTCCCCGCGCCTGCGGGGATGGTTCCACGGTCCTGATCATGTGACGGTCACGGAGTGCCCCTGCGCGGGCGGGGTGGTCCCGGCCGCCAGGTCTCGACTCCTGGGTCGACCGCGCCCGTGGAGGCTGCCTTCGGGTCCTTGTTGTATTGACGGGTGACGGCAGCCGGTCACGGAAGCACGCTTTGGGCGATAGGTCGGATTCAGTGGAAGTCATGGAAAGGAAGCCGATGGCGCGGTAAGAATGCAGGTCAGCGAGTGCGCTCCCCGCGCGTGCGGGGATGGTCCCGACGAGGGGCCGAAGGAGCACCCGAGCAACGGGTGCTCCCCGCGCGTGCGGGGATGGTCCCGTGCGCGTCATCGTGCCCTCCGGTACGCCGGTGTGCTCCCCGCGCGTGCGGGGATGGTCCCATGCACAACGTGACGGCAGGAAGGACGTCAGTGTGCTCCCCGCGCGTGCGGGGATGGTCCCTCCCAGGTGACCGCGATCTCTGCGATCCCCAGGTGCTCCCCGCGCCTGCCGGGATGGTCCCGCGTCGCCCAGGGCCTCGCCCTCGTCGAACACATGCTCCCGCGCGTGCGGGATTGGTCCCGTCGGCAGAAGCGGGAGGCTGCCACCGCGTCCCCGTCGCGTGGATAGTGACCGATATTCAATTAAACGCATGCTCTGGGTTGAATGTCGGATTCGGTGAAAGTCATGAAAGAGGAGCCGATGGCGCGGTATGAATGCAGGTCAGTGAGTGTGCTCCCCGCGCGTGCGGGGATGGTCCCGCCCGCGTAGTAGGCGGCATCCGCGGCGGAGAGTGCTCCCCGCGCGTGCGGGGATGGTCCAGAACGGCGACTCGTCGGAGTACTCGGCCTGCTGTGCTCCCCGCGCGTGCGGGGATGGTCCCCGGGCCGCCGAAGCAGCGTCCCACTCCGGTGCGTGCTCCCAGCGCGTGCGGGGATGGTTCCCGCATCCGCCTGTACTGGAACCGCACCTTCCGGTGCTCCCCGCGCGTGCGGGGATGGTCCCGTGCGCGAGGAACAGGTCCACGGCAACGCTTTGTGCTCCCCGCGCCTGCCGGGATGGTCCCGCGTCGCCCAGGGCCTCGCCCTCGTCGAACACATGCTCCCGCGCGGGCGGGGATGGTCCCATCGGCAGAAGTGGGAGGTTGCCACCGCGTCCCCGTCGCGTGGACAGTGACCGATATTCAATTAAAAGCGCGCTTTAGGCTGCATGTCGGATTCGGTGAAAGTCATGAAAGAGGAGCCGCTGGCGCGGTATGAATGCAGGTCAGTGAGTGTGCTCCCCGCGCGTGCGGGGATGGTCCCTGGTCCGCGGTCGCGCCGAACCAGCCGCCGACGTGCTCCCCGCGTGTGCGGGGATGGTCCCGAAAGCGGCCTGCTCGATGGGCCGCTGCCAGTGTGCTCCCCGCGCGTGCGGGGCTGGTCCCGCTCACGGGCCCGGCCAGGTCGTCTTGGGGGAGTGCTCCCCGCGCGTGCGGGGATGGTCCCCCGGACAGGGTGACCGTGTCGGCGTCGGCTTCGTGCTCCCCGCGCGTGCGGGGATGGTCCCAGCAACGTCGGCGTCAGAGGCGGAGAGGCGGGGTGCTCCCCGCGCGTGCGGGGATGGTCCCTGGATTGTCGACGGCGCCCTTGCCTGACCCCTGTGCTCCCCGCGCGTGCGGGGATGGTCCCTGGATTGTCGACGGCGCCCTTGCCTGACCCCTGTGCTCCCCGCGCGTGCGGGGATGGTCCCGCATCGATGCCTGCCTTCGCGTCCGCCGTGTTGTGCTCCCCGCGCGTGCGGGGATGGTCCCCCGTCCACCAGCCGGATGTCGGCCTGGGCACCGTGCTCCCCGCGCGTGCGGGGATGGTCCCACGCCGCCTCCGCAGGTCACTGCATCCGCTCCGTGCTCCCCGCGCGTGCGGGGATGGTCCCTACAACGCCACCCCCCACCGCACCACCACACTGTGCTCCCCGCGCGTGCAGGGATGGTCCCGGCAACGTCCAGTACCGGCTGCTCAACATCCAGTGCTCCCCACGCGTGCGGGGATGGTCCCGGCTGCATCTAGCATCGATCACCCGCCGCGCCGTGCTCCCCGCGCGTGCGGGGATGGTCCCCCGCGCAAGGTCGACGCCCCGCAGCTCACCGAGTGCTCCCCGCGCGTGCGGGGATGATCTCCTCACCGACATCGTCACCGGCCAGACCGACTACTGCTCCCCCGTGACCTGCCAGCCCAGCGGTCCTGCACCCGCGGGTACGCGGTGCTCCTTCCAGCGACATGGCGGCCGACGCCGCCACGGCGTGCTCCCCGCATGGCTCTGTTCACGTCGCA
>NZ_JAINRE010000070.1 GCF_020400595.1 Streptomyces naphthomycinicus | reverse complement strand
CGGGCCGGCGCGCCGGGGGGCCGGCGGGCGCGGGGGGCGGCCCCCCCCCCGGGGGGGGCGGCGGGGGGGGCGCCCGCCCCGCGCCCCGCCAGCAGGTCCGCCGCCGGCCGTCCCACGACGTCCTCGGCCGGGTGACCGGTGAGCAGCCGTGCGCCCTCGCTCCACCCGGTCACTCTGCCCAGCACATCGAGAACCGCCACGGCGGCGACAGGCTCCATATGCCCAAGGATGTTCCGATTGCCCCGGCGCATCAAGCCGCGGGACCGGCCGCCTCAGCCCCGGTGGGCGCGCAGGGCGGCGAGGGCCCGGTCGGCGTGGGTGTTCATGCGCAGTTCGCTGCGGACGATCTCCAGCACGGTGCGGTCCCGGGCGATCACGAAGGTGACCCGCTTGGTCGGGGCGAGGGAGAAACCGCGCTTGACGCCGAACAGCTCGCGGACGGTGCCGTCGGCGTCGGAGAGCAGCGGCATGCCGAGGCGGTGCCGGCCGGCGAACTCCTGCTGCTTGTCGACGTCGTCCCCGCTGATTCCGACGGGCCGGGCGCCGACGGCGGCGAATTCCGCGGCGAGGTCACGGAAATGGCAGGCCTCGGCGGTGCAGCCGGGGGTGAGGGCGGCGGGGTAGAAGAAGAGGACGAGGGGGCCGTCGGCCAGCAGCTCGGTGAGCCGACGGGGGGTTCCGGTCTCGTCGGGGAGGGTGAAGTCCGGTACCTCGTCCCCGACGGTGATGCGCTCGGTCACGACCGGCCCTCCCCGCCGCGGGCCACTCCGCGCGCCCACAGCACCAGAGGAACCTGGAGGGGCAGCCGGGCGAGGGCGGCCGCCTTGAGCGGCGCCGGCCGGTGGCGCCAGTCCACGGCCATCTGGACGTTCGCCGGGAACACGCCGACGAAGAAGGCCGCCGCCGCCTTCGCGGCGAGCGCGCGGGTGCGGGGTGCCGCGATCCCCGCCGCGAGAGCCAGCTCGGCGACCCCGCTGCCGTACGTCCAGGCCCTGGGGGAGCCCGGCAGCTGCCGGGGGATGGTGGCGTCGAACTGCCGGGGGGCGGCGAAGTGGGCGACTCCGGCGGCCGCCAGCAGGCCGGCGAGCAGCAGGGGTGAGCGTTCGGACCGGGGCACGGTTCCTCCTGTGGTGTCGTGCAGCCGGATATTACTGGACGGTAGACGCCGGGAGGACCGTTCACCCCTCCGGTCGCGAAGACGGCGCCGAAGCGGCGCGTGCCGGAGGTCCAGCCGACGGCGGTGGCGCGGTGGTCCGCCGAGGAGCGGATGGAGACGGTCGTGTAGATCATCGTCTGGGCGCTGCCGAGGAACGCGCCGGCGAGGAGGACGACCAGGAACGTCAGTCCCAGCGGCATGCGGACGCTGAGCAGGAAGACACCGGCCGCGGTGAGCGCGAACCAGACCGCGGAGAACACCTCCGCGGGCCCGGTCACGCGCCGGCTCCGTCCGTGTGTACTCCTCGTACAAGGTGTGGACGACGCCCAGCCGGGCGGGGGTCTCGCGCAATCCGTACCGTTCGAGGCCGAGTTCGCCGCCCAGGAAGGCGGCGCGGGAGGCGGCCTCCTCGACTTCGCGGGCCGCGGACCGCTCGATGGTCCCGCGGGTCCTCTCCCGGGGTACGACCAGGACACCGTCGTCGTCCGCGAGGATCACGTCGCCGGGCCGGATCACCTGGCCGCCGACGGCCACGGGTACGTTCACCGAGCCGCCGGTGGCCTTCATGGTGCCCTGCGCGCGGACGGCCGCCGCCCAGGCGGGGAAGCCGAGTTCGCGCGGTTCCCGGTGTCGCGGACACCGGCGTCGATGACCAGCCCGCGCACCCCGCGCCGCTCGAGGGCGGTGGCGAACAGTTCGCCGAACATGCCGTCGGTGGTCGGTGCAGTACTCCCACAGGTGCCGCTGGGCCCCAGGCACTCCATGGCCTCGCGCTTGGTCTCCCACACCTCGGTGATGTCCAGGAGCACTCCGGGCCGGAAGCCGCTCATCTCGGGCCGGTGCGGCTCGAAACGGAAGACGGGCGGGGCGCCGATGATCTCGCCGGGGCCGGGGTAGCCGATGGCCCGGGCGAGGACGCGGGCTTCCAGGGTCCTGCGGTTGGCGGCCGGGTGATCGCCGCGTGCGCCCGCCCCGTCCCGGTCGGTGCCCGGTGCGGCGATCAGTCGCGCAGCGCCTCGATCACGCCGGCGAGGCGGGCGCGGACGGCCGCTTCGGCCGCCCGCGGATCCCTGGCCCTGATCGTCTCGATCATCGCCAGGTGCTCGTTCAGGGATTGCTGCGGACGCCCCGGCCGGAGCGCCAGCTGGAAGCGGTGGCGGACCAGTTGGGCGTTGAGCCGCTCCAGCAGCTCGACCGCCGTCTGCTGCCCGGAGCCTGCTCTCCGGTGGCCGGACGGGCTTCGTTCGGTATGTGCCCTCCCTGAATGAGTGCCTGTCGAACCTGAATCCAGCCGAACAACATTGTCGCCGAACAACATTGTCAACAATTCTGTTCGCAGAAATGGCCGACCCGCTCAGCCGGTCCGGTACAGCTCGGTGAGCAGTTCGAGCACCGCCTGGAGCGCCGGGTGCGGGTCGTCGCGCCACCACGCGAGCCGTACGGCGACGGGTTCGGCGTCGCGCACGGGCCGGTAGACGATGCCGGGTCTCGGGTACTGGTTCGCGGTGGACTCGGCGGTCACCCCGATGCCGCGTCCGGCGGCGATGACGGTCAGCCAGTCGTCGACGTCGTGCGTCTCCTCCGTGGCCGGCCGGGCGTCCGGCGGCCACAGCTCGGGGGTGGCCGTTCCGGTCCGGCGGTCCACCAGCAGGAGCCGGTCGGCGAGGTCGGCGAGCCGCACCGAGCGCCGCCGGGCGAGCACGTCGTCGGCGGCCAGCGCGCACAGCCGCCGTTCCAGCCCGACGATGGCGGTGCCGAAGCGCCGGTCGTCCAGCGGCCTGCGGACGACGGCGAGGTCGCAGGCGCCCTCGACGAGCCCGGCGGAGGGCGAGTTGACGCGGACCAGATACAGGTCGACGTCATGGTGGGCCGCGCTCCAGCGCCGCTGGAAGGCGACCGTGTGCCGGCCCACCGCCGACCAGGCGTAGCCGACGCGCAGCCGGCTGTGTCCCGCGGTGGCCTCCCGGACCAGGGCGGACACGTCCGCGAGCACCCGCCGGGCCTGCGCCACCACGCGCACCCCGGTCGCGGTGGGGGTCACCTCCCGGGAGGTGCGCCTCAGCAGCCGTGTCCCCAGGGCGCCTTCCAGGGAGGCGACGGCACGCGAGACGGCGGCCTGGGAGACGCCCAGAGCGATCGCCGCGTCCGTGAAGGTGCCTTCGTCGACGACGGCCACGAGGGAGCGCAATTGGCGCAGGTCGATGTCGTGCATACGTGCAGCGTATAGATCGGCCGACGGATGCATTTTGTGCAAGTACACGGGCGGCGCACCATCCCGGGCATGCGACCAGCTCTCCGTTCCCCGCACCCGGCCGGATCCCCGACCTCCGGTGCGTCCCCGCACGAGTACCGGCCCCGGCCCCGGCGGCTGGCCGGTCCGGCCGTCATGGCCGGCAGCGGCCTGTGCAACCAGACCGGCGCCGCCGTCGGCGCGCTGGCCTTCCCCGTCCTCGGCCCCCTCGGCGTGGTGGCCGTACGGCAGTACGTCGCCGCGCTCGTCCTGTGCGCCGTCGCCCGGCCCCGGCTGCGCCGCTTCACCTGGCGGCAGTGGTGGCCGGTGCTGCTGCTGGGCGGGGTGTTCGGCACCATGAACCTCAGCCTGTACAGCGCCGTCGACCGGATCGGCCTGGGCCTCGCCGTGACCCTGGAGTTCCTCGGGCCGCTCACCATCGCGATGGCCGCGTCCAGACGCCGGCTGGACGTCGGGTGCGCGGTGCTGGCCGGGGCCGGGGTGGTCGTCCTGATGCGGCCGCGGCCTTCCGCCGACTACACCGGGATGGCCCTCGGTCTGGTCGCCGCGTGCTGCTGGGCGTCGTACATCCTGCTCAACCGGGTGGTGGGGCGGCGCGTCCCCGGTGCGCAGGGCGCGGCGGCGGCCGCGGCCGTGTCCGCCCTCGCCTTCCTGCCCGTCGGCGCGGCCGTCGCGCTCGCCCACCCGCCGACGGCCGCGGCGGTGCTGTGCGCCGTGACCGCCGGCGTCCTCTCCTCCGCCGTGCCGTACCTGGCCGACCTGCTGACCCTGCGCCGTGTGCCGGCCCGGACCTTCGGCCTGTTCATGAGCGTCAACCCGGTCCTGGCGGCCATGGTCGGCCGGGTGGTCCTCGGGCAGCGGCTCGGCACCGTGGAGTGGGCGGCCATCGGCGCGGTGGTGGTGGCGAACGCGGTGAGCATCGCCAGGGCGGAGCGGTGAGCCGTACGCCTCGCTCCGGCCGCCGCCGGCGCCGTCGCACCGGACGGCCGGAGCGGGGCCGGCGGCCGGCCTTGCCCGCGCCCGGTGCCCGGGGCAACCTGGTCCTATGGGTGCTCAGGACGGCCCCACCCTCATCACGTCCGTGCAGCGCGCCTTCCGGCTGCTGGAGGCGGTGAGCGCGCACGAGAACGGCGCGCCGGCGAAACAGCTGGCGCGGGAGACGGCGCTGCCCCTGGCCACCGCCTATCACCTGCTGCGCACCCTGGTGCACGACGGCTACCTGCGGAAACTGGACGACGGCGGCTTCGTCCTGGGCGACCGGGTGAGCTTCGTGAACACGGCGGGCCGTACCCAGACGCAGCTCAACCGGGTGCGCCCGGCGCTGACGGCGCTGCGGGACGAGCTGTCCGCCGCCGCGTACCTCACGTTCTACGAGGACGGCGAGATCAGGGTCGCCGAGATCGTCGACGGCCCCCGGACACCGCGGGTCGATCTCTGGGTGGGCTTCGAGGACGCCGGACACGCCACCGCCCTCGGCAAGTGCGTGCTGCGCGAGCTGGACGAGGAGGGCCGCCGGGACTACCTGTCCAGACACCATCTGCCCGATCTCACCCCCCGGACCATCACCAGCCTTCCGGAGCTGCTCCGCAGGCTCGACGCGTCGCCCATGGCACCGGCCGTCACGGACCTGGAGGAGTACGCGATCGGCACGGTGTGCGTCGCCGTGCCCGTCTACCGGGGGGACGCGTTCGGCTCGCTCGGCGTCTCGCTGCCGGCGGAACGGCGGAACCGGCTCCAGGACGTCCGCGAACGGCTGCTCCCGATCGCGAGCCGGGTGAGCAGGAGCCTCTCGCTCACTATCTGAAAATCCGCTCCTTGTGGCCGCCCTCACCCGGCCCGTTTCCTTGACGCAGCAGACATTCCGGGTGCGCACCCCCTACGGACGAGGACAGCGGACGAAACATGAGCCATGCCCGACACCATGGCGGCGGCCGGACGGCGATGCGGCTGTCCGGAGAGCGGACGACCGGCTCACTGGCATCGGCCGGTCGGCGTGCCGCCGGGCGGCTGGCCGCGGGGATGCCCCTGCTGCCCGTGCTGGTCGTCGCCGTCGTCGTCCTCGTCGCCGTCGCCACCCGGGCGGGGATGCCCTGGCTGCCGCTGCTGGCGGCCGGTCCCGCGCTGGCGGCCGCCACCAACGGGCCGCGTGGCGTGGTCTGCGTCGGTCTCCTCGCCGCTGCGCTGGGCACGGCGCTGGGCCTCGCGCACACGGTCCCCGCGCGCGAGCCGGCGGCCGTGGTGTCCGCCCTGCCGGCCGTCACCGCGGCGAGCTGCCTGGCCAGCGCGATGCGCGGCCGTCGTGAACGGGTCCTCGCGGCCGTCCGATCGGTCGCCGAGGCCGCCCAGCACGCCCTGCTCCAGCCCGTCCCGGAGACCGTCGGCCCGTTCCAGGTGGCCGTGCGCTACAGCGCCGCGGCGGCGGAGGCCCGGATCGGCGGGGATCTGTACGCCCTGGTGCCCACTCCGCACGGCGTGCGGCTGATCGTCGGTGACGTGCGGGGCAAGGGACTGCCCGCGGTGGGGACCGCCGCGCTCGTGCTCGGGGTGTTCCGGGAGGCCGCGTACGACGAACCGGACCTGCTCGCGGTCGTCGGCAGGATCGAGCGGAGCCTGGCGCGCAACCTGGGCGCGGACGACTTCGTCACCGCCGTGGTCGTGGGGCTGCCCCCGGAGGGCCACCTGGAGGTCGTCAACTGCGGACACGCGCCGCCGCTGCTGATATCGGCCTCGAAGGACGTCACCGCGGTGGAGCCCGCCCCTCCGGCGCCGCCCCTGGGGCTGCGCTCCCTGCTGGACGTCTCCCCCGGCCTCCAGCGCCTGCCCTTCTCGGCGGGAGACCAGCTGCTGCTCTACACCGACGGGGTCACCGAGGCCCGTGATCACGCGCGTATGTTCTATCCGCTGGCCGACGGGGTGGCCCGCTGCGTCTCGGAGGAGCCGGGGCGCACGCTCGGCGCGCTCCACGAGGAACTGCTGGCCCATGTGGGCGGGCGGCTGCACGACGACGCCGCGCTGCTCCTGCTGCGCAAGCAGTCCGCGGACGAACCCGCCCCCGTCCCGGCCCGCGCGACCGCCGCGCGCTAGAGCTCGGCGCCGCCGCCCCGGTCCGGCGCTGGACACGGCCGCCGCGTTCTAGAGCTCGACGAGTTCGGCCCAGCGGGTGACGCCGCCGGCGTGGACGCGTATGCCGTGCCGGGTGGCGAGGGCGTGGACGATCGTCTCGCCGCGGCCGTGCTCGTCCGGGTCGATCCCGGCGAGAACCTGACCCGGGATGGCGGCTCCCCGGTCGGTGACCTCGATGCGCAGGGTGCCGTCGCCGTCGCCCCGTATCCACGAGAGCCGCAGCTCGGCCGGGGGCCGGGCGTGGATGACCGCGTTGGTGGCCAGCTCGGACACGACGAGCAGCGCGTCCTCGATGACGTCCGGGCACACGCTCCACTCGGCGAGGACCGCCGCCGCCCTGCGGCGTACGACCGAGACGGCGCCGGCGACGGGCGGAACCGGACACATGTGTTCGCCTGCCACCCGAAGCAGCGTATTGAGCTGTGCCGCCATGTTGTCTCCCGATGGTGTGTGCGGCCGTTCCCACGCCGCGTCTCGGCGCATTCCGACTTCACTGCACGGTATGGAGACAAATCGGGCTGGTCAATGAACGCCGGTCGGCATTACCGAACGCCATGGTCCCCGGGGGCCCGCCGTCCGCGCGGCGAAGCTCTCCCGGCGGTAATAGGCTCGCTTCATGACCGGCCCAGTCCAGTCGATCGAACGGGCGGCGGCGATTCTGCGCCTGCTCGCCGGTGGACCCCGCCGACTCGGACTCGGCGAGGTGGCGGCGTCGCTGGGACTGGCGAAGGGCACCGCCCACGGCATTCTGCGCACGCTCCAGCACGTGGACTTCGTGGAGCAGGACGCGGCGACCGGCAAGTACCAGCTCGGAGCCGCCCTGCTGCACCTCGGCACCAGCTACCTGGACGTCAACGAGCTGCGCTCGCGCTCCCTGAACTGGGCCGACGCCCTGGCCGCCCGCAGCGGGGAGGCGGTACGCCTCGGGACTCCGCTGGAGGGCAGCGTGCTCATCGTCCACCATGTGTTCCGGCCGGACGACACCTTCCAGACCCTGGACGTGGGTGCCCTGCTGCCCCTGCACGCCTCCTCGCTCGGCAAAGTGCTGCTGGCCTACGGGACCGCGACCGTCGAGCCGCCCCGGAATCCCGAGCTGGAGGCGTACACCCGGCACACCCTGACCGACCCGGAGCGGCTCGCCCGCGCCCTCGCCGAGGTCAGGGAGGTCGGCTGGGCCGCCGAGATCCAGGAGATGAGCATGGGCGAGGCGGGGCTCGCCGCGCCGATCCGGGGGCACGGCGGCCTGGTCGTGGGCGCCATCGGGCTGTCGGGGCCGGTCGAGCGGATCTGCGACGGCCGGGGCCACCCCCGCCCCAACCTGATCACCCTGATCCGGGAGGCCGCTCGGGCGATCTCCAGAGACCTGGGAGCCGCTCGCTGGTAGGCCAGGACAGCCGCCCCTCGATCCGTCGGAAGGCAGACCCGATCATGGCTGAACGGTATGTATTGTCCATCGATCAGGGCACCAACTCGACCCGATGCATCCTGTTCGACCACCGCGGACGGCTGGTCTCGGTCGCGCAGAAGGAACACCAGCAGCACTTTCCCAGGCCCGGCTGGGTCGAGCACGACGCCGTCGAGATCTGGCAGAACCTGCGCCGGATCGTGCCCGAGGCCCTGTCCGACGCCGGCGTCGACCAGGGGCAGGTCGCCGCCATCGGCCTGGCCAACCAGCGCGAGACGACCGTGCTCTGGGACCGGCGGACCGGCGCCCCGCTGGGCCGGGCGATCGTGTGGCAGGACACCCGCACGGCACCGCTCGTCGAGGACCTGGTGCAGCGGCCCGGAGAGGAGTTCTTCCTGGACCGCTGCGCCCTGCCGCCCTCGACCTACTTCTCGGCGCTGCGGATCCGCTGGCTGTTCGACAACGTCAAGGGGGTGGAGCAGCGCGCCAAGGACGGCGAGGTGCTGTTCGGGACGATGGAGAGCTGGCTGATCTGGAATCTCACCGGCGGCACCGACAGCGGCCTGCACATCACGGACGCCACCAACGCCAGCCGCACCATGCTGATGAACATACGCACGCTCACCTGGGACGACGAGCTGCTGGACTTCTTCGGTGTGCCCCGCTCGATGCTGCCCGAGATCAGGTCGTCCGCCGAGCGGTACGGCGAGGCCCGCGCGCTGCTGCCGGGGGTCTCCATCACGGCCGCCCTCGGCGACCAGCAGGCCGCCCTCTTCGGCCAGACCTGCTTCTCGCCGGGCGAGGCCAAATGCACCTACGGTACGGGCAGCTTCCTGCTGCTCAACACCGGCGGCGACCTCGTGCGGTCCCGGCACGGACTGCTCACGACCGTCGCCTACAAGATCGGGGACCAGCGGCCGGCCTACGCCCTCGAAGGGTCGATCGCCATCACGGGCGCTCTCGTCCAGTGGTTCCGTGACCGCCTGGGCCTGATCAACAGCGCCCCGGAGATCGAGACGCTCGCCCGCACGGTCCAGGACAACGGCGGCTGCTACATCGTCCCCGCCTTCTCGGGGCTGTTCGCGCCCCGCTGGCGCAGCGACGCGCGCGGGGTCGTCGTCGGCCTCACCGCGTACATCACGAAGGGCCATCTGGCGCGTGCCGTCCTGGAGGCGACGGGATGGCAGACCCGCGAGGTCGTCGACGCCATGAACGCCGATTCCTCGGTCTCCCTCCAGCAGCTCAAGGTGGACGGGGGCATGACCGCGAACAATCTGCTCATGCAGTTCGTGGCCGACGTCCTCGACGTGCCCGTGGTGCGGCCGATGGTCGCCGAGACGGTCTCCCTCGGCGCCGCCTACGCGGCCGGGCTCGCCGCCGGTTACTGGTCCGACCTGGAAGTGCTGCGCCGCAACTGGCACAAGGCCGGCCAGTGGCTGCCCGACATGGATCCCGGACTGCGGGACTCGGAGTACGACAACTGGCAGCGGGCCGTCGAGCGGTCCCTGGGCTGGGTCAGGCCGCCGCGCTCCCCCTGACCCGGGGCGGTGGTGTCCGGCCGACCGGCGCGGTGCCGGGCCGCTCAGCCGTGCCCTGGCCGTCGCCCTGGCCCTGGCCGCGGGGTCGGCCGTCGCCGGGCCTTCGCCCGCGCTGGCGGACCCGATCCCCAAGGCGCCCGGCCACCGCCTGGTCGACTCCTACTCCGGTGCCCCGGCCGCCGCGCGGCCGCTGCCCGGCACGCAGCCGCCGCGGCATCCGTACCTCGCGGCGAACGGCCGGTCCGGAATGCACGCGGACGGCTGGGGCAGCGCCACGTATCCGTGGTCCGGTCCGCTCGGCGATCACCCGCGGGCCGACAGCGAGCGGATGGCTGTGCTGGGCGGGGAGTGCGCCAACGTGACCTTCGACCGGGCGGGACGGATCGTCACCGTGTGCGGGACGTTCACGGGGTTCCTGGTCAAGCTGCTCGACCCGCGCACTCTCGCGACGCTGGCGGAGTACCGAGTTCACCGTCACGGACGACTGGGATCTGACCGGGCACGTCCCCCACGACTGTGCGACCTGGAGCCGTCCGTATCCCGGCGGTACCTGTGACCCGGTCACCTCCGTCATGCCGGACTGGCGGGGCCGGATCTGGTGGGTCACCCGGCAGGGCCGCGTCGGCACCGTCGGCCCCGCCACCGGGACCGTCCGCTCCGTCCGGCTGGCCGGCGAGGAGATCCAGAGCTCGTTCTCCGTCGCGGCCGACGGGGCGTCGATCGTCTCCGACCACGCGCTGTACGCGTTCACGGCCGCCGCGGACGGCACACCCACCGTGCAGTGGCGGCAGACCTACGACCGGGGCACCGGCACCAAGCCCGCTTCGGTCAACCAGGGTTCGGGCACCACCCCGGACATCTTCGGGGCGGGCGGACGGTACGTCGCGATCACCGACAACGCCGACGACCGCATGCACGTCCTCGTCCACCGGCGCGACGCGGACGTCCCCGCCGACGAGCGGCTGGTGTGCGCGGTCCCCGTCTTCGGCTCCGGCGCCTCGACCACGGACAACTCCCTAAGCAGCTCGTCGGGACCGGCGTCGGCTACGACAACAACTGGGCGCCGATCACCCTGGGGCCGGACGGCACCGCCTGCATCGGCGTGTTCAACGGCCTGGCCGCCGTGCGCGACGGCGCCTGACCGGCATCCGGTCGCCCCTGCCCGCGCCGGCCCTCAGCGGGTGCCGCTGACCGGGGCCAGCCACAGGCCGACGACGGCGTCGGCGAGCCCCGTGGCCGCCTCGCTCCACGAGGCGCGCGGGGTGGGGCTGCCCTCGGCCAGGGCCCGCTCGCGCTCGGCGCAGGTGTGCAGGATCAGCACCCGCACCATCTGGCCCCGCTCGGCGCGGACCTCGGGCGGCAGCTCGGGGAGGGTGCGGTTCAGGCCCACGATCGCCTCGCGCAGCGCCGGCGAGGCCAGCGACTCCTCGACCATGATCTCGTGCAGTGCCGGATCGGTCATCACCTGGGCGCAGAACCGGGCGTACCAGGTGGGCGTGGGAAGGCCGGCCAGGTGCTCGGTGACCGGACGGACCAGGCAGTCGACCCAGTCGCGTACGTCCGCGGAGCCGGCTGCCGCCGCGAGGGACCGTTCCCTGAGCGTCTCGATCCGCTCGGCGTGCCGCCGGGCCACCGCGCGGACCAGGTCGGCCTTGGTGCCGAAGTGGTAACCGACCGCGGCGTTGTTGCCCTGTCCGGCGGCCTCGCTGACCTGGCGGTTGGAGACGGCGTACACACCGTGCTCGGCGAACAGCCGTTCCGCCGCGTCCAGGATCGCCTCCCGGGTCGCGCTCACCTGCTCGGCCCGCGCCGTCCTGCGCGCCATGCTCACCACCGCTCCGGGACTGTGCATCGCCCTGGGCCGGCCAGTCCCGCCGCCGTCCCAGGTCCTCGACCGGGGCGGCGAGGTCCAGCCAGGGCAGCCTACGGGGCGGGGCGGGCCGGTGCGGACAGGCCCCCGTGCGCGAGGCCGTCGCCCCCCGCTAGAGTAAGTCAATCAGTTGACTTAAAAAGTGCCCGCCGTCCCGGCCGGCGCCCTTCTCCCGCCCCTCGGAAGGTTCCCTCCATGTCCGACGCCCCCGCCCGGCCCGCCCCGGCCGGCAGCCCCGCACCGGCCCGGCCGGACGCCGTGGTCGCGGTGCTGGCCCTGTCCGGTATCACCGTGTCGCTGATGCAGACGCTGGTGATCCCGATCATTCCGGAGCTGCCCGGCTATCTGCACGCCTCGGCGTCCGACGCCGCCTGGGCGGTCACGGCCACGCTGCTGGCCGCCGCCGTCGCCACCCCGGTGGCCGGCCGGCTCGGTGACATGTTCGGCAAGCGGCTCCTGCTGCTGACCAGTCTGGTGCTGCTGGTGGCCGGCTCGGTGGTGTGCGCGCTGAGCGACGCGCTGGTCCCGATGATCGTCGGCCGTGTGCTCCAGGGTCTCGCCGCCGCCGTGGTCCCGCTGGGCATCAGCATCATGCGCGACGAACTGCCGCCGGAGAAGCTGGCGGGGTCCACCGCGCTGATGAGCGCCTCGCTGGGCGTGGGCGGCGCCCTGGGGCTGCCCGCCTCGGCCTTCATCGCGGACCACTTCGACTGGCACGCGCTGTTCTGGACCTCCGCGAGCCTCGGCGTCGTCGCGTTCGTGTGCGTACTGAGTCTGGTGCCGGAGTCCCGGGTGCGCACCGGCGGCCGCTTCGACCTGACCGGGGCGCTCGGCCTGGCCGTCGGGCTGGTCTCGCTGCTGCTGGCCGTCTCCAAGGGAGCCGACTGGGGCTGGGGCAGCGGCACCACGCTCGGTCTGTTCGCTCTCGCCGTCCTCGTCCTGCTGGCCTGGGGGCTCTTCGAACTGCGGACGGCGCAGCCGCTGGTCGACCTGCGCACCACGGCCCGCCGCCAGGTGCTGTTCACCAACCTGGCCTCCGTCGCGTTCGGCTTCTCGATGTTCGCGATGTCCCTGGTGCTGCCGCAGCTGCTCCAGCTGCCCACCCAGACGGGTTACGGCCTCGGCAAGTCCATGATGACGGCCGGGCTGGTGATGGCCCCGCAGGGCCTGGTGATGATGGCCACGGCGCCGGTCTCCGCCATGATCACCAAGTCCCGGGGGCCCAAGACCACGCTGATGACCGGCGCGGTCGTCGTCGCCGCCGGGTACGCCCTGAACATCGTGCTGATGAGCGAGGTCTGGCAGCTGGTCCTGGTCTCCTGCGTCATCGGCGCGGGTGTCGGCTTCGCCTACGGCGCCATGCCGGCCCTGATCATGGGAGCGGTGCCGCCCTCGGAGACGGCCGCCGCGAACAGCCTCAACACGCTGATGCGATCCATCGGCACCTCGGTGGCGAGCGCGGTCGCGGGCGTGATCCTGGCGCAGCTGACGGTCAGCCTCGGCGGACACACGCTGCCGTCGGAGAACGGCTTCAAGGTCGTCATGGCGATCGGCGCGGGCGCCGCGGCCCTCGCCTTCGTCCTCGCCTCCTTCCTCCCCCGCCACCGCCCCGACGCCCCGGCCCCGGCGACGGCGGTCGGCGAGCCGTCGGCGGAACGGGTGGCCTGAGCCGGCCCCGCCCCCCGGGTCCGGCGTCCCGCCCCGGCCCCCCGTACCCGCCGGTCCCGGTGGGTACGGGGGGCCGGGCCCGTTCAGGGGAACCCGCGGCGAAAGGCGCGTGAGGGCACCGGGTCCGGTCGAGACCTTCTGCCGTGACCGCTGTGACCCTGCCGCTCATCCCGCCGATGCTCGCCGTCCCCGGCGGGCTGCCGCCGGCCGCCCAGGACGCGCGGTGGGCGTACGAGACCAAGCAGGACGGGCAGCGGGTGATGGCCTATCTGCCCGGCGACGGCGGGCTGCTGCTGCGCGCCCGCTCGGGCGAGGACATCACCGCGGCCTACCCGGAGCTGCGCCCGCTCGGCACGGCCCTGGGCGCCACCCCCGCCGTGCTGGACGGCGAGGTGCTGGCCCTGGACGAGCACGGCCGGGCCGACTTCCAGCTGCTGCAGAGCCGGATGGGGCTCGCGCACGCCCCCGAGCGGGCGGCGCGCCGGGCCGCGCAGGTGCCGGTGCACCTGGTGCTGTTCGACGTGCCGTACCTGACGGAGCCCCTGGTGCGGCAGACCTGGGTGCGACGGCGGGCGCGGCTGGAGGAGCTGGGGCTCGCGGGGCCGTACTGGTCGACACCGGCCGCCGTGACCGGGCACGGCGCCGAGGCGCTGCGCGCCACCCGGGAGCACGGCCTGGAGGGCCTGGTGTGCAAGCGGCTGGACTCGGTGTACGAGCCCGGGGTGCGCTCGCGCGCCTGGATCAAGATCCGGAACATGCGGGCCGAGGACGTGATCGTCGGCGGCTGGCTGCCCGGCAAGGGGCGGCTGAGCGGGCTGCCCGGCGCCGTGCTGGTGGGCCAGCGCGCGGGCGGGCGGCTGCGGTACGTCGGCGGGGTGGGCACGGGCTGGAGCGAGGCCGAGCGGACCCGGCTGGCGGAACTGCTGCGGGACGCGGCGAGCGACCGGTGCCCCTTCGACCCGGTGCCGCGCGTGCCGGGGGCCCGCTGGGTGCTGCCCCGGCTGGTGGGCGAGGTCAGTTACAGCACGCGCACCCGGAACGGAATGCTCCGCCAGCCGTCCTGGCTGCGGCTGCGCCCCGACCTCACCCCGCAGGAGTCGGCGGCACAGCTGCCGGAGGACCTCGTTTGACCGACTGCGGCCCCCTCGCCCACGCCGCCCGACTCGCCTCCGTACGCGGGGTGCCGGACCGCCCGCCGGCCACACCGAGGTGGTCACGGGCGGTACCGCCATGGACCGCCCGACGGCGGCGTACGGCACTCCGGACAGGGCGGCGATCTGTCGCTCACCGGCCTGCTCGACTACCCCCGGGGCAAGCTCGTCATGCTGTGACGGGCGGGTGATCCGAGGGTCTATCGTGTCCCCATGTCTGTGCCGGAACTGATCCGTATCGTGTCCCGTGACTCCCCCATGGCCCTGGCCCAGGTCGAGCGGGTCCGCGCCGAGTTGGCCGTACTGCACCCGGGCGTACGGACGGAGGTCGTCCCGGTCAGGACGACCGGTGACAAGTGGATGGGCGATCTCTCCCAGGTCGAGGGCAAGGGGGCGTTCACCAAGGAGGTGGACGCGGCCCTGCTGGCCGGGGAAGCGGATCTCGCGGTGCACTGCGTCAAGGACGTGCCCGCGGACCGGCCGCTGCCGGCCGGGACCGTGTTCGCCGCGTTCCTGAAGCGGGACGACATCCGGGACGCGCTGGTGCACCCGGGCGGGCTCACCCTGGACGGGCTGCCGGCCGGCACCAGGATCGGCACCTCCTCGGTGCGCCGGATCGCCCAGCTGGCCGCCTCCCATCCGCATCTGCAGTGCGTGCCGTTCCGCGGCAACGCCAACCGCCGGCTGGAGAAGCTGGCCGCGGGTGAGGCGGACGCGCTGCTGCTGGCGGTGTCCGGCCTGGAGCGCATCGGCCGGACCGACGTGATCAGCGAGGTGCTGTCGGCGGAGGAGATGATGCCGCCGATCGGCGCGGGCATCCTCGCCCTGCAATGCCGGGAGGACGACACCGCGCTGATCGACGCGGTCAGCGGGCTCGGCGACCCGGCCACCCACCGGGAGGCGACGGCGGAGCGGATGTTCCTGCATGTGCTGCAAGGCCACTGCAACAGCCCCATCGCCGGCTACGCGCGCGTGGACCGCAGCGGTGAACTGTCCCTGCGGGCGTGTGTCTTCACCCCGGACGGCAAGACCCGGCTGAACGCCCACGAGTGGGCGGGCCGGCTGGACCCGGCCACGCTCGGCACCTCGGTCGCGGTGGCGCTGCTGCGGCAGGGTGCCCGGGAGATCATCGACGGCATCGCGCACTGAGCCCCGTACGGCAGCCGGAGCCGGCCCCCGTGCGGCGGGCCGGTGCTGTCCGCCTCAGGCGGTGCCCGGCTCCGTCTGGTCCTTCAGGAAGGCGCTGACCTGGTGGGCCAGGCTGCCCTGCCCGGTGCCCGCCGGGGCCGCCGCCGCGGTCGACTCCAGGACGCCGATGCCGCCCGTCCACAGCCGGCGGTCGGCCCATTCCTCGTCCACCCGCAGCTGCACCTGCACGTCCACGTGCGTGAGCGCGGCCTCGGGCGCGGCGGCGTAGAGCACGGCGGTGGCCCGGCGCAGCGGATAGACGTCGAAGCCCTCGATGAACTGGGAGTTGCGCCAGTCGATGAAGGCGCCCTCGCCGTCGGGGCCGACGCGGACGTCGAGCTGACCGTCCTCCAGATGGATCCCGTACTGGCGCGCGCCACGGTTCTCCACGGTCACGCGGAGACTGAAGTACGTCAGCCCGGCGGCGGCGTCGTCCCGTCCGCGCGGCGGCTCGGCCGCCTCCAGGCGGTGGACGCGGACCCGCAGACCGGCATGCTCCTCGTACTCCTGCCAGTCACCGACCACGTTCGGCTCGTACACAGTGCCCCTCTCGACCTTCGAGAGCTGCTGTCTATCTGTGCGCTCAGCGCACTGTCAAATGAGCGGAATGCGCTGTGGCCAGGTAATTCACCCGCTTTGATCGGTGATCAAGCGCTGCCCAGGAAGAATCCGTCGAGGGCGCCTTCCGGCCGCATACGCGTGCGTGCCGCACATCACGTCCGCGGCAAGATCAGCGGGCCGGCCGGCCGAGCAGGGCGGAGGCCGCGGTGATGCCGAGGGCGGCGGCCGGCGCCGGCACGCCGAAGTCGGCGGCGAGATGCGCGGGCGTGCCCGGCAGCAGACCGCGCAGAGCGTCGACTTGACGGCTGAGCGGGTTGACCTTGCCGACGGCCCGGAGCCGGCCGGGCATCACCGAGACGGGGTACAGGGCGTTGGGACCGGCATGGTGATCGCCTGTCCGAAGCCCGTCATCCGGTCGCGGCTGAGCACGATCCCCGCGATGGTCACCGGCAGACAGGAGAAGAACACGGAGGCGAGGACCACCACCGCGGCGACACCGAGCAGCTTCAGCATGCCGTAGAAGATCGCGACGAACATCGCCGACTGGGCGATGACGCCGGGTGCGAGGTAGTCGATGTACGGGATGCCGCCGGTGGGTATCGCCCGGATCCGGGCGAAGGTCCGGCCGAAGACCAGCAGCCACCGGGCGGGCTGGGCCGCGCGGGTGTACAGCTCTGTCCGGTCGTGGCGGAGTTTCCGGAGCTCGACGGCGCACAGGGCGAGCACCCGCGCGGGCAGCAGCCGCCGGCCCGGCCGCGGGCCCCGCGCTCGCGAGCGGCCCGGGGGACGGCCTCGTCGGGGCGGTGAGCCCGCCGCGCAGCCGGCGCCGGATCAGCCGCTGGATGCCCACCAGGGCGCCGGCCAGCCCCTCCGGGAATCGGACATCACCTCTGCAACAGATGCATTTCCTGCCAAGAGGTGGTCAAGAGAACCCCTCGGGACGGCCGCCCGGCGTGCACATTGCGACTGATATGACCATATTTGTTTTGGAGTGTCCTCCAGCGGGAATGCGAAGCTCAGTGCTTCGGACAGGAGGCACGTCCGTGGGAGCCGGCCCCGCCGGGCGCCCCGACGTTCTGTGCATGTCCGAGCGCACCTCCCACGGTGTCTGTCCCACATGCTGAGAGAGGTGCGCGCGATGCGTGTCACTGGCAGCACGAAGCCCCATCCTCATGACGACGCCCCGGACACGGTCGAGTCCTTCGAACGCCTCGCGCGGCTGCCCGACGGCCCCGAGCGCCAGGCGCTCCGGGACGAGCTGGTCCGGTTGTGGCTGCCCATGGCCGAGCGGATCGCCGTGCGGTTCCGCGGCCGCGGCGAGGCCCTGGAGGACCTCTACCAGGTGGCCGCCCTGGGCCTGGTCAAGGCCGTCGACCACTACGACCCCGACCGCGGCCGGGCCTTCGAGGCGTACGCGGTGCCCACCGTCACCGGGGAGATCAAGCGCCACTTCCGCGACCACATGTGGACCCTGCACGTGCCGCGCCGGGTGCAGGACCTGCGCAACCGGGTCCGCGGCGCCGTGAAGGAGCTGGCGCAGTCGACGGCGGGCCGGTCGCCCACCGTCGCCGAGATCGCCGCGTACACCCGGCTCAGCGAGGACGAGGTGCGCACCGGCATGGAGGCGCTGGAGTGCTTCTCCGCCCTGTCCCTGGACGCCGAGGTGGCCGGTACGGACGGTTACGCCCTCGGGGACTCCCTGGGCGGACCCGACCCGGGCTTCGACCTGGTGGTGGACCGGGCCGCGGTCAAGCCGTGTCTCGCGGCACTGCCCGAACGCGAACGCACCATTCTCTACCTGCGGTTCTTCGGCGGCATGACCCAGAGCCGGATCGCCGAGCAGCTCGGCATCTCGCAGATGCACGTCTCGCGGCTGCTCAGCGGCTGCTTCGACCGGCTCCGCGAGGAACTGCTCGCCGAGGTCCGCTGACCCCCCTCTTCGCCGAGGCCCGCCGGTCTCGCGCCCCCGGGGCCCTACGCCCCCTCGGACCCCGGCACCTGCGTGGGCCCGTACCGGTCAAGGGCCTCCTCCAGCTCGGCGCGGATGCCGGGCGGGATGTCGCCGCGCCGCCCCCAGATCAGGATCAGTTCCGCCACATGGCGCAGCTTGATGTTGGTGTGCTGCGAGACCTCCCTCAGCACCTGCCAGCCCTGGTCCGGGGTGACCCGGCCGAACGCCACCATCATGCCGATCGCCTGGTCCACCACCGCATGCGAGGTCATGGCCTCTTTCAGCTGGACGACCTCCGCCTCCAGCGCGGCCACCCGGTCCGGCTCGCTCTCTCCCATCCCTCCATCCTGCGCAAGGGCCTGGCAGCCTGCCAACCGGGGTACTCGACAGGCATTTCCCCCCCGTCCGGCCGGACACTGGTGCCATACCGGTGGCCGCCCGGCCACCGAGAGCAGGACGACTGCCATGAACCACGACACCTCCGCCGGTGGCGAACCGCGCCGGAAGAACGTCGTCTCCACCCACTCCGTCTTCGGTGCGCCGTGCTGGGTGAGCCTGACCAGCCGCGACCTCCAGGCCACCCAGGACTTCTACACGGCCGTCCTGGGCTGGCGCTGGCGCGGCGCCAAGCTGGGAGAGCACTTCCGGATCGCGCTGGCGGGCGGGGTTCCGGTGGCGGGGATCGCCGCCGTGGCCTCCATGTGGCAGATGGCGGTGGCCTGGACGCCGTACTTCGCCGTGCCGGACGCGGATGTGGCGGTGGCCCGGGCCCGCGAACGCGGCGGCACGGCGGCGGTCGGTCCGCTGTCCTTCCCGCCGGGCCGGGCGGCGCTCCTCGCCGACCGGGACGGGGCCACGTTCGGGATCTGGCAGGGCGAACTGGTCGGCAACTGGGAGGCGTGGCGGCAGGCCGCCCCGACGTTCGTGCGGCTGCACACCCGGGACGCCTTCGACTCCGCCATGTTCTACGGCGAGATCCTGGACTGGGCGACCGGTCGGCCGGGCTGCTGCGAGGTGGAGTACTCGGGCGGCGAGGTGGTGCTGCGCAGCCGCGGCGACGTGGTGGCGCGCATCGACTCGGGCGCGGTGGAGGCGGCCCCGGACCCCTCGGTGCGTCCGCACTGGCAGGTCCACTTCGCGGTGTCCGACGTGCCCGGCTGCGCCCGCGCGGCGGAGAAGCACGGCGGCAGCGTGCTGCGTGAGGACGAGACCGAGGCGATCCTGCGCGACGCGGACGGCGCGCAGTTCACGGTGACCTCGAACTGGCGCCGTTAGGCGCGTGCGCGCCGGGCCGCGCCCTTCGCGGTGCGGGAGGCGGGCGCGTGGTTCGCGGTGCGGGACGGACGGGAGAGCAGGACCAGGCTGCGGGCCTCCGCGCGGAGCCTGGTCCCGGCCTTGCGTTCGCGTTCGTCGAGGACGCCGTCGGGTTCGGCGGTGTCGACCAGGGTGGTCCAGCGTTCACCGAAGGACTGGTCGGGCAGCCGGAAGTCCACCGGCTCCCAGTACCCGTTGACGAGCAGCAGGAAGGAGTCGTCGGTCATCCGGCGGCCGTGGGGGTCGCGTTCGGCGATGGCGTCGCCGTTCAGGAAGACGGCGACGGAGTGCGCGTCGCCGCGCTGCCAGTCCCGGCCGGTCATCTCACGGGCGTCGGGGCGCAGCCACATCAGGTCGGGCAGCGGCTGCGCGGGGTGGGTCGCGGTCTCCCCGCGGAAGAAGCGGCGCCGGCGCAGCACGGGGTGGGCGGCGCGCAGCGCGATCAGGTGCCGGGTGAAGTCGGCCAGGGCACGCCGCTCGTCGGTGAGGTCCCAGTCCACCCAGGAGACGGTGCCGTCCTGGCAGTAGGCGTTGTTGTTGCCCCGCTGGGTGCGGCCGAGTTCGTCGCCGTGGCAGAGCATCGGGATGCCCTGGGACAGGAACAGCGTGGCGAGCAGGTTGCGCTGCTGGCGGGCGCGCAGTTCGAGGACGGCGGGGTCGTGGGTGTCGCCCTCCGTCCCGCAGTTCCAGGACCGGTTGTGGTTCTCGCCGTCCCGGTTGTCCTCGCCGTTGGCCTCGTTGTGCTTGTCGTTGTACGACACGAGGTCGCGCAGCGTGAAACCGTCGTGCGCGGTGACGAAGTTGACGCTCGCGCGGGGCCGGCGCCGGCTGTGCTGGTACAGGTCGGAGGAGCCGGTGAGCCGGGAGGCGAACTCGCCGAGCGAGCCGGGCTCGGCCCGCCAGAAGTCCCGTACCGCGTCCCGGTACCTGCCGTTCCACTCCGACCACAGCGGCGGGAAGTTGCCCACCTGGTAGCCGCCCTCGCCCACGTCCCAGGGTTCGGCGATCAGCTTGACGCGGCTGATCACCGGGTCCTGCTGGATCAGGTCGAAGAACGCGGAGAGCCGGTCCACCTCGTGGAACTGCCGGGCCAGGGTGGCCGCGAGGTCGAAGCGGAAGCCGTCCACGTGCATCTCGGTGACCCAGTACCGCAGCGAGTCCATGATCAGCTGGAGCACGTAGGGGTGCCGCATCAGCAGGCTGTTGCCGGTGCCGGTGGTGTCGTAGTAGTGCGCCCAGTCGCCGTCCACCAGGCGGTAGTAGGAGGCGTTGTCGAGGCCGCGGAAGGACAGGGTGGGGCCCAGCTCGTTGCCCTCGGCGGTGTGGTTGTAGACCACGTCGAGGATGACTTCGAGGCCGGCCGCGTGCAGCGCCTTCACCATGTCCTTGAACTCGTTGACCTGCTGGCCGAGGGTGCCGAAGGCGGCGTAGGCGTTGTGCGGGGCGAAGAAGCCGATGGTGTTGTAGCCCCAGTAGTTGGACAGGCCGCGGTCCTGGAGGACTCCGTCCTGCACGAACTGGTGCACCGGCATCAGCTCCACCGCGGTCACCCCGAGCGAGGTGAGGTGCTCGGTCACGGCGGGGTGCGCGAGGCCGGCGTAGGTGCCGCGCAGACGCTCGGGGACGTCGGGGTGGCGGCGGGTGAGGCCGCGGACGTGGGCCTCGTAGATCACCGAGTCCGCGTACGGCGTCCTGGGCGGGCGGTCGTCGCCCCAGTCGAAGAAGGGGTCGGTGACGACGCCCAGCATGGAGTGGCCGGCGCTGTCGCCCGGGGCCGGGCCGTCCGCGGCACGCTCGTACAGGGACGGGTGGTTGTCGATCTGGCCGTCCACGGCGCGGGCGTACGGGTCGAGCAGCAGCTTCGCGGGATTGCAGCGGTGGCCGAGCGCCGGCTGCCAGGGACCGTGCACCCGGTAGCCGTAGCGCTGGCCGGGGCCGACGCCGGGCAGGTAGGCGTGCCAGACGAAGCCGTCGACCTCGTGCAGCCGGACCGGGGTCTCGGTGCCGGCGTCGTCGACGAGGATCAGCTCGACGCGCTGGGCGACCTCGCTGAACAGGGCGAAATTGGTGCCCTGTCCGTCGAACGCGGCGCCCAACGGGTAGGGCTGCCCGCTCCAGACGGACAGCCCTGTGCGGGAGGTACGGGCGGTCACCGGCTGCCCTCCGGGGCGTCGTCACCGACGGGCGCCGGCCCGGCCAGCACGGCCACGGGCGCTTCGCGCGGCACCTTCAGTCCCGTCCGCAGGGTGGAGTCGGGGGCGACCGGCACCAGCGGGACGCGCTGGCCGGCGCGGGCACGCTGCGAGAACCAGATGATCTTGCTGCCGCCGTCCGAGGCGCAGCAGCCCCAGCCGTCGCTCATGGCGGCGATGTCCGCCAGGCAGGACCGCAGGTCCTGGTCGGGGCGCAGATCCGGGTCGTCGTCGCCGAAGGCGGTGATGAGGTGCTGGCCGTTCCACCACATCTCGATCGAGGTGTGCTTGACCTTCGCATGGGCGTCGATCGCCCGCAGCAGCAGTTCCGCGCCGTGGCAGACGGGAACCGTGAGGTTCTCCAGGTCCCAGTAGCGGAGATGGGCGGCCAGGATGCGGCTGACCTGTCCCACCCGTTCCGGGCTGACTTCCACGTCGAGGTGGTAGTAGCAGGGCACTGCGGTCTTCATTGTCGCTTGCTCCTCACCGGCGAAGCCGTCGCTCCCCCTGCCCGTCCGGGAGGGATCCCGGACACATAGCGTGAGTGCTGATCGCTTCTGAGTCACCTCCACGGTGCGGCCACTACGCCATTCGTGCAACAGGAGCGCCCGACACCCGCAATCGTTGAAGCTCCAACAAGACGCTGCGTCGTCGCGCGTGCACCATAAGTGAAAGCCTCGATCGCCGTAACGGTGCCGCGCCTCTCCGTGCGCGGACGCCACCCGACCGTCGGGAACGCGCCCAGTCGAGAGCGTGGAGGGTGAAGAGGGCCATGCTGCTACCCGCCAAGGCCGAAGTGGCCCGGCAGTTGCGGCGTTACCGGGCGTGGGAGCGCGTCATGCTCGCCTCGCCCCACGACCGCGCGGTCCGGGCCACCTTCGAGGACTCGGGGTACACCCTGTGCGTTCTGATGGGCAAACGCTGCGCTCGCGAAGCGGCGGACGCGGCCGAGCGCTATCTGCGCACGAACCCGGTCACCTACCTGCGCGAGCAGGACGGCCGGCCGCAGCCGCGCCGGCCGGTCAGAAGAGCGCCGCCACCGGAGCGGCGTTCCACGGCGCCAAGGCCCTGACCTGGCACCGTACAAGGCGTTCCCCTCGGGACCGGCTCGCGCCGGACCGACTTTCGGATCGCGAAGCCGGGCCGCCGTGCCCGGCTTCGCGCACGGCGGAGGTGAGATACATGCCCAGGACCCCGGCCATCGGCCGTGTACCGGTACGCGACGTCCGGCCGGCCGTGGAGTGCGGCAGGCGCCCGGTGAAAGCGGTGGCCGGAGAAACCTTTCAGGTCACGGCCACCGTGTTCCGTGAAGGGCACGATGCCGTGGGCGCGAACGTGGTCCTGCGCGATTCCACGGGCCGGCGCGGCCCGTGGACACCGATGCGGGAGCTGTCCGAGGGGAGCGACCGCTGGGGGGCGGAGATCACGCCGGACTCCACGGGGCGCTGGACCTACCGGGTGGAGGCCTGGAGCCATCCGCTGGCGACCTGGCGGCACACCGCGTCGGTGAAGGTGCCGGCCGGGATCGACACCGGCCTGGTCCTGGAAGAGGGCGCCGAGTTGTACGAGCGCGCCGCCGCCGGAGTGCCCAAGGGCCCCGAGCGCGATCTGGTCCTGGCCACCGCGCGGATGCTCGGCGACGACTCCCGCCCGGTGCACGACCGGCTGGAGGCGGCGCTCGCCCCGGAGGTGGAGTCGCTC
>NZ_JAINRE010000006.1 GCF_020400595.1 Streptomyces naphthomycinicus | reverse complement strand
ACCGGGACCGTCGGTCTCCAGCTCGCTGACTGAAGCCGGATCGGCTGGCGCGATGGTCACGTGGGGCTCTCCCTCGCTCGGCACAGGGCCTGGCGGAGGGCAGGGGCAGCCACGAGCGCACACGGCGTCGCGTCCACCGGCCCACTCCGCGAGGCCCGGACGTCGTCGGAAACGCACCCGGACCGGACGGGCCGGGTGGGCTGTCGGCAGGTCCTCGGACTGAACAGGCGTGCGGAGGCGCGCGAGTACACCGTTGCGGGACAGTTCCGGACTTGCACCGGATTCCCCTGCATGACAGCGAGGATGAGCATACATCTAGTGCCGGGCTGTCGTGTCACCCCCAGATGTTGTGTCAGCGTGGTTTCAGAGGGTCAACTCGTGGGCGGCCGGAGTGATCTCCGGCCGGTCCGGGAACGGATTCCCGTCCCGCTCCGGTGTGCGGACGAAGCCGGGGCGCGTCCGGGTCCCGGTCTCCGCGGGGCGCGCGACGCCGGCCGTGGGGAGGTACGGCAACGGGCCGCCGGATGTTCTCCGACGGCCCGTCCGGTGAGGGCTGCCTAGTGGCCGGCCCCCGCGGTCGCGGGCGGCAGCTCCACCTGGACGCCCGGGTCGCCTGCGTCCGCCGTGTAGTCCTCCGGCCGCGTCTCGTCGACGCCCTCGGGAGCCTTCAGAGCCCTCAGGACGACGGTGAGGACCACGGTCACCACGACGTTCAGGACGAACGCCGTGAGGCCGATGTAGCCGATCTCACCGATGCCGGGGATCTCCTTGGCCGAGCCGCCGAAGTGCTTCTGCGTCGGCGAGGCGACGCCGTACGCGGCGGCCGTGCCGTAGACCATGCCGACCGCCCAGCCGGCCAGCAGCGCCCAGCGGTGGAACCAGCGCGTGAACAGGCCGCCGACCAGGGCCGGGAAGGTCTGCAGGATCCAGATGCCGCCCAGCAGCTGGAAGTTGATGGCGACGGTCTTGTCCATGGTGAGGACGAAGACCAGCGCGCCGACCTTCACCAGCAGGGAGACCAGCTTGGAGACCTTGGTCTCCTGCTCGGCCGTGGCGTCGGGCTTGATGAAGTCCTTGTAGATGTTGCGGGTGAAGAGGTTGGCGGCGGCGATCGACATGATCGCGGCCGGGACCAGGGCGCCGATGCCGATCGCCGCGAAGGCCACGCCGGCGAACCAGTCCGGGAACATGTCCTCGAACAGCTGCGGGATCGCCAGCTGCCCGTTGGTGACCTTCACACCGGCCGCGATCGCCATGAAGCCCAGCAGCGCCAGCAGACCCAGCATCAGGGAGTACAGCGGCAGGATCGTGGTGTTGCGGCGGATCACCTCACGGCTCCTGGACGACAGGGTCGCGGTGATCGAGTGCGGGTACATGAACAGCGCGAGCGCGGAGCCGAGGGCCAGCGTGGCGTACGTCCACTGGCCCGCCTCCGGCGGGGCGAGCGCGCCGCGCGGCTTGCCGGTGGCCGGGTTGACCTGGCTGAACGCGTCACCCGCCTTGGCGAAGACGTCGTCGAACCCGCCCAGCTTGATCGGGATGTAGATGATCGCCACCGCGATGACGATGTAGATCAGGGTGTCCTTGACGAACGCGATCAGCGCGGGGGCACGCAGGCCGGAGGAGTAGGTGTAGGCCGCCAGCACACCGAAGGCGATCAGCAGCGGCAGGTCCTTCACGAACCAGTTGGTGTTCTCGCCGCCGCCGACGCCCATCACGTCCAGCACCGCCTGGATGCCGACGAGCTGGAGCGCGATGTACGGCATCGTCGCCAGGATGCCGGTCACCGCCACCGCCAGCGACAGGCCCTTGGAGCCGAACCGCCCGCGCACGAAGTCGGAGGTGGTGACGTAGCCGTGGCGGTGCGAGACCGACCACAGGCGGGGCAGGAACGTGAAGATCAGCGGGTACACCAGGATCGTGTACGGCACCGCGAAGAAGCCGGACGCGCCCGCCGCGTAGATCGCCGCCGGTACGGCGACGAAGGTGTACGCCGTGTACAGGTCGCCGCCCAGCAGGAACCAGGTGACCCAGGTGCCGAAGGACCGGCCGCCCAGACCCCATTCGTCCAGGGACTGCTCGTTCTCGGCCCTGCGCCAGCGCGCGGCCAGGAAGCCCATGACCGTGACGGCCAGGAAGAAGAAGATGAAGACGCCGAGCGCGACGCCGTTGACTCCGTCCTTCACTTCACCGCACCCCCGTCCGCGTCGTGGCGGGCGCGCTGGTCACGCTGCCAGAGCTTGTACGCCAGCATGGTGAGCACGGTGGAGATCAGCACCCACAGCATCTGGTACCAGTAGAAGAACGGGATCCCGATGAACGCGGGGTCCGTCTTGGCGTAGGAGCCGACCCACAGCATCGCCACGAAGGGCGCGACGAGACAGAGTGCGATGATCACCCGGACCGGTGTCACCACCGGTGGTCTCACTTCAGGCGTTTCGGACATGCCACGGCTCCGTCCCCTCGCTGATCACCTGTGTAATGCGCAGGCAATCTAGGTGACGTTGTCGTGGCAGTGGAAGACCTCGTCCGCATATCGGTATATCGATTCGGCGAACGTGCCGGGGAGTTACTCCACGGGCCGCTTCAGCCGTGCCACGAACTTGTACCGGTCCCCGCGGTACACCGACCGCACCCACTCCACCGGCTTGCCCTCGCGGTCCAGCGAGTGGCGGGAGAGCATCAGCATCGGCAGTCCCACGTCGGTGCCCAGCAGCCCCGCCTCGCGCGGGGTGGCCAGGGAGGTCTCGATGGTCTCCTCGGCCTCGGCGAGGTGCACGTCGTAGACCTCGGCGAGCGCGGTGTACAGCGAGGTGTATTTCACCAGCGAGCGCCGGAGGGCCGGGAAGCGCTTGGCCGACAGGTGGGTGGTCTCGATCGCCATCGGCTCGCCGTTGGCCATGCGCAGCCGCTCGATGCGCAGCACGCGCCCGCCGGCCGCGATGTCGAGCAGCTCGGCGAGCCGCTCGTCCGCGGTGATGTACCCGATGTCCAGCAGCTGCGAGGTCGGCTCCAGGCCCTGCGCCCGCATGTCCTCGGTGTACGAGGTGAGCTGCAGCGCCTGGGAGACCTTGGGCTTGGCCACGAAGGTGCCCTTGCCCTGGATGCGTTCGAGCCGGCCCTCCACGACCAGCTCCTGAAGGGCCTGGCGCACCGTGGTGCGGGACGTGTCGAACTCGGCGGCCAGCGTGCGTTCGGGCGGGACCGGCGTACCCGGCGCCTGCGTCTCCGTCATGTCGAGCAGATGCTTCTTCAAGCGGTAGTACTTGGGCACGCGCGCGGTACGGGTTGTGCCGGTCTCGTTCTCCGCACTGCTGACGTCGGTGCTCATGCTCTGCCTTCCCGGCTCCGAATGCCGAAAGCGACCGACATCCCATCGGCCACGGCTCACATCGTGGCACGGGTTGCCGGGTCAGGACTCCCCCCGCACGCTCCGTGATCCCCTCTGTATACCGTTGCACCCGCTGTTGGTCTAGTCCATCGCTCCGGCGGGGCGCGGGTGCGTCGGCGCCCGTCCCCGCCGGTGCCCCGGCTAGATCCCCTGCCACTCCGGCTTGTCGGCGTAGGTGTGCCGGAAGTAGTCGGCCAGCTTCAGCTTGGACGCGGCAGCCTCGTCGACGACCACCGTGGCATGCGGGTGGAGCTGGAGCGCGGAGGCCGGGCAGACGGCCGCGACCGGGCCCTCGACGGTCGCGGCGACGGCATCCGCCTTGCCCTCTCCGGTCGCCAGGAGCACCAGGTGGCGGGCCTCCAGGATGGTCCCGATGCCCTGGGTGATCACGTGGTGGGGGACCTGCTCGATGTCGCCGTCGAAGAAGCGGGCGTTGTCGATCCGGGTCTGCTCGGTCAGCGTCTTGATCCGGGTCCGCGAGGCGAGCGAGGAGCACGGTTCGTTGAACCCGATGTGCCCGTCGGTACCGATGCCCAGCAGTTGCAGGTCGACCCCGCCGGCCTCGGCGAGCGCGCGGTCGTACGCCTCGCACGCCGCCTGGACGTCCTCCGCCGTGCCGTCCGGCCCCATGAACGCGTCCATGTCTATGCCGAGCGGCTCCAGCACCTCGCGGCGCAGCACCGAGCGGTAGGACTCGGGGTGATCGGCGGGCAGCCCCACGTACTCGTCGAGCTGCGCGATCCGGGTGCGCGAGGCGTCCACGGCGCCGGAGCGCACCTTCGCGGTCAGTGCCTGGTAGATGGGCAGCGGGGTGGAGCCGGTGGCCACGCCGAGCAGGGCGTCGGGCTTGCGTCGCAGCAGCTGCGCCATGGCCTCGGCGATCAGCTCGCCGCCCGCCGCGGCGTCCGGAACGATGACAACTTCCACGCTGGGCCTGCCGTTCTGAAGAGGGCTCTGTGCGTCTCTATGTGGTTTAGACCAATCTAACAGAATCGGCGTTCGGCGGCGCGGGACGGAAGGCGGGTTTCCGGGCCGTCGGACCGGGTTCCCCGCCGGCCCGGGAGAGCCTTCCCCGCGTTCGTTCCCGGCGGGGGAGGCTCCCGCGGCCGCCTCCCTAGTTGAGGGAGCCTCCCGTCGCGTCCAGCCAGTGTCCGGTCACCCAGCGGCCGTCCTCCGAGACCAGGAAGGCGACCACGTCGGCGATGTCCGCCGGGGTGCCCACCCGCCCCAGCGCCGAGTAGGCGGCGGCCTCCTGCCGGGCCTCGTCGCTCGCGCGCAGCCACGAGGCGTTGATGTCGGTGTCCACGATTCCGGGCGCCACCGAGTTCACCGTGATCCCGCGCGGGCCGAGCACCTTGGACAGGTCCCGGGTGAGGACGTCCAGCGCCGCCTTGGTCATCCCGTAGGCGACGGTGTGGGGCATCAGCGCGGACCGCGCCAGCCCGGACGATATGTTCACCACCCGCCCGCCGTCCCGCAGCCGCTCGGCACCGAGCCGGGTGAGGAAGAACGGCGCCTTCACGTTCACCGCGAAGAGCCGGTCGTACTCCTCCTCGTCGATCTCCGCGAACGGACGGGAGGCGCCGATGCCCGCGTTGTGGACGAGGATGTCCAGCCCGTCCGCATGCCGGTCGAACTCCGCCCAGAGCCGCTCGGCGTCCCCGGGGGTGCCCAGCTCCACCCCGAGCGGGAACGCGGAGCCGCCGGCCGCCTCGATCGCCGCGACCGTCTCCTTCGCGGCGGTCTCGTTGCTCCCGTAGTGCACCGCCACCCGCGCCCCGTCGCGCCCCAGCCGCTCGGCGATCCCCCGCCCGATGCCCCGGCCGGCCCCCGTGACCAGTGCCGTCTTCCCCGTGAGCGCACCCATGACCATCCCTCTCCATGCGTCCGGCGCGGGTTCGTCCAGCGCCGGTCCCCCGATCGCAGATTTGTCTAGCGATCGCTACAGAAAAACCGTACACCACCCCGCCGACAATTCTCTAGGGTCCGCTATAAAATAGTCCCCATGGCGACGGGTCAGGACACGCAGACGCAGGGCGGCAAGGGCCGGACGCGAGGCCGTCCGCGCTCCTTCGACCGGGCCACGGCACTGGAGAAGGCGCTGATGGCCTTCTGGGAGCGCGGGTACGAGGCCACCTCGGTCTCCGACCTCACCCGGATCATGGGCATCGGCGCCCCCAGTCTCTACGCGGCCTTCGGTGACAAGCGCTCCCTGTTCGACGAGGTCGTCCAGGTCTACGCCGGCACGCACGGCGCCTTCGGTGACCGTGCCCTGGCCGAGGAGCCCACGGCCAGGGAGGCCATCGCGCGCATGCTGCGCGAGGCCGCCGCTGAGTACACGGACCCGGCCCATCCCTACGGCTGTCTGATCGTCCACGCCGCGATCAACTGCACCAGCCCCGAGGTCGAGGCACTGCTGCGCGAGCGACGCAACGCCAACATCGCCGGCCTCGAAGCCCGGATCCGCGCGGACGTCACGGCCGGGCTGCTGCCGGCCGGCACCGATGCCGCCGCCCTCGCCCGGCATGCCGGCGCGATGATCCAGGGCATGTCCCAGCAGGCCCGCGACGGCGCGCGCCGGGAGGAACTGGAAGCACTCGCGGAAATTGCCATGGCCATCTGGCCCCACAACTGACCGGGTCCGGCTAGGCTGCGTGGCATCGCGTGCCGGCGCTCGCGCGGCCGGGCGCTTCCCCACCATGGACACGCCCTCGTGGTCTAGTCCACAATCGAGAAGAACCAAGCCTCCGTCTTCCCCGCACAGGAAGGCGGATCGAGGAACCGGCGCTCTCTGCCCTGACTGCCCCGGCTCCTCGACCTTCGGCCGACCGGGACCGCACACCCCACGGCCGATGATGCTCCGGGCTGCGGTGCCGGTGAGGGTTGAGGGTCCCTTCCAGGCGCCGCGGCCCGCGGGTGTTTTTCGGCCATCCCCGGGGCCCCGGGTACGCTCGCCATGTGCCCTCCATGAACGAACTCGTACGCCAGCACACCGCCCTGGACGACTCCGACCTCGAGTGGCTCCACCTGCTGGTCTCGGAGTGGCAGCTGCTCTCCGACCTCTCCTTCGCCGACCTGGTGCTGTGGGTTCCCACCCGGGACGGCACCCGGTACGTCTCGGTGGCCCAGATGCGCCCCAACACCGGTCCCACCTCGTACCAGGACGACATGGTCGGCCACCTGGTCCCGCGCGGCCGGCGGCCCATGCTGGACGCGGCGCTGGACGAGGGCCGGATCGTGCGCGAGGGCGATCCGGAGTGGCGCGAAGAGGTTCCCGTGCGGGTCGAGTCCATCCCCGTACGCCGTGAGGGCCGTGTCCTCGGCGTGATCGCCCGGAACACCAACCTGCTCACCGTGCGCACCCCGAGCCGTCTGGAGCTGACCTACCTCCAGAGCGCCTCCGACCTCGCGCAGATGATCGCGGCCGGTTCCTTCCCCTTCCCCGACCAGCAGGTCGACATGGACGCCTCCCCGCGCGTCGGTGACGGCCTGATCCGGGTGGACGCGGACGGCGTCGTCCAGTACGCCTCCCCGAACGCCCTGTCGGCCTATCACCGGCTCGGTCTCGCCGCCGACCTGGTCGGCCACCACCTCGGGCAGACCACCGCCGAACTCGCGCCGACCCGGGGGCCGGTGGACGAGGCGCTGGCCAAGGTGGCCAGCGGCTGGGCGCCGCGCGAGTTCGAGATCGAGTCCGGCGACGGCGTCATCCAGTTCCGGGCCATTCCGCTCAAGCCCAAGGGAACGCGGATCGGTTCGCTGGTACTGCTCCGGGACGTCACCGAACTGCGGCGCCGCGAACGCGAGTTGATCACCAAGGACGCCACCATCCGGGAGATCCACCACCGGGTGAAGAACAACCTCCAGACGGTGGCCGCCCTGCTCCGGCTCCAGGCCAGGCGCATCGAGTCCGAGCGCGGCCGGGAGGCCCTGGAGGAGGCGGTCCGCCGGGTCGGCTCCATCGCGATCGTGCATGAGACGCTGTCTCAGAACCTGGACGAGCGCGTGGAGTTCGACGACATCGCCGACCGCGTGCTGGCCATGGTGGCCGAGATCTCGCCGGGCAAGGTGACCGGCCGGCGCAGCGGGCGGTTCGGCATACTCGACGCCGAGGTCGCCACTCCGCTGTCCATGGTCCTCACCGAGGTCCTGCAGAACGCCCTGGAACACGGCTTCCGCGAGGGTGACACCGGGACGGTCGAGGTCTCCGCGGTGCGGGGCGGCACCACCAAGGAGGCGCGGCTGCTGGTCACCGTCCAGGACGACGGGGTCGGTCTGCCCGAGGGCTTCGACCCGCACCGCTCGGGCAACCTCGGTCTGCAGATCGTACGGACGCTGGTGGAGGGCGAGTTGGGTGGTTCCTTCGACATGGTGCCGGCGCCGGAGCGGGGAACCCGGGTGATCCTCGACATTCCGGTACGGGCGCAGAAGTGACGGTGGGCGCGGTGGGCCGATGAGCCCCCGGCGCCGGGAGAACGCGGCCGGCGGGGGAGCGGGCGCAGCAAAAAGCCCCGGACCGCCATGGGTCCGAGGCTGATGCTCGTTGCTGCTCTGCTTTTGTATCGCTAAGCGCATCGGGGGAACTGCGCGCTGCGGCTCGGGGGCGGGAGATGCGTACGTGCTGTACGCGCCGCCAAGCTCAGGCTGTCAGCAGGGGTGGGTGTGTCAGGCGGAGGCCTGACGAGCCCGGTTGCGAGCGGCGCGGCGCTTCATGGCACGGCGCTCGTCCTCGCTGAGACCACCCCAGACGCCGGAGTCCTGGCCGGACTCAAGCGCCCACTGCAGACACTGCTCGATCACCGGGCAGCGACGGCAGACGGCCTTGGCTTCCTCGATCTGCAGCAGCGCAGGACCGGTGTTGCCGATGGGGAAGAAGAGCTCGGGGTCTTCCTCGCGGCAAACGGCGTTGTGACGCCAGTCCATGGCTGCTACCTCTCCTTGGTATTACATGCAAGTTGCTTGTGAATGTGAACGCTTTCACGAATCCCTCAACAAGTGAAGGGCCGACCGCCGAGTCTTCACCCGGCGGGGTCCTGTGGTTTGAAGAGGGGTTCTGGTGATCAGTGGAGGCCGGTCTTGCGGGCCGTCCCGATCGCCAAGTAGAGACTCGCAAACCTCAGCGGCGGATACAACCCCTTCCGGAAAGTTTTTTTTGATTCCTCGGTGTCGACTAGGTCACAGCCGTACTTCCATGGGGTGGATCCTGGCCTAAACGTTCGAGTGAAAGGACTTTCGCCCGTTCCGCTCACACAATCACACGCAGTGCACGGCGTACGCCTGTGAACGTCACGCTCGTACGCAGCCCCAGATGGTCACCGTCCATCTGTAGGGGCAGAGGCACCTTCGAATGCAAGGTGAACTGGTCCAAGTCGTGCACTGACGTCGCGTGCTTGCCCTGGGGTCCGCGCTCGGGGGACGAAGTGAGCAACTGGGTGCCATACCGGGCAACCGCGGCCGTCGACAGGCGGCTGAGACCCAGCACGTCGATACCCGTATCGAACGAGGCCTTAGGTGACGTGTACATCGGGCGATTGCCGAGATACGTCCAAGGGGACGTGTTCGAGACTATGGCGACGACAAGATCCTCGATCGGGTCCGCGCCGGGCCGTTCGAGCGTGATCGTGCCGTGCCGGCGGTTCGGTTCGCCGAGGAACTGCCGGATCACCTGACGGACATAGAGGCTGTGCGTCGACTTCTTTCCGCGCTCCCGCTGCTGCTCGACCCGGCCGACCACGCCCGCGTCGAAACCCAGCCCGGCGTTGAAGGTGAACCAGCGGGACGGCACCGCCTCGTCCTCGGTGCCCGCCGGGCCCGAGGTCAGTCCCAGGCCCACGACCCGCTCCGTCCCGTCCCGCAGCGCGTCCAGCAGTGCGCCGGTCGCCTCGACGGGGTCGTTCGGCAGGCCCAGGGCGCGGGCGAAGACATTGGTGGAACCACCGGGGACGACGGCCAGGCCGGGCAGGCGGTCCGGATCCGGGCCGGCGTGCAGCAGGCCGTTGACGACCTCGTTGACCGTGCCGTCCCCGCCGAGCGCCACCACCAGGTCGATGTCGTCGCTCTCCGCCGCCTGCCGCCCGAGGTCGCGCGCGTGGCCGCGGTACTCGGTGGTGACCGCCTCCAGCTTCATCTCGCTCGCCAGCGCGTGGATCAGCACGTCACGCCTGCGTGCGCTTGTGGTGGTTGCCGCCGGATTGACCACGAGAAGTGCACGCATGCATGGCAGCGTACCTACTGGGGGGTACCCGGCCCAGACCGAGGTAGGGATCCGGTAAGAGGCGGGGGCGTGAGCCTGGACACGATGCCGCCGCCGAGGGACCCGACGACGTGCCCCCCGAGCCGTTCCCGCCCGCATCCCTGAGCCGTTCCCGCCCGCACCCCCGAGCCGTGGCCGGGGCCCGGCGGCTACCCTGCTGGGGTGAGCAGTCAGCAGAAACCCGCCCCGGACACCGCCGAAGCCGACGCGCCCGCGGAGCCGCGCCCGCGCCGGCTGACGTACGCGGCGGCGCTGGCCGCGGTGGAGGGCGTCGCCCTGCTGGCCGGCGGTCTGTGGGTGCTCGTCCTCGGACTCACCGGCGACCCCGACGACCGGCAGCAGGCCGTGACCCTCGGGATCACCCTGGCCGTCCTCGCTCTGCTGCCGCTGCTCGCCGCGCGCGGGCTGCTGCTGCGGCGCGGCTGGAGCCGGGGCCCCGCGGTGATCACCCAGGTCATGGCCCTTCCGGTGGCCTACAACCTGCTTCATGCGGACAACATGGCCATTCCGGTCGGCATCGTCCTCGCCGTGGTCGCCGTGACGGCGCTGGTGCTCCTCGTCAACGGCGAGACGACCCGGGCCCTCGGAATCAAGGGACCGGGCCGGGCCGAGTAGGGCTCACCGAACGGCGCTCCCGGTTCCTGCCGGACGCTGCGGACCTGTGCCCGTGTTCCGGCCGGCGGGGGGCTCTCCGGGCGGCGGCGCTCACTCCTCGACGAGGAGCTTCTCCCGCAGCTGTGCCAGTGTGCGGGCCAGCAGCCGGGAGACGTGCATCTGGGAGATGCCGACCTCCTGCGCGATCTGCGACTGGGTCATGTTCCCGAAGAAGCGCAGCAGCAGGATCCGCTTCTCCCGCGGCGGCAGGTCCTCCAGCAGCGGCTTGAGGGACTCGCGGTACTCCACGCCCTCCAGCGCCTCGTCCTCGGCGCCCAGGGTGTCGGCGACCGCCGGCGACTCGTCGTCCGTGTCGGGGACGTCCAGGGACAGGGTGGAGTACGCGTTCGCGGACTCCAGGCCCTCCAGGACCTCCTCCTCGGAGATGGCGAGCTTCTCGGCCAGTTCGTGGACCGTCGGTGAGCGGCCGTGCAGCTGGGACAGCTCGGCCGTCGCGGTGGTCAGCGACAGCCGCAGCTCCTGGAGCCGGCGCGGCACACGGACCGCCCAGCCCTTGTCGCGGAAGTGCCGCTTGATCTCGCCGACGACGGTCGGGGTGGCGTAGGTGGAGAACTCCACGCCGCGCTCGGGGTCGAACCGGTCGACGGACTTGATCAGGCCGATCGTGGCGACCTGGGTGAGGTCGTCCAGCGGCTCGCCGCGGTTGCGGAACCGGCGTGCCAGGTGCTCCACGAGCGGCAGGTGCATGCGGACCAGCTTGTTGCGCAGCTCCGCGTACTCCGCGCTGCCCGCGTTCAGCTTGCGCAGCTCGACGAACATCGCCCGCGCCCCGCTGCGGTCCTGGGCGTCGTGCTGTACCGCCTGCACGGCCTCCGCGTTCAGCGCGCCGTCCTCGGCGTGTCGCTCGTGCTCGCTCATCGTCCCGCCCGTAGCCCTTCCCCGAGCTCTCGCCCCCGCGCGGACGGCGGATCCGGCGCCGTCGCGTGTCTCCGGTGGCGTGCCCTGTCCGGCATCGTCACCGGCGACGCGCGCGGAGTCGTCCTCCGGGTGCGGCCTGGCCTGCTCGGGGATGCCGTCGATGCCGTCCGCCATGCGCCGGGAACCGTCCCGGGGGTCCTCCCCGGGGGTCTCGGCGTTCGACCAGGGGGCACCCCCGTCCCCGGTCGGCAGCTCTCGCGTGCCGCGCTCTTCGTCCCGCACCGGCCCGTCCCCGTTCCTCACGCCGGCCCGGGGCCGGCGCCGCGCTGTTTGTAGAGGCTGATCGACACCGTCTTGTCCTTGTCGACGGCGGACGAGACCTTGCCCGCGAGGGCCGACAGCACGGTCCAGGCGAAGGTGTCCCGCGAGGGCGCGTGGCCGTCCGTGGTCGGCGCCGACACCGTGACCTCCAGCGAGTCGTCGACGAGGCGGAAGACACAACTGAGCACCGAGCCGGGCACGGCTTGCTGGAGCAGGATCGCGCAGGCCTCGTCCACGGCGATGCGCAGATCCTCGATCTCGTCCAGGGTGAAGTCCAAGCGGGCCGCCAGACCGGCCGTGGCCGTCCGCAGCACCGACAGGTAGGCACCCGCAGCCGGCAGCCGGACTTCCACGAAGTCCTGGTTCGCCGCGGGCTCGCCTGCGATCTGGGACACCCTCACCTCCATGGTGGTACAAGCTTTACGGGGCCGAGGGTCGCCCCTCGGGGTAACGCGTACGTGGTTCAAGCGGTGACGCTATCGCGCTCCGAACGTTTCTGTCCCCGGGACCCCAACCCCCTGGCGTCACTCACAGTAAAGCTGTGGATACGCTCCGTGTCTAGAGGGTTTGCGGGCCCAAATGGGAAGAGCGCGCGCCGGGTTGACGTACCCAGACGTCATACGCTCGAACCGTCGTGCGGCAGCCGCCGCATGCAGTGTCACACGAGAGGGCGGTCGGGCGAGAGTCTCCCGGTCAGACGAGCACGTGGTCGACGAAGCACCACCGCCAGTCCTCGCCCGGCTCGAAGGTCCGCATCACCGGGTGACCGGACCGCGCGTGGTGCTCCGTCGCGTGCCGTCCCGGCGAGGAGTCGCAGCAGCCGACGTGGCCACAGGTGAGGCACAGCCGCAGCTGCACCGGGTGCGTGCCGTCCCGCCGGCACTCCGGACAGGTCTTGTCGAGCGGCTCCGGTTCGGGGTGCGGCAGCGCGTCGGCATGCGTGCACTGTTTCATGATTGCCAGATTACGACGGGTGTGCGGGTGACCGCGCGGAAAAACGAGGGTGGGCGAAGACCATGGACGTGATGCCCCTGCTGTTGCTGGTGGCGGGCAGTGCCGCGGTGGCCGCCGCGGCCCGGCGCACCCCCGCGCCGGCGCCGCTGCTGCTGGTCGCGGTGGGTCTGGCGGTCTCCTACATCCCCGGAGTGCCGTCGTACACCCTCGACCCGCACGTCGTCCTGCCACTGCTGCTGCCCCCGCTGCTCTACACCTCGGCGAGCGACAGCTCCTACCTCGACCTGCGGGCGCAGCTGCGACCGGTGGCGCTGCTCTCGGTGGGGTACGTGCTCTTCGCGACCTTCGTCGTCGGCTGGGCCGCCTATCTGATCGTTCCCGGGCTGTCGCTGCCCGCCGCGCTGGTGCTCGGCGCCGTGGTAGCCCCGCCGGACGCGGTGGCCGCCACGGCGGTCGCGCGCCGGGTCGGCCTGCCGTCCCGGATCACCACGATCCTCCAGGGCGAGTCCCTGCTGAACGACGCCACGGCGATCACCGCCTACAAGGTGGCCCTCGGCGCCGCCGTCGGCGCGGGGGCCACCTGGGCGGACGGCATCGCGGAGTTCGCGCTCGCCGCGATCGGCGGCGTCGGGATCGGGCTCGTCCTCATGGCGCCGCTGCACTGGCTGCGCACCCATCTGACCGAGCCCCTGCTCCAGAACACGCTCTCGCTGCTGATCCCGTTCGTCGCCTACGGAGTCGCCGAACAGGCGCACGCCTCCGGGGTGCTCGCCGTCGTGGTCGTCGCCCTCTACCTGGGCCACCGCGCGTGGGAGGTCGACTTCGCCACCAGGCTCCAGGAGGAGGCGGTGTGGAAGATGGTCGCCTTCGTCCTGGAGTCCGCGGTGTTCGCCCTGATCGGTCTCCAGCTCCCGATCGTCCTCAAGCGGCTCGGCGAGTACGAGGGCACCTCCGCCGCCTGGTACGCGGCCGCCGTCTTCGCGGTCGTGGTGGTGGCCCGGTTCGTCTGGGTCTACCCGGCCACCTTCCTGCCCCGGCTGCTGTCGGCGCGCATCCGGGAGCGCGAGGAGAACCCCACCTGGCGGGGCGCGATGGTCACCTCGTGGGCCGGTATGCGCGGCGTCGTGTCCCTGGCCATCGCCTTCGCCATCCCGTCGTCCATGGCCGCCGGTCCCCGCAACCTGATCCTCTTCCTGACCTTCACCACCGTCATCGGCACACTCGTCGTGCAGGGCGTGACGCTGCCGCCCCTGATCCGGCTGCTGAGGTTCCCCGGCCGCGACCGGCAGGCCGAGACGCTCGCCGAGGCCAACGCCCAGGCGCAGGCCTCGCGAGCCGCCGAGGCCCGGCTCGACGAACTCCTCTCCGACGAGCGCAACGCGCTGCCGCCCCCGCTCGCCGACCGGCTGCGCACGGTTCTGGAGCGCCGCCGCAACGCCGTCTGGGAGCGGCTCGGCCAGGTCAACCCGGTCACCGGCGAGTCCGTGGACGACACCTACCGCAGGCTGTCCCGCGAGATGATCAGCGCCGAACGCGAGGTCTTCGTCCGGCTCCGCGATCACCGCTACATCGACGACGAGATGCTGCGCGCCCTGCTGAGACGGCTGGACCTGGAGGAGGCCGCGGCCTTCCGGGAGGCCGGTTAGCGCCTCGGGGACGGCGGCCCCGCCGAGGGCGGACGGTCAGCGCGCCGGGCCGGCCGCCGGGGGTTCCGGGAACGGCCGTCCGGTGACGACGGCGGCGATCGTCGTCCCGCGCGCGAACGCACCCTCCTCCGCGAGGGTGACGAGTCCGTACAGCAACTTGGCGACATAGAGACGCTCCACGAGCAGTCCGTGCCGCCGCTCGAAGTCCTGTGCGAAGGCGTCCAGCCCGGGTGTCGTACGGGCGTACCCACCGCAGTGGAAGCGGTCGTCCAGGGACCAGGTGCCGCTGCGGGCGCCGAAGGCACGTTCCTGCAAGGTCTGGACGTCCGCTTCCAGGAAGCCGCCCTTGAGGACCGGTATGCCGAGCGCGCGCTGGCCGGCCCCCAGGCCGGCGGCGAGACCGGCGAGGGTGCCGCCGGTGCCGCAGGCGATCGCGACGACGTCGGCACGGCCGCGCAGTTCCGTGCCGAGGGCACGGCAGCCGCGTACCGCCTCGGCGTTGCTGCCGCCCTCGGGGACGACGTACGCCCCCTCGGCGCCCGCCGCGCGCAGGATCCCGGCCAGGGTCTCCGGCTCGTTCTTGCGACGGTATGTCGATCTGTCGATGAAATGCAGCCGCATGCCGTCGGCCGCGCACCGGGCCAGGGACGGGTTGAGCGGCCGGCCGGCCAGCTCCTGGCCGCGGACCACGCCCGTGGTCGGCAGGCCCAGCAGGCGGCCCGCGGCGGCGGTGGCCCGCAGATGGTTGGAGTACGCCCCGCCGAAGGTCACCAGGGCGCGGCCGCGCGCCGCCGCGAGGTTCGGCACCAGCTTGCGCCATTTGTTGCCGATGAGGTCGGGGTGGATCAGGTCGTCCCGCTTGAGCAGCAGCCGGAGCCCGTGGCGGCCGAAACGGTCGTCACGTATCTCCCGGAGGGGGGAGGGGAGACGGGGGGCGAGCGGGCCGGGGCTGGTCACGGCTTCATTGTCGCGGGTGCGGGGACGGCGGCACACCCGCCGCCGGCGCCCCGCCCGCACCCGCGCAGCGTCGGCCCCGGCCGGCACGGCGCCGCTTCCGGCGGCGCTACCCCTTCAGGCGTTCCTCGATGCGCTCCCTCAGCGACGCCATCGTGAACCCCCGGGGGTCCACCTTGCCCGGCTGCCACTCCCGGTGGCCGATGACCGAGCGTTCCGTCCAGCCGTGACGGCGGCACAGCGCCGCGGCCACCCGCGTGATCGCCTCCAGCTGTTCCTCCGGCCACGGGTCCTCCCCGTCGCCGAGGTTCTCGCACTCGAATCCGTAGAAGTGCCGGTTGCCGTCGGTGTTCGCCTCGTTGTCCGGCGGCAGCCGCCTCTCGGCGATCACGGCGCGCAGCACCTCGTCGTCGCCGAGTCCGGCGTGGTTGGCGCGGCCGTAGCCGACCAGGTGTACCTTGCCGTCCTTGGTGATCACGCCGTGGCACAGCGGCCCCGGCAGCTCCGGATAGCCGTCGCGGCACAGCTCCACCGTGTGCTCGCTGCCGCGGGTCACCGTGTGGTGGATCATCACGCCGTGGACGGGCCCCCAGGGGCCCTTGTGATTGCGGTTGTGATGCTGCCAGTCGCCCACCTCGACGACCGTGACGCCCTCCGCCCGGAGCGCGTCCAGAAACGCGCTCGCCGACATGGGTGGGGCCATGCGCGACTCCTTCGTGCCGTGCCCGTCCGGCCGCGGTTCGCGGCCGTCTGTCCTGCCTGCTTCTACCGAAACCGGACGTCTGGGAACACATCGTTCGCACACTGAGCGAGCCGATCCGGACAGGCAGCGGATGTCGGGAACACCGGCGGAGGTCCCTCTTTGTGCCCAGTAATCGGATGATCCATTCCCGCTCTTTCGGGTAATGGCGCGTGCACGCACCGTGCTGGAAGGCTCGGGTGCGAGACCGGCGTCAGGTGCGAATTCGGCGCCGGGCATACATGGGAGGGCATTTCCTTATGTCGGTAGGCGAAGAGGTCCGCACGGATCAGGGCAAGCCGCAGCAGTCCCTCGGGACGGCGGCCGCGCGGAACCTGGCCACCACCACCAAGTCCGTTCCGCAGATGCAGGAGATCAGCTCCCGCTGGCTGCTGCGCACGCTTCCCTGGGTGGACGTCCAGGGCGGCACGTACCGCGTGAACAGGCGGCTGACGTACGCCGTCGGTGACGGCCGCATCACCTTCGTGAAGACCGGGGACCAGGTGGAGGTCATCCCCGCCGAACTGGGCGAGCTGCCGGCCCTGCGGTCGTACGAGGACGAGGACGTGCTGGCGGAGCTGGCCCGGCGCTGCCGGCAGCGCGACTTCGCGCCCGGCGAGGTGATCGCCGACTTCGGCAACCGGACGAACGAGGTCTATCTGCTGGCCCACGGCCGGGTGGAGAAGATCGGCACGGGGCCCTACGGCGACGACGCCGTCCTCGGGGTCCTCGCCGACGGCGCGTACTTCGGCGACCAGGCGCTGACCGACCCGGAGGCGATCTGGGAGTACACCGTCCGCGCGGACACCGCGACCACGGTGCTGATCCTGTCCCGGCAGGACTTCGAGCAGGTCGCGGAGCGCTCCGACTCGCTGCACGCGCACCTGGAACAGCTGCGCGCGGTCCCCGAGCAGCGGACCAACAAGTACGGCGAGAAGGAGGTCGAGCTGGCGGCCGGCCACTCCGGCGAGCCCGACATCCCGCACACCTTCGTGGACTACGAGGCGCGGCCCCGCGAGTACGAACTGAGCATCGCCCAGACCGTGCTGCGCATCCACTCGCGCGTGGCGGACCTCTACAACCAGCCGATGAACCAGACCGAGCAGCAGCTGCGGCTGACGGTCGAGGCGCTGAAGGAGCGTCAGGAGCACGAGCTGGTCAACAACCCGGAGTTCGGCCTGCTCAGCAACTGCGAGTACGACCAGCGGATCCAGCCGCACGACGGCGTGCCCGGCCCGGACGACCTGGACGAGCTGCTCAGCCGCCGCCGGGGCACCAAGCTGCTGCTGGCCCACCCGCGCGCGATCGCGGCGATCGGACGCGAGCTGAACAAGCGCGGACTGGTCCCGGAGACGGTCGACATCGCCGGCAACCGCATCCCCACCTGGCGCGGCGTGCCGATCTACCCCTGCAACAAGATCCCGGTCAGCGAGGCCCGTACGACCTCCATCATCGCCATGCGTACCGGCGAGTCCGAGCAGGGCGTCATCGGCCTCAGGCAGTCCGGCCTCCCGGACGAGATCGAGCCGAGCCTGTCCGTCCGCTTCATGGGCATCAACGAGCAGGCCATCATCAAGTACCTGGTGACGGCGTACTACTCGGCCGCCGTCCTGGTGCCCGACGCGCTCGGTGTGCTGGAGAACGTCGAGATCGGCCGGTGGAGGTGACGTTTCCGCACGGCGCGGCCGTGTCCCCGCCCTCCGGGGCGGGCAGGCCCTCGGGGGATGCGTCCGGCCGGACCGGTGACGCCGGCCCTCGTGGACGCGGCGAGGGGGAGGCATGGCCGAGTTCATGACGGAGACCGACGAGCGTTCTCCCGGTGTGCCCCTGGCCGGCACGCCGGGGGAGCCGCGGGAGGGGGCCGGGGACGACGCCGGCGGTCCGCTCGACGGGCAGGAGGCGGCGGTACAGCTGGAGCGCACCCGGGCCCTGGTCGACCCGGTGCTGCGCGCGGCCGTCGAGTCGCTGCCCGGTGGCATGCGCCGGGTCGGGCTCCACCACTTCGGCTGGGCGGGCGCCGACGGCACGCCGGCGGCGGGCAACGCGGGCAAGGCCATCAGGCCGGCGCTCGTGCTGGGGGCCGCCGCCGCGCTCGGCGGGCCGGCGGCCCGGGCGGCGGCCGTCCGCGCCGCAGCGGCGGTCGAACTCGTGCACAACTTCACCTTGTTGCACGACGACGTGATGGACCGGGACACCACCCGTCGGCACCGGCCGACGGCCTGGACCGTGTTCGGTGACGCCGACGCGATCCTCGCCGGGGACGCCCTCCAGGCGCTGGCTCTGCGGCTGCTCGCCGAGGATCCGCATCCGGCCTCCGTCCCGGCCGCGGCCCGGCTCACGGCCTGTGTCATCGAGCTGTGCGAGGGCCAGCACACCGACACCGGCCTGGAGCGGCGCGCGCCGGAGGCGGTCACCCTGGACGAGGTGCTGGTCATGGCCGAGGCCAAGACCGGCGCCCTGCTGGGCTGTGCCTGCGCGATCGGCGCGCTGTACGCGGGCGCCGGTGACGAGGAGGTGTCCGCGCTGGACGGCTTCGGCCGCCAGGCCGGGCTCGCCTTCCAGCTGATCGACGATGTCATCGGCATATGGGGGGACCCGCGGCACACGGGCAAGCCGGCCGGCGCGGACCTCGCCGCCCGCAAGAAGTCCCTGCCGGTGGTGGCGGCGCTCACCTCCGGCACTCCGGCGGCCGCCGAACTGGCCGCGCTGTACGGGAAGCCGTATCCGGCGGAGGGGGCGGAGGCCGGGGAGATCGCGCGTACGGCGCTGGCGGTGGAGCGGGCCGGCGGCCGGGACTGGGCGCAGGCCGAGGCCGCCGACCGGATGGCCCGGGCCATGCAGGAGCTGGCACGCGCGGTGCCCGATCCCGAGCCGGCGGGCGGTCTGCTGGCGCTCGCCGAGTTCGTCACCCGGCGTACCAGCTGAGAGCTGCCGGTACCGGCAGCCGGAAGAACCCGGAGACCCCGATCCGCGCGGCTCCTGACCCCGCACGGCTCGTCGGGGCCTCCGGCACCCTAGGCGTCTCGCTTGATCCGAACGTCGAGATCGTCGCCGGCGGCCTGACCGGCCGCGTCCGCGCGCTCAAGGCCGAGGACAGCGGGCTGGACATCTGTCTCTGCGGCGGTTCCGAGGTCGCCGGCGCGCTGTTCGACGAGATCGACGAACTCGTGATCAAGACCTGCCCCCTCGTCCACGGCAAGGCCATGCCGATGTTCGGCGGCGGTGCGGATCTCAGGGAGTTCACCCTGGACTCCCCGCGCTCCTTCGGCAACGGTGCGCTGGTGCGGACGTACAGCGGGAAGCGCTGAGGTCGCCGCCGCTCTACTCTGGGGACATGGGCAGCGAGGAATCCGTCTGTCCCGTCTGCGGACAGCCCGTCGAAACGGTCGTCAAGCGGCACAAGACCCTGGGTGCCTGGGTGCCGGTCTGGGGCCCCGGTCCGTGCCGCAACCCCGACTGCGGGGGCCACGCGGAGACCGGCCGGTCAGCCGCCGGCGCGGGCCGGTCCGCCGTCCCCGATCGTTCCCGCCGTTCCGCCGGCCCGGACCGGCCTCCCGGCCCGGCCGCCGGTCCCGGCTCCACCACTGGTCCCGGCTCCGCCACTGGTCCCGGTTCCGCCACTGGTCCCGGTTCCGCCACTGGTCCCGGTTCCGCCACCGGACCCAGCCCTGCCTCCGGCCCGGTCCCGGGTGACGGCCCCGGATCGGCCGCCGGCCCCGGGTCGGCCGCCGGCCCCGGTCGGACCGCCGGTCCCGGTCGGACCGCCGGTCCCGGCGACAGCGCCGTCTGAGCGTCCCGGCGGCCGGGGCGCCGTAGCGTGGGCGCATGCCGAAGCTTCCGTACATCCTGCACATCACCGAGCGCTCCCTGTGGGAGACGGCGCGCCAGCGCGGTGCCTACGAGCTGTCCACCCGGGGCCGCACACTCCAGGAGGAGGGCTTCATCCACTTCTCCACCCGTGACCAGCTGCCGCGCGTGGCCGACTTCCTCTACGGCGGCTACGACGGCCCGGACGAGCTGGTCGTGCTGGTCGTGGACCCCGCCCGGGTCGGGTCGCCGGTGCGGTACGAGTCCGTCGAGCCGGGCGGGGAGGAGTTCCCGCACGTGTACGGGCCCGTACCGGTCGAGGCCGTGGTGGACGTGGAGCCCTGGGGGTGAGGCGGCCGGGCGGCCCGGTGCGTCCGGCCGGCGCCTACCCGGCGTCGGCGCGCCGACCGCCCTCCCGGCCGCCGCGGTCGGGCAGCCCGCCCGTCTCCGGGTCGCGGCCGGTCAGGCAGTAGAGGCCGCCGGCCGGGTCGCGCATCACCGTCCAGTGGGCGCCCTCGCGCACGAGCACGGCACCCAGCTCCTCGTGCCGCGCGCGAACGGCGCCGATGTCCGCGCAGGCGAGGTCGAGGTGGGCGGAGGCCGGGCGTTCCTCGTCGAGCCGCTGGAGCAGCAGCCGGAAGGGGAGGCCCGCGGGCGGCAGCAGCACGGTGAACTCCGGCCGGGAGCCCGCCCGTCGCTCCCACCCGGTGAGCCCGGCCCAGAAGGCGGCCTCGGCGTCGTACCGGGACGGCGGGACGTCGAGGCACACCTGGTCCAGCCGGCCGCCGGACACCACCGGTGGCCGCACCGCCTCTCCGTGCCAGGGCACCGCGCAGAACAACTGGCCCCCGGGCGAACGCAGTACGGCCCAGTCGCCGTGGTCCGCCACGAGTCCGGCGCCGAGCCGGCGGGCCCGTGCGGTCAGCTCCCGTACGTCCTCGGCGCACAGGTCGACATGGGCGCCGCCGTCCCCCTCGGCGACGCCCTGGAGCTTCACGCCGGGATCCGCCCCGTCGGGCAGCAGCGTCACGAACTCGCCGTCGTCACCACGGAATTCGGACAGCCGGGTGCCGGTGACGGCCGTCCAGAACGCGCACGCGGCGGCGAGCCGTGCGGCGGGACGGTCGGCGAAGGCGTACGTCCAGCGGATCATCATGCGGGGAGTCTAGGCGGGTCTCCTGATGAGCAGGGGCCGAGCGGGGACCGGAACCCGGGAGGGGGTTCAGCCCGCGGGGCGTTCGATGAAGCGGAGCTGGTTGCCGGCCGGGTCCCGGAAGGCGCAGTCGCGCACTCCGTACGCCTGGTCGGTCGGCTCCTGGAGGACGTCGGCGCCGGACTCCCGTACCCGTTCGTACAGCGCGTCGCAGTCCGGGGTGGTGAAGATGACGCCGCGCAGCAGGCCCTTGGCGAGGAGTTCGTTGAGCGCCTGCTTGTCGGCGGGGGAGGCGTCGGGGCTCGCGTCCGGCGGCTCCAGGACGATCTCCACGTCCGGCTGGAGCGGAGAACCCAGGGTCACCCAGCGCATCCCTTCGAAGCCCACGTCGTTGCGGATCTCCAGACCGAGCACGTCGCGGTAGAAGGCGATGGCCTTGTCGTGGTCGTCCACGGCGATGAAGCACTGCGCGAGTTTCACGTCCATGGACTCACCCTAGAACCGCCGGACGGGCGACGCGTCGGTACGGAGGTGCCGCGCGTCAGTACAGGCGGCGGCGCGGCCGGGTCAGCCTGCGGGCCACGCAGGACGGGATCACCGCGCTCTCCTCGTGGTCGCGGGCGCGGTAGGCGCTCGGCGTCTCGCCCACCAGCTCGGTGAACCGGGAGCTGAAGGAACCGAGCGAGGTGCAGCCGACGGCGAGGCACACCTCCGTCACCGTGAGATCGCCCCGGCGCAGCAGCGCCTTGGCCCGCTCGATCCGCCGGGTCATCAGATAGCTGTACGGCGTCTCCCCGAACGCCTTGCGGAAACTGCGCTGGAAGTGGCCCGGGGACATCAGGGCGTCGCGGGCCAGAAGGGTCATGTCGAGCGGCTCGGCGTACTCACGGTCCATGCGGTCGCGCACGCGCCGCAGCCGTCTCAGGTCCTCCAGTGCGGTCACCCGCTCAGCTTCGCACAGGACCACACGGCAGAAGCCCGCGAGCGCGGCGGAGCGTTTCCCTCCAGTTGTCCGCGGATCGGTCTGCCCTTGCTTGCCTCGGGGGATGGACCACATCCCGTTCCTCGTGGCGGCCGCCATCGTCACAGTACTGGTGTTCGATTTCGCGAACGGGTTCCACGACACCGCGAACGCGATGGCCCTCCATCGCCAGCGGCGCACGGCGGCTCGGTCACCGGCCGGGTACAGGCAGGACTGTGCTTCCCCGCCCGCGCGGCGGTGGCGGCGCACGGAATTCGACTGATCGTGCCGCAGTTGCACTGAACCGGACGAAGGGGGACGACATGACACCGCTGACGCCGCTGATGACGGAGGGCCTGCGGGTCGACTACACCGACCACGACGACCCCGTGCTGATCCGTCCCGACGGCACCCCGGTGGACACCTGGCGGGAGAACTACCCGTACGAACACCGGATGGAGCGCAAGGAGTACGAGTGGCACAAGCGGCTCCAGCAGATCGAACTGCTGAAGCTGCAGAGCTGGATCAAGGAGACCGGTCGCCGGCTCGTCATCGTCTTCGAGGGACGGGACGCGGCCGGCAAGGGCGGCACCATCAAGCGGTTCACCGAGCACCTGAACCCGCGCGGCGCACGCGTGGTGGCACTGGAGAAGCCGACCGAGCGCGAGCGGGGGCAGTGGTACTTCCAGCGGTACGTCGAACACCTGCCGACCGCCGGCGAGATCGTGCTCTTCGACCGCTCCTGGTACAACCGGGCCGGAGTGGAGCGGGTGATGGGCTTCTGCACGGACGACGAGTACCGGCGCTTCACACGTCAGGCGCCCCTGTTCGAGCGGATGCTCGTCGACGACGGCGTCGACCTGGTCAAGTTCTGGTTCTCGGTGTCCCGGGGCGAGCAGCGCACCCGGTTCACGATCCGCCAGGTCGACCCGGTGCGGCAGTGGAAACTCAGCCCGATGGACCTGGCCTCACTGGACCGCTGGGACGACTACACGGCGGCCAAGGCCGCCATGTTCCGTGAGACGGACACCGAGTACGCCCCGTGGACCGTGGTGAAGAGCAACGACAAGAAGCGGGCCCGGGTCGAGGCGATGCGCAGTGTGCTGGCGCGCTTCGCGTACGCCGACAAGGACGAGGAGGTGGTCGGCACGCCCGACCCCCGCGTCGTCGGCGCGGCGGCGGGCCTGCTGGAGGCCGGCGAGGACGACCGGGACGACCTCTAGCCGGTACGGGTACGGGTACGGGCAAGGGCCCGGCCGGTGAACCGGCCGGGCCCTTGCGGGGCGAGAAAGCCTCAGGCCTTCTTCGTCTCCCAGAAGATCTTGTCGATCTGGGCGATGTAGTCGAGCGCCTTCTGGCCCGTCGCCGGGTCGGTGGACGCCTTGGCGGCCGAGAGGGCCTTCAGGGTGTCGTTGACCAGCTGGTGCAGCTCCGGGTACTTCTCGAAGTGCGGGGGCTTGAAGTAGTCGCTCCAGAGGACGGAGACGTGGTGCTTCGCAAGCTCGGCACGCTGCTCCTTGATGACGGTGGCGCGCGCCTGGAAGTGGGGGTCGTCGTTGCCGGCCATCTTTTCCTGGACGGCCTTGACCGACTCCGCCTCGATGCGGGCCTGGGCCGGGTCGTACACGCCGCAGGGCAGGTCGCAGTGGGCGCTGACCTTGACCTTGGGGGCAAACAGGCGGGAAAGCATGGAGCATTCCTTCCTCGTGATCGTCTTCTCAGGTGCGACATTACTCCCTGGAGAAGGCGATTTCTCGGGTGCCCCCTAGGGCTTAGGACAAAAGTCCAGGGTCAAACTGAGACTGGTGGAGGAACGGACCGGGGAGGTGCCGGGGATGCCGGAGCTGTCGCAGGAGACCGAGCGGGGCAGGGCCGTGGCGCCCTTCGGGCTGGCCGAGGTGACCGGCCCGTCCATGGTGCCCACGCTGCACCACGGTGATCAGCTGCTGGTGCGGTACGGGGGCGCGGTCCGGCCCGGTGACGTCGTGGTCCTGCGGCATCCGTTCCAGCAGGACCTGCTCGTCGTCAAGCGTGCCGTGGAGCGGCGCGAGGGCGGCTGGTGGGTGCTCGGCGACAATCCGTACGCGGGCGGCGACAGCACGGACTACGGCGTGGTGCCCGAGGAGCTGATCCTCGGAACGGCGTGGTTCCGGTTCCGGCCGGTCAGGACCGGTCAGCGCTCGCCGCTCGCACTGCTGCGCTGGGCACTCTCGGCGGCCAGGCCGCTGCTGCCCGACCGGTCGGCCTCCAAGCGCTTGCGGGCCCGGTAGGCGGCCACGTTGGCGCGGGTGGCGCAGCGGTCCGAGCAGTAGCGCCGGGAGCGGTTGGTGGAGGTGTCCAGGTAGGCGTTGCGGCACGGGGGCGCCTGACACAGGCCGAGGCGGTCGACGCCGTACTCGGTGAGGTGGAAGGCCAGGCCCATCGCCGCGATCGCCGCGTAGCCGGCGGTGGCGTTGGAGGGATGGTCGGCCAGGTGCATGTGCCACAGGGGGCGGCCGTCCTCGTCGCGGAAGTCGTGCCCGGAGATCTGCGGGCTGACCGGGAACTCCAGCAGCAGCGAGTTCAGCAGGTCCACGGCCAGCGTCTCGTCGCCCTTGTCGGCGGCCTCGAAGACCGCGCGCAGCCGCGCCCGGACCGAGCGGAAGCGGGTGACGTCGGCGTCGGTGGCGCGGCGGGCCGCCGACGCGTTGACGCCGAAGAGGTCACGGACGGCCTCGACCGTGGTGAGGGTGTCCTTGCCCCGGGCCGGCTCCTCGGTGTTGACGAGGCGCACGGCGTAATCCGAGTAATAGGCCAGTTCCACTTGTAGTCCTTACGAGGGCGTTTTGTCGTCGTATCTGCGGTCGGTAACAGCCGGTCGTGCATCCAGGGTATTACGCGGGCCGAGGGAAGCCGGGGGTCCGTGACCACGAGCGCCGGAACCGGGCGGGCGGCCTGGCAGCAGGGCTGGGACCGACCGCGGAAGCGGTACGCGCCGGACCGCGAGGAACGCTTCGGGAGCAGGCCGGACAAGGCCCGGACGCTCATCGGCACGGCCCCGCGCGTGCTCGACGCCGCCCGCGGCACCGGCGGCGTCACCGCCCGGCCGCTCCGCCGCCTCCCCGCGGCCACCGGCACTCCCGCGACGCCGTCCCGACCGCGAGCGCTCGCTGACCACACGGTACCGATGTCCGCCTTCTGGAGTATGGCTGTTCCCCTCGGCGATCATCCTGGACGCATGAGTGCGCGCCGTCCAGCGGGAACCGGACGAGGAGCGGTGGCCCGATCCGCGCCAGGGCTGCCGTGCGGGTGATGAGGTGCCCCGGCCACGGCACGGTCAGAAGCCGGGGGCGGAGCCGGCGAGGAACCACAAGGCGGCCGTGTACCACAGCAGTGCGATGACGGTGACCAAGGCGCCGCCGGCGACCGGCAGCGCCCAGCCGGGCAGTCCGCGGCTGCGTACCACCAGCACCTTGGCGACGAACCCGCCGTACAGGACGCAGCCCGCGAGGGAGTGCACCGCCACGCGGCTGCTCGTGAGATCGACTCCGTAGGCGGTGACGCACTGGTAGGCGATGGGCAGCGACAGCAGAAAGGCGAGCAGGCCGATGAGCCGGTGTGTGGGCGGCACCCGGCGCGGCGCGGTCCCCGCTCCCGGCAGGCGCCGGTACATCCACAGCCCGAGCAGCAGCTGGACGACCGCGAGTGCCATCAGAGCGCTGCCCAGGCGCGCCTTGAGATCGATGACGCCGACGCCGTGCTGCCCGAACAGGCCCTTGGTGTAGTCGGGTGTGTGCGTCCGGCCGAACACATACACCCCCACCACGACCGCGACCGGCAGCGAAGCAGCCAGGAAGACCGCCGCCGTTCGCGCGGGGCGCCGTTTCCGCGCGCCCGTGTGCCCGGTCATCGGTCCCCGGCCGATCGGGTTCTCATGAGCGCTCCATGGTGTCGGACGGCGCATCCGCACGGCCGCGGGAAACGACCTCGGCGGACCTCTTCTCCCAGTTGGCCCGGGTGCTCGGGGCCTGTCCACTCCGACTGGTCCGCCCGGGCGGCCGCTGCTCCCTCGGTGGAGCCCCGTTGCCCGGCTTCGGCTCGTCAGGGTGAGGGCATGCGAGAAGGGGCGGTACGGGAGACCCGTACCGCCCCTTCGGCTGTGAGCGGAGTGTCAGAGGACCTTGGACAGGAACGACTGCGTCCGCTCGTGCTGCGGGTTCGTCAGAACGTCCCTCGGGTGGCCGGATTCGACCACCACACCGCCGTCCATGAAGACCAGGCTGTCGCCCACCTCGCGGGCGAAGCCCATCTCGTGGGTGACGACGACCATGGTCATGCCGGACTCGGCGAGGTCGCGCATGACGTCCAGGACGTCACCCACCAGCTCCGGGTCCAGGGCCGAGGTCGGCTCGTCGAACAGCATCAGCTTCGGTTCCATCGCCAGCGCTCGGGCGATCGCCACGCGCTGCTGCTGGCCACCGGACAGCTGGGAGGGGTAGTGCCCGGCCCGGTCGGCCAGGCCCACGCGCTCCAGCAGCTGCATGGCGCGTTCCTTGGCCTGCGTCCGGTTCACGCCCTTCACCTGCACCGGCGCCTCCATGACGTTCTCCAGAGCCGTCATGTGCGGGAACAGGTTGAAGCGCTGGAAGACCATGCCGATGTCACGGCGCTTCATGGCGACCTCGCGGTCGCGCAGCTCGTACAGCCTGTCGCCCTGCTGGCGGTAGCCGACCAGCTCGCCGTCGACGTACAGCCGCCCGGCGTTGATCTTCTCCAGGTGGTTGATGCACCGCAGGAAGGTCGACTTCCCGGAGCCGGAGGGGCCGATGAGGCAGAACACCTCGCCCGGCTTCACCTCCAGGTCGATGCCCTTCAGCACCTCGACGTGTCCGAAGGACTTGTGCACGCCCTGCGCCTTGACCATCGGGACGGTCCCCGCGGCCGGGGCGCCCTGCGTCTTGCTCAGCTTGCCGGTCATGCGCTCACCGCTCCCCTCGGGCGGCCCAGCGAGAGCATGTTCGCCCGTACCTTCTGCCACGGCGTCGGCGGCAGCTGCCGGCTGGAGCCGCGGGCGTAGTAGCGCTCGATGTAGTACTGGCCCACGCTCAGCACCGAGGTCATGATCAGGTACCAGGCCGCGGCGAGGAAGTACATCTCCACCGGGGCGCCGGAGTTCTGGCCGATGTCCTGGGCGTAGCGGAACAGCTCGGGATACTGGACGGCCGCCACGAGCGAGGTCGTCTTCAGCATGTTGATCACTTCGTTGCCCGTCGGCGGCACGATCACGCGCATCGCCTGCGGGATGACGACCCGCCGGAGCGTCTTGCTGTGGCTCATGCCCAGGGCGTGGGCCGCCTCGGTCTGCCCCTCGTCCACCGCGAGCAGGCCGGCGCGGCAGATCTCCGCCATGTACGCCGCCTCGTTCAGACCCAGGCCGAGCAACGCCGTCAGCAGCGGCGTCATGAAGTTCGACCACTCGTCCTTGTAGAGCGGCATCAGGTTGATGTACTGGAAGACCAGGCCCAGGTTGAACCAGAGGAACAGCTGGACCAGCACCGGGGTGCCGCGGAAGAACCAGATGTAGAACCAGGCGATGGACGAGGTCACCGGGTTCTTCGACAGCCGCATCACCGCGAGCAGGACGCCGCCGACGATGCCGATCAGCATCGACAGGACCGTCAGCAGCAGCGTCTTGTAGACGCCGGTCATGATGCGGTCGTCGAAGAAGTAGTCGGGAACCGCGTGCCAGTTGATCTTGCCCTGGCCGAACGCGTAGATGATCGCGACGAGGATCGCGATCGCGATGACGGCGGAGACGTATCGTCCGTAGTGCCGGACCGGGATGGCCTTGATGGCCTCGGCGCCGGCCGGGGGCGTGTCCTTCGGCCCCGCCGTCTTGTCGATGTCAGTCACGGGTACTGCCTCTCAGTGGCCGCTGCTCGAACGCGGGTCACTTGCCGCCGTTGACAACGGACTCGGTGACGGCGCCGTCCTGGGCGCCCCACTTCTCGAGGATCTTCTTGTACTCGCCGCTCTTGATGACCGCGTTCATCGCGGCCTGGAGGGCGTCCCGCAGCTGGGTGTCCTCCTTGGCGACCGCGATGCCGTACGGGGCGGCCTCGACCTGGTCACCGACCAGCTCGAAGTCCTTGCCGCCGCCCGAGGTCTTCGCCGCGTACGCGGCGACCGGGAAGTCGGAGGAGGCCGCGTCCACGCCGCCCGAACGCAGCCGGGTCTGGGACTGCTGGTCGTCGTCGAAGGGCTCGATGGTGAGCTTCTTGCCGCTCGGACACTTCTTGGCCTCCTGCTTGGCCAGGTCCTCCGAGACGGTGCTGCGCTCGACGGCGATCTTCTTGCCGCACAGGTCCGACCAGCCGTTGATGCCCTGGGTCTCGCCCTTGCGCGTATAGATCGAGACACCGGCGGTCAGGTAGTCGACGAAGTCGACGCCCTCGCCGACCTTCTTGCCCGTGTCGGGGTCGACGCCCTGCTGACGGTTCTTGTTGTCCGTCATCGCCGACATCGCTATGTCGAAGCGGCCCGAGCGCAGACCGGTGAGCAGGCCGTCGAAGGTGCCGTTGTCGAACTCGAAGGTCACCCCGAGCTGCTTGCCCATGGCCGCCGCGAGGTCCGGGTCCAGGCCGACGGCCTTGCCGGAGGAGTCCTTGAACTCCACCGGGGCGTACGCGATGTCCGAACCGACCTTGATCGTGCCCTTGCTCCGGATGTCCTGGGGGAGCTTGTCGGCCAGCGGGGCGTTGTTGGCGGACGCGCTGCCGGAGCCCTTGTCCTTGTCCTTGGTCTGGTCACCGCAGCCGGTGAGCAGCAGGGTGCCCGCGACCGCGATCGCACCGACCGCGGCCAGACGGGAGCGCACGGCGCTGGTACGACGGGTGGAGCTTGCGGTCATCGTGGTTCCTCCGGCGGATGGGAAGAGTTGCCGATGGGTCGACGGAAACACACACCTTCGGGTGTCGCGACCTCGTGGGTTTACGGCATCTTGCCATTCGGACTACGCCATTCAAGGGCGTCGCTATGTCAAAATCGGATAACGGGTGACCCCCGAATCGCATCAGGTCGGTACATCCTTGGTCCATAGCCACCGAACCATCTGCGGGAATCCGGCGCTCCGGCCGCAAAATCTTCTGCGTGTCTCAGGATGTGGTCGGCCGGGCCTGCGCGTTTTCGCGCCAATCCGGCCTCGTCGGCCGCGCGTCACTTCCCGGTCGTCCGCCGGTTCCCGGATGTGACCTTGCACCTAATGGACTCGTCGCGGGCACCGTCCGTCCGGTAAGAAGGTTCTTTACACCCCTCATCCGGGGCTCAGGGCGCGTGTGCGGCGCGCCCGTCGCGTACAGCTCGTACGTATCCGCAATCGAGCTGTACGTGGTGCCCGCCCACCCCTCACCAGGAGTGGTCGACCCTCAAACCATGCATAGCTAAGGGGTAAGACAAAGTGGCAGCGGAGATCGTCAATCCTCGCAGCGACGGCACAACGGACCAGGACGGCGGGGCCGAGCCCCTCGATTCCTTCGATCCCGTGTTCGCGCTGCACCGTGGCGGCAAGATGGCCGTGCAGGCCACCGTGCCGGTTCGTGACAAGGACGACCTTTCCCTCGCGTACACGCCCGGCGTCGCGCGCGTGTGCACCGCGATCGCGGAACAGCCGGAGCTGGTCAACGACTACACGTGGAAGTCCAACGTGGTCGCCGTCGTGACCGACGGTACGGCCGTCCTCGGACTCGGGGACATCGGTCCCCAGGCCTCCCTCCCCGTGATGGAGGGCAAGGCGATCCTGTTCAAGCAGTTCGGCGGCGTCGACGCGGTGCCGATCGCGCTCGACTGCACCGACGTGGACGACATCGTCGAGACCGTCGTCCGGCTCGCTCCCTCGTTCGGCGGAGTGAACCTGGAGGACATTTCGGCGCCCCGGTGCTTCGAGATCGAGCGCCGGCTCCAGGAGCGTCTGGACATCCCGGTCTTCCACGACGACCAGCACGGTACGGCCGTCGTGACGCTCGCGGCGCTGCGCAACGCGGCCCGTCTGAGCAGGCGCGAGATCGGGCAGCTGCGGGCCGTCATCTCGGGCGCCGGCGCGGCCGGTGTCGCCATCGCCAAGATGCTGATCGAAGCCGGCATCGGGGACGTGGCCGTGGCGGACCGCAAGGGCGTCGTGTCGGCCGACCGGCAGGACCTCACCGACGTCAAGCGCGAGCTGGCCGGATTCACGAACAAGGCCGGCCTCACCGGCTCGCTGGAGGACGCCCTCGCGGGCGCGGACGTCTTCATCGGCGTCTCCGGCGGTACGGTCCCGGAGGAGGCCGTGGCCTCCATGGCCGAGGGCGCCTTCGTGTTCGCGATGGCCAACCCCAACCCGGAGGTGCACCCGGACGTCGCGCACAAGTACGCGGCGGTCGTCGCCACCGGGCGTTCGGACTTCCCGAACCAGATCAACAACGTGCTGGCCTTCCCCGGGATCTTCGCGGGCGCGCTTCAGGTGCGGGCCACGCGGATCACCGAGGGCATGAAGATCGCCGCCGCGGAGGCGCTGGCCGCCGTGGTCGGGGACGACCTCGCCGCCGACTACGTCATCCCGTCGCCGTTCGACGAGCGGGTCGCCCCCGCCGTGACGGCGGCGGTGGCCGCGGCCGCGCGGGCCGAGGGCGTCGCCCGTAACTGACCGGTGCCCCGAATGGCCCCGTCCGCCCGGACGGGGCCATTCGTCTGTCCCAAGCCGCCCGGTCGGGCCCGTCGGGTGATGACGAGGTGCCGCCGGAGGGTGTCGCCGCCTGGCTGCGCCGCGCGAGTGCTGTCACGCAAGAGGGCATGTGTCACAGGGCGCCGTGGTTCCGCCGGCCGCACCGCGCACCTATCGTCGGCAGCATGTTCGCTGTCTACGCCGCCCGAATCGACCGCGACCAGCCGCTCACCGGCCTTGAGTTGGGGGAGCGTCCGGCTCCCGAGGCCCGTCCCGGCTGGAGCACCATCACGGTACGGGCCGCTTCCCTCAACCATCACGACCTCTGGTCCCTGCGGGGCGTCGGCCTCCCGGAGGACCGGCTGCCGATGATCCTCGGCTGCGACGCCGCCGGCGTCGACGCGGACGGCAACGAGGTCGTCCTGCACTCCGTCATCGGCCAGTCCGGCCACGGTGTCGGCCCCGACGAGCCGCGCTCCATCCTCACCGAGCGCTACCCGGGTACCTTCGCCGAGCAGGTCGCCGTGCCGACCTGGAACGTCCTGCCCAAGCCGAAGGAACTCTCCTTCGCCGAGGCCGCCTGTCTGCCCACCGCCTGGCTGACGGCGTACCGGATGCTGTTCACCAACGCCGGGGTACGGCCCGGCGACTCGGTCCTCGTGCAGGGCGCGGGCGGCGGTGTCGCCACGGCCGCGATCATCCTCGCCAAGGCCGCCGGTCTGCGCGTCTTCGCCACCAGCCGGGACGAGGCCAAGCGGAAGCGGGCCCTGGAACTCGGGGCCGTGGAGGCCGTGGAGCCCGGCGCGCGGCTGCCGCAGCGGGTGGACGCCGTCATCGAGACCGTCGGCGCCGCGACCTGGTCGCACTCGGTGAAGTCGCTGCGGCCCGGCGGCACGCTCGTCATCTCCGGTGCCACCAGCGGGGACCGGCCCTCGCATGCCGAGCTGACCCGGATCTTCTTCCTCGAACTGAAGGTGGTCGGCTCGACCATGGGCACCAAGGACGAGCTGGAGGATCTGCTCGCCTTCTGCGCCGCCACCGGCGTACGGCCCGTCATCGACGAGGAACTGCCGCTGGACCGGGCCCGTGAGGGCTTCGAGCGGCTCGCGTCGGGGGAGCAGTTCGGGAAGATCGTGCTCACCAACTCCTGAATTCCGGGGGTTTCGGGTCGGGAGGCGGGTCCGGGGTGCCGGGCCCGCCTTTTACGTCGCCCGCTTGTCAACTTTCGTTGACATGGGGTGTGTGTCAACCTAGATTGACAGCATGAGTGAGGCAACCGATCTCGCCGAGCGCGCCGGTGACCGTGATCCGCGGGTCGGACTGCGGGCCGTGGCCGCGCTGCGCCGGCTGCTGGAGCAGCTGGAGGCGGTACAGGTGCGCAGTGCGCGCAATCAGGGCTGGTCGTGGCAGGAGATCGCCGCGGAGCTGGGTGTCAGCAGGCAGGCCGTGCACAAGAAGTACGGGAGGCGTTGATGTTCGAGCGGTTGACGAAGGATGCCCGGGCGGTGGTCCAGGGGGCGCTCGGGTACGCGGACGAGGGCGGGGCGCGGTCCGTCGACGCCGGGCATCTGCTGCTCGCGCTTCTCGACCGCGAGGGCAGCCGGGGGTCGTTCGCACTGTCCGCCCTCGGGCTCGCTCGGACGCGGGAGCCGGTGCGGCAGGCCGTGGCGGAGGCGCGGCGCAGGGCGGGACTGACCCGGGCGGACGCGGACGCGCTGGCGGGGCTGGGTATCGACGTGTCGGAGATCGTGGCACGGGTGGAGGAGGCGCACGGTGTCGGTGCGATGACGGGGGACCGGGTGGGCGGCGGCCGGGGGCGGGGCAGGCGTCGGCCGGGCTTCAGCCGGGAGGCGAAGGGGGTGCTGGAGCGGGCGCTGCGGGTCGCTCATGCCCGGCAGGAACGGTTTGTGGGGGACGAGCATCTTTTGCTGGCGCTCACTGTGTTGCCGGGGGTGGCGGGGGAGGTGTTGGGGGATCACGGGGTGACGTTCGAGGGGGTGTCGAGGGTTTGCCCACCCACCCGCCCGACTCGGTCCGCTGGGGGATGAGCGTCGCGGGGCTGCGCCCCGGACCCCGGGTTTGCCCACCCGCCCGCCCGACTCGGTCCGCTGGGGGGTGGGCGTTGCGGGGCTGCGCCCCGGACCGCGGGTTTGCCCACCCGCCCGCCCGACTCGGTCCGCTGGGGGGTGAGCGTCGCGGGGCTTCGCCCCGGACCCCCCCCGGGGGCCGGGGGTGGTCAGGGTTTGGGGGTGTGGAGCAGGGATGCGATGTGGGCTGCCGCTGTCGCCAGGTGGTGGCGGGCCTCGTGGAGCTGCGTGGGGGTGACTCCGTGGTCGCGGGCCGCGTCGCGGATGTCGTCGCGGAAGCGGTCCAGGAGGCGGTCCAGGTCGCGGGCCGGGTCGCGGGCCGGGTCGCCGGTGGAGCTGCCGGTGGGGTCCTCGTGGGCCCATGAGGGCTCGTATCCGGCGGGGAAGTCCTCCGGAGCGGAGGTGTAGTGCGGCTCCGCGGCGGCGGGCGCCTCGGAGGTGCCTCCCGATGTGCGGCCGAAGCCCCAGCCGCCGCCGAACTCCTTGCCGAAGTCCTTCCCGAACTCGCCGAATTCCTTGGCCAGTTCGGTCAGACCCTCGCGTACACCGGTCGGCCAGTCACCACGCGTGAAGTGGTCCTGTACCCGGTCCTGGACATGGCGGGCGATGCGCTGCATCTCCTCCTGCGCCTGGGCCCGTGCCCGTGCCTGCGCCTCCTGGGCCTGACGCCGGGCCCGCTGGGCCTCCTCGCGGGCCCGGCGGCTCTCGTCCTTCGCGCGCCGCGCCTGCTCCTTCCACTCCTGCTTGACCCGGCGCATTTCCTCCTTCGCGGCCTTCCAGGCCTCCTTCTCGTTCATCTCGCCGTGCTCCCCGTAAGGGGCACCCCCGGGTGTCCTGGCGCCCCGGCGGGCCTCGGAGGCGGCGGCGCGCATCTCGCGGCGCAGATCGCCGGCCGCCCCGCGCACGTCGGCCTTTATCTCGGCGGCCAGTTCCGCGACCGACTCGCGGATCTCCAGCTCCAGGTCGGCCAGCTCACCGCTGCGGTCGGCCAGTTCGGCACGGCCCGCGTCCGTGATGGCGTACACCTTGCGGCCGCCCTCGGTGGTGTGCCGGACCAGGCCCTCCGCCTCCAGCTTGGCCAGGCGGGGATAGACCGTGCCCGCCGAGGGGGCGTAGAGACCCTGGAAGCGTTCCTCCAGGAGCCTGATCACCTCGTACCCGTGACGCGGGGCCTCGTCCAGCAGCTTGAGCAGGTACAGGCGGAGGCGGCCGTGGGCGAAGACGGGGGCCATGTCAGAGCACCTTCTTGTCGGTCGTGCCGTCGGCCGGGGCGTCGGTGGCGCCGGCGTCCTGGCCGGAGACGGAATTGTCCCCCGGGGTGGTCGGGGCCTGATCGGCCGGGTGGGGTGCGGCCCCGGTGCCGGCCGGGGCGGGGGCGGTCGGGTGGGGTGTGTCGCTGGTGTCGGCCGGGGCGGGAGCGGGGCCGGAGGGCCTTGGCGGCTCGGTCTCCCAGGAGGTGCTCTCCTCGTCCCGGGGCGGGCGGCGCAGCAGGGCGATCGAGCCGGAGATCGTGGTGGCGCGCAGCTTGCCCGTGCCCGCGCCGAGGCGGCCGGTGACCTTGTGCGCGCCCCACTGGCCGCGCACCCGCAGCCCCTCGAAGGCGTTGGAGATCGTGCCGCTCGCGGTGTTCGCCTCCACCTCGGCGTCCGCCGGGTGCGGGAGGCGGATGGCGATCTCGCCGGAGACGCTGGTGAGGCCGACGTCCGTGGGGCCGTCCGGGTCCAGGTCGACGATCACGGAGCCGCTGACGGTGTCGGCGCGCACGGAGGGGCCGGCGCCCTCGACCACGGTCAGGTCGCCCGAGACCGAGTGGAACCTCAGGTCGCCGGTGACCGCCTGGGCTTCCAGGCTCCCGGACACGGTGTCCGCGCGGACCGGGCCGGAGACGCCGACCAGGGTGGTGTCGCCGTTCACCCCCTTGATCACCGCAGGGCCCCGGATGCCGGACACCACCGCCCCGGCGCCGACCACACCCACCTCCACGCGCGTGTCGGCGGGGACGGCGAGGGAGACGACGGCGCTGCGGCGCCAGCCCTTCTGGTCGAGCCATTTGAGGAAGCCCTTCCAGGGCAGGTCCTCGTAGGCCACGGTGAGCGTGCCGCCGGTCTGGGTGACCACCAGGGGCGGGCCCTGGAGTTCCGAGACCTCCAGGCGGGCGGCGCCCTCGTCCGTGCCCACGACGTTCACCGTGCCGTTGACTATGCGGACCTGGAGGTCGCGTACGGGCGCGTCGAAGGTCAGCTTCTGGGGTTCGGTGACGGACCACTCGGGCATGGGGCCTCCTCGGCCGGACATGGTCGCGACACGCCATATCGCGTCCTCTGTCAAACACGATATATCGCGCCCGAGGGAAGTCAAGACACCCGTTCGTGTGGCCGCCGGGGTGCGGACGCCGGTCGCGCGATGCCGGGCGCCGGAGCGGCGGGATGCCTGGTGGGGGCGCTGAGCCGGCGCACGGGGTGTGGGGGATGGCGTATGGCGGGACGCGCGGGCGTGCGGTGGGGTGTGCGCGGGGGCGGGGCGGTGGCGGGGGCGGTGGCCCGAATCCCGCGGGTGCGGGTGCGGGTGCGGGTGCGGGTACGGGGCGGGGCGGTGGTGTGGCGGTGGGCGCATAGGCTGGTGGGAGTTGTTGACAGGCTGGATGCTTACGCAGGAGACGCCCCTATGTACTTCACCGACCGCGGTATCGAGGAGTTGGAGAAGCGGCGCGGCGAGGAAGAGGTCACCTTCGAGTGGCTTGCCGAGCAGTTGCGCACGTTCGTGGATCTGAACCCGGACTTCGAGGTGCCCGTGGAGCGGCTGGCCACCTGGCTCGCGCGGCTCGACGACGAGGACGACGAGTAGGACGAGCAGGGCGAGCAGGGCGAGCAGGGCGAGCGGCACGGGCGCGGACGGCGAGCGGGGCCGGCGGCGCGGACGGCGAGCAGGGCCGGCGGCGCGGACGGCGAGCGGGGCCGGCGGCGCGGGATACGGCCACGAGCCCGAACCCAGGGGCGGTCATCGGCCGTATCGGTCACCGCCGCTCGTCCCCTTTTTCCTTTTCTCTCCCCCTCTCCCTTCCCGGGAGTTAGCCTTCTCCTCCCATCGGCGAACGGGGACGTCATGGCTGGAGGAGTCGAGCGCGTACGCCTGGACGACGGGACCGTCGTCTGGGCCAGGATCCGCGCGGCCGACGAGGAAGCGCTGGACGAGGGCGGCTACTGGGACACCGGACTCGGCGACCGGATCGTCGACATGGCGGGGGGACTGGCCGGCACGGTCGGCGGTGTCGTGCGCTCCCTGCGCGCCGGTCTGGACACCCCGGCCCCCGTGGAGGTCTCCGTCAGCTTCGGCATCGAACTGACGGCGCAGTCCGGCAAGATCGTGAGTGCCATCGCGGAGGGCGGCGGCACATCGTCCCTCACCGTGTCGCTGACCTGGACCGAACCGGCCGCCACGGCCTCCGGCGCGGACCCCGTGACGCCGGCCGGTGGCGTCGTACCGTCGCAGCCCGCCGCCCCCGGCGCCGCATGAGCGCCTTCGACGAGATGGTGCGCCCCTCGCTCGCACGCATCGGCGCGTCGGGTGACGGGTATGCAACGGACCGTGACGCGTACTGGGGGACGGGCTTCTTCGTGGCCCCGGGCTGGCTGTTGACCTGCGCCCACGTCGTCGGGAAGGGGGGAGCCGCGGTGTGCCGAGGGGAGAGCACCCTGAGCGTGACGTGGCAGGAGCGCACCGCCGCCGGCGTCTGGGAGCCGCGCACCGGCACCGGCACCGCCGCCGTCGTCTCGCCCCGGCCCGAGGGCACGGGACGGGCGCGCGACCCCTGGCCGTTCCCCGACCTCGCACTCGTCCGGGTGACCGGAGCCGACAAGGTGCGCTGCGTCTGGCTCGCCGACCGGGAAGCGGGCCCGCGCACCCCGCTCGGGCTCTACGGCTGGTCGGTGCAGACCGGCGAGCTGGGCATCCGGCACGGCACCGGGGAACTCGCCGGGTCCGACGCGCGGGCCCTGCTGCTCGCCGGAAGTCTGCCCATCGGCGGCCTGTCCGGCGGGCCGGTGCTCGATCTGCGGCACGGCTCCGTCATCGGCGTCGTCAAGGGGCGCCGGCGCGAGGAGGGCGTCGCCGTCCCGGTCACCGCGCTGTACGAACTGCTGGACTCCCGCGAGGCGGGCCGCGTGGTGCGCGAGGTGCTGCGCGCGCACGACCTCCGTCACGCGAGCCTCCTGGACGTTCCCTCGCCGTACCCGGACTGGTCCGCCTTCCAGGCCGCCCTGCCGGCTCACGCGCCCTCCGTCTCCGGGATCACCGCCGCGCTGCGCACGCGTCTTCACGGCCATCTCGCACAGCTGCCGCCGCCGGCCTGCGCCGGTGAGGTCGTCCACCTCGTGGAGGACGTGAAGGAGCAGGTGCGCGGCGAGCGGCTGCCCTCCCTGATGCTGCCGAACGTGCGGACGTGGCGGGAGGGCGCGGGTCTGCTGTACGGCCTGCGCACGCTGGAGCCGGGCGGCGGCGGAACGCTGGTCGATCTGGACGCCGCTCTGCTGTACGCGGCCCGGGTGGCCCGTAAGGCCGCCCGCGAGCGTGCCGGGGAGGTGGACGCGGAGCGGCTGCGGGAGTTCACCGCCTGGATCGCCGGGCAGGCCGCCGGTCACCGGCACTGGGCGGTGGGCGAGGCCATCCGCGCGCTGCTGGACGGAACGGAGGGCCACCCCCTTCCGACCGGCGCCCCCTCCGACGGCCCGCTCGGCGCCCCCTCCGACGGCCCGCTCGGCGCCCCCTCCGACGGCCTGCTCGGCGCCCCCTCCGACGGCCCGTTCGATGACCTGTCCGCAGACCTGGCCCACGGCCCGCTCGGCGACCTCCCCCACGGTCCGTCCGACGGTTCGCCCAATGGCCCGTCCGACGGTTCGCCCGGTGGGCGTCCGGGGGGTCCCTCCGGCGATCCGTCCGGGGGCCTCGCCGCCGGAGCACCGGCGCCGACGGAGGCGGTCGTGGTCCCCGAGCCGGCCGAGTCTCTCGGCGTGCCGGCGCCGAAGGAGGCGGTCGTGGTCCCCGAGCCGGCCGAGTCTCTCGGCGTGCCGGCGCCGAACGGGGCGGTCGTGGTCCCCGAGCCGGCCGAGTGCCTCGAAGCGCCCTCCCCGCCCCGGCCCGCCGGCACGCCCTTGCCCGCCGAGCCCGGCTCGGCATCCCTCCCGGCCACCGTCGTGCGCCCCCGCGAGGCCCCCGCTCCGGACATCACCCCGGACATCACCCCGGGCACCCCTGCGGAGCCCGCCCCGGAACCCTCCATGCCCGCCCCCCGTGCCGCCCCCGCCGCCGAACGGAGCCGTGCGGCACAGCCGGCCCCGGCGGTCACCCCCTCCGCCGGGTCGGCCCCCTCCGCTTCCCCCGCCCCCTTCCCGTCCCCCGCCCCCTTCCCGTCCCTCGCCTCCGACGCCCGGACCGACGTAGTCGTCAGGGTCGGTCCGGCCACCTACGGCCGGCATCCCTGGAGTGTGCAGCTGATCTACGACGGGCGGGACGTCACCCCTGTCGACGGCGACGACCGGGGCGTACGGGCCGAGGAACTGGCGCGGGTGCTCCGGGAGCCGTTGGCCCGGGCGCTGAGCCAGGGGGACCACGGGGAGCATCTCGCCGCGATCGAGGTCTTCCTGCCCCGCAAGCTCTTCGACCTTCCCGTGGACGACTGGCAGTTGCTGGACGGGCCCGAGCGCGGCGACGGCGGTGAGGACGGCGAGGGCGACGAGGACGACGACTTCGTGGACGAACGGGCCATCCCGCTCGGGCTGCGGCGGACCGTCGTCATCCGCGAGGCCCGGCGCAACGGCCTGCCGCCCTCCCCGGAGTGGCGCCGGCGCTGGAAGGGCGTCCTGCGCGGCCCGCTGACGCACGAGACACTGCACGGACGCCCCGTCGCGGAAGGGCATCCACCGGAGGCCCGGGCCGGCAAGTACCCGTACTACGGCGCCCTGTCCGCCATGAGCGACGCGGCCGTGCCCGTCTACTGCGGCCCCGTCGGCAGCGGCGAGGGCTACGCGGCGATGCGGGACGCGCTGCGGTCCGGGCACCCGGTGGTGCTGTGGCGCCGCGACCGGCACGATCACGAGGAGTGCGGGGCCTTCCACTGGCAGGCCGCCGCGCTGCTCGGGCTCGCCGGGACCGCCGACAGGCTGCACGGCCCGGTCCGCGACCTGCGGATCCGCCTGGCCGACCCGGACACCGCCCGGGCGCACGGCCTGCGCGGGAAGATCGCCGTCCTGTTCGATCCGCCCGACCGGTCGTTGTACGGGACGGAGAGCATGCGCCCGCCGCCGCTGGCCGCGCCCGGCGGCTGACCCGCAGGTGACCCCGCCGTTCCCGGCGGACACTCCGTCAACTTCAGGGAGCCGTACGGGTGTTCGCGGGAAACGCGAGGGGTGCCGGACGCCGCGAACTCCGGCGGGCCGGGCCGACGGGCGGTAGCCTCGTACGTCGGACGGCCGGGCCCGCTGAATGATCACCAGAGCCGGGAGGAGCCCAAGGTGAACGACTGGCGGATCTACCGCGGAGTGGGTCAGCCGCACGACGGCATGCGGCGGTTGCCGGCGCCGCCGCCCTGGCGCGACTTCGCCGCCTCCCGGGACGGCGCGGAAAGCGGCCCGGACGACCCCAGCAGCGCCCGCCGGCTGGGCGTGCGCCGCCGCCTCGTGGAGAACTACGCGCCCCGCCCGGCCGAGGTGGACGCGGTCAACGCGGCCCTCTATCTGCGCCGCCCCCTGCTGGTGACCGGCAACCCGGGCACCGGCAAGTCGACGCTGGCCTACGCGGTCGCCCACGAACTCGGCCTGGGCAAGGTGCTGCGCTGGCCCATCGTCAGCCGCACCGCCCTCCAGGACGGCCTGTACCGCTACGACGCCATAGCCCGGCTCCAGGACGTCCAGCTGGAGCGTGCCCGTGGCGACGACAGCGGTGCCGCGGCCTCCGGCATCGGCTCCTACATCCGGCTCGGGCCGCTCGGCACCGCGCTGCTGCCCGCGGAGCAGCCCCGCGTGCTGCTCATCGACGAGCTGGACAAGAGCGACCTGGACCTGCCCAACGACCTCCTGAACACCCTGGAGGAGGGCGAGTTCTCGATCCCCGAGCTGGAGCGGCTGGCGGACCGGGAACCCGTGGTCGAGGTGCTCACCCACGACGGTGACCGGGTGGCCGTGCACGGCGGGCGCATCGCGTGCACCACGTTCCCGGTGATCGTGCTGACCTCCAACGGCGAACGGGACTTCCCCGCCCCCCTGCTGCGCCGCTGCGTCCAGCTGGAGCTGGACCCGCCCGGCGAGGAGCAGCTCACGGCCATGGTCGAGGCGCACCTCGGCACGGAAGGCGTCGCCGCGGGCGCGGACCTGATCCGCAGGTTCCTGGAGCGCGAACCCGGCGAGGTGCTCGCCGCCGACCAGCTCCTCAACGCCCTGTACCTCACCCAGCACGATCCGCACGCACAGGGCCTCACCCGGGAGCGGATCGCCGAGATGCTGATGCAACCGCTCGACCGTACGAGGTGAGAGGCGGATGCCGGGGATGCGCCTGGACGAGCTGATCGGCAAGCTGCGCCAAGGCGGGCTCCAGCCGACCGCCGAGGACGTGGCGGACGCGCTCTGGCTCGCCCGGCGGCTGGGCGCGACCCCGCCCGAAGAGGACGCCGGCGCGTCCGGCGGCGGCGCGCCCGGGCACCGCGCGCCCGGCACCGGCACATCCGCCACCAGCACGCCCGGAGCCGGTCCGGACGGCCCGCCCGCCCCGGACCCGGACACCGCGGCGGCCGACCCCGGCACGGCGGCCGGCCCGGACACCCCGACGGCGCCCCACCGGGACACACTCGCCCCCGCCGTCCCGCTGCACATCCCGAGCCGCACCGCGCACGGCCGGACCGACGACACCCCCGCGGCCTTCCCGGTCCGTGCCCCCGCCGCCGGCGCCCTGCCCGGACTGCTCGGCCTGCAGAAGGCACTGCGCACCCTCGGCCGCTACCGCACGGCCTCCGTACGCGGCCAGGACGAGCGGATCGACGAGGCGGCCACCGCCGAACGGGCCGCCGCCAGCGGCATCCTGCTCCCCGTCACCAGACCCGGCCGCCGGCGGCGCTGCGACGTCCAGCTGCTCATGGACACCGGCCCCGCCATGGCCGTCTGGGGCCAGATGGTCGAGGAACTGCGCCAGGCCTGCCAGCAGTCCGGCGCCTTCGCCTCCGTCCGCGTCCACCACCTGTACGCCGACGACGCCGGCACCCCGCTCGTCGGCACGACCGCCGGTCCCGGCCGGCGCACCCGGCTGCGCCCCGCCGACGAGCTGCACGACCCCAGCGGGCGCCGGCTCACCTTCGTCATCAGCGACTGCGTCGGCCCCCTGTGGCAGAGCGGCACCGTCCAGCGTCTGCTGCACGGCTGGCCGCGCACCGCACCGCTGGCCGTCGTCCAGCCGCTGCCGCCCCGGCTGTGGGGCCGTACCGCGCTGCCCGCCGAGCCCGGACTGCTCGTCCGCACCGGGGAGACCGGCGGCCGGCTCGAATTCCTGCCCGAGGACGAGCCGTGGGAGGAACCGCCGCCCGACGCCCGGCCCGTGCCCGTGCTCCAGCCCACCCCCGAGGCGTTCGAGGCCTTCGCCCGGCTGCTCGCCGGCACCGGACCCACCCGCGAGCACGCCTGGGCCGGCCTCGCCCACCCCGCGACCGCACCGGCGGACCCGGCCGCCGCGCCGCCGCCGCGCAGCGACGACGACGTGCTGCGCGCCTTCCGCGCCGGCGCCTCGCCGGGCGCCCTCCGGCTCGCCGTCTACCTCGCCGCCGCGCCCCTCACCCTGCCCGTGATGCAGCTGGTCCAGCGGGCCATGCTGCCCGACACCGGGCCCATGGAACTGGCCGAGGTGCTGCTCGGCGGACTGCTGCGGCAGCTGCCCGGCACCGAGGAGCAGCCGTGCTTCACCTTCTCGCCCCGGATGCAGGACCTGCTGCTGTCCTCCCTCGACCAGGACACCGCCGGGCTCGTCCTCAAGCACTGCTCGGCCTATGTGGAGCGGCACTTCGGCAAGGGCACCCGCAACTTCGCCGCCCTGGCCGCGGCCCGGCTCGCCGACCACGACCCGGCCGCCGGTGCCGGGCGGCTCGGCGAGGACGGCGGGGCGCGGCACGGCGGCGGCGTGGAGGCCGAGCTGTTCGCCCGCATCCCCGCGCGCGTGCTGCGGTTCTATCTGCCGGACCTGGTCACGCCCGACCCGCTGACCGAGGCCGAGCGGCTGCTCGACCGGTGGCGGCAGCTGGCCGACCCGGAGATGCTGCGCCGGGCCCGGGAACAGGCCCGTGCCGCCACGGAGGGCCCGGGCCCCGTCGCCGACGGCGGCTCCGCGGCCCGCGCCCGGCTGGTCCTGGGCCGGGTGCTGCGCGCGGAGGCCGGTACGGCGGGCGCGCGGGCGGAGGGGCGGCGCGCCGGGCTGCTGCGGGAGGCCGCGGCCGAACTCGCCGCCGCCTGGTCGGCGGCGGCCCCCGCCGACAGCCGCCGACGGGCCGAAGCGGCACTGGAACTGGCCTCCTGCCGACGGGAGCTGTGGCAGCTGACGGCGGAGACGAGCCACCTGACGGAGGCGCTCCGCCCCCTGGACCCCGACACACCGCCCTGGCCGCGCATCACCGCCGGGGCCCGCGCCTGGCGGCCCGCCCCCGCGGGCGACACGGCCGGCGCGCCCTGGGAAGCGGCCGTCCACCGGACCCGGCTCCTGCTGCGCGGCCGGCTGCTGCTCGATCTGCGGCACCCCGGCGCCGCCGTCCCCGAACTGCGGGAGGGCTCCGCCCTGCTGGCGCGGGAAGGGGCCGCCGACGCCGTACGCGGGCCCGCGCTGCTCGATCTCGCACGGGCGCTGCGCGAGGCCGGGGCCGAGGACGCCGAGACCCGGCAGGCGCTGCACGAGGCGCTGCGCGCCGCCGGGGACGACCCGGCCCTGCTGCTGCCCTCCCTGACCGCGCTGGCCGCGTTCCACGACGCCGCCGGGGAGAGCGGCGAGGCCGACACGGCGTACGAGCGGGCCGCGCTGCTCGCCCCGGCCTCCGGCCCCCTGCGCGTCCAGCTCCTCACCGCCTGGGGCGAGTCACTGCTCAGACGGGCCTCCGCGGGCGACGGCGCCGGTGTGGTGGACCGCGCCGAGTACGTGCTGCGCGAGGCGCTGAAGTCGCTGCCCGCCCGGTCCGCGCACCGCGGCCGGCTCCAGGGCCTGGTCGGCAGCGCGCTCGCCCAGCGTTTCCGCCATCTCGGTTTCCTGCCCGACCTGTTCGAGAGCCGGCATCTGCTGGGCCAGGCGGTGCGCGCGGCGACCGACGCGGCGGTACGCGCCGAGGTGTGGCTGCAACTGGGCCGGGTGCGGCTGGAGGGCTGGTACCACGCGGGCGCCCCCGTGCTGATGGAGGCGCTCCAGGCGTACGAGAACGCCGAGCGGGAGGCGGCGGCGGCCCACGGCGGCGACCCCGGTTCGGTGACGGCCGCCCGCGCCCGGCACGGCTGCGGGGCGGTGCTGGCGCTGATGGGACGGCCCGGCGCGGCCGGCGGCGCGTTCCGGGCGGCCCGGGAACAGTGGCAGCGGCTCGTCGGGGCGCTGCGCGAGGTGGACTGGGCCGATGTGGAGCTGAGCCGGCGGGCGGCACAGGAACCCCCGCCCGAGGACGCCCGGTCGCTGCCCGAGCAGGCGTGGCGGGAAACGGCCCCGCCGTGGTGGCCGTGGTCCCAGGACTGGGCCGCCGCGAGCGAACTTGACCGGAGTTGAGCCGTCCGGGGTTTCTGCTTCCGGCCTGTCGGGAAGAAGTGGGCAGCCACTGCGGCTGCGCGGGGCGGGCGTGGGGCAGGGAGGAGCCGAGGGTGGGGGAGCCAATGACACGGGGGACCGGCCTCGGCGAGGACGCCGGAGAGGTCGTGTTCCCGCCCGGCCTCACCGACGTCGACCTGCGGACACTGCGTGCCATGGACGATCCGGCGGTGCTCGCGGCGGTCGCCGGGGTGCTTGCCGATCCGGAGGGGCTGCGCCGGATCTGGTACACCACGGGCGGCGACGACAAGATCATGCCGGGCCGGCCCGGACGTGCGTTTTCGGCCGGACCCGCGCGGCAGCCCTTACGCGGCGAGGACACCGTGGCATGACCCCGGGAGCCGTCGGACCGGTGGGGGACATACGACCGGGAGACGCGGATGCCGCCGGGCCGGTGCGCGACCCGCGACCGGGGGTCGTGGGTGTCGTCGGGCCTGGGGGTGACGTGCCGCCGGGGGTCGTGGGTGTCGTCGGGCTCGGGGGTGACGTACCGCCGGGAGCCGTGGGTCTCGTAGGGCCCGGGGACGGCGTACCGCCGGGAGACGTGGACGCCGCCGGGCCGGTGCGCGACCTACGGCCGGGAGACACGGGCGCCGCCGGAGGCTTCGGCCCTGCCGAAGCTGTCGGCCCCATCGGCCCCGTCGAAGCTGTCGGCCCCATCGGCCCCGTCGAAGCTGTCGGGCCCGTCGGAGCCGTCGGGGTCGGCGGAGCCGTGCGGGCGGTCGGCCCGGCTTCCGGCTCGGTGCCGGGGGACCTGCTCGCGGCCCTGGCCCGGACCCGTCCGCTGCCCGCGGCCACCGCCGTCCTGCGGGCCGCCCTGCACGCCCGGCGGATGCTGCTGCTGAAGTCCCTCCTGGTCCGCTTCGACGAGGTGCGCGGCACCCTGCCCGCGGCGGTACGGCGGCGCTTCGAGGACGACTGGGCGCTGCTGGAGCGGGCCGAGGAGGCCGACGCCACCGCCGTACGCGCCGTACTCGACTACCCGACGACCGGCGCCTGGCTGGCCGCCGTGCTCGGCGAGCCCGACGGGCCCGCCTTCCAGGAGCGCCTCGCCGGTCTCGGCGCGGTCGCCGTCGCCGCCGCCCTGCGCGCCGGCTGCCGGTTCACCACCACCCGCGTGCTGCCGGCCGGCACCCTGCCGCTGCCCGGCATCGGACTGCTGCGCTGCGCCCGCGGCCGGGCCCGGCTGAGCGGCCGGGCCGGAGCCGTACGGATCACCGACAGCGCGGGCCAGACCCTGCTGCTGCCCGGCGCCGCCCCGGTCGGCCCCGGCACCCGCTGGACCGCCGACGGCGCCCTCGCCTGGTCGGCGCTGCACACCCTGCCCGGCGGCACCGCCGTACTCGACGACGTGGACCCCCACCGGGTGCCCGCGGGCGGTATCGGGCCGGCGGCGCTGCCCGCGGCCGAGCGCCCCTACTCCGACCACGCCGCCTGGGCCGCCCGCTGGCGGGACGCGCACGCCCTGCTCGCCGCCACGCACCCCGCCCGGGCCGGCGAGACCACCGCGCTCGTCCGGGCCGTCGTCCCGCTCGCGCCGCCGGCGGCCGGCGGACCGCCGCTGAGCGCCACCGTGCGGACCGCGCCCGGAGCCGTCCTGGCCCAGCTGCCGGCCGACCGGCGGGAACTGGTCGAGCTGCTGGTGCACGAGACGCACCACACCAAGCTGGCCGTGCTGGACGAGCTGGTCCCGCTGTGGCGGCCCGGCGGCACCCTGCACCAGGTGGGCTGGCGTCGGGATCCGCGCCCGGTCCCGGGCGTCCTCCAGGGCGCCTACGCGCACCTGGCGCTGCTGGACCTGTGGTGGAGGGCCCGCACCGGACCCGCCTGGGTGTGGCGGCGGCGCGCCGCCGAGCGGTTCGAGACCTGCCGGGAGCAGGTCGCCGAGGCCTTGTCCGTGCTGGCCGATTCCGATGAACTGACCCCGCACGGAAGGGAGTTCGTCCGGCACATGGGCAGCCACCACGCGCACCTCGCGGGGACCGCCCACTCGCCGGGCTGACGCTCCGTAGAGGGACACTTGCGTTACGTTATGCGTACGGCTGCCCATGTGACCGGCAGCCGCGGCGGAAGCAGGGAGCGGCGATGGCGGAACAGCGGCGGCCGGGCGCGAACGGCGCGGTGGTACCCGAGCATGCGCTCGTGGTCTTCCCGGGGTACTACCGCTCGTGGGCGGCGTGGATCGCCCAGTGCCTGGAGCGGCACGGACACCGGGCCACACTCCAGCGCTGGGACCCGCCGCGCGAGGTGGCGCTGGAGGACTCGCTCGGCGACCTGCTGCTGGCCAGCGGAAAGGTCCTGCTGGTCCTCAACGACTGGTTCTTCGAGCTGGGCCCGCGCCCGCCGGGCGAGTGGAACGACGCGCTGCGCGGCTTCGTCGCCGCGCACGCCGACCGGTTCGCCGCGGTCAACCTCACCAACCGGCCGCTGCTGCCCGCCACCGCCGTACTGGAACCGGCCAGCCTGTGGGCGCTGAGCGAGGAGGCCGCCGAGGAGCGCCTGCTGCGCCGGCTCGGCCTGGAGCCGCTCGCCCGCCCCCGCGCGCTGCCGGGCCGGATCCGCTACCCGGACGAGCGCTGCGAGATCTGGGGCGAGGTGCCCCGCCGCAACCCCCGCTTCACCGGCCGCGACGACCTGCTGGGCGAACTCCACCAGCGGCTCGCCGACGCCGAGCGCGGGGCCTCCGCCTGCACGCTCGTCGGCATGTCCGGCATCGGCAAGACCCAGCTGGCCGCCGAGTACGCGCACCGCTTCAGCACCGACTACGACCTGGTGTGGTGGGTCAACAGCGACGACCGCACCATCCAGCGCGACCGCCTCGGCGAACTCGCCGTCGAACTCGGGCTGCGCATCGGCAGCGAGCCCGGCGAACGCATCCGCGCGGTCCGCAACGCCCTGCGCCGCGGCGAGCCGCACGCGAACTGGCTGCTGGTCTTCGACGGCTGGGACGACATCGAGGGCGTCACGACGCTGCTCCCGCAGGGCACCGGGCATGTGCTGATCACCTCCCGGAACCGGGGCTGGAGCGAGCACACCGACGTCCTGGAGATCCCCGCGTTCCTGCGCCCCGAGTCCACCGCCTATCTGATGCGCCGCGCCCCGCACATCGGCGCCCGCGAGGCCGACGAGGTGGCCGCCGAGTTCGGTGACGTGCCGCTGCCGCTGGTGCAGGCCGCGTCCTGGCTCGGCGAGTCCGGCATGGAGGTCGGCGAGTATCTGCGGATGGTCCGCGAACGGCGGCTGTCCACCGTCGACGAGCCCGTCACCGGGGAGGGCTTCCCGCAGTCCTCCCTCACCTCCTGGGCCATACTGCTCAACCGGCTGCGCCGCTCCCAGCCGCAGGCCATCGACGTGCTCGGACTGTGCACCTCCTTCGCGCCCGGCCGCATCCCGCTCGGCCTCATCCGCGCCTACCCGCGGACCGACCTGCCCGAGGAACTGCGCTGGATGACCACCGACCTGCCGGCCTGGACCCGGGCCCTGGACACGCTGGTGAACTACTCCGTGCTCACCCGGGAGACCCGCGGGCCGCTCGCCGCGGAGGCGGGCCCGCACCAGGAGTCGGTCCACATGCACCGGCTGGTCCACGACATCGTCTCCAAGCTGACCGGCGACCACAACAGCGAGCTGCACCGGCGGGCGGTGCGCACCCTGCTCGCCGAGGCCGATCCGGGCAACCCCGCCGACAGCCGCAACTGGCCGCGCTACGCCGAGCTGCTGCCCCATCTCCAGCCCTCCGGCGCCCTGGAGAGCGGCCAGCCGCGCGTGCAGGAGCTGGTGCTCAACTGTCTGCGGTACTGCACCCGCAGCGGCGAGTACAGCGGCGGCCTGGAACTGGCGCAGCAGGTGCGCGAGCAGTGGTCCCGGTTCATGGCGCCGATCGACCAGCCGATGCTCGACCTGGCCACCCAGGAAGGCAACATGCTGCGCAGCAGCGGCCGCTTCCGTGAGCTGTACGAACTGCACCGGGGCGTGCTGAAGCAGCTCCGGGAGGCCCCCCGGCGCAACGAGATCGGCGAACTGGTCAGCAAGAGCGCCATCTCCTCCGGCCTGCGCTCCCTCGGCCGCTACCAGGAGGCATACGACCTCCAGTGCGAGGTGCTCGAAGGCAACGAGCGGCTCCTCGGCCCGGACGAGCCGCCCACCCTGGTCGCCCGGCACAACCTCGGCGTCACCCTGCGCATGCTCGGCCGGTACGCCGAGGCGCTGGACCTCGACCTGGAGACCCTGACACGCGGCGAGAGCGTACTGCGCGCGCGGCACATCAACACCCTCCACTCCGGCAACGCGGTCACCCACAGCCTGCGGCTGCTCGGCCGCTACCGGGAGGCGCTCGCCCGGCAGGAACCCGTCGTACGGCTCCATGTGCAGGTGCTCGGCCCGCAGCACCCGCAGACCCTGGAAGCCCGCTCCCAGCTGGCCATGTGCCGGCGCCGCGAGGGCGGACACGCCCCGGACGTCGGACCGACCATGGCCAGCCTGCTGGACCAGCTGATCCAGCAGCACGGCCGCGAGCACTACCGCACCCTGGCGTTCCTCACCAACTACGGCAACTTCCTGCGCGAACACGGAGATCTCAGCCAGGCCCGGACCCTCATCGACGAGGCGGAGACGGGATACCGGTCGCTGCTCGGCCCCGCGCACCCCGTGGCCACCGGCATGCTCGCCAACACCGGCCTGGTGATGCAGGCCTCGGGCGAGCGGGCCGACGCGCTGTCGATGTTCGAGGCCGCGCTCGCCGGGCTCACCGCGACGCTCGGCCCCGACCATCCCTGGGTCCTGGGCTGCGCCCTGAACGCGGCCGGCGCACGCAACTTCAACGGCCGTATCGACGACGCCGTGGAGCTGAGCCGGGACACGCTGCGCCGGTCCCGGCACACGCTGGGGCACGAGCATCCGCTCACCCTGTCCTGCCAGGTGGCGCTCGCCGCGGATCTGCGGGTGGCGCGCGAGCAGGAGGAGGCGGGCAAGCTGGAGGAGGACGCCCTGCTGTCCCTCACCCGCACCCTGGGCGCCCAGCACCCCCACACCCTCTCGGCCCGCCAACGGGTCCGCCCCTACTGGGACTTCGAGGCGTACCTGGGCTGACCCGGGCCGAAGCGCCCTGTGAGGGGCGGGCGCGGGGAACCGTGCGACGAGCCACGGCGAACCCGCGGCCGCGCACGGCGCCGAGCCGCCCCCGCGGACAGGCGAAGGGCCCGGCACCGAGTGGGAACTCGGCACCGGGCCCTGAGTGTCGGCTGACCGCCGGAGGCCTAGGCCTCGAACACCTCACGCACCAGCTGCTCCTGCTCGGCCTGGTGGCGCTTGGCGGAGCCCACCGCCGGGGACGAGCCGTGCGGGCGCGAGATGCGCCGCAGCCGCTCGCCGGCCGGGATGTCCGCGCCGACCGCCAGGTCCAGGTGGTCGATCAGGTTGAGCGCGATGAACGGCCAGGCACCCTGGTTCGCCGGCTCCTCCTGCACCCACAGGTACTTCTCGGCGTTCGGGTACTTGTTGACCTCCGCCTGGAGCTCGTCACCCGGCAGCGGGTACAGACGCTCGATGCGGATGATCGCCGTGTCGGTGACACCGCGCTTCTGCCGCTCGGCCTCCAGGTCGTAGTAGACCTTGCCGGCGCAGAAGACGACCTTGCGGACCGCGGCCGGGTCGACCGTGCCGTCGCCGATGACGGGGCGGAACTCGCCGGTGGTGAACTCCTCCGCCTTCGAGGCCGCCGCCTTCAGCCGCAGCATCGACTTCGGGGTGAAGACGACCAGCGGCTTGTGGTGCGGGTTGTGCACCTGCCACCGCAGGAGGTGGAAGTAGTTCGACGGCGAGGTCGGCATCGCGACCGTCATGTTGTTCTGCGCGCACAGCTGGAGGAACCGCTCGGGGCGGGCGGACGAGTGGTCCGGGCCCTGGCCCTCGTAGCCGTGCGGCAGCAGCAGGACGACGCCGGACGTCTGGTTCCACTTCTGCTCGGCCGAGGAGATGAACTCGTCCACGACCGTCTGGGCGCCGTTGACGAAGTCGCCGAACTGGGCCTCCCACATCACGAGCGCGTCCGGGCGGGCCAGCGAGTAGCCGTACTCGAAGCCCATCGCCGCGTACTCGGAGAGCAGGGAGTTGTAGACGTTCAGCCGCGCCTGGTCCTCGGAGAGGTACTGCAGCGGGGTGTACTCCTCGCCGGTCTCCCGGTCGATCAGCACCGCGTGGCGCTGGCCGAAGGTGCCGCGCTGGGAGTCCTGGCCCGCCAGCCGGACCGGGGTGCCCTCCAGCAGGAGGGAGCCGACGGCGAGGGTCTCGCCCATGCCCCAGTCGATCGTGCCGTCCTCGACCATGGCCGCCCGGCGCTGCAGCTGCGGCTGCAGACGCGGGTGGACGGTGATGTGGTCGGGGACGTTGACCTGGGACTCGGCGATCCGCTTGACGACCTCGGCGGAGATCGCGGTCGGGACCGACACCGGGAAGCCGTCCTGCGGCGCCGTGGCGTCGCCGGCGGCCGGCTGCGAGGTGGCCTCGCGGACCTCGGTGAAGACCTTCTCCAGCTGGCCCTGGTAGTCCTGGAGGGCCTGCTCGGCCTCTTCCAGGGTGATGTCGCCACGACCGATCAGGGACTCGGTGTAGAGCTTGCGCACCGAGCGCTTCTTGTCGATCAGGTCGTACATCAGCGGCTGGGTGAAGGCCGGGTTGTCCGACTCGTTGTGACCGCGGCGGCGGTAGCAGATGAGGTCGATCACCACGTCCTTGTTGAACGCCTGACGGAACTCGAAGGCGAGTCGCGCCACGCGCACGACGGCCTCGGGGTCGTCGCCGTTCACGTGGAAGATCGGGGCCTCGATCATCCTCGCCACGTCCGTCGCGTACATCGACGAGCGGGACGACTCCGGAGCGGCCGTGAAGCCGACCTGGTTGTTGATGACGATGTGGACCGTGCCGCCGGTGCGGTAGCCGCGCAGCTGCGACATGTTCAGGGTCTCGGCCACCACGCCCTGGCCCGCGAAGGCCGCGTCGCCGTGGATCGCCACCGGCAGGACCGTGAAGTCCGTGCCGCCCTTGTTGATGATGTCCTGCTTGGCGCGGGAGACGCCCTCCAGGACCGGGTCCACGGCCTCCAGGTGCGAGGGGTTCGCGACCAGGCTGACCTTGATCTGCTCGCCGTCCAGGCCGGTGAAGGTGCCCTCGGCGCCCAGGTGGTACTTCACGTCGCCGGAGCCGTGCATCGACTTCGGGTCGAGGTTGCCCTCGAACTCGCGGAAGATCTGCGCGTAGGACTTGCCGACGATGTTGGCGAGGACGTTGAGGCGGCCGCGGTGGGCCATGCCGATGACGACCTCGTCCAGGCGGGACTCCGCCGCGGAGTCGATCACCGCGTCGAGCAGCGGGATGACGGACTCGCCGCCCTCCAGCGAGAACCGCTTCTGGCCGACGTACTTCGTCTGCAGGAAGGTCTCGAACGCCTCGGCGGCGTTCAGGCGGCGCAGGATGCGCAGCTGCTCCTCGCGCTCCGGCTTGGAGTGCGGACGCTCCACGCGGTCCTGGATCCACTTGCGCTGCTTGGGGTCCTGGATGTGCATGAACTCGATGCCGGTGGTGCGGCAGTACGAGTCGCGGAGCACGCCGAGGATGTCGCGGAGCTTCATCATCGACTTGCCGGCGAAGCCGCCGACGGCGAACTCGCGCTCCAGGTCCCACAGGGTGAGGCCGTGCTCGACGATGTCGAGGTCGGGGTGCTTGCGCTGGCGGTACTCCAGCGGGTCGGTGTCGGCCATGACGTGGCCGCGGACCCGGTAGGAGTGGATCAGCTCGAAGACGCGGGCGGCCTTGGTGACGTCGTCGTCGTGGGAGGCGTCGATGTCCTTGAGCCAGCGGACCGGCTCGTAGGGGATGCGCAGCGCCTCGAAGATGGCGTCGTAGAAGCCGTTCTCGCCGAGCAGCAGGTTCGCGACCTGACGCAGGAACTCGCCGGAGGCGGCGCCCTGGATCACCCGGTGGTCGTAGGTCGACGTGAGCGTCATGACCTTCGAGATGCCGAGCTTGTTCAGGGTGTCCTGGCTGGTGCCCTGGAACTCCGCCGGGTAGTCCATGGAGCCGACGCCCATGATCACGGACTGGCCGGGCATCAGACGGGGCACGGAGTGGACGGTGCCGAGGCCGCCGGGGTTGGTCAGGGAGACCGTGACGCCGGTGAAGTCGTCCATCGTCAGCTTGCCGTCGCGGGCGCGGCGGACGATGTCCTCGTAGGCCTGCCAGAACTCGAAGAAGTTCAGCGTCTCGGCCTTCTTGATGGCGGCCACGACGAGCTGGCGGTCACCGTTCGGCTTGACCAGGTCGATGGCCAGGCCGAGGTTGACGTGCGGCGGCTTGACCAGGGTCGGCTTGCCGTCCTTCTCGCCGAACGCGTAGTTCATCGACGGCATGGCCTTGATGGCCTGCACCATCGCGAAGCCGATCAGGTGCGTGAAGGAGATCTTCCCGCCCCGGGCGCGCTTCAGGTGGTTGTTGATGACGATCCGGTTGTCGAACAGCAGCTTCACCGGGACCGCGCGGACCGAGGTGGCGGTCGGCAGCTCCAGCGAGGCGTTCATGTTCTTCGCGACGGCCGCGGACGGACCACGCAGCGTCACGTACTCGGGACCGTCGGGGGCCGCGGTGGCGGGGGCGGCCTTCGCCTTCGGCTGAGCGGGCGCCTGTGCGGGCGTCGCCGGCTTGGCCGGGGCGGGGGCGGCCTTCGCCGCGGGAGCAGCGGGGGCCGGGGCGGCGGGCGCCGGGGCGGCGGCCTGGGGGGCCGGAGCCGCGGGGGCGGCCGGAGGAGCCGAAGGGGGTCCCCCCGCGCGAGCGGAGTCGAGCGTGGGGGAGGTGGTCTCTGCGGCCCCCGTGGCCGCAGTACCCGCCGGAGCCGGGGTGGCAGGTGCACCCGGCTTGTAATCGGCGAAGAAGTCCCACCAGGCGCGGTCGACCGAATTCGGGTCCTGGAGGTACTGCTGATAGATCTCGTCGACGAGCCACTCGTTCGCGCCGAACGCAGCTGCGGGGTTCTTCCCGGCTCGGTCGTCGGTCGAGATGCTCGATGAGTTACTGGGGGACTGTGGCGACACGGCGGCAACCGCCCTCTTCCGCTTCACAAGGTGATGGACAGCGGGAATAAAGGCTACGCCTCCCCGGCGGGGAAGGTCAGGTCGAGCAAGGTCATCGTCGCGTAAGTCACATCGGAAATCTTGTTTCGGGGCTTGATATGGCGGGAAACAAGCGTGGTTCCGCATGTGAGAGCCTGCACCGGACCGGGCCCGGCGCGCGTTTGTTCGAAGGGGCGCGCGGGCCTGCCCCGATCACACGTGTCCAGCTGCGGGGAACGGCAGCGACCGTCGTGGATCTTGTGCTTCCGGTTCGGACTTTACGTCAACTTGGGACGGAAGTCAGTCCCGGAAGAGTGACGATGATCCGGCAGCCTCGCTCGGATTCGGCCACACCGATCCGGCCGCCGTGCAGATCCACCGCCCACCGCGCGATCGCCAGCCCGAGCCCCGTGCCGCCGTCGCTGCCCGGGCCGTGCGGCCGGGTGACCGCCCCGCGGTTGAAGCGCTCGAAGACCCGGTGCCACTCCGACCGGGGGATGCCGGGACCCTCGTCCAGGACCTCCAGCTCCAGCGACTCCGGCAGCGGCCCGCGCCGCGCCCGCACCGTCACCCGGCCGTGCGCGGGGCTGTGCTTGACCGCGTTGTCGATCAGGTTCGCGACGACCTGGTGGATGCGCTCGGGGTCCGCGCGCGCCGTCAGCTCCGGCGGGGAGACGTCGAGGTGCAGATGGACGTCCGTCCGCGTGTGGCTGCCGGAGCCGGAGGCGATGCCCGCGCGCGCGGAGGCGACCATGTTGGCCTCCTTCAGCACGCCCGAGAGGTACGGCCACACCTCGAAGCGGCGCGTCTTCAGCGGGACCACGCCGTTGTCCAGGCGGGAGAGGTCCAGCAGGGTCTCCACCAGACGGCCCAGCCGCTCGGTCTGCTTCAGGGCCGTCCGCATGGTCTCCGGGTCCGCCTCGGTGACCCCGTCGACGATGTTCTCCAGCACCGCGCGGAGCCCGGCGATCGGGGTGCGCAGCTCGTGCGAGACGTTCGCGACCAGCTCCTTGCGCTGGCGGTCCTGCGCTTCCAGCTCGTCGGCCATGACGTTGATCGTCCCGGCCAGGTCGCCCAGCTCGTCACGGCGGTTCTCGCGCACCCGGCGGGTGTAGTCGCCGTGCGAGATCGACCGGGCGACCGCGTTCATCTCGTCCAGCGGCGCGGTGAGCGAATGGGCCACGAACTGCGTGATGAGCAGTGTGGCGATCATCGAGAAGACCGTGATGAAGCGCAGCTCCGTCTTGGTGTGCACCGCGACGATGGACAGTCCCGTGGTGATCAGCACCGCGATGACGACCAGCGCACCCAGCTTGGTCTTGATCGAGAACGGGCGTACGCCGCCCCAGGGGTCCTCGCCGAGGGTCCCGGGGCTCCTCCGTGCGGCCTGGCGCCCGTCGCTGCTCACGGCGTCGGTGTCTCCAGGGCGTAGCCCACACCGTGCACGGTGCGGATCCGCTCGGCGCCGATCTTCCGGCGCAGCGCCTTGATGTGGCTGTCGACCGTGCGGGTGCCGGAGGCGTCGGCCCAGTCCCACACCTCCGCCAGCAGCTGCTCCCGGGAGAGCACCGCGCGCGGGGTGTTCGCCAGGCACACCAGCAGGTCGAACTCGGTGGGCGTCAGGTGGACGTCCTCGGACTTCACCCGCACCCTGCGCTGTGCGTGGTCGATCTCCAGCTCGCCCAGGCGCAGGATGCCCGAGCGGGGTGTGGAGGCGGCGATGGCCGCCCGCTCCACCCGCCGCAGCAGCACGTGCACGCGGGCCGCCAGCTCCCGCATCGAGAACGGCTTGGTCATGTAGTCGTCGGCGCCCACGCCGAGCCCGACCAGCATGTCCGTCTCGTCGTCGCGCGCGGTGAGCATCAGCACCGGCACCGGCCGCTGGGCCTGCACCCGCCGGCAGACCTCCAGCCCGTCGAAGCCGGGCAGCATGATGTCGAGAATCAGCAGGTCGGGCTGCCATGCCTCGGCCGTGTCGACCGCGGCCGGACCGTCGGCCGCCGTTTGCACCAGAAATCCCTCCGCGCGGAGCCGGGCCGCGATGGCGTCGACGATCGTGGGATCGTCCTCGACGACCAGTACCCGGCGCTGTGCGCCCGGGGTGGTCGTCGCCGCGCCGCTCTGGGAGGTGTGTGTCTGCTCCATCGCCCGCCCCTGTTGTTGCTTTCCGGAATCCGTGGGGTGATCCCATGTCTGCGATTGACGCTTGAATGATCTGCGTCAGGGCAGCACATTACGGGGACTCACCGCGCTGTCGCTATCCAGGTCGGACGCCGAGGTGGACCACGTCCGGAACGCCCCGGGCAACGGGGACCTCTTCGGTACGCACCTGTTGGAACCCGGCATTCCGCAAGCTTCCTTCAAATTCCGGAGAGGGTTGTGCAGACCACACCGCGAGCACCCCGCCGGGCCTCAACACCCGTGCGCAGGCCGCGAGTCCGGTGGGAGAGTAGAGGCTGTCGTTGTCCTCGGTGACAGTCCAGCCGGGCCCGTTGTCGATGTCGAGGCACAGCGCGTCGAACGTGTCGGATGTCTCATTGACGTACGTCACGAGATCCGCTTCCACGACCGTGGCGCGCGGGTCGGCGAGCGCGCCGGCGGACACCTCGGCCAGCGGTCCGTCCCGGTGCCAGCCGATGACGGCGGCCTCCCGCTCCACCACGGTGATCCGTCCCCAGTCGCGGTCGGCCACGGCGTGTGCGAGCGAGAACCCCACGCCCAGCCCGCCGATCAGCACCTCCGGCGCCGGGCGCCCGTCCAGCGCGGCGCGGGCGGCGTCGACCAGCAGCCGCTCCGAGCGCCCGTCGGAGGTGTCCATCAGGAAGCAGCCGTTGGCGATGATCTGGAGCAGCGTGCCGTGTCTGCGCAGCACCACCTCGCCGTACGGGCCGTCGTGCCGGTCCAGGACCTCGGGAGTGTCGTACACGGCAGTCATGCCCCCATCCTGCTTGAACAGGGCCCGGCATTCACGGGAATTGTGCATGACGCCCCCGTACGAGTGGCCCGGGCCGGGGCCGGACGCGGCCGGCCGGTGAGAGGTTGCTGTGAATCCGCTCTCGCGTGGCGTCGGTCATAGACAGCGGCCCCTCCGGCACGAAGGGTGGAGCGCGACGGAAGGAGCGCCTCACCGTGGAGCGGATCACGACGGGCCCCGTGCCGGACGCGTCCCCGCCCGCCGCGGGCGCACCCCTTCCGGGCGGCACGGCCGCCGTCGCGCCCCCGGTGCCGGCCGGCCTGCTGGACGGGATGCCGCGCCAGCGCGGCGCCGCCCCCGCCGCCGGTCCGGTGCGCGCGTCCGTACCGCGGTGTCCGTCCCGGCCCCGGCTGCGGCGCCTGCTGCCCACCCCCCTCGGCACCCCGTTCACCTTCGGCTACGCGACCGTCCTGGCCGCCACCTCCCTCGTCGCGGCCCAGGCCGACCCCGCCCTCGTGGCCACGCTCCACCAGGCCTCCAGCACCGACGTGACCCACCTGGTGCACACGCCCGTGCTGGTGCTCCTGGCGAGCGCGCTGTGGATCGCGGGCGGCGTCCTCTCGCCGTACGCGCTCGCGTTCGTGCTGGTGCTCACCGCGCTGGAGCGGCGGACGGGCGGCGCGCGGGCCGCCGGCGTCTTCCTGGGCGGCCATGTCCTGGCCACCCTCGCCACCGAGGTCCCGGTGGGCCTCGCCGTGCTGTTCGGCCGGCTGCCCTCGACCTCGCTGCACCGCCTCGACTACGGCATCAGCTTCGGCGTCGCCGCCGGCGTCGGCGCCCTGGCGGGTCTGCTCCGGCCGTGGCTGCGCTGGCCCCTGCTGGCCCTGGTGGGCGGCGCGTTGCTGGACGACCTGTACGCCTTCCAGGACCCGATGACGAACTGGGGTCATCTCATCGCCCTGGCGCTCGGCGTGGCCGCCTGGCCGCTGGTACGCCGGCCGCGGGGGACGGCCTCACCTGCCCGGACCATGTGATCGCTGAGAGCGAACATCCGCCGGGAACACCCGCACCCCTCCCGTAGTTGAGTCGGCATAGCTCAAGTTGACTGCCTAAGGGGAGATCATGGCTGCTGAGTCCACGGCGTTCACGCTCGTCCTGCCCGTGCTGCCGCTCGACGACGAGGTCGTGCTGCCCGGCATGGTGGTTCCGCTGGACCTGAGCGATGCCGAGGTGCGGGCCGCGGTGGAGGCCGCCCAGGCCGCCGTCCGGTCGACGCCCGGGAAGCCCAAGGTGCTGCTGGTGCCGCGGGTCGACGGCACGTACGCCAGGACCGGCGTCCTCGGCACGGTCGAGCAGGTCGGCCGGCTGGCCGACGGCGACCCGGGGGCCCTGGTCCGCGGCCGGAGCCGGGTGCGCATCGGCGCCGGCACCACCGGTCCCGGCGCCGCGCTCTGGGTCGAGGGCGCCCGCGTCGAGGAGGACGTGCCGGAGCCGCTGCCGGGCCAGGTCGCGGAACTGGTCAAGGAGTACAAGGCACTCGCCACCACCTGGCTGAAGAAGCGCGGCGCCTGGCAGGTCGTGGACCGCGTCCAGGCCATCGAGGACGTCGCGGCACTGGCCGACAACTCCGGCTACTCGCCGTTCCTGACCACCGAGCAGAAGGTCGAACTGCTGGAGACCGCCGACCCGGTCACCCGCCTCAAGCTCGCCACGCAGCAGCTGCGCGACCACCTCGCGGAGCAGGACGTGGCCGAGACCATCGCCAAGGACGTCCAGGAGGGCGTCGACAAGCAGCAGCGCGAGTTCCTGCTGCGCCGTCAGCTGGAAGCCGTCCGCAAGGAGTTGCGCGAGCTGAACGGCGAGAACTCCAAGGACTCGGCCGAGGAGTCCGACGACTACCGCGCCCGGGTCGAGGCCGCCGACCTGCCGGAGAAGGTCCGCGAGGCCGCCCTGAAGGAGGTCGACAAGCTGGAGCGCTCCTCCGACCAGTCGCCCGAGGGCTCCTGGATCCGCACCTGGCTGGACACGGTCCTGGAGATGCCGTGGAACGACCGGACCGAGGACGCGTACGACATCCAGGGCGCGCAGGCCGTGCTCGACGCCGAACACGCCGGCCTGGAGGACGTGAAGGAGCGCATCACCGAGTACCTGGCCGTGCGCAAGCGGCGCTCCGACCGCGGCCTGGGCGTCATCGGCGGCCGGCGCGGCGGCGCCGTGCTCGCCCTGGTCGGCCCGCCCGGCGTCGGAAAGACCAGCCTGGGCGAGAGCGTCGCGCACGCCATGGGGCGCAAGTTCGTCCGCGTCGCCCTCGGCGGCGTCCGTGACGAGGCCGAGGTCCGCGGTCACCGCCGTACGTACGTCGGTGCCCTGCCCGGCCGGATCGTGCGCGCCATCAAGGAGGCCGGGTCGATGAACCCGGTGGTCCTGCTGGACGAGATCGACAAGGTGGGCTCCGACTTCCGCGGCGACCCGGCCGCGGCCCTCCTCGAAGTGCTCGACCCGGCGCAGAACCACACCTTCCGGGACCACTACCTGGAGGTCGAGCTGGACCTCTCCGACGTGGTCTTCCTCGCCACCGCCAACGTCCTGGAGGCCATCCCCGAGGCGCTCGCCGACCGCATGGAGATCGTCCGCCTGGACGGCTACACCGAGGACGAGAAGGTCGTCATCGCCCGGGACCACCTGCTCCCGCGCCAGCTGGAGCGGGCCGGCCTGAACGGGGACGAGGTCACCCTCGACGAGGGCGCGCTGCGCAAGCTCGCCGGCGAGTACACCCGGGAGGCGGGCGTACGGACCCTGGAGCGGTCCATCGCGCGGCTGCTGCGGAAGGTCGCCGCCCAGCACGAACTCGGTCAGCGGGAGCTGCCGTTCACCGTCACCGCCGCCGATCTGCGCGGGCTGATCGGCCGGCCGCACCACGTGCCCGAGTCCGCCCAGGACCCGGCCGAGCGCCGTACGGCCGTGCCGGGTGTGGCGACCGGGCTCGCGGTCACCGGCGCCGGGGGTGACGTGCTCTTCGTGGAGGCGTCCCTCGCCGACCCGGAGACGGGCGCGGCGGGGCTGACCCTCACCGGTCAGCTGGGTGACGTGATGAAGGAGTCGGCACAGATCGCGCTGAGCTTCCTGCGCAGCCACGGCGCCGAACTGGAACTGCCGGTGGCCGACCTGAAGGACCGGGGCGTGCACATCCACTTCCCGGCGGGCGCGGTGCCGAAGGACGGTCCGAGCGCGGGCATCACGATGACCACGGCCCTCGCCTCGCTGCTCTCCGGCCGCCTGGTCCGCACGGACGTCGCCATGACCGGCGAGGTCTCGCTGACCGGCCGGGTGCTGCCGATCGGCGGCGTGAAGCAGAAGCTGCTCGCCGCCCACCGCGCCGGGGTGACCACCGTGATCATCCCCAAGCGCAACGAACCCGACCTGGACGACGTCCCGGCCGAGGTGCTGGACAAGCTCGACGTCCACGCCGTGACCGACGTCCGCCAGGTCCTGGAGCTGGCGCTCGCGCCCGCCGCGAACAGTGCGACGCCGGAGGTTCCGGTGGCGGCGTGACGGACGCCTCCGGAAAGGCGAGGCCCGGGTTCCGTGAGGGAGGCCCGGGCCTCCGCCGTGCGCGGACACGGGGGCCTCGGGGGCCTTCACCGTGCGCGGACACGGGGGCCTCGGGGGCCTTCACCGGGCGCCCATGCCGGGGCGGCTCGGTAGAATTCAGGCGTGAGTTGGCCCCCCGAGAGCCCCTCCGGCCTGATCGGGGCCGAGATCGCGGGCTACCGGGTGGAACGCGAACTCGGCCGCGGAGGCATGGCCGTCGTCTACCGCGCCAAGGACCTGCGCCTCGGCCGCACGGTCGCCCTGAAGCTGCTCGCCCCCGAGTACACCCGCAACGAGGCCTTCCGCAGCCGCTTCGCCCAGGAGTCCCGGGTGGCCGCCGCCATCGACCACCCCAACATCGTGCCCGTCTTCGAGGCCGGCGAGGCCGACGGGATCCTGTACATCGCCATGTGCCTCGTCTGCGGCCTCGACCTGCGCGCCCTGCTCGACCGCGAGGGCCCGCTCCCGGTGCCGGCCGCGCTGCGCATCGCCGCCCAGCTCGCCTCCGCGCTCGACGCGGCCCACGCGCGCGAGCTGGTGCACCGGGACGTCAAACCCGGCAATGTGCTGGTCGGCAAGGGGGTCGACAGCGACCACCCCGAGCACGTCTACCTCACCGACTTCGGGCTGGCGAAGAAGTCCCTGTCGCTCACCGGGTTCACCTCGGCGGGCGAGTTCGTCGGCACGCTGGACTACGTGGCGCCCGAGCGGGTCGCCGGGCGCCCGGTGGACGGCAGGTCCGACCAGTACAGCCTCGCTTGTGTGGTCCACGAGACCCTCGCGGGCACGCCGCCCTTCCGGCGCGCGGACCACCTGGAACTGCTCTGGGCCCACCAGTACGACCCGCCTCCCGTGCTGAGCGCGGAACGGCCGGACGTCCCGGGCGACGCCGACGAGGTTCTGCACCGGGCCCTGGCGAAGATCCCCGAAGACCGCTACGACACGTGCCTGGAGTTCGTGGCGGCCCTGCGCGGTGCCGTCGGCGGGGCCGCCCCGCGCGGCCGTACGCCGGCGCCCCAGCCGCCGGACTGGGCCGGTCCCGTCCTTCGCCCGGCGTTTTAGCGGGCGCATTCCCTCCCGTCAAGTCCCGAGTCCTCGGAACGTGACCCTGTCGTGCCGTTCCGGCCTACTTGAAGTGCGGGCAGCACCGGAGACACCGGAAACCGAAAAGGCCCGCGGAACCAGTAGGAGAAACCGTGATGCGTACGAACGAGAACCTTCAGGAAAGCCGCTCGAAGCGGGGAATGCGGCTGGCCGCGATCGCCGTCTCGGCCGGGGCGGTCACCGGGGCGGTGATGCTGCCGGCCGCCGCCGCGATCGCCGCCCCGATGCAGCAGACCTCGGTGGTCGCCCAGGCGCCGGCGCACAAGGACCACGACCACCACCACAAGTCCTACTACTGCAAGTGGCAGCACCGGTACCACCGTTACGTCTGCAAGTGGGTGTACTGGGACGACTGGGGCCACCACGACAAGTGGGACGACTGGGGCCGCTACCACGGTCACCACAACGACCACGACGACCACGAGAGGGGTGGCGGCAACGCGACCGGCGGGAACGGTGGCAACGCGACGTCCAACGGCGGCGGAAATGCGACCGGCGGGAATGGTGGCAATGCGACGTCCAACAAGGGCGGTAACGCGACCGGCGGGAACGGCGGTAATGCGACGTCCAACGGCGGCGGAAATGCGGCCGGCGGGAATGGTGGCAATGCGACGTCCAACAAGGGCGGTAACGCGGCCGGCGGGAACGGCGGTAATGCGACGTCCAACAAGGGTGGCAATGCGGCCGGCGGGAACGGTGGTAATGCGACGTCCAACAAGGGCGGTAACGCGACCGGCGGGAACGGCGGTGACGGCACGGCCAAGGGCGGCGGGAACGCCACCGGCGGCAACGGCGGGAACGCCACCACGAACGACGGTGGCAACGCGACCGGCGGTGACGGCGGCGACGCCACCGCCGAGTGAAGCCCACGTCGCTGATCACGGCGACTGAGGCGCGGGGAGAACGGGTGGCGCGGCTCCGGCCGCGCCACCCGGCCCCCGCCGTCCCCGCGGCCCCCTTGGCATCCAGCCCCTCCCCTCACGAAACGGCACTCTCATGATCCGCAACGTCCGGCAGAACGGCCTGGCCGTCGCCGCCGCCTCGATCCTGCTTCCCCTCGCCGCCGTCCTGGTGCCCGCGGGCGCCGCCGTCGCGGCCACCGTCCCGCACAGCGCGACGGCCTCGGCGCACCACGACGGCCACCACGGCGACGGCCGGAAGGGCGACCGGTACCGTTACGACGACCACTGGAAGAGACACCACGGCCACGGCCACGGCCGGGGTCACCCCCACGGTCACTGGCACGACTCCTACGGCCACGACGGCGACGACGTCACCTGCGAGGCCGGCGACGCGACCGGGGGCAACGGCGGCGACGCCACCGGCGGCGACGCGACCGTCTGCACGGCACCGGGTGGTACGGGCACCGGTGGAGCCGGCGGCCGCGGCCGGGGCTCGTGCGGCGGCCGGGGCACGAACGGCCGCGACGGCACCGGCACCCACGGCAAGGACGGCCCGCCCTGCCCCGACGGCACCACCCCGCCGCCGGACCACGGCAGGGGCGCCACCACCCCGGACGGCCCGGCCCCGCAGCCCCCGAAGGATCCGAGCCCCCCGAAGGATCCGAGCCCCCCGAAGGATCCGCGACCGCCCAAGGATCCGCAGCGCCCGAAGAACCCGCGGCCCCCCTCGGTCCCCGCACCGCCCACCGTTCCCAAGCCCCCGTCCTATCCGGAGCCCCCGGCGAACCCCCGGCCCCCGGCGAACCCCCGGCCCCCGGCGAATCCCCGGCCCCCGGCGAATCCCCGGCCCCCCGCCGATCCCGGCCCCTCGCCCCGCCCCGACCCCGGGCCCGTCGTCAAATGACCCGGCAGCGTGTCCCCGCCCCGTCGCTCATCGCGGCGGGGCGGGGGTGCGGGCGTTGGCGGGTGTGCGTCACAGCGGGGGCAGTGACTGTTCCGCCCAGACCGTCTTGCCCACCCTGTCGTGCCGGGTGCCCCAGCGCTGGGCGAGCTGGGCGACCAGCAGCAGCCCCCGGCCGCCCTCGTCGAAGGTGCGGGCCCGGCGCATGTGCGGGGTGCTGCCGCTGGCGTCGTAGACCTCGCAGATCAGGGTGCTGTCCTGGTGGATCAGCCGGAGCCGGATGGGCGGCCGGCCGTAGCGGATGGCGTTGGTGACCAGCTCGCTGACCATCAGCTCGGTGGTGAACGCCGCCTCGTCCAGACCCCAGACGGCGAGCTGCTCGTCGGCGTGCCGGCGGGCGAGCGCGACGACGCTGGGCTCGTTGTCCAGCTGCCAGGAGGCGACCCGGTCCTCGTGCAGCACCCGGGTGCGGGCCACCAGCAGGGCGATGTCGTCGTCGGGGCGGTGGCTGAGCAGCTCGCCGAGCACCCGGTCGCACACCGCGTCCAGCGACTTCGCCGGACGGCCCAGCGCCGCGAACATCTTGTCCAGCGCCTCGTCGATGTCGTGGTCGCGGGCCTCGAACAGGCCGTTCGTGTAGAGCGCGAGCAGACTGCCTTCGGGCAGATCCGCCTCGACCGCCTCGAAGGGCAGCCCGCCGAGTCCCAGCGGCGGCCCCGCGGGCACGTCGAGGAAGCGGACGGTGCCGTCCGGCGTCACCACGGCGGGCGGGGGATGGCCGGCCCGGGCCACGGTGCACCGGCGCGAGACCGGGTCGTAGACGGCGTACAGGCAGGTGGTGCCGATGCCGCCGGCGGTCTCGGCGTCCGGGTCCGAGCTGCCCTCGTCGGCGGCCAGCCGCAGCACCAGGTCGTCCAGGTGGGTGAGCAGCTCGTCGGCGGGCAGATCGACGTCGGCCAGGGTGCGTACCGCCGTACGCAGCCGCCCCATGGTGGCCGAGGCCCGGATGCCGTGGCCCACCACGTCCCCCACGACGAGCGCCACGCGGGCGCCCGACAGCGGGATCACGTCGAACCAGTCGCCGCCCACCCCGGCCCGGGTCGCGGTCGGCAGATAGCGGGCGGCGATCTCCAGGGCCCCCTGGTCGGGCAGCGTGTGCGGGAGCAGGCTGCGCTGGAGGGTCATGGTGGTGGTGCGGGCCCGGAAGTAGTCGCGGGCCTGCTCGATGCCGGCGGCCGCCTTGGCGGTGAACTCCTCGGCGAGCCGCAGGTCCTCCGGTCCGAAGGGCTCCCGCCCGGGCTGCCGGCCGAACAGTGCCACGCCGAGCGTGCCGCCGTGCGCCAGCAGGGGCACGGCCAGCAGGGAGCGGGCCCGGGACGCGCGCAGCCACGCGGCGCCCGGGTCCAGCGTCGCCCACCCGGCGACGGCCGGGTCCGCCGTGTCGTACAGCAGCGGCCGGGACACCGACAGGCACCGCGCGGGCGGGGAGTCGGCCGGGCAGACGATCGCCTCGCCGACGCCGCTGCCCCAGGCGGGCTCCTCGCCGTCCGGGAGCGCGCGCAGGGCGGCCCGGCGCAGGACGACCCGGTCCGGCCGCGGGCCGTCGGCCTCGGCGCCGGTCCACGGGGAGTCCAGCAGGTCGACCGTCATCGCGTCGGCCAGCCGCGGGACGGTGACCTCGCCGAGTTCCTGGGCGGCGCGGGCCTGGTCCGACGTCGTCCCGACGGGGGCGCCGGACTCGTCCGGCGCACGCTGTCCGGTGGCGGGGCCCGGGCCCGGCTGCGGCACGGAGAGGCAGACGGCCCGTACCCGGCCGTCGGCGTCCTTCAACGGGGTCAGGACGGTGGGCCGGGGCAGCTCCGGGCCGAGGTGGCCCCGTGCCTCCTGCGGCCGGCCGTGCTCCAGTGCCAGCCGCATCGACCGCTCGGCCTCCTCGCTCGCCGCCCCCGGCAGGATGTGGGCGAGGCGCAGCCCGCGGATCGCCGCCTCGGGCAGGGTGAGGGCGTGCTCCAGCCGGCGGTTGGCACGCACCAGGTGCAGGTCGGCGTCGAAGATGGCCAGCGGAAAGGGGGACTGGAGGAACGTCCACTCCTCCAGGGGTTCGCCCCGGGGTGGCTGCGGCCGGACGGTCACGGCGCTCACCACGAGCCAGTCGGTGACCCCGGCCTCCGAGGTCCGGCGGTGGGCGAGCACGCCGAGTTCCAGGCACCGGCCGTCCTGGTGCCGCAGCGGGACGGTGCCGTTCCAGCGGGTCCGGCCGGCCAGCGCCCGCCGGACCGCCGTGTCGTCGGCGGCGAGGAGCGCGGCGGCGGGCCGGCCGACGACCGCCGGGGGGTCGTAGCCGAGGAGCCGTCGCGCGCCCTCGCTCCAGCCTGTGAGGATGCCCCGGTCATCGATGGTGGCCGTGGCCGTGTAAGTCGACTGTCGCTCCATCGCCGCTCATCTCGCCCTTGCTCGGCTGCTCGGCAGGCTCTCCTGACCAGCATGATCCCGGCCGGCGTCGAACACCAACGCAGGGACGCGACGCGGAACGGGGGCGGGGCCGTGGCGAGGGGGAGAGAGCCGGGGCGCGGAGGGCGGAGCCGGCGCCGTGGCGGGGGAGCCGGGGCCGTGGAGGGAAAGCCGACGCCGGGGCGGGGGAGCCGGGGCCGTGGCGGGCGGCCGCCGGCCCCCCGGCCGGGTCGGCGGCGCGCTAGCCGTTGGCCAGGGCCTGCACCCGGTCCAGCGCTCCGTTGAACTTGTCGTGGTCCCCGACGGTCGGGCCGGAGGAGGTGTACTGCCACATCGTGTAGTACGACCAGCCGGCCGGCAGTGTCCCCGGGTCGGAGGCGTACCGGGCGATCCACAGCGGGTTGTTCACGGCGAAGCCGCCGTAGTTGCCGGTGCACTGGGTCCACCAGCTGGTGGCGGTGTAGATCACGGGGTACCGGCTGGTGCGCGCCTTGTAGGTGTTGATGAAGTCGGCGATCCAGCTGACCATCTGGCCGGTGGTCTTGCCGTAGCAGGCGGCACCGTACGGGTTCCACTCGATGTCGAGGGCGCCGGGCAGGGTCTTGCCGTCCCGGGACCAGCCGCCGCCGTGGTCGACGAAGTAGTTGGCCTGGGTGGCGCCGCTGGTGGTGTCCGGGGTGGCGAAGTGGTACGAGCCGCGGATCATGCCCACGTTGTAGGAACCGTTGTACTGCTGGGCGAAGTACGGGTTCGTGTAGTACGTGCCCTCCGTGGCCTTCGTGTACGCCCAGCGCACTCCGCTGCCCCACAGCGTGGACCAGGCGACGTTGCCCTGGTAGCCGGCGACGTCCACCCCCTCGGTCTGGGTGGCGTCGCCCGTGCTCGGGGTGCCGTCGCGGCCGTCGTGGGCGAGGACGCCCATGCCCATGTAGGCGGAGCCGCGGCTGGGCGTGGTCGCGGCCTGGGCGGAGGTGAGGGGGAGCGTGAGGGAGAGTGCCGCGAGCGCGGCCGTGACGGCGACGGCGAGGGGTCGGGGACGGAGGGAACCGGTTCTGAGCACGGGCATGACGTGCCTCCGGGGAGTGGAGTGGGGGAGAGCAGAGTGGGGGGAGCGTCGGCGCTGACCGCCGGCCCACTGGCGTGGGCATGCCATTACCTGCGTGATAAAGAAGCTACGCACGTAGATGACGGCGTGGGAAGGGGGTCCGGACGACGCCGTTGGTCTACGCCTGCGAAATACTTACGGAGCTGCGGCAATGACGACGTTTGACAGAAACTTTCAGGACAGCGAAACCGAGCAGGGGTGCTGACGTGCACGAGGACGGAAACGGCGGCGCGCTTCGCGCCGCCGGCCAGGTGACGCCCAGTGGTGCAGACCAGGAATTCCTGGCACTGGAACGCGAGTTGACCGTGCTGCTCCGGCGTGCCCGGGCCAACCAGGGCGAGATGGCCCGGGAGGTCCACCCCGATCTGGAGTCCTCCGCCTACGGCCTGCTCATCCGGCTGGACGAACTGGGCGGCCAGCGGGCCACGGAACTCGCCGCCTACATCGGTGTCGGCAAGGCCACGATGTCGCGTCAGCTGCGCGCCCTGGAGGAGCTGGGCCTGATCGCCCGCGAGCCCGACCCGGCCGACGGCCGCGCCTGGCTCGTCACGCTCACCGAGGAGGGCCGCCGCCGGGTCGGCACGGTCCGCGAGGCCCGCCGCGCCCGTTACGTCCGTCAGCTCGCCCACTGGGACCGTCACGAGGTCTCCGAGCTGGCCCGGCTGCTCCACGAGCTGAACGGTGTCATGGCGAGGTAGCGCCTCGTCGGAACGGTGTCATGGCGAGGTAGCGCCTCGTCCGAACGGTGTCATGGCGAGGTAGCGCCTCGTGTCATGGCGGGGGCGGCCGCTCACAGCTCCACGTGGACCACCGTCGCGTCGTCGTGCGTCTTGCCGCGTCCGAGGAACGCCCGCTCCTCGCGGTCCGCCGTCTCCAGCTCCCGCACCCGCTCGACCAGCGCACCGGCGCCGTCCTTGGCGACCACGTCGAACAGCGCCGTCCAGTCGCCCTCGCGGAACGTCTCCGTCCAGCGACTCGCGCCGTCCGTCAGCGCGATCAGCGCCCGGACCTCGTGCCGGGGCAGGGTGCCGGCGACCGCCCGGGCGGCCACCGCGGGGTCCGCGGCGGCGGTGAAGAAGCCGCCCTCCTTGTTGCGCAGCCGCGCGTCGACCCTCGCGGCACTGGCGAGCGCGGAGCGGGGGAGCCGGGCCAGCCGGTCGTCCAGCAGGGGAGTGACCGTCCCGTCGGGCCCCCGGGTCAGCAGCGCGGAGTCGGACAGCACCAGGTACTCGACGTCGACGGCCGACCAGCGCGCCAGGGCGACGGTTGCCTGAGGGGTTCGCGGGTGAGAAAGGTCACAGGTGTCCGCGTGGGCCTCCGCGGTGCGCCGGATCGCCCGCGCGAGTATCTCCGGCAGCGTCAGATCTCGCCCGGAAACGGTCAGTTCGGTCAGCGCACCACCCAGTCGCGCGGTGAACCAGGGGACTGAATGCAGACAGCCCGTCCCGCCGTCGGGCGGGGTCACTCCGTCCAGGACGATCACGCAACCACCCTGTCCGGAGGCGGGTAGTCCGACACCGGCGAAGTCCTCGTTGGGCCGGGTCGCGTCGCCGGGTTCCGAAACCAGATCAGTACGCATTCGGCCAGTCTGCACGACCCCTTCACACCCTGCGCCAAAGGCTGGCAAGCGCCCGGTGAATTCTTACGACCCCGCAGGTCAGGCGCCTGGTTTGGGCAGTAATGGGTCACTCCGGGAAGGCGTGGCGGCGAATACTGTCAAAGCCAGCCGCGCGCGTCCAACCGGCCCACCGCACAGCAGGCGTGCACGCGCCAGAGGAACTTGCCCGTCAACTCCCCTCCGATGTTCACTCCTTCGGGTGGCGGGTCAGGTGATGCGCGACCACTGCCCACCGGCGCTGGGAGGGTCGGGAACCATACGAACCGGGTGTACGCACCACTTGGCACCGAAATGACGGGGTGCCACCCGGGCCCCTGGGTAGACGAGTTCAGGAATGCGAGCACCGGTGCAGAAGAAGCGGCCTCGGCGCACAGGCAGGCAGACGGCCCCCGAGGGGACCGTCCCCCAGACCCCCGTGGGCACCGGCCGTCCCACCCATGTGCGGACCCGGCTGATCGTGGCCGTCGCCGTGGTGGCCGCCGCCATGGCGGGAGCCGGCGCGCCCGCGCTGCTCACCGCCTCCCAGGACGTCGGCGACTCCCAGGATCTGGTGACGCTGGCCTCCCGCACGCAGGACGCGCTCACGCTCGCCCACTCCCTCGCCGACGAACGCGACGAGGTGACCTCGTACATCGCGGCGGGGCGAGCCAAGTCCAAGGCTCCCGCCGAGGACCGCAGCGCCCGCGTGGACCGGCAGGTCGAGGAGCTGCGCGCCGACACCGACACCCCGGCTGACCTGCGTGACGACCTCGACGGCATCGCCGCGGTCCGCCGGGCCGCCCTCACCGGCAAGAGCACGGCCCTCCAGGCCCACCAGGCGTACTCGGCGACCATCACCGAACTGCACCGGCTGGCCGACCAGCTGGCCGAGCAGATGCCCCCGCGGGCCGGCGCCGGCGCCTACGCCCTCGCCCAGCTGGACTCCGCCGTCCAGCAGTCCGCCGCCGCCCGCGGTCTGCTGCTGGCCGCGCTGAACGTCCCGGCCGACAGCCGGACGGTGATCGACCCCACCACCGGCCTGCCCACCACGGCCACCACCAGCAGCGCGACGGACCGCAAGCAGCGCGACGCCCTCACGGCCGCCGCCCAGCAGGCCCGGCTGCGCGCCGACGCGGCCCTCGCCGACTTCCACGAGACCGCGCCCAAGGCCGCCGTGGACTCCTACGACTCCACGGTCACCGGCCCCGAGGTGAACTCGGCCGAGAAGTACCTGGCATCGCTCACCGACCAGGCCACTCTCGCCGACGGCGAGCTGACCACCAGCACCAAGAAACTGGACGCGGCCCTGTCCGCGCGCGTCGACCTCATGCGCGGCGCCGAGTCCGCGCTCTACGACCACCGCACCAAGGACCTCGAACAGCTCCGGGACGACGACGTCACCGCCCTGGAGATCCGCGTCGCCGTCCTCGGCGCGCTCATGCTGGTCGCGGTCGGCATCGCCACGGCCATGGCCCGCACCCTGACCCGCCCGCTGTCGGTCCTGCGCCGGGGTTCGGCCCGGCTCGCCGAGTCCGAGGACCCGGCGACCCAGGAGGCCATCGCCTTCACCGGCCGCAACGACGAGTTCGCGCAGGTCGTCCGCTCCGTCAACGCCCTCCACACGCACGCCGTCGCCCTGCACGAGCGCGTGGGCACCCTGGAGACCGACCGCAAGCACCTGGTCGGCCAGCGCCAGAAGATGGCCGACGCCCGCGAGGAACTGCGCGCCGAACTCGCCGACTCCGCCGCCCAGCTGCAACGGCTGCGCACCAGCATCGGTTCCACCTTCGTCAACCTGGCCCTGCGCACCCTGGGCCTGGTCGAGCGCCAGCTGGCGGTCATCGAGGGCCTGGAGGACCGCGAGCAGGACCCCGAGCGCCTCGCCACGCTCTTCAAGCTGGACCACTTCGCCACGGTCATGCGCCGGCACAGCGAGAACCTCCTGGTCCTCGCCGGCACCGAGCACGTCCAGCAGCACCCCGGCCCGGTGCCGCTGGTCGACGTGGTCCGGGCGGCGGTCAGCGAGATCGAACGCTACGAGCGCGTCCGTATCGCGGCCCTGCCCCCGCACGCCCACATCGCGGGCTTCGCCGCGGACGACCTCTCCCACCTGCTGGCCGAACTGATGGAGAACGCCACCTCGTTCTCCCCGCCGGACCTGCCGGTGGAGGTCTCGGGCTGGCTGCTGGAGTCGGGCGAGGTCATGCTGTCGGTCCAGGACGAGGGCATCGGCGTGGCCGAGGACCGTCTGGCCCGCCTCAACGCCCGCCTCACCGACTTCGAGCCCGAGTCCCTCTACGACCAGGAGGGCGACGAGGGCCTCGGCCTCGGCCTGTACGTCGTCGCGCGCCTCGCCCACCGCCACGGCGTCCGCGTGCAGCTGCGCGAGCAGAAGCAGGGCGGTGTCGCCGCGGTGGTGGTCCTGCCCGCGACCCTTCTCGCCGAGGCACCGTCGGCCGCGCTCCCGCCCCGGACCGCGTCCCCGGGCGCGACCGGGGCCGTCACCCTCCCCGGCGCCGGCGCCGAGGCGAACTCCAACGTCCTCCCGGCCCGCGCGAAGTCCTCCGACCCCCTGGTCACCCTGGCGGAGCAGGCGGTCCGGGACGCCGCCGCCGGTCCGGCGAAGCCCCCGGCGGCGGACACCGAGGCGCCGGCCGCCGCCGAGAAGGCACCGCACGGGGCGGCGCCCGCCGACTCGGCGGAACAGGCCGTACGGGACATCTTCGACGCGCACGAGCCGGTCACCGACCACGCCGGCCCGGCCGTCACCGCGGATCCCGCGGACCACCCGGCCCACGAACAGGCCGGGCAGCCCGCCCCGCACACACCGACGCGCCCGAAGGCCCCGGCGGAGACCTACGCCGAGACGACGATGGAGCTCCTGCTGCCGGAGGTCTCGGCGGACCACCCGGCGGCCGCCGACGGCGGGGACGCCACCCGGGGGACGCCCGCACCCGGCGACGGGACCCGCACGGGCGGTGCGGCCGGCCACACCGAGGCCGAAGCCCATGCCGAAGCCGGTGCCGAGGCGGACGCACCCGCCGGAGCGGCGCAGGCAGCCCGCGCGGCCGGACGGGAGGCACCGGCCGGATCCGAGGCACCGGCCGAGCCGGAAGCGGCGGCCGAGCCGGAGGAGCGGCTCACCAGCAAGGGCCTCCCCAAGCGCACGCCCAAGATCACCGCACCCGCGGCCCCGCCCCGCCAGCGCGGCACCGGCGTCGACGCCGAAGCCCTGCGCCGCAGGCTCGGCGGCTTCCGCCGCGGCGCCGAGGCCGGCTACCGGGACGTGGAGGCGGAGATCATCGAACAGACGGCCGGCCACCAGCGGCCGACCAGCTACGCACACGCCGAAGAAGCCACGGGGGGCACAGCCGAGGAGGCAAGCAGTTGACCGCGCCCACTACCTACGGGCTGAGCAGCGAAGCCCGAAACCTGCACTGGCTGCTGAGCAACCTGGTCGAGGAAGTACCCGGCATCCAGTCCGTCGCGGTGGTCTCCTCGGACGGCCTGCTGCTGCTCTCGTCCGACCCCGGCCATACGGAGCAGTCCCGTCAGGCCCGCCCGGCGAAGGGCCCGCGGGGCTCCTCCGCCGACCTCGCCACCATCGTCTCCGGCATCGGCAGCCTCACCGTCGGCGCCGCCAAGCTGATGGAATTCGGCGGGGTCAAGCACACGATGGTCGCCATGGACGAGGGCAGCCTGTTCGTGATGTCCGTCAGCGACGGCTCCCTGCTGGGCGTGCACGGTTCCGCCGAGTGCGACATGAGCGTGGTGGCGTACCACATGGCGCTGTTCGTGGGCCGCGCCGGTCACGTCCTCACGCCCGAACTCCGCAGCGAACTGCGCAAATCCCTGGAGGCCGAGTCCACGGGGAGCGCCCGATGAGCGGCACGCCGAAACTGCCCGTGCGCGGCGGGGACCGCAAACCCGCCCGCGTCCGCCCCTACTCGCTCACCGGCGGCCGTACCCGCTTCGGCCACGTCCTCCTCGTGGAGACGTTCGTGGCCGCGCTGGAGGCCCCGGAGGAGCGCAAGGAACTGACGAACGGCTCCCTCACCACCCGGGTCATGCCGGAGATGCGGGCCATCGTCGAGTTGTGCCGCCGTATGCGCACGGTGGCCGAGATCGCCGCGCTGCTGAAGATGCCGCTCGGTGTGGTCCGCGTGCTCCTGAGCGATCTCGCGGACCAGGGAAAGATCCGTGTGTACGGCACCGGAACCGGTCACGGCACCGGCCGCCCGGACCGCGCTCTGCTGGAAAGGGTGCTGAGTGGACTCCGCCGTCTCTGACGCCACCGCCTCCTTCGGAGGCACTCCCCTCGTCGCCGGGTTCGCCGAGCCGGACGAGGACCTGAAGGCCTGGCAGACGGACCGAACCCGCGCCCCCATCGCGACGAAGATCGTGGTGGCGGGCGGTTTCGGCGTCGGCAAGACCACCCTGGTCACCTCCGTCTCGGAGATCACGCCCCTCCAGACAGAGGCGCTGATGACCGAGGCCAGCGAGGGCACCGACGACCTGTCGGCCACACCGGGCAAGCTCACCACCACCGTGGCCATGGACTTCGGCCGCCTCACGCTCGACGACGACCTGGTGCTCTACCTGTTCGGCACGCCGGGCCAGCAGCGGTTCTGGTTCATGTGGGACGACCTGGTGCGCGGCGCGATCGGTGCCGTCGTCATGGCCGACACCCGCCGCCTGAAGGACTGTTTCCCCGCACTGGACTACTTCGAGAGCTGCGGACTGCCGTACGTCGTCGCGGTCAACCACTTCGACGACAGCGAGCGGTTCGAGCCGGAGGACGTACGGGAGGCGCTGACCATACCCGCGCACATCCCTGTCATGATCATGGATGCGCGGCGTCGAATTTCGGCCATCGAGACCCTCCTGGCCCTGGTCGGCCACGCGCTGGACGAAACCCCCGAGTAGTCCCCGAAGGAGCCTCCCCCGCATGCGGAAGATACTCGTCGTCGGAGCCGGCCAGTCCGGCCTCCAGCTCGCACTCGGCCTGCAGTCGCACGGCTACGAGGTCACCCTGATGTCGAACCGGACCGCGGACGAGATCCGCTCCGGCCGGGTCATGTCGACGCAGTGCATGTTCGACACGGCACTTCAGCACGAGCGCGACCTCCAGCTGAACTTCTGGGAGTCCCAGGCCCCGAAGATCGAAGGACTCGGTGTCTCGGTCGCCGCCCCCGGCTCGCACGACCCGGGCCCCACCCAGCGGGCCATCGACTGGGTGGGCAAGCTCGACGGGTACGCGCAGTCGGTGGACCAGCGGGTGAAGATGGCCGGCTGGATGGAGACCTTCGCACAGCGCGGCGGCCAGCTGGTCATCCACGGCGCGGCCGTCGGCGACCTGGACTACTTCTCCCGCACCTACGACCTCGTGCTGGTCGCGGCAGGCAAGGGCGAGCTGGTGTCGATGTTCGCCCGCGACCCCGAGCGCTCCCCGTACAGCGAGCCGCAGCGGGCGCTGGCGGTGGCGTACGTGCACGGGCTCGGCCCGCGCCCCGAGCACCCGGAGTTCGACGCGGTCCGCTGCAACGTGGTCCCCGGTGTCGGCGAACTGTTCGTCATGCCGACCCTGACCACGTCCGGCCGCGCGGACATCCTGTTCTGGGAGGGCATACCCGGCGGCCCGCTCGACGTCTTCAACGGTGTCAAGGACCCGGCGGAGCACCTCTCCCTGACCCTGGAACTCATGGAGCGGTTCACGCCCTGGGAGTACGCGCGGGCCACGAAGGTGGAACTCACGGACGCCGGCGGCACGCTGGCGGGCCGTTATGCCCCGACGGTCCGCAATCCCGTGGGGCGGCTGCCCGGCGGCGGGCTGGTACTGGGCGTGGCCGATGTCGTCGTCGCCAACGACCCGATCACCGGGCAGGGCTCCAACTCGGCCGCCAAGTGCGCGGCGGCGTACCTCGGGTCGATCCTGGAGCGGGGTGACCAGCCGTTCGACGAGGAGTGGATGCGGCAGACGTTCGACCGTTACTGGGCCACCGCCCAGCACGTCACCAAGTGGACGAACGCCATGCTGGCGCCGCCGCCGGAGCACGTGCTGAACCTGCTGGGCGCGGCCGGCCAGCTCCAGCCGGTGGCCGACCGCTTCGCCAACGCGTTCAACGACCCGTCCGACTTCGAGAACTTCTTCTACGAGCCGGAGAAGACGGGCGCCTACCTGGCCTCGGTCACGGGCGCCTGACGGCCCTCCGACCTGGGTGTGCCGTCGTCGCCTGTCGATGCCGGCCGACGCCGACCACCCTCGCACGGCCCACGGACGGCCCCGGAGATACCTCTCCGGGGCCGCTGGCGTTACTGGCGTTCAGCCCCTCGATGCGAACTATGGGCACGATGGGCACTGCGGTCCGTCGGGCACGTCAGACAGTCACTCAGGGCTGGTGGTGGTCGGGACTGGTCGCGGTGGTTGCTGTACTTCCCTGCTGTACAGCAGTCGCGCTGACCACCGCTTCAGGAGCGAGGTTGGGCGGTTCTTGGAAGGTGTTCACCGTTGTTGCCGCCGAGTCCCCGTGAGTTCCCGTCCGTTCTAGCACGAGAGTGGCACGACTACACTCCTCGACGTGGCACCCGCCTGTGGCGGACTCCGGCGGGTGTCCGCCACTTTTGCGGGCAATGAACGCTAGTCTTCGTTCGGGTCGCAGGCGTTGTCGGACTCCTCGTAGGCCTTTAGATAGGCCGCCTCATAGGCATCCTCGTACGCCTTGTAGTCCTTCGCCCTTTTGAAGGCGGTCTTCTTCGCTTCGGGGTTCTCGCTCGTTCCCCAATTGCAGCGCTTGCCATCCTTAGCTCCGGCTGCCCTCCCGTCTGTCCCACCCCGTTGGCCCGGGCTCTGGGCTTCAGGGGCCTGCGGGGCGGACGCCGCCGGCGCTTGGGTGGCGGCTGCCGCCTGAGCCGTCAGCACCGGCGAGAACGTCAGTGCCGCTGCGGCGAGGGGGCCCGCCATGACCGCGATGATTCGCTTCGCGCGCATAGCTTTCCTCTCGTTCGAGATAGAATGCCTGCATGGCGCCTCGACCTGGCCAGGGCAGATCCCGTGGGTGGATTTTCCAGGGAACGGTATCTACACCGCGATGCGGTGGGCACCATGCGGGCCGTCGGATTCCGGCTCGCGACGCCGACTTCCCCATGCGCGAATTGGATGCTCCGGCACTTGCGGCGCCTACAATTCGACCGTAGCGACCAGTGTGCGTCGTGTCCACTTATAGCCTGGCGTGCGTGATTGACCCCTCAACTGCCGTGAGGGCACGGCGATGACCAGCAGGAAAATGCGAGTTCGCATTGGTGCCTGCAGCAATCATCATGGCGTCGAGCGTCATTTCGCTGATGTCAACGGAGCGACCTTCGTCCGCGAAAGCGGTACGACAGATGAGGATGACCGACGTACCCGAGGAGATGTTCAGCTGCGCCGCCTCGTCCTTCGACGGCATGCGTGAGCGGATCTCACACGCGGGGTTTCCGCTGCCATTTGTCCTGTGCTGATTCTCGACAGTCTTGCCGAGGGTGCCGGACTGTCTGAGAGGGGTGGGCCGGTCGGGTCCGCACAGGAGTCTTCGGACCGGAAGGCGAACATGCCGCAGCACGCCGGTGCCCCGGACCCCGACCGGGAGCGGGGATTCGACGCGGGCGCTCGGAAGCGGCGGCGAAGCAGTTCCGCGAGAGCTAGGCGGTTTCGTTCGGATCAGCCGGTCGTTGGTCCGAGTGTGCCGCCGAGTGACGCGCAGTGGGCGCGGATCGAGCCGTTACTCCCAGATCGAACACCGAAGCGGGGTGGCCGGTGGAGGGACCACCGGGAGGTGATCGATGCGATCGCCTTCAAGTTCCAGACCGGTACGCAGTGGGTCCACCTGCCGGAGAAGTACGGCAACTGGCGGGGCGTCTACAACCGGCTGCGGATGTGGGACCGTCGACGGCACGTGGGAGCGGGTGTTCACCGCGCTGATGGCCCTGGCCGACGCCGACGAGGACCTGAACTGGGCCGTCTCCGTGGACTCCACCATCGTGCGCTCCCACCAGCACGCGGCCGGGGCCCGCAAAAAGGGGACCTGGCCGGCGAGCCGGACGACCACGCCATCGGCCGGTCCCGCGGCGGACTGACCACGAAGATCCACCTTGCTGCCGACGGCCGCTGCCGGCCCCTGGCCTTCGTCCTCACCGCCGGACAGGCCGGGGACGCGCCCGCTTTCGCCGAGGTGATGGCTTGCCTGCGCGTTCCCCGGCCCCGTGGACGGCCCCGCACCAGACCGGACGTGGTCCTCGCCGGCAAGGCGTTCGGGACGGAAATCACCGCGCGGATGCCTCGTTTGCGCAGGTGTTTGCGGATGGCGCGTGACGAATAGGCGTACCAGCAAGGCCACCGGCTGCGGCGGGGCAGTCGGGGCGGCAGGCCCCCTGCCTTCGACCGTGAAGCCTACAAGCAGCGCAACACCGTTGAGCGGTGCATCAACCGCCTCAAACAGTGGCGAGGCATCGCCATCCGCTACGAGAAGACCGCGACGATATACCTGGCCGGACTCCACATCGCGGGGATCTTCCTCTGGTCCGCACGATGATCCAGACTGAGATGGCGCAAGGGGCAGCGGGCAAGCGGAGCCTGGCCCAGCTCGTTCTCCCTGGCACAGCTACGCCTCGTCGAAGTACAACGGTGACAGCCTGGCTCCCCGCTCCGAATCATCTACGTCAGGCGGCGTGACGTGGGCGAGGTCACCGTCGATCGGGATGTCGAACTTCCGGCCGATCTCAGCGATAGCAACTCCAACCCGGCCGCGCAGCATACCCAGCGCCTGAAGCCCATACGCCCATCGGACCCGATCCCGATCCCTGGCCCACTGGATCGGATCCCGACCGTTGGGCGGGACATCCGGGAATGTTCTCTCGGTCAACCTGCGTGCTGACTCCACATCGGTCAGCCACTGCCTCACAGCGGCGCGCATCGCGCGCACTTGCTCCCGCAGTTCCTCGGACTCGCACTGCTCGACCTGCTCGTTCAGATAGGTACGCAGCGCCTCGATGGACCCCCAGGACCCATTTTCCTCTTCGAGGTCATAAGGCGCATGGAGCACCCGGTGGTCCTCCAAGCGGAGCAGGATCGATCTTGCCCGCTCGCGCTCACTCTGGCTGAACTCCACGCTGGCGCTCTGCCCGAAGAACGAGAAGCTGATCGTCCGTAACCGACCGCGCCAGCGCCAGCGCCACTGCTTGAACATCCCCACCTCCAGCTCTGCCAACAAGAGCCAGCATTTCGCACTCCCAGTGGAGAGACCAGGCGGACCCTATTGGCCGGGGGCTGTGCAGTCAGTCTCCGCCCGGGTGGCAGAGCACCCGCACGTACGCACGGTGATCCGAACGCAACCGCCTAGCTCCGCTGGTCCGCACCGGGTCGTACGGCGCCCAGGATCGGGTAACCGGCCATCGGGGAGACCGTGACCTTCTCGCCCGGCCTCGGCGCCTGTACGACGTTCCCGCCCCCCACGTACATCGCCACGTGCGTCGCCTCGGGGAAGTACACCACCAGGTCGCCCGGCCGGAGCCGGTTCAGCGGGACCTTCGCCAGCCGCTTCCACTGCTCCTGGCTGGTGCGCGGGATCGGGGTCCCCGCGCGGGTCCACGCCTGCGCGGTGAGCCCCGAGCAGTCGTAGGCGTCGGGGCCCTGCGCACCCCACTGGTACGGCTTGCCGAGCTGGTCCAGGGCGTAGCGGACCGCGCGGGTGCCCGCGGGGCCGGCCGGGCGGTCGGCGGGCAGGGAGCCGGACGTGGCGAGGCGCTGCTGGGCCTCGCCGACGCCCTGCTGCTCCAGCCGGGCCACGGCCGCGATCTGCTCCGGGCTGAGGGTGGCCAGCAGCCGTTCCACGTCGGCGAGCCCGGCCCGGACGTCGTCGCGCTGCCGCTTCTGCCGGCCGGCGAGGGTGAGCTGGGTGTCCAGGGCCTTGCGGGCGGCGCGGGCCAGCGCGTCCGTGTGCTTCTCCGCGGAGGCCAGCCGGGTGACCGTACGGGCCCGTTGGCGCGCCAGCTCGCCGATGACATGCCCCTCGTCCAGGGCGTGCTGCGGGTCGGGCGCGAGGAGGACGCGGGCGTAGGGGCCGAGCCCGCCGCTGTTCTGGTACTGCTGCCGGGCCAGCCGGCCGGCGTCGGTCCGGCCGGCCTGCAAGGTGAGCCGGGCGCGGGCCAGTTCGCCGTCCAGGCGGGCCACTTCGGCGCGCTGCCGCTCCAGCTTCTCCGTGGTGGCGTTGTAGGTCTCGGTGGCCTGTTCGGTCTGCCGGTACCGCTGCTGAAGGTCCGTCAGCAGCTCGGCCACGGACCGCTGCGGCTCCGGCGCGCCGACGGCGGCCACGGGCGTGAGGGCCATCTGCGCCGCCACCGTGGCCGTGCAGGCCAGACGAAGGATCGCTCGTGACACGTCGTCACCTCCGGTACGGGAGAAGCGGACTCTCCGCCCTCCGTCGCACCGTGATAATCAGACATGTCAGAACAGAGTGGACAGCATGTGTGCGCCGTTCGGCGTACCGCAGTCACCCGTCCGCGTCGTCCGGCTTGCGGGACGGCGCGACGTCCGGCCGGATCCGCGGCCGGGACCAGGGCCAGCGGAGCCTGCCGCCGGAGAGGTCGTCCGGGTCGTACCGGTACTTCCAGCCCTGGATCAGCCCCAGCCGCCTGCTGTGCCCCCGCGGCACGCGGCGGTAGACCAGCACGGCGGGCGGGCCGCCGTCCGGGTCCGGGACGGGGATGCGGTAGGTCTTCGGGGGGTGGCCGGTGGGGCCGAGCAGGACGGGCAGTACGCGCCCGTCCATGGGGCCGCCCTCGAAGGGGGTGTCCTGGCTCTTCACGGCTTCAGTCTCGGTCATCCCCGGCGAGCGTGCCGACCAGCGCGGCGGTCTGCGGGTCGCGGCCCGCGGTGACCGTGAGGACGGCCACGAACTGCTCGACCAGCCAGGCGCGCAGCTCCTCGACCGGGGGCTGCTTCTCCTCGTCCAGCCAGATCAGGGAGGCCGCCTCGACGGCCGTGATCCACATCCGGACGGTCATGCGGAGCCGGGGGCCGGGGTCGGCGATGCCGAGATGCCGGTAGATGTGCTCGGCGGCGGACCGGCGCACCCCGTCGACGATGGAGGTGGTGCGGGACGTCTCCACCACGCTGCCGCCCTGGAGCAGCGCGCTGAAGCCGGTGTCGTGCTCGTCCACGAAGGCCAGATAGCGCTCCAGGGCGCGGTCCAGGCGGGACAGCAGCGGGCCCTCGCGGGGCTCGTCGAAGCACTGTTGCAGCTCCTCGGCCGCCGATCGCAGCGCCGCCTCGTAGAGCTGCTGCTTGCCACCGGGGAAGTACCGGTACACCAGCGGCCGCGAGACCCCGGCCGCCTCCGCCACGTCGTCCAGGGAGACGTCCTCGGGGGCGCGGTGCGCGAAGAGGGAGAGGGCGGCGTCGAGGAGCTGGCTTCGCCGCTCCTCGACGCTGAGCCGACGGTAGGCGGGGGTGGCCGACGGGGTCATGTCCGTCAGCCTAATCGCCGTGCCCGTTCCGGGGACCAACGCCCGGGGGGCCTTCGTGGCTGGTCGCGCGGTCCCCGCGCCCCGTGCGGCGCTCCGGCCGCCGCCTCAGGCCAGCAGCCCCGAGGACCGCCACAGCCGCCGGCCGACGCCGCGCAGCACCCCGATGTCGTCCAGGAAGTCGGTGAGCCGCTTCGCGCCCGTCTGCATGACCTCCCGGCGGTGTCCGCTCGCCTTCACCTGCGCCATCGCCTCCCGCTTGTCCAGGCCGACGTTGGCGTAGACGTCGGGGTTGACGAAGGCGACGGCGAACACGCGGGCGAACTCGCCCGAGGTGACCCGGGTGAACTCCTGGGACCACTTCGGCGCGGTCACCATCTGGCGCCGCAGCTCCTCACGGGCGTACCGGACGTGCCGGGCCTCCTCCACGACGTGGATCCGTGTGACGCCCCGGATCAGCGGCTGCACCCGCTCGTCCGGGAACGTCAGCCGCTGCATCCAGTCCAGGACCTCCTCGCCGAGCAGCGTGGCGGTGAAGGAGCCGGGGGTCGTGGAGATCGTCTTGAACAGCCGGCCCAGGTTCTGGTGGACGCGGCTCACCGGGTACCAGGGGGTGCCGCCGTGGGAGATCAGCCGCGCGAACATCTTCGAGTGCCGGCACTCGTCCTCGATCTCGGTGAGGGCGTACCGCACGTGCGCGCTCGTCGCCGCCTTGTCGTAGATGTGCCGGACGAGCAGCTGCATCAGGATGATCTCGAACCAGATGCCGAGCGAGGCCAGCGCGGCGGCCTCGTGCTGGGAGAGCAGGATGCGCTGTTCCTCGCTCATCCGCTGCCACATCGGGGTGCCGTACAGCGAGACCAGCTCCGGCGGCCAGTACCACTTGCCCTCCTCGAAGGGCGCGTCCCAGTCCAGCTCCTTGTCGGGGTCGAAGGAGTGCTTGGCGGAAGAGACGAGCAGCCGTTCGGCCACTTGTTCCCGGTCCTTGAGCAGGCCGAGCGCGTCGCGCAGCCCGTCCAGCGCGTCCGCTTCCGTCAGGGTCGTCATGGCTCCCTCACCTCGTTACCCGGGGGTAGTCGTCCTTCCCCTTATGAGACTGCTTGTCAGCAAGGCAGTCAATCCCCCGCGCATGACTTGTTGACCCGGCGTCCACGTGTGAGCCTGCGGGGTATGCCGACCCATGACCTGTACGCCGACGCCCCGAAAGGCCCTCACTGGCAGGTGCCCGCCACCGGCGCGGCCCGCTTCAGCTGGGAGTACGACGACGGCCGCGACCGCCTGCTCGCGCTGTACCAGAAGGGCAAGGACAAGCAGTGGGACGGGCGGACGCGCATCGACTGGGACCTGGACGTCGACCCGTACGACGCGCTCGGCACCCCCGACGAGGCGATGTCCCTGTACGGCACCCCGTACTGGGCCAAGCTCTCCGACAAGGACAAGGGTGAGCTGCGCCGGCACTACGCCTCCTGGCAGTTCAGCCAGTTCCTGCACGGCGAGCAGGGCGCGATGATCTGCGCGGCGCGGATCGTGGAGTCGGTCCCCGACCTCGACGCCAAGTTCTACTCCGCGACCCAGACCATGGACGAGGCCCGGCACGCCGAGATCTACGGCCGGTTCCTGCACGAGAAGATCGGGCTCCTCTACCCGATCAACGACAACCTCCAGTCGCTGCTCGGCGACACCCTGCGCGACAGCCGCTGGGACATGCCCTACCTCGGCATGCAGGTGCTCATCGAGGGCCTCGCGCTGGCCGCCTTCGGCATGATCCGCGACACCACGGACAAGCCGCTGCCCAAGCAGATCCTGACCTACGTCATGCAGGACGAGGCCCGGCACGTGGCCTTCGGACGCATGGCGCTGCGCGACTACTACCAGCAGCTCACCGACGCCGAACTGCGCGAACGCGAGGAGTTCGTCATCGAGGGCTGCTATCTGATGCGCGACCGGCTGCGCGGGGTGGAGGTGCTGGAGAACTTCGGCATCCCGAAGGCCGAGGCCGAGGCGCTGAGCGAGCGGTCCGAGTTCCTGGAGCTGTTCCGCAAGCTGCTGTTCAGCCGGATCGTCCCGTGCGTGAAGGACATCGGCCTGTGGGGCGAGCGGCTCCAGCGGGCCTACGTCGACATGGGCGTGTTCGAGCTGGGGGACGCCAGCCTGGACCTGTTGATGACCCAGGACGAGGAACTGGCCGAACGGCTGGACGCCGAGCGGTTCGCCGCCGAGGAGCGGGAGCGGGTGGCCGAGGTGCAGGAGGCCGTCGAGTCCGGGGCGGCCGAGGACTGACCGGCCCCGGGGTGCGGTGCCGGACCGCGCACCCGGGTGCAGTAGCGTGCTGGCGTGTCCATGCCTCCGCCGCAGTACCCGAACCAGCCGCAGCCGCCCTACGGCCAGCCCCCGTACGGCGGGCAGCCCCCGTACGGCGCGCAGCCGCAGGCCCCGGGGCCGTACGGCTCGCCCTACCCGCAGCAGCAGCCCTACCCGCCGCAGCCGTACCCCGGGTGGGGCGTGCCGCCCATGGGGCCGCCGCCGAAGAAGCGGCGGGTCGGGCTGGTGCTCGGGATCGTGGGCGGTGCCGTCGCGGCCGTCGTCGCGCTGCTCGTCGTGATCGGCCTGGTGGCCGAGAGCGGCTTCCCCGAGGCGAAGAACAAGCTGGTCCTGCCCCGGACACTGCTGGACGGCAAGTACCAGCTCGCCCAGGACCTCTCCGACACCGAGGGCAAGAAGGTCGAGGACGAGGCCGACGGCGCCTGGGACGCCAAGGACATCCACGCCGCCGTGGGCCGCTACAGCCCGGGCGGCGACGACTCCCGGGGCATGCTGCTCGTCTCGGGCATGTACGGCCGGTTCAAGAACGAGTCGGCGGTCCGCCGCAACATGCTCAAGGGTGCCGCGGAGGCCGACAGCGTGACGGTCGAGAAGTCCGCGCGGGACGTCACCCCGTCCGGCGCGGACACGACCGTCAGCTGCCAGGTGCTCACCCAGAAGAGCGCGGTGCTGACGATGACGTACCCGGTCTGCGCCTGGGCGGACGGCAACACGGCCGCCGTCGTCGGCGAGATCAGCCTGGCCGAGAAGGACCCCGCCGACGTGGATCTGGAGGCCGCCGCCCGGAACACCCTCCAGGTCCGCTCCGAGACGCTCCAGCCGATCGGCTGACCGCCGCCGCCCCTGACCGTCTCACCGGCCGAGCACCGCCCGCATCACCTCCTTCGCGATCGGTGCCGCGTCCCCGCCGCCGCTGATCTCGCCGCGGTCCGCCGCGGCGTCCTCCACCACCACCGCGACCGCCACCTGCGGCTCGGGCGCGTCCTCGGACTGGGCCCAGGAGACGAACCAGGCGTACGGCACCCCGGAGTTGCCGACCCCGTGCTGGGCGGTTCCGGTCTTGCCGCCCACCAGCGCGCCGGGGATGGCCGCGTTGGTGCCGGTGCCGTCCCGGACCACGCCGGCCATCAGCTCCATCAGCCGGGCCGCGGTGGACGCCCGCATCACCTGCCGTCCCGGCCGGGCTCCGCTGCCCGCGACCGTCTCCCCGCCGTGCCGCGTGGTCCGCTCCACCAGATACGGCGGCCGCAGCCGGCCGCCGTCCGCGACCGCCGCCGCGACCATCGCCATCTGCAGCGGCGTGGCCCGCGTGTTGTACTGCCCGATCGAGGACAGCGCCAGCTGCGCCCTGTCCACGTGCGTGTCGAAGGTGCTGGTCGCCGCGGAGTAGGGGATGCGCACGCCGGTGTCGTTGAACCCGAACGCCTGCGCCGTGGCCGCCATGTCCCGCGCCCCCACGTCCACGCCCAGCTTGGCGAAGACGGTGTTGCAGGACCACTCGAAGGCGTCCCGCACCGAGGCGTCCGCACAGCCTTCGCCCTCGTTGGTCAGCCGGGTGGTGGTGCCGGGCAGCCGGTAGGGGTCCGGGGAGTCGGTCCGCTCGTCCAGGTCGGTGACCACGCCCGCCTCCAGCGCCGCCGCCGCGGTGACCACCTTGAACGTCGACCCCGGCGGATAGGTCTGCCGCACCGCCCGGTTGAGCATCGGCTTCTCCGGGTCGTGGTTGAGCCGGGCCCACGCCGACGCCACCGCCTCGTTGTTGCCGGACAGCTCCGCGGGGTCGTACGAGGGGCTGGTCACCAGTGCCAGGATCCGGCCGGTGGCCGGCTCGATCGCGGCCACCGCGCCCTTGCGTCCGGCCAGCCCCCGGTAGGCGGCCTCCTGCGCCCGCCGGTTCAGGGTCGTGACGACGTCCCCGCCGCGGACCGCCCCCCGCGTCACGTCGTTCCACACCGGCAGCGGCGCGAGCAGCGGGTCGGTGCCGGAGAGCACTCCGTCCTCGGCGTGCTCCAGGAACGTGGTGCCGTACGTCTGCGAGGCGAAACCGGTGACCGGCGCGTACAACGGGCCGTTGAGATAGGACCGTTCGTAGCGCAGCTGCTCGCGGGTGTCCACGGAACCCGTGACCGGCGCGTCGCCCACCAGGATGTCGCCGCGCGGCTGCTGGTAACGGGCGATCGTGGAGCGGCGGTTGGCCGGGTTGGCGTCGTACTCGTGGGACCGCACGACCTGCACGCGGGCGGCGTTGACCAGCAGGGCCGTCAGCAGCAGGACACAGAACGCGCAGGCGTGCCGGATGTACCGGGTCATCGGCTGCCCGCCCTCGGGGAACCGGCCGTACTCGCTCATGACGCCTCCCGGCCGTCGTACTGGCTGCGCGCCGAGTCGCTCACCCGGACCAGCAGCGCCACGATCGCCCAGTTGGTGACCACCGAGGAGCCGCCCTGGGCCAGGAACGGCATGGCCATGCCGGTGAGCGGGATCAGCCCGGTGACCCCGCCCGCGATCACGAACACCTGGAGCGCCACGATCGAGGCGAGCCCGACGGCGAGGAGCCGGCCGAACGGTTCGCGCAGCGCGAGGCCCGCCCGGTAGCCGCACTCCACGAGCAGCGCGTACAGCAGCACGATCGCCGCCAGGCCCGCGAGGCCCAGCTCCTCCCCGGCCGTGGCCAGGATGAAGTCCGACTTGGTGGCGAAGCCGATCAGGACGGAGTGGCCGAGCCCGAGCCCGGTGCCGAGGACCCCGCCGGCGGCGAAGGCGAACAGGGACTGGGAGAGCTGGTTGGGGCCGAGCCCGGCCTCGATGGTGGCGAACGGGTGCAGCCAGTCCTCGATCCGCCCGTTGACATGCGGCTCGAACCGCCCGACGGCGAAGGCACCGAGCACGGCGAGCAGCAGCCCCACCGCGATCCAGCCCGTGCGCCCGGTGGCCACGTACAGCAGCACCACGAACAGCCCGAAGAACAGCAGCGAGGTCCCGAGATCCCGCTCCAGCACCAGCACCCCCACGCTGACCAGCCAGATCGTCAGGATCGGTCCGAGCACCCGCCCGGTGGGGAACTGCAGCCGCCACAGCCGGCGGCCGGTGTACGCGAGCGCGCTGCGGTTGGCGGCCAGATAGGCGGCGAAGAACACCGCGAGCAGCACCTTGGCGAACTCGCCCGGCTGGATGGAGAACCCGGCGATCCGGATCCAGATCCGGGCACCGTTGACCGCGGGGAACAGGATCGGCAGCGCCAGCAGGACGAGGGCGGCCACCACGCAGACGTACGAGTACCGCTGGAGCACCCGGTGATCACGCAGCACCAGGACGACGCCGATGAACAGGCCCACCCCGAGGGTGGACCACACCAGCTGGGCGGGGGCCGCCTGGTCGTTCGGCGTCTCCAGGTCCAGCCGGTAGATCAGGACCAGGCCGAGCCCGTTGAGCAGGACGCCGATGGGCAGCGGCAGCGGATCGGCGTACGGCGCCCGGATCCGGACCACGACATGGGCGAACAGGGCGAGGACGGCGAGACCGGCGCCGTATCCGACGGCGCCGGGCGGCACGGTTCCGGTCCGGGCCAGTCCCACCGCGCAGTAGCCGTACACGGACAGCAGCACGGCCAGTACGAGCAGGGCGAGTTCGACGCCCCGGCGCCGGGGGAGGCGGCCGGCGCGTGCGGGTGCGCGCGCCGCCGCCATGGTGGTTCCGGCCTTCGTCATGCCCGGAACCTACCTAAACCGGACAGTCCGGCCGGGCAGGCGCCCCGGCGCGAGGCGCCCCCGGGGGCACCGGCCGGCGGCGGCACGCCCCGGCCCCGCGGACCCGCTCGGGCCCGTGCGGCGGAGCGCCCGGGGTGCGCTCGGGGGACCGGGTTCGCCGTGCGGCGGAGCGCACGGGTCCACTCGGGGGGCGGGGCTTGCCGTGCGGTGGAGCGCACGGGTTTTACTCGGGGGCCGGGGTTCGCCGTGCGGCGGGGCGCGCGGGTTCCACTCGGGGGGCGGGGCTGGCCGTGCGGTGGAGCGTCCGCCGTGCGGCGGAGCGCCCTGGGCATCCCGGGGGGCGGCCCTACTGGTCGGTGACGGGCAGGGTCAGTGTCGCCACGGCGCCGCCGTCCGGCGCGTTGGCGAACGAGAGCCGTGCCCCCAGAACCTCCGCCTGCCCCAGCGCGATGGTCAGCCCGAGCCCGTGCCCCTTGGCCCCGCCCTCGGTGCGGAACCGCTGCGGCCCGTGTGCCACCAGATACTCCGGATAGCCGCCCCCGTGGTCCCGCACGGTCACCACCGGTCCGTCCACGGTGAGCACCACCGGAGGCGCCCCGTGCTTGTGCGCGTTGGCCACCAGATTGCCCAGCACCCGCTCCAGCCGGCGCCGGTCGGTCTCCACCCGGACGTCCCGCAGGACACGCACCTCCGTGTCCGTGCCCGAGCCCCGCACCACCCGCGAGGCGAGTGCCCCCAGCTCCTCGGTGTCGACCTCCAGCTTCTCCCGCCCGGTGTCGAGCCGGGAGATCTCCAGCAGATCCTCGGTGAGCGTGCGCAGGGCCGCCACCCGGTCCCGCACCAGCTCCGTGGGCCGGCCCGGCGGCAGCAGCTCCGCCGCCGCGTGCAGCCCGGTGAGCGGGGTGCGCAGTTCGTGCGCCACGTCCGCGGTGAACCGCTGCTCGCTCAGCAGCTTGCCCTGGAGCGAGGAGGCCATCGTGTCCAGGGCGGCGGCCACCACCGCGACCTCGTCCTGCGGGCGGGTCGCGTCCTTCGTGCGGGGGTCGTCCACGCGGGCGTCCAGGTCGCCGGCGCTGATCCGCCGGGCCACCCGCGCGGTGCCGTGCAGCCGCCGGGTCACCCGGGTCACCGCGAACACGCCGACCAGCACGGTCGCCCCGATCGCCAGCGCCGACGACCACAGGATCGACTGGTCGAGACCGGCGATGGTGCGGGACTGCTGCGAGTAGTCGACCTCCACGGCGAGCGTCCGGTGCCCGGCCACGGGTCCCGCCGCCCACATGGTCGGACGCCCCCGGTAGGCGGCGACCATCGTGCCGCGCTGCCCGGACGCCGCCAGCGTCCGCAGCTCCGCCGGCAGCCCCGCGGGGTCCACTCCGGCGCCCGGCAGCAGCGTGTCCCCGGCCTCGTACGCCTGGGTGGCGTCCGCGAGCCGGGACAGTGCCTGGTCACGGGCCTGGCCGACGGTCTGGTTGGTCACCGAGACATGCACCAGGACGCCCAGCAGCGCGGCCAGCGCGCAGCACATCACGATGATGAACGCGGCGGCCTTCACGGCGAGGGCTCCGGCCCAGTGCGGCAGCGTGAGCCTCATCGCGCGCTCTCGCCGGGCGAGGGCGAGGGCGACGCGGACGGCGTCTTGCCGTGCCGGCCGTCGCCCACGTGCAGGTACTCGTCGCGGGAGAACACCATCGCGCGCTGGCCGGGGTCCCACACCCAGGTGGTCCGGTACTCGTAGCCGGAGATGTCGGCGGGCGAGCGCTCGATCAGCGCCCGGCCGGCCAGCTCCACCCCGATGATCGCGTCGTTGTCGGCCAGCACCTGCACCAGCCGGTGCCCCTCCACGGTGTAGACCCGCACCGCCGTCTGGTTGGTCGGGTACAGCCGGAAGCCGAGCGTCAGATCCGCCCGGCCGTCCCCGGTGAGGTCCCGGTAGTACGGCTTCAGCAGCGGACAGCGGGCCCGGTTCCCGCCCGGCCGGCACTCCTTCATCCGGTCCACGGTCGCGTGGTACGCCCCCTTGGACCCGTAGTCGTCGGGGTGTGCCGTCAGCTCCGCCTCGACGACGTCCACCGGATCGACCCGGCGGATGTCGTCGCCGGGGATCGTGACGCCCTTGACGGTCTCCCGGGTCGCCACGTCGTACGGGTAGGCCGGGCTGGACGCCGGTCTGAGGTCCGGCCAGAGCTTGGCGGGGCTGGCGGCGGTCGGGGTCGGCCCGGCGCCGCGCAGCTCGCCGGTGTCCCCGCAGGCCGCCGCCGTCGCCGACAGCAGGGCGACGGCGGTCACGGCGAGGGCGGTGCGCGCGGGACGACGGGCTGGCACGGTGCTCCTGGGGTTCGGGGTCGGCGGGCCCCGTACACCTTAATCGGTGCTTTCGTAGGGAAGTGTGATCAGTTTTTGATTTAAGTCCGATTTGTATATCGGATCGGGGCGCTCGGAACGAGGCTACTCGGCCAGCTCCTCCAGCAGTCGCACGGTGGTCAGGCCCGCCCGCAGGTACTCCACGAACAGCTGGTTGTGCAGCGCCCACGCCGACCGCCGGGCCCGGATCAGCTGGATCACCTGGTCGGCCGAGTCGCCCCGCTGGAGAAGCGCGTGCGCGACGACCAGGCCGGAGCGGTTGTATCCGTGGTAGCAGCGCACCAGCACCCGGCGGCCGGCGTCCAGCGCCTCGTTCACCGCCCGTGCCAGCCGGATCACCCCCGCGAGCTGCGTCCCGTCCAGCGGTCCGTCGGGGATCGGCCACACATGGTGTTCCACCCCCGGATCGGGCCCGTACCCCGGCAGCCGCAGCAGGGACTGCACCACATCGAACTCGTCGCGCACGACGGCGAACTCCAGCCGTCCGGAGCGGCCCCGGAACTCGTGCCCGCCCATCCACAGGCCGGGCACGATCTCGTTCCACGGGCTCTCCGGAGCCGGTATGTCGGGCTGCTTTCCGCGGGTACGCAACGGCGCCTCCCCAACTCCCCCTGACCGGGCCGTCATCCACGGTAACCGGTCTTGCCCCCGGAGCACCCCGCCTGTTCCCATGGTCGAGGGGTGATGGCGCATGAGCGGACTGCGCGTGGTGCCGGCCTTCCGGCACGGCCGGGAGCGGCTGTACGTCTGCCGCGAGGACGGCAGCAACGCCGGCTGGTACGACCGTGAGACCGGCCGGGTCAACCTGCTCGGCGAGGACGACAGGGACGATGTGCTGCACGCCCTGAAACCCTTCCTCACCGGCCCCGTGACCGTGGGTCCGCCACCGGTCCCCACCCCCGCGGAACTGGCCCGGCTGACCCTGCACCCCGACGACGACCTGGCCCCCAACCGCCCCGGTGAGGCCCTGCTCGTCGCCCTCGACCGCGACCCCGGCCCGGCCCACCGGCTGCGCCCCGACCCGCGCCGGCGCGCCCTGGCCGCCGAGCAGGCCGCCGGCGGCACGCTGGACGGGCTGGAGGGCGCCGGCTGGCACACCCTGCACTCCGTCCCGCTGCCCGGCGGCGACCGCATCCATCACCTGGTGATCGGCCCCGGCGGCCTGTTCGCCGTCCACGCCCTGTACGCCCGGAAGGCCCGGGTCCTGATCGCCGACCCGATGGTCACCCTGGGCCGCCGTGAGGCCGAGCCGCTGCTGCGCCGGCTGCGCGCGGACGCCGACCGGGCCTCCCACGCCCTGACCGCCGAGGTCCGCCCGCTGCTGGCCCTGGTGGCCCCGGCCGAGGTGACCGTCACGGCGCAGCCGCGCGGGGTGCGGGTCCTGCGCGATGCCGAGCTGGCGGACCTGGCCCGGCTGGGCGGGGTGCTCAAGCCGGCGGACGTGGAGGCGCTGCACGGGATGGCGCGGGACCGGAACACCTGGGGGAGGGTCTAGAGGCCGGAGCGGGGGCCGGGCGACGGCTCCCGGCGGGGGTGGGGCCGGCTCCCGGCAGGAGTGGGACCGGCTCCCGGCAGGGGTGGGGCCAGCTCCCGGCAGGAGTGGGACCGGGTCGCGGCAGGGGTGGGGCCGGGTCACGGCAGGGGAGCGGCCGACCCCGGGTCCAGCAGGGGGGCCAGCAGATCCCCGTGGTCCTGGAGGCGCGGTGCCACGTCCTCGGCCCGGAACTCCAGCTGCCCCGGGTCCCGGCAGTCGGCGACCTCGTCCCAGGTCAGCGGCGTGGACACCAGTGGTGTGCGGCGGGCGCGCAGGGTGTACGGGGCGGCCGTGGTCTTGCGGCCCGCGTTCTGGCTCCAGTCGACGAACACCTTGCCCGGCCGCAGGCTCTTCGTCATCCGGTGCACCACCAGCCGGGGCATCCTCCGCTCGGCCTCCACCGCCAGCGCCTTCGCGTACTCGGACGTCTGTTCGGGTGAACTCCCGCGCACCGCCGCCAGCAGGTGCAGCCCCTTCGACCCGGCGGTCTTGGGGTAGGCGTCGATCCCGTCCGCCGCGAGCCGCTCGCGCAGCCACAGGGCGACCTCGCAGCAGTGCACGACGTTCGCGGGCGGCCCCGGATCGAGATCGAAGACCAGCCGGTCCGCCTCCTCGGGACTGCGCACCAGCCACTGGTGCGTGTGGAACTCGGTGACCAGGTTCGCCGCCCAGACCAGGCTCGGCAGATCCTGCACCACCACCATCCGGGCCGGGCTGTCCGCCGACGACCGCGGCACCTCGGAGGTGGTGACCCACTCGGGCGTACCCGGCGGCACGTTCTTGGTGAAGAACAGCTGACCGTCCGGGCCGTCCGGGTAGCGCAGGAAGGACACCGCCCGGTCGCGCAGGTGCGGCAGCAGGGCCGTGGCGGTGGTCGCGTAGTAGTGCAGCAGCTCCCCTTTGGTGAAGCCGGTCTCCGGATACAGCACCTTCTCCAGGTTGCTGAGCGCGACCCGGCGCCCCTCCACCTCTGTGATAGGCGTCATAGGATGACAATCCCAGACGAACCGAACAAATCGGGAAAGGAAGGGTGCGGCACGTGCGATCGATATGGAACGGCGCCATCTCCTTCGGCCTCGTCAGCATCCCGATCAAGCTCGTGAACGCGACCGAGAGCCACTCGATCGCCTTCCGGCAGATCCATACCGAGGACAACGGCCGCATCCGCTACCGCAAGGTGTGCGAACTGGAGGACCGGGAGGTCACCCAGGGCGAGATCGGCAAGGGGTACGAGGACGCCGACGGCACGATCATCCCGATCACCGACGAGGACCTCTCTCACCTGCCCATCCCCACCGCCCGCACCATCGAGATCGTGGCCTTCGTGCCGGCCGACCGGATCGACCCGCTCCAGATGGGCGCGGCCTACTACCTCGCGGCCGGCGGCGTCCCCGCCGCCAAGCCGTACACACTGCTGCGCGAGGCCCTCAAGCGCAGCAACAAGGTCGCCATCGCCAAGTACGCGCTGCGCGGCCGGGAGCGCCTCGGCATGCTGCGGGTCGTCGGCGAGGCCATCGCCATGCACGGCCTGCTGTGGCCCGACGAGGTCCGCGCCCCCGAAGGTCTCGCGCCCGACACCGACGTCACCATCCGCGACAAGGAACTCGACCTCGCCGACGCCCTGATGGACACCCTCGGCGAGGTGGACCTGGAGGACCTGCACGACGAGTACCGGGAGGCGCTGGAGGAGGTCATCGCGGCGAAGACCTCCGGCGAGGCCCCGCCCGAGTCCCCGGCCCCCGCCGCCGGCGGCAAGGTGCTGGACCTGATGGCCGCGCTGGAGAGCAGCGTGCGGGCGGCGCGGGAGTCGCGCGGCCGGTCGCAGGAGGCGGCGCCCGACGGCGGTGAGGCCGAGGTCAGACCCCTGCCGCGGCGGCAGACCGCGCCGAAGCAGGCGGGCGGCAAGAAGTCGACGTCCACGACGAAGAAGACCGCTGCCGCGAAGAAGACGACCGCCGCGAGGAAGTCGACGTCCAAGGCCACGGAGGGGGCGAAGAAGACCGCGGCGGCGAAGAGCACGGCGAAGAAGACGGCGGCGAAGACGACGGCGACGAAGAAGACGGCGTCGCGCAAGCGGTCGGCTTGAGGCGATGGTGGGCCGTGCGCCGTGCGCCGTGCGCCGTGCGCTGTGGGCTGTGAGCGGTGAGCGGTGAGCGGTGGGTCGTGGGTGGTGAGCGGTGGGTCGTGGGCTGTGAGCCGTGAGCTGTGAGTGGTGGGCCGTGGGGGTGGGGCGTGAGCTGTGGGGGTGGGTCGTGGGTCGTGGTGTCCCCGCCGCTGGGGCCGAGCCCGCCGGTGTGACGGGTGAGCGGTCCCGTCCCCGGGCGGGCGCGGCGCCGGGTGGTCAGCCGAGGGGTTCCTCAGGGTCGCGGCGTCCCAGCAGCACCAGCCCGCCTCCGGCCGCGGCCAACACCGCCAGCGTCGTGCCGAAGGCCGTCGCCCCCGCCGTCAGCCCCACCGCGTCGCTCACATAGCCCGCGGTGACCGGGAGCAGGCCGGCGGGGAGGTAGCCGCCGACGTTGAGGGCCGCGTTGGCCTCGGCGAGCCGGTTCCCCGGCACGGTCGAGTTCAGCAGCGAGAGGCCGCCCAGCTGGCCCATGCCCTGGCCGGCCCCGGCGAGCAGCGCGGCGGCGGCGAGGGCCGGCACCGAGGCGGTGTGCACGGCGGCGACGAGCACGAGCATGCCGAGGGCGGTGGCGGCGGCCCCGGCGGCCAGGACCGTGCGGCGGCCGAGCCGGCGTACCGCGAACTGCACCCCCGTCGCGCCGAGGAACATCGCGAACGCCAGCGCCCCGGAGACGATCCTGCTGTCGGTGTCCAGCAGGCCCGACAGCAAGGAGGGACCGAGCGACAGCACGAAGGACGTGGCGGTGATGCCGGGCGCGAACACCGCGATGCCGAGGGCGAGCTGCCGACGGGCGCCGCGCGGCACGCCCGGTACCCGCACCCAGGCCCGGGCCCCGGTGCCGGGTGCCGTGTCTGCGCCGGTGCCGGGGGCGGAGGTGGTGCCCGCGCCGGTGCGCGTGCGGGCCGGGCGCGGTACCGGCATCCGGAGCACCACGGCGACGGCCGTGGCCAGCAGGGCCGCCTCCACCGCGAACACGGTGACCGTGGGGCCGGGCAGCGTCTCGGACAGCACGCCCGCGAGCAGCGGTCCCAGACCCGCGCCGAACACCATCGCGCAGGAGGCGACCAGCGCCGCGAGCCGCCGCCGGGCGGGGCCGGCCACGTCCGTCACCGCGGCCATGCCCGCCGAGACCACGGCCCCGACCGCGATCCCGGTGCACAGCCGGGCGACGATCAGCGCGGTCACCCCGCCGGCGGTCGCGAAGACCAGGCAGGCCACCAGGGCCAGCCCCAGGGCGGGCAGCAGTACGGGGGTGCGCCCGATCCGGTCGGAGACGACGCCGGAGACCAGCAGGGAGCCGAGAAGCCCCGCGATGTAACAGGCGAAGACCACGGTCAGCGTGCCCTTGCTGAACCCCATCTCGCGCTGCCACAGCACGTAGAGCGGGGTGGCCGCGTTGGACAGCACGAACACCGCCGTCACGGGCCAGGCGGCGAGCCAGACCCAGCGGACGGGCACGTCGTCGCCGCGCGCGCCGTGCGCCGCCCCTGGAGCGCGGACATCGGTCGTCGTCTCCGCCGTCATGGCAGGGTCCTCCCCGGAAGTCGCTGTACGAGATGAGTCGTACTTGTACGAGTCCAGTCGAACCTAGCACGTAGTACGATCGGAGTCGTACAGGAAGTCGGGGGAAAGGAGCCGCAGTTGACCGGCCACAGGACCGAGGAACCCCAGCGGACCGGGGCAATCGACGCGGGTCTCACCGGTGGATTCCCTGGTGGATTTCCCGGCGGGGCTGCCGGAGGAATCGCGGGAGCACCCGCCGGAGGAGCCGCCGAGGGAGCCGCGGGGGGATTCGCCGCAGGAGGGACCGAGGCGATCGAGGCGCTGGCCGAACCGCCCGGCCTGCCCGAACCGCTGCCCGAACCGCCCGGCCTGCCCGACCCGCTGCCCGAGCCGGCCGTGGCCGACCTGCGTCTGGAGACGGTGCTGGGCGCGCTCAGCGACCCGCTGCGGCTGCGGATCGTCCGCAAACTGCTGCTGGAGTCGGAGGACTTCGACCACACCTGCGGCTGGTTCGGGCTGGACCGCCCCAAGTCCTCGCTGACCCATCACTTCCGCGCACTGCGCGAGGCGGGCGTCACGCGGCAGCGCCAGTACGGCCTGGAGCGCCGCAGCCACGTCCGGGTCGCCGACCTGAACGCCCGCTTCCCCGGCCTGCTCGACCTGGTGGCCGCCTGGACCCCGCGGGACGGTTCCTGACCCGGCACACGCCGCGACACCGCCCCTCGGCCCGGGCCGCGGCCGGTCCGCCCCGGACGACGACCGCACCGGCATCCGGCGTCGCGGAGGACGTCCCCCGCCCGCCCGCGCGGCGCACCCGGCGGGGCTCTATGCGGAATCAGCAATACCGCATGATGGCCCGTCATAAAGCGTCGCGCCGGGGGCCGGTGGTCGATGACCATGCATGTCGGCTTCCGTCCGCTTGCGATCACTTGAGGATCTTTAATGATCGTTGACAGAAGGGAACTGCGCATAGCAGTATCCACATTGTTGGACGCGGGATATCTGACAAGTGCACGCGCAAGTAAACGGGGAGATCATGCATGCATGCGCCACAGGTGCTGTCCGATTCCGGTTTGTTCCGCAGTGTCCGAAGAGGGCTGAGATAAGTCCTGGTTAAGCCTGTCCGGTCGGACGGGCGAGCAGTTCATCACGTGCAGGAAGCACGCGGCTCGAAGCGGTGGATATGTGGACGCGTATCCCTTCGGGCGATTCATCGGTGCTGCGCCTGCGCGAACACTTCGTCGACGGTTGGCGTCGTAGAAGATTCAGGGGGGTCGGCCCGTCGCTGGTAAAGCGACCGGGGCCGCATTTATTCGTCAGTCACATGTCTGCCTGCTGTCCCGGTGCCGGTGCCTCCATCGGGCGTGCGCCATGAGGACAGGGGCCCGGTTCCGCGCCGGAATGCCGGCGTGTTTCATGCCGCGGTGGCGCTCGTAGGCGTGCGGTCGCACGGCCGGGCTCTTCTGTTGCGAGATCGAATTCACCGGGTGGATTTCCCCTGCCCGGAGCCGCCCATGTTCCCCGACGGATCGCGATCACCGTCCTGCGCGCAGTGCGTTCACGGGCGCATGGCGTCGCCGCCTGACCGTCCGTGTCGACCGATGGCCTATTGAATGCAAACAGAGGTGGTTCGCTGCGCGATGAGGCTGTTCGACCGAAAAACCAATGAAAGGGACCGGTAGTAGTGGCAGCGCAGAACGTGCCTACCCCTGACAGCGATGTCGGTGCCATCATCAAGAACGCCCGGAATGACAGCGGGCTCAGTCAGCGCGTCGTGGCCCACAGGGCCGGGATCAGCCTCAGAGCGCTTCGCGAGATCGAACAGGGCCGGGTCCGGTCGCCGCGGAAAAGCTCCCTGCGGCGGCTGATCGAGGTACTCGGCCTGGCCCAGCATCCCGACCTGGTGGCCGGCCCCGTGGCCGCGCAGGGCGAACCGGGTGCGGAGGACGAGCCCCTGGTCCTGCGCGTCCTGGGCGGTCTGTCCGCTTCCCGCGGTCAGGTCAGGGTGCCGTTGGGGACTCCCAAGCAGCAGGCGCTGCTGGGGCTGCTGGCGTTGCGCGCCAACGAAGTGGCCGAGCGGGACGAGATCGTCGGTTTTCTGTGGGGCGACGACATACCGGACTCGTTCGACCAGCTCGTCCACACGTATGTGTACCGGATACGGCAGATCCTGAAGACCCACGACTCGGCCGAGGGCGGCGGCATGGCGCTGCTGCGCCGGGCCACCGGCTATGAACTCCAGGCCGACGAGGACCAGCTGGATCTGCTCCGGTTCCGAAGACTCGGCGCGAAGGCGCAACAGGCCCAGGGCGCCGATCAGGCCGGGACCGAATTTTCCCTGCTGGGCGAGATGCTGGAATTATGGCGGGGTAATGTCCTGGAGGGGGTTTCCCCGAGTCTGTACTCTCACCCGGTGGCTGTGGCCGCCTCCGCCCAGCGGATCGGCGCGGCCTTGCGATTCGCCGAGATCGGGAATTGTCTGGAGGAGTACGGCGAGGTCATAGAAAAGACAGGACCGGTCGCGCTGGGAAGCCCCTTGCACGAAGGTCTGCACGCCGGTCTCATCACGGCACTCGCAGGAGCAGGACAGCGGGCGGAGGCGCTGGAGCTGTTCACTACGATCGACATGAGGCTGCGCAGGCAGAGCGGTATCGGAGCGGGAGTCCAGCTCCGGGAGGCACAGGCGGCGATATTGCGTGCGGACAGTGATACCGGCGGTGCGGCGCCGGCCGTACCCGCGATGGCCCCGCCGGACACCTCTCGGCTCCCCTATGCGGCCGGGACTTTCGTGGACCGCCCCGAGCTGCACCGAACGGTGCAGTATCTGTCACGAAACGGGGAAGCGGCAGAGCCCGAGGCGCCGTCGGTCGTCGCTCTCCACGGGCCGGCCGGTGCCGGAAAAACCGCGACCGCCGCGCGGGCGGTCGGATTCCTGCGGCCGCACTTCGGTGACAGTGTCTTCCGGGCGGAGATGGCATCGGGAAGTCCCGAGGAAATCCATGTGCTGCTGGACGGATTTCTGCGCACGATGGGAATTCCGGCACACGCGGTCCCGGCCGGGGCCGGCGAGCGTGTGGAGATGTACCAGACGGTCCTGCGGGAGCGCAGTGTGCTGGTGGTCCTGGACAACGTTACCCAGGCGCAGTCCATCCGCCCGCTGCTGCCCTCCGGGACCACGAGCGCGCTCCTGGTGACGAGCCGGACCCCGTTGCCGGACCTCGGGGACGGAGTCCGCCACATCAGGATCCCGGCACTCCGCAGGCGCCAGTCGCTCGAACTGTTGTCCAATCTCATCGGCGAGGACCGGGTGCTGCGGGAGCGTGAAGCCGCCGACCGGCTCGCTTCCCTGTGCGGCGATCTGCCGCTGGCCGTGCGTATCGCCGGGCTCCGGCTGGCCGCCAGACCGCACTGGGAACTCGCCGGCTTCGCGGAATGCCTGAGCACCGAGGAACGCCGGCTGCCCGAGCTGGCGCTCGGCGATGTGCGCGTCCGGGACCGGCTCGACTCGGTGGTGCTGTCACTCGGTCCGCGGCTGCGGCAGGCACTCCAGGTGCTCGCGGAGGAAGCGGGGCCGTTCACGCTGACGAGAGCCGCCGGCCGGCTGAAGTGTCCGGCCCGGGAGGCGGAGGAGCTGCTGGAGGCCCTGGTCAGCGAACAGGTCCTGGAACGGCCGCCGCGGCCCGGCGGCGAGTACTTCTTCCTGCCGCTGACCCGGGTCCACCTGCGGGGGCTCCGGCCTCCGCACACGCCCGCCGTCGCGAAGCGCGTGCCCCGTCCGCGCAGAACCGGCATGCGGTACGCGGCGGCAGCCGGACGAGCGGTCACCTGAGCCCGGGTCCCGCCCCGGCGGGAACGAAGGAGGCCGGTCCGGGGGGTGCCCCCCCGGGCCCCCGGGGGGCCCCCCCCCCCCGCCCCCCCCCCCGGCCGGCCCCCCCCCCGCCCCGCGGGGGGGGGGGGCCCGCCCGGGGGGGGGGGGCGCGCCCCGCGGGGGGGGGGCGGGGGGGGGGGGCGCGCGCGGGCGGGGGGGGGCGGGGCCCCCCCCCCGCGCGCGCCCGCGGGGGGGGGGGGGGCCGGGGGGCCGCCCCCCCCCCCTCCTCCTGTTGCCGGTGCCCGGCCGGTCGTGCCGGTCCGCCGGTCCCTAGCTGGTCATGGCGCGCGCCTTCGCGTACACGTCGAAGACGGCCAGGGTGAGCGGAATCAGGGTCAGCAGGACGAAGCCCTCGCAGATCTCCAGGAAACGGCCCCAGAAGGGGGTCAGTCCGCCGCGCGGCAGGATCAGGCCCAGGGCCGTCACCAGGGCCGTGGCCAGGGCGATCACCGCGATCAGCCAGATGGTGCGGATGTCGAGGTCGGTACGGTCGCCGGCCAGCGCCGCGCGCATGATGTGCTGCGGCGGGTTGAGGGCGAGGCCGAGGCCCAGCAGGACCAGGGAGCCGAGACCGGCGGCCAGCACCGAGGCGACCTGGGCGGTGTAGCGGAAGAGCCCGGCGCGCATGAGCATCGCGATGCCGGTGGCGAACGCGAGCAGCTGGGCCCAGACGTCGTCGGAGAAGCCCAGGACGGCCGAGGCGCCGACGGCGAGCAGGGCGCAGCCGCCGACCAGGCCGACGAGGAGTTCGTGGCCGCGCCGCGCCTGCGCCTCGATGCGCTCGGTGTCCACCGGCTCCTGGGCGGCGGACTCGGTGCCGTAGGCGGAGCGGGGGGTGCCGCTGCTGGGGCTCTCGAAGCCGATCGGCAGCCGGGCGAACCGCATGGACATGCCGGGCAGGAAGGCGAGGGCGCCTACGGCGACGGGGGCGCAGAGGCCGGCCATCTCCCTGGGGGCCCAGTTCGTGAGGGTCGCGACGAAGACGACGACCAGGGCGATCGCCGAGGCGAACACGAAGGCGACGAAGGGTCCGTCGCCCTGGGGTGAGCACAGGGCGAGGATCAGGGCGGCGACGAGGACGGCCGCGCACGCCAGCAGGAACTGGAGCCTGCCGATGCCCTCGCCGTCGCTCAGCGGCAGCAGCCCGCTGCCCGCGACGCCGATGTTGGGCAGCGCGCCGAGGCCTAGGGCGACGGCCGAGCCCCGGTCGTCGTAGACGCGGGCACGGACGGCCGAGAGCACGACCAGGAGGACGCCGGTGACGGCGGCGAGGATGCCGGCCAGGCCGTACATCTCGTGACGCGGGTCGGAGGTCCAGGCGACGAACGCGAGCAGCGTGGGCAGCACGCCGCCGCCCGCGAGGCCGGCGGCCCGGGTCAGGTCGCCGCTCCACAGCTTGTGCTGCTGGGTGACGGAGGAGGCCACGGCCTCGGCGACGTCGTCGAAGACGGCCGGCGGCAGGGACTCCGCGAACGGGCGCAGGGTGAGGAGTTCGCCGTCGAGAATGCGCTGGGCGGAGAAGGAGCGCGCGCTGTCCAGCACGGTGCCGTCGGTGCGGACGAGGTGGTAGCCGACCGGGGCGCCGGCCGCGGGGCTCTGCTGGGACAGCCGGAGGATCTCCGGATAGAGGTCGGCGACGGGGACGTCGTCGGGCAGTGCCACGTCGATGCGGCTGTCCGGCGCGACGATGGTGACCCGGCAGAAGCCGAGTCCGGTGCCGGATCCGGAAGGGGCTCCCGTCCCGGGTCCGCCGGTGGCGGCGGCCGTCATGCTCACCTGCTGCTCCCCCTCAGTGGTGGTGGTGCGTCTATGTCGTGAAGGTCCCGTGCCGGTTTGCCCGGTACCCGGTGACACGGGTGCCGTGCGCTGGCGCTCCGGGGTCCTCCCGCCTCTCCGTTGAGGGGTTTGCCCCGGTCTGACCTGCCCGCTCGGCGTGTGCTCACGCGAACATCCGGCACCCTACCGCTCACCCGTGCCGGGTGAACTCAGTAGGATCACGCGGCGGCCTGCGCTCGCCGGACACGGGGCGGCGGGCGGAAAGCCTGGGTCGGGCAAGGGAATTGGTGAGCGGTGAGCCAGATTGTCGTGAAGCGCCCCCCTAGGGCGCTACCGTCCGAAGTGCCCACGGAAGAGGTCGCTGTCCAGCCACCGCCCGAATTGCCGCGGGGGCATCAGGAGAGCGTGCTGATGCAGCTCCTGCCCACGCTGGGCATGGGCGGCTCGGTGGTCTTCTTCTTCACGAACGGCCAGCCGTTCATGAAGATCATGGGCATGATCATGATCGCCTCGACGGTGGCGATGTCCATCGCGATGGTGGTCCGCTTCCGTCGCGGCTCCCAGGGCCAGCTGGCCGACATGCGCCGCGACTACCTCAGCTATCTGTCGCAGACGCGCAAGTCCGCCGTGGCCGCGGCCAGGACGCAGCGGGACGCGCAGTACTACCTGCACCCCTCCCCCGAGCAGCTCTGGGCGCTCGTCGCCGAGGGCAGCCGGGTCTGGGAACGGCGGCCCGGCGACGAGGACTTCGCGCACGTCCGCATCGGCCTCGGCCCGCAGCCGCTGGCCACCCCGCTCATCGCTCCGGAGACCGGCCCGGTCGAGCAGCTGGAGCCGCTGACCGCGGGCGCGATGCAGCGCTTCCTCGCCGCGCACAGCACCGTCGGCGAACTGCCGATGGCGGTGTCGCTGCGCGCCTTCTACCACGTCACGGTCAGCGGCGAACCGCAGTCCGTACGGGCATCGGCCCGCGCCCTGGTCGGCTCGCTGGCCTCGCTGCACTCCCCGCAGGACCTGATCATCGCGGTGGCCGCGGGCCGGGAGGCGCTGCCGCACTGGGACTGGGCGAAGTGGCTGCCGCACGTACAGGCGCCCGGCACGGTGGACGGCGCGGGTTCGCGCCGGCTGATCGGCACCGACCCGCGCGAGCTGGAGGACCTGCTGGCGGCCCGGCTGACCGGCCGGCCCCGCTTCCACCCCGGCGCCGCGCCGCTGCTGGACGAACCGCACATCGTGCTGGTGCTGGACGACCTGTCCCTGCTGCCGGACTCGGTGCTCGCCAACCCGGAGGGGCTGCAGGGCGTCACGGTGCTCGAAGTGGTCGCCGGGGAGCTCACGACGGCGGGCGGCGACCTGTCCATCGTCGTGCAGCCCGGCCTGCTGCGGCTGGAGTCCGGGCACGGCGAGGTGTACGAGGGCGGTCCGGACGCCCTCTCCTACGAGTCCGCCGAGGCCCTGGCGCGGCAGCTGGCGCCGCTGCGCATGGCGTCCGGCGGCGACGACGACGAACCGCTGCTGGCCAACCTGGAGTTCACCGACCTCCTGGGCCTCGGCGACGCGGCGTCCGTGGACACCAAGCGGACCTGGCGCCCCCGCGCGCTCGCGGAACGGCTGCGGGTGCCGATCGGCCTCGGCGAGGACGGCCGGCCCGTGATGCTGGACCTGAAGGAGGCCGCGCAGGAGGGCATGGGCCCGCACGGCCTGTGCGTCGGCGCGACCGGTTCCGGCAAGTCGGAGCTGCTGCGCACCCTGGTGCTGGGCCTCGCGGTCACCCACTCCTCGGAGACCCTGAACTTCGTCCTCGCGGACTTCAAGGGCGGTGCGACCTTCGCCGGCATGGCGCAGATGCCGCACGTGGCGGCCGTCATCACCAACCTCGCGGACGACCTGACGCTGGTCGACCGCATGGGCGACTCGATCCGCGGCGAACTCAACCGCCGGCAGGAGCTGCTGCGCGACGCGGGCAACTACGCCAACATCCACGACTACGAGAAGGCGCGCGCGGCGGGCGCCCCGCTCCAGCCGATCCCCTCTCTCGTCCTGGTCATCGACGAGTTCAGCGAGCTGCTGACCGCCAAGCCCGACTTCATCGAGATGTTCGTGCAGATCGGCCGTATCGGCCGATCGCTGGGCGTGCATCTGCTGCTGGCCTCGCAGCGCCTGGAGGAGGGCCGGCTGCGCGGCCTGGAGACCTACCTCTCCTACCGGATCGGTCTGCGCACCTTCTCCGCGGCCGAGTCCCGGGCCGCGCTCGGTGTCCCCGACGCCTACGAACTCCCGAACGTCCCCGGTTCCGGCTTCCTGAAGTTCGGTACGGACGAGATGGTCCGCTTCAAGGCGGCCTACGTCTCCGGTGTGTACCGCGTGGGCTCGCAGCGCGCCGCCCTGCCCGGCGGCCAGCTGCCGGTGGACCGGCGGCCGGTGCTGTTCACCGCCACCGAGGTGCCGGTGCAGTACACCGCGATCCCGCAGCAGCGCACCCGGCCCGAGCCCGAGGTGGACGAAGCGCTCGCCGACACCGTCCTCGACGTGATCGTGCGGCGGCTGGAGGCGCAGGGCCCGGCGGCCCACCAGGTGTGGCTGCCGCCGCTGGAGAGCCCGCCGTCGCTGGACGCGCTGCTGCCGGGCCTGGCGGCGGTGCAGGGGCGCGGTCTGACCCAGCCGAACTACGAGGGCGCGGGCCGCCTGGTCGTCCCGGCCGGTCTGGTCGACAAGCCGTACGAGCAGCGCCGCGACCGTCTGATGCTCGACTTCTCCGGCGCGGCGGGCCATATGCAGATCATCGGCGGCCCCCAGTCCGGCAAGTCCACGCTCCTGCGCACGCTGATCTGCTCCTTCGCGCTGACGCACACCCCGCACGAGGTGCAGTTCTACGGCCTGGACTTCGGTGGTGGCGGTATGGCGGCGGTGGACGGCCTGCCGCACGTCGGCGGCATCGCCTCCCGTCTGGACCCGGAGCGCGTCCGGCGTACGGTCTCCGAGGTGTACGGCGTCCTGACCCGCCGTGAGGAGTACTTCCGTACGGCCGGCATCGCCTCGATCGCCGACTTCCGCACCCGGCGCGCCCGCGGCGAGATCTCGGTCACCGACCAGCCCTGGGGCGATGTGTTCCTGGTCATCGACGGCTGGGGCAACTTCCGCACGGACTACGAGGCCCTGGAGCCGGCGGTCCTGGACATCGCCGCGCGCGGCCTCGGCTACGGCATCCACCTCGTCCTGACGGCCTCCCGCTCGATGGAGGTGCGGGCGAACCTCAAGGATCACCTGATGAACCGCCTGGAGCTGCGGCTGGGCGACGTGATGGACTCGGAGATCGACCGCAAGGTGGCGGTGAACGTGCCCGCGGGCGTCCCCGGCCGCGGTCTGTCCCCGCAGAAGCTGCACTACATGGCGGCGGTGCCGCGCATCGACGGTCTCACCTCCGACACGGACCTGGCCGAGGCCACGGCCGCGCTCACCACCGAGGTCGGGCGCCACTGGCAGGCGCCGGGCGCGCCCAAGGTGCGGCTGCTGCCCCGCCAGCTGGAGGCGGGCGAGCTGCCGCCGGGCGACCGGTTCCGGCAGCGGGGCATCGCCTTCGCGCTGGACGAGGAGAACCTGGAGCCGGTGTTCGTCGACTTCGAGCAGGACCCGTTCTTCCTCGTCTTCGGCGAGAGCGAGTCCGGCAAATCCAACCTGCTGCGGCTGCTGATCAAGCAGCTGACGCTGCGGTACGGCGGCGACGAGGCGAAGTTCTTCGTGGTGGACAACCGGCGCTCGCTGCTGGACATCACGCCGGCGTCGCATCTGGCGGAGTACATCCCGATGTCGAGCCAGATGGACCACCACATGGCGGCCCTGGCCGACCTGATGCAGCGCCGCACGCCGACCGCCGACGTCACGGCGCAGCAGCTGCGGGACCGGAGCTGGTGGCGGGGCCCGCAGGTCTTCGTCGTCATCGACGACTACGACCTGGTCTCCACGTCCAGCGGCAACCCGCTCAGCGGCCTGACCGAGATGCTGCCGTTCGCCCGCGACGTCGGCGTCCGCTTCATCATCGCCCGCTCCTCGGCGGGCGCGGGCCGCGCCTCCTACGAGCCGTTCATGCAGCGCATGAAGGAACTCGGCGCCCAGGGCCTCATCATGGCCGGCGACCCGGCCGAGGGCGACGTCCTCGGCGGAGTCCGCCCGCGCCCGATGCCGGCGGGCCGGGGCGTCTTCGTGTCCCGGAAGCGGGGGAAGCCGTTGGTTCAGACGGGGTTGGTGGACGTGGAGTACTGAGGTACTCCCGAACGGCGACATCGGTCGGACGCTTCCCGAATCCGGCGGTCATTCGGCCGCCGGATTCGGCGTCTTTCGGGAATTCGGCCAAGCAGCCGGTTATGGCCGACTTCGCCGGAATACCTTGCGGCGGCCAGTCGCTCACCCTTAGCGTCACGTGGTGTACGGCCATATTCGCAGTCGGCACACGGGGAGCGTCCATGGCCTGGGACGAGTGGGAAAAACTGAAACGCGAAGCGGCTGACGGAGAAACACCGCACACACAGCTGGACCAACTGGCCGCCAGCGGTGGCGCCGGCCGCAGCGACCAGCATCTGGTCGTCCACCAGGATGACCTCGGTGCCGTCGGGCATGAGGCGCACGAACTGCACATCGCACTCCGCGAGCAAGCGGACATCGAGGGCATGGGTTCGGACAAGCAGGGCACCGGCGGCACGATGCAGGCCGCGAACGAGTTCAGGGGCCGGGGCTTCGCCATGGGGCCGGCACTGGCGCAATCCGTCAGGACCTGGACCGATCAGGTCGACTCTCTGCTGCAGGCCTGCGCAGCCATTTCGAACCACCTCGACTATTCACGGAAGACTCATGCTCATGACGACGCCGTGATCGCAGCCACTCTCAAGCAGGCGGACGGCTCCGCCGTGCCTGTCTCGGAACTGAGCAAATACTTCACATAACCATATCGGGGGCACGATGTCCGGCGTCACGATGACCGGCCTGCTGGAGATCGACCTGGGCAAACTGGAGGCCAGCGTCACGGACTGGAAATCGGTCGTGGACAAACTCGACGGTCTGGCCACCAGAGCCGAGAGGGGGTTACGGGCGAAGGCCGACAGTGCCCGGTGGGCCGGCGTGAACTCGGACGTCACCCGGGAGTTCGTCCGCAAGACGGCCAAGGAGTTCCGGGACGCGCACGCCGAGGCCTCCAGCATCCACAGGGTCCTCGACGACGCCCACTCCGAGCTGGTCCCCCTGCAGAAGCGGCTGAAAGCGGCACTGGAGAAGGACGCCCCCGCGCTCGGCGTCAAGGTGGACGACTACGGGAACCAGGGCGACGGCCCGGTGATCCACGTCTTCTTCCCGCACGATCGGACCACCGACGACACCCACACCGACGCAGAGCGCGTCAGGGCGCACGAGTTGGCCGCACGGATCGCCGGTCTCGTGGCGCACGCACAGGAGATCGACGCCTCGGTGGCTCGCGCCCTCGGCAAGAGCCACGGCCACGACGCTCACGACTTCGGACACGAGACGTACACCTCGCTGGACGACGCGGAGCAGCAACGCGCCACGGAACTGGCGCGACTGGGCACCAAGATGAGCGACCGCCAGTTCGCCGAACTCAACTCGATCATGAAGTGGAACGCGAAGGACGCCGACTTCAGCACCGCGTTCTACACATCCCTCGGTGGCCCCGAGAAAGCACTGGAATTCTACGGCCGCATGGCTCTCGACGGTACCGAGGGCGAAAAGAAGAAACGCTTGGAGCTGACCAGGCAGCTCCAACGAAATATGGGCGTCGCACTGGCCAGCGCGACCGACCCGGACAACGGACGGCATCTACCGCCCGACTGGGGAGAACGATTCAGGAAGCTGGGAACGAAGCGGATCGAACTCTTTCCCGGCGCCATTAATCCGCCCTACGGGTACCAGATTCTCGGCGGGCTGCTGCGGTACGGGGAGTACGATCCGAAGTTCATCGGTCCCCTCGCGGAACACATCGTCCAACTGCATCACGAGAACCCCGACTTCTTCATGGGCAGCAAGCCGATGACAGGCGGGTCCGATACCGACTGGGGGTTCAATCCCTCGGGCAAGGACGGTGCCGGATACGACCCGCTCACCAGCGTGCTGGAGGGACTCGGCCACAGCCCCGAGGCGGCGGAGAAGTTCTTCTCCGACGACATGACGCCCACGGTGTACAACGAGGACGGCACGGTTCGGAAGGGCGCCGGCCTCGACTACACGTACTTCGACGAACTGACGAAGAAAGACTTCGACTGGCCGGCGGACAGCATGGTGGCGCCCGGCAGCGACGCCGCCGCGCACGCCCGCGACAGCGGCCCGGACGCCCTGGGCCACGCCCTGGAAGCGGCCACGCTGGGACACTCCTACGACGATCCGTCCCCCGCCCTCAAGCGGGACGACACCTCGGCCGCGATCGCCGCGAAGGTCGTGGAGGCTTACGGCGACCCGGAGAGGATCAAGGATCCCCTGTCGGACAGCCTCGGCCGCATCGGAGCCGGATACATCGACGACATGAACTGGGCACTGAACGACAACCGCACGGACAGCCTGTACTACCCGGCGGACGGCGGTCACGCGCAGTTCGGCGAGTCCAACGCGATCAAGTTCCTGAGCGCGGTCGGACAGCACGCGGACGGATACGCCGAGATCTCGACCGCTCAGCAGGTCTACGGAACGACCGCGCTCGAAGCACAGGCTCACGACGGTCACATCAATCAGCCGCACGCGCGGGAGATCGTCCGTACGGGCGCGCAGATCCAGGGCATTCTGGATCAGTCCCGCGCGGACCAGCTCAAGGCCGAGGGGCTGGCCGCGGACGAGGAGTACAACAAGAGCCTGCAGAAGAGGACCGGCTGGATCCAGTTCGGCGCCGGCGTGGGAATCGCCGCCGGCGCCGCCTTCCTCCCGCCGGTGGCCGCGGCCGGAGTGGCGGGGACCCTCATCCCCGTCTTCACCGACGCCGGAAAGGGCGCCATCGGACAGCAGATCGCGAACGTGATCGGCGACAGTGCGGAGACCATGCAGAAGGACAGCGCCAGCACGACTTTCGAGCAGACCAGAGAGATCTACCGAGCAGGCCATGAAGCCGCCGCGTCACCGATGGAAAGCTTCATGAGCAATCACCGGGTCAACCATGACGACAAGGACTTCGGGCAGGAGCTGGAAGAGGCCCTGGAGAGCGGGTACACGAAAGGTACCAATGGAGAGAATCAGCGTGGCGTGCTGCCCGATGCCTAGTCGAACCGCTCGTCGCAGCAAGAGCCCGCTGGTGACAGCCGTGCTGCTCGCTCTTGCGGTCGCGGCAACCGGCTGTCAGAGCGATGAGTCCGGGGCAGGGAGCCCTTCCGCGCAGCGCACCGAGGGGAAGTCTTGTGGCGAGCTCCTGGACACCCAGACCAAGGCGGCCATGCGCCGACTCGCGGACGTCTCCGCGTCGGCGAAGACCGAGTACTCGGGACACCCCCAACGGGTGGCCGACCAACTGGCCACACAGTACTTGACGGGCAAGACTGATTCCCGGTGGTCCTATTTCTGCGGCGCCTATGTGGGTTCGTCCGGGCTCGACTCCGTGAAGGTGCAGTTCTCACTGACCCGAGAACTACCACCGAAAGAGTCCACCACGTCAGACTGGAAGTACTACCGTTTGGGAAAGCGTACCCACATCGGCAGAAAGGCCGGGTTCCTCTATTTCGATTGCTCCAGTGCGAAATTCGGTGGAACCACCCAACTCGTGAGCGGAGAGGTGCGCAGCAGCCGCGATGTCACCGAATCGCTCGCCTCGGCACACGAGGACAATCTCCGTGTTTTGCACAACTCCGGCCGTGCCCTCTCCGCCTTACTGAAGTGCAGGGCAGGCTCAGGCATCACCGGTTCGTTCACGATGCCGCCGGCCGTGTAGGCCGTCAGAACACCGGAAGCGTGTAGACGGAGTTACCGCTCGCCACGAAGACGCGGTTTCCGGCGGCGGTGAAGGCTGTGGTGTCGCCTTTTTCCGTGAGCTCGTAGGACCAGGCTTCCCGTGCGTCGTCCTCCGTCCCCGTGGTCGTGACGGTGGCCGTGGGTTCGGGGTCCAGGAACCAGACACCGTTGCCCTGACGAAGGACGGGGTGATCGTTGCTGGTCACCGCCACCCCGGCTTCCCACTGCTTCTTGCCCGTCCGGACATCGAATGCCTTGGGGTAGCCGTACCCCTGGGTGTCACAGCCGATCGAGTACAGCACATCGCCGTAGACGCTGGGCCGGCCCCATTCCTTTTTGCTGTGGTCGTAGTACGCGTTCTCCGTGTACGTCCACAGGTGTTTTCCGTCGGATATCCTGCGCGCGGAGAGCGTCTTGCCGTTCAGGATGACGGTGCCGTTCCAGGCGGCCGGGAAGAGGGACCGGTCCTTCGTCAGACCGCGAGCCGTCCATTCCGTGCGGCCGTTCCCCGTGTTGACGGCCATGGTGTGCCCGGTGGAAGTGGTCAGCACAAGCCGTCCCTGGTGGGCAACCGGCCTGGGGAACACGGTCTTGCGGAAGTCCTCGGGCAGCTGCGCCGTCCAGCGGATACGGGCGTCCGAGCGGCTCACGGCACGGAGCCGGTGGTCCTTCGTCAGGAGGTAGATCGCTTCCGCGTCCACGGTCAGCAGAGTCTCGGCATCCGCACGCGCCGTCCACTTGGGCTGCCCGCTGGCGGGGACGAACGTGTGCAGTGTGCCGTGTTCGTCGGCGGCCACCACCAGCCGGTCCGACAACGAGAGATAGCGGCACGTCATCCGCATGGCCGGAGCGCTCCAGCGGCGCTTGCCGTCGACGACGCCGTACGCCACCACACCCCGGTCGGGATGGCCGACGATGACGACGTCCCGTACCGGCAGCGGCGCCGGCGAGTCGGCACTCGTCACGTCGTCCGCCTTCCACAGCGCCTTGGGAGAGCCTCCGACGATGTAGTCGCCCTGGTCGGCGGAGAGGAGACGTTCCGCCGGTGTCTTCACGGCCGGCGGGTAATCGAACGGCCCCTCTCGTCGCCGCTCGCTCTTGCCGCCGCGCAGCAGCCACCAGCCCGTCCCGGTGCCGCCCGCCGCGAGCACGGCTCCACCGGCCGCGAACCCGGTCAGAAGGCGCCGCCGGCTCGGCCCTGTCCCCGTCTCCGCCGTGGGCAGCAGCGGGGCGCTGAGATTCCGCATCTCACGCTCCCGCTCCCTGATCGCGTCCGCGACGGGCCCGCGCTTCCACACCGATCCCGCCTTCTTGGACGGGGCGAAGGCGGCGGCGATCTGGTCGGGGCCGGGCCGTCCCGCCGCGTCCTTCGCCAGACAGGGCGCGATCAGGGCGTGCTGCTCGGCCGACAGCCCCTGCCAGCGCGGCTCGCCGTGGACGACCTCGTACTGGACGGCGGCCACGTGCGTGCCTTCGAACGCCCGGTGCCCGGTGGCCGCGTAGACCAGGACAGCGCCGAGGGAGAAGACGTCGGCGGCCGAGGTGACCCGGTGCCCCAGCACCTGCTCGGGGGCGCCGTATCCCGGCGTGACCGGGATCTGCCCCGTGGTGGTGAGTGTCAGGCCGTGCTCGGGGCGAGCGATTCCGAAGTCGATGATCTTCGGGCCTGCCGAGGTGAGCACGATGTTGGGTGGCTTGAGGTCGCGGTGGACGAATCCGGAGGCGTGAATGTCACGCAGCGTTCGGGCCACGGAGGCGGCCAGGGCCCGCAGACTCGCGTCGTCCAGCGCGCCGTGGCGTTCGACGATCTGGTCCAGGGTCGGCCCGGCCAGGAACTCGGTGGCGATCCAGGGGCGTCCGCCCTCGGTCTGCGCGCCCAGCACCGCCGCGACACCGGGGCTGCGCACAGCCTGAGCCGCCAGGGCCTCGCGCACGAAGCGCTGGGCGAGGCCGGTGTCGTGGGTGAGTTCCGGCCGGAGCACCTTCACGGCGGCGACGGCGCCCGCGTGGTCCTGGCCCACATAGACCTTGCCCATGCCGCCCTCGCCCAGCACACCCAGCAGCCGGTACGGGCCGAGCCGGATCGGGTCACCGGTCCCGAGGGGTCTCATCGCGGATCTCTTTCTCTTCTTTCCACCGGTGCTCTTCTCTCCACGCGCTTCTCGTCCCGCATCGGACGACTCGGATGCATCGGACGGCTCACTGAAGGGGGAAGGCCGCGAGGAATTTGCCGCCCAGCGCGATGATCTGTTCGGACGCCTCGTGGGCGATGAACCGGTCACCCGTGGTCTTGAAGGACCGGACCGGGGCACCGGTGGAGTTCCAGGCGATGGCCCACAGCTCCGATCCACGCTTGCTGTACATGTAGTTCGGGCCGATCACCGGTGGGGCGGTGGTGTCCGCCTGGGCCCCTTGCCCGCCCCGCTCCTCCCACATGACGGCCCCACCGGTACCGCTGAGGCCGACGAGCCCGTGCCCCTTCTGGGCCGCGTACACGAAATCGTCCTTCACCACCGGAGGGCCGTACGTGGCCCCCGGGCGCCCCGACCTCGTGTCCCAGGCGATGTTGCCGTCACTGAGCCGCAGGGCGCGCAGCCGCCCGGTGCCCACGTACAGATGGTCGTCGTCGACGGCCAGCGGCTGACGCACACGGTCCGGTCCGACCCCGTCGAGCGGCCGGTCCCAGCGGACGGCCCCCGTTCGGATGTCGCGCGCGACGGCTCGTACGGACCCGTCGTTCGCCTCCTGGAGGGATACGAGGCGGCGTCCGACGACCGTGGCACTGAGGAAGTAGAGCCGCCCGGACCCAGGGCGGCGTGCGGGCAGCGGCGTCGTCCACAGCCGCTTGCCCGAGGAGATGTCGACCGCGAACAAGTACCAGGACTGCGAGGCGAGGAAGCCCTCGTCCGAGAATTTGCCGCGGCCGGCCGCCACATAGGCGACCCCCTCGGCGGTGCACACCAGCTGGTTCTCGGGGAGGACGCCGTTGAAGTCGGTGAACTCCGCGAAGGGCGCCGCCGCCTTGCCGGTGAGCAGGTCGACGGAAGCGAGCAGCAGCGGGAATCCCCCCGGCTTGCCGGCGTTGTTCTCGGAACCCTCCGCCTGCACCAGCCTGATGAGCCGCTTGCCGTCGGTGGCCACCTGCCAGGTGCTCTCCATCTGGTCCGAGGCGAACTGGATGTGCCCCGTCTCGGCGACGATGCCGCCCAGCCCCTTGCCCGCCACGAGTGTCACCAGGTTGTCGACGGCGTGGAGTTGCGCCGGGACGGTGTCGTCGGGCGGATCGGCGACCTGGATCTGCCAGTCCGAGTCGAGCTTCTTCCTCGGCAGCTGACTGCCGCCGGGTCCTGCCGTGGGCTGCGGGGCGGGTCCCGCTCCGCCGCGCTCGCTCCACGCCCAGGCCCCGGCCCCGGCGCCCGCGACGGCCAGAGCCGCGGCTCCCGCGCCGATGAGCAGCCGCCGCCGGGAGAGACGTGCGGGGGCGGTCGGCACCGCCGTCTCCGTCTCTTCGGGCGGGGCCGGCAGACGCTGCGGCGTGATCTGCCAGACCTCGGTGGCCCTGCGTGCGATGTCCGCGAGGAGCATGTCGGGCAGATGATCGGCGAACTCCCCCGCGCCGTCGTGGAGTTCCGCGCCCAGGTCACGAGTGGCCGGCCGCCGGAAGGGGTTCTTGTCCAGGCATTGCGCGAGGACGGGGGCCAGGCCCCCGGGTACGCCGGTCAGGTCGGGGTCGGTGTACTGCACCCGGTAGAGCAGGTCGGCCGCCTGGCCGTGGCCGAACGGCGGGCGGCCGGTGGCGGCGAAGACGAGCAGGCCGGCGAGCGCGAACACGTCGCCCGCCGCCGAGTGCTCCTGCCCGCTCGCCTGCTCCGGCGACATGAAGGCGGGGGTGCCGACCGCCACCCCGATCCGGGTGAGGCGGTCGTCGCCGGCCGCGCGCGCGATACCGAAGTCGATGACCTTCGGGCCGTAGGCGGTGACGAGGATGTTGGAGGGCTTCAGGTCGCGATGGACGACATCGGAGGCGTGCAGCTGGCCCAGCGCGCCGCACAGCGCGGCACCGAGCGCCCGTACGGTGCGTTCGGGCAGCGGGCCGCACAGCGCGACGGCGTCGTCCAGCGGCGGTCCGAGCACGTACTCCGTGGCCAGCCAGGGTGTCTCGGCCCGTGCGTCCGCGTCGACGACCCCGGCGCCGTACCGCTCCCCCACGACCCGGGCCGCGTCGGTCTCCAGCCGGAACCGGGTGCGGAAGGCCGGGTCGGAGGCGATACGGGCGTGCATGGTCTTCAGGGCGACGGTGCGGCCGCCCGGGGTGCGGGCCAGGTAGACGGTGCCCATGCCGCCGCTGCCGAGGCGGGCGAGGGGCAGGTAGGGGCCGATGGCCTGAGGATCGTCGTGGGTGAGAGGGGAAGGCATCGCTGTCGTCAGTTCGGCTGGGATACGGGTACGGCTTCGACGGGGATCTCCGCCATGAGAACGGCCGCCGACTGGTGCGCGAGGGCCGCGATCACGCGGCCGGGGAGCCAGCCGGGGGCGAGGAGGGTCCCGGGGTCCGCGGCGGTCTCGCCCGCCAGCGATGCGATCAGCTCGGCCAGTGGGGGGCGGGCGCCGGGGTCGCGGGCGAGACACCGGCCGACGACGGTACGGAAGGCGGCCGGGAGTTCGTCCCGCTCCGGGGTCGTATGGCCCGTGGCGGCGTACGCGAGCGTCGCGCCGAGTGCGTACACGTCCCCCAGGGGGCGCGGGCGTCCGCCGGACGCCTGTTCCGGGGGCAGGCTGCCCGCTTCGAGGCCCGGCAGCCCGGAGCGGGGCGTGCCGTCGGGGGCGGCGGCCCGTACGGCGCCGAAGCAGGAGAGGCGGGGGCCGTCGGCGGCGAGCAGGACGGCCGCCGGGGACACGCCCGCGAAGGTCAGGCCCTGCCCGTGCAGGACGGCCAGGGTTTCGGCGAGGGCCGAGCCGAGGGCGCGTACCGTCCGCTCGGGCAGCGGGCCGCCGTGTACGGCGAGGGCGGTCGGCAGCGGGAGGACGGGCACGTAGGGGCGGGCGTGCCAGGCGGCTTCGCCGGGGGCGGCGAAGGCCGTGGCCGGGACGGCGCAGGGGCCGAGGAGGTAGCGGGAGCCTTCGGCCTCGGCGAGGAAGCGCCGGGGATCGCCGCCGGGGTGCGGCAGGGAGAGCAGGACGGTGTCCCGGCCGTCGGAGCGGCGGGCGATGTACCGGCGCTCGGGGACGGGCACCTGGGTACGGGGCTCGTCCAGGGCGGTGATCAGGGTGTACGGGCCGACCCGTCGCCGCGCCGAGCCGGCTCGGCCCGCTTCTCCCCCGGCTGCCACGCCCGTGGCGCCCTCTGTGGCATGCATTCCCTGACCTGCTTCTCCGCTCTCCTGTGACCGCCCGGCACGACAGAGGGTGGGCACCTCCCGTGCGTGCCCACCCCGCTGCCGTGCCGTGCCGTGCCGGCCGGACCGGCCGGCTTGCCTGCCGACCTACATGAAGTAGCCGGCGGCCTTCCGGTCGCCGCCCTGGTAGTCACCGCCGGCCGCGTGCACGACCTTGCCGATGGCGACGAGGGCCTCGTGGATACCGTTGGCCTCACGGTCCCAGGCCGTCTGCTGCTCGGTGTAGGTGGTGTGGGCCTCGCCCTCCCACATGTCGGCCACACCGGCGACCTTCTGCTTGATGGCCTCGAGGCTCTCCTCGAGACGGCGCGCGTGGTCGGCCAGCTGGGTGGCCGTGTGGTCGAGGTTGTGGTACGAGACTTCGAGGTCACCAAGGTTCTGGGAGCTCATGAATACCTCCGTTGCGGAAAAGTTGTGGCCGGGCCGGGATCAGTAGCTGGACAGCGCGGAGTGCGAGCCGCCGTAGTTCACGTCGATGCTCTGCACCTGCGAGCGGACCTCGTCCTCGGTGCTGTCCTTGATCTTCCGGGTGCTGCTCATGGCCTCGATGAACTTGGCGAGGATGTTGCCGATCCGCACCATGCGCTCGTTGATCTCGGTCTGCTTGGCGTTGAACGCGCCGGCACCGATGCCCTTCCAGTGACCTTCCAGGCTGTCGATGATGCTCTGCAGGTCCCGGAGCTGGCCCTTGATCCCCTCGAAACGGTGCGCGAGCTCCTTTTCAAGGGCAACAATGTCGCCGTCGCTGACCTTCTGACGCCCTGATGCCATTTCCATGCCTTTCGTTCTGAATCGACCTTGCCGGTGCCGGGCCATGCGTCAGGCGTCGGCACTGATGGCAAGCGGGCTTCTGCTCGCTCGGTGAGGGAGCAGGTATGCGGGAGACCGCTCAGGCGTTACGGCGTGCACGCAGCACGGCGAAACCGGCGCCTCCGATGACTAGTACGGCGGCCACCGCGCCGATGATCACCCAGGTCTGGGTACCGCTGCCGGAGTCGGTGTCCTTGGCGGCGGCGGAGGTGGGGCCACTGGCGGAACCGGCGTCCTTCGTGGGCTTGCCGGACGGGGACTTGGCCGAGGAGCTGGGGGCCGCCGAGGTGGCGTCGCCGTTCTCGTAAGCGAGAGGGTCGACATCGGCCGGACCGGGGTTGATGTTCTTGTCGATCAGCACGCGCCGGGGGCGCATGCCGCCATACCCCAGATACTTGCTGGGCTTGTCCTTCGGCCAGTCACGGGCGGCGGTGTCGATGAGGCTGCGCAGGACCTGGTTGCCCGTCCAGTCCGGGTGCGCGGACCAGACGAGAGCGGCGGAGGCGGAGGCGATGGCCGAGGCAGGGCTGGTGCCCTGCGTGTCGCAATACTCGTTGAAATTGCCGTCACACCATGACGGGATGCTCAGACCCGGAGCAGCGAGGTCCACGTAGTCCCCGTACGAGGAGAACTTGCCCACGGTTCCGGACTTGTCGATCGCGGCCACACCGATCGCGCCGGGGTAACTGGCCGGATAGGACGGCATATTGCCCTTGTCACCATCGTTTCCGACGGAGGCAAAAAGCAACTTTCCCTTGGATACCGCGTACTTCACGGCAGCCGCCACGTCGTCTTCGGAGGAGCCACCACCGATGGACATGTTGATGATTTTTGCTTCACTGTCGGCGGCTGCCCGGATCGCTTCGGCCTCGTTGGGCGTCTTGCTGATTTCATCAGCGCCCCGAGCAGCCGCATCGAAACGGAAGGGGATGATCTTGGCTTCGGGAGCCAGGCCCTTGATTCCGCCGCCAGCTCCTGTGCCCGCGATGATCTCGGCCATGGATGTGCCATGCCCGTTGATGTCATGCGTCACGTGGTAAGCCACGGACTTGGGTACTTCATCGACCAGCACCTGACCTTTGAGAGAGGAGGTCGCCGGGTTGACCCCGCTGTCGATGACGGCGACCTTCACCCCCTTGCCCGTGCTGATCTTCCAGATGTCCTCGGCCCCCATCGCCTTCAGGTACCACTCCTTGGAGTGGACGTCCACGGCGGCGGCTTCCGGAGCCAGGGTGGCCGACGTGATGACGAGCGCGCCGAGCGCCGAACACACGGCGGACATGCGCCGTGCGCTGCGCCTCGTCAGGAGGGCCATCCTCGTGCCGCGTCGGCCAGTTCCCGGCTTCATTCCTGTGTACGTCCTCGCTCGTGTTCAGTCGCTCGTCTGAGGCTCATCGCGCCGCTTCTGCGACGGGTGGCGCTGTTCCCTGTCAGCCGTCCAACCGGTACGGCCGGCCTCGCCGGCGACCGGGGCCTGACGGCTGCCCACGACACCGCGGCCGAGCCCCGCACCACTGGACCGGGAACCCTTCGCTGAGTTGCGGGGCGCACCGATGACACTCTCGGGGTTGCTCACCGAACGCAGCGCCGCCTGGCCGGTGCCGGGCTCGACCTTCGCCCCAGGAGCACCGACGACTCCTCGCTGGCCGATGGTTCCCTTCGACGGCGTGGAGGTGACCGGCTCCTCGGCGCCGACGACCATGCCGCGCGGGACACGGGGATTGGCCGTTCCTCCGGGCGTACGGCCCGTGACGGGCTTGCCGCCGACGACACCGTTGCGCGCCGGAGCCGTGGGACCGGTCGCTCCGGTCCGTCCGCCAGGCGTGTTGGTGGTCCGCGGGGTACCGCCGGTGACGGGGCGCCCCATCGGTGTACGTCCGGACTGGACTGGCCCCCGCGCACCCGGCTGCCCCGCCGGGGTCGCGCGGCCCATGGCACGAGCGGCCTGGCCCGTCGGCCCCTGCGGCGTTCGGCCACCGGGGACGGAGCGTCCAGTCTGGCCCATCGGGCCCTGCGGGACGCGACCGCCGGAGACGGTACGCCCCGGCTGGCCCGCAGGCCCCTGAGGCACTCGGCCGCTTCCGGTACCCGAAGGACCGGTGCGTCCCTGCGCGGTCACGGGGGGCCGGCCGCCCGGCCCGTAGCCGGGGGTACGACCGGAACTCGGCGTGACGGGAGGCGCCATCGGCCCCGGAGGAAAAGGGAGCGTCTGCCCGCCATGGGTGGTCGGCGGAGTGGGTGTGGGAGGGGTGGGCGGTGTCGCCGGCGTCTGGGGAGGCAGGGTGGTCGTGGTGTTGATCTCCGTGCCGACGTCGTGACCGGAAGGCACGCTGGGCTCGTGGACTTCCTTGAGGGGCGGGACGTGTCCGTGAGGCTGCGTCCCGTGCGACGTAGTCGCACCGGTGTGACCTACCGCGGGATCGCTCCGGACGGCGGCCGTCGGCGCTGATGCCGACGCCGAACCCGAGCCCGAGCCGTACCGATGCTTCTCGTCGTCACCAAAGTACTTCGGTACCCCGACGTCCGTAATCGGCTTGAGCGGCTCCGGCTCCTTCTGCGTGTTGAGGTCCGTCGCCGCGACCTTGTAGTACGAGGCCAGCCGGTTCATCTGGTTGATGGCCTCTTGCCGGTTCTTCTCGGCCTTCACCGCGGCTGCGTAGTCCGGGTTGCCGTCGACCTGCTTGGCCTTGGGCAGCTCGCTGGGCAGCTTCTGCTCGTGGACCGGCCGGGTGTCCCTGGGCGGCATGGAAACGCGTGCGGAGGCGAGACCCGTGGCCGCTACGGAGATGTGGGTGCCGGCTTGATCGGCGTAACCCGCGAGGCCGTGGGTGTAGTCGATGAGCAGCTGCGTCCAGCCGTGGAAGGTCTCGGCAGCATTGCCCTCCCAGTCGACCTTGAGGTGCTGCTCCAGGTCCGTCGCGGCCTTACGGATGGCCTTGCCGGCGTCGAACAGGGACTTGCTGGTCAGTTCGAGGTGCTCGGGGTTGGCATGCTCGACCAGGTCGATCATGTCGTTGAGGTTGTGGTCCTCGAAGTTCGTCGAACCGACGAGGTTGACGCGGACACCGGAGCCGAAGAACGGCATGTGGGCCAGCATGTTCTGCGCGGTCGTGATCGGCGCGACCTGCTGGCCGACCTCCTTGTCGACCTGCTGCGCAGCGGACTTGTACTCGGGATTCTTCTTCCAGTCATCGCTCACGAGAGGTCCGTCTCCCCCGTCGCCTTGTGGTCGCCCTTGTGGTCCCGCGTCGCCGTCTTGCCTTCGTGCTTCGACTGCTGCTGCTTCTCGGCGGCAGCCTTCTGCACTTCCTTCTGATAGTCCGCGTCGATCTGCGCCCGGATCTGCCAGAACCGCTGACGGACTTCTTCCTCGGTGCCGTCGTAGGTCACGTCCGCCGCATGCGAGGCGAGTTTCAGGGCCTCGATATGCATTCCCAGAGTCTTCGAAAGATGGGTGAGGCGCGCATGGACCGTCTCGTACGCCGAGTGCAGATCCCCCGCCTCGTCGAACGGAGCACTCGTGCCACCGAACGACGACCGACTGAGCGACTGCTGTGCGATCTTGGAGGGGCTTCCGTGCCCGTCCTCGAAGTCGATCAGCGCGTCGTCCAGCTTGCCCTTGAACTCCTGCAGCGCATCGATGCCGCGCCTCATGCCCGAGCCGCTACCGCCGCTCACCGCGACCCCTTCCCCGTTTCCCCGTTGATACAGCTGGACAGACCGGGCGGCCCGGGGCCGCGTCCTCGATCTATCGCCGACCACTGTAGTCACTGTGTAAATCGCGGCCAACTGAACTTCGCGACGGTTCAGTTGCGATGGTGTCCCGAAGTGACCGAGTCACGACCGCCCGAGACCGACAAGGCGGTCATAGACGACAGAAGGGTGGATGCATCTCCGCAGAAGCTTCACATGCGTGTGACGGGGGGAACTCCGGGGGCATCCTGGGGGAGAACTTTGCGACCACAAAACCTCACCCTGGGAGAGTCGGTCAAGGGTTGCCGAACAGTTCGGCGCCGGGGTTCGCGGCGGAGGCCCGGCACGGCCTCGTCAGGCGGCCCGCGCGTCCGCCTCCGCCGAATTTTCACGCCCGATACATCGCACATGGCAGACATGGCGCAAATTTTCCTCAGTACCGATTGCTAGTTTGACCTGGCACCGGACTAACCACGGGGGAAGGGGCCCTTCCATGGCATGGGACGAATGGGAGCAGCTCAAGGCGGACGCTGCCCAGGGGCAGTCGGCACACACGCAGCTCAACCATGTCGACGGGGGCGGGGGTACCGATGTCCTGCCGAGCAAGACCGGTGACCTGAAGGTCGGCCACAAGGACCTGGAGAAGATAGGCGGCGCCGCCCACCACCTCTACGACCAGCTGTGGGACAAGGCCCGGGTGGCGACCCCGAGCAGCGACTCCGCGGCCGGTGACCTCTCCAAGCAGGGCTTCGCCCTCGGCGCCGGGCTCCAGCACGTCTCGAACCGCTGGGAGGAGCAGCTGAAGTCCCTGATGGACGCCTGCGCCCAGATCTCGAACCACATGCAGACCACCAAGGCCGTCCACGCGAACGACGAGCACTACATCCAGCGCCAGATGAGCAGCATCGACACGCTGGACGACGGGTTCGACGAACGGGTCGGAGCGCCGGGCAAGAAGAACGACTACGGGGACGACGGCAAGGACAAGGGCAAGAAGAAGGAGTAGCGGCGCCGGGTTGTCGACGACGCGCACGATCACACCATCGGCACCGCTACCCCGGGGACGAACACCCATGGACTTCAACGCCCTTTACCACGCCAACTTCAAGCTCCTCGACGACGCCGTCACCGACTGGTCGACGCTCGTGAAGCACCTCGTGGACCTGAAGAAGGACGCCGAGGACGACCTGCACAAGGCTGCCGTCACGGCCGACTGGGCCGGCGTGAACGCCCAGGTGTCCAAGCAGTTCATAGGCAAGACGGCCGGCGAGTTCGGCGACGCCCACACGCAGGCGACCACCATCCACAACATCCTGCGCGACACCCGGGACGAGCTGAAGTCGTTCCACCAGCAGCTGACGGACGCGGTGTCGCGCGGGCAGAAGATGAACCTGACCGTCGTCGACGCGGGCGGCGGCAAGTTCACCGTGATGGGCAACACGCGGCCCGACTGGAGCTCCGACCCCAGCGGCAAGACGAGCACGACCAACCAGAAGGACGTCGACGACCTCCGCGACGAGATCCAGGGCATCCTGAGCAAGGCCACCGAGAGCGACAACACGGCCAAGGACGTCCTCACGGCGATCGTCGACCAGACCCAGATGGGCTTCTCCGACGCCAGCTACAAGGACCGCGACACGGCCGCGGATGCCGTCAAGGAAGCCGACGAGCTGGCCAAGCTCGCCAAGAAGGACCCCGACGACCTGTCGGTGAAGGACTTCGACCGGCTCAACGCGGGGCTGAAGAAGTACCACGACGATCCGCTGTTCTCGGAGCGGTTCGCCAAGGACCTCGGGCCGGAGAAGACCCTGTCCTTCTGGGCCAACGTGAGCGATCCCATGGTGACGCCGGATCTGACGCACGAGCGGCGCGAGCAGCTGGGCGAGCTCCAGAAGAACCTCGGCCTCACCCTCGCCACCGCCAGCCGGAGCGACACCGCCGACATGACCGAGTGGAAGCGCCACATGGTCGAGATCGGCGACGAGTCCGTGCAGGGCAAGCGCGGCAACGTCCTCGGCTTCCAGGTCATGAGCAACCTCATGCGGGTCGGCGACTACGACGACGACTTCATGAAGCAGTACGGCAAGAGCCTCATGGAGACCGAGCGGAAGTTCACGGGCGACGGCAAGCACACGGCCTGGCAACGGCTCGGCTTCGACCCGTACCTCAACCACATGGCGGGCGACTCCGGCTTCGATCCCCTGTCGGGCTACCTCAAGGGCCTCTCCAACAACCCCGGTGCGGCGACCGACTTCTTCAACGACGACTTCATCCCGAAGGACGGGGACCACAAGGAGGCCGTCTCCAACTTCAAGTACCTTTTCGAGGACCGTCACTGGCCGCACGAGAGCAACAGCGATCTCAGCCGGGGTGAGAGCACGGACGGCCGCAACAACCTCGCGTCGGCCCTGGAGGCCGCCGCCACCGGGCATCCCGCGGGCGAGCTGCCCACCGATGACACGCCCGCGCACACTCCGGGGCAGGCCAAGCTGTTCGAGAGCATCGTGTCGTCGATCTCCGACGACAACGGGCGTATCACGGACCACAGCTACATGTCCGACAGCATGGGGCAGATCGCCTCCGAATATCTTCCGGACATCGACCGCGCCACCACCGATGTGGACCGGCACCCGGGCAAGAACGACGCGGCCGGCCAGGCGGCATGGGAGCGTCTCCAGAAGCTGTACCCCGTCCAGGGCACGGCCGCCGACATGTCCCACAGCGATGTCTCGCGGTTCCTCTTCGCGGTCGGCCAGGACCCTCACGGCTATGCCGCCGTCGAGGTGGGCCAGAAGAACTACATGGGCAAGCTCCTGGAGTACCACCTGAATCCGGACCTGCCGGAGAACCAGCGGCCCGACCACGACATGGAGCTCACGGTCCGGGACATCGCACGCCACTCCGGCCAGGTGTCGGGCACCCTGGCGATGGGGCGCAACGAGGCGGTCGCGGGCCCGGCCGACCTCAAGGACAAGGAATTCGACCACTCGGTGGCCCAGTGGAAGAACTTCCTGTCCGGAACGGTGGGAACCGGTGTGGGTGTCGGAACCTCCTTCATCGCCTCTCCGGCGGTGGGAGCCGGCGTCGGCGGCGCTGCCGGAACAGCGACCAGCATGATGCTGGAGGAGCTCTTCAAGGACGCCGAGGGCAGCGCGAAGGACGACGCGGGTGCCAAGATCGGCAAGGACTGGGAGAACGGCAACCAGGCCAACATGAAGTACACGAGCGCGGCTGCCTACAACGCGGCGAAGCAGTACCACCTGGGTGGTGACGTCGCCACCTGGGCGGAGCAGTCCTCTTCCCAGGGCTTCCTGGAAGGCGGCGACTACATGGAGCGGGTCGGCGCCGAACTCGTCACGGACATCTGATGTCCGGAGCGATCCGGACGAAGGAGGTTGGCAATTCGATGGCTCGGCGAGCTTTGGCGGCCACCGCCGCACTCACGGTGGTGGGCCTGGTCGCGGGCTGCTCGGGGTCCGACGCCAAGAAGGAGTACGACGTCCCCAGGGCGTTCTGCGGCGTCTCGTTGGACCCCGGGCTGACCTCCCCGTTCCTCCCCTCCGGCAAGAAGATCAAGGTCGGTCAGACCCGTCCCGTGCCGTCCAGGAAGAACTGCCGTGCGGACGTCGACGGCCACTGGGCGCTGGCGCTGAACCTGGAATGGTGGGAAGAGGACGTGTCCAGCACGCTGGTCGCGTCCGGCAACCCGCAGTTGCGGAAGGCCGGGCTGTCTCCCGACGGCGGCTTCTACAGCGGCACGGGTGCCGTCGTACTGGTCAAGGGCTGCGAGAACCCCGGCCACGCGAAGCAGCTGCTGTACACGTCTGTGCAGGCCGGTGATCCGGACCTCGGTGACACCGCCGCCATGAAGAAGCTGGCGACCGCGTTCACCCAAGCCGTCGGGAAGAGCGATGAATGCTCGTAAGGCGGTCCTGGCCGCCGCGGTCTGTCTCGCGCTGCTGAGCGGATGCGGTGGCGGGGGCTCCGGAGAACCCGCCCCTCTCACCGCCCGCCAGGCCGAGTCGGTGCTGCCGGACACCGTGTCCGTCCCGGGATGGGACACCACGATCGAGCCGGTCGCCCATCCGCTGAAGACGGCGAAGGAGCGGGGACTCGCCCGGTGCTACGCGGCGGGAACACGGGACTCCTGCGCTCGGGTCCGCTTCTTCGGCGCTTCGGGCCTGCACCGGCAGAAGGCACCGAACCTCTACTTCACCGTCCAGACGTACCGTGACGAGGCCGCGGCCCGGTCCGCGTTCGCGACCGTCTGGACGGCGTGGGAGCAGAGGGTGCCGGAGCCGAAGGCCATGTCGGCCGGGAAGCTCGGTGATCAGCGCAGAGCCGTGGCCGGACTGAGTTCATCGGCGGTCGAAGGGTCCAGGGGACTGATGATCCTGGTGCGGGAGGGCAGCGTCCTCATGCTGTCCGTGGCCGAATCGGGTCTGTACGTCGAGATGGCGGACTCCTTCCTCACGCCGTTCGCCGACGCCTTCGCGAAGCGGGCCGTACAGGCGGAGGCGGGCGGGAGGCCGTCGGCGGGCGTCAAGGCGTCCGCGAGCTGAGGAGGGGGAAGGCGGCCGGCCGCCTTCCCCGGAGGTGCGGGCGGCCGCGCCTTCCCCTGAGGTGCGGGCGGCACGCCGGCGGGGTCTCCGCCGGCGTGCCGTGCGGGTCGCGGGACCGTCCTGGACCTCAGGCGCGGCTCTCCAGGGCCCGGCGCCTGCGCCGGGCGTCGCGCAGTGCCACCGCTCCGCCGCCCAGGCCCGCCACCAGGACCACCACGCCGACCGCCACGTACGTCGCGATACGGGCCGTGCGTTCCTGGGGGGTCTCGCCGAGAGTGAGCCGGGCGGGGGTGGGGGCCTCCGCGTGGGTGAGGCCCGCGTCGGAGTGGGGGGACTCGATCGGGTGATCGTCCTCCGTGAGGGCGCGGACCGGGTCCACCACGCCCCAGCCGACCAGACGGTCGTTGCCCGCGATGGAGCGTTCCGCGGTCTGTTCGATCTGGGCCACCACCTCACGGGGGGTCCAGTCGGGGTGTTTGGACTTGATCAATGCGGCGACCCCGGCCACGTACGGGGCGGAGAAGCTGGTGCCGTTGTCCGAGCAGTGGCCGCCCTTGGGGACGGTGGAGATCATGTCGACGCCGGGGGCCGCGACCCCCACGAAGTCGCCCGACTGGGAGAAGGCCGCGCGTTCGTTGTTGCGGTCCGAGGCGCCCACGGCGAGGACACCGGGGAAGGACGCGGGGTACGTCTTCTTCGACTCGCCGCCCAGGCCGTCGTTGCCGGCGGAGGCGACCACGACGATCTTGGCCGCCAGTGCCTCCTCGACCGCCCGTTGCAGGTCCTGGTCCGGCTTGGCGGCGTTGGTCGTGTCCTGGGAGATGTTGATGACGCCGGCCTTCTGCCTGATCGCGTGCCGGATGGCCTCGGCGAGCTTGGGGGCCGTGCCGTGGCCCTCCGCGTCGTTCTGCTTGATCGGGATGATGGTGGCCTCGGGGGCGAGGCCGACGAAGCCCGTGCCGTTCATGGGGCGGGCCGCGATGATGCCCGCCACGCGCGTGCCGTGCCCGACCGTGTCGGTCGTGCCCTTGCCGTTCCCGCGTTCGATGGGCTCGCCCTTATCGTCCTTGGCGGGCAGGAAGTTGGCGCCCAGGGAGGCGTCGACGGCCTTGGCGAGCTGCGGGTTGGCGGTGTCGACGCCCGTGTCGATGACGGCAACCCTGACGTTCTTGCCCTTGGACTCGCTCCACAGCTCGTCGAGGTTGACGCGCTGGAGCGCCCAGGGCGTGCCCGTGTACTTGTGGTTGGTCTTGGAGAACGTGCACTGGCCGGAGTCCGGGTCGGCCGTGGCCGCCGGTGCCGCCACCAGGGTGGCGGCCGTGACCAGGACCGTCGTCGCCACGGTCGTGCGGGCGCGGAGCCCGGGCGTCATCGTCGTACCCCTCAGGAGCATCGTCGTACCCCTCAGGAGCCCTGCGGCTGGCGGGCCGCCGCGGTCGACAGGCGGGGGCCGGTGGGCAGGAACTTCGACCAGGGCGCGGGGATCGGGGCGGGCTTGAGGTCGGCGTAGCCGAGGCGCGTCTGCGCCAGCTTCGCCTCCTGCTGGAGCGCCTTGAGCTTCTTGTCCGACATGCCGATGCCCTTGTCGTCGGTGGCGCTGTCGTCGTTGGACTGGAGGGCGTAGCGCAGGCCGGTGTCGGTGACCAGGAACACGCCGCCGACCGTGGTCTCCGTGCCCTGGTACTGGCGGTAGAGCTGGCCGGAGCCGGCGGTGACGTACGCGCTGGAGGAGCCGGTGGGCAGGACCGCGGGGAAGTCGGTGCCGGCCCAGGTGCTCAGGGTCGTCCGGCCGTTGTCGGGGTCGACGTGGTTGAGGACGTTGCAGACGGTGTTGCGGCTGCCGCCGGCCGTGGCGGGGTCGTTGACCGCGCGGGGCTTCTCGGTGGGCCACTTGTGCTCGGTGGCGAACGGCTCGCCCCGGACGATGGCGCCCGCGCTGACCTCCAGGTGATGTCCGGCCTGGCCGAGCTTCACGAGGCTCTCGCTGGTCAGCAGGAGCTGGGCGACGAAGTCGGAGACGGGGGCGACCCGGCCGGGCAGCACCACGAAGTACTGCTCCTGACCGTTGACCGGCGCCCTGAGCACCATGCCGACTCGGTTGGCCTGGTCGTCCAGCTGCCCGGGGGCGTGCGCGGCGGCGCCCGGTACGCCGGTGACCTGCGGGAAGGTGATCGGGTCACCGGTGTGCAGGGTGTCGATCCACTCCCGGGTCACCTGCTGCGGGGTGCGGGGCGCGCCCACGATGGTCTGCAGCAGCAGCTCGTCGGAGGCGTCGACCGGGTACGCCCGGCCGCCCGCGTCGACCACGTACCGCTTCTTGTCCGGGGTGGCGACGTAGAGGAGATCGCCGCCGCGCAGCTTCTCCTTGGTGCCCTTGAGCTTGTCCTGGTCCCGCTCGGCGAGGACGAACGCGGCCTTCTGGATGGAGCTGCCGCTGCCGCTCGGGCGCTCGCAGACGGCCCACTCCTTGGCCGCGCCGGCCTCCCCGCCGGAGGGCAGCCGGTCGGGGGCGTAGGGGATGCCGATGGTGACGCCGTGCGGGATCTTGCCGTTGTCGAGGATCGACTCGTCGACGGTGACGACGTCGACGTCGCTCTGGGTGTCGAGGACGAGCTTGGCCGACGCCATGTTGAGGACCGGGTGGAGCTGGACCTTGTGCTTCGTCTCCAGCACGACGTACCGGGTGGTGGACTTGCTGGCGATGATCACCTTCTGTCCGGGCTTGTCCCAGCCCTGGGGGGCGGTCGGCTTGAACATCCCCCAGGCGCCGAAGGCCGCCAGCACGACCGCGGCGACGATCGCGCCGGGCACGATGGCCCGCAGCGGCCGGGGCGCCCCCTCGTCGGAGGCATTCGGTGACGACTGCACGAACGACGCGAGCATGCGGCGCTTCGCGAAGGTGTAGGCGTTGAGTTGATCCCGCCGAGATGCCATCTGTGCCCGTTTCTCCCCGTGTCTCACCCGGAGCGCGCCGGGGGACCGTGCTCCCCCGCCCTCCGTTGTCGGACCCGGCCCCTACTATGCCTGGTACGGAGCGGGTCTCGTGGAGCGGGTAGGGTACCTGGGCCCTCAAGGGCCTTGTTCAGTGGCCTGGTTCCAGCGAGTTGTGAGCAAATCGGGGGGATGGAGTGATGGCTTCCGGAACGCGGACGCGAGCGCGCGGCCGGTCGGCGGCACGAGGTCGTGCGGCCGGGTCCGGGACGCCGCCGCGCGGGGCGTCCGCCCAGCGCGGCGCGGAGCGGCAGCAGGTCACGCTCGGCCTCAGGCAGCGGCCCGGCCAGGCCGGCTCGTTCCGTTTGCAACGGCTCGTGCTGGTGGAGTTGGCGGCGGCGGTGCTGCTCGTCGGCTGGGCCGTCGGCATGGCGGTCCTGGTGCCGGCCGGAGTGGTCGCGCTGCTGCTGGTCCTGCTGGCCTTCGTACGGCGGCGGGGCCGGTCCCTGCCCGAGTGGCTCGCCACCGCACGGGAGTTGCGGGCACGGCAGAAGCGCGCGGCGACCACGCCGATACCGCCGGGCACGGAACCCGGACTGGTCCCGGCGGTGGAGTGCGAGCCGGCCCTGCGCACGTATTCGTACGGCGCCCGTGACCGGCGCCCGGTCGGCATCGTCGGTGACGGGACGTTCGTCACGGCCGTGCTCCAGGTGGAGGCCGACGCGACCGCGCTGCGGGCCGAGCGGAGCCGCCAGCCGCTGCCGCTGGGGCTGGTGCGGGACGCGCTGGAGGTGGACGGGATACGGCTGGAGTCGGCGCAGATCGTGCTGCACACGCAGCCGGCGCCCGCGCTGCATCTGCCCCAGCAGTCCGTGGCCGTCGCCAACTACCTGCCGCTTCAGGAGCAGACCGGCGCTCCCGCGGTGCGCATCACCTGGATCGCGCTGAAGCTCGACCCCGAGCTGTGCACGGCCGCCGTGGACGCGCGCGGGGGCGGCCTGACGGGCGCGCAGAAGTGCGTCGTACGGGCCGCGGACCATCTGGCGAGCCGGCTGACCGGCGCCGGGTTCCGGGCGCGGGTGCTGGACGAGGAGGAGCTGGTCGCCGCCCTCGCCACCTCGGCCTGCGCCAACCCGCTGGTCACCGCCGAGGCGGGGCGCAGCGAAACACGGGAACGGCGCACGGAGGAGTCCGGCCGCAGCTGGCGCTGCGACAACCGGCGGCACACGACGTACTGGGTACGGCGCTGGCCCCAACTGGGCGGCGACCGGGGCGAGTCCCTGCCGCAGTTCGTCGCCCGGGTCACCGCGATACCGGCTCTGGCGACCACCTTCAGCCTGACCCTCGCGCACGGGGAGCGGCAGGAGGTGTCGCTGAGCGGACATCTGCGGGTGACCGGGCGCAGCGACGACGAACTCGTGGCGGCGCGGCGCGCGCTGGAGGGCGCGGCCCGGCAGTCCGGGGCGGGCCTGGCCCGCCTCGACCGCGAGCAGCTCCCCGGCATGCTGGCCACTCTGCCCCTCGGAGGCGCGCGATGACGACGATCCCGACGACCGCCGTGGCGCCGGACCCGGCCGCGCAAGGGGCGCAGGAGCCCTCCGGGCTGCGGCGGGTGGGCGAGCGGCTGCGGCACGGGCTGGGCCTGATCGGGCCCCGGCACGGCCGGCACGGACTGTCCGTGCAGCAGCTCGACGCGCTCGCGCTGCCCATAGGGGACGACGGGGTGGTGGCCGGTGTCGACGCCGAGGGGCAGCCGGCCGTGCTGGGCATCAACCGGCCGACCCCCTACGACGTCGTCCTGATCGGCGGCCTGTGGACCGCGCAGGTGCTGGCGCTGCGCTCGGCCGCCACCGGCGCCCGGGTGGCGGTGGAGACCGGCCGGCCGCAGGCCTGGATGCAGATGGTGCACGCCATGGGCGGCGGGCAGAACGGGCTGGCGGTGTACGACGTCGGGCGGGTCCCCCCGCAGGGGGCCTCCGCCGGCACGCCGGTGCTGGTGGTCCGGGACTGCGGTATGCGGCCCCCGCGCGGCCGGGTGGTGTCCGGGCCCTGGCAGTCGGTGCTGACCCTGCTGCCGTATCTGAGTCCCGTGGCGCCCCGGCTGCTGCGGCAGGCGCGGCTCGCCGGCATACAGCGGGTCTCGCCGGACGAGGCGGCGGAACTGGGGCGCACGATGGGGCTGTCGCGGACCGAGGTGGAGTCGCTGCCCGCGCTGCCCGACGGCGTCACTCTGTGGTGCACGGACCGTGACCGGCAGTACGTGCTGACCCAACCCACCGATCCCGAGGTGGGATTGCTGGGCACACCGCGCCGGATGGACTGAACTGCCCTTACCCGTCCCTTTTGTTCGCGGTGTGGTCGGCGCCCGCGCGGGGCGCGCACGCGGTCCGCGTGCGCGCGGTTCCGCGGTGGGCGCGTACGGAAGGCGGGCGGGCCTGCCGAGGTGTGGCTCGTGGTGATTAGGCTGGGAGCGGGCGCGATGACAGGACCCGTGGACCGGGCGTCGGTGTCCCGGGGGGAAAGCCGGTGCATCGGACCGCCCCGCACGACTACGGACGACTCGGTACGACACGACATGCTCGCCCCGGCACGGCATGAGGGTGCTCGACCACACCAGGAGGAACTGTGAGCAGCGATCGGGACGGGATGCGCGGGGGCTGGGACACACCCGGCGATGACCAGCCCGACGCGGAGGCCATCGAGACCACCGGCGAGTTCACCATCGACTACGCTCCCCCCGCCTGGTACACGCAGAACGCGTCCGGTACGGCGGGAGGACCGGGCGGTGCGGGCGGCTTCGCCGGTGCCGGCGGCTCCGGCACCGCCGGCGACTCGGGTGCTCCGGGTGCCGCGGCCCCCTCCGGGACGCCGTTCCCGACGGGTTCCCCGGCCGCGGGGGCGACACCGCCGCCCGCCGCCCAGCCGACGGGCACGCCGCCACAGGGCACCCCGTTCACTCCGCCGCAGGGAACCCCGTACGGCCCGGCGCAGGGGGCTCCGTACGGCCCGGCGCAAGGGGCTCCGTACGGCCCGGCGCAGGGGGCGTCGTACACCCCGGCGCAGGGGACCTCGTACACCCCTCCGGCTCCTCCGGCTCCTCCGGTTCCGCCCGGCCCCGCGGAGGGCGCGCCGTACGCGCCTCCCGCGCAGCCCGCGCCGCCGGTGGGCGACCCCCTCCCGATGCCGCGGCTGCCCGAGGGCTTCGAGCCCCAGCACCAGCAGCCGGCTCCGCACGAGGCGCCGGCCGGCTCCCCCTCGGTGGAGCCGGAGACGGACAACGGGGACCTGGAGAGCGGGGCGACCATGCGCTTCTCCGCCGTCGCCCTGAAGCGCCAGATGGCCGAGATCGCCGAGCGCGCGGCGGCCGGGAACCCCGCCGAGTCCGGAAGCGAGGGCCCCGTGGAGGGCTCGGCCTCGACGGACGAGGTGGGCGTGCCGGGCACCGCCGGGGCGGAGGGCCCCGCCGGGACCGCCGGCTTCACCGGCGCTGAAAGCGCCGCGGGTGCCGCGGGTGCCGTGGGCACGGCCGGGACCGCGGGGCCTGCTGCCGGTGCGGAGAGCCCTGCGGGTACCGAAGGTTCAGCTGCCGCCGCGGACGCCGGTGCTTCTGACGGTCCCGGTGCCGAGGGTGCCGGTGAGGGTGAAGGGGCCGAGGAATCGCGCGGCGAGGCCGCGGCGCGGGAGGACACGGTGGCGGAGGCCGCCGGGCCGGAGAGCGTCGCGTCCGGCGGTGACGAGGGGCAGGGCGGCGAGACCGGCCGGGCGGACCGGGCCGAGGACTCGATCGTGCCGGGATCCGACGAGTCGGCCGAGGGGCCGGCCGCCGCCGAGAGGAGGGCTCCGGACGGAGACGTCGCCGGAGAGACCGCCACGGAGGATGCCACCGACGCCGCCGACGCCGTGGGCACCGAGGAGGACGAGGCGGAGGGTTCCGCGAACTCCGCGCGGTCCGACGCCTCGGAGCTCTCGGACGCCGTGGTGGACGCCGTGGTGGATGCCGCGGAGGCGGGCACGGCGGCGAGCGCGCTGGGCGCGCCCCGGGAGGACGCTTCGCAGAGCGACGCCCCGACCGACGGCAGGAAGGCCGACGGCGCCATGACCGGCGGCGCCACGACCGACAGCACCACAACCGACAGCACCACGACCGACGCTGTCCCGCAGGCCGCCGCACCGCTCGCGGAGGCCCAGCGGGCGGATGTCGCACAGCCGGATGCCCGGCAGACGGACACTCAGCAGACGGGTGCCCCGCTGCCCGGCGAGCCGCTGCCGGGAGCGGCCCAGCCCACCGGTACGGCCCAGCCCGGCGTGGCCCAGCCCGGTGGCTACGGCTTCCCCCAGCCGGGCGCCCAGCACTCCGGCCCCCCGGACGGCGGCGCACCCCAGCCCGGAGCGGCCCACCCCACCGCGGCCCAGCCCGGTGGCTACGGCTTCCCCCAGCCCGGCGCCCAGCACACCGGCGCGCCGCAGGCTGGTCCCGGTGCCCCGCACCCGGCCGTACCTCCCGCTCCCCCGGCCCCTCAGGACGCGCAGCCCGGTTGGACCCCGCCGCCCGCGCCGCAGAACGGGCTGCCTCCGCTGCCGCCCTCCTACCAGCCCGCCGCACCGGCTCCCGCGGCCCAGTGGCCCGCGCCGCACGCGCAGCACGCGCCGCACGCGCCGCAGCAGGGGGTCCCGCAGCAGCCCGGACCGATGCCCGGTCAGCAGCCGCAGCCGCCGGCAGGCCAGGGCTCCCTCGGCGCGCCCGGCCAGGGTCCCCTCGGTACGCCCGGCCAGGGTCCCGTCGGCGCGCCCGGCCAGGGTCCCGTCGGCGCGCCCGGCCAGCAGCCGCCTTTCCAGCCGCAGGCCCCGCAGCCCGCGCCCGCCGCGTGGAACCAGCCGAACCAGCCCGGCCAGCCTGGTCAGCCCGGCATGCCCACCCCGCCCGCCCAGCCCGCGGCAGGGCCGCAGCCGGCTCCCAACGGTCCCACGCCGCCCGCCGGCTACGGCTTCCCCCAGCCCGGCGTGCCCACCCCGCCCGCCCAGCCCGGCGGTTACGGCTTCCCGCAGCCCCCGGCCCCCCAGCCGCACCCCAACGCGCCCACCCCGCCCGGCGGTTACGGCTTCCCCCAGTCCGGCGGGCCCGATCAGCCGACGCCGCCCGCCGGCTACGGCTTCCCGCAGCCCGGCGTGCCCACCCCACCGGCCCAGCCCGGCGGTTACGGCTTCCCCCAGCCGCCGCAGAACCCCGACCCGGCCGCCCCCGCCCCCGAGGCGGCGCAGGCGCCGCAGGCCCCGGTCGACCCGCGCTCCGGTGCCGCGTGGCCGCAGCCGGTGCAGCACGACCAGCGGCAGCCGATCAACCCCGGTGCCGCGCCGCTCGGTTACACCGCCGCCGTGGAGCTGTCCTCGGACCGGCTGCTCAACAACAAGCGGCAGAAGGCCAAGAGCGGGCGGCCCGCGGCGGCGGCCGGCCGGTTCAAGCTCGGCGGCAAGAAGGAGGAGGCCGAGCGGCAGCGCAAACTGGAGCTGATCCGTACGCCGGTGCTCTCCTGCTACCGGATCGCGGTCATCAGCCTCAAGGGCGGTGTCGGCAAGACGACCACGACGACCGCGCTCGGCTCGACCCTCGCCACCGAGCGGCAGGACAAGATCCTCGCCATCGACGCCAACCCGGACGCCGGTACGCTCGGGCGGCGGGTGCGCCGGGAGACCGGGGCCACCATCCGTGACCTCGTCCAGGCGATCCCGTACCTCAACTCGTACATGGACATCCGGCGGTTCACCTCCCAGGCGCCGTCCGGGCTGGAGATCATCGCCAACGACGTGGACCCGGCCGTGTCGACCACGTTCAACGACGAGGACTACCGGCGGGCGATAGACGTCCTCGGCCGGCAGTACCCGGTCATCCTGACCGACTCCGGCACCGGTCTGCTGTACAGCGCCATGCGCGGGGTGCTCGACCTCGCCGACCAGCTCATCATCATCTCGACGCCGTCCGTGGACGGCGCGAGCAGCGCGAGCACGACACTGGACTGGCTCTCCGCGCACGGGTACGCCGACCTGGTCTCCCGGTCCCTCACCGTGATCTCCGGCGTCCGCGAGACCGGCAAGATGATCAAGGTCGAGGACATCGTGTCGCACTTCGAGACCCGGACCCGCGGGGTCGTGGTCGTGCCCTTCGACGAGCATCTGGCCGCCGGTGCCGAGGTCGACCTCGACATGATGCGGCCGAGGACGCGCGAGGCGTACTTCAACCTCGCCGCGCTGATCGCCGAGGACTTCACCCGCCACCAGCAGGCGCACGGCCTGTGGACGAGCGACGGCAACCCGCCGCCGGTGGCGGCGCCCCCGATGCCGGGTCAGCCCATGCCGGGTCAGCCCATGCCCGGCCAGCCCATGCCCGGCCAGCCCGTGTACGGGCAGCCGTACGCCCCCGGCCAGCCCGCGCCGGGTCAGCCGTACGCCCCCGGCCAGCCGTATCCGCAGGTTCCGGGTCAGGAGGGTCAGGGGTATCCGCAGGCCCAGCCCCAGGGGTATCCGCAGGCTCCGGGGCAGGGATACCCGGGGGCCCAGGGCCAGCCGTACGCCCCGGCACAGCAGCCGTACCCGCCGCAGCAGGGACAGCCGGGCCAGCCGGGCCAGCAGCCGTATCCGGCACAGCCGGGCTATCCGCAGCCCGGCCAGCCCCAGCCCCAGCCCCAGCCGCCGCACGGACAGCCCCAGCAGCAGGACCCGGGGGCCCCGCCGCAGCAGTAGGGCCGCATGAAACGGAAGGGCGGCCGGTGCTCATCGCACCGGCCGCCCTTCGCGTCGAAAGCGACGGCTGAGAGGAAGGGTCAGTCCTCCGCGGCCACGATCTCCCGGCAGCGCTTCACATCGGCGGCGATCTGCTCCAGCAGCGCCTCCAGCGACTCGAACTTCGCCTGGCCGCGCACGTAGGCGAGGAAGTCGACGCAGACGTGCAGGCCGTACAGATCGAGGCCGACGCGGTCGATGGCGTACGCCTCCACCGTGCGCTCGGTGCCGTCGAACTGCGGGTTCGTGCCGACGGAGATCGCGGCCGGCATGATCTCGTCCTGGGCGTGCAGATAGCCGGCGTACACGCCGTCGGCGGGGATCGCGGTGTGCGGGAGCGTCTCGACGTTGGCCGTCGGGAAGCCCATCTCCCGGCCGCGCTGGGCACCGCGGACGACGACGCCCTCCACCCGGTGCGGGCGGCCGAGGATCTCCCGGGCGCCCGCGACATCGCCCTCGGCGACCAGGCGGCGGGTCAGCGTGGACGAGAACGGCTCGCCGCCGCCCGCCTCACCGGTGACGTACAGGTCGACGACCTCGACCTCGAAGTCGTAGACCTTGCCCTGCTCGGTGAGGAACTCGACGTTGCCGGCGGCCTTGTGGCCGAAGCGGAAGTTGGGGCCCTCCACGACCGCCTTGGCGTGCAGCTTGTCCACCAGGACCTTCACCACGAAGTCACCGGGCGAGAGCTTCGAGAACTCGGTGGTGAAAGGGAGGATGAGGCACGCGTCGACACCCAGCTCGGCCATCAGCTCGGCGCGACGGTGGTGCGGGGCGAGCAGCGGCGGGTGGCTGCCGGGACGGACCACCTCGCTGGGGTGCGGGTCGAAGGTGACCACGACGGCCGGGACGCCCAGTTCGCGGGCGCGGTCGACGGCGTGCTTGATGATCAGCTGGTGGCCTCGGTGGACGCCATCGTAGGAACCGATGGTGACGACGCTGCGCCCCCAGTCCTGGGGGATGTCCTCCAAGCCACGCCAGCGCTGCACTGTGACCGCTCCTCGAACCCTTGTCCGTGTCTACTTGACCTCGTGGTGCAGGTCTAAGGGTGCCATGCCGGGTGCTCCGCGCCAGCATCGGCATGGGGGCTGTGACGGGGCGCACGTTCCCCGGTGCCGCTCGGGCCGCCGGCGGGTACGCCCCGGCCCCGCTCAGGCCGGTACGCGTACACCCGCCAGGTTCTCGATCATGCGGCGGGTGCTGGGGCCCACCACGGCGGCCCAGTCGCCCGGGGCGTCGTTCAGCCAGCGGACCATGCGGGCGGCGAAGCCGGGCACATGGCGGCCGAGGTCGACCAGTCCGCGGTCGAAGCGGGTGGCGCCCTCGGGCGTGCGGACGAGCAGCAGGCCGGTGCGGTGGACGAGCCCCCGGACCTCCTCCTCCCCGAGTGCCCCGTCCTCCTCTCCGTCCCCGTCCGTCCCGGCTTCCCCTCGCTGCGCCGCCTCCCCCCGCGCCGCCGCGTGCAGGACGGCGTCCAGAACGGCCGGGTCCTGCTCCCGGGCGAGCAGGTGCTCCAGCAGCTCGCGGCGGAGCGGGCGGGAGACGGGGGTGCCGGGGGCGGCGAGGACGGTGGCGAGGGCCGCCCGCACCGGTTCCGGGCCGGCGTCGAGCAGGCCGGTGACCAGGGGCAGCAGGACCGGGCGGGCGGTGGGGCCCTGTTCGAGGCGGCGATCGACGTAACCGGCGACGTGTCCGGCGGTGTCCGGGCGCAGCCGCACCGCCTCCCGGACCAGGGCGGCGACCCGGAGGGCGAGGGCCGGACTGGTGACCTCGGCGAGGGTGCGCAGGGCCGCGCCGGTCTCCGGGCCGCCGGCGTCCGGGGCGCTCAGCCGGGCACGGAAGGCGTCCAGGACCGGTTCGGGGTGCGTGGTCAGGGCCGGGACCAGGGCGCTCGGCGGGAACTGCGGGTCGCCGTCGGCGAAGTGGCGCAGGGCCGCGGGCAGATGCCGGTCGCGGGTCCGCGGGTCGTGCACGAGCAGCGCCAGGGCACCGCCGTGCAGGGTGCGGTCGGCGGGGCGGGCGAGCAGGGCGAGAGCGGTGTGGCGCAGCAGTGCGCGGTCGGTTTCCGAGCGGACGTACGGGGCCGCGCGGAGACCGATCGCCACCGCCGTCACCCGCCGGGCGGGGCGTTCGTCGTGCGCCCAGCGGTCGACCGCCCGGCAGACGGCGGACGGCTCCTCCTCGGCGAGCACGGTGAGCAGTTCGTCGGCGCGCCGGTGCGCGCAGGCCACCAGCGCCTCGGCGAGGTCGTCCAGGGCGCCGTGCCGGTGGGTGTGCAGCAACGCCTGCGCGGCGGTGGCCACCGTGGCGTGCGGGGTCGCGGGCAACGGCCGCTCGTCGGTGAACCAGCAGGTGAGAAGGGGCTGTACGACGCCCGGGGCGGCGGCCAGCAGTGCGGCGACGGCGTCCAGGTAGCGTTCTCCCGCCGTCGGCGGCGCGGGGTCCGCCAGCACGAGCCGGCGCAGCAGGTCGAGGCGCTCGGTGTCACGGACGGGCAGGTCGGTCCAGAAGGCGGGACCGAACTCGGCCGGCACGGGCCGCCGGTCCCGGCGCCAGACGACGACCCGGTCGGCGAGCAGCCGCAGCACCTCGGTGTACGGCGTCGCGTCCGGGACCTGGAGCAGGGTACGGGCGAGCAGCCGGGCGGCCCACCAGGAGCCCGGGTCGCGATCCAGGGCGTCGGTCAACTCGCGCAGCTTGAAGGAGAGTTGGCGGGGGCCGCGCTGCCGGCCGAGGAGCAGCAGGGCCTGGACGACGGGGCCGACGCGATGGTGCGGGACCGGGACGAGGCAGGTGTCGGGCGGCTCGGCGGTGCGGTGCACCAGGGCGCGGAGAGCCTCGTCCAGGTCCAGGTGCATGCCCTGGATCCAGTCGGCCAGTTCCTCGTGGGCGAAGCGGTAGCCGCCGCCGGCCGGCACGAGGAGGCCCTCCGCGAGGACGGCGGAGGCCCAGCCGGTGCCGCCGCCGAGCCGCGCCGGGGCGGGGCCCCAGGGGAACACCGCCTCGAACGACTCCCGGTCCAGCTCCCCCTGCCCCGGGCCGAGGCTGCGCCGGGCCGCGTCGTGCACCTGCCCGGCGACCCGTGCCGCGAGCCGTCGTACGGCCGTACCGCGCAGGCCGCCGGCGGCGGCGAGCCGGACCGCGACGCGCAGGCACATCAGGTCGAGGTGGGCGGCGAAGACGTCGTGCCGGTCGACGGGCCCGGCGGCCGTGGCCCGCGGGACCGCGGCCGCCACCTCGGACGCCAACCGGATGGTGAGCGGATGCCGCGCGTCCCGCTCGACGAGGAAGCCGTCCGGAACCCCGTGCCGAGCCCGCGCCCGCCGTCCCTCCTCGACACCGAAATCACCGAGCCGCAGACAGGGCGGAAGCGGAACGGCGGGGACGCGGAGTGCCTCACCGGGGCGGCCGGGGGCGAGCGGACCACCGGGGGCGGCGGGGCCGTCACAGGGCTGGGGGTGACCGGCCATCGCGGCGAGGAGGACGGGTGGCGAGCCGGCCTCGGGGGCGGCCGGGGCGGGAAGGGCACAGGCGCCGACGGCCGGGACGGCACGATCGGCCCGGCTCAGGGACGGCCCGCCGCCGTCGGCCACGCACACCGCACCATCCGGCGCCCGCGACGGCTCACAGGTACCGGCCACGACTTGGCGCGGCGCCACAGGGGTGTGCGGGCCGCGCAGCGACGACACATCACACTCCGCCGGATCACCCGGCCCCCGCGGCGGCTCGCCCATACCGGCCACGGCCTCGCGCGGCGCCGCAGGGACGTAGGTGGTGCGCGGGGGCGGGCCGCCGACGTCCGTCGGAGCGGCGGCGCCGGTCGGCGGCCGGGGTCCCCCATACCCCGCCGGGATGTACAGCAGCTCCTCGGGGAACTCCCTTCCGGTCCGTTCCCAGTGTTCCTCCCGGCAGGCCACCGTCAGGCGCGCACCGGTCTCGCGCAGCCAGGTAGCCGTGCCCCGGGTCCACTCGGAGAGGCGGTGGGCGAGGACGGGGGGCATCTCCTCGGGGCCGTCGAGGAGGATCAGCAGGGGGCGGCCGGCCCGGGCGGCGAGACGGGCCAGGTGTTCGGGGGTGACGTCGCCGAGGTCGTCGGGGTGGACGGAGCGGTCCGCGGCGATGATCCGGGCGGCCCGCGCCAGGGTGCGGCGGGCGGCGTCGGCCACCGAGGCGTCGGTGTCGTTCAGGTCGGCGCCGCGCAGCCACAGCGTGGGGGCGGGCCGCTCGCCCCGGGCGCGGCGGGCGGCGAACGCCGCGAGTTCCGTCGTACGGCCGCTGCCCGGCGCGCCGACAAGTCCCAGCACGGGCCGGTCTCCGTCGGCGAAGGCGGTCAACTCCCGGGCGATGTCGGCACGTTCGACGGGCTCGACGGGTCCGCAGGATCCGGTGAGGACGCCCGGCGGGCCGTCCTGGCCCACGGAGGTGGTGGTGAGCTGGAGGATGCCGGCGAGGTTCAGGTCGGCGCCGTAGCCGGGCACGGTGGCCGCGTTGCGGGCCAGCAGAGCGGCGAGCGGGCCGTCGGCGGGGCGCAGCGGGACCGCGAAGCCCGCGTCGCGCTGCGCGGTGTGCAGGGCGGTGCCCAGGATGCCGAGGACCGCGCCGGTGCGGGCGTCGAGCACCGGTCCGCCGGCCGCGCCGCCGCCGAGCCGGAGCGCGTCCCGGCCTGCCGTGCCGATGGCCAGCTCCAGCGCCTCGGTCAGCAGGTGGAAGCGGTCCGTGGCGGTGTACGTCACCTCCGTGGCGGCCAGCACCCGCGCCTCGCGCCAGCAGCCGGCGACGACCTGGACGTAGGTGCCGGCGTCGATCCGCTCCCGTGCGGTCAGCGGCAGCGGGTCCACGTCGAGGCCCTCGGTGCGCACCAGGGCGAGGTCGAGGCCGGGCAGGGGGGTGACGGCGTCGGCGTCGACCACGCAGGTGCGGTCGCCGGTGGCGTGCAGCACCAGTCGGGGCAGGCCGTCGACGGCCTCGTGGCTGGTGAGCAGGGTGCCCTCGTGGTCGGCGAGGAAGCCGAGGCCACGCGGGCGGCCGGCCAGGTCCCGGATGCGTACGAGCGCGGCGTCGGCGCGTTCGAGGCCTGCGTGGGCCTCGCTGCCCGGCGCGTGGGCCCCCTCGCCGGTGCCCGGCCCCCCGGACGCGCCCTCCCCGGACGGACGCTCTCCCCGCGCGTGCCTCGCGTGCGTGGCCCCCTGCTGCTCCCGGCGCCCGCTTGCGGCGCGCGGGCCCCGTCCCGCCATGGCCGTACCTCCCCGCCCGTCCCGTGCCCTGTCCTCGACGGTAGGCGCGCGATGATCGGCGGGACAGATCGTGCGGCGAACGCGCCCCCTTCCGCTCCCCGGTTCACTCCGAGCGCCTGCCCGGACGGGTGAATAGGCGAAGGCTGCTGGATAACCCTAGGGGTGGGGGAACCGAGGGGGAACCGTGGAGCGGCGGCCGGGGGGGCTTACCCCCGCGCCCGGCCGCCGCTCCACGGCGGACAGCCCTGGGGCCGGCGCGGCCCGGACCCGGCCGGAGGACTTCGACCGAAGAACGGCCGGGCTCTTCGCCTCGCCCCCGCGTTCCACGGCGGACAGCCCCGAGTCGGCGCGGCCAGGCCCCGCCGGGAGGACCTCCGCCGAAGACGGGGAACCTCAGCCGAAGAACGGCCGGGCCCTTCGCCTCGCCCCCGCGTTCCACGGCGGACAGCCCCGAGTCGGCGCGGCCAGGCCCCGCCGGGAGGACCTCCGCCGAGGACGGGGAACCTCAGCCGAAGACGGCCAGGCTCTTCGCCTTGCCCTTGTGTTCCTCGACGAGTGCGAGGAAACGGCCCTCCGGGTCGAACACGGCGACGGGGCCGGCGCCCGCGTACTCGTCGGGCATCTCCAGCCGGACGCCGTTCAGCAGCAGCCGGGCCCGCTTGGCGTCGACCTCCCAGCGCCGGAACGCCGCGGTGGCGGCGTCGGCGATCGGCATCACGGTCAGCTCCTGCTGGAGCTGGTCCAGCGTCCTGGCCGCGTCCAGCTTGTACGGCCCGACGCGCGTGCGGCGCAGTGCCGTGAGATGGCCGCCCACGCCCAGGTCGGCGCCCAGGTCACGGGCGAGGGCACGGATGTAGGTGCCGGAGGAGCAGACCACCGACACGACCAGGTCGAGCACGGGCGTGCCGTCCTCGGCGACCGCGTCCCGGACGTCGTACACCGCGAAGGACGAGATGCTGACGGGCCGGGCGGGGATCTCGAAGTCCTCGCCCTCGCGGGCCCGCTTGTAGGACCGCACGCCGTCGATCTTGATGGCGCTGACCTTGGACGGCACCTGCATGATGTCGCCGGTGAGCTTGGCGATGCCGGCGTCGATGGCGACCCGGGTCACCTTGGAGGCGTCGGCGGACGAGGTGATCTCGCCCTCGGCGTCGTCGGTGACCGTGTTCTGGCCCAGGCGGATGGTGCCCAGGTACTCCTTCTCGGTGAGCGCGAGGTGCCCGAGGAGCTTGGTGGCGCGCTCGACGCCGAGGACCAGGACGCCGGTGGCCATCGGGTCGAGGGTGCCGGCGTGGCCGACGCGCCGGGTCCTGGCGATCCCGCGCATCTTGGCGACCACGTCGTGCGAAGTGAAGCCCGACGGCTTGTCGACGATGACAAGGCCGTCGGGCGTGGTGTGCTTCTGGGTCATTCCGCGGCGTCGCCGTCCGTGTCGGTCTCGTCGTCGGCCGGCTTCCGGTAGGGGTCGGCGCCGCCGGCGTACGAGGCACCGGTGGCCGCCTCGCGCACCTTCTCGTCGGACTGCCGGGCCTTGTCGAGGAGGTCCTCGATGGTCCGGGCGGTGTCCGGCAGGGCGTCCGCGACGAAGGTCAGGGTCGGCGTGAACTTCACTCCGGCCGCGCGGCCCACCTCGGAGCGCAGGATGCCCTTGGCGCTCTCCAGGCCCGCGGCGGCGGCCTTCCGCTCCTCCTCGTCCCCGTAGACCGTGTAGAAGACGGTCGCCTCCCGCAGGTCACCCGTGACCCGGGTGTCCGTGATGGTGACGTGCGAGCCGAGCCGCGGGTCCTTGATCCCGCGCTGCAGCTTCTGGGCCACCACCTCCCGGATGAGGTCCGCCAGCCTTTTCGCCCGCGCGTTGTCGGCCACTGGTCCGTCTCCCGTTCTTTCTCTTGCTTACGTTCTGTGGTCAGTCGTCGTCGTCGCCGTGGAAGCGCCGTCGCACGGACAGCAGCTCCACTTCGGGGCGGGCGGCGACCAGCCGCTCACACCGGTCCAGTACGTCGGTGAGGTGTGCCGCGTCGCCCGAGACCACGGCGAGGCCGATGATCGCCCGCCGGTGGAGATTCATGTGGTCCACCTCGGCCGCGCTCACGGCGTACTTCCGCTGAAGTTCGGCGACGATCGGGCGGACGACGGAGCGCTTCTCCTTCAGCGAGTGGACGTCGCCGAGGAGGAGGTCGAAGGACAGAGTCCCCACGTACATGTGTGTAACCGGTTCACCCGCCGGTACGGGATCGATGGCCCCGGGCCCGTGTGGGCCGGGGACACCATGAACGGTACCGCGTACCCGCCGGTGACTCGACAGAGTTTCGGTGCCGTGGACCGGGGGCGGAGCCCCCGGAACGGCGCGCTGGCCGACGGGACCGCGGTCCCGTCGGCCAGCAGCGGACCGTGAGCCGTTACGCCCGCGGCTTCTCCCGCATCTCGTACGTCGCGATGACGTCGTCGACCTTGATGTCGTTGAAGTTTCCGAGGTTGATACCACCCTCGTAGCCTTCGCGGATCTCGGTGACGTCGTCCTTGAAGCGACGCAGGCCCTCGATGTTGAGGTTCTCCGCGACCACCTTGCCGTCGCGGATGAGGCGCGCCTTGGTGTTGCGCTTGACCTCGCCCGAGCGGATGAGGACACCGGCGATGTTGCCCAGCTTGGACGACTTGAAGACCTCGCGGATCTCCGCCGTACCCAGCTCGACCTCTTCGTACTCCGGCTTGAGCATGCCCTTGAGGGCCGCCTCGATCTCCTCGATCGCCTGGTAGATGACCGAGTAGTACCGGACGTCCACACCCTCGCGCTCGGCCATCTGCGCCGCGCGGCCGGCCGCGCGGACGTTGAAGCCGATCACGATGGCGTCGGAGCCCATCGCCAGGTCGATGTCGGACTCCGTGACCGCACCGACACCACGGTGCAGGACGCGGATGTCGACCTCTTCGCCGACGTCCAGCTGGAGCAGCGAGGACTCGAGGGCCTCGACGGAACCGGAAGCGTCACCCTTGATGATCAGGTTCAGCTGCTGGACCTCGCCGGCCTTGAGCACCTTGTCCAGGTCCTCCAGCGACACGCGGCGCGTGCGCTTGGCGAACGCGGCGTTGCGCTCACGGGCGGCACGCTTCTCTGCGATCTGACGGGCCGTACGGTCCTCGTCCACCACCAGGAAGTTGTCGCCCGCACCCGGGACGTTGGTCAGGCCCAGGACCTGGACCGGCGTCGAGGGGCCGGCCTCGGCGACGTTGTTGCCGTTGTCGTCGAGCATGGCGCGGACGCGGCCGTAGGCGTCGCCCACCACCATCGTGTCGCCGACCCGCAGCGTGCCTCGCTGGACGAGGACGGTCGCCACGGCACCACGGCCGCGGTCGAGACGGGACTCGATCGAGATGCCCTGCGCGTCCTGGTTCGGGTTGGCCCGCAGGTCGAGCGAGGCGTCGGCCGTGAGGACCACGGCCTCCAGCAGCGAGTCGATGTGCAGACCCTGCTTGGCGGAGATGTCGACGAACATCGTGTCGCCGCCGTACTCCTCGGCCACCAGGCCGTACTCGGTCAGCTGACCGCGCACCTTGGTCGGGTCGGCACCCTCGACGTCGATCTTGTTGACCGCGACCACGATCGGCACGTCGGCCGCCTTGGCGTGGTTGAGCGCCTCGACCGTCTGCGGCATGACGCCGTCGTTGGCCGCGACGACCAGGATCGCGATGTCGGTCGACTTCGCACCACGGGCACGCATGGCGGTGAACGCCTCGTGACCCGGGGTGTCGATGAAGGTGATCTTGCGCTCTTCGTCGTTGACCTCGGTCGCGACCTGGTAGGCACCGATGTGCTGGGTGATGCCGCCGGCCTCGCCCGCGATGACGTTCGTCTTGCGGATGGCGTCGAGCAGTCGGGTCTTACCGTGGTCGACGTGACCCATGACGGTGACGACCGGCGGACGGACCACCAGGTCCTCCTCGTCGCCCTCGTCCTCGCCGAACTCGATGTCGAAGGACTCGAGCAGCTCGCGGTCCTCCTCCTCCGGGCTGACGATCTGAACCGTGTAGTTCATCTCGTCGGCGAGGAGCTGCAGGGTCTCGTCGGAGACGGACTGCGTCGCGGTGACCATCTCGCCGAGGTTCATCATGACCGCGACGAGCGACGCCGGGTTGGCGTTGATCTTCTCCGCGAAGTCGGTGAGCGACGCGCCGCGGGAGAGACGGATGGTCTCGCCGCCGCCGCGCGGCAGCATCACGCCGCCGACGCTCGGGGCCTGCATGGCCTCGTACTCCTGGCGACGCTGCCGCTTCGACTTGCGGCCACGACGCGCGGGACCACCCGGACGGCCGAAGGCGCCCTGCGTGCCACCGCGGCCACCGGGACCACCGGGACGGCCACCGAAGCCGGGACGGCCACCGCCGCCACCGCCACCGGGACCACCCGGACGGCCGGCGAAGCCGCCGCCACCGCCACCGGGACCACCGGGACGGCCGGCGAAGCCGCCACCGCCGCCACCGGGACGGCCGGCGAAGCCGCCGCCACCCGGACGACCACCGGCACCGCCGGGACGACCGGCGCCACCGGGGCCACGGCCGCCGGGGCCACCGCCACCGGGACGCGGGCCGGCAGCGGGACGCTGCGGCATCATGCCGGGGTTCGGACGCGGACCGGCGGGACCGGGACGCGGGCCGCCCTGCGGGCGGGGCATGCCGGCCGGGGTCGGCCGGGGACCGCCGGGAGCCTGGGGACGCGGACCGCCGCCCTGGGCGCCGGGCGCCTGGGGACGGGGAGCGCCGCCGGGACCACCGGGGCCGGGACGCGCGCCGCCCTGCGGGCGCGGAGCCTGCGGACGGGCCATGCCGGCGTTGCCGCCGGAGGTGAAGGGGTTGTTGCCTGGACGGGGACCGGCCGGACGGGCACCGCCCGGACGCGGGGCCTGACCGCCGGCACGCGCGCCGCCCTGACCCGGACGGGGCGCCTGGCCCTGACCGGGACCGGCCGGACGGGCGCCGGGCTTCGGACCACCGGGACGGGCGCCGGGACGCGGACCCTGCGCGGCCGGAGCCTGCGGGGCCTGCGCGGCCGGAGCGGCCGGCGGAGCGGTGAACTCCGGGGCGGCCGGGGCCGGGCGCGGCGCGGGCTTGGGACCGGGCACCGGGCGCGGGCCCGGCGCCGGCGCGGGCGCCGCGGGAGCCGACGGGGCGGCCGGCTGCTGGGCAGCGGGCGCCGTCGGGGGCTTGGGGGCTGCCGGCTTCGGGGCAGCCGGACGTGCCGCCTGCGCCGGAGAGGGCGCGGCGGGCCTGGGGGCAGCCTTGCGCGGGGCGGGCTTGCCGGCGGACTTGCCGTTGCCACCGCCCTGGAAGGCGTCGGTCAGCTTGCGTACTACGGGCGCTTCGATGGTCGAAGACGCCGAACGGACGAATTCACCGAGTTCCTGGAGCTTGGCCATGACGACCTTGCTCTCGACACCGAACTCCTTGGCGAGTTCGTAGACCCGGACCTTAGCCACTTCGCTCCTTTGAGGTCCGGGTGAAGCCGGACCGTCGCTAGTTCATGGGCGTACTCATCGCGTACTCATCGAGTGCTCATCGCAATCTCGACCTGCTTTCGACTCGCGAGGTACCGGGCCGCACGGCGTTCCGTGCGGCGCGTCTTACGGCGTTGCCTGCTCGGCAACTGTTGTCTGCTCGACGTATCGGCGCAACGCCTTTGTGTCGAGCGCTCCCGGGGCGCGCAGTGCCCGCGAGAACGCCCGGCGGCGTACCGCCTGGTCGAGACAGACCAGGGCGGGGTGCACATAAGCACCCCGGCCGGGCAGCGTACCGCGAGGATCGGGGGCGCACGCGTCCTCGATCTTCACGATCCGCAAGAGATCGTCCTTGGCCGCCCGCTCCCGACACCCCACACAGGTGCGTTCAGGGCATGCTCGGGCGTGCGTCCGGCCAGACACAGCTCAGTCTACCTCCCCGTACCGACCTCACCCCTACGGGGCAAAGATCGAACGGCTGTTGTCGTGATTCAACCGACGTACGGCTTGGAACTATTCCCCGATCCGTGCTCCGGTCGGACTTTATTCCCCGGCCTGCTCGGTGTCGGGCCGGATGTCGATCCGCCAGCCGGTCAGCCGGGCCGCGAGGCGGGCGTTCTGGCCCTCCTTGCCGATCGCCAGCGACAGCTGGTAGTCCGGCACGGTCACCCGGGCGGAGCGGGAGGCCATGTCCACGACCTCCACCTTGCTCACCCGAGCGGGTGACAGGGCGTTCGCGACCATCTCGGCCGGGTCGTCCGACCAGTCGACGATGTCGATCTTCTCGCCGTTCAGCTCGCCCATCACGTTGCGCACCCGGCCGCCCATGGGGCCGATGCAGGCACCCTTGGCGTTCAGGCCCGTCCGGGTGGACCGTACGGCGATCTTGGTGCGGTGACCGGCCTCACGGGCGATCGCGGCGATCTCCACCGAGCCGTCGGCGATCTCCGGCACCTCCAGGGCGAAGAGCTTCTTCACCAGGTTGGGGTGCGTACGGGAGAGGGTCACGGACGGGCCGCGGACACCCTTGGCCACCCGGACGACGTACGACCTGAGCCGCATGCCGTGCGGGTACGTCTCGCCGGGCACCTGCTCCTGCACCGGCAGGATGGCCTCCAGCTTGCCGATGTCCACGAGCACGTTCTTCGGGTCGCGGCCCTGCTGGACCACGCCGGTGACGATGTCCCCTTCGCGGCCGGCGTACTCGCCGAGCGTCGCGTCGTCCTCGGCGTCGCGCAGCCGCTGCAGGATCACCTGCTTGGCGGTGGTGGCGGCGATACGGCCGAAACCGGACGGGGTGTCGTCGAACTCACGGACCTCCTGGCCCTCCGCGAGGTCCTCGGGGTCCTCCTTCGCCCACACGGTCACATGCCCGGTCTCCCGGTTGAGCTCCACGCGCGCGTGTCGGCGGCTTCCCTCGGTGCGGTGGTAGGCGATGAGGAGGGCCGACTCGATCGCCTCGACCAGCAGGTCGAAGGAGATCTCCTTCTCCCGAACCAAGCCCCGCAGGGCGCTCATGTCGATGTCCACGGCTACGCCTCCTCCTCTTCCTTCATGTCCTTCTTGCTGTCCTTGCGGTTGAACTCGACCTGCACGCGCGCCTTGCCGATCTCCGGGAAGCCGAGTCTGCGGGCGGTGGCCTTGCGGCCCTTCACCCCGGGCACCTCGACGTCGATGCCCTCCTCGTCGACCTCCAGGATCCGCGCGACCAGCTCGCCGCCCTCCGTGAGCTGGAACTTCACGAGCCGGTCGACGGCGCGCACGAAGTGCCGGTGCTCGGTGAGGAGGCGCTCCGCGCCAGGGGTTCCGACCTCCAGGTCGTACGCGTCCTCGCCCATCGCGTTCGTCTCGTCCAGCTTCGCCGAGAGCGCACGGCTCACATCGGCGACGGTGTCCAGGTCCGCTCCGGTGTCGGAGTCCACGACGACACGCAGCACCTTCTTGCGTCCGACGGAGTCCACGGCGATCTCTTCGAGATCCAGCCCCTGAGAGGTGACGAGCGGTTCCAGCAGCTCTCGCAGCCTCTCGCTCTGGGTGGTGCTCATCCGGGTGACTCCTCGGCCGCGTGTGCTGTTGTGGGATGGGTCGCGTGTCTGGTCAAAGGGTATCCGGTCGCGGGGAGTGTTGCGTCCTGCCTCCGGCCGTGCCACCGGGCCGCCTCGGGCTCCGGTGCCCGCGGTGAGCAGGGTGTGCCGGCGTGCGCGAGCCGGCCGTGCCGTTCCCCCGCGCCCCTTCGGGCCGGCCGCCGAGCCGGTGACATCAGTGCGAGGGATGCGCGGGTACCGTGATCAGCGGCGGGCCGGCGTTCCCGCCCGTGTGTTCGTACGAGCCCCCGAGGACGTCAGCCGTGCCGTACCCCCAGCCCTCGCGCGCCCGCTCGGGGCCGCGCAGAAGATCCCTGCTCGCCTCGGCCGCGGGCGCCGCCCTGCTGGCGGGCTGCTCCGCCGGTCCGGACACCGGCGGCGACGACGGTCCGTCCGCCACGGCCCGGGCACGCGCGCGTGCGGCCCGGGACAGCCGGGGGCTGCTGGAGCGCTACGACGCCGTGCTCGCCGCGCATCCGGGGCTCACCGGCCGGCTGCGACCGCTGCGGGCACAGGTCGCGGCCCACGCGGCGGCCTTCGAGGAGGGCACGCCGGCCACCGCCACGGCGTCGGTGACGGCCACGGCGTCGGCCTCCGCCACTCCCGTGCCGGCCGCCGAGAAGGACGCCGTCGCCGGGCTTGCGGCCGCCGAGCGGGCCCTCGCCGACCGGCGCGCGAAGGATCTGCTGTCGGTGCCGGGCGAGCTGGCACGGCTGCTGGCGTCGGTGGCGGCGGCCGGTTCGGCACACGCGTACCTGCTGACGGAGGGAGCCCGGTGAGCGACGGGACGGAAGAGACCGGGTGGACGGAGCAGGCGGAGGTGACCGCGCTACAGGCGGCGCTGGCGGCCGAGCACGCGGCCGTGTACGGCTACGGGGTCGTCGGCGGGCGGATCGGCGAGCGGCGCCGGGCCGAGGCGCGGGCGGCGTACGACGCCCACCGGGCGCGCCGGGACACGCTGGTGCGCGCGGTGCGCGACCTGGGCGGCACGCCGGTCGCCGCGAGCGCCGCGTACGCGCTGCCGTTCCCGGTCTCCGACGGCGCCGCCGCGGTGCGGCTGGCCGCGCGGCTGGAGGAACGGGTGGCCGGGGTGTACTCGGACCTGGTGCGGGCGGCGGCCGGCGCGCGGCGGGCCGACGCGGCCGGGGCGCTGCGGGAGGCGGCGGTGCGGGCGGTGCGCTGGGGCGGGGAGAGCGTAGCCTTCCCTGGGCTCGCCGAGCGGTCCGGCGAGCAGACGGGCGCGGCCGGCACGACCGCGTCCCCCACCGCGTCGACGACGCGCTAGACGCCGCCGCGGGGCCGGTGCGGCGGCGGTATCGGCCGGAGCGGCGGGACCGCGGCCGGCCGGGACGGGCGGCGGCCGGACCCGGCGCGGGCCTCCGACGGGCCCGGAGGCGGGAAGGGGACCAGGGCGGGGCGGGGCCCCGCACGGAACGGACACCGCCCGGCAGGAGCAGCGGGACGACAGGACCGGCACCACCAGCGGGACCCGGCCGGGCCCGGCTGACCCGACGTACGAAGGGAACAACTCGCGCATGGCTTTCGAAGCGCCGCGGCGCCTGGTGCGGGCGCTCGGAGAGACGGCACCGGCCGGGGACGACTGGCTGGCCCGGCTGCCCGCGGCGGCGGAGCGGGCGGTGGACCGGCGCGAGTTGACGGTCGAGCGGGTGCAGGTGCCCGGCGGCCGCAGCAGCCTGGTGGTGCTGGTGCGGCGGGCGGACGGCACGCCGGCCGTGCTGAAGCTGGCGCCGCCCCGGGCCCGCCCGGAGAGCGAGCGGGCGGCGCTGGCGCACTGGTCCGGGCTGGGCGCCGTACAACTGCTGGAGGCCGACGCGGACGACGGGGCGCTGCTGCTGGAGCGCCTGCATCCGGATGTGTCGGTGCGCTCGCTGCCGGAGGCGAAGGCGCTGCTGGAGGCGGCGGGGACGCTGCGCAGGCTGTGGGTGGCACCGCCGGCCGGACATGCCTTCGAGACCGTGGCCGAGCGCACCGGGCGGCAGGCGGCGGCGATGCGGGCGAGCGCCGGCACCGACCCGGAGGCCGCTCCCCTGGTGGAGTCGGCACTGGCCGCCCGGACGGAACTGCTGGCCGGGCCGCCCGAGCAGCTGCTGCTGCACGGCACGTTCCGGCAGAGCAAGGTGCTCGCGGGCGAGCGGATGCCGTGGCTCGCGGTGGGCCCGGACCCGGTGGTCGGCGAGAGCGCCTTCGACCTGGCGCGGCTGGTGCGCGACCGGGTGGAGGACCTGATCGCGACGCCGTCCGGCCCCGCCACCACCCGGCGCCGGATCAAGCGGCTCGCGGAGTCGCTGGAGGTGGACCAGGACCGGCTGCGGGGCTGGACGCTGTTCCGGGCGGTGGAGTCCGGGGTCCGGGCCCGCCGGGTGGGCCGGGAGAAGGACGCGGAACTGCTGCTGGAGTTCGCGAGCTGGCTGTAGCCGCTGCCCGCAAGAGCACGCGTACTCAGCCGGCTGAGTAGGGCGCCCGTGCCGGGCGGTGAGCGCGGCCGGACAGACTCGAGCGGTGAACAGATCAGCACGCAGAGCGCTGCCGGTGGTGCTGGCGCTGACCGGGTTGCTGGCGTCGGGCTGCTCCGCCGCGGCGCCGGACGACGACGAACTCCACCGGATGGCGACCTCGGCGGCGGCGGACCGGCAGCGAACGGGGGCGGAGCACGCCATCCGGAAGAAGGTGGCGGCGTTCGCGGCACGGACCTCGCTGGAGCCCGCGTTCCTGCGCCTGAACGACAACTGCGGCGGGCCCAGGTCGCCGGACCTCTTCGACCAGACCGAGGACCCCGTCGTGGTGCACTGCTCCATGTACGCCATCGCCTACTACGGGGCGCCCCGCGGGATCACGCCCACCCTGAAGGAGATCGGCCGGGCACACCTGGGCGACTGGGGCGGTCTGACGGGCGGGGGGCCGGACACCGGCGGGGTGGGCGGGCTGCGGTACGCGCTGGAGTACCAGCGGGCCAAGGGCCGGCAGGCCGACGGACTGCGCCTGTCCACGCCGCAGCTCAACGATCCGGCGTTCACCGTCGCGTGGGACGACCCGTGGGATCCGCAGGGGAACCTCCGGGAACCCCTGGCGTGTCCCCCTCGCGGCCCGGACCTGCGGTGCCTCACGGAGCCCGCCGGCGCCACGGTTACCGGGGTTCGTGCCCGCTACGGAACCGTCTTCTCGGTCGGCTTCGGACGGCGCGAGTACTGGACGGTCTCCCGCAAGGACTGGCAGGACGGCCGGAAATGACCGCCCCGCCCCGGGGTGAGCGGCGGCACGCCGGAACGTGAGCCCCGCCCAGAGATGAGCGGCGGCACGCCGGAACGTGAGCCCCGCCCAGAGGTGAGCGGCGGTACACGCCGGAACGTGACCGCCGCTCCCCGGCTCGCCCGGTGTCAGGCGGTCAGGCGGTCAGGCGGTCAGGCGGGCGATCGCGTCCTCGACCGTCAGCTCCTCGCGCTCACCGGTCTTGCGGTCCTTCAGCTCCAGCACGCCCTCGCCCGAGCGGCGGCCGGCCACCAGGATCTGCGGGATGCCGATCAGCTCGGCGTCGGTGAACTTCACCCCCGGGGAGACCCCGGCCCGGTCGTCCACCAGGACCCGGACGCCCGCGGCGGCGAGCTTCTCGGCGACGTCCAGCGCCAGCTCGGTCTGGAGCGCCTTGCCGGCGGCGACGACGTGCACGTCGGCCGGGGCGACCTCCTTGGACCACACCAGGCCGTGCTCGTCGGCGGTCTGCTCGGCGAGCGCGGCGACGGCGCGGGACACGCCGATGCCGTAGGAGCCCATGGTGACGCGGACCGGCTTGCCGTTCTGGCCGAGCACGTCCAGCTTGAGGGCGTCGGCGTACTTGCGGCCCAGCTGGAAGATGTGGCCGATCTCGATGGCGCGGTCCAGCTTCAGGCCGGTGCCGCACTTGGGGCAGGGGTCGCCCTCCTGGACCACGACGACGTCCACGTAGGCGTCGACCTCGAAGTCGCGGCCGGCGACGACGTTCCTGGCGTGCGTGTGCTCCTTGTTGGCACCGGTGATCCAGGAGGTGCCGGGGGCCACGCGCGGGTCGGCGATGTACGTCACCTTCTCGCCCAGGCCCTGCGGGCCGACGTAGCCGCGGACCAGGTCGGGACGGCCGGCGAAGTCCGCCTCGGTGACCATCTCGACGGTGGCCGGGGCGAAGTGCGCCTCGACCTTGTCCATGTCGACCTCGCGGTCCCCGGGGACACCCACGGCCACGATCTCGCCGTCCACCTTCACCAGCAGGTTCTTCAGCGTGGCGGAGGCCGGGACGCCGAGGGAGGCGGCGAGGGTCTCGATGGTCGGGGTGTCCGGGGTGGGGATCTCCTCCAGCGCGGGCACGGCCGAGCCGTCGACCGGCTTGAGCACGTAGGTGATCGCCTCCGTGTTGGCGGCGAAGTCGCAGTTCGGGCAGTCGGCGAAGGTGTCCTCGCCGGCCTCGGCCGGGGCCAGGAACTCCTCCGACTTCGAGCCGCCCATGGCGCCGGCGGTGGCGGCGACGATGCGGTAGTCGAGGCCGAGGCGCTCGAAGACACGCCGGTAGGCCTCGCGGTGCAGGCCGTAGGACGTGGCGAGGCCCTCGTCGTCCAGGTCGAAGGAGTACGAGTCCTTCATCAGGAACTCACGGCCGCGCAGGATGCCGGCGCGGGGACGGGCCTCGTCGCGGAACTTGGTCTGGATCTGGTACAGGATGACCGGCATGTCCTTGTAGGACGTGCACTGGTCCTTGACCAGGAGGGTGAAGATCTCCTCGTGCGTGGGGCCGAGGAGGTAGTCGCCGCCCTTGCGGTCCTTGAGCCGGAACAGCTCCTGGCCGTACTCGTCCCAGCGGCCCGTGGCCTCGTAGGGCTCGCGCGGCAGCAGGGCGGGCAGCGTGACCTCCTGGGCGCCGATGGCGTCCATCTCCTCGCGGACGATGCGCTCGACGTTGGCGAGGACCTTCTTGCCGAGGGGCAGCCAGCTCCAGATGCCGGCGGCCGTGCGGCGGACGTAGCCGGCGCGGACGAGGAGCTTGTGGCTGAGGACCTCGGCGTCCGCCGGGTCGTCGCGCAGCGTCTTCGCCATCAACTGGGACATGCGCTGGACCGGTGCGTTCGCCATGGTTCTCGTACTCCTGCCGGATGGGGGTCTCCCGCTCCAGCGCGGCCGAGAGCGGGGGATGGTGATGGCATAGGAGGTTAGCCGGGCTCGCTGCGCCGGTGGAAATCGGTTAACGCCTGCGCAGCGGGAGAGGGGCCCCCATCACGGCGTACGGCCTGGGTGCGCTCGGGAAGTGGACCTGGCGGGCCAGGTCCACGTAGCCGAGGGAGTGGTAGAGGCCGCGGGCGGGGCTGTCGGTGTCGATCGCGGAGAGGATCGAGCGGGGTTCGGCGGCGCCGTCGGTGATGGTGGTGATCAGCTTCCGGCCGATGCCGCGGTTCTGGTGGTCGGGGTGGACGTGCAGTTCGGTGATGACGAAGGAGTCGTCCAGCCAGTGCTCGTTGCCGCCCGCGCGGAGGTAGGGCTCCACGACGGTGGACCACCAGTGGGTACGGCTGTTGGGCATGCCGTAGACGAACCCGATCAGCATTCCCCGGCTGGTGGCGCCGAGCGCCCGGGCGCCGTTGTACTGCATGTGGCGCTGGACGATCTGGCGGCGTACGGCGACTTCGTCCGGGCCGAGCCCGAAGGCGACGGCTTGGACGGCCAGGGCCTCGTCGACGTGGGCTGCGAGGTCCAGGGGGCCGATCACGAGGTCCATGCCGGGAGCGTACAGGGGGCTCAGAAGAGAACGCTCATGAAGGCTCCCACCTCTTGGAAGCCCACCCTGCGGTACGTCCTGCGCGCCGTCGTGTTGTAGTCGTTCACGTACAGGCTCACCACGGGGGCCACGTCCGCCAGGGCGTAGCGCAGCACCGCCGCCATGCCGGGGGCCGCGAGGCCCTGCCCCCGGTACTCGGGGGCGACCCACACCCCCTGGATCTGGCAGGCCTGGGAGGTCGCCGCGCCGATCTCCGCCTTGAACACGACCCGGCCCCGGTCGTCGACGCGGGCGAAGGAGCGGCCGGAGCCGACGAGTTCCGCGACCCGGGCCTGGTAGAGCAGGCCGCCGTCGCCGGCCAGCGGGGAGACGCCGACCTCCTCGGTGAACATCGCCACGCACGCCGGCATGATCGTCTCCATCTCGTCCTTGCGGACGCGGCGGACGTACGGATCGGGCGTGACGTCGCCCGGCATGCGGTCGGTGACCATCAGCGGCTGGTGGCCCCGGATCTCGCGGGCCGGTCCCCAGTGCGGCTCCAGCAGCCGCCACAGCTGGGCGGTGGATTCGGCGGGGCCGACGATGGAGGAGCAGCGGCGGCCGGCCCGCCGGGCGCGGTCGGCGAAGGCACGGACGGCGCGGGGAGTGGCGCAGATGGGCACGAGGTTGGCGCCCGCGTAGCACAGGGACGTGAGCATGCCGTCCTCGTACCAGCCCCACATCTCGCCGCCGAGCCGCCAGGGGTCGAGGCCGGCGACTTGGACGCGCGAGGCCACGAAGGCGTTCGCGACCGGCTCGCGGTCGAGGACGGCGAGCGCGGCGTCCAGGTCACTCGGTTCGAGCACCCGTGAGGTGGTCTGGGTCAACACGTGCGGGGCCTCACGCTGGGGGTTCTGCTGATCCTCCGCACTATAGCCGTGCCGGCCCGGGGGTGCGCCTGCTGGCCCGGGGGCCGGGGGGGCACCGGCGGGCGCGGGCCGCGTACGGCCCGGCGCGCGGTCCCCGCGCCCCTTCGGGTGTGCTCCGGTCAGCCCGCGACGGACACCGACGGCTCGCCCGAGGCGATGCCGTCCGCCTCCATCTGCTCCGCCAGCTTCATGGCCTCTTCGATGAGGGTCTCGACGATCTTCGACTCGGGCACGGTCTTGATGACCTCGCCCTTGACGAAGATCTGGCCCTTGCCGTTTCCGGAGGCGACGCCCAGGTCGGCCTCGCGGGCCTCGCCGGGGCCGTTGACGACGCAGCCCATGACGGCGACGCGCAGCGGGACCTCCATGCCGGTCAGGCCCGCGGTGACCTCTTCGGCGAGCTTGTAGACGTCCACCTGGGCCCGGCCGCAGGACGGGCAGGAGACGATCTCCAGGCCGCGCTGGCGCAGGTTCAGGGACTCCAGGATCTGGATGCCGACCTTGACCTCCTCGGCGGGCGGGGCCGACAGGGAGACGCGGATGGTGTCGCCGATGCCCTGGGAGAGGAGGGCGCCGAAGGCGACGGCCGACTTGATGGTGCCCTGGAAGGCGGGGCCGGCCTCGGTGACGCCGAGGTGCAGGGGGTAGTCGCACTGCTCGGCGAGCTGGCGGTACGCCTCGATCATGACGACCGGGTCGTTGTGCTTGACGGAGATCTTGATGTCGCGGAAGTCGTGCTCCTCGAAGAGGGACGCCTCCCACAGCGCCGACTCGACCAGGGCCTCGGGAGTGGCCTTGCCGTACTTCTGGAGCAGGCGCCGGTCCAGGGAGCCGGCGTTGACACCGATCCGGATCGGGGTGCCGTGCTCCCGGGCGGCCTGGGCGATCTCCTTGACCTTGTCGTCGAACTGCTTGATGTTGCCCGGGTTCACACGGACCGCGGCGCAGCCGGCCTCGATGGCCGCGAACACGTACTTGGGCTGGAAGTGGATGTCCGCGATGACGGGGATCTGGGACTTCCGCGCGATGGTGGCGAGGGCGTCGGCGTCGTCCTGGGTCGGGCAGGCCACACGGACGATCTGGCAGCCGGAGGCGGTCAGCTCGGCGATCTGCTGGAGGGTGGCGCCGATGTCGGACGTACGGGTCGTGGTCATCGACTGGACCGAGACCGGTGCGTCTCCGCCGACCGCCACGCTTCCGACCTGGATCTGCCGGCTCTTGCGGCGCTCGGCGAGCTTGGTCGGAACGGACGGCATGCCGAGAGAAATCGCAGTCATCTGCTGTGCAACCCCAAGTCGTGGATCAACATCCGGTCCCGTGAACGGCGGGCTCCAGGCTTCGAGATTACGGCACCGGCCCGGGCGCCAGCACATCCCACCCGGCAAACCCACCCGATGGAAGGCGGCCCGGGAGCACAGGCTCCCGGGCCGCCTCGGACATCGGACGGCTACGAGATTTTGACCGGGTTGACGACATCCGCGATGAGCACGAGGACCGTGAAGCAGACGAAGATCCCCGCCACCACGTACGCCACCGGCATCAGCTTGGCGACGTCGAAGGGGCCGGGGTCGGGGCGGCGCAGCACCCGGGCCACGTTGCGCCGCAGCGCCTCCCACAGGGCGCCCGCGATGTGCCCGCCGTCGAGCGGGAGCAGCGGGAGCATGTTGAACAGGAACAGCGAGAGGTTGAACCCGGCGAGCAGCATCACGAACATCGCCAGCTGCTGGGAGGCCGGGATGTCCAGGGTGGCGATGTCACCGGTGATGCGGGCCGCGCCGACGATGCCCACCGGGGAGTCCGGTTCGCGGGGGCCGTCGCCGAAGGCGGCGTCCCACAGGGCGGGGATCTTGCCGGGCAGGGCGGCGAGGGAGTCGACGGCGTCGCCGACCCGGTCGGTCATCCAGGTCACGGAGTCCCCGAAGTCCAGCTTCACCACGCCGGTGGCGGCGCTGAAGCCGAGGAAGCCGGCCTTGACGTACTTGCCGTCCACATAGGTGCCGCTGGAGTCCTTCTTGGCGACCAGGTTGGTGGCGATCTTCGCGTGCAGGGTGAGCTGCCTGCCGTCGCGCTCGACGACGATGGGCACGGTCTTGCCGGCGCTGTCCCGGATGAGGTCCGAGAGGGTGTTCCAGTCCTTGGTGGGCGTGCCGGCGAAGGAGACGATCTTGTCGCTCTTGCGCATGCCGGCGGCCTGGGCCGGGGAGTCGGGGTCGGACTTCTTGCAGGAGTCGCGGTTCTCGCTCTGGGCGATGACGCAGGGCGAGACGGAGGCGACGGTGGTGGTCTGCTGCTGGACGCCGAAGCCCATGAGCACGGTGAAGAACAGGCCGATCGCGAGGACCAGGTTCATGAACGGGCCCGCGAACATCACGATGACCCGCTTCCACGGCTTGCGCGTGTAGAACATGCGCGTCTCGTCACCCGGCTTGAGCTCCTCGAAGGCCGCCGAGCGGGCGTCTTCGATCATGCCGCGCCACGGGGAGGTGGAGCGGGCGGAGACCCGGCCCTGGTCGTCGGGCGGGAACATGCCGATCATGCGGATGTAGCCGCCGAGCGGGATGGCCTTGATGCCGTACTCGGTCTCGCCCTTGTTGCGCGACCAGACGGTCGGCCCGAAGCCGACCATGTACTGCGGGACGCGGATGCCGAAGAGCTTGGCCGTGGACAGGTGCCCCAGCTCGTGCCACGCGATCGAGACGAGCAGGCCGACCGCGAAGACCACTATGCCGAGGATGAACATCAAGGTCGTCATGCACGCGCCTCCGCGGTCGCCGTCGTGGCTGTGAGTTCGCGGGCCCGGGCTCGTGCCCAGGTCTCCGCTTCGAGGACGTCCGACACCGTGAGCGAAGTTCCCGTTACCGGCGTGCCGTGTTCCTCGACGACCCGGGTGACGGTCTCCATGATCCCGTTGAAGGGCAGCGCGCCGCCCAGGAAGGCCTCGACGCACTCCTCGTTGGCCGCATTGAACACCGCCGGAGCCGTCCCCGCGAGCCGCCCCACGTGCCGGGCGAGATTCACCGAGGGGAAGGCCTCGTCGTCCAGGGGGAAGAACTCCCAGGTGGAGGCCCGGCTCCAGTCGAAGGCGGGCGCGGCGTCCGGGACGCGTTCGGGCCAGCCCAGACCGATGGCGATGGGCCCGCGCATGTCGGGGGGCGTCGCCTGGGCGATCGTGGATCCGTCGGTGAACTCGACCATCGAGTGGACATACGACTGGGGATGCACGACCACCTCAATGCGGTCGAAGGGAATGTCGTAGAGGAGGTGCGCCTCGATGACCTCCAGTCCCTTGTTGACCAGGGTGGCGGAGTTGACCGTGATCACCGGGCCCATCGCCCAGGTGGGGTGGGCGAGGGCGTCCTGGACGGTGACGCCGGCCAGCTCGGCCTTGGTGCGGCCGCGGAAGGGACCGCCGGAGGCGGTGACGACGAGCTTGCGGACGTCGGCGCGGGTGCCCGCGGCGAGCGCCTGGAAGAGGGCGGCGTGCTCGGAGTCCACCGGGATGATCTGGCCCGGCGCGGCCAGGGCGGTGACCAGCGGTCCGCCGACGATCAGCGACTCCTTGTTGGCGAGCGCGAGGGTGCGGCCCGCCTTCAGGGCGGCCAGGGTGGGGGCCAGGCCGATGGAGCCGGTGATGCCGTTGAGCACGGTGTGGCAGTCGGAGGCGGCGACCTGGGTGGCCGCGTCGGGCCCGGCGAGGATCTCGGGCAGCGGCTTCCCGGCGCCGTACTCGGCGGCCAGTGCCTCGCGCAGCGCGGGCACGACGTCCTCGCGGGCGACCGCCACGGTGCGCACCCGCAGCCGGTGCGCCTGCTCGGCGAGGAGGGCCACCCTGCCGCCGTTCGCGGAGAGGGCGGTGACCCGGAAGCGGTCGGGGTTGCGCAGCACGAGGTCGATGGCCTGGGTGCCGATGGATCCGGTGGAGCCGAGGATCACCACGTCCTTGGGGCCGTCACCGGGGACGGGGTCGTAGACGAGGTGCGGGTCGGCGAGGGGCGCCGGACGGGCGGGACTGTCGGTCATCCCCCCATTGTCGCCGCAAGCGGTGACGGGGTGGACAGTGCGTCCCTCGGGCGGGTGCGTTGACAGCTTTCATCGCCCGATGGAGCGATTTTCCCGTTGTGAAGTCACCGTGAAGATCGTGTGATAACACTTCCTTCCACATGCATTCGCGGACGACATCCTGGGGGGATATCTCCATGCGTACTGTGCGCATTCGCGCTGCCCTGCCCGCGCTCGCCGGCGCGGCGCTGCTCACCGGCACCCTGCTCAGCACCCCGGCCCAGGCGGCCGGGGGCGTGCACATCCACCACGTCTGGTTCGACAGCCCGGGCTCGGACAACCGCTCGAACAAGAGCCTCAACGCCGAGTGGGTGCAGATCAAGAACTCCAGTGGCTCGGCCGTCTCGCTCAAGGGCTGGGTCCTCAAGGACGCCTCGAACCACAAGTACGTCTTCCCGAACGTCAAGATCGGCGCCGGAAAGTACATGAAGATCCACACCGGCAGCGGCTCGGACACCGCGTCGGACAAGTACCAGGGCCGTCGTGCCTACGTCTGGAACAACGACAGGGACACGGCCACCCTGACCAAGGCGAGCGGCACCAGGGCCGACACCTGTTCCTGGACGACGCGGGACCCGAGCGACAAGTACTGCTAGCCGCCGAAGGGACGGCGGGCGTTCTCGTGGGCCGAGGGTCCGGGGGTCGCGTCGGCGATCCACGGGCCCTCGCCCGAGGGGTCGAGGACGCCCTCCTCCAGCCAGGTGTAGGCCCCGCCGAGGACGCCCTCGACCACCTTGCGGTCCAGTTCGTCGGTGTTGGTCCACAGGCGGGCGAAGAGTTCGTCCACCCGGATGCGGGCCTGGCGGCAGAAGGCGTCGGCGAGCTGGTAGGCCGCACGGCCGTGCGCGCCCTCGCCGCGCAGCCGCTCGGCGCGGACACAGGCCGCGCTCATCGCGAACAGTTCGGCGCCGATGTCCACGATCCGGCCGAGGAAGCCCTGCTTGGTCTCCATCCGGCCCTGCCAGCGGGACATGGCGTAGAAGGTGGACCGGGCCAGCTTCCGGGCGGTGCGTTCGACGTAGCGGAGGTGGCCGGAGAGGTCGACGCCGTGCCTGAACTCGCCGTAGGCCGTGGGGAGCTGGCCGGGGCCGGCCACCAGCCTCGGCAGCCACTTGGCGTAGAAGACGCCCGCGCTGGCGCCCGCCTTCGCCTTGTCGGACAAGGTCTTGTCGGGGTCGATCAGGTCACCGGCGACCGACAGGTGGGCGTCGACGGCCTCCCGTGCGATCAGCAGATGCATGATCTCCGTCGAACCCTCGAAGATGCGGTTGATGCGCAGGTCGCGCAGGATCTGCTCGGCGGGGACCGGGCGTTCGCCGCGCGCCTTGAGGGACTCGGCCGTCTCGTAGCCGCGCCCGCCGCGGATCTGGACCAGCTCGTCGGCCATCAGCCAGGCCATCTCGGAGCCGTAGAGCTTGGCGAGGGCGGCCTCGATGCGGATGTCGTTGCGGTCCTCATCGGCCATCTGCGAGGACAGGTCGAGCACGGCCTCCAGCGCGAACGTGGTGGCCGCGATGAAGCTGATCTTGGAGCCGACGGCCTCGTGCAGCGCCACCGGCTTGCCCCACTGCTCGCGTTCGGCCGCCCACTCGCGGGCGATCTTCAGGCACCACTTGCCGGCGCCCGCGCACATCGCGGGCAGGGAGAGCCGGCCGGTGTTGAGCGTGGTGAGCGCGATCTTCAGCCCCGCGCCCTCGGGGCCGATCCGGTGGGCGGCGGGCACCCGGACCTGGTGGAAGCGGGTGACGCCGTTCTCGATGCCGCGCAGCCCCATGAAGGCGTTGCGGTGCTCGACGGTGATGCCCTCGGAGGTGGCCTCCACCACGAACGCGGTGATGCCGCCCTTGTGCCCCTCGGACTTCGGCACCCGCGCCATGACCACGAGCAGATCGGCGACCACCCCGTTGGTGGTCCACAGCTTCACCCCGTCGAGCACGTAGTCGTCGCCGTCGGGCACGGCCGTGGTGGCGAGGCGGGCCGGGTCGGAGCCCACGTCCGGCTCGGTGAGCAGGAACGCGGAGATGTCGGTGCGGGCGCAGCGGGGCAGGAAGGCGTCCTTCTGCTCCTGGGTGCCGAACATCTTCAGCGGCTGGGGCACACCGATCGACTGGTGGGCGGAGAGGAGCGCGCCGACGGCGGGGCTGACCGAGCCGACCAGGGCGAGCGCCTTGTTGTAGTACAGCTGGGTGAGGCCGAGACCGCCGTACTTGGGTTCGATCTTCATGCCGAGGGCGCCGAGTTCCTTCAGTCCCGCCACCACCTCGTCGGGGATGCGGGCCTCGCGCTCGATGCGGGCGGGGTCGACCGTGGTCTCGCAGAAGGCGCGCAGCTTCGCCAGGAACTCCTCGCCACGCCGCACGGACTCGTCGTCGGGGAGCGGGTGGGGGTGGATGAGGTCGAGCCGGAAGCGCCCAAGGAACAGTTCCTTGGCGAAGCTGGGCTTGCGCCAGTCCTGTTCCCGGGCGGCCTCCGCCACCCGGCGGGCCTCGCGCTCGGTGACGGTGGTGCGTGGGGTGGTGGTGGCGGACATTCAGGCTCACCTCGCCGCGAAGGGGGACGACTGGGACCGTTCCTTACCGACCAGTGCTACTGGATCGTTGGTACCCGAAACGGGCCGACCTCACCACCCCTCGCGCGGGCGGGCGGCCGAGCCGGAGGGGGTGCCGGGCCGCCCGGGGCCCTTGCGGACCTCGGCGCCGGGCCCGGTCACGGAGAGGCGCTCGCCCCTGGCCGGCCCCTTGCGCCGAACGGGTGTCCGCGCGGTGTTGCGCCGAGGATCCTTCCGGGGGGACCGTTCCGGTACGGCGGGGCAGGGGCCGCCGTGCGGAGGAGTAGGGCGCCGCAGGGGGGCGCCGACAGGAAAGTGGGCTCAGATCGGACGCGGCCCGCGCCGCCAGCCCGCGGACCGTGCTGGTGCTGGGGTCGGCGTACCCGTACGGGGTGGACACGGCCCGGACGTCCGCATCGGACCGCGCGGTCCGCTACGGCTCGCGCACGCCGGCTTCTCCGGCTGAGGTTCAGGAGCGGCCCGACAGCAGGAAGGGGCCCGGCACGGGAGAGCGTGACGGCCGGGCGAGCGTGACGGCCGGGCGAGCGTGACGGCCGGGCGAGCGTGGTGGTGAACAGACGAACGGCCGCAGCCCCCGCACAGTGGGCTGCGGCCGTTCTGGTTCCGACCTGTCCGTGGCAGGTCAGAGAGCGAGGCCGGTGAGGACCAGCACGCGCTCGTAGGTGTAGTCCTCCATCGCGAACCGGACGCCTTCGCGGCCCACGCCGGACTGCTTGGCGCCGCCGTACGGCATCTGGTCGGCGCGGTAGGACGGGACGTCGCCGATCACCACACCGCCGACCTCCAGGGCGCGGTGGGCACGGAAGGCGACCTGGAGGTCGTGGGTGAACACGCCCGCCTGGAGACCGTACTTGGAGTCGTTGACCGCGGCGAACGCCTCGGCCTCGCCGTCCACCTTCTGCACGGTGAGGACCGGTCCGAAGACCTCCTCGCAGGCGAGGGTGGCGGTCGCCGGGACATCGGTGAGGACGGTCGGCGCGTACGAGGCGCCGTCGCGGTCGCCGCCCGTGTGGAGCGTGGCGCCGGCCTCGACCGCCTCCTTCACCCACGACTCGACGCGCTTGGCGGCGTCCTCGCTGACCAGCGGGCCGACGTCGGTCTTGGCGTCGGACGGGTCACCGGTGACCTGGGCCTCGACGGCGGCGACGACGCGCGGCAGCAGCCGGTCGTAGACGGACGCGTCGGCGATCACCCGCTGCACCGAGATGCAGGACTGGCCGCCCTGGTAGTTGGAGAAGGTCGCGATGCGGGTCGCGGCCCAGTCCAGGTCGGCGTCGCTCGCGAAGTCGCCGAGGACGACGGCCGCGCCGTTGCCGCCCAGCTCCAGAGTGCAGTGCTTGCGCGGCACCGAGTCCATGATCGCGTAACCGACCTTCTCGGAGCCGGTGAAGGAGATGACCGGCAGGCGCTCGTCCTGGACGAGGGCGGGCATCTTGTCGTTGGCGACCGGGAGGATCGACCAGGAACCGGCCGGCAGCTCCGTCTCGGCGAGCAGGTCACCGAGGATCAGGCCGGACAGCGGGGTGGCCGGGGCCGGCTTCAGGATGATCGGGGCGCCGGCGGCGATCGCCGGGGCGACCTTGTGCGCGCACAGGTTCAGCGGGAAGTTGAACGGCGCGATGCCGAGCACGACCCCCTTCGGGAAGCGGCGGGTGAGCGCCAGACGGCCCTGGCCGCCGGCGTCGGTGTCGAGCCGCTGGGCCTCGCCGCCGTTGAACCGGCGGGCCTCCTCGGCGGCGAACCGGAACACGGAGACGGCACGGCCGACCTCGCCGCGGGCCCACTTGATCGGCTTGCCGTTCTCGGCGGAGATCAGCTGGGCGATCTCCTCGGTGCGCTCGGCCAGTCGCTTGCTGACGTGGTCGAGAGCGGCGGCGCGCACATGGGCCGGGGTGGCGGCGAACTCGTCCCGCACGGCGTACGCGGCGGCCACGGCCTCCTCGACCTGGGCGTCGGTGGGCACGCTGACCTTGCCGACGAGCCGGCCGTCCCACGGGGAGGTGACGTCGAAGGTGTCCTCGCCGGTGACCTGGCGGCCGGCGAGCCAGAAGGCATGGGTGGAAGTCATGTTACGAGTCCCGGCCCTTCCGCGTTGGGGGTGTGCTTCGCTTGCGTGGTCCACGGTAGGGCGGCGGGGGCCGGGGGTCGTTTGTCCGAGTCGTAGCAGTCGCGGTGCGGGCCACTACGGTTTGGCGAGATGAGTCGCCTTCCGGTCGCCTACGGCGGGCCGTACCCGGGGTGCGGGGCCGCGCCGGGTGAGGTGGACGCCCGTCAGCACCACGGCCATGCCGGCTACGGTCCGCATGCCGAGCGGCTCGTGCAGGACGAGCGCGCCGAGGACCGTGGAGACGACCGGCAGCAGGTAGCCGACGGTGGCGGCGGCCGTCGGGCCTTCGAGGGCGATCAGCCGGTAGTTGAGGTGGAAGGTCACCCCGGTGCAGAGGATTCCGAGTATGGCGACGGCGACGAGCGCCTCGGGGTCGGTCCAGCCGGACGAGGTGCCGCCGGCCGGCAGCGCGAGCGCGCCGAGCCCGGCCGCGGAGCTGAGCTGGGCCGCGGAGACGGCGAGCGGCCCGAAACCGGTACCCGTCCCCGAGTCACGGCTTCCGCTTCCGGGGCCGCCGCCCGGTGAGTTCCCCGGGCTCTCCTTCCCGGTGGTGGTGAGGAACCTGCCCATGTAGGCGAAGGCCACCGCGTAGGAGAGGGCCGCGCCGAGCAGGGCGAGCGTGCCCCAGCCGAACGATCCGCCGCCGGCGGACGAGGCCGGGGCTCTCCACGGCGAGAAGATCAGCAGCACTCCGGCGAAGCCGAGCAGAAGACCGGCGAGCCGTACCGGGCGCCGGTCCCGCTCGGTGCCGAGCGCGAGGCCGATCAGCAGCGACCACAGCGGGGTCGTCGCGTTCAGCACCCCCGCGAGACCGGTGGAGACGGTCCGTACGCCCTGCGCGGCCAGGAAGAACGGCAGCGTGTTGCAGAGCAGCGCGGCCACGGCGATCCGGCGCCACGTCGTGGCCCCGCGGGGCAGGCGCTGGTGGGCCAGCCGCGCGAGCACCAGCAGGACGGCGGCCCCGAGGACGGCCCGCGCCACGGTGATGTGCAGGGGGGACAGGCCGTGCCGCAGCGCCAGCCCGGTCCACAGATAGCCCGACCCCCACAGCAGGGCGAGAACGGCCATACGTACCACGGGAACCCCCTCTTCTCCCCGGTCCCCTGTCGGCCGGAGGCGTCCCGGCCACGGTGCGGCTACGAAACACATGAGGACAAGTGAAAGTTCCCGAGCAACCTTTAAGCTGGGCTACATGCTGGACGTACGACGTCTCCAGGTCCTCCGCTCGGTCGTGACCAGCGGCTCGGTGAGCGCCGCCGCCACCGCGCTCGGCTACACCCCGTCGGCGGTGAGCCAGCAGGTGGCGGCGCTGGAGCGGCAGGCGGGGACGGCACTGCTGGAACGGGCCGGGCGCGGCGTACGGCCGACCGCCGCCGGACTGCTGCTGGCCGAGCACGCGGCGGCGATCGACCGGGAGCTGGCGGAGGCCGGCGCGGCCCTGGCCGACCTGCTGGCCGGACGGAACGGGAGCCTGACGGTCCGCTACTTCGCCACCGCCGGCGCCGAACTGGTCGCCCCCGCGGTCGCCGCCCTCCGCGCGGACCACCCGGGCGTACGGCTCGATCTGGGGACGACCGACCCCGCCGACCCGCTGCCGGAGGTACTGGACGGCCGGGCCGACCTGGCGGTGGTGGTACGGCCGCGTACGGCGGCCCGGCCCGGGCTGCGGCTGGTCCATCTGCTCGACGACCCGTACCGGGCGGTGCTGCCGAAGGGGCACCCGCTGGCGGCCAGGCGCGTCCTGGACCTGGCCGACCTGGCGGGGGAACCATGGGTGGGCAGCGAGCGGCCCGGCCCCTGCCTGGACACCGTGCTGGACGCGTGCGCCGCCGCCGGATTCCGGCCCGGCTTCGCGGTGGACGGCGAGGACTACCGGGCCGCCCAGGGCTTCGTCGCGGCCGGTCTCGGCGTGGCACTGGTCCCGCTGCTCGGCCTGGACCGCCGCCATCCCGGTGTGACCGTCCGCCGGCTGCGCAATCCGGAACCGGTCCGCACCATCCAGGCGGCGGTCCGGGAGGGTGCGTGGGGCCAGCCGGTCCTCACCCGTCTGCTGGAGACCCTGACCGCGCAGGCCCGCACCGAAGCATCGCAGCGGAGTCCCGCCCCCGACCGACGGCGCCCCGAGCGCCCCCCGGCGTCACCGGACGCTCCCCACTGAACGAGGCCCAGCCCAGGGAACAGGGAACAGGGGGCAGGGGACAGGGGACAGGGGCCGCGTCTCCGGAGCGATCACTCGGTCGAAGTCGCACTCAGGGGATCCCTGGCCCCGTCCCCGATCGGCCCGCTCGGTCAGCGGTGCGGGTTCGGTCACTCGGCCGAAGCAGCCTTCAGGAACCGATGGCAGCGATCACTCGGCCGAAGCAGCCTTCAGGGAGCAGTGGGCGTGGTCACTCGGTCGAAGTCGCCTTCAGGGCGAGCCACAGCTCCATCCGCACGTCCGGATCGTCCAGGCTGCGCCCCAGGATCTCCTCGACCCGGCGCATTCGGTACCGCAGCGTGTGCCGGTGGACCCCCAGGTCGGCCGCGGCCGCGTCCCACTGCCCGTGCCGGGACAGCCACGCCCGCAGCGAGGAGACCAGGTCCCCGCGCCCGGTCGCGTCATGCTCGTGCAGCGCCCGCAGCAATCCGTCGGCGAACGCCTTCACCGCGTCGTCGGCCAGCAGCGGGAGGACGGACCCGGCCGCCAGCTGCTCGTGCTCCACGAACACCCGCCCCCGCCGCCGTGCCACCGACAGCGCCTGCTCGGCCTGCTTGTACGCCGCTGCCGCCGCTATCGGCCCGGCGGGTGCCGAGAGGCCGACGATCAGTTCGTCCTCCTCGGCCCGGCCCGGCTCGGCGGCCGCCCGCGCCGACTCCCGCGCCGCCGCGTACGCGGTGATCGCGGCCACCGCCGCGCCGCCGTCGGCGGCCAGCACCACCAGCCGCTCCCCCTCGGGCACGACCAGCACGGCCTCGCCCGAACGGGCCGCGGCGGACTCCGCGGTCTCCGCGAGTTCGCCCAGCGGCTCGCCCGCCGTACCGGACCCCGACTCGGCGACGATCATCCGGAACGGGGCGTCCAGCAGCCCGCCGTACAGGTCGCCGGCGACGGCCCGGGCATGATCGGGTTCCCCGGCCAGGAGCATCCGCAGCACCGCCGCGCCGACGCGCTGCTCGGCCGCGTGCAGGGAGCGGGAACGTTCGGTGGTGAGGGTGAGCAGGGCGATGGCGGAGTGGACGGCGTACCGTTCGGCGGTGCCGAGCGCGGCGGCCGTGCCCACGGCGAGCGCCGCTCGGGGGCGGCGGCCGGTGCCGAGGGAGTGCAGTTCCACCCGGTCCTCGTGCTCCGGCCCGCCGACCACGGAGGAGGCGGGAGCGGGCCGCTCCCGCAGCCGTTCCACCTCGGCGGTGAGCCGGCCGGCGCGGCGGCCGGCCCACTCCGGCGCGGCGGCGACGACGGCGCCCGAGGCGTCGTAGAGCGCCGCCCAGCCGTCGACCTGGGCGGCGAGGACGGTGAGGACTCCCTCGGGGCCGGCGTTGAGTGCCTGTTTGGTCAGCTCGCGCTGGGCGGCGAAGCCCGCCGTGACCGCCCGGTACTGGTCCGCGGCGATCGCCGCGGAGACGGCCTTGCTGATGGCGAGGAAGGGGGTGCGGCGGGGCACCTCCAGCAGGGGCAGTCTCTCCTGCTCGCAGGCGTCGACGAGGGCCTTGGGGATCTCCTCGTAGTTGACGCCCACGGCGAACCCGAGTCCGACGACGCCCGCGCCGGCCAGCCGCCGCACGTACCGGCGCATCGCCTCGGGATCCTCCGCGTCCAGCTTGAGCGCGGTGATCAGCAGCAGCTCGCCGCCCTCCATGTAGGGCACGGGGTCGGCCAGCTCGCTGACGTGCGCCCAGCGGACGGGCACGTCCAGGCGGTCCTCGCCCGCGCGCACGGTCAGCTTGAGCGCGGAGTGGTGGACGAGCGAGGCGAGAGTCGGGGGCATGGGGCCTTCACGGTGAGGGAGATCCGGCGATCACGGTGATCTTTTGGCCGCTGTGTATGAACGGCCTGTCCCGATTCTGCCTCACCGTACGACGCGCCGCTGGCGTCTCACCCCCGCAGATCCACCAGCAACGGCGGCGCGTGCTCGCCCCGGACGGTGGTCAACGACAGCACCGCGTGCCCCGGCGGCACCCCATGAGCCAACTCGGACGCCGACCAACGCTCCCGCTCGACCTGCCGGACGGTGACGGCCTCCGTCGTCACCGCTTTCCCGGTCACCAGCTTGCGCAGGGCGTGGATCGCGCGGGTCATCGGCTGGTCCGCGAAGACGGTGTGCTGGGCCACGTCCCGTGTCTCCACCCATTGGGTGCCCCAGGCGTCCGCGAACCGGCTGCCGTCCCAGGTGGTGACCCCGGAAAAGGCCATCCGGCAGCCCACGGCGCCGTACAGCTGTCCGTGCAGAGCCTCGGGCACGTCACCGACCGTGCGCAGGGCGAGGACCACGCCCGCGTCGCGCGAGCGCAGACGCTGGATGCGCCGTACCGAATCGGCCGTGACGGCACCGGTGGCGTCGTCCAGGACCAGACAGGCGAAGTGCGTCCGTTCGCCGGCTGTCGCCACCGCACCGAACTGCGCGAGAAGCAGCCGGGTGATGAGCCGCGACGCCTCGTCGTGTCCTCGCTCGGGCAGGTCGATCCGGACCCGCAGCGGATGGTGGGCGACGGCACGCAGCGAGAACGGCCGGGCTTCCCCCTGGTCCGCGCCGAAGAATTCGGCGAACGCGGGCCGGTCCAGCAGGGCCAGGCGGTCGGCCAGGACCGGTCCGGGATCGCCCGCGCTGCCCGACTGCCGGTCCCGCGCGTCGAGTTCGCGACGCATCGCCGCGTGCTCCTCCCCGGCGAGCGCCGCACGCAGCGCGGCGAGTACCGAGGGCTCGCCTTCCAGCAGTTCCCGGAGCCGGGGCAGTGCCGGGAAACGCCCGTACGCCGCTCGGTACGGGCCGAGGAGCTGGGCCAGCGCGGTGACGGCCCGCTGCCCGCCGGCCGCGTCCAGGTCACCGGCCAGCCCCTCCGCCAGGAAGGCCGCCGCCTCGTCCGGGTCGTCGGAGTCGGCGTACGGGTCGAGGTCGTAGACCGACGCCGGGTCTCCGAGGCGTACGACGACGTCGTAGGCGGAGTCGGGGCCCAGCGGGGCGCCGGCCGCGCCGACGGCGACGACCGCGCACTGTCCGGCGAGGGCCTGCAGACCCAGCGACTCGACGACGGGCCGGATCAGGTGACGCGTCTTGCCCGCGCCGGAAGGCCCCACGGCCAGCAGCGAGGTGCCGAGGGTCTCGGGACCGAGCGCCGCGCCGGCTCCCCCGTAGGCCGGCGGAGTGCGCTCTCCCGTCACCCACCGGCCGATGTGCACCTGTCCGACGAGCAGATCGTGCCGGGCGGTCCGGCCCGGCAGGTCGCGGGCGCCGGAAGGATGGATCCACGCGGCGGCGCCCTCGCGCAGAACCGTATCGGTGAAGGAGGACAGCCGCGCCCGGGCACGGGCCGTCGTCCACATGCGGCTCACCCGGACGCAGTCCACGTCGTTCATCCGGCCGGCCTGCATCTCGGCGGTGAGCAGGTCGGCGGCCTGGTGCTGGCCCGTCTCCCGCAGCTCGGGCCACTGGGACGGCCGCCGGTCCGCGACCGGCGGCGCGGCTTGGGGCGCCTTCGCCCGTTGGCGCTCGGCGAGCGCGTCCTTGGCCAGGGTCCACCAGCCGCCGACCCGGGCGAACGGCCACAGCACCAGGACGGTGATGAGTGTGTACAGCCCGTCCATGAGCGGCTCCGACGCGAACACCGCGTAGTCACCGGTGATCAGAACGATCAGGGAGAGCAGCGGACCCTGTACGGGCAGGGCGTTCCATCCGACACCGAAGGCGCTCGGGAAGACGAAGACCAGCGCGATGAGTGCGCCCAGGGCGGTGATCAGGGCGCGAGCGGGCTGGGGACGGCGCGTTGCGACGTGCCGGACGATGTCCGGCCAGCTGCCCAGGCGCGCCATGGCGAAGAGGAGGAGTGCGAAGAACACGCCGTCGGCGACGGTGACGGCCTCGGCCCCCTGGTAGCCCTTCGGCGACGTGGTCCCGGCCCACCACCAGTCGTCCGGGGTGAGCAGCTTCAGGACGGCCCACTGATACGGGAGGCTGCCGTGCCGCCACAGCGACCACACGAAGAGCCCCGCCACCAGGGGGACGAAGAAGCCGACGATGGTGACGGGCGCCAGGCGCTGTTCCTGGCCCGCGGCCTTGGGCCGGCGGTAGCCGTAGCGCCAGATGCCGGGCTCGACCGCCGGGCGCGGCTCGTCGAGCCAGTCGGCGACGGGCGAGCGGGGAGACGGGGCGGGTGCGGCGTACGCGGGCTGGGCGGCCCCCGCCGGCATGTCCGGTGCCCGGGTCGGCCGTGGCGGCACGACGGAACCGTGGTGCGCCGTGGCTCCGCCGTGCGCGGTCGGCGGCCCGCCCTGCGGGGGCGCGGGCATCTCCGTCGGCGCCGTAGGGCGCGGTACATGGTTCGCGTGCGTGCCGCGTGTGTCGCGCGTGCCGTCGCTGTCCATCGGCCCTGCCCCCTGACCAGCTCTTCCGTCCACCATCAGCGAGCAATCTAACGCTCCGGCAAGGGGAGTTCACCGCTTACGTGGCCGAGAGACGCCGTACCCGCCCGGGCGGGCTATGTCCATCGCGGACAACGGAGCCCGCCGACAACGCCCACATGGAGCATGCCCACCTTCCGGAACCGGTCTTAGCCTGCGAGAAAAGAAGGTATGCGTCCGTAAACGCACCGCCCGGAACCGCCCGGGACCGCCCGGTACGCAAGATCATCAGGGAGCCCCCCATGACCGCACTTCCGCAGGAGCGCCGCGTCGTCACCGCCATCCCCGGCCCGAAGTCGCAGGAGCTGCAGGCCCGCCGTACCGCCGTGGTCGCCCAGGGCGTGGGCTCCGTGCTGCCGGTGTTCACCGCGCGCGCCGGCGGCGGCATCATCGAGGACGTCGACGGCAACCGTCTCATCGACTTCGGTTCCGGCATCGCCGTGACCTCCGTCGGCGCCTCCGCCGAGGCCGTCGTACGCCGCGCGAGCGCCCAGCTCGCCGACTTCACCCACACCTGTTTCATGGTCACCCCGTACGAGGGCTACGTGGAGGTCGCGGAGGCGCTGGCCGAGCTGACCCCCGGTGACCACGCCAAGAAGTCCGCGCTGTTCAACTCCGGCGCCGAGGCCGTCGAGAACGCCGTCAAGATCGCGCGTGCCTACACCAAGCGGCAGGCCGTGGTGGTCTTCGACCACGGCTACCACGGGCGTACCAACCTGACCATGGCGCTGACGGCGAAGAACATGCCGTACAAGCACGGCTTCGGTCCCTTCGCGCCCGAGGTGTACCGCGTGCCGGTGGCCTACGGCTACCGCTGGCCGACCGGCCCGGAGAACGCCGGTCCGGAGGCCGCCAAGCAGGCCATCGACCAGATCACCAAGCAGGTCGGCCCGGACAACGTCGCCGCGATCATCATCGAGCCGGTCCTCGGCGAGGGCGGCTTCATCGAGCCGGCCAAGGGCTTCCTGCCGGAGATCGTGAAGTTCGCCAACGACAACGGGATCGTCTTCGTCGCCGACGAGATCCAGTCCGGCTTCTGCCGGACCGGGCAGTGGTTCGCGTGTGAGGACGAGGGGATCGTCCCGGACCTGATCACGACCGCCAAGGGCATCGCCGGTGGTCTGCCGCTCGCCGCCGTGACCGGCCGCGCGGAGATCATGGACGCCGCGCACGCCGGCGGCCTCGGTGGTACGTACGGCGGCAACCCCGTCGCCTGCGCGGGTGCGCTTGGTGCCATCGAGACCATGAAGGAGCTGGACCTCAACGGCAAGGCGAAGCGCATCGAGGAGGTCATGAAGGGGCGCCTCACCGCCATGGCCGAGAAGTTCGACATCATCGGTGACGTGCGTGGCCGCGGCGCGATGATCGCGATCGAGCTGGTCAAGGACCGCGCCACCAAGGAGCCGAACCCGGAGGCCACCGGCGCGCTCGCCAAGGCCTGCCACGCCGAGGGCCTGCTGGTCCTGACCTGCGGCACCTACGGCAACGTGCTCCGCTTCCTGCCGCCGCTGGTCATCGGCGAGGACCTGCTGAACGAGGGCCTCGACATCATCGAGCAGGCGTTCGCGCGCATCTGAGCGATAGGTCTGCACCTCTGAAGGCCGCCTCCGGCAGGCTGTGTGAAGAAGGTGTGCGGGGTGGATGACGGGAGCGAATTCCGTCTGCCCAAGCGCCCCGGCCTGCCGTAGGTTCTCTTCAGATGAGAGATACACCCCGCCCACAGGGGACTGTGGGCGACTCCGGGCCGAGGCCTCCCCAGCTTCGTCCTGGTCGTGCCCTCGCGCACACAACCGGCGCCTGACGGCTCCGGGATCTCCTCACCGATCGGACGGTCGCCGCCCCAAACCCCCCGGGGCGCGCGACGTTCCGGTCCGGACGGCCGCCCCGGAACCACCCCCCCTGTTCCGGGGCGGCCGACCTCCTTCTCCCGCTTCTCCTGCTTCCCGTGGGTCCGGCTCCATCTGACGGGTGCTCCGTCTGACAAGCTGGGCGCCGTGTCGACCGTAGTCCGCCGCGCCCCGCTCCTCGGCCTGCCGGCCGTTCTCTTCGCGCTGATCACCTGGCAGGTCGTGGCGCACGGCCCGCTGCTGCGCCTGGACGCCCGCCTCAGCCGGGCCCTCGTCCGTCCGGACCGGTTCTCCGAGCTGCTGTCCGATCTCGGCAACATCCAGGTGGCGGTCCCGGTGCTCGTCCTCGCCCTGGTCCATGTGCTGTGGCGGGGCCGGTCGGCCGGCACGCGGCGGTGGTGGCTGCCGCCGCTCGCCGCCGCGGTGCTGATGGCGCTGGTCCCGGCGATCGTCGTACCGCTGAAGGACTGGACCGCCCGCCCGGGGACCGCGGTGGTGCCCCCGGCCGTCGGCTACTTCCCCTCCGGGCACACGGCCACGGCGGCCGTCGCCTACGGTTCCGCGACCCTGCTGCTGCTCCCCTGGCTGCGCTCCCCGGCCGCCCGCCGGGTCCTGGTCGGCGTCTGTGCCGTCCTCGTCCTCGGGGTGTCGTACGGTCTGGTCCGCCGGGGCTGGCACTGGCCGCTGGACGTGGTGGCCAGCTGGTGTCTGTGCACCGTGCTGCTGACCACCCTGTCCCTGGTGCCGGGCCTCAGCCGAAGTAGTGGTCGAAGTTCTTCTGGAACTCCCAGTTCGCGTACCGGTCCCAGTTCACCGACCAGGTCATCAGACCCCGCAGGGCGGGCCAGGTCCCGTGGGTCGCGTACGAGCCGCAGTTCGTCTTCTTCGTGAGGCAGTCCAGGGCCTTGGTGACCTCGGCCGGGGAGACGTAGCCGTTGCCGGCGTTCGTGGACGCCGGCATGCCGATGGCGATCTGGTCGGGGCGCAGCGGCGGGAAGACGTTGTTCGGGTCTCCCGCGACCGGGAAGCCGGTGAGGAGCATGTCGGTCATGGCGATGTGGAAGTCGGCGCCGCCCATGGAGTGGTACTGGTTGTCCAGGCCCATGATCGGGCCCGAGTTGTAGTCCTGGACGTGCAGCAGGGTGAGGTCGTCCCGCAGGGCGTGGATCACCGGGAGGTAGGCGCCGCAGCGCGGGTCCTGGCCGCCCCACTTGCCGGTGCCGTAGTACTGGTAGCCGTTCTGCACGAAGAACGTCTCCGGGGCCATGCTCAGCACGAACTTGGCGCCGTACTTGGCCTTCAGGGTCTTCAGCGCCGAGATGAGGTTCACGATCACGGGGGTGGTGGGGTTCTTGAAGTCCGTGTCGTTCGTGTTCAGCGACAGCGAGTGGCCCTCGAAGTCGATGTCGAGGCCGTCGAGGCCGTAGGTGTCGATGATGTTCGAGACCGAGGAGACGAAGGTGTCGCGGGCCGCCGTCGTGGTCAGCTGGACCTGGCCGTTCTGGCCGCCGATCGAGATCAGCACCTTCTTGCCGGCCGCCTGCTTGGCCTTGACGGCCGCCTTGAACTCGGCGTCGCTCTCCACGTTCGGGCACTCGGTGACCGGGCAGCGGTTGAAGCGGATGTCCCCGGACGTGACCGAGGTGGGCTCGCCGAAGGCCAGGTCGATGACGTCCCAGCTGTCGGGGACGTCGGCGAGCCGGGTGTAGCCGGCGCCGTTGGCGAAGCCGGCGTGGAGATAGCCGACGAGGGCGTGGGCGGGCAGGTCGGACGAACCGCCGCCCCCGCCGCCGGAGCCGGCGCTGGTGGTCGCGGTCACGACCGCGGGCTTCGCGGACTCGCCGGCGTCGTTGACCGCGGTGACCTGGAAGCCGTACGCCGTCGACGCGGCGAGACCGGAGACGGTCGCCGACGTGCCGGTCACCGTCTGGGTCCGGACCCCGTCGCGGTAGACCGCGTAGCTCGTCGCGCCGGTCACCGCCGACCAGGACAGGCCGACGGAGGAGGAGGTCACGGAGGTGGTCTTCAGGCCGGCCGGGGCCGCGGGGGGCTGTCCGGTGCCGCTGCCGCCGGGGCCGGTCAGGGAGATGTCGTCGGCCTGGTAGGCGCCGGTGCCGTACCAGCCGTGGGTGTAGATCGTGACCTTGGTGGTGGCCGCTCCGGTGCGGAAGGTGGTGCTCAGCTTCTGCCAGTCGGGGGCGGACTGGGTCCAGGCGGAGACGTCGGTGGTGCCGGTGCCGCTCGCGCCCAGGTAGACGTAGGAGCCGCGGACGTAACCGGACAGGGTGTACTGCGCGTCGGGCTGGACGGACACCGTCTGGCTGCACTGGGCGTTGTCGCTGCCCGCCGGGGTGGCCTGGAGCGCCGAGGCGCCGCTGTGCACGGGTGAGCCGACCGTCGTGCCGGCGGTGCAGGTCCAGCCGGTCAGGCCGGACTCGAAGCCGCCGTTGGCCGCGACGTCCGCGTCGGCCGCACGGGCGGCCGACGAGAGCGCGGTGATGCCGGGCACGGCCAGCAGCGCGGCCGTGAGCACGGCGAGGACGGATCTGGGACGTCTGGCGCGGTCCACAAGGGCCTCCGGGATCGGGGAAGTTGGAGGAGCGGAGCGCACACAATTTGGTCCAGACCAATTGTGTTGTCAAGGTGTCCGGGCGCTATCCGTCCTCGCCCCTGCCCCTCACCGGCCCCGCCGCCGCCTCGTGCATCGCCAGCTCCAGCAGCGCCGGATCGGTCAGCGTGCCCGAGCCGTCCGGCGGCACCAGCCAGCGCACACCCCGGGCCGCCCGGCCGGGGTACGGCACGACGATCCAGGTGCCGGCCCCGGCGGTGCGGATGCCGGTGCCGAGCCACCGGGCCGCGGTGCCCGGGGGCACGAAGAAGCCGACCCGGCTGTCGCCGAAGTCGACGAGCACCGGACCGGGCCGGTCCAGGATCCGGGTGAGCACGTCCAGCGTGGGATAGCCGAGGTCACCCGGCAGGATCAGGACGTCCCAGACCTTGCCGGCGGGCAGCAGGGCGACCCCGAGGGGGCTGCGTTCCCACTCCCAGCGGCAGGCCTCGGGGTCCGGTGCGACGGATGCCAGCCATTCGACCGCCGTCTTCGCCCCAGTCATCGGAAAACCCCCCTCGCTCTGCGACGCGGTCGCGCCGGGAGGAGAGAGGGAGGCCTGCCCGGGAGCATTACGCGGGTCCCGGCACCTCGTTGGAGTGAGCTGACTCACACCCAGGTGTCGGTGTGCGGTCCGTCGACCGCCTTGATGCGCGTGGTCAGCTCGGTCATCTGGTTGTAGATGGACCGCCGTTCGGCCATCAGGGCCCGCAGTTTGCGGTCCGCGTACTCGACGGACTCCTGGTCACGGCCGCCGAAGACCTGGCCGATCCGGGACGGTGACAGGTCGGTGAGTTCACGGCACAGGTACATGGCCATCTGGCGGGCGGTCACCAGCGCGCGCCCCCGCTCCCGCCCGCGCAGCGCCTCGGCCGTCACGCCGAAGTAGACGCCGGTCATCTCGATGATCCGCCGGGCGGCGTCCTCCTCGCGGGAGGGGCCGCGGTCCGGGACCAGGTCACGCAGCACGATGGCGGCCAGCTGGACGTCCATCGGCTGCCGGTTCAGCGACGCGAAGGCACGGACCCGGACGAGCGCGCCCTCCAGTTCGCGGACGTTGCGCTGGACGTGCGAGGCGATGTGGTCGAGCGTCTCGGGGGGTACGTCGATGCCCTCCTGTTCCGCCTTGCGGCGCAGCAGGGTGACCCGCACCGACTGCTCGGGCGGCCGGACATGGGTGATCAGCCCCGACTCCAGACGGCCGCGCAACCGGTCGCCCAGGTGGGTGAGCTGTTTGGGCGGGCGGTCGGAGGAGACCACGATCTGCCGCCGGGTGCCGTGCAGCTCGTCGAAGAGGTGCCGGAACTCCTCGTGCACCCCGCCCTGGCCGGTGAGCAGCTGGATGTCGTCCACCAGGAGCAGGTCCAGGTCCAGATAGCGCCGGCGGAAGGCGTCGAGACCGCGCCCGCGCCCGGCCGCGAGGTAGTCGTGGGTGAGCGTCTCGGCCGTCACGTAGCGCACCCGCGTGCCCGGGCGCGCCCGGCGGGCGTGGTGGCCGATCGCGCACAGCAGATGGGTCTTGCCGATGGCGGACGTCCCGTAGACGAACAGCGGGTTGTACAGGGTGGCCGGCGCCTCGGCGACGGCCCGGGCCGCACCGTGGGCGAAGCGGTTGGTGTCGCCGACGACGAAGGTGTCGAAGACGAGCCGCGGGTCGAGGCCGTGTCCGGCCGGCCGGTTCCCGTCCGCGGCGCCTTCCTCCCGCCCGTCGGTGACCGCGGCGGCTTCGCCCGGCCCGTCGGTGGCCGCGGCACCGGCGCCCGGCCCGCCGCTCTCCGCCGGCCCGCCGCTCTCTCGCGGTCCGTCCCCGGCCGGGGCGCCCTCTCGCGGTCCGTCCGTGGCCGCCGGGCCGTTCTCCCGGGACGCCTGCTCCTCCGCCGCGACCAGCTGGCGTTCCAGTTCCTCGCACCGGCGCTCCGCCCGCACCCGGCGGGCGTGGGCGTCCTGCAGCTCCTCGCCGAGCGCCTCCACCCGCTCCATGAGGTCCTGGCGCTCCCTCAGCAGGGCGGTCACCTGGTCCTCGTACAGCCGCAGGGTCTTCTCCTTCTCGGCGGCCGTGCGGTCCTGGTGGCCGTGCAGCTGGCGGATCTGCACCTCCAGGTCGGTGGCGCGCTGCTGCGCGTCCGCCAGCGCCCCCTCCAGTGCCCGGACGAGAGCCGCGGAGCGCAGCGACTGGCGGTCGGCGTCGGCGAGTTCGTCCTCCAGTGCCTGGACGCGGTGCAGCGCGGAGCCGCTGTACGCGAGCGCCGTGCGATGCAGCCGGCGCATCAGCTCGATGGCATCGGGCGTGGGGGCGCGGCCCTGCTGCTCGGCGACGTCCCGGATCAGGTCCTGGACGAACTCCCAGGGGGGTATGCGGGTGCCGTTGAGGAACCGGGACAGGGAACCGGGGTCCCGGTGCCGGCGGGCGGCGTACCGGCGCACGCTGACGCCCAGCCCGTCGAACAGGCGCCGTAACGCCTCCGCCAACGCCCGCGACTCCTCCGGAAGGTCGCCGCCCAACGGCACCAGAACGCTCATCCCGCCCCCTCGCACTTCGGCGTCCCGGTGTTGCGGCAGCCGGCAACTGTGCCGCCTGGCGCAACACCCGACGACCGCACCAGTCTGTTCTCCCGCCCCCCACAGGAGACCAGAAAGGCTTATCAATGCGCGGCCCCCGAGGGCGAACCGATCTTGTCGCTTTTCTCGCCGTCCTGCTGACCGGAGTCGTCCTCGTCCTGGCCGGCATCCCGCCCGAGGCGGTGTCCACCGTGGCGATCGGTCTCTCCACGCTGTACGCCGCCTGGCGGGGCGAGGGGTCCTCCGGAGGGCGGGACGGGTGACGGGCGGACGAGCTGCCGAAGCCCCGCCCCGGCCCGGACCAACTGCCGAAGCCCCGCGCCGGCCCGGACCAACTGCCGAAGCCCCGCCCCGGCCCGGATCAGCTGTCGAAGCCCAGACCCAGCCGGTCCATCGCGCGCAGCCACAGGTTCCGCCGGCCGCCGTGGGCGTCCGCGCGGGCCAGGGACCACTTGGTGAGGGCGATCCCGGTCCAGGCGAACGGCTCCGGCGGGAACGGCAGCGGCTTCTTGCGGACCATCTCCAGCTCGGTCCGCTCGGTGCGCTCCCCGTCCAGCAGGTCCAGCATCACGTCCGCGCCGAAACGGGTCGCGCCGACGCCGAGCCCGGTGTAGCCGGCCGCGTACGCCACCTTGCCCTGGTGGGCGGTGCCGAAGAACGCCGAGAAGCGCGAGCAGGTGTCGATCGCACCGCCCCAGGCATGGGTGAATCGGACGCCCTCCAGCTGCGGGAAGCAGGTGAAGAAGTGGCCCGCGAGCTTGGCGTACGTCTCGGGCCGGTCGTCGTACTCGGCGCGCACCCGGCCGCCGTAGTGGTGGATCGCGTCGTAGCCGCCCCACAGGATCCGGTTGTCGGCGGAGAGACGGAAGTAGTGGAACTGGTTGGCGCTGTCCCCCAGTCCCTGCCGGTTCTTCCAGCCGATCGACGCCAGCTGGTCGGGCTTCAGCGGCTCGGTCATCAGCGCGTAGTCGTAGACCGGAACGGTGTACGAGCGCACGCGCCGCAGCAGGCTCGGGAAGATGTTCGTGCCGAGCGCCACCCTGCGCGCGCGGACGGCGCCGTACGGGGTGTGTACGGCCACCCCAGCGCCGTAGGGCTTCAGGGTGAGGGCGGGCGTGTGCTCGTACACCCGCACGCCGAGCCTGACGCACGCCTCCTTCAGGCCCCACGCCAGCTTCGCCGGGTGCAGCATGGCCACGCCCCGGCGGTCCCACAGGCCCGCTTCGAAGGTGGGCGAGTCCACCTGTTCGCGTACGGCATCGGCGTCCATGAACTCGATGCCGTCGGCGAGCCCCTTCTCCTCCAGCTGCCGGTGCCAGTCGCGGAGTTCCCAGGCCTGGTACGTCTCGGTGGCGACGTCGATCTCGCCGGTGCGCTCGAACTCGCAGTCGATGCCGTGCCGGGCCACGGCGGCCTCGATCTCGTCGAGGTTGCGCCGGCCCAGCTCCTCCAGCCGGTGGATCTCGTCGGGCCAGCGGGCGAGGCCGTTGGGCAGGCCGTGCGTGAGGGAGGCGGCGCAGAAGCCGCCGTTGCGGCCGGAGGCGGCCCAGCCCACCTCGCGGCCTTCCAGCAGCACCACATCGCGCTGCGGGTCGCGCTCCTTGGCGTTGAGCGCGGTCCACAGCCCGCTGTAGCCGCCGCCGACGACCAGCAGGTCGCAGGTGTCGGTGCCGGTGAGGGCGGGCTCGGCGTGTGGCTTGCCGGGGTCTTCCAGCCAGTACGAAACCGGCTGGGCTTCGGAAAGAGAGGCGATCCAGTTGTCTTTGCCACGGCTCATGGCGCTTGGGGCCATGATTTCAACTCCCTACAGAGGATTTTCCTGAAAAGGCACGGCTCGGACGGCCTATGCCTTTTGCTTGTTCCGGCGATTGCTGACGACCATGGAGGTCAGGACGAACAGGACGGCGATGAGGAACATGGCCGTGCCGATCACGTTGATCTGCACCGGCGTTCCGCGCTGCGCCGAACCCCAGACGAACATCGGGAAGGTGACGGTCGACCCGGCGTTGAAATTGGTGATGATGAAATCGTCGAAGGAGAGCGCGAAGGACAGCAGCGCGCCCGCGGCGATTCCGGGTGCCGCGATGGGCAGGGTGACCCGCACGAAGGTCTGCACGGGGCCGGCGTACAGGTCCCGGGCGGCCTCCTCCAGACGCGGGTCCATCGACATCACGCGCGCCTTGACGGCGGTGACGACGAAGCTCAGGCAGAACATGATGTGGGCGATCAGGATCGTCCAGAAGCCGAGCTGCGCGCCCATGTTCAGGAACAGGGTGAGCAGCGAGGCGGCCATGACGACCTCGGGCATCGCCATCGGCAGGAAGATCAGCGAGTTGACGGCGCCGCGGGCACGGAAGCGGTAGCGGACCAGCGCGAAGGAGATCATCGTGCCGAGGAGGGTGGCGCCGACGGTCGCCCAGACGGCGATCTGGAGGCTGATGGACAGCGAGCCGCACATGTCGGCGACGCCGCACGGGTCCTGCCAGGCGTCCGTGGAGAACTGCTGCCACTCGTAGTTGAAGCGCCCCTTCGGTTTGTTGAAGGAGAACACCGTGACGATGACGTTCGGCAGCAGGAGATAGGCGAGCGTCAGCAGTCCGGCGAGGACGACGAGACGGCGCTTGAGCCAGTTGACGAAGGGCATTTAGACCAGGTCCTCCGTCCCGGACCGGCGGATGTAGAAGGTGACCATGGCCAGGATCGCGGCCATGAGGATGAAGGACAGGGCCGCGGCCGTCGGGTAGTCCAGGATGCGCAGGAACTGCGTCTGGATGACGTTGCCGATCATGCGGGTGTCGGTGGAGCCGAGGAGTTCGGCGTTGACGTAGTCACCGGCCGCCGGGATGAAGGTCAGCAGCGTCCCGGAGACGACGCCCGGCATGGACAGCGGGAAGGTGACCTTGCGGAAGGTGGTCCACGGCTTGGCGTAGAGGTCGCCGGCCGCCTCGTGCAGCCGTCCGTCGATCCGCTCCAGCGAGGTGTACAGGGGCAGGATCATGAACGGCAGGAAGTTGTACGTCAGGCCGCAGACCACGGCCAGTGGTGTGGCCAGGACCCGGTCGCCGGCCGTCCAGCCGAGCCAGTCGGTGAGGTCCAGGACGTGCAGCGAGTTGAGGGTGTGCACGACCGGTCCGCTGTCCGCGAGGATCGTCTTCCAGGCCAGCGTGCGGATCAGGAAGCTGGTGAAGAACGGGGCGATCACCAGGATCATGATCAGGTTCTTCCAGCGGCCCGCGCGGAAGGCGATGGTGTAGGCCAGCGGGTAGCCGAGCAGCAGGCAGAGCACGGTCGCGGCGGCGGCGTAGAACACGGACCGCAGGAACTGCGGCCAGTACTCGGACAGCGCGTTCCAGTAGGTCGCGAAGTGCCAGGTGACCTTGTAGCCCTCCTCCAGCGAGCCCTGCTGCACGGAGGTGGAGGCCTGGTAGATCATCGGCAGCGCGAAGAAGACGATCAGCCAGAGCATGCCGGGCAGCAGCAGCCAGTACGGAGTGAACCGGCCCCGCTTGCGCGGGGGCCGCTTCTCCGGCTCGGCGGGGGCGAGCGGCGGGGGCGCCTCGGTGAGCGTCGACATCAGGCCGCCGCCTCTTCCTCGGTGCCCGCGTCGATGTCCTGCGCCGCGTCCAGGCCGAAGGTGTGGGCCGGGCTCCAGTGCAGGACGACGTCGGCGCCGGGGACGAGCCGGCCGTCCCGCTCGACGTTCTGGACGTACACCGCGAACTCGTCGCAGACCGGGGTGTCGATCACGTACTGCGTGGAGACACCGATGAAGCTGGCGTCGGCGATCTTGCCGGTGACGCGGTTGCGGCCCTCGGGGATGGAGCCGGCCTCGTCGGCGTGGGTGAGGGCGATCTTCTCGGGGCGGATGCCGACCAGCACCTTGCCGCCGGCCGTCGTCGGGGCGGAACATCGCGCCTCGGGCAGCACCAGCTTGCCGCCGCCCGCCTTGAGCACGATGTCGTCGCCGTTCTCCGTGTCGACCTCGGCCTCGATGAGGTTGGAGGTGCCGAGGAAGTTCGCGACGAACGTGGTCTGCGGGTTCTCGTACAGGTCGGTCGGCGCGCCGAGCTGCTCGACCCGGCCCCCGTTCATCACGGCGACCGTGTCGGCCATGGTCATGGCCTCCTCCTGGTCGTGCGTGACGTGGACGAAGGTGATGCCGACCTCGGTCTGGATGCGCTTGAGCTCCAGCTGCATCTGGCGGCGCAGCTTGAGGTCGAGGGCGCCGAGCGGCTCGTCGAGGAGGAGGACCTTGGGGTGGTTGATCAGCGCGCGGGCCACGGCGACACGCTGCTGCTGGCCGCCGGAGAGCTGGTGCGGCTTCTTGCGCGCCTGCTCGCCCAGCTGGACCAGCTCCAGCATCTCCTCGACCTGCTTCTTCACGCTCTTGATGCCGCGCCGGCGCAGGCCGAAGGCGACGTTCTCGAAGATGTCGAGGTGCGGGAAGAGGGCGTAGGACTGGAAGACCGTGTTGACCGGCCGCTTGTACGGCGGCAGGTGGGTGACGTCCTGGTCGCCGAGGCGCACGGTCCCGGAGGAAGGTTCCTCCAGGCCGGCGATCATGCGCAGGGTGGTGGTCTTCCCGCAGCCGGAGGCGCCGAGCAGGGCGAAGAAGGATCCCTCGGGCACGGTCAGGTCCAGCGGGTGTACGGCGGTGAAGGAGCCGTAGGTCTTGGAGATACCGGAGAGGCGGACGTCGCCGCTGTTGTCTGGTGTCGTCTTCATCGTCGTCACGCCCCTGTGAGCTTCGCGAACTTCTCTTCGTAGGCCGTCTCTTCCTTCTGGCTCAGGGACCGGAAGGCATGGGACTTCGCCTGCATGGCCTTGTCGGGGACGATCAGCGGATTGTTCGCCGCGTCCTGGTCGATCTTCGCAAGGTAGGGCTTCACCCCGTCGACCGGCGTCACGTAGTTGATGTACGCGGCGAGCGCGGCGGCCTGCTCGGGCTCGTAGTAGAAGTCGATGAGCCGCTCGGCGTTCGTCTTGTGCCGCGCCTTGTTGGGAACGCACAAGTTGTCGGTCGATGTCATATAGCCGCTGTCCGGGATGACGAAGTCGACGTCGGGGCTGTCCGCCTTGAGCTGGACGACGTCACCCGCCCAGGCGATGCAGGCCGCGAAGTCGCCCTTGGTCAGGTCGGACGTGTAGTCGTTGCCGGTGAAGCGGCGTATCTGGCCCTTGTCGACGGCCTTCTGGAGACGGGCGGCGGCCGCGTCGAAGTCGTCGTCGGTGAAGCGCGCCGGGTCCTTGCCCATGTCCAGCAGAGTCATGCCCATGCTGTCGCGCATCTCCGACAGGAAGCCGACGCGCCCCTTGAGCCTGGGGTTGTCGAGCAGGTCGGAGACCGACTTCACCTCGATGCCGTCGAGCGCCTTCTTGTTGTAGGCGATGACGGTGGAGATGCCCTGCCAGGGGTACGAGTACGCCCGCCCGGGGTCCCAGTCGGGGTTGCGGAACTGGGGCGACAGGTTGGTGTAGGCGTGCGGCAGGTTGGCCGGGTCCAGTTTCTGGACCCAGCCGAGACGGATCAGCCGGGCGGCGAGCCAGTCGGTGAGGACGATGATGTCGCGTCCCGTGTCCTGGCCCGCGGCGAGCTGCGGCTTGATCTTCCCGAAGAACTCGTTGTTGTCGTTGATGTCCTCGGTGTAGTCGACCTTGATCCCGGTCCGCCTGCGGAAGGTCTCCAGCGTGGGGTGGCGCTTTCCGCTGTCGTCGACGTCGATGTACTCGGTCCAGTTGGAGAAGGCGACGACCTTCTCCTGGGCCGAGTGGTCGTGGGCGGGGGTGCCGCCCTGGGCCTTGCCGGCCGCGGGGATCCCGCAGCCGCTGAGCGCTCCGAGGCCGCCGGCCGCGAGCGTCCCGCCCGCGGTGGCCCGCAGCAGCGATCGTCGGGTCAGGGCGCCCCGGCCGGTGCGCAGGCTGCGCCGCATGGCGGCCACTTGGGGCGGGGTCAGGCGGTCGGGCTCGTACTGCTCCATGCGCGTGGTGCCCTTTCGGGAGGGATCGGCCTGGTCACTGGCCTGGTCGTTCTCTAGCGGTCCCCGAAGATCGTGCGGTGCCAGTCCTTCCTCGCCACCGCCGTGTTGTCGAACATTACGTGCTTGACCTGCGTGTATTCCTCGAAGGAGTACGCCGACATGTCCTTGCCGAAGCCCGATGCCTTGTAGCCGCCGTGCGGCATCTCGCTGATGATCGGGATGTGGTCGTTGACCCATACGCAGCCCGCCTTGATCTCGCGGGTGGCCCGGTTCGCGCGGTAGACGTTCGTGCTCCACGCGGAGGCGGCGAGACCGTAGGGGGTGTCGTTGGCCAGCCGGATTCCCTCATCATCGCCGTCGAACGGCAGTACGGCCAGTACCGGACCGAAGATCTCCGACTGGACGATCTCGCTGTCCTGGGCCGCGTCGGCGATCAGGGTGGGCCGGTAGTAGGCGCCCTTCTCCAGGTCGCCCCGGGGGGCCTCGCCGCCGGCCACCACGCGCGCGTAGGCACGCGCCCGGTCCACGAAGCCGGCCACCCGGTCGCGCTGGACGTGTGAGATCAGCGGCCCCAGGTCGGTGCCGGACGCGAACGGGTCCCCGAGCCGCACGGTCTCCATCAGCGCGGCCGTCCGCTCCACGAACGCCTCGTACAGCGGACGCTGCACGTACGCGCGCGTGGCGGCCGTGCAGTCCTGCCCGGTGTTGATGAGCGCGCCCGCGACCGCGCCGTGCACGGCGGCCTCCAGGTCGGCGTCGTCGAAGACGACGAAGGGCGCCTTGCCGCCCAGCTCCAGATGGAGCCGCTTGACGGTGGCGGTGGCGATCTCGGCGACCCGCTTGCCGACGGCGGTGGACCCGGTGAAGGAGGTCATGGCGACGTCCGGGTGCCCGACGAGGCGCTCGCCGGCCTCCTTGCCGGAGCCGGTGACGATGTTGATCACGCCGTCCGGGATGCCCGCGTCCGTGGCGGCCTGGGCGAACAGCAGCGAGGTCAGCGGGGTCAGCTCGGCGGGCTTCAGGACGATCGTGTTGCCCGCGGCGATCGCCGGGAGGATCTTCCAGGCGGCCATCTGGAGCGGGTAGTTCCAGGGGGCGATGGACCCGACGACACCGATGGGCTCGCGCCGGACGTACGACGTGTGGTCGCCGGAGTACTCGCCGGCCGACCGTCCCTCCAGGTGCCGGGCGGCGCCCGCGAAGAAGGCGGTGTTGTCGACGGTCCCCGGCACGTCGAACTCGCGGGTGAGCTTGAGCGGCTTGCCGCACTGGAGGGACTCCGCGCGGGCGAAGTCCTCGGCGCGGTCGGCGAGCACGGCGGCGAACCGGTGCAGGGCGTCCGAGCGCTCGCCGGGGGTGGCGGCGGCCCAGGCCGGGAACGCCTCGCGAGCGGCGGCGACCGCCGCGTCGACGTCGTCGGCGCCGGCCAGCTCGTAGGTGTACACCTCCTCGCCGGTGGCGGGGTCGACCACGGCGTGGTGGCGGCCCGAGGTGCCCTTGGTCAGGCGGCCGGCGATGAACTGCGCGCCGTCCGCGAACCGGTCCTGCGCGGGGAATCGTTCCGGGGTGGCGGTGCCCGGGTTGTGCATGTCGCTCTCCTCCGCCGTTCGCCCCGTCCCCGGGGGATGGGTGGCGTAGCTCCAGCTCGATTTGAGTGCCGATCCTGACAGAGCAATAGGCCTCCAACAAGTGATTCCGTTGTTGCCTTTTGGTTACGCGACGGAATCTGTCGACCAGGTGTCGAGTCGAGGCGGAAAAGGACGGACGGAGTGTCAGTGGTGCGTGCCACACTCGCGTGCATGGGAAAGATCGACGGGTTGGAATCCCTGATCAGGGAGGTCCGGGCGGGGTCCCGGATCAAATACCTTCACTTCTGGGGACACCGTCCGCGACCGGACGGCCGGATCGGGGCGAGCTGTCTGAGCCAGTGGTGGCCGTCACCGTTCGTGGTGGACGGTGTGGAGTACGCGACGGCCGAGCACTGGATGATGGCGGGCAAGGCCCGGCTGTTCGGGGACGCGGAGGCGGAGCGCCGGGTGCTGGCCGCCGAGCATCCCGCCGCGGCGAAGAAGGCGGGGCGGCTGGTCCGGGGCTTCGACGAGACGGTGTGGCAGCGCGAGCGCTTCCGGATCGTGGTCGAGGGCAGCGTGCACAAGTTCGCCGCCGACGACGGCCTCGGGATGTTCCTGCTGAACACCGGGGACCGGGTGCTGGTGGAGGCGAGTCCCGTGGACCGGATATGGGGCATCGGTCTGGCGGCGGACGACGAGGCGGCCGCGGACCCGCAGCGCTGGCGGGGGCCGAACCTGCTGGGCTTCGCACTGATGGAGGCGCGGGCACGGCTGGCGGAGGCCACCCACCGATCAGCCGTGTGAACAACGCTTCAGGTCAATACACCTAGCGCCTGCGGGGGTATCGGCCGAGCGCTGGTCAGGTGTGGACGGCGACGACCAGGGCCAGCAGGCCCCCCACCAGGACGATCCCCGCGATCCCGCAGATGAGGCCGGCCAGGGCCACGCCGGGGTTGGTGGCCTCGCCCCGGTTCGCCTTCCCACGGCCGAGCGCGCCGAAGATGACGGCCAGGACGCCCAGCACCAGGGCGATCGGCCACATCACGAAGCCGACGGCCGACAGGATGCCCAGCACCAGCGCGGCCGTACCCATGCCGTTGCTCGGGACCGGCTGCATGCCGGGCCAGCCGTAACCGTTGCCCGCGGGGTAGGGACCGACTCCGTACGGCGCGGGCGCCGGGCCCGGGTAGCCGTAGCCCGGGGCGGCGCCCGGATAGCCGTACGGCACCTGGCCGGGGGCGATGGGCGGCGGGGGCACCGGTTCCGTCGCCCCGTGCGGTGCGAGGGGGGACGCCGGCAGGGCGAAGGGGTTCGCGGCAGACACGGGGCCGGGGGGCGCGAAGGGATTCGCGGCGGGCATGGGCGCCGGGGGCGCGAAGGGGTTCGGCCCGGACACCGGGGAAGCCGGCGGGGCGAAGGGGTTCTGCCCGGACACCGGGGAAGCCGGCGGGGCGAAGGGGTTGGGCTGTGCGACGGGGGACGCCGGGGACGCGAACGGATCGGGCTGCGGTGCCGAGGAAGCCGGGGGCGCGAAGGGGTCCGGCCGGGGGGCGGGGGACGCGGTTCCGGCGGTGGGGCTGGCCCAGGCTGCGGGTGCGGCGTCGGCGGGCGCGGCCGGGGCCCCCGGGAGCGAGGTCAGGGTCTGCTGGTCGTGCACGGAACGGGGGGCCGAGTCCCGGGCCGGTGCCTCCTGCGCCGCGGGGGTCGCCTCCTTGTCCAGGGAGACCGGGGGTATCGCGGACCCGGCGGCGGTGGTCCGCTCCGCCGGCGTGGACTGCGGCACCTCGTCGGACATGGTGGAAGAACCCCTCTGCTGGCTTCCCCTTCATGCTACGGGCAGGGCGGGCCGCCGGAACCCGGGGCCTACGATGATCCCGCGTCACCGATCAGCCGATCACCGCGCCCGGACCGAGGCCCCGGTCCGCGGGCGCCTTTCCCGGGGAGGACCCCTTGACCGACAGCTCCGTACCCGCCACCGGCACCGCCGACCGCGATCTGCGTACCTTCATCGCCGGGCTCCCCAAGGCCGAACTGCACGTCCATCACGTCGGCTCCGCCTCCCCCCGCATCGTCTCCGAACTGGCCGCCCGCCACCCCGACTCCAAGGTCCCCACCGACCCCGAGGCCCTGGCCGACTACTTCACCTTCACCGACTTCGCGCACTTCATCGAGGTCTATCTGTCGGTCGTGGACCTGATCCGCACCCCGGAGGACGTCCGGCTGCTCACCTACGAGGTGGCCCGCGACCTGGCCCGCCAGCAGGTGCGGTACGCCGAACTGACCCTCACCCCCTTCTCGTCCACCCGCCGCGGCATCGACGAGCGGGCCTTCATGGACGCGATAGAGGACGCCCGCAAGGCCGCCGAGGCCGAGTTCGGGACCGTACTGCGCTGGTGCTTCGACATCCCCGGCGAGGCCGGACTGGAGGCCGCGGAGGAGACGGCGCGGCTGGCCACCGAGGACCGGATCCGCCCCGAGGGCCTGGTGTCCTTCGGACTCGGCGGGCCGGAGATCGGCGTGCCCCGGCCGCAGTTCAAGCCGTACTTCGACCGTGCCATCGCCGCCGGGCTGCGCTCCGTGCCGCACGCCGGGGAGACGACCGGCCCGCAGACGGTGTGGGACGCGCTGACCGAGCTGCGGGCCGAGCGGATCGGCCACGGCACCAGCTCGGCGCAGGACCCCCGGCTGCTCGCCCACCTCGCCGAGCAGCGGATCCCGCTGGAGGTCTGCCCCACCTCCAACATCGCCACCCGCGCCGTCCGCACGCTGGAGGAGCACCCGCTCAAGGAGTTCACGCGGGCCGGGGTGCTGGTGACGATCAACTCCGACGACCCGCCGATGTTCGGCACCGACCTGAACAACGAGTACGCGGTGGCCGCCCGCCTCCTGGAGCTGGACGAGCGCGGCCTGGCCGCTCTCGCGAAGAACGCCGTGGAGGCCTCCTTCCTGGACGCGGCGGGCAAGACCCGGCTGGCGGAGGAGATCGACGCCTTCACCGCCGCCTGGCTCGCCGGCTGAGCCCACGCGGCCCCCGTGGGCCCGGCCGCGGGCCCACGGCCGCCACAATGGGGGCCATGCAGACCGTGACCGCCGTGGCCCACCGCGGCGACCCCTACCGCTTCCGCGAGAACACCGTCGACTCCCTGCGTTCCGCGCTCGACCAGGGCGCGGACGCCGTCGAGATCGACGTACGGCTCACCCGTGACGGCGTGCCCGTGCTGCTGCACGACGAGACGCTGAAGCGGCTGTGGGACCTCGGCCGGCCGCTGGGCGCGCTGTCCGCCGGGGAACTGCGCGGGCTGACGGCCGGCGGGGTGCCGACGCTGGCGGAGGCGCTCGCCGCGACCGGTGACAGCCGGGTGATGGTGGATCTGTGCGGTCCGGTCGGCCGCGGGACGGTCGAGCGGGTTCTGGACGTTGTCCGGCAGAGCGGGGCCCGGGACCGGGTCTACTACAGCGCGCACGCGGAGGCGATGCTCGCCGTCCGCGCCGCCGACCCGGCCGCCGAGATCGCCCTGACCTGGACGAGCGTGGCCCCGCCCCGGCCCGCGCTGCTGGCCGTGATCCGCCCGCGCTGGCTCAACTACCGCTTCTCGCTGGTGAGCCGGGAGCTGGCGGCCCGGGTGCACCACGACGGCCTTCTGCTGTCGGTGTGGACCCCGGACACCCGCCGTGCCATGAGGCGTCTGCTGGACCTGGGCGTCGACTCGATCACGACGAACCGGATCGACGTCCTGCACGCGCTGCGCTCCCGCTGACCCCGGCGAACTCCAGCGGCGGAGCGATCGCCTGGGCGTCCGCGCCCTCGCCGACCCACAGCCGGATCAGCAGGGCGGCCGTGGCCTCCAGCAGCCCGGCCCGGTCCAGTCCGCCGGCGGCCAGCGGCACGCAGCCGAGGTCGCGTACGAGCCGCCGGACGACCGCGAGGGCGTCCTCGTCGTCCCCGCACAGCGGCACCGCGAGCGGGCGGCCGGCGAAGACGGGCGGGGTCAGCCGCCAGACGCTCTCGTGGCACAGGTTGAAGGCCTTGACCACGCGGGCGGCGGGCGCGGCGGCGGCGATCCGCTCGGCTGCGGCCGGGCCGCCGGCCGTGCGCAGGCCGAAGCCCGGGCCGACCGGGTTGGTGCAGTCGATCAGCACCCGTCCGGCCAGGACGGGTGCGAGGCCGGTGACGACGTCCACGGCCGCCGTGTACGGCACGGCGAGCAGCACCGCGTCGGTGCCGTGCGCCGCCGCCGCGCGCACGTCGCCCCGCGACCGGCCGGCCGCCACCACCTCGTGCCCGGCCCGCTCCCACGGCTCGCCCAGCGCCCGCGCCATGCCTCCGGTGCCGAGAATCCCTATGCGCACGACTTCCTCCTCCAGTGAGCCTGTCGACCAGGCCCACGACACTAGGCAGGCGTTCGGGCACCATTCGGTACGTGAGCCATGACCAGCCCTTCCTCGCCGACTGCCAGGCCCGTCTGGCCTTCGACCTGCTCGCCAACACCTGGAACTCGGTGGTGCTGTGGGCCCTCAAGGACGGTCCGCGCCGGCCGGGCGAGCTGCGCGCGCACATCGGCGGGATCAGCCAGAAGGTGCTGACCGAGACGCTGCGCCGACTGGAGTTCAACGGCCTGGTGGGCCGCCGGGCGTACGGCGGTTCGCCGCCGCGCGTGGAGTACGGACTCACCGCTCTGGGGCGGACGCTGCTCGCGCCGATCGACGCGTTCGGGGCGTGGGCCTTCGAGCACGGCGCCGATGTCGTGGCGGCCCAGGAGCGCTACGCACGCGAACGTCCCGCCGGACCCCACCCGTAGGGGCTGTCCCGGACAACCACCCGGGGGAAATGAGCGGTTGATGGGGGACGGGCAAGGGTCGTACGCCCTCCTCGGTGAGGATCCGGACGGCGGCCCGCCGCCGGAGGATGATCACGCAGCTTCCGCCGATCTCCTCCAGGAGTCCCTCATGCGCCGTACCACCCGTTCCGCTCTCGTGGCCGCCGGTCTCGTCGCCGCGCTGGCCGCCGGCCCGCTGGCCGCACCGGTGTTCGCCGCGCCCGCACCCGCGCCCGCGGCCTCCGCCGGCACCCCGACCGGCCCCGACACCGAGGCCCTCGCCGCCGCGATCGCGGGACTCCCCGACCACGACGCCACCGCCGCGCTGCTCCGCGTCGGCGGCGAGGGCAGCTGGCGCGGGACGGCCGGTGTGCGGGACGTCCGCACGGGGGCGCCGGCCCTGGAGAACGCGCGGTTCCGGGCCGGGTCGGTGACGAAGGTGGTCACCGCGTCGATCGTGCTGCAACTGGCCGCGGAGGGCCGGATCGACCTCGACGGCACCGTGCAGCACTATCTGCCGGGCCTGCTCACCGAGGACTTCGCCCCGATCACCGTGCGGCAGTTGCTGAACTACACCAGTGGTCTGCGGCCGGGTTCATCCCTCGGCGACACCGTCGAGGACGGCTATCCGCACCGCTTCGAGACGCTGACGCCCCGCCAGGTCGTCGCGGACTCCGTCGCCGAGGGCCCGGAGTACACGCCGGGCACCCGGCAGACGTACGGCAACATCCACTACACCGTGCTCGGCATGCTCGTCGAGAAGGTGACCGGCGACTCGTACGCGCACCAGGCGCAGGTGCGGATCTTCCGGCCGCTGGGCATGCGGCACAGCTCGTTCCCGGTCGGCGCGGACCCCCGGATCCACGGACCGCACAACCGCGGCTACGACTGGATCGACGGAAAGCTGGCCGACGTGACCGACTGGAACATGACCGACCGCTTCGCCGCCGGTGACCTGATCTCGACCACCGCCGACCTGGAGCGGCTGCTGGTGGGGCTGTTCCGGGGCCGGGTGGTGCCCGAGCCGCAGCTGAAGGAGATGTTCACCCTGCCCGACGTGCCCGGGGCGCGGTACGGCGCGGCGCTGGAGCGGTTCGAGGTGAACGGCAGGGTGATCTGGGGCAAGACCGGCTCGCGGCCCGGCTACGCCACGGTGATCGCCGCGACCCCGGGCCTGTCCCGCACCCTGGTCTACTCGGTCGCCTCCACGGACGCGAAGGGCGACGGCCAGGCCGTCGCCCAGCGCTTCGCGTTCCCCGCGTTCAACCGCTGACGGCCGCCGGGGCCGCCGCCGGCGCACCGAGTGCCTCCAGCCGCTTGATCTTCTCGCGGACGACGTACAGGGGGACGACCCCGAAGATCCCGAAGGACATGTCGATCAGGCTCCACCAGAAGGGGATCCCGCGGACGGGGCCGCAGACCAGGGCCAGCGGGATGATCCCGGCGCACGCGATCATCCCGAACTCGACGACCCAGATGTTGCGGACCGGGTCGCGGTACGGACCGTAGAACGCGACCGCGATGACGAGGTGGGCGAAGGCCAGCCAGTCGGTGCCGTACAGCACGAAGGGGTACTCGGCGTCGACGGTGTCCAGCCCCTGCCGCACCCGCGTGATCCAGTCCATGAGGCCCGGCAGGTGCTCGGGCACGGACAGGGCCCGCAGCACGTCCTCGGTCCAGCGCAGTTCGTGCACCAGCGGGAAGGCGGTGGCGCCACTGAGCACGAGGCACACGACGAAGGAGACCAGCCAGACGCGGATGCCCTTGAGCAGGGCGGCTCTGTCGCTCATGGCAGGAGCGTACGCCCGGAATTGAACATGTTCAAAATCTTTCCCGGTGCGGCACCCGCTCCCGGGGGGCACGGCGGGCCGGCCGGAAGTCGGTGTGCCCTGGGGCGGGCCGGAGCGGGCGGCCGACGGTTCCTACCGCCTCGGCACCCGCCTCCGTGCGCTCGGCGCCGCGGCCCCCTGTCCCCGCGGTCGGCTCACCACGGCCCCGCCGGCCCTGCGCGTCCGCGCGGCCGGCCCGGCCGAGGCGCACCAGGAGTACCGGCTGGGCGAACTGTCTCTCACGGCACCGGCGTTCCGCAGCGGCCTCGCCGTGGCGGCCGTGTCCGTGACGGCGCCGGCGACCGCCCCGCCCGGCCGCCCGGCTCCGGCCGTACGGCAGGCGGCGGTGGCGGTGAGCCGGGCGCCGGGCGACCGAGAGACGGGCCACCACCGCCCCCGGACGGCGCGAAAACAGTCCGTCGCGCCGGTTACTCTTATGCGGGGGACCTGACCAGCGGTGACCGCTTCCCGCCCGCGCACCTGACCCGGTGCGGGCGACGGTGCGGGCGACGCCGTTGCGGCGGCGCCCCACGCCGGCCGCTCCCCGGGAGCCACGGCACGACGCAGCAGTCAGAGTAGAGGCCCAGTTTCATGCAGCGCGACAACTCCACGGACCGGACCGGCGGACAGCTGCCGGACGAGACGGTGGGACTGGCGGTGCTGCTGCGAGCCTGGCGGGCGCGCGCGGGCCGGACCCTGGGCCTCGGCAAACCGCTGCCCCAGACGGAGGTCGCCGCCGCCGTCGGCATGAGCGAACGCTGGTACCGGGACCTGGAGCGCGGCAGCCTGCCCCGGCTGGACGCCCGCACCCTGGGCGCTCTGGCGGACGCGCTGCGGCTGTGCGCCGACGAACGGGCGACGCTCTTCCTCTACGCCGCCGGCGGCGAGCCCTTCCCCGCCGTGTCCCCCGGCGACGGTGTCGATCTGACACCGCTGCGGCGGCTGCTCGATCTGCAGCCCGCCCAGCCCGCCTATCTCACCGACAACGCCTGGAACGTGCTCGGCCACAACGAGGCGATGGCCGAGTGGTTCCCCTGGGTGCGGCGCCCCGGCGCCAACCTGATCCGCTGGGGGCTGACCGACCCCGAGGCCCGGGAGCAGCTGGCCGACTGGCCACGGCACGGGCGGGCGTACCTCGCGATGCTGCGCTACGCCCTGGCGCAGTACCCGGGGCACCCCGAACTCGCCGGGATCCTGCGCACGGCACTCGCCGACCCCGAGTGCCGGCGGATCTGGGACGAGGGTCCGGTGATCATCGCCAACCGCGACGGACACACCTTCCGCCTGGCCATCGCCCGCTTCGCTCCGCGTACCGTCGACGTCGTCGCCCAGGTGCTGCATCCCGTCGGCTATCCGGGACTCCGGCTCACCTTCCTCGGCCTCCAGGACGGCTGAGCCACGGCTTCCGCCGCGCCCCAAGAGGACGGCTGAGCCACGGCTTCGGCCGCGCCCCAAGTCTTCCCGACGGCGGCGGCTTTTTTCAACAGCCGCCGACCGGCAATTATTTTCCGGTCCGCCGACCGGCAAATGATTGCCGGTTCTCCGCCGGCCGCCTTGCCGGTTCTCCGCCGGCCGCCATTGACCGCCACCGGCACCACCGGCCGTCACCGGCAAATTTCTGCCGGTTTCTTTCCGCACTCCCTTTCGGCCACGCGTTTCCCGCCAGCCCGCCGACCGGCAGAACATTGCCGGTTGCACCCGTTGACATTCGCTACGCGCAGTTGCGAATCTCGGAACTCGACTGAGCAGCGCTTCGGGAGCGACCTTGCACGACTTCATGAACATCAAGAAAACGATCGGGATAAGCAACGACTTCTGGAACGTCACCGCCGCTTCCGGAATGGCCGGAATCGTGGCCGGAAACCTCGGTGCCGGCCGGTACGCCACCCGCGCCGACGGTCACGAGTTCCTCAACATGTCGTCGTACTCGTACCTCGGTCTGGACTCCCACCCGGCGCTGATCCGCGCGGCGGCCGACGCCGTCACGGACAACGCCTCGCTGAACACCTCGGTCTCCCGTATGCGGGTGCACTTCGGGATTCTCCGGGACGCCGAGGACGCGCTGTCGGACCTGTTCCGGGTGGAGGCGGTCACCCTTGCCTCCTGTGCCGCGGCGGCCTGGTCCGCGCTGCCCCTGCTGGCCTCCGGCGCCTTCACCGACGACGTGCCGCCGCTCATGGTGTTCGACAAGCACGCGCACTTCTGCCTGAACGCGATGAAGCCGAGCGTCGCCGACGAAGCCCAGGTCAGGACCATCGGGCACAACGACCTCGACGCCCTGGAAGAGCTGTGCCGCACACATCCGAAGGTCGCCTACGTGGCCGACGGGGTGTACAGCACGGGCGGCGCGGCCCCGGTGCGCGAACTGCTGCGGCTACAGGAGAAGTACGGGCTGTTCCTGTTCTTCGACGAGGCCCACGGGGTGTCGACCCGCGGCGACCAGGGGCGCGGGCTCGTCCTCGACACCATGGGCGAGATCAACGACCGTACGCTGATCATCACCTCGCTGAACAAGGGCTTCGGGGCGTCCGGCGGCGCGATCTTCCTGGGACCGCAGGGCTCCCGGCACCGCCGCGACCTCGCCCTGCGCTACGGCGGCCCGCTGACCTGGTCGCAGCGGATCAACACGGCCGGTCTCGGGGCGATCATCGCCTCCGCCGAGCTGCACCGTGCGCCGGAGCTGAAGGAGCTCCAGCGGCGGCTCCAGGAGAACATCGACCGGTTCGACGCGCTGGTGCCCACCGCCCAGAGCGGCGACGGCCTGCCCATCCGGTTCATCGACATCGGCTCGGAGGAGAAGACGGTCCGCATCGGCCGCACCCTCCTTTCCGAGGGGTACTACACCTCCGCGCTGTTCTTCCCGGTCATCGCCCGCGGAAAGGCCGGACTGCGCATCATGCTGCGCGCCGACATGACGAAGACGGACATCGACCACTTCGGTCGTCTGGTCAATGATCTGCGGAGCCAGAATGACTGATGTTTCCGCGACCGAGGACGAAACCGGGGAAGAAACCGGGGATTCTTCCGGAACAGGACGGAAGTCCGGGGAAAACGCCGCCCGGAATCAGGTGAACCGGCGCATCATGGCGCTCTCCTGTCTGCTGGTCTTCATGGCCCAGATGGCGACCACCATCTATCTGCCCTCGCTGCCGATCGTGGCGCATGATTTCGGAATGTCCCGCAGTTACGCGGCGCTTTCCATTTCGGCGTTCGTGGTCGGTGCCGCGGCTCCGGTGGTGCTCTGGGGAGTGGCCGCGGACCGCTACGGACGCCGCGGCCCCCTGCTCGCCTCCCTGGCGCTGTTCGTGGTCACCAGCGCGGCGATCGCCCTGATCCGGTCCCCCGAGGCGCTGCTGGCGCTGCGGGCGCTGCAAGGCATCGGCGCGGGAGGCGCGGCGATCATCGCGCGCATCCTGGTGCGGGACCGCTGGCACGGCGACGAGCTGGCCAAGCGCCTGTCGGTACTGTCGATCGCGTTCATCACGGCGATGGGCGGCGGCCAGTTCCTCGGCGGTCTGATCGGCCGCTACTCGCACTGGGAGACCGGCTTCGCGGTCCTCGCCACGGTCGGCGCGGTCGCCGCGCTGCTCACCTTCACCGTGCCGTTCGAGTCGAGCCGGGCCGTGCAGCGGCCGTCCGAGGTGCTGCGGATCTGCCTCGCCATCAGCCGGCAGCCCGCGTTCCTGCTGCCGGCCCTGGCCGGCGGCGCCGGGTTCGCCACGATCGTGGTGCTCCAGGAGGTCAGCCCGTTCGTCTTCCAGCAGCACTTCGACCTCGCCACCGACCAGTACGGCAGCCTCGGGCTGCTGCTGGGCGCCGCCTACTTCGGCGGCGCGATGACCGTCAACCGGCTGGTGGCCAGGGCGGGTTCGGGCCGGCTGATGGCCGCCGGATCGGTCGTGATGACCGCGGCCGGCGTGCTGATGATCGTCCTGTGGTCGGTGCCCGGACTGCCGGACGGCGGCGCCCTGGTGGCCTTCGTCGCGCTGTACTGCGTGACCACGTTCGGCCAGTCCGTGCTGTTCCCGAACAGCATGGCCACCGCCGTCAGCAGCCAGCAGGGGCACGGCGCCTACGCCGTCTCGCTGTGCGGCTTCCTCCAGCAGTCGATGGCGGGCGTGGCCGCGTCCAGCGCCGCGCTGCTGCACGCCGACCTCGCCTGGGCCACGGTCGCCGCCGCGCTGGGCGCCGCGGCCTGGCTCATGACCCGGATCGCCGTCTCCGCGGCGGCACCCACGGCCGTCGCCACGGAAGGGAAGTGACATGGCGGTTCTGCGTTCCCACATCAGCCCCTCCAGCGAGGTGTTCCGCCGCAACAGCGCGGCCTACGACGGCCTGCGCGAGCAGATCGCGGCGGCCCGCACGGCGGCCACGGCCGGCGGCGGCGCCGCGGCGCGGGCCAAGCACGCCGCGCGCGGCAAGCTCACCGCCCGCGAGCGGGTGAGCCGGCTGCTCGACCCGGGCACCCCGTTCCTGGAGATCGGGCAGCTCGCCGCGCACGAGGTGTACGAGCAGGCGGTGCCGTCCGCGGGCATCATCACCGGCGTCGGCATGGTGGAGGGCCGGCCCACGGTGGTGTTCGCCAACGACGCGACCGTGAAGGGCGGGACGTACTACCCGCTGACCGTCCGCAAGCACCTGCGGGCCCAGCAGGTCGCCCGGGAGAACGGGCTGCCCTGCGTCTACCTGGTCGACTCCGGGGGCGTGTTCCTGCCGATGCAGGAGGACATCTTCCCCGACGAGAACCACTTCGGCCGGATCTTCCGCAACATCGCGGAGATGTCCGCGATGGGCCTGCCGCAGATCGCGGCCGTGATGGGCTCGTGCACCGCGGGCGGTGCGTACATCCCGGCGATGTGCGACGAGACGGTGATCGTGCGGGGCAACGGGTCGATCTTCCTGGGCGGCCCCCAGCTGGTGCGGGCGGCGACCGGCGTCATCGTCGACACCGAGACCCTCGGCGGCGCCGATCTGCACACCACCACCAGCGGCGTCGCCGACCACCTCGCCCTGGACGACGAGCACGCGCTCACCCTGGTCCGGGAGATCGCCGCCCGGCACGGCAGGGACGTCCCGGCCGCGCCGCCCGAGAAGCCGGTGCCGCCCCTGTACGACCCGGCCGAGCTGCCGGGCATCATCAGCGCCAACCCGCGCGAGCCGATCCCGGCCCGGGAGATCCTCGCCCGGCTGCTGGACGGCAGCGAGTTCACCGAGTACCGCGCCCGGTTCGGGCCGACGATCGTGTGCGGCACCGGCCGGATCGGCGGCTATCCGGTGGGCGTGCTGATCAACGACGGCGTGCTGTTCTCCGAGAGCGCCCAGAAGGCCGCCAACTTCATCGAGCTGTGCTCGCAGCGCGGTATCCCGCTGCTCTTCCTGCACAACATCAACGGGTTCATGGTCGGCGCCGAGTACGAGGCGGGCGGTATCGCCAAGCACGGCGCGAAGATGGTGAACGCCGCGTCCTGCGCCGCCGTCCCGAAGTTCTCCGTGCTCATCGGCGGCAGCTACGGCGCGGGCAACCTCGCCATGTGCGGGCGTTCGATCGGCCCGCAGCTGATGGCCATGTGGCCCAACGCCAAGACGTCCGTGGTCGGCGGCGAGCAGGCCGCGACCGTCATGGCACTGATCAAGAACGAACAGCTGGCCAAGCAGGGCAGCGAGATGACCCCGGAGGAGGAAGAGGCTTTCAAGAAGCCCATCCGGGACAACTACGACCGCGAGGGCCAGCCCCTCTACGTGGCCGCCCGGCTGTGGGTGGACGCGCTGGTCGACCCCGTCGACACCCGTGAATGGCTGACGCTGAGCCTCGCCCTGGCCGCGGCAGCACCGCAACGAGAGACGCGCTTCGGCGTGTTCAGGATGTGATGACCCGTCATGGTGAAACGTCTTCTGATCGCCAACCGGGGTGAGATCGCCCGCCGTATCGCCCGCACCTGCCGCCGCCTCGGCATCGAGTACGTCGCCGTGCACTCCGAGGCCGACGGCGCCGCCGCCCATCTGGAGGGCGCCTTCGAGCAGGTCCTGCTCGGCCCCTCCCCCGCGGCCGACAGCTATCTGCGCATCGACGCCCTGGTCGACGCGGCCCTGCGCACCGGCTGCGACGCCGTCCACCCGGGGTACGGGTTCCTCTCGGAGAACCCGCGGTTCGCCGCGGCGGTGGCCGAGGCGGGCCTGGTCTTCGTCGGGCCCGGCGCCGGCACCATCGCGGCCATGGGTGACAAGGCCACCGCGAAGCGGCTGATGGCCGAGGCGGGCGTGCCGGTGCTGCCGGGCTCGGCGGACGCCACCGAGTCGGCGGACGAGATCCGGGCGCACGCGGCCCGCGTCGGCTACCCGGTCATCCTCAAGCCGGTCGCCGGAGGCGGCGGCAAGGGCATGCGGGTCATCGAGCGCGAGGAGGACCTCGCCCCCGCCGTCGAGGCCGCGGTCCGGCTGGCCCGCGCGAACTTCGGCGACGGCCGGCTGCTGGTCGAACGGTATCTGCGCCGCCCCCGGCACATCGAGGTCCAGGTCTTCGGCGACACCCACGGCCAGGTGCTGCACCTGTTCGAGCGGGAGTGCTCGCTCCAGCGCCGGCACCAGAAGATCGTGGAGGAGGCACCGGCCGTCAACCTGCCGGCCGACGTCCGCGAGGCACTGCTGTCGGCGGCCGTACGCGGCGCGCGGGCCATCGGCTACGTCAACGCGGGCACGTTCGAGTTCATCCTGGACGGCACCGGGGAGTTCTTCTTCCTGGAGGTCAACACCCGTCTCCAGGTGGAGCACCCGGTCACCGAGGCCATCACCGGCCTGGACCTGGTCGAGTGGCAGCTCCGCGTCGCCGCGGGCGAGGAACTCCCGCTGTCGCAGGACGAGATCACCACCTCCGGGCACGCGATCGAGGTCCGGGTCTACGCCGAGGACCCCGACGCGGACTTCCGCCCGGCCCCCGGCCGGGTGCTGGACGCCCGGTGGCCGGCCGGGCTGCGGGTGGACGCGGCCTTCGACACCACGGGGGACGTCCCGGTCTTCTACGACCCGATGATCGCCAAGATCATCGCGCACGGCCCGGCCCGGCCGGCCGCCCTCGCACTGCTGCGGGACGCCGTCCGCGACACCGCCGTCCTCGGCCTCACCACCAACCTCGGGTTCCTGGCCGACCTGCTGGGCGACACCCGGGTGCGCGCCGGGCTGATCGACACCCATCTGGTGGACGAGTTCACCGCCCGCGCCGCCGAGCACCGTCCGGACCCGGAACCGGTGGCGGTGGCCTGTGCCGCGGCGATGACACTGGCCGCGGGCGGCGGGGCCGAGTCGCCGTGGAGCGGCTCCCTGGGCGCCCTGGACCGGCGGCTGCTCGACCCCGAGGCGCCGTTGGGCCGTGTCGCCTGCCGCGTGGGCAGCCGTCCACTGGAGGCGGCGCTGCTCGCCCGGCGGGCCGGCACGCTCACGGTGGCCGTGGCCGGTGAGCGGTACGCAGTCACCGGCGCGCCGGACGGGTCGCTGGTGCGGGGCACGGCGGGCGAGGCGCGGTGGTCGGGTCTGCGCCGGGCCGACGGCTGCGAACTGGTCGTGGACGGCCGCCGTGTCACCCTGACGCTGGCCGTCTCCGGCGAGGACGACGGCGCGGCCGGCGGCGACGCGGTCACCTCCCCGATGCCCGGCACGGTGGTCCAACTCTCCGTCGCCGTAGGCGACTTGGTGCAGCAGGGCGACACCGTGGCGATCGTCGAGGCGATGAAGATGGAGAACCGGATACTCGCCCCGGCCACCGGTGTGGTGGAGGAGATCCGCTGCGCCCTGTCCGAGATCGTCTCCGCGGACCAGATCCTGGTCGTCATCGGCCCGGAGCAGGGCGCACAGGGCGAACAGGCCGCCTGAACCACTCGACCCGCCTGAACGAACACGCGATCAGCGCAACACAGAGGGAAGCACAGAACCGATGAACCCCATCCGCCGTGTCGGAGTGGTCGGCTCGGGCGCCATGGGCGCCGGGATCGCCGAAGTGAGCGCCCTGGCCGGCATGGACGTACTGGTCGCGGTCTCCCGCGAGTCCTCGCTGACCAGCGGACGCGACCGCGTCCTGGCCTCGCTCGACCGTGCCGTCGCCAAGGGCCGGCTCACGTCGGCCGACCGCGACGCGGCCATGGCCCGCCTCCGCTTCACCATGGACCTGGGCGAGCTGGCCGACCGCCAGCTGGTGGTGGAGGCGGTCCGCGAGGAGGAGTCGCTCAAACTGGACCTCTTCGCGACCCTGGACAAGGTGGTCGAGGACCCGGAGGCGATCCTGGCCTCCAACACCTCCTCGATCCCCGTCATGAAGCTGGCCGGCGCCACCGGCCGCCCGGCCCAGGTGATCGGCACCCACTTCTTCAACCCGGTGCCGGCCATGGCCCTGGTGGAGCTGGTCGGCTCGCTGCACACCTCCGAGGAGACCCTGGACCGGGCCGAGGCCTGGGTCGCGGGGACGCTGGGCAAGCAGCCGATCCGCGCCAAGGACCGGGCCGGGTTCGTGGTCAACGCGCTGCTGGTGCCGTACCTGCTCGCCGCCGTGCGCATGCTGGAGACGGGCTTCGCCACGGCCGAGGACATCGACCAGGGCATGGTCCTCGGCTGCTCCCATCCCATGGGCCCGCTGCGCCTGACCGACATGGTGGGCCTCGACGTGGTGGCGGCGGTGGCGGACGCCCTGTACGCGGAGTTCAAGGAACCGCTGTACGCGGCTCCGCCCCTGCTGTCCCGCATGGTCGAGGGCGGTCTGCTGGGGCGCAAGACGGGCCGGGGCTTCTACGCGTACAAGTGAGTTGCTCCGCTACAGCCCCACGATCCTGTTCCACCGCCGCGCGAACTCCGTCCGTTCCGCGGAGGTGATGTCCCGGGCGATGGCCAGGCGCTTGCGCATGGTCGCGTTCGGGAAGATCAGGGGGTTGTCGGCGAGGGCCGCGGTGTCCTTGTCCTTGTCGTCCGCGAGGATCTCGCGGGCGGCCGGGACCGGGCAGACGTAGTTGACCCAGGCGGCGAGCTTCGCGGCGACCCCGGGGTCGTAGTAGTAGTCGACCAGACGCTCCGCGTTGGCCTTGTGGCGGGCCCGGTCGGGGATCATGAGGGAGTCCGACCACAGCTCGGCGCCCTCCTCCGGGACGACGAAGCGGATGTCGGGGTTGTCCGCCTGGAGCTGGATGACGTCGCCGGAGTACGCCTGGCAGGCGAGCACGTCCCCGCTGACCAGGTCCTTGGTGTAGTCGTTGCCGGTGAAGCGGCGGATCTGGCCGCGGTGGACCTCCCGCTCCACCTGGTCGCAGACCCGGTGGAAGTCGTCCGCGGTCCAGCGGGTGATGTCCACGCCGTTGCCCTGCATCAGCAGCGCGAACGACTCGTCCAGGCCGGACAGCAGGGTCACGCGGCCCTTGAGGTCGCTCGCCCAGAGATCCTTCACGTGCCGGATGTCGCGGCCGAGCTTGCGGCGGTTGTAGGCGATGCCGGTGATGCCGGACTGCCACGGCACGGTGAACAGGCGCCCCTTGTCGAAGGCGGGCGTGCGCAGCAGCGGGTCGAGGTACTTCGCCACGTTCGGCTGCCGGGCGCGGTCCATCTTCTGGACCCAGCCCAGCCGGACGTAGCGGGCGCACATCCAGTCGCTCATGACGATGAGATCGCGGCCGGTGGACTGGTGGTTCATCAGCGCGGGGCTGACCTTGCCGAAGAACTCGTCGTTGTCGTTGATCTCCTCCACGTAGTCGACGGAGATCCCGGTGCGCTTCTCGAACCCCTCCAGCGTGGGCCGCTTGTTGGGGTCGTCGTCATCGGTGTCGATGTAGAGCGGCCAGTTCGCCCAGGTCAGCTTCTTGTCGGCCGCGGACTCGTCGGCCACGGCCCGGTCGCCGGGCCGGACGTAGGCGGCGGGCACCCCGCAGCCGGCCAGGGCGCCGAGCGCGGCGGTGCCGCCGAGGGCACGCAGGAGGGAACGGCGGGACAGCTCGGTCGTACGGGAAGATGTCTGGGGCACGCGAAAAGTGTGCCGCCCCGTCGCGCGACGGAGCAATCGACGCTGCGTCGAGCGAGGCGGGGCCTGCCCGACACCTTGTCGATCACGGCGAACTGCCCTGTCGATCACGGTGAACGCCGGGGACCGCCTTGCCGATCATCGCGAACGCCGGGCACCGCCTTGTGGATCACCGCGAACGCCGGGCACCGCCTTGTGGATCACGGTGGGCGCCGGGGCGCCCGCGGACGGCGGCGGCCCGGACAGGGAGGTGTCCTGTCCGGGCCGCCGCCACGTGATTCCCCGGCGATCAGCCGTCCAGGGACGTCATCACGTGCTTGATCCGCGTGTAGTCCTCGAAGCCGTACCCCGACAGGTCCTTGCCGTAGCCGGACTTCTTGAAGCCGCCGTGCGGCATCTCGGCGACCAGCGGGATGTGGGTGTTGATCCACACGCAGCCGAAGTCGAGCCGCTTGGACATCCGCATCGCGCGGCCGTGGTCCTTGGTCCACACCGAGGAGGCGAGGGCGTACTCGACGCCGTTGGCCCACTCGACGGCCTGCTCCTCGTCCGTGAAGGACTGGACGGTGATGACCGGGCCGAAGACCTCGTTCTGGACGATCTCGTCGTCCTGCTTCAGGCCGGAGACGACGGTCGGGGCGTAGAAGTAGCCCTTGTCGCCGACCTGCTGGCCGCCCGCCTCGACCTTGGCGTGGGCGGGGAGGCGGTCGATGAAGCCGGCGACCTGCTTGAGCTGGTTGGGGTTGTTCAGCGGGCCGAAGAGGACGTCCTCGTCGTCGGGCTGACCGGTCTTGGTCTCGGCGGCGGCCTTCGCGAGCGCGGCCACGAACTCGTCGTGGATGGACTCCTGGACGAGGACGCGGGTCGCGGCCGTACAGTCCTGGCCGGCGTTGAAGAAGCCCGCCACGGAGATGTCCTCGACGGCCTTGGCGATGTCGGTGTCCTCGAAGACGACGACCGGGGCCTTGCCGCCCAGCTCCAGGTGGACCCGCTTGAGGTCCTTGGAGGCGGACTCGGCGACGGACATGCCGGCGCGTACGGAGCCGGTGATGGAGGCCATCGCCGGGGTCTTGTGCTCGACCATCATGCGGCCGGTGTCACGGTCGCCGCAGATGACGTTGAAGACGCCCTTGGGGAGGACCGAGCCGATGATGTCGGCGATCAGGACGGTGGAGGCCGGGGTGGTGTCCGACGGCTTCAGGACGACCGTGTTGCCCGCCGCGATGGCCGGGGCGAACTTCCACACGGCCATCATCATCGGGTAGTTCCACGGGGCGACCTGCGCGCAGACGCCGACCGGCTCACGGCGGATGATCGAGGTCATCCCGTCCATGTACTCGCCGGCCGAGCGGCCTTCCAGCATCCGGGCCGCACCCGCGAAGAAGCGGATCTGGTCGACCATCGGCGGGATCTCCTCGGAGCGGGTGAGCCCGGTGGGCTTGCCCGTGTTCTCCACCTCGGCCGCGATCAGGTCCTCGGCACGCTCCTCGAACGCGTCCGCGATCTTCAGGAGGGCCTTCTGCCGCTCGGCGGGGGTCGTGTCGCGCCAGGCCGGGAAGGCGCGGGCGGCGGCCTCCATGGCGGCGTCCACGTCCGCCTGTCCGGACAGCGGAGCGGTGGCGTACGCCTCGCCCGTCGCGGGGTTGACCACCTCGGTGGTCCGTCCGTCGGCGGCGTCCCGGAACTCACCGTCGATGTAGTTGCGCAGACGACGCAGCTCGGTGCTCACTGCCGGCCTCCTGATCTGGTTCGAGGGTTCGAGCTCCCAGCCTGTCCAGCCTGCTGAGGCTGTCCAATCGCTGAGACACCCCACCCTAATCGCCGCACCCACGTTTTCAACACCCCCACCGGTACCGCTTCTGCGAAATCCGCACACTCCGGCATCTCAAACAACGGATTTCATCGATCGGGCCTTGCGAAACTGTTGAGACGTCGTGCAGAGTGAGGTCGTGGCCAGTCGAAGCGCAGACCAGAGGGACTCGTCCCGCGAGTCCAGGAACGGCGGCAGTCCCCAGCTGGACTCCGTCTCCCTCGCCATCATCCAGCAGCTCCAGGAGGACGGCCGGCGGCCGTACGCCGCGATCGGCAAGGCCGTGGGCCTGTCCGAGGCGGCCGTGCGCCAGCGCGTCCAGAAGCTGCTGGACCAGGGCGTGATGCAGATCGTCGCCGTCACGGACCCGCTCACCGTGGGCTTCCGCCGGCAGGCGATGGTCGGGATCAACGTCGAGGGCGATGTCGAGTCGATCGCGGACGCGCTGACCGGCATGTCGGAGGTCGAGTACGTGGTGATGGCCGCGGGCTCGTTCGACATCCTCGCCGAGATCGTCTGCGAGGACGACGACCACCTGCTGGACGTCATCAACAAACGCATCCGGGCGCTGCCCGGCGTGCGCTCCACCGAAAGCTTCGTCTACCTGAAGCTGAAGAAGCAGACCTACATGTGGGGAACCCGATAACCGTGAGTTCAAAGGACCTCAGCAAGACCGCGTACGACCACCTGTGGATGCACTTCACCCGCATGTCCTCGTACGAGAACTCCCCCGTCCCGACCATCGTGCGGGGCGAGGGCACCTACATCTACGACGACAAGGGCAAGCGCTACCTCGACGGTCTCGCGGGTCTGTTCGTGGTCCAGGCCGGTCACGGCCGCACGGAACTCGCCGAGACCGCCTTCAAGCAGGCCCAGGAGCTGGCCTTCTTCCCGGTGTGGTCCTACGCCCACCCCAAGGCCGTCGAGCTGGCCGAGCGCCTGGCCGACCACGCCCCGGGCGACCTGAACAAGGTCTTCTTCACCACCGGCGGCGGCGAGGCCGTGGAGACCGCCTGGAAGCTGGCCAAGCAGTACTTCAAGCTCCAGGGCAAGCCGACCAAGTACAAGGTCATCTCGCGTGCGGTCGCCTACCACGGCACCCCGCAGGGCGCCCTGTCCATCACCGGCCTGCCGGGTCTGAAGGCCCCCTTCGAGCCGCTGGTGCCGGGCGCGCACAAGGTGCCGAACACCAACATCTACCGCGCCCCGATCTTCGGTGACGACCCCGAGGCCTTCGGCCGCTGGGCCGCCGACCAGATCGAGCAGCAGATCCTCTTCGAGGGCCCGGACACCGTCGCCGCCGTCTTCCTGGAGCCCGTGCAGAACGCCGGCGGCTGCTTCCCGCCCCCGCCCGGCTACTTCCAGCGCGTCCGCGAGATCTGCGACCAGTACGACGTGCTGCTCGTGTCGGACGAGGTCATCTGCGCCTTCGGCCGCCTCGGCACGATGTTCGCCTGCGACAAGTTCGGCTACGTCCCGGACATGATCACCTGCGCCAAGGGCATGACCTCGGGCTACTCCCCGATCGGCGCGTGCATCGTCTCGGACCGGCTCGCCGAGCCGTTCTACAAGGGCGACAACACCTTCCTGCACGGCTACACCTTCGGTGGCCACCCCGTGTCCGCCGCGGTGGGTCTCGCCAACCTCGACCTGTTCGAGCGCGAGAACCTCAACCAGCACGTGCTCGACAACGAGGGCGCCTTCCTCCAGACCCTCCAGAAGCTGCACGACCTGCCGATCGTCGGCGACGTCCGCGGCAACGGCTTCTTCTACGGCATCGAGCTGGTGAAGGACAAGCACACCAAGGAGTCCTTCAACGACGAGGAGACCGAGCGCGTCCTGTACGGCTTCCTCTCCAAGGCCCTCTTCGACAACGGCCTGTACTGCCGTGCCGACGACCGCGGCGACCCGGTGATCCAGCTCGCCCCGCCGCTGATCTCCAACCAGGAGACCTTCGACGAGATCGAGCAGATCCTGCGGGCCACCCTCACGGAGGCGTGGACCAAGCTCTGATCATCCGACCGGATGATCGACCCCGGCCCCGGTGCCGCCCGTTCGAGTGAGAACGGCGGCCCGGGGCCGTGTGCTGTCCGGGCTCCCGTCCGGGACCTGCCTAGCGTGCCAGTGACCGATCGCCCCAGCCTTCGTTCCCCCGCACGAGGGAACAGGCACGGGAAAACGGATCAGAACCGAGGTGTACGCCCATGGAGGCCCCGCCGGACAACGACGTGCTCTGGGCACGCTCCCTGCACTTCACGCACCGCGACGGCTCCCCCGGACTCACCGGGATCTCGCTCGGCGTACGGGAGGGCGAGATCCTCGCCGTCAGCGGTCCGCGCGGCAGCGGCAAGACGACCCTGCTGCGCTGCCTGTCCGGTCTGGTGCCGGTGCGCAGCGGCGAGGTGTGGTTCAACAGCGCCCCCGTGCACACCCTCGGCCCGATGGCCCGCGAGCGGCTGCGCCGGGACCGCTTCGGCTGGATCGACCCGGAGCCGGTCCTGGTCCCCGAGCTGAACGTCTGGGAGAACGCCGCGCTCCCGCTGATGCTGCGCGGCGCCGGCCGCCGCCGGTCCAAGGCGGCCGCCCTGGAGTGGCTGGAGCGCCTGGACATCGGCGACAAGGCCCGCAGCCGTCCGCGCGCGCTGCGGCACGCCGAGCGCCAGCGCGTCGCCATCGCCCGCGCGCTCGCCCCCGGTCCCACGGTCCTCTTCGCCGACGAACCCACCGCCCCCCTGCACCGCGCCGACCGCACCCATGTGCTGCGCACGCTGACCTCGGCCGCGCGCTCCCACGGCATCACGGTCGTCCTCGCCACGCACGACCCCGACACCGCCGCCCTCGCCGACCGCACGGTGGCCCTGCTGGACGGGCGGCGCGTGCACACCGTGCAGCTGCCGGACACCCCCGACACGGAAGGCCGGGCCGCGTGCTCGCTCTCCGTCTGACCCGCGCCGCCCGGCCCGCCGTCCAGCTGCGCCGCCTGCTGGTGGCCGCGGCCGCGGCGGGCACCGGCTTCCTGCTCCTGTCCTGCCTCGGCTACGCCCTGAAGCACCCGCAGGCCGCGGGGAGCGCCGCGCTGCGGCTCTCCTGGTGCGCGGGGCCGCTCGCCGCCACGGTGTACCTCGCGCTCGCGGTCGCCCGTACCGACCCCGCCACCCGGCCGCGCACCGGCATGTCCGCCGTGGGCCTGGGCCCCGCCCGCCTCATGGCCGTCTCCGCCCTGACGACGGCGCTGTCCTGCACCCTGGGCTCGATGCTGGCCCTGCTGGTCTTCCTGCATCTGCGCGGCGACCTGTCGGGCCTGCCGTTCGACGGCGCGGCGGCGGACTTCCTGGCGGCCGGCCTGCCCCTCCCGGCCCCGGCGGTCCTCACCCTGCTGGCCGTGCTGCCGGCGACGGCGACGACCACGGTGGCCGTGGCCCTCCGTCCGAAGGACCCCCGCCCCCTCCGCCGGGAGCCGCGCAGGTTCGGCCGCTTCGGGGCGACCGGCGGCGCGTCCGCGAGGGAGTCGTTCGGGGCGTACGGCCGCTTCGGCGCGCGGTCCGGCGGCCGGACCGGGCGGAACACCGCCGCCGTCGGGCAGGCCGGCTCCCCGGCCGCCGAGGGCGCGCTGCCCGCTGCCGGCGATCCCCCGGCCGCGGGCGGTCGTGTCCCCGGGGCGGCCGCCGTACCGGAGCGGGACGGCACCTCGCCGGCACCGGACGGTACGACCGCCGCCGACTCCCCCGCCCCGGACGCCGCCCCGGCCGGCACCCGCCCCGGCACCGCCCCCGCCGGGCTCCCCTGGGGCATCGCGCTCGTCACCGCCGGCCTCGCCGTCCAGGCCTACGCCGGCCGCCCCGTCCCCGTCCCCGCTCCCGCCGTGCTCCTCGGCTGGCTGCTCACCGGCACCGGGCTCGTCCTGGCCGCCCCCGGCCTCACCCATCTGTGCGGCCGGCTCCTGCAGACCAGCCGTCCGGGTGCGCTGCGGCTGCTGTCCGGACGGGTCCTGATGACGGAGGCCGCCCGCATCGGCCGCCCCCTGGGGGTGGTCTGCGCGGTGGCGTCCACCGGTTACGCCCTGACCGCTCTGGACGACGGCTCCTCCCGCACCTTCGGCCCGCTGTCCGCCCTCGCCGCGCTCGTGGTCGCCGGCTGCACGGTGGCCACCCTGCTCACCGTGGCGGTGGAGGCCCGCCAGTGCCGCGCCGACACCACCGCCGCGCTGCTCCGCCTCGGCGCGACCGCCACCCTGCTGCGCGGCGCCGCCGCCCTGCGCGCGGTCGCGCTGCTGGTCCTGTTCGGCCCGCTGACCGTGGCGGTCGCCGCGCTGTCGGCACTGCCTCAGGCCGGCTGACCGACCGGTCGCGAAAAAAGTCACCGGGCACCGATGAGTCCGGGGCGGACCGCCGGTCTGTCCATCGAACGCGACGCACCGCGCACGACCCCTACGGGAGAGGCCCGCATGTACCAGCAGATGATCTTCGTGAACCTGCCCGTGAACGACCTCGACGCCTCGAAGAAGTTCTTCACGGAACTCGGTTACACGCTCAACCCCCAGTTCAGTGACGAGAACGCGGCCTCCGTGGTGATCAGCGACACCATCGTCGCGATGCTGCTGACCAAGCCGTTCTACGCGACGTTCACCAAGAAGGAGATCGCCGACGCGACGACCACCAGCGAGGTGCTGGTCTGTCTGAGCGCCGAGAGCCGGGAGAAGGTGGACGAGCTGGTCGACAAGGCGATCGCGGCCGGCGGCACGGCGAGCGGCCGGACCCAGGACCACGGCTTCATGTACGGCCGTGCCTTCGACGACCTCGACGGCCACACCTGGGAGATCATGTGGATGGACCCGGCGGCCGTGCAGGGCTGACCCCCGGGAGCCCGAACGTCCGTGCCAGCATGGGCGGGTGCATCCGACACCCGCCCAGCCGCTCCGCGCCGCCCACGACCGCGAGATAGAGTCCCTCGCCGAGTTCGACGAGGTGGTCGCCGAGCACGGCACGCTCGCCCGATTCCGCGTCCAGGCCGTCGATCTGACGGACCGTACCGATGTCCTGCTCCGCCTCGACGCCACCGGCGCCGTCTTCCTCGGCTGCCCGATGGACGCCGAGGCCGCCGCACATGTCCGGTCGGCCGGAGCGCTGGTGTTCCCGCCGGTCCCGGGGCTCCCGTTCGACCCGTACCGCGGTTTCGTCTACACGCCCGGCGAATTGTTCGCGTCCCTGCACGACGGGTACGAGGCGACGCCGGACGCGCGGGCCTACGCCTGGTTCCAGGGGACGAAGGCCGACGGTGACGTCTTCGCCTCGATGCTCCGCGCGATCCACGACGACGCCGTCTCCGACGCCCTGGACGAACTCCTCGCCGGCGCCCGGGTGGTGGGGGTCATGGGCGGCCACGCGATGGCCCGCGGGACCGACGCCTACGCCGGCGCGGCCCGGCTCGGCCGCGAACTGACCCGCGCCGGGTTCATCGTGGCCACCGGCGGCGGACCGGGCGCCATGGAGGCGGCCAACCTCGGCGCGTACGCGGCACCGTTCGCCGCGGACATGCTGGACGACGCGCTCCGGCTGCTGGCCAAGGCCCCCTCGTTCAGGCCGTCGGTCACCGACTGGGCGCGCGCCGCGTTCGAGGTGCGCGACCGCTGGCCCGGCGGCGGGCGGTCGGTGGGCATCCCCACCTGGTTCTACGGCCACGAACCGCCGAACGCCTTCGCCGCGCACATCGCCAAGTACTTCGCCAACGCCACCCGCGAGGACGGCCTGCTGGCCCGCTCCACCGCGGGGGTGGTGTTCCTGCCGGGCGCCGCCGGGACCGTACAGGAGATCTTCGACAACGCGACGCCCAACTACTACGAGTCGCGGGGCGAGCCGACTCCGATGGTGCTCGTGGACAGCGCGCACTGGACGCGGGAGCTGCCTGCCTGGCCGCTGCTGGAGTCGCTGGCGCGAGGACGGTCGATGGAGTCCCGTATCGCCCTCGTTGACCGGATCGAGCAGGCGCCGGAGGCGATCAAACGTCTGGGTGGTTAATAAGCGGGCAAAGTCAACAGCCGTTGACGGCATATGCGTTGACACTACTTATGGAGCGCTTATAAACCTGTGAGCCTCCCGGGGGTGCTGGGGCCTCGCCTGGTTCGCCGCCCCAAATCCCCCGCCACCCCCCGCAATTGCACTCTGTAAAGGACAAACGTTGTCCATGACTCGCCGTAGCGTACGCCGTTCCGTGCGCCTCCTGGGTGTCGCCTCCGGGTCGACGGCGCTGGTGCTGGGCCTGTCCGGCTCCGCTCTCGCGTGCAACATCAAGGACTTCTCCGCCGAAGCCAAGTGCGACGGCGACAAGGGCGTCGTCGTCGTCACCGACACCGACGCCTCCGCCAAGGACGCCACCGTCACCGTCTTCCTCAAGGGCGCCGGCGGCATCGAGACGAAGATCGGCGAGCAGCCGGTCAAGGGCTCGAAGGAAGGCACCTCGATCACCTTCACGGAGGACTGGAAGCCGAACGCCACCTACCGGGTGCACGTCAAGGCCGACAAGGCCGTCGACGCGGACATACAGCCCGACCTGGTGACCCCGGCCACCGCCTGCAAGACCGAGAGCCAGACCCCGACGCCGTCGGCCAGCACCACGCCGTCCGCGACCCCGTCCCCGTCCCCGTCCAAGTCCGCCCCCGCCCAGCCGGCGACCCCGGCCCCGTCGGCCTCCGAGTCCAGCTCCGCCCCGGCGGGCACCTCGGACAACGCGCCGTCCCCCGCGGCCGGTGACTCCAACCTCGCCGAGACCGGTGCCGGCTCCAACACCGGCCTGGTCGCCGGCCTCGCGGCGGCCCTGGTCGTCGTCGGCGGCGGCGCGGTCTGGTTCGGCATGCGCCGCCGCGGGGCGAGCCGCAACGGCTGACGCCTCACCCGCACGGCGCGCCGCGGCCCGTCCCCCTATCCCCAGGGGACGGGCCGCGGTCGCGTACCGGACCGAGCGGATCAGCCGAACGTGGTCCGCTCCAGCCAGAACTCCAGCAGCTCGCGTTCGCCGAGCACCTCCAGGCCGGGGCTGTCCAGCGGCAGCCGGCGGTAGAAGGCGAGCAGCACCGAGGTGAGCGGACCGCGCAGGGCGACCGTCGCCTTCTCGTGCCCCCGCCGCCAGCTCACGCCGTCCTCGCCCAGCTCGATCAGCCACTCGGCGTCCAGCGCCGGGCCGGTGTCGGTGGCGTGCAGGTGCAGGGAGCGTCCCGGTCCGCGCAGGTCCTTCGCCGCCTCGTGGGCGGCGTTGCGCTGCACCCACTCCACCAGCTGGAGCCACTCGTCCAGCGCGTCCGCCGCCATGTCCGGCGCCACCTCGTAGGGCAGCCCGGCGGCGAGCGTGGCGTCGGCCCGGTGCACGGTGATCTCGCAGGCCATGCGGCGGGCCCAGAAACCCGCGTTCAGCACGCCGGCCCAGGCCCACACCTCGGCGTCCGGGCCGGCCTCGCGCAGCGCGCCGACGACCAGCTCGCCCGTCTCGGCGAGCCACTTGCCGAGGGCCGCCGCGTCACCGCGCTCCTCCGGCCCGCCGGCCAGCGGGACCCGCTCGGCCGGGATGTTCTCCTGCGCCCGGGTCCGCACCAGGGCGTCGACCCAGCGCAGGGCACCTCCCATGTGCCGCACGAGATCTTCCAGCGACCAGTCCGGGCAGGTCGGCACGGTGGCGGTCAGGTCGGCGCCGGAGGTCACCACGGCTCTCAACCGGTCCACCTGAAGGGTGATTTCATCGCAGTAACGGTCATGTGAGAGTAAAGACATGGCCTCACCCTACGGGCCGCTGGTCTCACCCCACGGGCTCCCGGCCATGCCTCACGGGCGGACGATCAGTCGAGCACGACGGTTTCGGCCACGTCGAACTCCACGCCGACCGAGGCGCCGGGCTCCGGCGCGTCCCGTAGCGCGCAGGCCGCCTCCAGCCGCGGGCCGTCCGCCGGCTGGAGGCGGACGGCCACATGGGTGCCCTTGAAGGTGCGGGCGGTCACCGTGCAGGGCAGGCCCTGGTCGGGCGCCACCAGCCGGACCCCGGCGGGCCGGACGAGAACCGTACGGCTGCCCTGCGCGGAACCGTCCGGCACCGGCAGCTTGCCCCACGGACTGTCGGCGGCCGTACCGGCGACGGTCGCCGACACCACGTTCTCGAAGCCGAGGAAACGCGCCACGAACGCGTCGGCGGGCCGCTGCCACACCTCGATGGGCGTCCCGGACTGCGCGATCCGTCCGTCCCGCATCACCACCACCCGGTCGGCCAGCGCGAACGCCTCGCCCTGGTCGTGGGTGACGGCGAGCACGGTCGTACCCAACCGCCCGAACAGCTCCCGCAGTTCGACCACCAGCCGCTCCCGCAGCGAGCGGTCGAGCTGGCCGAGCGGCTCGTCCAGCATGAGCAGCCGGGGCCGGGGGGCGAGGGCGCGGGCGAGGGCCACGCGCTGCTGCTCACCGCCGGACAGGGAGGCCACGGCCCGCCGGGCGGCCCCGGGCAGACCGACCAGCTCCAGCAACTTCCCGACCTCGGCGTCCCGTTCGCCCCGGGCGACGCCGCGCATACGCGGTCCGAACGCCACGTTCGCGCCGACGTCCCGCTGCGGGAACAGCTGATGGTCCTGGAACATCAGCCCGACGCCCCGCTTGTGCGCGGGGACGCCCGACTGGTCCCGGCCGTCGAGCAGCACCCGCCCGGAGTCCAGCCGCTGGAGGCCGGCGACGGCCCGCAGCAGCGTCGACTTGCCGCTGCCGCTGGGCCCGAGCACGCACACCACCTCGTGCTCGGCGACCGCCAGGCCGATCGCGTCGAGCACGGCCCGCCCGCCGAAGCGCACGGTCGCGGCCTCCAGGCTCAGCAGCATCAGAACTCCCCCGTCCGGTCCGTGCGCAGCCGCTCCAGAAGGATCAGCGCGGCGGCGCACACCACCATGAGAATGGTCGAAAGGGCCATCGCCTGGCCGTAGTTGAGGTCACCGGGCCGGCTCAGCAGCCGGGCCACGGCGACCGGCAGCGTCGGGTTGTCCGGCCGGGCGATGAACACGGTCGCCCCGAACTCGCCGAGCGAGACGGCGAACGCGAACCCGGCCGCGACCAGCAACGCCCGCCGCACCAGCGGCAGGTCGACCTCCCGCCACACCCGCCAGGGCGCGGCCCCGAGCACGGCGGCGGCCTCCCGCAGGCGTACGTCCACCGCGCGCAGCACGGGCAGCATGGTCCGTACGACGAAGGGGGCGCCGACCAGCGCCTGGGCGAGGGGTACCAGGATCCAGGACTGGCGCAGGTCCAGCGGCGGCTTGTCGAGCGCGATCAGGAACCCGAAGCCCACGGTCACGGCGGAGACGCCGAGCGGCAGCATCAGCAGCGCGTCGAAGCCCCGCACCAGCCGTCCCGCGTCCCGGCGGGCCAGCGCGGCGGCGGCGAGCCCGCCGATCAGCACGGCGATGGCGGTGGCCGCGACGGCGTACTCCAGCGAGGTCCACACGGCGTGCAGCGGCGCCACCAGGAACGTACCGCCGTCCGCGTCGGCCAGCGCCCGGTAGTAGCCGAAGTCCGGCGCGTCCAGCGAGCGGCGGACGAGAACGGCGAGCGGCAGGACCAGGAGCAGCGCGACGGTGACGAGCACCCCCGCGAGCAGCGCCCACTGTCCGGCGCCGCGCGGGCGGCGGGCGGTGAGCTTCGGGTCGACCAGCCGCAGGGCGGTCTCCCGGCGCCGCACCGTCCGGGCGTGCACGACGAGGATCGCGCCGACGGCCGCGAACTGGACGAGGGTGAGGACGGCGGCCGTGGACAGGTCGAGCATCTCGGAGGTCTGCCGGTAGATCTCCACTTCGAGGGTGGAGAAGGTGGGTCCGCCGAGGATCTGCACGACGCCGAAGGAGGTGAAGGTGAACAGGAACACCATCAGGGCGGCGGCGGCCACGGCGGGCCCGAGGGCCGGGAGGGTGACCTTCCGCCATGCCTGGAGAGGCGAGGCGCCGAGCATCCGGGCGGCCTCCTCCTGGCGGGGGTCGAGCTGGGCCCACAGTCCGCCGACGGTCCGGACGACGACCGCGTAGTTGAAGAAGACATGGGCCAGCAGGATCGCCCACACCGTGGTGTCCAGCCGTACCCCCCACACGTCGTCCAGCAGGCCGTTGTGCCCGACCAGCGCGAGGAAGGCACTGCCGGCCACGACGGTGGGAAGCACGAACGGCACCGTGACCACGGCCCGCAGCAGCTGTTTGCCCGGGAAGTCGAGGCGGGCGAAGACATGGGCGGCCGGCAGCGCGAGCAGCAGGGTGAGCGCGGTGGAGGCGAGCGCCTGCCAGGTGGTGAACCACAGCACGTGCCGGATGTCCGGCTGGGCGAGGACGTCCGCGATCCGCCCGAACCGCCAGGCGCCGTCCGTCTTCAGCCCGCGGGTGACGATCGCGGCCACGGGCCAGGCGAAGAACAGCGCGAAGAACGCGACGGGCAGGACCATGAGTCCGAGCCGCGCCGCGTTTCCCCGCCGGGTGCCGGTCACTTCAGTACGAGCGACGTCCACGACTTGACCCACTGGTCGCGGTTTGCGGCGATCTTGCCGGGGGCCATGATCTCGGGGTCCTCGGCCCGCGGACCGTACCGGGTGAAGTCGGCGGGTACCACGGCGCCCTTGACCACCGGGTAGACGAACATGTTCAGCGGCATGTCCTCCTGGAACTCCTTGGTGAGCAGGAAGTCGAGGAACGCCTTGCCGCCCTTGGTGTTCCTCGCGTTGCTCAGCAGTCCGGCGTACTCGGTCTGCCGGAAGCAGGTGCCGGCGGACACCCCGGTGGGGGCGGTGCCGGGCCGCCTCTTGGCGTAGATCACCTCGGCGGGCGGAGAGGAGGCGTACGAGACCACGAGCGGCCGGTCGCCGCCCGCCTTCCTGCCCTGGGAGGAGCCGGAGAACTCCTGGTAGTAGGCCTGGTCCCAGCCGTCGACGACCTTGACGCCGTTGGCCTTGAGCTTCTTCCAGTAGTCCTGCCAGTGGTCGTCGCCGAACTGCGCGGCGCTGCCGAGCAGGAAGCCGAGGCCGGGCGAGGAGGTGGCCGCGTTCTCGGTGACGAGGAGGTTCTTGTACCGGGGCTCGGCGAGGTCGGCGAAGGTCTGCGGCGGGGTCAGCTTGTGCGCGCCGAACCAGGCCTTGTCGTAGTTGACGCAGATGTCGCCGGTGTCGACCGGCGTGACACGGTGCTTGTCCTCGTCGACGCGGAACTCGGGCAGGACCGTGTCGGAGCCCTTGGCCCGGTACGGCTGGAACAGGCCGTTGTCCAGGGCGCGGGAGAGCAGGGTGTTGTCGGCGCCGAAGAAGACGTCGCCCTGCGGGTTGTCCTTGGTCAGGATGGCCTTGTTGACGGCCTGCCCGGCGTCGCCGTCCTCCAGGACCCTGACCTGGTACCCGGACCGCTTCTCGAAGTCCTTCAGGACGGTCTTGGAGACGGACCACGAGCTGTGGCTGACGAGGGTCACGGTCCTGGAGTCCGCGGAGCCCTGGGTGTCGGTGGACCCGCACCCTGTCAGAGCGGACAGCGCGACGAGGCCGAGGCCGGCCGTCACGGCCGCGAAGGTCTTGCGGTGCACTGGTGTGTCCTCCTGGGGGTTGGCCAGGAAGAACGCGGCCCCGCCCGGGACCCGGGCAGGGCACGACAGCTTGAGTGATGACCGAACTTCCTACCCAGAATGACCTGGGCGAGGTTCAGAGGGTCTGCGGCCCGATCGCCGCACTCTCAGCGCTGTGGCGCTCCCCTGTCGGAATATGAAGATATGTGGACGCCGTCAGATTACCGCTCGGTGGCCGCGAGCTGACCACAGGCTCCGTCGATCTCCTGACCGCGGGTGTCCCGGACGGTGACGGGCACCCCGTGCGCGGCGATGGCCTCGACGAAGGCCTTCTCGTCCTCCGGCCGCGACGCGGTCCACTTCGATCCCGGAGTCGGGTTCAGCGGAATCAGGTTGACGTGCACGGGCTTGCCCTTGAGCAGCCGCCCGAGCCGGTCACCGCGCCAGGCCTGGTCGTTGATGTCCCGGATGAGCGCGTACTCGATCGACAGCCGCCGTCCGGACTTCTCCACGTACTCGAACCCGGCGTCCAGCACCTCGCGCACCTTCCACCGCGTGTTCACGGGGACGAGGGTGTCGCGCAGCTCGTCGTCGGGGGCGTGCAGGGAGATCGCCAGCCGGCACTTGAAGCCCTCGTCGGCGAACCGATGGATGGCCGGCACCAGCCCCACGGTCGACACGGTGATCCCGCGCTGCGAGAGCCCGAGTCCGTCCGGGGCGGGGTCGGTGAGCGCCCGGATGGCGCCGACGACCCGCTTGTAGTTGGCGAGCGGCTCGCCCATCCCCATGAAGACGATGTTGGACAGCCGCGCCGGACCGCCCGGCACCTCTCCGTCCCGCAGCGCCCGCATCCCGTCGACGATCTGGTGGACGATCTCGGCGGTGGACAGGTTCCGGTCCAGCCCCGCCTGCCCGGTCGCGCAGAACGGGCAGTTCATCCCGCACCCCGCCTGCGAGCTGATGCACATGGTGACCCGGTCCGGGTACCGCATCAGCACGGACTCGACGAGCGTCCCGTCGAACAGGCGCCACAGCGTCTTGCGCGTGGTCCCCTGGTCGGTGGACAGATTCCGGACGACGGTCATCAGCTCCGGGAACAGCGCTTCCTGGAGCTTGGCACGCGAACCGGCGGGGATGTCGGTCCACTGCTCCGGCTCGTGCGCGTACCGCGCGAAGTAGTGCTGCGAGAGCTGCTTGGCACGGAACGGCTTCTCCCCGATCTCGGCCACCGCGTCCTTGCGCTCGGCGGGCGTGAGGTCGGCGAGATGCCGCGGCGGCTTCTTGGCTCCGCGCGGCGCGACGAAAGTGAGTTCTCCGGGCTTAGGCATGGCTGTACCAGTGTCGCAGATCCAAATGAGTGACCTGGGGGTGTCGGTCGCCACGACTGTCGCCACGACCGTCGGCCGGGCACCCCGCCACGGCACCACTCCAGGGGGTCGATTCCCCACCCGCGCGCGAGGTCCGGCTGCCGCTCCAGGGTAAAACGGTCATAAAATCTGCATGAACGGGCGCAAACGGACATGAAACGGAATAAAGTGAGCACTGTGCAGCCAAGGGGTGCATCACCGGGACAGCCCCGACGCCAGGAGACTCTCAATGACCTACGGAACGATGACCGCTCCCGAGCCCAACCCCCACGCCAACGCCGCCTTGGCTGCCGACTGCGAGGTGTGCAACGGCTGGGGAAGCGTGATCACTTCCCAGGGGCGGCACGAACTGTGCCATGCCTGCCAGTCCCCCACCGAACGCGAGTGCCACGACACAGCAGCTGGTTGCAGGGGGTGTTAAGTCCATGCCTGCATTCTGGATCGACAACTTCTTGTCCATGTGCGGGCCGCCCCGGGCAGAGCGGCCGGCGTAGCGCCTGTGGCCGGGAGCCGCTTCGGCGCGAGTGATCATGGCCCCGTTGGCGCCGGTAGTGGTTCGCCGCCTTGCCGGTCGCCTCGCCGAGTTGTCGAGCCATCTCGGCGACGATCACATCCGCCACCGTCCGCGCAGCAGCCCTGGTCCGCCATCGCCGCCCGACACGCTGAGGTGCGAGTTCAGGCAGCGGGCGGAGTCAGAGGGTCGGGTCGGGACAATGTCTCGGACAGCGGGAGCCCGTCCCTTGTGGCAACGATCCGACGCACCCGCAGATCGGCTCTCGTCCGCGGGCGGGAAACGGCGTCTTGCGGCAGGGCTGATGTCGCGGATCGAATGGAGCGACCCGGCGGGCCGGACCCCCGGGGGCGGGTGGGACTAGTCGTCTCCGCTGTTCGTGCTCGCGCTGCCGTTCCAGCCGCTGCGGCCCCGCTTGCGGCTGGAGCTGCGGACTAGTTCACCGAGGGCCAGTGTCAGCTTCGCCACGACGCGTGCCCAGCGCGGGCCGCCCCGTTCCGCCCACACCACGCAGACGCAGCCGCCGACGACGAGCGCCAGGACGCCGAGCAGTAGCAAAATCATGTTCCCCACCTGTGCGGACCCGCCGGAAGCCGTTCTCGATTCCGCAGACGCCGCACGCGAGCGGAAGGTTCCGTCAGCATGCGAGCGGAAGGTTCCGTCACCACGTCACGGGCAGGGTCCGCGGACCCCGGATCAGCCCGTGGCGCTGGAACTCGACCTCCTCGGCAGGCACGGCCAGCCGGATGCCCGGGAACCGGGCGAGTACGGAGCCGATCATGACCTCGGCCTCCATCCGGGCCATGACGGCGGCCAGACAGTGATGCGGGCCATGGCCGAAGGCCAGGTGGGCGGGGTTCTCGCGGTCGAAGTCCAGAACGTCGGGGTCGGGGAACACCTCGGGGTCGCGGTTGGCGGCGACGTACGCGTTGTAGACCACGTCACCGGCCCGGATCAGCCGGCCGCCGACCTCGACGTCCTCGGTGGCGACCCGGGGGATGCCGACGCCGTTGCGGTGCGGGACGTAGCGGAACAGCTCCTCCACGGCCCGGGGCAGCAGCTCCGGTTCGCGGCGCAGCCGGTCCAGCCGGTCCGGGTGGGTGAGCAGCGCGTACATCATCGAACCGCTGTTGTTGCGGACCGCGTGACCGCCGCTGACCTGGACGGCGATGGCGAGGGAGACCGCCTCGTCGTCGGTGATCTCGCCCGCCGCCGCGGACCGCGCCAGCACTCCGGCGAGGTCCTCGCGGGGTTCCTCACGGCGGCGCCGGAGCAGCTCGACGATCCGGGCCCGGGTCGCCTGCGCGGCCTGCCGGGCACGCTCCTCGGACGCGGCGCCCGCGGACAGCAGGGCCTCGCCGGTCTCGGCCCAGTGGTGCCAGTCCTTCTCGTCCACTCCGAGGAAGTCGCGGATCACGGCGATGGGGAAGGGGCCGTTCAGGTGCTCCATGAGGTCGGCCGGTGCGCCGGCCCGCGCCATCCCGTCGAGCAGTTCGGCGGCCCGGCGCTCCGCGAGCGGGCGCAGCCTCCGTATGCTCCGCCCGGTGAACGCGCGGGCGACGACCCTGCGCAGCAGGCTGTGCCGGGGCGGATCGATGTACTGCAGGCCCGCCGTCTGCGAGGCCACCGGCACCGGGCGCATGGTGGTGACGTCGCGGCCGACGACCCGGGCCCGGGAGAAGCGCGGATCGGCGGTGACGAAGCGGACGTCCTCGTACCGTGTGACCAGCCAGGCGTGCCCGTCGCCGTACGGCAGCTCGATCCGGGCGACGGGTTCCTCGCGCAGCAGCTCGTCCAGGAAGGGGTCGGGGTCGAGCGCGGGCAGGTCGTCCACGGGCCAGTACCGCACCGGCGGTGGCGGCGGGGCGGGGGCCGGGGTCTGCGGACTCGGAGGGGAGGCCGGGGCCTGGGGGGCTTGGGGGAAGGTCTGGGTCTGCGGGACCTGGGGGGAGGCCGGGGCCTGCGGGACGTGAGTGGGGGGCGGGGGCGGGGCCGGGTCGAGGGGCATCGGTGGAACTCCCTGCAGCGTCGCCGGGCGGCGGGAGAGACGCCGTCCTCCGAAGGAGTCTGCCGCGCACGGCACCCGGCCGCCGATTCATGCTGCGGCATCCGGGTGCGGCTTCCCCGGAGCGGGCGGGGCCTGGAGCGGGCGGCTCCCGGACACGGCAGTGGGTCCCGGATCGGGCGGGGCCTGGACACGGCAGTGGGTCCCAAAGCGGGCGGCTCCCGGACACGGCAGTAAGTCCCGGATCGGGCAGGGCCTGGACACGGCAGTAGGTCCCAAAGCGGGCGGGGCCCGGACACGGCGACGGGCCCCCGTCCTGGATCAGGACGGGGGCCCGACAAGCCGTGCGCCGAGCGGCTCAGGCGGAGCCGACGAAGACCACCATCAGCAGCCAGACCACCGGCGCCGTGGGCAGCAGCGAGTCCAGCCGGTCCATGATGCCGCCGTGGCCGGGGAGCAAGGTGCCCATGTCCTTGATGCCCAGGTCCCGCTTGATCATGGATTCGCCGAGGTCGCCCAGCGTGGCGCTGGCCGCGACCGCGAGGCCCAGCAGCAGGCCCTGCCACCAGGTGCCGTCCTCGATCAGGAACTGCATGCACAGCGCGCCCGCCACCATCGCGAACGTCACCGCGCCGAGCAGACCCTCCCGGGTCTTGCCGGGGCTGATGCGCGGGGCGAGCTTGTGCTTGCCGAAGCGCCAGCCGACCGCGTACGCACCGGTGTCGCTGACGACCGTCAGGAGCAGGAAGGTCAGCACCCGCCAGGGACCGTCGTCGGCGGTGAGCAACAGCGCGACGAACGTGGCGAGGAAGGGCACGTAGAACGCGGCGAAGACACCGGCGGTGACGTCCTTGAGGTAGCCCTCCGGTGGTTCCGTCATCCGCCAGACCAGGACGGCCAGCGCGGTCAGGGCCATGGCGACCCACGCGCCCTCGACGCCCCGCACATAGCCGGCGACGACCATCGCCGCGCCGCCGACCGCGAGCGGCACCAGCGGCGCCTTGATGCCCTTGCGCTCCTGGAGCCTGCTGGTCAGCTCCCACAGCCCGACGACCACGGCGACCGCGATCACGCCGACGAAGACGGCCTTCTCGACGAACAGGGACGCGACGATGACCACACCGAGGCCGACCCCGACGCCTATGGCGGCGCTGAGGTCACGGCCCGCGCTCTTCTTCTGCGGCGCTGGCGCCGGCTGCGGGGCGTCGGGCATGGGCTCCGGGTTCTGGGTCTCGGCGGGGAGTCCCCCGGCCTGGAACGTCTCGTCTCGGAACAAAGGGCCGCTCAGCCGAGCAGCCCCCCGGTCCGCGTCCTGGTGGTCCTGATCTCCGCCGTGCGCGGGCACGTCGGACACGATGGGCATGGGGCGAGTCTGCTGCGCCTCAGGCGCATCGTACGCGGGGCCCGCCGGGGCGGCGCCCTGGAGAGGTCCACCCCCGGTGGACCCCCAGTACCCGGCCTGCCCCGCGTGCGGCGGCGCCCCCCAGGAAGAGTCGCTCATCAGACTTCGAGCAGCTCCGCTTCCTTGTGCTTGAGAAGCTCGTCCACCTGGGCGACGTACTTCGCCGTCAGGTCGTCGAGCTCCTTCTCCGCACGGCGGCCCTCGTCCTCACCGATGTCGCCGTCCTTGATCGCCTTGTCGATGGCGTCCTTGGCCTTGCGGCGCACGGAGCGGATGGACACCTTGGAGTCCTCGCCCTTGCCCTTGGCGACCTTGATGTACTCGCGGCGGCGCTCCTCGGTCAGCTCGGGGAACACCACACGGATGATGTTGCCGTCGTTGCTGGGGTTGACGCCCAGGTCGGAGTCGCGGATCGCCTGCTCGATGTTGCGCAGCGCGCTCTTGTCGAACGGGGTCACGACCGCCATCCGCGGCTCCGGCACGGAGAACGAGGCCAGCTGGTTGATCGGCGTCAGGGCACCGTAGTAGTCGGCCACGATCTTGTTGAACATCGCCGGGTGCGCACGGCCGGTGCGGATCGCGGCGAAGTCCTCCTTGGCGACCACGACGGCCTTCTCCATCTTCTCCTCGGCTTCGAGGAGGGTCTCTTCGATCACCACTTGCTCCTGCGTGTCTTGAGTGAGGCCCGGCTGCGGTTCCTCGTCGGGGCGGCGGCCGGCTGCGTCGCGTCTTCTTCCTGCACGGTTCCCGACCGGCAGGACATTGTCCATCCCCCGGCCAGGGCGCGTCCCGTCCGTCCCTCGGACAGGTGCCGTACCCGGGTGGCGGGGTGTGCCGGTCAGTCCCGGCTGCCCTGGTCACCCACCAGCGTGCCGATCTTCTCACCCTTGACCGCGCGGGCGATATTGCCCTCCGCGAGAAGCTCGAAGACGAGGATCGGAAGCTTGTTGTCGCGGCACAGCGTGATGGCGGTGGCGTCGGCGACCTTGAGGTCACGGGTGATGACCTCGCCATAGCCGAGGGCGTCGAACTTGACGGCGTCGGGGTTGGTCTTGGGGTCGGAGTCGTAGACCCCGTCCACGCCGTTCTTGCCCATGAGCAGCGCCTCGGCGTCGATCTCCAGGGCGCGCTGGGCGGCGGTGGTGTCGGTGGAGAAGTAGGGCATGCCCATACCGGCGCCGAAGATGACCACGCGGCCCTTCTCCAGGTGGCGCACGGCGCGCAGCGGGATGTACGGCTCGGCGACCTGCCCCATGGTGATGGCGGTCTGCACGCGGGACTGGATGCCTTCCTTCTCCAGGAAGTCCTGGAGGGCGAGGCAGTTCATCACGGTGCCGAGCATGCCCATGTAGTCGGAGCGGGCGCGGTCCATGCCGCGCTGCTGGAGTTCGGCGCCACGGAAGAAGTTGCCGCCGCCGATGACGACCGCGATCTGTGCCCCGTCCCGCACGACCGCCGCGATCTCGCGGGCGATCTTGTGCACCACGTCCGGGTCGACGCCCAGGCCCCCGCCACCGGAGAAGGCCTCTCCGGACAGCTTCAGCAGAAACCGGCCGCGTACTTTGCCGTCGTCGCTCTTCTGGGCCTTGGTGGTCATGGGGGATCCCGCCTCTTTCACGTGGTGCACATACGAAGAAGGCCATTGCCGGTGGGGTTGCTTTTCGCTCCCATGCGCGGCAATGGCCTCCTCGTCAGATCTGCTGCCGTCCGCCCCACGCCGGGGTGTGGCGGTGTGCGCGGACGACTGCGGTCGACCCTATCGGGATTTCCTCGGGGGATTCCCCGTGGGTCGGGCGTCGATCGCGGTACGGACTCAGATGCCGACCTTGATGCGCGCGAAGCGCTTCAGGGTGACACCGGCCTCGTCCAGAACCTTCTGGACCGACTTCTTGTTGTCCAGCGCGTACGGCTGGCCAAGCAGCGTGGCGTCCTTGAAGAAGCCGTTGAGACGACCCTCGACGATCTTGGCGATCGCGGCCTCGGGCTTGCCCTCGGCGCGGGTGGTCTCCTCGGCGATACGACGCTCGGACTCGACGACGTCGGCCGGCACGTCCTCCTTCGCCAGGTACTTCGGCGCGAAGGCGGCGATGTGCTGGGCGATGCCCTTGGCGACATCGGAGTTCGGCTTGTCGAGCTCGACCAGGACACCGATCTGCGGGGGCAGGTCGGGCATGGTGCGGTGCATGTAGGCGAGCACGAAGCCGTCGGCGAACTGCGCGAAGCGGTCCAGGACGATCTTCTCGCCGAGGTTGGCGTTGGCCTCGTCCACGAACGCCTGGACGGTCTTGCCGGCCTCGATCTCGGAGGCGAGCAGGGCCTCCAGGTCCGCCGGGTTCGTCTTGGCGACGTGCTCGGCGATGGCCTGGGCCACGGCCTGGAACTTCTCGCCCTTGGCGACGAAGTCCGTCTCGCACTTCAGCTCGACGATGACGCCGGAGGAGTTGTCGTCGGCGATGATGGAGACCACGGCGCCGTTCTCGGCGGAGCGGCCCTCGCGCTTGGCGACGCCCTTCTGGCCCTTGATGCGCAGCGCCTCGACGGCCTTGTCGACGTTGCCCTCGGCCTCGTCCAGCGCCTTCTTGCAGTCCATCATGCCGGCGCCGGTGAGCTCACGGAGCTTCTTGACGTCGGCGGCGGTGTAGTTCGCCATGAGTCTGTGAGTCTTTCTCGAAGTCTGGAGATCTTCAGATCCGCACGGTGTGCGGTCCACATGTAGTCGCGGACCGCATACGTCGTACCGACCTACGGGTGAACAGCGGGGGCGGACTTCACCGCGCAGCAGGTGGTGCTGTCGGATGCAGCACCGCCCCCGCCGTCAACACTGACGGACCTGCGTCAGGCCTGCTCGCCCTCGGCGGCCTTCTCGCCCTCGACCGGAGCGGCCTCGGCAGCCTCGGCGGCCGGAGCAGCCTCGGCAGCCGGAGCAGCGTCGGCAGCCGGAGCAGCCTCGGCGGCCGGAGCGGCCTCGGCAGCCGGAGCCTCGTCCTTCTTCTCACCCTCGAGCAGGTCGCGCTCCCACTCGGCGAGCGGCTCGGCAGCGGCCTTCTCGCCCTTGTCACCGGTGGCGACGCGCGAGCGGGAGATGAGGCCCTCGGCGACGGCGTCGGCGATCACGCGGGTGAGCAGGGTGACGGAGCGGATCGCGTCGTCGTTGCCCGGGATCTTGTAGTCGACCTCGTCGGGGTCGCAGTTGGTGTCGAGGATCGCGACGACCGGAATGTTGAGCTTCCGGGCCTCACCAACGGCGATGTGCTCCTTCTTGGTGTCCACGATCCAGACGGCGCTGGGCACCTTCTGCATCTCGCGGATACCGCCGAGGGTCTTCTCCAGCTTGGCCTTCTCGCGGGAGAGGACCAGCAGCTCCTTCTTGGTCAGACCGGAGGCCGCGACGTCCTCGAAGTCGATCTGCTCCAGCTCCTTGAGGCGCTGCAGACGCTTGTAGACGGTCGAGAAGTTGGTGAGCATGCCGCCCAGCCAGCGCTGGTTGACGTAGGGCATGCCGACGCGGGTGGCCTGCTCGGCGATGGCCTCCTGCGCCTGCTTCTTCGTGCCGACGAACATGACCGTGCCGCCGTGGGCGACGGTCTCCTTGACGAACTCGTAGGCGCGGTCGATGTACGACAGCGACTGGAGCAGGTCGATGATGTAGATGCCGTTGCGCTCGGTGAAGATGAAGCGCTTCATCTTCGGGTTCCAGCGACGGGTCTGGTGACCGAAGTGGACGCCGCTCTCCAGCAGCTCCCGCATCGTGACGACGGCCATGGCCGTATCTCCTTGATTTCTCGGTTGTGCCGCGTCCGCCGGACGGCGGTCGCGCCTGACGCCCGCGATGCGCCGTGCCGCGAAGGACCGAGGGGCGCTTGGTACGAACCGTTGCCGGCTGCCGTACCGGGGCGTGCGAAGTCGACCCGGTGACCCGGATCGCCAGAAGAAGTGTACGGGACCGCCGGGGCACCGGGTGACGCCGCTGTCCACAACCGGCCGGTAGTCCACAAGGTCCGGCGGTGACCGGCGGGGCGCGGGAGGGTTCCCGCATGCGACGAGCGATGTGGTGCACGGCTTTGCGGACGGCCCTGCTGCCGGCCTCGGCGGCGATCGCCCTCACGCCTCTGGCCTGGGCGGACACCCCGCCTCCGGCGCCGCCGTCCGCCCCCGCGGCGCCGGTTCCGGCACTGGCCCGCGCCTGGCCGGTGGGCGTCCGGCCGCCGGTCCTGCGGGGCTGGCAGCCGCCGGCCACGGTCTACGGCCCCGGCCACCGGGGCGTCGACCTGGCCGCGCCGGCCGGCTCTCCGGTCCGGGCGGTGGCCCCGGGCCGCGTGCTGTTCGCGGGGCGGGTGGCCGGGCGGGGCGTGGTGTCGGTGCGGCTGACGGGGACGGATCTGCGCACCACGTACGAGCCGGTACGCCCATCGGTGGTGAAGGGGGACGAGGTGGGCGCGGGCGAAACGGTGGGCGCGGTGGAGCCGAACGGGTCACACTGCGGACCCGCGGCGTGCGTGCACTGGGGTCTCCGGCGCGGTGAGGCGTACCTGGACCCGTTGACGCTGCTGCCGCCGTGGCTGCTCGCCGGGGGGCCGTCGAGGCTGCTGCCGGTCACGCCCTGAGCGGAGGCCCCGCGGGACCGGGCGCGTGATTCCCCGCGCCCCCACGCCCCCTGGCGGCCGCGCTCGCCGTTCCGCCGGGCTTCAGCCCCGCACGCCCCGCAGAGCCATGGCCACCGCGGCGTCCGTCACCACCGCGGGGTCCTCCGCCGCGCCCAGCTCGATCCTGCGGACCGCCGCGTCCACGACCCCCTGCAACAGCATCGCCGCCAGGCGGGGCTGCTCGTGTCCCATCCCGGCCAGCGCCTCGCCGATCATCGCGACCAGCTCCCCGTGGGCCGCCCGGATCTTCTCCCGCGCCCCGGCGTCCAGCTCGCTCGCGGAGATGGCCACGACCGCCCGGTGCCGCCGGTCCCCCACCAGCGCCAGCTGCCGGCGGACATACGCCTCGACCTTGCCCTCGGCCGAGTCGGCGTGCTCCATGGCCGCCGCGACCTCCGCCGCCCACACGGGGAAGTCGACCTCGCACAGCTCCTCGACCACCGCGGCCCGGGACCGGAAGTACTCGTACACGGACGACCGCGCCAGCCCCGTCCGCTCGGCCAGCGCCGGGAAGGTCAGTGCTTCCGTTCCGCCCTCGGACAGCAGGGACCGAGCCGCGTCCAGCAGGGCGGCTCGCTGCATCGACCGGTGTTCGGCCACGGAGGCCGCTCGAATCCTTGGCACGTCGTCCACTGTACGGACACGCCGTGCCGTGGGGGAGGACTCAGCGCCCGAAGCTCGCCAGCTTGGCCCGCAGCTGGAGCACCGACTTGGTGTGGATCTGGCTGACCCGGCTCTCGGTGACGCCGAGCACATTGCCGATCTCGGCGAGGGTGAGTCCCTCGTAGTAGTACAGCGTCACCACGGTCTTCTCCCGCTCGGGCAGCGTGTTGATCGCGCGTGCCAGGAACCGCCGCAGTTCCCGGTCCTCGGCCACCTCCACCGGATTGTCGGCGGCCGTGTCCTCCAGCGTGTCCATCAGGCTGAGCCGGTCCCCGCCCTCGCCGCCGACATGCAGCAGCTCCTCCAGGGCGACCACGTTGGCCAGCGACAGCTGGCTGAACACGGCGTGCAGCTCGTCGACCTCCATGCCCAGCTCGGTGGCGACCTCCCCCTCCGTCGGCGTCCGCCGCAGCCGCGCTTCCAGGGTGGCGTAGGCCCGCTCGACGTTCCGCGCCTTCTGCCGGACCGACCGGGGGATCCAGTCCAGCGCCCGCAGCTCGTCGATCATCGCCCCGCGGATCCGGGTGATCGCGTACGTCTCGAACTTGATCTCCCGGTCGATGTCGAACTTCTCGATCGCGTCGATCAGCCCGAACACCCCCGAGGAGACGAAGTCGGCCTGCTCCACATTGGGCGGCAGCCCGACGCTCACCCGGCCCGCCACGTACTTGACCAGCGGCGAGTAGTGCAGGATCAGCTGCTCCCGCAGCCGGTCGTCCCCCGTCGCCTTGTACGACCGCCACAGCTCGTCGAGCGTCGAGGGAGCGGGCGGTCGCACGCTGCCACCGTCCCGGGCGGCTGGGGGGATCGCCGCCCGGTCGGACCCGGAGGTGTGCTGGGGCATTCGTCGCCTTGTGCCGTTCTGCCGTGAAGTGCCGTGAAGTGCCGTGAAGTGGGAGGGAGTGGGGTTCGTGCGCCGAAGTGGGCTGACTGGGTGAGGTGTCGGTCTGATGTCGGGTTGGCGGGGTCTGCGTCGCCGCTTTCGTGAGCGTAGCGTGACTGAGGAGTCGCGGTGTGCGAACAGTGCGGCTCCACCCCTGCGCGGGGCGCTCGTGGCGGCTGTATGACCGCGCGCGCCGGCTCGCTCTGCGTGACCGGTCCAAGCGTCAACTCCGGGAAACCCCAAGGGCGTCGGGGATTCCCCCGGACGGCCGAACACGGTCGGTCAGCAGGGATGGCGGCCGTCCCGGACCGAGATCAACGCCTGGCGTGTCAACTTCCAGCCATCGCCGTGTCGTTCGACGTAGCCAAGTGCTCGGAGTTCGTACAGTCTCGCGATCGCCTCGTCGCGCGTGGTGCGCGCGTCGAGCGCGATCTCGTCGGCGGGGGCCGCGCGGCCGCCGGGCAGGGCGGCGAGCACGGTGCGGGCGGCCGGTTCCAGCAGGTCGCGCGGGAGGACGGGGCCGCGGCGGGCCGGCGCCAGGTCTCCGATGTCGCCCACGAGTTCCACGACCTCCGTGGCATCGGTGACCAGGGTGGCCTCGCCGCGCAGCAGCTCGTGGACGCCGGCGGAGAGGGAACTGGTGACCGGGCCGGGTACGCCCATGGTGAATCTGCCGAGGCGCTGCGCCGCCCGCGCGGTGGCCAGCGAGCCGCTGCGGGGAGCGGCCTCCACGACGACGGTGCCCCGGGTCAGCGCGGCGATCACGCGGTTGCGGAGGATGAACCGGCTGGGTGTCGGGTGGTCGCCGGGCGGCAACTCGCCCACCACCAGTCCCTGTTCCGCGATCCGGCCGATCAGGGCGGCGTGACCGCGGGGGTAGGGCTGGTCGACGCCGCAGGCCAGGACCGCGACGGTGGCGCCGCGCGCGGCGAGGGCGCCTCGGTGGGCGGCGCCGTCGACGCCGTAGGCGCCGCCCGACACGACGACCCAGCCGCGCTCGGCGAGGCCGCAGGCGAGGGTGGCGGCCGCGTGGGTGCCGTACTCGGTGCAGGCACGGGCGCCCACGACGGCCACGGACCGCAGCGCCCACATCCGCAGACTGGGCCGGCCCCGCACCCAGAGCCCGAGGGGCCGCCCGTCCCCGAGGTCGTCGAGCTGGCCGGGCCACTCGGTGTCCCCCGGGCACACGAACCGCGCCCCCGCGGCGCGGGCCGCCGCGAGGTCCCGGCGTGGTTCGGCCCGCCCGGCCCGTGCGACGAGCCCCGCCCAGCGGGTCCGGCTCACCCCCGGCAACGCCTCTCCGCCGTTCCTCAGCCGCCGTGCCACCTCCTCCACCCCGTACTCCCGGACCCACCGCCCGCCGGCCTCGTCGCCGGGCTCGATCACCCGCCCGAGGAAGACCCGGCCGAGCAGGGCGCCGTCCGCCGCCTCCGCCTCGCCGCCCCCGGCCGTCCCGGACTCCGGCCGGCCGGTCCGCCGCCCGTCCTGAGCGGCGGGGGCGGCGCCGGTGCCCGGAGGGGCGTTGCGGCCGGGGCTGTCGCCGCTCACCTGCTCGTTCCTTCCAGGACCGCACCGCGGCGGACGCCGGTGCGGAGTTCCAGGGCGCAGTTCACGTCGTTCGCCGAGGGCCGGTCCCGTCCGCCCAGGTCGGCGAGCGTCCAGGCGACCCGGAGGACGCGGTCGAGGCCACGGGCGGTGAGCAGGCCCCGGTCCAGATCCTCCTCGGCCTTGGCCAGAGCCCCGGGCGCCACGTGCCAGCGGGTGCGCAGTTCGTGTCCCGGCACCTCGCTGTTGGTACGCCAGGGCAGTCCCTCGTAGCGTCGGGAGGCTCGCTCCCGGGCGAGCCCGACCCGGTCGGCCACCACGGCCGTCGGTTCGGCGCCGGTGGGCGACCGGAGCAGGTCGGCCCTGGCGACCGGCTCGACCGTGACCCGCAGGTCCACGCGGTCCAGCAGGGGACCGGACAGCCGGGCGCGGTAGCGCTTGATCGAGGAAGGCCGGCACTCGCAGATGTCATCGCCCCGTCCGTGCCGGCCGCACGGGCAGGGATTCGCGGCCAGCACCATCAGGAATCTGGCGGGCATCCGCAGCATCCCCGCCGCCCGGGCGATCATCACGTGTCCGGATTCCAGCGGCTGGCGCAGCGCGTCGAGGACGCTGCCGTGGAACTCGGCCGCCTCGTCCAGGAAGAGGACGCCGTGGTGGGCCAGGGACACCGCGCCGGGCCGGGGCAGGCCGTTCCCGCCGCCGACCAGGGAGGCCATGGTGGCGGAATGGTGAGGCGCGCAGTACGGGGGCACGTCGACCAGGGGGTGCCCGGGAGGGAGCATCCCGGCCACCGAATGGACCGCGGTGACCTCCAGGGACTCGCCCCGGCTCAGCTCCGGCAGGAGCCCGGGGAGGCGCTCGGCGAGCATCGTCTTGCCGGCGCCGGGCGGGCCCTTGAGGAAGACGTGGTGGCGGCCGGCCGCCGCGACCTCCAGGGCCGCCCGCGCCATGTGCTGGCCCGCGACATCGGCTAGGTCGGGGGCGTGCGCACCGGCGGCGGCGCCGGTGCCGAGGCCGGTTCGGGGGAGCGCCAGACCGGCGAGGAAGGGGTCGGGGCGGATCTCGCCCGGGACGGGTTCCTCTTCGGGTACCGGTTCGTCGGTGAGGACCGCGATCAGCTGGCGCAGGCTCCGTACGCCGAGCACCGAGACGCCCGGCACCAGCGAGGCCTCGGGCGCGGCCGACTCGGGGACGACCACCTGTTCGTATCCCGCCTCCGCCGCGGCGAGGACCGCCGGCAGGATGCCCCGGACCGGTCGCACCCGGCCGTCCAGCCCCAGCTCTCCGATCATGACGATGTCGGCGAGGACGCGCGGGTCGATCCGCTCGGCCGCGCCGAGGACGGCGGCGGCGACGGCGAGATCGAAGCCGCTGCCGCTCTTGGGCACCGAGGCCGGGCTGAGGCCGACGGTGAGCTTCTTCGACGGCCAGGCCGCACCCGAGTTGGCGACTTCCCTGATGATCTGACGTGTTCAAGCACGTCAGAAGGGGTTCCTGTTGAGCGAGTGGCATGTGGTGTGGGTACCGGATCCGGAGCGGTGGGGAACGTTGCCAGCGAATGGTGTCCTGGGTGTACGGGATCTTCCGGAGGCCGTGGTCCGAATAGGTCTGTTGCCGGGGGACCCGGTGTACATCAGACCGGATGGGAGGGTGGCAAGAGATCTCCTGGATTTCGTTCGGTCCGAGGTTTTCCGGAATCTGGAAAGGGAGACGAAGCGGAATTACGGAACGGATTACCGACCGCTGCTGAACTTCCTGTCCTCGCGGGGGCTGTCGTGGTGGCAGGCGACGCAGCAGGATCTGGCGGACTACCGGCACTGGCGGTGTGACGCGCCGGAGAACCCGGAGGGGATCGGCGGGACGAAGTGGGACCGCGAGGCGGCGGCGTTCACGAAGCTGTTCAAGTGGGGGAAGCTCTCTCCGCTGCCGGTGGACGTCTCGCGGTCGGAGGACCGTGCGGCGGATTCAGTCAGTGCGCGGGTGTCGTGGCTGACGCCGCGGACCTGGGGTTTGTGGTCGGACATCGGGCTGCGTGGCCATACCCGGGCTGGGGCCGCCGGACCAGAGTGGGAGTCGCGGACGGAGCTGCGGAACACCAGTTTCGTGCAGCTGCTGCTCAGCTCGGGGCTGCGACGGCAAGAGGGTGGGGCCCTGCTGCTCTTCGAACTGCCGACTCAGCGTCTGCGCCGCGGCCGATATATGCACGGCCGTCTTGCAGGTGCGCTCACGCGGTCGAAGGAGAGCCGGACGTACTACGCCTCGGTGGACGCCATCGGCCAGGTCGAGGCTTACGTCCAGTCCGAGCGGGCCTGGGCGGTGCACAGGGCCCAGGCGGCGGGCCGCTACGAGCGGCTGCCGATGATGCGGCTGATCACGAAGGTGACGCATGGTTTGAAGCCGAAGGTCGAGTGGGTCGACCGCAATGGTGTGGTCGGCTCCAAGGAGCTCAGCCGTCTGAAGTGGCGTGAGCGGCAGTGGCTGTTCTTGGAGGGCCCGGACGGGCCGGAGCCTGCGTGGTTGTGGCTGACCGAGCAGGGTCTGCCGATGCTCCCGGACCGGTGGAACGGTGTGTTCAGGGTGGCGAACCTGCGCTGCGAGAGAGTCCTGCTCACGCAGGGCGAGCAGAAGGTCACCCGCGATCTGCGGCTGGCGGAGGTGCAGGGCAAGAGTCCGTACGCGACGCCGCACTCGGCCAGGCATTCGTTCGCGTTGTTCATGCTGGTCCTATTGAACGACCTGTTCGAGAAGCGCTACGGGCTCACGAGTAAGGACCGGCGGGACTTCGCCCTGCTGTTCGGTGACCCGTGGTGGCTGGTCAAGGTGCTGCTGGGGCATGCGGACGTGGAGACGACGAAGCGGCACTATCTGGCGCCCGTCGCTCACCTGCAGTTGGAGTCGATCCTCGCCGCCGCGGCGACCACCGATGAGCGTCACGACGTTGAGGACCTGGACGGCGTGTTCGCGAGGCTGGCCCGAGAGACGGCCGGCATCCAGGACATCGACGCGCTTCTACTCGGGACGGCGTCGTGAGCAGGCGGGGACGGCGGGCCGTCCCGCCGCCGGCCGGCCATCGTGCCCCGTCTCCGCTAGCCCCTGACGGGCTGGTCGTGACCGTGGTCAACAAGGCTGGCTACGAGAAGACGTTCGACTTCGCCGAGCTGCCGGTGGCCGGGCCACTGCAGCGTTCGCTGGCCCGTGTCTTCGCTGCCCAGTCCCGGAACTGGAACAGCCACGGGACCGGCCGGAACTACTGGAACAAGGTCGTACTGTTCGCGAGGTTTCTGTCCGAATTGGACAGTCCGCCCGACGATGTGGACGGTCTAACCGTCTCCATGCTGCAGAGCTGGCGGGAGGAGAACATCGGCACCAACAACGGCAAAGCCAAATTGGGTGTGATCCGTGCACTGCTGCAGCGGGACACGCGGATGGCTGCCGGACCGGCGGCCGAGGAGCTGGCCCGCCGCATCCCGGGGTCGACGCCGAGCAAGCAGTCCTACAAGGAGGCCGAGCGGGATCTGGTGGTGCTGACTGCTCAGCGTCAGTTCCGGTCGGCATGGATGCGGATCTGCGAGAACACGCGTCTGCTGGACAGGTGGCGGGCGGGCAGCGTCCCCGAGGGCGGTCACGAGTGGAGGATCGGGCAGGTCCTCGATCAGATTGCCCGGACTGGAGATGTTCCTCGCACCCTCCAGCCGAGCGGGCTTCAGAACGTGACGAACCGCTCGCTGCTGGGTGGCTCGTCTCGGGAGAAAACCTGGGGCCGGCTGTTCCTGCTCCCGGCGGAGCTGACGGCACTCGCGGTGCTGTTCACCGACCGGTTTGGGTGGAATCTGTCGCAGTACGATCGGATGCCGGTTCCCGCCACAGGGCCCTCGGCTGGAGAACTGCTCTCGGTGACCTATCAGGTTCAGATCGAGAAACACCGGGCGGGCAGCGGACGGTGGTTCTCCACGGAGAACATCACGGATTCCGGCGCCGACTCCCCCGGAAGGCTGATCACTCAGGCTCTGGAAGCCACGGTTCACGCACGTGCCCTCGCCTGCCGCCTGACGCCGGACACCGATCTCCTGATGATCGCTCACGCCTTCCAGCGCGGGAAGCAGCACACGGACTCGGATCGTCCTGCTGTCGACCGGGATCGCCCGGCCCAGGTCTGGCCCTTGTGTTTCGGTGTCTCCGACGAGATGAGCAAGAGGTGGGCCAAGAACAACGGCCTGGGCGGGTCGCCGTTTCAGCGGTCCCGTCGCACGACGGTGACGGACGAAGGACGTCCCCTGCAGCACACCCAGGGCACACACGAGAGCGTCTACGTGCTGCCTGACAAGCGCGTTCAGGAAGTCTCGCGGGGTGTGTTCGCGGACGGAGCCCTGGAGGCGCTGGATCAGGCCCAGGAGGCCGTCTTCGGCGGAATGACCGCGGCCGAGCCGAATCCAGAGCATCACGCGACGGCGACGGTGGACTGCGAGGACGAGGAGACCAGTCCTTGGCCAGCCGCCGGCGGTGGCTGCGGAGCCGATTTCCTGCTCTGCCTTGCCTGCCCGAATGCGCACGTCCACCCCGGCCACCATCCCCGGCTGGCCCACCTGCACCAGCAACTGCGGAGCCTACGTTCGGCCCTGCCTGAAGCGGCCTGGAGCAAGGACTGGCACGACTCGTTCCTCCGGCTGGAGGACCTCCGCAACGACAGCAAGAAGATAGGACCGGCTGCCTGGAAGGCCGCCTTGGCCCGCGTCAGTGACAACGACCGCACCGTCGTCGGGCTTCTGCTGAAGGGGGAGCTCGCTCCGTGACCACCGCCCTCGATTCCTGGAACGACCCCTATGTGCTGCCCCTGCCCTCATCCGAGAGTCCCGTGGTGCTGCCGCAGTGGATCAGCCCCGGCAACACTCACCCCAACGCACGCTACCGGGAGGCTGTCTGGCCTCTGGCCCCGCTCATCGACAACCCCGGCACCACCCTGTTCAAGATCGACTGGACGGGCTGCCCGGCGCTGTTCCTCGTTGAGATGAAACTGGCGACCTGGACGATGATCAACGGTCGGCTCCGGCCCACCTATCTCCAGGAGCGAGGGGTCCGCGCTCGGGCCCGCAGCTCCGCTTCGGACATGCGGGACACCTGCAACGAGTGGATACGGCTGGCGAACTGGCTGCACGAGCGTCTCTTCACCGGCCTCGCCGACTGCACCGAGGATGTGTGGCGGGCCTACATATCCGAGCGCCTCGCCGGTCTCACCCGTAATCACGCAGCAAGGACTTGTGCCCGGCTCACCGATCTGTGGGCGTTCGACTCGCTCAGTGCCCAGCCCTGCGGCATCGCCCGGCCTCCATGGGACATCGAAGGAGTCGATGATTTCCTCCCAGCCGCCGACGGCTCGTCGCAGCGAGAGAACAGCATCGAGCCGCTGGATCCGCAGGTCCTCGGCCCGCTCCTGGTCTGGGCGATCCGCTTCGTCGAGGACTTTGCCGACGACATCTTCGCGGCCTGGGATGAAAGACGCCGTCTGACCGCCGCGGCTGCGGCCAACCGGGGCACCGCGGAGAGCCTGGCAACGCTCTCAGAGTTCCTGCTGACTCGAGTACAGGCGGGCGACCCCCTGCCTGCCGTTCTCTGCCGGAATCAGCTCGGCCTGGCGCGCGTCTATATCTCCGCTCGCACCGGCGCGAGCCTCGCCCAGTTCGACAGCTTCACACAGCAGCGTGGGCTCTCCGCCCTGGCTACCGAGCGGCCGGGCCCCTGCCCCCTACAGGTGCCGATCGCCGGGCGAGTCGGCGAGATTCCCTGGCGCGAGTACATCGACTTCGAAGAAGCCACCGTACTGATGCGGCATCTCGGCACAGCCGCAGCGATCATCTGCCTCTACCTGACCGGCATGCGCCCGCAAGAGGTGCAGGGCCTGCGATCAGGATGCTGCCCTGACCCCGAGCCGGCCGCCGACGGCACCCCTGAACGGCACCTGATCCACAGCCAGCACTATAAGAACGTCACCGACGACGACGGCAACCACGTCTCCGCCGGCGAGGAACGGACGGTCCCCTGGGTTGCTATCTCCCCGGTCGTCCGAGCCATCCGTGTGCTGGAGCGCATGGTCCCCGAGGGAGAACTGCTGCTGAGCTCCGCACATCACGACATCCCCTGGCAACGCTCCTACCACGGAGCTTTGAAGAACAGCGCGCTGAACAAGCGGATCGAGAAGTTCGTACGCTGGGTGAACCGAGAAGCGGCCTCTCTTGGGCTGCCGGATCAGGCCATACCGCAGGACCCGCACGGCTCGATCGGCATGTCGCGCTTCCGGCGAACTCTCGCCTGGCACATTGCCCGCCGTCCGGGCGGCCTGATCGCGCTCGCCATTCAGTACGGCCACATGCGCACCGCCCTGGACGCCCGAACTTCCAGCGGCTACGGCTCCCGCAGCCGGGGCGGCATCCACAGCGTCCTCGATATCGAGACCGCTCTCGCGGCTGCAGACACGGCCGCCCGCCTGCGCGACCGCATGAATGCCGGGGAGAAGATCTCCGGCCCAGCCGCCCGGCGGGCGGTCACCGCTGCTGCAACAACGCCGCGATTCGAGGGACGGATCGTCCCCCGGACGTTCGCGAAGAAGGCGGCCAAGTTCCTCGCCCGCGACGGCGTCGTGCTCTATGACAACCCGGACGCGTTCTTGATCTGCGCGTTCAAGCACGACAACGCGCTCTGCGAGCCGGAACCGGGGGCGACCGCGCCCAGGCAGTACGCCTGCCAGACGGGCTGCGGGAACGCCGTCCGCACTGACACCTACGCCCGCCAGGCCCGAGAGCGAGCGGACGAGATCGATCAGCTGGCCGCAGCCACACCCGAGAAGATCGCCCGACGTCTGCGTCTCAACGCGAACAGGCTCCGCGAGATCGCCGACACCCACGACGCCACCGCCCAACCCGCCAAGGTCCTCGCATGAACCCACAGCCCTCACCCGACGACGAGCGGGCCCGCATCCGCAAGGCCATGGACCGGCTCCTGGCCGGCGAGGCCAACGTCTCCGACGGCAGTCTCACCGCCGCGGCCCTCGCCGCCGAGGCCGGAGTCCACCGCATGGCCCTCTACAAGCGGCACGTCGACCTGAAGAACGAGTTTTTCGAACGGGTCCGCACCGAAACCAACCAGATGCCTGAGCCGGAGAGGCGACTGCGGGAGAAGGTCACCCAACTGAAGAAGACCATCGCCAACCAGAACGACGAGCTCAAACACCTCCGCGGGCTGGTGACCCGACTGACTCTCGCCCAGGCTGTCCTCGCCCAGGACACCGGATCGACCACTCGACCCACGCCAGTCCCGGATACGGCCGCAGACAACGTCATCCCCTTCCGGCCACCCAGCACCTGAGATCGGCAGGCCCTTGACCTCTGACAGGGGCTGAAGGGGCTGGATTCTCCACAAAGGGGATGAGTTAGCAAAGCCGCACTACTTGACCTCGTGCCGGGCCTTGGAAGGACCAGCCTCATGCTGACCCTTCCAAGGCCCCAGCACTCTTGCCGCAGGTCAGCTACTCGTCCTCGTCAAGTTCGCTGCCGGGCGGAAGCTGGGACTGCTGGCCGGCCACTTCGATGAGCCGATAGCGGCGCTGGCTCCGCTTCCCCGCAAGCGAGCGCAGGACGAAGCTCTCGAGTGCCACCTCGACTTCTTGATCCAGGTGGTCTCGCACGACGCTGACCAGGGAATCGTCCACGAACCCGTGGATCTCGCTGCCGGAGGGGGGCTCGAAGTAGAAGATCTGCCGCCGGGTCCGCAACCCGTCGAGGCGCCCCTGCAGCCGGATGACCTCCCGCTCTTCACGGATGACACCAAGGCGATCGCGAAGCGTTACTGCCTGTCCGGCGGAGAGGACGGAGGAGATCCGTTCACCAGTCCCACGCTGGACAGCAAGACTGATGTCGAGATTCGGGTTCGGGAGATCGTTGATCAAGTCCGCCACCGCCCGGCGCATCACCGGGGACGCACTCAGCAATGAGTCCATCGACGCTTCATCGTCGTGGCCCTCGGGCAGTGCCCGAACGAGCTCAACCGCGCCGATCTCGGCCCAGGACACGCCAGCCGGAGCCAGATCGCCCTCGCCTTCCTCAGGCGTCGCAATGTGAGGCTGCAGGTCCACGATGATCGAACCGGCCGCGGAAGCGGCAACGTCGAGTCGGGCGAAGGCAAGGTCCAGCGGCTGCAGCCTGACGATGTCGGCACGTCGGAGGCGTCGGGCTTTGGCCAGACGAGCCACGGCCTTCTGCACGCGCTGGAGGAAGTCGCCCACCTCATGAGCGGCGATCAACCCTCCGTCGTCGGGGTTCGCGAGCCGGAAGTTGAAACCTGCTGATCCAGCAACTGTCTGCGGCAGGCCGAGGCCGCGGAACTTTTCTGCCGAGGCCTGAAGCCCTGCCCTGGTGAGCCGGGACAGCGGATCACTCCCCTCGGTCGTCTGAAAGGCACGGACGTACTTGTCGCGAAGATCGCTACTCACCAGCTCACCTCCAGATATCCCTTAACCAGCCCCGGGACGGGTTCCCCGTCGGGGCCCTTCACGCTGGACCACAGCATGTCCCAATACTGCTCCTGCTCCGGGACGCCAGCATCCACAGGGAAGCCGTCTATGAGGCCGCCCATGGGCTGAACGCGCTCAGCCCACTCCACGGGCCCACCATGAACCTGCACCTGCTTCAAAGTGAGTAGAGGGACAAGCTGTTCGATGTCCTTCTCGGTCAGATTCAGGGTTCGGTCAATGAGGATCGCCAGATCCAGGTCTGCCGGTGGGGCTTCCTTATGGGTGCAAAATCCACCATCCACCCAGAACGTTCCTCGCTCAAGAACATCCTGGACCATCTCCGCATACAGCTCAAAAGCTCGGAAGATACGACCGCGGTGCTCGGCATGCGGAGCCTGCTCCACGAAGATCTCTTTGATCTCTGCCAACGTCGCAACGTGACGGCCAGGCGGCAGCAAACCACTGTCTGTGAGCGCTGGTATCACAATCCCCCCTTGCATTGGCTCGCGCCGACCGTCCCCAGTCGAGGCGGCCACCCTATCCAGGGAGGCCCTTTGCCAGAAATAGGAACGTCAGTATTGCGAGGGGAAGCGCAAGCCTGAGGCTGCCATCAGCACCCATCCCAATCAGTCTCGACACACCTCCACCGGCGCCCAACCCCAGCAGGACAGCACTCAAGAATCCCTGAACACAAGAACTTGACAGGGAACACCACCGCCGCCCGCACCCGGTCCCGGCTCTCCGTCAGGCTCTTGTCCGGGAGGCCGACCAGGGTGAAGGCCGCCACGCCGGGTTCGAGGTCGGCCTGGACCTCCACGACCACGCCCTCGACGCCGACCAGGGCCACCGAGCACGTACGGGCGAACGCCATTCAGGCCACCCCCCGGGCGTGCTCGACGCGGGGGGCGCCCCGGCGGGGCAGGAGCACGCCGACGAGGTCGATGCGGACGCCGCCCGGCGGGGCTCCTCCGTGGGTCTGGATCCAGCGCTCGGCGAGTGCGCGGAGCCTGGCGGCCTTCTCGGGGGTCACCGCGGCCATGGGGTGCTCGTAGCCCCCGCCGCTGCGGGTCTTCACCTCGCAGACGACGAGCGCGTCACCGTCCCGCGCCACGATGTCGATCTCACCGGACCGTCCGCTGCGCCAATTGCGCTCCAGGATCGTCATCCCGGTGTCGGCGAGCCGCCGGGCGGCCAGGTCCTCGCCGTATTTGCCGATCGCTGCTCGTGCGTTCATGTCGGCACCACCTCCGGCGCCAACCGTCACGCATCCCGTCCCCGGATGTTGATCTCGGTGGACGACTCGGCGGTTGTGGAAAACTCCGTCACCCGAAAGGGCAACGGCTCACGAAACCGCAGGCCGTCAGCCGCCCGGGAGTTCCAGGTCGCTCTTGTTCAGCTCTTCGATATTCACGTCCTTGAACGTGAGCACGCGGACCTGCTTGACGAAGCGAGCCGGCCGGTACATGTCCCAGACCCAGGCGTCGGCCATGGTCACCTCGAAGAACACCTCGCCCTGGACCGAGTGCACCTGCATCTCGTAGTCGTTGGTGAGGTAGAAACGCCGCTCGGTCTCGATCACGTATTTGAACAGACCGACGACGTCTCGGTACTCCCGGTAGAGCTTCAGCTCCATCTCGGTCTCGTACTTCTCGAGGTCCTCGGCGCTCATGGCATGTTCCCCTTCAGCCGTGCGATCCCACCATTGTGCGCCAGTCCCGGGAGCCCTCAGACGATTTCCGTGTCGAGGGTCACGGGCCTGGCAGGGGGACCTTCGACGAGCAGCGTGCGCAGCAGCTCGGCGAGTCTGGTCGGATACACCGTCTCATGTGCCCGGGTCAGTTCCTGACACGTCCACCAACGTGCTCCGGCGACGCTGCGCCGCTCCAGTTCCGTCAGGCCCGTCGCCTCCGTCGCCGTCTGGGCCGTACGGGCCAGGTAGTACCACTCGTCCTGGTCCCAGCGACGGCCCGCGAACGGGAACGAGCACCGCCGCCGCCAGAGCACCGGGCCGAGTTCGACCTCGGTGATACCGGTCTCCTCGGCGAGTTCCCGCAGCGCGGCCTCCTCGCGCGTCTCGGTGCCCTCCAGGCCGCCGCCGGGGGTGAACCACCAGTCGTCGGCCGGGTCCTCCGGCTCGTGGCCATGCAGGAGCAGAATGCGGTCCTCGGGGTCGAGCAGCACCACGCGGGCCACCCTGCGCGGGCCGTCCTCGCTCTCGTACGCCTCCTCGGCCGGCCGCGAGGTCTCAGCGGGCACCGGCTGCCTCCGGGCGGGCCGCACGGGCGCGGGAGCGGCTCAGGCGCCCCGCGACCGGGCCGTAGGCGCCGCCGCCGAGGACCAGGACCGCACCGGCCACGACCAGCACCTCGATCGTGCCCAGCGGGCCCGGCCGGGAGAGCGCGCCGAGCGTCTCGAAGCCGGTGGGGCGCTTGAGCATGCCGTTCCAGGGCCAGACGACGGCGTCCACGCGGGCGGAGACGGCGCTGCGGGCGACGGTGCCCTGGGCCGCGTCGGTGAGGTGGGCGGAGGAGTCCAGGGAGCCCTGGCGTTCGTCGCCGAGGAGGAACAGCCGGCCTTCGGGGACGGTGACCTTGCCGAAGTTCTTGATCTCGGCGAGGCTGCCCGGGGGCAGGTACGGCTCCTCGATCTGCTTGCCGTTGACGGTCAGCTTGCCGTCGGTGCAGCAGGAGACGGTGTCGCCGCCGACGGCGACCACGCGCTTGACCACCTTGGCGTTGGTGACCCAGGTCTTGTCCTCGAAGACGACCACGTCGCCGCGGCGCACCTCGTCGCCGTCGACGCGCTGGGCCAGCACCCGGTCGCCGGCGTCGATGGTGGGGGTCATGGAGCTGGTGGGCACGGTGTACGGCCGGTAGATCACCGCTCCCCACGCGAAGCCGCCGAGGAACAGCACCAGACCCAGCGCCACGGCCAGTCCGGACAGCCGCTGCCCGAGCCGGCCGCCGCCGGCCTGTGCCGTGCCGGTGCCGCCGCCCTGCGGGGCCGTACGCGTCATGCTCTCGCCACCCATGGACCCGCACCCTACCCGTCGGTTCCGAACGGGGGCAGTCCCTCTTTTCCGCTCGCCCCGCATGCGCGGAGGCGGCTCCTGGAAGGGGGCGGGACGCGGGACGGCCCCGGCAGCGGCGTACGACCGCCGCCGGAGCCGTCCTCGACGTACGCCTGGCGGTCCGGGGCAGCGCGGTGCGGCCGGACCGGAGGCTCAGCGCTGCCCGGCGGGCGTCTTCCGGGCGGCCGCGGGCTCCGGCCGGTCCGCGCGCCGGCGCCGCCACAGCGCGACCGGCAGCACCGCGGCGACGGCCAGGCCCTGCGGGGCCACGGTCAGGGACGCGGCGGCGGAGGACTGCTGGTCGAGGCCGGGCTGGTCGAAGGTGTCCGGGATCGGCAGGGTGCCCCAGCGGTTGATCGGCCAGGCCTTGACGATCGCCCGGCCGACGACCTTGTCGACGGGGACCATGCCGTGGTTCTTGTCGGACTGGTTGTAGCGGGAGTCGCGGGAGTTCTGGCGGTGGTCGCCCATCACCCAGATGAAGCCCTTGGGGACCTTCACCTTGAACTGGCCGCCCTGGTCGTCCACGCTGCACGGCGTGTTGCCCGGGTAGACGTACGGCTCGTTCAGCGCCTTGCCGTTGACCCGCAGCGGGCCGCTGCCCTTGCACTCGACCGTGTCGCCACCGACCCCGATCACCCGCTTGATCAGGTCCTTCTCCTCCGCCGACGGCATCAGGCCGATCCAGCTGAGGACCTTCTGCACCGGGTTGGGGGTCGGCGTCGGCTCACCGGCCAGCCAGTTGTCGGGGTCGTGGAAGACGACGACCTCGCCGCGCTCGGGCTTGGAGCCGAACCACGGGGTGAGCTTGTCGACCAGGACGCGGTCACCCTGCTGGAGGGTGTTCTGCATCGAGTCGGACGGGATCGAGAACGCCTGCACCAGGAAGGTCTTGATCAGCAGCGCCAGGACGAGCGCGATGCCGATCAGGATCGGCAGCTCCTTCCAGAAGGAGCGGGGCTTCTTCGGCCGGCGTGCCGCCTCGTCCGTGTCCGCCGTCCCGGCGCCGGGCCGCTGCTCGTCGTCCGCCGTGCCGTCGTCACGCGTCGCCGTGTCATTCCCGGAGGTCATGGCGCCGTCCGGAACGGGAACGTCCGGCTCCCCGGAATGCCCGCGGTGCTCCTCGCCGTCGTGTCCCGACCGTGCGCCTACCGCCACATCCCCCACGCCAACTCCTCACTCTGTGCCGCCGCCTGCTCCGCACACGGTGCAGGCCCACCACTCCCATAACGAGCGGGAGTTCCGCAGGGGTCGGGAGCTGGGTCATTCCATTCGGATTCTCGGAGGCAACCCTATGCGACGGCCGGGTGGCAGCGGTCGTCCCCGACGCCGAGTCGGCGACGCTTGCGAAGGTTTTAGGTTCTTCGAGGCGCGTCCAGTGGCCGAGCGGCCAGCCGATGACCATGGCCCGGCCGACCACGGAGTTCTCGGAGACAGTGCCGCCGTAGGGCGTGTCCTGGTGGGCGCGGGAGTCCGCCGAGTTGTCCCGGTGGTCGCCCATCACCCACAGCCGGCCCTTGGGCACGGTGATGTCGAAGGGGGTGGAGGAGGGCGAGTTCCCCGGATAGAGGTAGTCGCCTTCGGTGAGCGGTACGCCGTTGACGGTGACGCGGCCCTGCGCGTCGCAGCACTTGACGTGGTCCCCGCCGACCCCGATGACCCGCTTGATCAGGTCCTTCTCGTTGTCGGAGGGCAGCAGGCCGATGAAGGTGAGACCTTCCTTGAGCTGCTTGACCACGACGGGGTCGTTCTTCTTGGCGGTCTGCTCGTCCTTGAGCCAGCCCCCGGGGTCGTGGAAGACGACGACGTCCCCGCGCTGCGGCTCGGAGCCGAACCACGGGGTGAGCTTGTCGACCAGGACCCGGTCGCCGATCCGGATCGTCTGCTCCATGGACCCGGACGGGATCACGAACGCCTGGACGAGGAAGGTCTTCAGGACGAGGGCTATCAGGACGGCGACACCGACCAGAAGAGGTATCTCCCGAACGGCCGATCGTCTGCGCTTGCGCTTCACCTTGCGCTGCAACTTGCGGCGCTCCGCGCGGGAGCGGCCGCCACCGGGCGTGGAGGTACGGCGGGAGCCGGTGGGGAGCAGGTTGTCGGCGGGGTCGCTGGGCACCCCGCGCGGTTTGCCGCGGTTACCCATGGGCGCCTCCCGCCGGGGCGTCGGGCACGCGCGCGTACGCGGACGGCCGGGCCAGACGCGTCCAGTGGCGGTACGGCCACACGATCCAGTCGGCGCGGCCGATGACGTCGCCGACGGGGATCATGCCGCCGCCGGGCGAGCCGAGATGGTCGCGGGAGTCGCTGGAGTCGCTGCGGTGGTCGCCGAGGACGAACAGGCGGCCCGAGGGCACGGCGACGTCGAAGGGCACGCTGGAGGCGCTGTCCCCGGGATGGAGGAACGCCGTCTCGTCGACCGGCCGGCCGTTCACCTCGATCCTCCCGTTCCTGTCGCAGCAGACCACATGGTCTCCCCCTACACCGACCACCCGTTTGATGTAGTCGGCGTCCCCGAAATACCCGGTGCCGTCGAACACAATCACGTCGCCGCGGCGCGGCTGGGCACCGAAACGGTACGCCAACTTATTTACGAGCACGCGGTCCCCGATCCTCAAGCCCTGCTCCATCGATCCGCTCGGAATCTCGAACGGCTGCACCACGAAGGTGTTGAGGAGGAGCAGGAAGACCAGGCCGACGAGGAGGGTGAGGGTGATCCGGCCGCCCGGGACCCGGTCGGCGGCCCGGGCCGCCAACGCGAAACGCGACCGGCCCTCCCCACCCGGAGTACCGGGGTGGGAGGAGCGGTCGCGTTCCGTCGGCTGTGCTTCGGTGTCCATCGGAGCCAGATGCTATCCGGCTCCGCTGTGACCTCCGTAAAGCGCTCAGTTCTCGCGCTTCTCCTTGATCTTCGCGGCCTTGCCGCGCAGGTCACGGAGGTAGTACAGCTTGGCGCGACGCACGTCACCGCGGGTGACGAGCTCGATCTTCTCGACGATCGGGGTGTGCACCGGGAAGGTGCGCTCGACGCCGACGGAGAACGAGACCTTGCGGACCGTGAAGGTCTCGCGGACACCGGAGCCCTGGCGGCGGATCACAACGCCCTTGAACTGCTGCACACGGGAGCGGTTGCCCTCGATGACGCGGACGTGGACGTTGACGGTGTCACCCGGGCGGAAGGCCGGGATGTCGCTGCGCAGCGACGTGGCGTCGACGGAGTCGAGCAGGTGAGACATTTCGTCTGCTTTCTTCGCTGATGCCACAGGTCATCAACGGGAGCTAGGTGTACAGGAGGCTGCCGTGCGGGTCGGGACGGGCGTCGTGTCCCCCTGTGGCAGGGGCGCACGCCGGACGGTCGCACAACAGCGGTCTATTCTTCCACGCCGTCGGTCCGGCGCCAAAATCGGCCGTACGGCTCCCCTGCCGGGTCCGGTGCCCAGCCCAGGATGGAGAGCATCTCGCGGTCCTTCTTGTCGAAGGCCTTGGGGTCGCAGCGCTCGATCAGGTCGGGGCGGTGGGCGGTGGTGCGCCGCAGCGCCTCGTCGCGGCGCCAGCGGGCGATCTTGCCGTGGTGGCCGCTGAGCAGCACCTCGGGGATGTCCCGGCCGCGCCAGACGGGCGGCTTGGTGTAGACGGGCCCTTCGAGGAGGCTCGCCATCGCGCCGGGGGCGAAGGAGTCGTCGCGGTGGGACTCGGCGTTGCCGAGGACGCCGGGGAGCAGCCGGGCGACGGCCTCGGTGACGACGAGCACGGCCGCCTCGCCGCCGGCGAGGACGTAGTCGCCGATGGAGACCTCGTAGACCGGCATCCGGGTGGCGTACTCGTCCATCACGCGCCGGTCGATGCCCTCGTAGCGGGCCGGCGTGAAGATCAGCCAGGGGCGCTCGGACAGCTCGACGGCCAGCTCCTGGGTGAAGGGGCGGCCACTGGGCGTGGGGACGATCAGCGCGGGGGCATGGGCGCCGGTCTCGTAGCCGTCGGCGAGGACGGTGTCCAGGGCGTCGCCCCAGGGGTCGGTCTTCATGACCATGCCGGGACCGCCGCCGTACGGCGTGTCGTCCACGGTGTTGTGCCGGTCGTACGTCCAGGCGCGCAGGTCGTGCACGTGGACGTTCAGCTGTCCGCGCGCGCGTGCCTTGCCGACGAGGGAGACGTTCAGGGGGTCCAGGTACTCGGGGAAGATCGTGACGACGTCGAGGCGCATTACGACTCGTCCCCGGAGCTCTCGGAGCTCTCGGCGCTCCCGGAGTCCTCGGAGCCCTCAGGGCCGTCGGAGACCTCGGCGTCCTCGGCGTCCTCGGCGTCCCGCGCGGAGGCGATCTCGGCGCGGTCGTCGATCAGACCGGGCGGGGGCGCGATGACCGCCCGCTGCTCGGTCAGGTCGATCTCGGTGACGATCTCCTCCACGAAGGGGATCAGCACCTCGCTGCCGTCGGGGCGCTCCACGATGAAGAGGTCCTGGGAGGGCAGGTGCGAGATCTCGGTGATCCGGCCGACCTCCGTGCCGTCCTCGGTGACCACGTCGAGGTCGATCAGCTGGTGGTCGTAGTACTCGTCCTCGCCCTCCGGCAGCTCCTCCGGGTCCACCTCGGCGATCAGCAGGGTGTTGCGCAGGGCCTCGGCGGCGGTGCGGTCGGCGACGCCCTCGAAGCGCAGGAGCAGCCGGCCGCTGTGGACGCGGCCGGTGGCGATGGTGAGCGGCCCCGTGGAGGCCGGGTCGGTGGCCAGGACGGCCCCCGGTCCGAGCCGCAGCTCGGGCTCGTCCGTACGTACCTCGACGGTGACCTCGCCCTTGATGCCGTGGGCGCGGCCGATCCGTGCGACTACCAGCTGCACGTGTCCAATTCTCCTGTCATCTCCTGCGTGGCGTCCTGTTCGCGGCCCGCCCGGCCCGCTCGCCGTCCGGTGCCGCTCATACGACTCGGGCCGGGGACGGCCTCATGGCCCTCCCCGGCCCGAGCCGGTTGCGATAAGCGTCAGCGGACGTTGTCCACGTCGACCAGGTCGACGCGGACACCGCGACCGCCGATGGCGCCCACGACGGTGCGCAGAGCGCGCGCGGTACGGCCGTTGCGGCCGATCACCTTGCCGAGGTCGTCGGGGTGGACCCGGACCTCCAGCACGCGCCCGCGGCGCAGGTTGCGCGAGGCGACCTGCACATCGTCAGGGTTGTCGACGATGCCCTTCACGAGGTGCTCAAGCGCCTCTTCGAGCATGCTGCTCAGGCCTCGGTCGACTCGGACTCAGCCGCGGCCTCGTCCTTCTTCTCAGCCTTCTTCTTCTGGGTGATGGCCTCACCCTTGCCCTCGTCGTCACCGCCGAGAGCCTCGAACGACGGACGGACCGACTTGGGCTCGGCGACGAGCAGCGGCGCGGGAGCCGGCTCGCCCTTGAACTTCTGCCAGTCGCCGGTCTTCTTGAGGATGGCGAGAACGGGCTCGGTCGGCTGCGCGCCGACACCCAGCCAGTACGCCACGCGGTCGGCGTCCACCTCGATGACCGACGGGTTGTAGGTCGGGTGGTACTTGCCGATCTCCTCGATGGCCCGGCCGTCACGGCGGGTACGGGAGTCGGCGACGACGATGCGGTAGTGAGGCGAACGGATCTTGCCCAGACGCTTCAGCTTGATCTTGACTGCCACGGGAGTGGGTTCTCCTGGTTTTGACGTGGTTGGGCACGGCGAGTTGCCGCGTGGGGTTGCGGTACCCGAGTGCCCGATGGACGCGTCAGCCGGAGGAGAGAGGGGTCCTGTGCGGCTGTCGAGTACAGCTAGCCATTCTGCCATACCCCACGGGCCGCCTTTCGCCCCGGGTGAGTGAGCCGCGGCCGGGCATGCCGGGGAGGCACCCGGCGTGGAGGTGAGGACACGTCGGGTGCGCTGCCCGGTGCGGTGGAACGGCCGTCCGCGCCGGCTACGGCTGCCACGAGCAGCCGTAGCCCTAGCTCGCCGCCGCCGCCACGATCTCCGGGATCCGGAACGGCTTGCCGCAGCCGCCGCAGACGATCGGGGCCTGGGCCAGGACCGAGGGGACCACCCGGACGTTGCGACCGCAGTCGCACACCGCCTTGACGCGGACGCCGCCACCGGAGGAGCCGTGCCGGGCGGCCGGGCCGCGGAAGGTGCGGGAGGTGTCGGCCGAGGTGGCCGCCGTGTGGGCCTTCAGCGCGCGCTGCAACCGGTCGATGGTCGGGCGGTAGCGCCGCTTCGCCTCGGCGTTCAGCGTGACCAGCGAGAAGCCGCTGCTCGGGTGGGGTTCGTCGGGGTGGTCCAGGCCCAGCTCCTCGGCGATCGCGAGGAAACGGCGGTTGTGATAGCGGCCTGCCCGGGAGGTGTCCCGGACGCCGCGGGCGGCTGCGATGCCGTGGACTGCCTCATGGAGCAGTCGCTCGAAGGAGAGTTCGTGACCGCACGCGGACGACGACTCTCCGATCAGGGACTCTGGCGCGGCAAGGTCCGGCAACTCGGGGTGGTACCGCTGAATGTCGGCCCACGCCTGCGCCAGCTCTGCGGCGAGAACAGGTGGTGTCTGTGTCGTGCTCACGTAATGACAACGAGCGGGGGTGCCGCTGTGTTCCTATTCCGGGGCATCCCAAATAATTTGCACGTACCCGTCAGTTGCCGCTGATGTGTCGTGACGAGGGCGGGTGCGCTGATCTGCGGAGAAGCGTCACAGCTCCTACCAAGCTGGTGCGTAGTCCGCGCTACGCCCCGTTCGTGAGCCCTGAGGCGACGGCGGCCGGCCGCGGCGCAAGAGGTGTTTCGGCCGCTCTCGGCACGCGACCTCACTCCGGTCAGCGTCCGCGGCCTCCGTGACGTTACCGCCCGCCGTCCCGGCCCCGGTCACCGCCCCGGCGCCCGCGTCCGGACACCGTACGGCCCCCCAGGTTGCCGGGATGTGAAATCTCGCCACACCCGCGTCCCGGCCCCAAGCCGGGCCCCACGACCCCTGGACGGCATCGCGAGCCGGGAGTTACCTGGCATAGGTGGGAAGTGCGCGCGCACGGCACGGGGGGCCACGCAACCGGGCACAGCGCCGAGCTCTCGGCGGATTGGGGCGCTTACCTATGACACCTACGCTCGTGCGGCAGCACACGTCTCACGCGGGCTCCACACCCCGCGTGGACCTGAGCGCACGCGCGCGTGACTGGTCCGAGATCCAGGAGCGCATGCTCGTACCGCTCTACGAAGCCGTGTACGACCGGCTCGAAGTAGGCCCCGCCACCCGGCTGCTGGGCCTGCGCTGCGGTTCCGGGCTCGCCCTGCTGATGGCGGCCGGCAGGGGCGCCAGGGTCACCGGCGTCGACTCCGGCTCCCCCGAACGGCTCGCCCTGGCCCGCGAGCGCCTGCTGCCGGGCGCCCCGCCCGGCGGCGCCGCGGGCGGCAGGCCCGGCACGCGCGCGCGGACGCGTACGCCCACGGCGGTGGGACTTCTCGACGGCGCACCCGGGGACGCGGCCGACGCGGAGACCGCCGCGTACACCCTGGTGACCGCCTTCGAACCGATCGGCTGCCTCGCGGGCGACGCCGAGGGGCTCGCCGAACTGCTCACCGCCGCGCTGCCGCCGGTCGCACGCGGCGCCGCCGTGGTGCTGGCCGGCTGGGGGCCGCCGGAGCGCTGCGCCACCTCGTCCGTGCTGCGCGTGGCCACGAAACTGGCCGATCCGCTGAGCGGCGGTCGCGCCCGGCGGCCCGCCGGGCGCGACGACCTGGAGGAGGTCGCCGGGCGGGCCGGGCTGAAACCGGACGGCTCGGGGCGGGTCTCCTGCCCGTTCGGATACGCCGGCCTCGACAGCGCGGTACGAGGACTGCTGTCGACCGGCCTGTTCGACGCCGCGATCGCGGCGGCCGACGCCAAGCAGGTCGACAAGGAGCTGGCGGAGGCCCTGCACCCCTACCGGCGCCCGGACGGCACCGTCTGGATGCCGAACGTCTTCCGCTACCTCATCGCCCGCGTGCCCTAGCGGGCACCGGCCGGATCCCGCCGAGGACACGCGCGGCCCGCTCCTCCGGGAAGCCGGCCCTAGGCGTCGGCGTCCTTGGTCAGGCGCGTGATCCCCGCGATCCGGTACGCGTCCGCCTCCTCCAGCGTCTCCCGCTCCAGCAGGGCCTGCGCGAGCGCGTCCAGCTGCCCCCGGTGGTCCCGGAGTTTGCGGCACGCCTCCTCGTAGCACTCGTCCACGATCCGCCGCATCTCGGTGTCGATGACGTCCAGGGTCTGCGGGGCGGCGGCCAGGCCGTACGCCTGCTGGGCGTCGTTCGGGAGCGCGGAGAGCCGGCCGACCTCCTCGCTCATGCCCCAGCGCGACACCATGCCGCGCGCGATGTTGGTGACCTGCTCCAGATCGCTCTCGGAGCCGGTGGTGATCACGTCGTAGACCACGTGCTCGGCCGCCATGCCGCCCAGCGCGCCGATGATCCGTCCGCGCAGGTACTCCTCGGTGTACGCGTACTTGTCCGCGTCCGGGGTCGACAGGGTGACGCCGAGCGCCCGGCCGCGCGGCACGATCGTGATCTTGCGGACCGGGTCGGCGCCCGGCTGGAGCATGCCCAGCAGGGCGTGTCCGCTCTCGTGGTAGGCGGTGCGCCGGCGCTCCTCCTCCGGCATCACCAGCGGGCGCTCCGCACCCAGCTGGACCTTCTCCAGCGCGTCGGACAGGTCGGACCGGGTCACCCGCTGCTGATTGCGCTTCACGGCCAGCAGCGCGGCCTCGTTGGCGAGGTTGGCCAGTTCCGCCCCTGTCATGCCGGGCGTGGTACGGGCCACCTGTCCGAGATCGACGTCGTCGGCGAGGGGGATGTCCCGGGTGTGGATCTCCAGGATGGCCTCGCGCCCGCCGCGGTCCGGCGGCGACACCTGGACCACCCGGTCGAAGCGGCCGGGACGGGTGAGCGCCGGGTCGAGGATGTCGGCGCGGTTGGTGGCCGCGATGACGATGACGCCCTCGGAACCCGAGAAGCCGTCCATCTCGGTGAGGATCTGGTTCAGCGTCTGCTCCCGCTCGTCGTGCCCGCCCACCGACGCGCCGCCCCCGCGTGCCCGCCCGATGGTGTCGATCTCGTCGATGAAGATGATCGACGGCGCGACCTTGCGGGCCTCCGCGAACAGCTCCCGCACCCGGGAGGCGCCCACGCCCACGATCATCTCGATGAACTCCGAGGCCGAGGCGGAGAAGAACGGCACGCCCGCCTCACCGGCCACCGCCCGCGCCAGCAGGGTCTTTCCGGTGCCGGGCGGCCCGGCGAGCAGCACGCCCCGCGGCATCTTGGCGCCCATGCGGCGATACGCGTCGGGATTCTTCAGGAAGTCGACGACATCGTTCAGCTCGCCCTCGACCTCGTCAATGCCCGCCACGTCGGCGAACGTGGTGCGCTTCTCCCCCGGCACCAGCTCCACCGGCTTCGGCGGCGCCTTGCGGCCGAGCATGCCGCCCGCGCCGCCCAGCCCCGCGCTCATCCGCCGGGCGATGAACACCCACACGGCGATCAGCAGCAGCATCGGCGCCAGCGAGATCAGCAGGTTGGAGAGGAAGCTCCGGTGCTGGACGACCGGTTCGGCCGTGACGTTGACCTTGTGCTTGGTCAGGTTCGCCCACAGGTCGTCGTCCGCGAAGGACGGCCGCTCGGTGTTGAACTTGGTGTACCCGCCGCCGCCCTCGGGGTTCTTCTGCTCCTTCTTGAGCTGGCCCTGGATGGAGTCGCCCTTGGCGTAGATCTTGTCGACGTTGCCGTCGTTCACCTGCTTGCTGAACTCGGTGTAGGAGATCGTCGGCTCGTTCGCCTGGTCGAAGTACGACAGCACCAGGTTCGCGATCAGGTACACGATCAGCGCGGTGAGGACCAGCCGCCACCAGCCGCCCCGCATCCTCCGCCCGCCCGGCGGCTGCGGCGGCTCCTCCGGGGCACCCTCGGTGCGCCAGGGCTGGTCCGGCGACTTGCGCGGCGGAGCGGGGTTGGTCATATCGGGACGGTACGACAACGGCCTCCCCCCGGCACGCGCAGAGGCGCCCCCGATGCGGCATGCGCGAGGGCGCCGCGTCCTGCGCCCTCACCGGTGCCACTCCCCCGGCACGCGCAAGGGCGCCCCTCCACCGGAAGGGCGCCCCGACGACGTGCGGGCGGTCAGCCCATGAACTTCTTGAACTCGTCCGGCAGCTCGAAGTCCTGGCCGTCCTGCTGGCCCGGCAGGCCGAAGGCACCGCCGCCCTGCGCCGCGGCCTCGCGGCGCTGGGCCTCCTCCAGCTCCTGCTGCTTGCGCTTCATCGGGTTGCCGGAGCGCTGCTTGCCCTTGGCCTTCTTCGGCTGCTTCTTGGTGCGGCCGGGGCCGCCGCCCATGCCCGGGATCCCCGGCATGCCCGGCATGCCGCCGCCCTGGGCCATCCGGGACATCATCTTGCGGGCCTCGAAGAACCGCTCGACCAGGCCCTTCACCGCGCTGACCTCGACACCCGAACCCTTGGCGATACGGGCGCGGCGCGAGCCGTTGATGATCGTCGGGTCCTGGCGCTCGCCCGGGGTCATCGACTTGATCATCGCGGCGATGCGGTCGACCTCCCGCTCGTCCAGGTTGTTGATCTGGTCCTTGATCTGGCCCATGCCCGGGAGCATGCCGAGCAGCTTGCTGATGCTGCCCATCTTCCTGACCTGCTCCATCTGGGACAGGAAGTCGTCCAGGGTGAAGTCCTGGCCCTTCTTGGACGCCAGCTTGGAGGCCATCTTCTGGGCCTCTTCCTGGCTGAACGTCTTCTCCGCCTGCTCGATCAGGGTGAGCAGGTCACCCATGTCGAGGATGCGGGAGGCCATCCGGTCCGGGTGGAACGCGTCGAAGTCGTCCAGCTTCTCGCCGTTCGACGCGAACATGATCGGCTTGCCGGTGATCTGCCGGATGGAGAGGGCGGCACCACCGCGGGCGTCACCGTCCAGCTTGGACAGGACCACGCCGTCGAAGCCCACGCCGTCGCGGAAGGCCTCGGCGGTGTTGACGGCGTCCTGGCCGATCATCGCGTCGACGACGAAGAGGATCTCGTCGGGGCCGACGGCGTCCCGGATGTCCGCGGCCTGCTGCATCATCTCGGCGTCGATGCCGAGGCGGCCGGCGGTGTCCACGATCACGATGTCGTGCACCTTGGACCGGGCGAAGTCGATGGAGTCCTTGGCGACCTTCACCGGGTCGCCGACGCCGTTGCCCGGCTCCGGGGCGTACACCGCGACGCCGGCGCGCTCGGCGACGACGCTCAGCTGGTTCACGGCGTTCGGGCGCTGGAGGTCGGCGGCGACCAGCAGCGGGGAGTGGCCCTGCTCCTTCAGCCACCGGCCGAGCTTGCCCGCGAGGGTGGTCTTACCGGCACCCTGGAGACCGGCCAGCATGATCACGGTGGGCGGCTGCTTGGCGAAGCGGAGCCGCCGGGTCTCGCCGCCGAGGATGGTGACCAGCTCGTCGTTGACGATCTTCAGGACCTGCTGCGCCGGGTTCAGCGCCTTGGAGACGTCGGCACCGAGCGCACGCTCCTTGACGTTCTTGATGAACGTCCGGACGACAGGAAGGGCGACGTCCGCCTCGAGGAGCGCGATGCGGATCTCGCGTGCCGTGGCGTCGATGTCCGCCTCGGACAACCTGCCCTTGCCGCGGAGGTTTTTGAAAGTCGCGCTAAGGCGGTCAGAGAGGGTATCGAACACGGTGGCGTCGGTCCTCGGGGTCGGAGACGGTTTGGGCTGCCCTCCAGGGTATCCGGCGACGCAAGACAATCGTCCCCGACCGTCGCATTGCGCGGACGGGGCCGCCGCTCCGCGCCGGCGGGGACCACGCGCGGGACACCCCGGCGTCGAGCGCGCGCCCGGGATCACCGCGGTCGCGGGGACCACACCCGGTGAACGCACGACCCGGCCGCTTGGTCACGCCCGCAGCGTCTCCTCCAGTACCCGCGCCAGCGACCCCGCGTCCTGCCCCGGCAGGGGCGCCCCCGTGCCGGTCGTGACGTAGAACGCGTCCACCGCGTTCGAGCCCAGCGTGCTCACATGCATGCTCCGCACCCGCACGCCCGCCTTCTCCAGGGCCATCCCGATGCGGTACAGCAGGCCCGGGGCGTCCTGGGCACGGACCTCGATGACCGTGGCGTGGTGGGAGGCGGCCGGGGCGACCGTGACGCGGGGCGGCGGGGCGGTCCAGCCGCGGCGGCGGGGGTAGGCCGCGTCCCGTTCGGCGAGCCGGCCGGCGACGTCCAGACTGCCGTCCAGGGCACGGACGAGATCGGCGCGCAGCCGGGTCGCCTGGGGCAGGGAACCGTACTCGGCGGCCACCCGCCAGTTGAGGAGGAGGACCGTGCCGTCGTCGTCCACGCCGCCCGGGAGGCCCAGGGCGCGCAGTTCCGCGGTGCGGACGGTGAGGCGGTGCACGGCGAGGACGCCGGCGACCGCGGGGAGCACGCCGGGCTGGTCGGGGACCGCGATGAGGAGTTCGACACCCAGGGGTTCCGGATCGCCGGACGGCTCCTCCTCGGTGACCGGTCCGGTCTGGGCGCGCAGGGCGAGGACCGGGCCGCCGGTGCGGAAGGCCTCGACGGCGAGGCGCTCCTGCTCGGCGGTGGGCGCGGCCGGCTCCGGCTCGGCGAAGGCGTCCCCCGCGAGGTCGGCGGAGACCCGGCGTACGAGGTCGGTGACGAGGGAGCCGCGCCAGGAGGACCAGGCGGCCGGACCGGTCGCGAGGGCGTCCGCCTCGGTGAGGGCGTGCAGCAGTTCCAGGGTGCTCTGGGTGCCGACCGCCTCGGCGACGGAGCGGACGGTGGCGGGGTCGTCCAGGTCACGGCGGGTGGCGGTCTCGATGAGCAGCAGGTGGTGGCGCACCAGCAGGGACAGCACGGCCACGTCGGACCGGTCGAAGCCGATCCTCGCGGCGACGTCCTTGGCGATGATCTCGCCGGCCACCGAGTGGTCGCCCGGCCAGCCCTTGCCGATGTCGTGCAGCAGGGCGGCGACGAGCAGCAGGTCGGGGCGGCTGACGCGACGGGTGAGTTCGGAGGCGCGGACGGCGGTCTCGATCAGGTGCCGGTCGACGGTCCACAGGTGGACCGCGTTGCGCTGCGGGCGGCAGCGGACCCGCTCCCAGTCGGGGAGCAGGCGGGTGATCAGGCCCTCGGCCTCCAGGGCCTCCCAGACCTCGACCGTCGGGCGGCCGGAGCCGAGCAGGGTGACCAGTTGTTCGCGGGCCTCCGCGGGCCAGGGGGTGGGCAGGGGGCGTGCGGTGGCGGCCATGCGCCGTACGGCGTGCAGGGAGAGCGGGAGGCCGGCCTGGGCGGCGGCGGCCGCGGCGCGCAGCGGGAGCACGGGGTCGCGTTCGGGGCGGGCGGCGCGGGCGAGGACCACCTCGCCGTCCTGTTCGACCACGCCCTCGGCCAGGGGCGAGCGTTCCGCCACGGGTTTGCCGCCGCCCAGCATGGCGCGGAGCCGGGGCCGCACGGCGCGCGAGCGCAGTACGCGCCCCACTTCGCGCCAGGTGACATCACTGGCGTACGCGATCACGCGCGCCGCCTCGTACACCTGCCGGAGCAGGGTGTCGGCGTCGAGCAGGTCCAGCTCGGCGGCCACCTGGTCCTGTTCCTGGAGGGCGAGCCGGTCGGTGGCGCGGCCCGTGGCCAGATGCAGGGCGTCGCGTACGTCCAGCAGGCGGCGGCGGGCGTCGGCCAGGCCCTCGCGCGGGGCGTCGGCGAGCCAGGAGGCGGCGACGGCACGCAGGGCGGTGGCGTCGCGCAGGCCGCCCCGGGCCTCCTTGAGGTCGGGTTCCAGCAGGTACTGGAGTTCACCCTGGCGTGCGGCGCGCTCGGCGCACAGTTCCTGGAGTTCGGGGAGGCGTTTGGGGGCCTGGTTGCGCCAGTCGGCGAGGGCGCTGGTGCGCAGGCCGGCGGTGAGGCCGGCGTCGCCGGCGAGGTGGCGGGCGTCCAGCAGACCGAGGTGGACCTTCAGGTCCTCGGCGGCCGTCCTGCGCGCCTCGGCGGGGGTGCGGACGGAGTGGTCGAGGGCGAGACCGAGATCCCAGACGGGGTACCAGAGCCGGTCGGCCAGGGCGGCGACGGCGCCGGGGTCGGAGCCGTCGTGCAGCAGGACGAGATCGAGGTCGCTGCGTGGGGACAGCTCCCCGCGGCCGTAGCCGCCGACGGCGACGAGCGAGACACCGGGCCGGGCGCCGGCCGCCGCGCCGAACAGTCCCGCGAGCCAGTCGTCGGTCAGCTCGGCCAGGGCGGTACGGCGCGGCGGCCCGGACCGCGCCCCCTCCGTGAGGAGGCGCAGCCGGGCCGCCGCGTAACCGCCGGGTCCCGAGTCTTCTGTCTCTTTCCGTACGTCCGTACCGGTCACCCAGCGACTCCTGTTCCGTTTCCCCCGGCGTTCCCCCGACCCGGATTGTCCTGTGTCAGAGCGCGTCCGGCCCGCGCTCGCCCGTGCGGACCCGTACGGCCGTCTCGACCGGCAGGGACCAGACCTTGCCGTCGCCGATCTTGCCGGTGCGGGCGGCCTTGACGATGACGTCGACCAGCTGCTCGGCGTCGTCGTCCTCGGCCAGCACCTCGATACGGATCTTGGGGACGAGGTCGACGGTGTACTCGGCGCCGCGGTAGACCTCGGTGTGGCCGCGCTGCCGGCCGTAGCCGCTCGCCTCGGTGACCGTGAGTCCGTGGACGCCGAACGCCTGGAGGGCTTCCTTGATCTCGTCGAGCCGGTGGGGCTTCACGACGGCGGTGATGAGCTTCATGCGTCCACCTTCCGGGTCTGCGCGGCGGTCACGGCCTGGGCGGCGACGGTCCCGGTGACACCGCCGCCGGCGCCGCTGAAGTCGTATGCGGTCTCGGCGTGCTCGGCCTGGTCGATGCCGGAGATCTCCTCGTCCTCGGTGACCCGCATGCCGAGGGTCTTGTCGAGCAGGAAGGCGAGGACGGCGGAGACGACCAGGGAGTAGGCGAGGACCGCGAAGACACCGGCGCACTGCTTCCACAGCTGGTCCCAGGTGTGGTCGCCGTAGAAGACACCGGTCGCCTCGGACTGGCCCTTGCCGGTGGCGAAGAAGCCGATGAGCAGGGAGCCGATGATGCCGCCGACCATGTGGACGCCGACGACGTCGAGGGAGTCGTCGTAGCCGAACCGGAACTTCAGGCCGACGGCCGCGGCGCAGGCGACACCGGCGATGGCGCCGACGGCGATCGCGCCGAGCGGGGAGACCGCGCCGCCGGAGGGGGTGATGGCGACCAGACCGGCGACCGCGCCGGAGGCGGCGCCGAGCGTGGTGAACGCGCCGTGCCGGATCTTCTCGTAGGCGAGCCAGGCCAGCATGGCGGCGGCGGCGGCGACCTGCGTGTTGACGAACATCAGCGCGCCCACGCCGTCGTCGTTGCCGAGCCAGGAGCCGGCGTTGAAACCGAACCAGCCGAACCAGAGCAGACCGGCGCCGAGCATGACCAGCGGGAGGCTGTGCGGGCGCATCGGGTCCCGCTTGAAGCCGACGCGCTTGCCGATGACGAGGATGACGCCGAGCGCCGCAGCGCCCGCGTTGATGTGCACCGCCGTGCCGCCCGCGAAGTCGATCACGCCGAGCTTGTAGGCCCAGCCGTCGGCACCCCAGACCCAGTGCGCGACCGGTACGTAGACGATCGTGGCCCAGAGGGTGATGAAGAGCGCCCAGGCCGAGAACTTGACCCGGTCCGCGAGGGCGCCGCTTATCAGGGCCGGTGTGATGATCGCGAACATCAGCTGGAAGACCATGAAGACGAAGACCGGGATGGTGTAGCCGTCCCAGAGTTCCGTCAGGCCGATGTTGCTGAGGCCGATCCAGTCGGCGTTGAAGCCGAGGAGGCCGTTGCCCGTGCCGAAGGCGAGGGAGAAGCCGTAGAGCACCCACAGGATGGTGACGATCCCGAGGCTGATGAAGCTCATCATCAGCATGTTCAGGGTGCTTTTGACGCGGACCATGCCTCCGTAGAAGAAGGCCAGGCCCGGGGTCATGAGCATCACCAGGGCGGAACAGATGAGCATGAAGCCTGTGTTCGCGGACGACAGTCTGGGTGCGTCCGCCGCAAGCATGATGGCTGGTGCCATCGGCGTCTCCTCGTCGGTTGGTGCGGCCCCGTGCGGGCGGTGCCTGAGCGGTCCGGTCGGTTGAGGGGTGGGCCGGTTATGCGCCATGAGATTGGCGCAGCGCGGTTTCGGTGGAAGCCCCTCGTTGTTTCGCCGGGGTGACGAAGGCGCCTGGCGTGTTACGCGTCGATGAATTGCGAGATGTCCGGCTGCGCGATCGTTATCGTGGCGCAACCTTCCGCGGCGGATCGGCGCGCGGAGAACAGACCGGCCGCGGCGGTCCTCTCGATGACCTGGCATGGGGGAGCCGAGTCGGGCAGTTCGGGAGGACCGGCCGCGGCCGGGGCTCGGGGTGCTCGGGGTGGGTCAGACCGCCTCGGCGGTCTCCGGCAGGTCGACGGCCAGCTGGTCGGTGAGGTCGACCACGGCGGCGAGGTCGCCGTGGTCGCGCACGGCCGTGTCGACCGTCTTTCGGATACGAGTGTTCACACGTTCGGAGCGGACCTTCTTGGCGATCTCCATGGCCTGCGAGGCGTACTCCGTGCCGCGCTCGGGCTCGCGCTGGAGCAGGTGCACGGTGGCCATGCCGATCAGGTTGAGCGCGTACGACCGCTGGTGCTCGGCGTCCTCGGAGAACAGCTCCACGGCCCGCCGCATGAGCGGCTCGGCGAGGGAGGCGTACGTGGGGCTGCGCCCGGCCACATAGGCCAGGTCGCGGAAGGAGTGGGAGTTCTCGCCGTACAGCTCGGCCTCGGAGAAGAAGCGGATCCAGTCGGGGTCCGGCTCGTCCCACTCGCCGGCCTCGGCGAAGGTGTCCTCGGCCATGCGGACCGCGCGCTTGGTCTTGCCGGGCTGGCCCATGTTGGCGTAGGCGCGGGCCTCCATCGCATACAGCATGGACTGGGTGCGCGGGCTCGCGCAGTCGCGGCTGCCGTACTGGGCGAGGTGGATCAGCTCCAGGGCGTCCTCGGGCCGGCCCAGGTGGATCATCTGGCGGCTCATGCTGGAGAGGACGTAGGAGCCGAGCGGCTTGTCGCCGGCTTCCTTCGCCGCGTGCAGGGCGAGCACGAAGTACTTCTGCGCGGTGGGCTGGAGGCCGACGTCGTACGACATCCAGCCGGCCAGCTCGGCCAGCTCGGCCGCGACCTGGAACAGCTTGCGGGTGGTGGCCTCGGGCTGGGGTTCCTGGAGCAGGTCGGTGACCTCGTGCAGCTGGCCGACGACGGCCTTGCGGCGCAGGCCGCCGCCGCACTGGGCGTCCCACTGGCGGAACATGCGCGTGGTGGACTCCAGCAGGTCCAGCTCGGGCTGGGAGAGCCGGCCCGGCCTGCGCGGGTCGAGGGCGGGCCGGGGCTCGGGCGGGACCGGGGAGGCCGGGGCGGGCACGAGCCAGCGCTGCATGGGCTCGATGAGGGAGGGGCCGGCGGACAGGGCGAGCGAGGTGCCGAGGAAGCCGCGCCGGGCGAGCATCAGGTCGCTGCGGGAGAATTCACCGAGCAGGGCGACCGTCTGGGGGCCGGTCCAGGGCAGGTCGACTCCGGAGGCGGCGGGCGACTGGCGGGCGGCGCGCAGACCGAGGTCCTCGATGGAGACGACGCAGCCGAAGCGCTCGGAGAAGAGATCCGAGAGGATGCGCGGGATCGGCTCGCGCGGGTTCTCGCCGTCCAGCCAGCGGCGCACGCGCGAGGTGTCGGTGGAGATGTGGTTGGCACCCAACTGGCGCGCCCTGCGGTTCACCTGGCGGGCCAGCTCGCCCTTGGACCAGCCGCTGCGCACGAACCACGAGCCGAGCAGCTCGTTGGGGCGCTTGTCAGCGTTCGTCCCGCTTCCGCCGTTGCCGCCCACTGGAACGCCCCCACTCCCTGAGACCACTTGTCGCCTGATGCGCCAAGCCCTATCAGAATGCCGGTAAATACGGGCTCCCGTCCGCTGGTTCTCACCCTTCGAACGAGCTGACGACTTGCCTCCGGCATACCCACGAGTGCATTGCCCCGGGGACTCGCACACTCACAGTAATCCTGTGATCACCCGTCTAGCCACGGGGATCCCTGAAACGCCACCATTCGCCACCCCTTCGAATGAACTCACGGTGGCCTCCTCGCGATTCACTTGACATAGGACGGCCGGAAGTGGGCGGAGTGATGCACGCGGGGGCGCGTGGCTCCCGGTGTGCCACCCGATGTGCTTCGAGGCGCCGCCTTGGCTCCGGAACCAGACGGGAAGGCGGAGCCGTAGCGTTACGTTCCGCTTCCGTCTCGTTCCGTGACGTAACCACCGGCGCGCTGAACCCGTTGGAGGGGGCATGGGCTTCACGATCGGCGGCATCCGCGAGATCCGTTCCGGCACACGTCGGCGCGGCCGCTCCGCGGAGTGCACTCCCGTCGCCGAGTTCACCGGACTGTGGGGCTGGGACGTGGTGCCCGGGGCACGGGCCGCCGGAGGCGCCTGTTCGTGCGGGCGCGCCGACTGCGCGGCACCGGGCGCGCATCCGCTGGACTTCGCCCCGCGGGTGCCGGCCGGGGCCACGCTGGACGAGGCGAGCAAGGCCTGGTCCGAGTTCCCGGGCGCCTCCGTGATGCTCGCGGTCGGCCAGGCCTTCGACGTCATCGAGGTCTCGGAGGCGGCCGGCCGCCGCGCCCTGGTCCGCCTGGAGCGCATGGGCCTGCCCCTCGGCCCGGTCACCGCCACCCCGGACGGCCGCGCCCACTTCTTCGTCGCCCCCGGTGCCGCCGCCGACCTCCCCCGGCTGCTCTACCGCATGGGCTGGGACGACCCCGCGGCGCTGGACCTGCGCGGGCTCGGCCCGGGTACGCACATCACCGCGCCGCCCTCCGACCGGGGCGGCCTCGGCCCGGTGCGCTGGCTGCGCCCGCCGGCACTGGACTCGGCGACCCGGCCGCCCGCGGCACGGCTGCTGCTGGGGACACTGGCGTACGTGGCCCATCGGTCGCGCTCGTAGTCCCGCGCGGACGATCCGCCCCCCGTACGGCGAAGCGCCCGTCCCCCGTCGCACCTGGGGGGCGGGCGCCTCTCGTCAGTACCCGGAAACGCTCCGGGGCGGCAGCCGCGTCCGGGGTTCCGGGGGCGGTCAGTCACCGATAAGGGCATCCACGAACGCCTCCGGCTCGAACGGGGCGAGATCGTCCGCGCCCTCGCCGAGTCCGACCAGCTTGACCGGCACGCCCAGCTCGCGCTGGACCGCGACCACGATGCCGCCCTTCGCCGTACCGTCCAGCTTGGTCAGCACGATGCCGGTGATGTCCACGACCTCGGCGAACACACGGGCCTGGACCAGGCCGTTCTGGCCGGTGGTGGCGTCCAGGACGAGCAGCACCTCGTCCAGCGGCGCGTGCTTCTCCACCACGCGCTTGACCTTGCCCAGCTCGTCCATGAGACCGGTCTTGGTGTGCAGGCGGCCGGCGGTGTCGATGAGGACGACGTCGACCCCCATCTCCTTGCCTTCCTTGACCGCGTCGAAGGCGACGGAGGCGGGGTCGCCGGCCTCCGGTCCGCGCACGGTGTAGGCGCCGACCCGCTCGCCCCAGGTCTGGAGCTGGTCGGCGGCGGCGGCCCGGAAGGTGTCGGCGGCGCCGAGCACGACGCTGCGGCCGTCGGCGACGAGCACGCGGGCGAGCTTGCCGGTGGTGGTGGTCTTGCCGGTGCCGTTCACCCCGACGACCATCACGATGCCCGGCTTGCGGTCCTCGGGCTCGGTCTTCACCGTGCGGTCGACATCGGTACCGACCAGCGTGAGGAGTTCCTCGCGGAGCAGACCGCGCAGTTCGTCGGGGGTACGGGTGCCCAGGACCCGCACGCGTTCGCGCAGGCGCTCGACGAGTTCCTGGGTGGGCAGCACGCCGACGTCGGCGGTGAGCAGCGTGTCCTCGATCTCCTCCCAGGTGTCGTCGTCCAGATGCTCCCGCGAGAGCAGGGTGAGCAGACCCTTGCCGAGGGCGTTCTGCGAGCGGGAGAGGCGGGCGCGGAGCCGGACCAGCCGGCCCGCGGTGGGCTCCGGGATCTCGATCGCGGGAGCTTCTTCGACCGGAGCCTCTTCGACGGGGGGCTCCTCGACGGCGACCGGCGCGGGGCCGCCCGGGAGATCCACCTCCTCGATCGTCCGGCGCGGTTCGTCGTGTGGCGTCTCGGCCTCGTCGCCGACGTGCGGCTCGGCCGGGGGCGCGGTGATGTCGGGCGTCTTGGGAGGCGGCGGGGGCAGCGGCTTACGGCGCCGGCTGCCGACCACCAGCCCGCCGAGCACCGCGAGCACGACCACGGCGATGACTACAACAAGGATGACGGTTTCCATAACCCGACCAGTATCGGCCATGGTGTTCGCCAGGACCCTGTTTGTGCCTTCCTCCGAGAGACAAAGGCCACCTAACATGAGGACTCGGAGCAAAGTACGATGGTGGCCACTCTATCCACGCGCGTAGAGTCCCCACGTCCCCCTGTCCCCCCACGTCTGGCACCTCTTTTCATGAGCAAAACCGTCGAGACCGAAGGCGCTCTCGAAACCCGCGGTATCGAGCAGGTCCCCGACCACGAGCGCACCGCGAGGACCCGGGAGCTGTTCCCCACGTGGGTCGGCGCGAACATCAGCGTGCTGCTGCTGACCATGGGCGCGAGCCTGGTCGTGGCGTACCGCCTGAACATCTGGCAGGCACTGGTCGTCGCGATCGCCGCGCCGATCGTGTCGTACGGCCTCGTCGGGCTGATCGGCATCGCGGGCAAGCGGGGCGGCGCGCCGGGCATGGCGCTGTCGCGGGCGGTCTTCGGACAGCGCGGCAACCTGCTGCCGGGTTCGCTGATCTGGGTCGCGCGCTGGGGCTGGGAGACGATCAACGCGGTGACCGGCGCGTACGCGATGCTCACGATCCTGGACATCCTGTTCGGCATCAAGGCGAACAGCGTGCTGGACATGGTGACGCTGCTGGCGTTCGTCGTCGCGACGTTCGCGATCTCCGGGCTCGGCATCAACGCCGTGCAGAAGTGCAACAAGTACGCGACCTATTTCTTCGGCGTCTTCTCGGTGCTGGTCCTCGGCTACCTGGTGGCGAACACCGACTGGTCGAAGGTGCTGGACCACAGCGCCGGCTCGACGGCCGCGGTGATCACCGGCATCGGCATGATCGCGGCCGGCGGTGTCAGCTGGATCCCGTCCGCCCCGGACTTCACCCGCTATCTGCCGCGTACGGCGTCGTCGAAGGCGATCGTGGGCACCGCGGTGGGCGGCGCCGGGGTCGTGGTCCTGCCCATGGTGCTGATGGGCGCGGTGATGGCGGTCTCCACGCCGGACCTGGCCTCGGCGAGCGACCCGGTGTCCTTCCTCGGTGAGATCCTGCCGACCTGGATCGCCGTGCCGTACCTGTTCATCGCGCTGATCGGCATGCTGCTGATCAACTCCATGTCGATGTACTCGGCGGGCTTCACCGCGCAGACCCTGGGCTTCAAGGTGCCGCGGCACTGGGCGGTCTCGGTCAACGCCGTGATCTCGCTGATCTTCGGCGGGGTGCTGATGCTGGTGGCGACGAGCTTCATGGGCTCGTTCATCGCCTTCCTGTCGCTGCTGGCGGTCGCCTTCTCGGCGTGGGTCGGCGTCTTCGGCGCGGACATGCTGCGCCGCACCGAGTACGACGGCCGGGCCATGGCCGACACCACTCCCGCCAGCGCCTACTGGTACAAGGGCGGCTTCGCCCCCGCGGCCGTGGCCGCCTGGGCGATCGGTCTGGTGTCGGGTCTGATGTTCACCACCTCGGACTGGTTCACCGGTCCGCTCGCGAAGAACAACGTGATCGGCGAGTACGGTCTCGGCTGGGTCGCGACGGTCGTGATCTCCGGCGTGCTGTACGTGGTGCTGCCGAAGCCCGCGGTGGCGAGCCCGGCGGCCGACCCGGCCGCGGAAGAAGCCGAAACCCTGGCTGTCTGACGCACCGTCAGCTAACGTCCCCCTCCACCGAGTCCTACCGGAGGGGGACTTCCCATGCCCGTCACCGTCGTACGTTTCAACCTCGTCGCGCCCGGCGCCCCTCCCGCCGCCCTCTCCGCCCGCTACCGGGCCGCCCTGGAGATGGCCGCGTACGCGGACGAGCACGGGATCAGCACGGTGCAGACCGAGGAGCACCACGGCGCGGAGAACAACTGGCTGCCGTCGCCGTTCGCCTTCGCGGGCGCGGTGTTCGGGGCGACGCGGAACATCGCGGTCACGGTGTCGGCGGTGATCGGCCCGCTGCACGATCCGCTGCGGCTGGCCGAGGACATCGCCGTCCTGGACCTGCTGAGCGGCGGACGGCTGGTGACCGTGGCCGGGATCGGGTACCGGCCGGAGGAGTACGCCCTGTTCGACGTCGACTGGAAGCGGCGGGGCCGGCTCCAGGACGAGCTGCTGGAGACCCTGCTGAAGGCGTGGACCGGCGAGGAGTTCGCGTACCGGGGCCGCAGGGTGCGGCTCACCCCGCGGCCGTACAGCGATCCGCACCCCCTGCTGCTGGTCGGCGGCTCCTCGAAGGCCGCCGCCCGCCGGGCCGCCCGGCTGGGCCTGCCGTTCTTCCCCAGCGCGCATCTGCCGGAGCTGGAGGCGTACTACAAGGAGCGGCTGGCCGAGTACGGCACCGAGGGCTGGACGATGATGCCGGCCGCCGAGACCCCGCTGCTCCACCTCGCCGAGGACCCGGACCGGGCGTGGGCCGCGTACGGCGCCCACTTCCTGCACGAGGCACGGACGTACGCCTCCTGGCAGTCCGGGCAGATCCGCTCGGCGGTGAAGTCGGCCGCCACGACCGTGGAGGAGCTGCGCGCCGAGGGCGTGTACCGGATCCTCACTCCGGAGCAGTGCGTGGCGCAGGGCCTGGACAGCCTGGTGCTGCACCCGCTGGCGGGCGGAATGCCCCTGGAGGAGGGGTGGCGCAGTCTCGGCCTGTTCGCGGAACGAGTGGTACCGGCGCTGGAGGGGTGAGGGAGGGACCCGTCGGGGTGCCGGCGGCCCTGCCGTACGTACGGCACCGCCGCCCCCGGTCCGGGCAGTGGCCGGGCCGGGGGCGGCGGACGGTACGAGGAGAGGGGCAGCGGGGACTTGGCCCTTCTCCCCGAGTTCGGGGGCTCTCGCCGGGGGTCAGCCCATCTCTTCCAGGGACTTGCCCTTCGTCTCCTTGACGAACTTCAGGACGAACGGGATGGAGAGCGCGGCGAAGACCGTGTAGATCACGTAGGTGCCGGAGAGGTTCCAGTCGGCCAGCGACGGGAAGCTCGCGGTGATGGCCCAGTTGGCGATCCACTGCGCGGCGGCGGCCACGCCCAGGGCGGCGGCGCGGATCTTGTTCGGGAACATCTCGCCGAGCATGACCCAGACGACCACACCCCAGGACAGGGCGAAGAAGAGGACGAACACGTGGGCGGCGATCAGGGCGACCCAGCCCTGGGTGCCCGGCAGCTTGCCGTCGACGAGGTGGTAGCTGAACGCCCAGGCCTCCAGCGCGAGGCCGACGGCCATGCCGACGGAACCGATGAGCGCGAGCGGCCTGCGGCCGATGCGGTCCACGAAGATCATCGCGATCACGGTGCCGACGATGTTGATGATCGACGTCGTGAAGGAGTAGAAGAACGAGTCCGTCGGGTCGACGCCGACCGACTGCCACAGCGTCGAGGAGTAGTAGAACGCGACGTTGATGCCGACGAACTGCTGGAAGACCGACAGGCCGATACCGATCCAGACGATCGGCTTGAAGAAGAAACCGCCACCGAGCAGGTCCTTGAAGGAGGACTTCTCCTCGCTCTTCATCGCGTGCTCGATCTCGGTGACGCGGGCGTCCAGGTCGGTGCCCGTGCCCTCGACCTCGGCGAGGATCTCCTTGGCGCGCTCGCGCTTGCCGACGGAGATCAGGAAGCGGGGGGACTCGGGGATCGCGAAGGACAGCAGGCCGTAGAGGACGGCCGGGACGACCATCACGCCGAGCATGACCTGCCAGGCCTCCAGGCCCATCAGCTTGCCGCGCTGGTCGCCGCCGGCGGCGTTGAGCAGACCCCAGTTGACCAGCTGGGAGATGGCGATGCCGATGACGATCGCGGCCTGCTGGAAGGAGCCGAGCCGGCCGCGGTAGGCGGGCGGGGCCACCTCGGCGATGTAGGCGGGGCCGATGACGGAGGCCATACCGATGGCGAAGCCGCCGACGACGCGCCAGAGCGCGAAGTCCCACAGCGAGAAGGGCAGTGCGGAGCCGACGGCGCTGACCGTGAACAGCAGGGCGGCGATCTGCATGACGCGGATGCGGCCGATCCGGTCGGCTATGCGGCCCGCGGTGGCGGCGCCGATGGCACAGCCGATCAGGGCGATCGCGATGACCTGGGCGAGGGCGGCGGAGCCGATGTCGTAACGGTCCCGGATGGCCTCGACCGCGCCGTTGATCACCGAGCTGTCGTAGCCGAAGAGGAAGCCGCCCATGGCGGCAGCCGCAGCGATGAAGATGACGTGCCCGAGATGTTCGGGGTGAGCCGTCCTGGCTCCTGACTGAGGTGCCTGCGCTGTGCTGGTCACGTGTAACTCCTCGGGCCGCGGCAACGCTGCCGGGTGGGGGGGCGAGCCCTTCCAGGCTTCAAGTGGCGCATACGTACACGCCGCTTACACCTGAAGGTAAAAGCAACGTTGCAGAGACTATGCCTTCAAGTTTCGAAGTCAATACTTCAACCGCTGTGAGTTTCGAGATATGTCCAGTGGCTCTGTGTTCAGTTCTTGAACACAGAGTGAGGTGATCTTCTAATGGATCTTCAGAGGGGCTAGCGCAGCCGCTGCGAGATGACCTTGGACACGCCGTCGCCCTGCATGGACACGCCGTAGAGGGCGTCGGCGACCTCCATCGTGCGCTTCTGGTGCGTGATCACGATCAGCTGCGAGGCCTCCTGCAACTCCTGCATGATCCGGATGAGCCGCTGGAGGTTGGTGTCGTCCAGCGCGGCCTCGACCTCGTCCATGACGTAGAACGGGCTCGGCCGGGCCTTGAAGATCGACACCAGCAGCGCGACGGCCGTCAGCGAACGCTCGCCGCCGGAGAGCAGGGAGAGCCGCTTGACCTTCTTGCCCGGCGGACGCGCCTCGACGTCCACACCCGTGCTGAGCATGTTGTCGGGATCGGTCAGCACCAGACGGCCCTCGCCGCCCGGGAACAGCCGGCCGAAGACACCCTCGAACTCCCGCGCCGTGTCCCGGTAGGCCTCGGTGAACACCTGCTCGACACGCTCGTCGACCTCCTTCACCACCTGAAGCAGGTCGGCGCGGGTCTTCTTCAGGTCCTCCAGCTGCTCGCTGAGGAACTTGTGCCGCTCCTCCAGCGCCGCGAACTCCTCCAGCGCCAGCGGGTTGACCTTGCCCAGCTGCTGGTACGCCCGCTCGGCGGCCTTGAGCCGCTTCTCCTGTTCGGCACGGACGAAAGGACGGGGCTGGTGCCGCGGATGCTCCGGGTCCTCCGGCAGCAGCTCCCCGTCGGCGGGGGGCGAGGGCGGCACGAGCTGACGCGGACCGTACTCCGCCACCAGCCCCTCCGGTTCGACACCCAGCTCCTCCAGCGCCCTGGTCTCCAGCTGCTCGATGCGCAGCCGCTTCTCCGCGCCGAGTACCTCGCCCCGGTGAACCGAATCCGTCAACTTGTCGAGTTCGGACTTCAGTTCGCGGCCGGCCGTGCGGGCGGCCGCCAGCTCCTGCTCGCCCCGGGCCTTGGCGGCCTCGGCGGCGGAGCGCTCCCGCTCGGCCCGGGCCAGCGACACCTCGACGTGCGCGAGCAGCTGCCGGGCGCCGGAGGCGACGGCCTCGGCCACGGCCGCCTCGTGCCGCAGCCGGGCCCGGCGCTGCTCGGCACGGGCGCGTGCCTCGCGTTCGGCGCGGGCCGCCCGGTCCAGCGAGTCGGCCCGGCCGGCGAGCCCCTTGACCCGCTCCTCGTGCGTACGGACCTGGAGGCGGGCCTCCATCTCGGTCTGCCGGGCGTTGGCGCCGTCGGCGACGAGCCGGTCCCGCACGGAGGTGTCCGGCTCCTCCTCCACCGGCATCTCCTCGGCCACGGCCAGCCGCTCGGCCAGCTCCTCGGCCTCCCCCACGGCCGTCTCCAGCGCCTCCTGCGCGCGTGCCGCCGCCGCGGCCGACCGCTCGGCCTCCCCGGCCGCGCCGCGCGCCTGCCCGGCGAACCGCCCGAGCTGCTGGGCCACGGCCGACTTCTCCCGGTCGGCGGCCCGCCGCCGCTCCCCCAGCTCCTCCACGAGGGCCGTCGCCCGGCCGCGGTGCTCGGCCGCCGCGTGCTGCGCCTCGGCCAGCTCCGCACACCGGACCGCCAGCTCGGCCAGCTCGGCGGCGGCCTCGTCCACGGATGCCTGGACCTCCAGCAGACTGGGCGCCCCGGCCGAACCGCCGTGCGCGAAGTGAGCGCCGAGCAGATCGCCTTCGGCGGTCACGGCGGTGAGGTCCGGATGGGCGTAGACCAGGGACTCGGCGTCCTCCAGGGTGTCCACGACGACGATTCCGGCGAGCAGCCGGCGCACCGCGGGCATGAGTTCGGCGGGGCCGCGGACGAGGTCCGCGGCGGGGCGGGGGGCGCCGGGGCGTGGGTCGGGGGCGGGGTTCTCCGGGCCGCTCCGGGGCGCGCCGTCGTCGTTGCCGGGTGCGGGTGCGTGGGGGGTGGGCGTGCCGTCTTCCGCGCTCCGTGCGGGCGCGCCGGCGTTGCCGGGTGCGGGTGCGTGGGGGCCGGGTGCGGGTGCGTGGGGGCCGGGTGCGCCGTTGCCCGCGCCCCTTTGGGGCGTGCCGGTGTTGTTGTCAGGGGGCCCTGTCAGGAGCAGGGCCGCTCTGCCCCCGTCCTGTTTGCGCAGCAGTTTGATCGCCTCGGCCGCCGCCGCGGGTGTCGTCACGGCGATCGCGTCCGCCGCCGTGCCGAACGCGGCGGCCAGCGCGACCTCGTGGCCCGGGGCGACCGTGAGCAGCTCGGCGGCGGGGCCGAGGATGCCGGTGAGCCGGTCGCGGGCACCGAGCAGTATGCCGGTGCCGTCCTTCCGCCTGAGGCCCAGCGCCAGCGCCTCGTGACGGGCCTGGGTCGCGGCGCGCCGGCGTTCGGCCGCGGTCGCCGTCTCGCGGGCCGCGCTCAGCGCGGCCTCGGCCTCGGCGAGCCCCCGCTTGGCCGTCTCGTGCTGTTCGGCCAGGTCGGCGTCGCCGGCGTCGAGGCCGTCGACCTCGGCCTGAAGGGCCTCGTACTCCTCCTGGGCGTGCACCGCGCGTTCCTGTGCCTCGTCGCGGGCCGTGGCCAGCCGGTCGATCTCGGCCTGCGCGGAGGCGGCACGCGAGCGGGCCGCGTTGACCTGGCCGGACAGCCGGGCCAGCCCCTCGCGGCGGTCGGCGATGGCCCGGGCGACGTCCCTGAGCCGGCGCTCCTCCACGGCCAGCTCGCGCTCCAGTTCGGCGCGGTGGGCGACGGTGTCGTCCAGGGCCCGCTGGGCCGCCTCCAGAGCGGCCTCCAGCTCGGCCTCCTGTTCGCGGATGCGGGCGGCCTCCCGTTCCAGGTCCTCGGGGTCCCGGCCGCGCCGCTCCTCGGGGGGCGCGGAGGTGGCGCTCTTGATCCGGGCGTCGGCCAGCGAGACCGTGCCGCGCACACGTTCGGCCAGCTGGGACAGCTCGTACCAGGTCTGCTGGGCGCGCTGGAGGCGGGGCGCGAGCCGGCGTACCTCGTCCTCCAGCAGGCCCTCGCGGTGAAGCGCCTTCTTCAGTTCCTGCTCGGCGGTCTCCTTGCGCTCCTTCAGGGCCGCCTCGTCGGCGACCTCGGCCCGCAGGGCTTCGCGCAGGCGAACGAGATCGTCCGCGAAGAGCCGCAGGCGGGCGTCGCGCAGGTCGGCCTGGATGACGGCGGCCCGGCGCGCCACCGCCGCCTGCCGGCCGAGGGGCTTGAGCTGGCGGCGCAGTTCGTCGGTGAGGTCCTGCACGCGCGCGAGGTTCGCCTGCATCGCGTCCAGCTTGCGCAGCGCCTTCTCCTTGCGCTTGCGGTGCTTGAGGACGCCCGCCGCCTCTTCGATGAAGGCGCGGCGGCCCATGGGGTCGGCGTGCAGGACGGAGTCGAGCTGGCCCTGGCCGACGATGACGTGCATCTCACGGCCGATGCCGGAGTCGGAGAGGAGTTCCTGGATGTCCAGGAGGCGGCAGGTGTCGCCGTTGATCTGGTACTCGCTGCCGCCGTTGCGGAACATGATCCGCGTGATGGTGACCTCGGCGTACTCGATGGGCAACGCCCCGTCGGAGTTGTCGATGGTCAGGGACACCTCGGCGCGGCCCAGCGGCGGGCGGCCGGTGGTGCCGGCGAAGATGACGTCCTCCATCTTGCCGCCGCGCAGCGACTTGGCGCCCTGCTCGCCCATGACCCAGCTGAGCGCGTCCACGACATTGGACTTGCCCGAGCCGTTCGGTCCGACGACACACGTGATCCCCGGTTCGAACCGGAGCGTGGTCGCCGAGGCGAACGACTTGAACCCGCGAAGGGTCAGGGCCTTGAGGTGCACGCCGCCGGACTCTACCCGCCGCCGCTATCTCACTCCATGAACCCTCGCAACCGCGCGGTTTCGCCGGTGACCATGCAGGGCACACCCCATGTTAAAGAAGGTGAAAGGATGCGGGGGAAAGAACGAGCGGGGGAAAGAACGAAGGGACGCCGAAGCGTCCCTTGCAACTCTATGACGGCTGGGTCTCAGCCGTCGGATCAACTGAGCGGTTGATTACGGCAGCCCGATCACAGCGACTGCTGTTGTGGAGCGATGCAGTGATCAGGTGAGCGCAGGCTCCGCCTGGTGTGCGTCGATGCTCTCCATGATCCTGTCCTGAGAGGCGGCAGCCGACAGCGCTTGGTTCTCCGCCTGGATCCTGACCAGCTCGGACTCCAGGTCCTGGACACGCTGCTGCAGCCGTCGCATCTCGGCGAGGAGTCGAGGGTCGGAGCCGCCGACGTAACCGAGAAGCGCCTTTGCCATGATGGATGGTCCTCCACACTGAGTGACCGACCGATGCGGTGTGGGTCGTGAGGGATTCGCACCCGCGGTGCTTGGCACATCCGGGTGTTGCTCTGCTGTTGCTCCATGCCAAACAGCTAAGGTGCGCGGGGCTTTCAGCGTCTCACCAAAAAGTTTGACGGTCAACACGATCACGCCCTGTATTGGCAGGCAAACCGGGGCGCGCGGCCGGAAAAACGGCGGCGCTGCGACTTCTCCGGACCCTCAGGGCGTGGCGACCAGCAGTACCAGCGGAGCCTGCCATGCCACGCCCTTCTTCGCAACCACCAGGGCGTTTCCGCTCCGCGCACGTGCCCCTGGCAGCTTTCGGCGCCCCGGTGACGGCGCTCGGCCGCACCGGCTCAGCGGATGGCGAAGCCGTCGTACCCGCCGCGCGGTGTGTCCCAGATCTCTGTGACTCCGTCCACGCGTCCGGGCGTGTCGCTGCCCTGGAGCCAGTCGAGCAGCCCCTCGCACCCGTCCCGGGCCCCCTCCGCGACCACCTGGACCCGGCCGTCGGCCAGATTGAGAGCAAAACCACTCAGCCCGCCGATCTCCAGCGCCTTGGCGCGCGTGAACCAGCGAAAACCCACGCCCTGCACGTGTCCACGCACCCAGGCGACCAGTCGTACGTCCTCACTCATGAGTGCAACCTAACCGGCCGGTGTTGCGCGGGACACGTCGTCCCCCCGACGGCATCGGGTACCGTCCGAGCGCAAAGAATTGCAATTGAAACTCACTTGATCGAGTGAGCCGGGTTGGCCAGAAGGAGTCATTCGCCGACGAGTCACTCGCCGCGCGGACACGGGTCGACCGCGAGCACGAGGAAGAGGGCCAGGACATGGGACGCCACCGACGCTTCGCCGCCGGCCGCGCCGCCACGGGCCGCGCCACGGGGTTCACCCGCACACAGCGCTCCACCGCCGGCGGTGACGACGCCCGGCGCTCGTCGGCGGGGGAACGGCCGATGCCCATGGGCATCGCGCCGTACCTGAACCCGGAGGCCTACGCCGAGGCCACCGCGAAGGCCCAGGCCTACCTCTTCTCGACGGACGACGGCCGGGCGCCCGCCACACCCGGATCGGGTTCCGGCCCGACGGGCGGAGGATCCATGGGCGGCGGAGGATCCGGGGGCGGCGGGTCCACGGGCGGCGGTTTCACCCCCGGGGACGGTCCGTCGGGCGGTCGCCGGCCGCGGTCGAAGGCCGTACGGCCACCGGTGCGCGCGACTCTGCTCGGAGTGTCGGTGGCCGTCGCCCTCGGCACGGTCGCGGTGGCCACGGGTGTCGTCCCGGGCTTGCAGAACTACCAGCTCGGCGGGGGCTCGCACGCCACCGGCGAGGAGCGGCCGCAGGCCGCGGGCTCCCCCGGCAACACGGCGAGCGCGCAGGGCGGCACCTCGGGCAGCGCCGACAGCGGCGCCGGTCATCTCGGCAGCCCCACGAGCGGTACCAGGGGCGGCGGCCACGCCGGCTCCCCGAGCCGGCCGGCCTCCGCGTCCGCCTCTGCCTCCGCGTCCGCCTCGAAGTCGGCGTCCTCCGCTCCCGCCACCCCGACCCGGCCGAAGGGCACCCCGTCCCGTACGGCCACCCCGTCCCGTACGGCCACGCCGACACGTACGTCCATCCCGTCGCCCACGGCCACGCCGACTCGTACGGCCACCCCGTCCCGTACGGCCACGCCCTCGCGTACGGCCACCCCGACACGTACGGCCATCCCGACACGTACGGCCACGCCGTCGCGGACGGCCACCCCGACACGTACCGCCACCCCGTCGCCCACGGCCACGCCGTCGAGGACGCCTAGCCCCTCGCGTACGGCCACCCCGACTCGGACGCCAACCCCGTCCAGGACGCCTGGCCCGTCGCGTTCGGCCACCCCGTCCAGCACACCCACGTCCTCCCATTCGGCCACGCCGTCCCGAACCGCGACCCCGTCGCATTCGGCCACGCCGTCCCGAACGGCCACGCCGTCCAGCACGCCCACCCCGTCCAGCACGCCCACGCCGTCCCGTACCGCCGTCAAGGCGCCGGCGCCGGCGCCGTCCGTCACCTCGGCGGCCGTGCCGAACGGGACCGTCGCCGAGGCCGAGGTGCTGAACCTCGTCAACGAGGAGCGGGCGAAGGCCGGCTGCAGCCCGCTGGCGGCGAACTCCTCGCTGACCGGGCTGGCCGAGGCATACAGCGACGACATGGCCGCGCGGGACTTCTTCGATCACACCGACCCCGACGGCAGGTCCCCGTGGGACCGGGCCGCGAAGGCCGGCGTCACCGATCTCGGCGGCGAGAACATAGCCCGCGGCCAGGCCGACGCGGCGGCCGTCATGGCGGCCTGGATGAACAGCCCCGGCCACCGCGCCAACATCCTGAACCCCGACTTCAAGACCCTCGGCGTCGGCGTCCACTTCGGGCCGGGCGGCCCTTGGTGGACGCAGGACTTCGGGTACTGAGAAACCCGCGGTCCTCGCCCCCTCGGGTACTGAGAAACCCGCGGTCCTCGCCCCCTCGGGTACTGAGAAACCCGCGGTCCTCGCCCCCTCAGGCACCGAGAAATCCGCGGGTCCCCGCCCCGTTCGGGCACAGAGAAACCCGCGGTCCTCCCCCCTTCGGGCGCCGGTCCGCGGGTTCTCGTCTCTCCGGGTGCTGACGCGGCCCTACGCGGCGGCGCGTCCGCGCGCGAAGACCTTCGCCGTCTCCGTCACCCGGCGGCCCAGGTGCTCGGCGGTGGCTATGTCGGCCTTGTGCACACCCTCGGGGCCCTGGTCGTTGTTGGACTGGGCGGTGGCGCCGGCGAAGAAGCCGAGGCGGTTGAGGTCGTTCTCCGAGGCGGTGCTGCTGTTCCAGCCGGGGAGCAGGCCCAGGTTGACCCAGTGCATGCCGTGCTGGGCGGCGAGCGTCTGGAAGAACTGAAGGGTGTGCAGCTTGTCGCCGCTCTTGGAGGCGGAGTTGGTGAAGCCGGCGGCCAGCTTGTCCTTCCAGTCCTGGCCGAACCAGCGCTTGGAGGTCGCCTCGGCGAAGACGTGGAAGGCGCCGGAGGCGGTGCCCATGTAGGTGGGCGAGCCGAAGACGATCACGTCGGAGCGGTCCAGCGTCGCCCACTGCTCCTCGGTGATCTCGTCGACCTTGATCAGGTGCACCTCGGCACCCGCCTCGACGGCACCGGTGCGAACGGCCTCGGCGAGGACGGCGGTGTGGCCGTAACCGGAGTGGTAGGCGATGGAAACGACGGGCGTGGACATGGGGACTCCTCGAAAGGGCAGCGGAAAGCGACAGCTCGACTGGGAGCGCAGCTCAAAAGCAATAACCACAGGAAAGCACTAACCAAGAGTTAGTGCAAGCTAGTGGTAAGCGCTGTGCGGGCGTACCCTTGGCGCCATGAGCACCACCACCCAGGACCAGGACGACCTCGCGTACAACGTCTTCGCCAAGGCCTGCCCCTCACGCGACACGCTGGAGCACGTCACGGGCCGCTGGGGCGGGCTGACGCTCGGCGCGCTGCACGAGGGTTCGCTGCGCTTCAACGAGCTGCGCCGGCGGGTCGACGGGGTGAGCGAGAAAATGCTGTCCCAGACGCTGCACGCGCTGGAGCGCGACGGTCTGGTGCACCGCGAGGCGCAGCCCACGAATCCGCCCCGCGTGGACTACGAGCTGACCCCGCTGGGCCACCAGGTCGCCGAGCGGCTGCTGGCACTCATCCACTGTGTGGAGGGCGCGATGGACGACGTCCTCGTGGCCCGCGCGCGTTACGACGAGACGCGCGGCGCCCTCTGACACTTCGGGCAGAAGTAGCTGGACCGGTTCATCCAGGGACGGCGGCGGATCGGCGTGCCGCAGCGGCGGCACGGCTCGCCCTCGCGGCCGTAGGCGTCCAGGGAGCGGTCGAAGTAGCCCGACTCGCCGTTGACGTTGACGTACAGGCTGTCGAAGCTGGTGCCGCCGACGGCGAGGGCCGCGTTCATGACGTCCCGGACATGGCCGAGGAGTTCCGCGGTGACCGGGCGGGTGAGGTTGGCCGTCGGCCGCTCGTAGTGGACACGGGCGCGCCACAGGGCCTCGTCCGCGTAGATGTTGCCGACCCCGCTGATCAGCGACTGGTCGAGCAGGGCGCGTTTGACGGTGGTCCGCTTGCGGCGCAGCGCCTGCTGGAAGGCGTCGTCGTCGAAGAGCGGATCCAGGGGGTCGCGGGCGATGTGCGCGATGACGTCGGGCAGGCCGTCGGGGGTGTTGTCGTGCAGCGACAGCCCGCCGAAGGTGCGCTGGTCGACGAAGCGGAGTTCGGTGCCGAGCGTGTCGGCGAAGCGGACCCGGATGCGCAGATGCTTCTCGTCCGGCGCGTCGTGCGGCTGGACCAGCAGCTGGCCGCTCATGCCGAGGTGGGCGAGGACGGACTGGTTGGTCTCCTCCAGCGGCAGCCACAGATACTTGCCGCGCCGGCGGGGCGTGCCGATGTGGTGGCCCTTGAGCCGGTGCGCGAAGTCGTCGGGCCCGGCGACATGCCGGCGTACGGCACGTGGGTGGAGCACTTCGGTCTCGGCGACGGTCCGGTGGGCGACCCAGCGCTCCAGGCCACGCCGTACGACCTCGACCTCGGGCAACTCGGGCATCGGGACCCCTGTCAGAACCGTACGGACCGGTGGACGAGCCGAGCGCCCGCGCCGGCGTGGACGGCCGGGCGGGCGCTCGCGTACTGCTTGCTCAGGCGGTGGCGGACGACGGGTCGCCGTCCTTGGCGGCGGTCTCCTCGGCCGCCTTGGCGCGCTCGTCCGCCGCGGCCCGGATGGACCGCCAGGCGGACTCGGCGGCCTGCTGCTCCGCCTCCTTCTTGCTGCGGCCGGTGCCGGTGCCGTACGAGACGCCTCCGACGCGGGCGGCAGCAGTGAAGGTCTTCTCGTGGTCGGGGCCGGTCTCCGTGACCAGGTACTCGGGCACGCCGAGTCCCTCGATCGCGGTCAGCTCCTGCAGGGATGTCTTCCAGTCCAGGCCGGCGCCGAGATTGGAGGACTTCTCGATCAGCGGGTCGAACAGGCGGTGCACCAGTTCGGAGGCCGCGTCGAGGCCCTGGTCGAGATAGACCGCGCCGATCACCGCTTCGAGGGTGTCGGCGAGGATGGACGCCTTGTCCCGGCCGCCCGTGCCCTCTTCACCCCGGCCGAGCCGGATGAAGGCGCCGAGTTCGAGGCCACGACCGACCTCAGCCAGCGCTCGCGAGTTGACCACCGCGGCCCGCAACTTGGCCAGCTGGCCTTCGGGCAGGTCGGGGTGGGTGCGATACAGCGTGTCCGTGACGACGAGGCCGAGCACGGAGTCCCCGAGGAACTCCAGACGCTCGTTCGTCGGCAGACCGCCGTTCTCGTACGCGTAGGAACGGTGGGTCAGCGCTCGCACCAGAAGGGCGGACTCGACGCGATAGCCGAGCCGCCCTTCCAGAAGCGTGTGGGACGAGGCCGTGTTGTCCGCTGATTGCTTCTTTGGCGTGGACACGGTGCCTCTCACCAGCCGCTCAGACTTCGAGGACCTGGCGCTTGTTGTAGGTGCCGCAAGACGGGCACGCAATGTGCTGCTGCTTGGGCTCGTGGCAGCGCTCGCACGCAACCAGGGTGGGGACCGCAGCCTTCCACTGCGACCGGCGGTGGCGCGTGTTGCTGCGCGACATCTTCCGCTTCGGAACAGCCACGGCTACTTCTCCTGCTTCTCGTCGACGCCCGCTTCGGCGCCGCTCATCTCGTCCTTCTCGCCGTCTCCGAGTGAACCGGCGAGTCCCTGCAAAGCCGCCCAACGGATGTCGACGGCATCATGATGGTGGTCCGGGTCGTCCGCGAGCCGGGCTCCGCACTCGGAGCACAGGCCCGGGCAGTCGTCCTGGCACACCGGCTGCATCGGCAGTGCGAGCACCACCGCATCACGCAGCACGGGTTCGAGGTCGATCAGACCGTCCTCGACAAAGAGCCTGTCCTCGTCGTCCTCGGCGTCGTCGCCCGGTTCCGCGATCACGCGGCCCCGGTCATCGGCGTCATGGTACGAGAACATCTCCTGGAAGTCCGCTTCGAGCTCCAGCTCGACCGGCTCCAGACACCTTACGCACTCCCCCTCGGTCGCCGCACGGGCGGTGCCTGTGACAAGCACCCCTTCCATGACCGACTCAAGGCGGAGTTCGAGCTCCAGCGGGGCGCCTTCCGGCACTCCGATGACTCCCGGGATGCCGAGATCCCGGGGAGCGTCGATCTCGCGGGTCAGGCGCAGCAGCGCACCAGGACGCCGACCCAACTCGTGCGTATCGATCACGAGGGGGTTGCGGTGGTCGAGGCGGGCGTTAGGAGCCATTCCTGCTTTCGATCTACGTACTCGAAGGGACGCCGCCCGCAGGTGTTCCGGGCAGCGGTGATCGCGGGCATACGCGCGACCGAAGAGCCAGGATACTGGACCTTTCGCTCAGCGCCCAATCCGGTGCGCGGCTACAGGCCCCGGCCCTGCTCGTACGCCCTCAGCTGGTCCGCGCTGATCATGCTCGTGTCGAAGAGGCTGGTCTCGTCCAGGGCATATCCCGGCTGGGACTCGTGCGGCTGCGGCGACTGGTGGGGCTGCTGGGACTGCTGGGACTGCTGGGGGATGTAGGCCGCCTGCTGGGGGTCGTACGTGCCCTGGTAGGCGTAGGGATCGGCCTGCTGGTAGCCGTAGGGGTCCGGCTGCGGCGCGTAGTCCGGCTGCTGCGGGAAGCCCGCGTACGGGTCCGGCTCCTGCTGGTAGCCGTACACCGGCTGCGGCTCGTACGACGGCTGGGGCGGCTGTGCCGGCTGGGGCGGCTGCACCGGCTCCTGCTGCCGCCGGCCCGTGCGGTCGCTGTCCGCGAGGGCCGCGAGGTCGGCGAGGTAGTCGGCGTCGCTGGAGTGCTGGAAGGTCGTGGTGTCGTCGGCGAGCGCGCCCAGGTCGTCGGTGGCGATCCGGCCGTGCAGCTTCTGCCGGCCGCGGCCGACGGCCTCCAGGGTCTTGGCGAGGACCGCCTCGAAGGCGCCCAGCTTGGCGTCGACGTAGGCGTCGGCGTTGTGCCGCAGGGTCTCCGGGTCCTGGCTGCGCTCGGGAGCGTCCTCGTCCTCGTAGCCGTTCTCGTCCAGGCCGGGGCCGGTGCCGAGGAGCTTCTCGCGCCCCCGGCCGACCGAGCCGAGGGTCTTGGTCAGGACGACCTCGAAGTTGGCGAGCTTGGAGTCGACGTAGTCGTCGGCCTCGGCGCGGACCTCCTCGGCCTCCTTGCGGGACTCCGCGAGGATCCGGTCGGCCTCCGCCTGCGAACGGCGGGCGATCTCGGTGTCGGAGATCAGCGAGCCGCGCTCGGCGTGCGCGTCGCCGATGATCCGCTCCGCCTCCTGCCGGGCCTGCTCGACCATCTGCTCACGGTCGCCGATCAGCTCCTGCGCCTGCGCGAGGGAGCCGGGCAGCGCCTGACGCACCTCTTCGAGCATCGCGAGCAGTTCGGCGCGGTTGACCACGCACGACGCCGACATGGGCATGCCCCGGGCGCCGGAGACCGTGGAGACGATCTCGTCGAGCTTCTTCTGCACGTCCACCTGTGCTCGCCACTCTCTACAGCCGGGTTGGAGACGGACGGGACGACTGTAGCCCCATCAGTCCTTGCGCAGGCGCTCGTTCAGGACCTCCAGGACCTGGGCGGGCACCAGGTGGGAGACGTCGCCGCCCCAGGCCGCGACCTCCTTGACGAGGGAGGAGGAGAGGAAGCTGTACGTGGGGTTGGTGGGCACGAACAGCGTTTCGACGCCGGTGAGGCCGATGTTCATCTGGGCCATCTGGAGTTCGTAGTCGAAGTCGCTGACCGCGCGCAGGCCCTTGACGATGGCGGGGATGTCGCGCTGCTTGCAGAAGTCGACGAGGAGGCCGTGGAACGCCTCCACGCGGACGTTGGCGTAGTCGGCGGTGACCTCGCGGATCAGCTCGATCCGTTCCTCGATCTCGAACAGGCCCTTCTTGGACTTGTTGATCATCACCGCGACGTAGACCTCGTCATAGAGACGAGAGGCTCGGGCGATGATGTCGAGGTGTCCGTTGGTGATCGGGTCGAACGACCCGGGACAGACGGCGCGGCGCACTTGTGATCCCTCGCTCTCCGGTCCGGTCATCGTGCGTCTTCGCACGTAGAGGCGGCGCGACCGTACCAAAACGTTCCCTCGCCGTAGCGACGGGACCGGATCGCCTCGAAGCCGTCCGGCCAGTGGAATTCGCCGCCTCTGGTGCTGCGCTCCACGGTGACGAGCGCTTGCTCAGCGAGCCAGCGTTCCGAGCGGAGTGTGAGGAGAATCTCCCGAAGATCGTCGTCGGTGACGGCGTACGGAGGATCGAGGAAGACCAGGTCGTACGGCTCTTCCGGGGCGGGCGTCCTGATGATCTGTTCCGCTTTGCCCGCTCTGACCTCGGCCCCCGGGAGGCCCAGGTTCTTCACGTTCTCCCGGACGATCCGCGCCGCGCGGGCGTCGGCCTCGACGAGGAGGGTGTGGCTCGCGCCCCGGGAGAGCGCCTCCAGGCCCACGGCACCGGAACCGGCGTAGAGGTCGAGGACCCGCTCGCCGTCCAGCGGGCCGCCCAGCAGTGACTGCCAGGTGGAGAAGAGCCCCTCGCGCGCGCGGTCGGAGGTGGGGCGGGTTCCGGTGCCGGGTGGTACTGCGAGGCGCCGTCCGCCGGCCCGGCCGGCGATCACGCGGGTCATGTGTGGTCCTTCTCGGTGGGCGGTTTCTCCCTTCATTGTGGCTGGTCGCGGCCGCGTGGCGGTAGCCGCATACGGAGTACGGCCCCGCGCCCCCGCCGGCCCCGGGGCCCCTCAGCCCTTTTCCAGGTACTGCTCCCGTTCGTCGTCGAGGAGGGCGTCCAGAGCCGTCCGGAGACCCGGCAGCCGCTCCAGCTCGGGATCCGCCGCCACGAGGGCCGCCGCCTCCTGTCTCGCTTCCGCGATGACCTCCTCGTCCTCGATGACCGCGAGGACCCGGAGGCTGGAGCGGGCGCCGGACTGGGCCTGGCCGAGGACGTCGCCCTCACGGCGCTGTTCGAGGTCGATGCGGGAGAGTTCGAAGCCGTCGAGGGTGGAGGCGACCGCGTTCAGGCGCTGGCGCGCGGGGCTGGCCTCGGGCATCTCGGTGACCAGGAGGCACAGTCCGGGGGCGGAGCCGCGGCCGACCCGGCCGCGCAGCTGGTGGAGCTGGGAGACGCCGAAGCGGTCCGCGTCCATGATGACCATGGCCGTGGCGTTGGGGACGTTCACGCCGACCTCGATCACGGTGGTGGCGACCAGCACGTCCGTCTCGCCGGCCGCGAAGCGGCGCATCACGGCGTCCTTGTCGTCCGGGTGCATCCGGCCGTGCAGGACCTCCACCTTCAGGCCCGTGAGGGGGCCGCGGCCCAGCTGGTCGGCCACGTCGAGGACGGCCAGCGGCGGGCGCTTCTCCGCCTCGTCCTCGGGGGACTTCTTACCGCCGGCCTTCTTGGAGTCCTCCTCCTCGTCGCCGATGCGGGGGCAGACCACGTACGCCTGATGGCCGCCTGCCACCTCCTCGCGCACCCTTTCCCAGGCGCGGGCCAGGAAGTGGGGCTTGTCCGCGGCCGGGACGACATGGCTGGCGATCGGCGAGCGGCCGGCCGGGAGCTGGTCGAGGACCGAGGTCTCCAGGTCGCCGAAGACCGTCATGGCGACCGTGCGCGGAATGGGCGTCGCCGTCATGACGAGGAGGTGCGGGGGCTGCTTGCCCTTGCCGCGCAGAGCGTCGCGCTGCTCCACGCCGAAGCGGTGCTGTTCGTCCACCACCACCAGGCCGAGGTCGTGGAACTGGACCTTGTCCTCGATCAGGGCGTGGGTGCCGATGACGATGCCGGCCTCGCCGGTGGCCAGGTCGAGCAGGGCCTGGCGGCGGGCCGCCATGCCCATGGAGCCGGTGAGCAGCACCACCTTGGTGGCGTGCTCGGCGCCGCCCAGCATGCCGCCCTCGGCCAGTTCGCCCATCATCTCGCCGACCGAGCGGTGGTGCTGCTGGGCGAGGACCTCCGTGGGCGCGAGCATCGCGGCCTGGCCGCCCGCGTCGACCACGGCGAGCATGGCGCGCAGGGCCACCATGGTCTTGCCCGAGCCGACCTCGCCCTGGAGGAGGCGGTGCATCGGGTGGGCGGTGGCGAGGTCGTCGAAGATCTCCCGGGACACCTTCCGCTGGCCCTCGGTGAGGGTGAAGGGCAGGCGGTCGTCGAAGGCCGTGAGGAGGCCGTCCGGCCGGGGGGCGCGGGGTACGGCCGGGAGCTGGGTGTCGGCGTGCCGGCGGCGGGCGAGGGCGACCTGGAGGACGAAGGCCTCGTCCCACTTCAGGCGGTCGCGGGCGTCGGCGATGTCGGCCTTGGTGTGCGGGCGGTGGATCTTGAGCAGGGCCTCGGGGAGGGGCAGCAGGCCGCGGCCGGCGCGCAGGGAGTCCGGGAGCGGGTCGAGTGCCTCCTGGGCGCTGGGCAGGACCGTCTGGACCGCCTTGCCGATCTTCCAGGACTCCAGCTTGGCGGTCGCCGGGTAGATGGGGATCAGCGCGCCGGCCCAGGTCTCGACCGCCTCCTCACTGTCGCCCCGCAGCAACTCGTACGCCGGATGGGCGAGTTGGAGGCGGCGGTTGAAGACGGAGACCTTGCCCGCGAACATCGCGCGCGTGCCCGGCAGCAGCTCCTTGTGGGGCTTGTGCACGCCGTTGCCGAAGAACACCAGCTGGATGCGGCCGCTGCCGTCGGTGATCGTGACCTCCAGGCGCTGGCCCTTGCCGCGCGGGGCCTTGGCCGAGGCGAAGGAGTGCAGGCGGGCGTCGGCGACCTGGGCGACCACCGTCACGTGCTCGTCCATGGGCAGGTCGGCGAGGTGGGTGAGCTGGCCGCGCTCCTCGTATCTGCGGGGGTAGTGGTGCAGCAGATCGCCGACGGTGTGCAGGCCGAGGTGCTCGGCCATCACCTTCGCGGTGGCGGGGCCGAGCACCTTCTTGAGCGGTTCTTGCAGTGCGGGCACGAGCTCCATTGCACACCACGGCACTGACAATGCCGTAGACGCGGCCCCGCGGATTGTCGGCGACCTGCCGTAAACATCAGGGAAACTCCTGGTCAGGCGGGCTGTTCGGCTCTAGGATGGCGCGCTCCGGCCATCCTTCGCGGTCACCGCCCGCCGGGACCGCCCGACCCCGCGCCGCGCGCACTCCCCCCGCCGGCGCAGTGACGATGGACTCCCAGACCCCCCAGGCATCCCCGGCATCCCAGTCACCTCACCCGCCTCATACGTTCCAGGTCGACCTGCGTGGTCTCGTGGACCTGCTCTCCCATCACCTCTACTCCAGCCCCAAGGTCTACCTGCGCGAGCTGCTGCAGAACGCCGTGGACGCCATCACCGCCCGGCGGTCCGCCGAGCCGGACGCCCCGGCGCGGGTGCGGCTGTACGCGGCGGACGGCGGGCTGCGGGTGGAGGACACCGGCGTCGGGCTCACCGAGCCGGACGTGCACAGCCTGCTGGCCACCATCGGCCGCAGCTCCAAGCGGGCCGAGGGCCTGCACGAGGCCCGGTCGGACTTCCTCGGCCAGTTCGGCATCGGGCTGCTGGCCTGCTTCGTGGTCGCCGAGCGGATCCGGGTGGTCAGCCGCAGCGCCCGTACTCCCGGGGCGCCGCCGGTGGAGTGGACGGCCCGGGACGACGGGTCGTACACCGTGCGGACGCTGCCCGCGGCGGAGCGCCCCGAACCGGGCACGACCGTGTACCTGACGGCACGGGCCGGCGCGGCCGAGTGGCTGGCGCCCGAGCGGGTCCGCGCCCTGGCCCGGGACTTCGGCTCCCTGCTGCCCTACGACGTGCGGGTGGGCGAGGAGCCGGTCACGGATCTGCCCGCGCCCTGGGACCGCACCCATCCAAGTCCGGCCGGCCGGCGGGTCGCGCTGTCCCGGCACTGCCGGGACCTGTTCGGGTTCGACCCGCTGGACTCGATCGACCTGGACGTGCCGCTGGCCGGGATCCGCGGGGTGGCGTACGTGCTGCCGTCGGCGGTCAGCCCCGCCCGGCGGGCGACCCACCGCGTGCACCTGAAGGGCATGCTGCTCACCGAGCGGGCGGAACAGCTGCTGCCGGACTGGGCGTTCTTCGTGCGGTGCGTCCTGGACACCGACAGCCTGCGGCCCACCGCCTCGCGCGAGTCGCTGTACGAGGACGAGACCCTCGCCGCCGTACGGGACGCGCTGGGCGAACGGATCCGCTCGTGGCTGACCGGGCTCGCCGCCGGTGACCCGGAGCGGTTGTCGGCCTTCCTCGCCGTGCACCACCTGGGCGTGAAATCCCTCGCCCGGCACGACCGGGAGATGCTGCGCACGATGCTGCCGTGGCTGCCGTTCGAGACGACCGACGGACAGATCTCCCTGGAGGAGTTCGCGCAGCGGCACCCGGTGGTGCACTTCACGCGGACGGTCGAGGAGTACCGGCAGGTCGCGCCGATCGCCTCGGCGCAGGGCGTCGGGGTGGTCAACGGCGGCTACACGTACGACAGCGAACTGGTCGAGGCGCTGCCGGGGGTGCGGCCGGGGACGGTGGTCGCCGAACTGGACACGGACACCGTGACGGCGCACCTGGACGCCGTCGACCCCGGCGAGGAACTGGCGCTGTCCGGCTTCCTGGCCGCCGCCCGGGACCGGCTCGACCCGCTGGGCTGCGACGTCGTCCTGCGCGCCTTCCACCCGCTGTCCGTGCCCGCGCTGCACCTGGACGACCGGGCCGCCCGGCACGAGCAGGCCCGCGCGGCGGCCGAGGAGCGGGCCGACGATCTGTGGGCGGGCATCCTGGGCTCGCTGCGCGGCACCGCCCCGCGCGCGCGTCTGGTGCTCAACCATCTCAACCCGCTGGTCCGGCGGATCGGCGCGCTCGGCGATCCGGAGCTGATCGGCACCGCGACCGAGTCGCTGTACGGGCAGGCGCTGCTGAGGGCGCAGCGCCCGCTGCGGCCGGCCGACTCGGCGCTGCTCAACCGGGCGTTCATCGGGCTGCTGGAATGGGCGACCCACGGAGAGGGGGACGGGCGATGAGCGAGATCACGGACTTCGACGGACTGCGCCGGGCGCTGGCGGAGAACTCCGAGGAACCGGAGGGCCCGGCCCGCAACGCGCGCGCGGAGCAACTGCTCGCCGAGGCCGAGCGGCTGGACGTCCCGCTGGCGGTGATCGAGGCGCTCGGGCACCAGCTGAAGGTCTACAACTACAGCTCCGAGAAGGACAAGATGTTCGTCCCGTTCGCGCGGCTGCTGCGCATGTGGGACGAACGGCCGGAGGACTTCGACGAGCACGAGACGCACTCGCTGCACTGGGTCTTCAAGTGGATGTCGGCGGGCATGCTGGACCAGCCGCACGTCCCGCTCGCCGCGATCGAGCAGTGGCTCGGCGAGATGGAGCACCGCTACCGGCTCGCCGGACACTCCGAACGGGCGGTGCGCAGTGCCGAGTTCAGCGTGGCCGCGCACGTGGGGGACCTCGCGCGCGCGGAGCGGGCGTACGGCGCGTGGCTGGCCGCCGACCGTGACCGGATGGCCGACTGCCACGCCTGCGAGCTGCACGGGCAGGGCGGCTGGCAGGTCCGGTGCGGCCGGGACGAGGAGGCACTGGAGCTGTGGCGGCCGGTGCTGGAGGGCGAGTACGCCTGTGCGCACGAGCCGCACACCGTGCTCGCCTCCTCGCTGGCCCCGCTGCTGCGGCTCGGGCGCGTGGACGAGGCGCGCGCCCACCATCTGCGCGGCTTCCGGCTGGTGCGGCCCCTGGAGAGCATGCGGGGCGCGTACGCCGACCATGTGGAGTTCTGCGCGCTGACCGGCAACGAGGCGCGCGGTCTGGAGCTGCTGGCCGAGCGGCCGGCGTACTTCACGGACACCGGGCATCCGCGCAGCCGGCTGGAGTTCATGGCCGTGGTGACGCTGCTGACGGACCGGCTGGCCGAGCTGGGCCTGGGCGAGCAGCGGGTGCCGGGACCGGCCGGGCGGACCTGGAGCGCGGCGGAACTCGCCGTGCACGCGCGCGCGGAGGCGACGGACCTCGCCGGACGGTTCGACCGCCGCAACGGCACCTCGTCCGTAGGCGACCGGATCCGCGCGCGGATGGACCAGCGCCCCCTGGTGGAGCGGCTGCCGCTGGGCGTGCGTGCGGTACGTCCCACGGCGGGACCGGCCGTGCCCGCCCCGCCCGCCCCGGAGCCCTCGGCGGAGACCGCCGAGCCCGGACTGCCCGCCCTGCTCGCCGAGGCCCGGCGGCTGTCGGACACCCTGCGGCCGCATGCGCTGGAGGCGTGGGCGGCGGTCGCGCGGGCCGCGGGGGACGACGCCGGGCTGGAGCCCCGTGACCGCGCGGAGATCGCCGACCACGAGGCGATGGCCCGCGGCCCCGAGGGCCTCGCCCTGTTCGAGCGGGCGGCGGCGCTGTACGCGGAGGCGGGCGACCCCGGCGAGGCACTGGCGGCACGCGCGCGTGGGGCGTACGTCCGCGCGCTGGCGGGCGCGGTGGACGCGGCGCTGGCCACGGTCACGGGCCTGTACGACGAGGTGCTCGCGCTGTACGCCGACGAGGGGACGGGTGTGCGGCAGACCGCGTCGGTGGTGATGAGCCGCGCGCGCGTCCTGATGCGCCGGGTGCACCAGGCCGTCGGACAGGCGGACACGGAGGCGGAGCGGGGCGCCGTGGACGTCGGGGCCACCGGACAGGCGGATGCGGGCGCCGGGCAGGGCGCCGGCGGCGCGGATCGGGTCGCCGTGGACGCCCGGCGGGCCGTCGCGGACGCGGAGACGGCCGTGCGGGAGGTGCTCGCGCTCGTCGAGGGGCGCGGTGAGGACGACGTACGGCTGGCGGCGCGGGGTGCCGAGGCCCGGGCCATGCTCGCCGAGCTGGCCGGGCTCACCGGGGACGCGGCGCGGGCCGCGAGCCTGTTCCGGCGGGCCGCCGACGCGTACGTGAGCGCCGGGCTGCCGTGGTTCGCGGTGGAGTACGAGGTGCAGATCGCCGCCCTGGCCCATCAGGCCGGTGACGCGGCCGGGGCCGAGCGGGCCCTGCGGGCTGCCCTGGAGCACGGCGGGCCGTACGTGGAGCCGGTCGGACGGGCCCAGCTGCACCTCCAGCTCGCCGAGGTGCTCGGTGGGCGGGAGCTGCCCGGCGAGGCGGCCGAGCACGCCCTGGAGGCCGCGCACTGGGCCGACGAGGCCGGTGAGAGCGGCACCCTGGGCGCCTGGGCCCGGCAGCAGCTGGGCGGCTTCCTGCTGCGCCGGGGCCGGTACGCGGAGGCGGCCGAGGTGCTGGAGTCCGCGCTGGCCGACCTGAGCGCCGGCACGCACGGCGACGGGGTGGTCGTCCAGGCCCACTGGTGGCTCGGGGACTGTTTGGGCGAGCTGGGCGAGCACCGCGCCGCCGCCGAGGAGCGGCTCAAGGCCGCCGAGCTCGCCCGGCACTGGCCCGAGCAGCAGGACCACGCCACGCTCGCCCACCTCGCCGCCGAGTCGCTGGGCAACGCCGGGCTGGCGGAGGAGGCGGACCGGGCCTACGCGCGCGCGGGCGAGCTGTGGCGCTCGCTCGGCAACACCCAGTTCCTGGTCCGCTCGCTGCGCGCCCGCGCCTGGCTGGCGCTGGGCCGGGAGTCCGGCGCGACGGACTCCCGCGCGCTGATGGGGCAGGCGGTACGGGAGTGCGAGACGGCGCTGGCGGCGGCCGGTCCGGCGGACCGGGACGAGCTGGCCGCCGAACTCGGCGGCACCCATCGTCAGTTCGCGGAGCTGCTGGCCCGCTCGGCGTCCGAGGAGGCCGAGGACACGGTGATCCGGGCCGCGTTCGAGGCGGCGCTGGAGCGGATGACCCGGGCCGTGGCGGTGTTCGCCCGGCTCGGCGCGGCCGGGCTGGACAGCCGTACCGGTGCGGAACTGGCCGCGGGCTGGCTGGAGACGGACCTGGGCCGCCCGGCGCGGGCGGCGGTACACGCGCGTGCCGTGCTCGCGGCCTACGAGGACGCCGACGACGGCGACGAGACCGTCCGGGCGCGACGGGCCGAGGCGGCCCAGCTCCTGGAGGCGGCCCAGGAGCAGGAGACTGCCCAGGAGCGGGAGGCGGCCCAGCAGCGGGAGACGGCCCAGCAGCGGGAGGCGGCCCAGGAGCGGGGGACGGAGGACGAGGAACGGGCGGACGCCGGCCCCGCCGGGCCGCAGGAGTGAGCCACTCCCCGCCGACAGCCGAGACCTCCCGGCCTCCGGAGACGGCCCGCCCGGCGGCCGGAGACGGCCCGGGGACAGGGGAGGGCGGCTCGGGGGCTGGAGGCGGAGGACGAGGGGCAGGCGGGCGCCGGGTCCGCCGGGCCGCCGGGGTGCGTCACTCCACGCCGATGAGCAGCAGTGCGCCCTGCCGGCCACCGCGGTACACCACCGTGTCCACGGCCAGGTAGGACTCCCGTACGCGGGCCTGGAGGTGCGCGGCGACGGTCTCGGGAGCCTCGTCGCCGACGACGAGCGTGACCAGTTCGCCGCCCGCCTGGAGCATGCGGTCCAGGACGGTCCGGGCGGTGGCCGTGACATCGGCGCCGATCACCGCCACGTCGCCGTCGATCAGGCCGAGCACGTCCCCGGCCTGGCAGATGCCGGCCGTCGTCCAGGACTGGTGCTCGGCCACGACGACCTCGGCGTACCGGGTCGCGCCCGCCGCCGAGGTCATCTGGACGACGTCCTCGTCGAACCGGCGCTCCGGCTCGTGCACCGCGAGCGCGGCGATGCCCTGGACCGCCGAACGGGTGGGGATCAGGGCCACCCGGATGCCCTCGGTGCGGGCCTGTTCGGCCGCGGCGGCGGCCGTGTGCCGCAGCTCGCCGTCGTTGGGCAGCAGGACGACCTCGCGCGCGTGGGCCCGCCGTACCGCCTGCACCAGCTCTCCGCTGGCGGGCGGTTCTCCGGGGCGGGCCAGGACGGCGGTCGCGCCGGCCTCGGTGTACAGCCCGGCCAGCCCCTCGCCCGGTACGACGGCGACGACCGCCCGCTGGGCGCGCTCGCGCGGCGGGCGCGCGCGGCCGGTGTGCACGTCGCCGAGGCCGAAGTGGGTGATCCGGATGCGGTACGGCCGCCCGGCCTCCACGCCCGCCTCCACGGCGGCCCCCGCGTCGTCCACGTGCACGTGGACGTTCCACAGGCCGTCGCCACCGACCACGACCAGGGAGTCCCCCAGGGCGTCGAGCCGCGTGCGCAGCCGGGCCACGGCCGCGTCGTCGGCCTCCAGCAGATAGATCACCTCGAACGCGGGGCCGCCGGCCTCGGCCGCGTCGGCGCAGCGTTCGGCTTCGCGCGGGCCCGGTGCGGAACCGCCCTTCGCACACGCGTGCCCGCCGGGACCGGGAACGGAACCGGCTGCCGGGGACCGCGGGGACTCCCGCAGGACGGCCTCTCCCGGTGGGACCTGCCCGAGGAACGGCTCCCCGGGAGGCGACTCCCCCGGCGCGGCCTCCCAGGGCGAGGTCCCCCGCGGCGGAGCGGACTCCGGGAGCGAAGACTCACGGGGTGCGGCGGAATCCCGGAGCGAAGCCGACTCGCGAAGCCCGGCAGACTCCCGGAGCGAAGCGGACGCGGAATCCCGGAGCGAAGCCGACTCCCGAAGCCCGGCGGACTCCCGGAGCGAAGCGGACTCCCGGAGCGGGGATTCGTGCGGTGACGCGGTCTCCCGGAGCGGAGCCTCTCGTACCGCCTCCCCCGTGAACGTCTCCACCAGCGCCCCGAGCACCGCCACCAGCCCCCGCCCGCCCGCGTCGACCACCCCGGCCCGCTCCAGCACGGCCAGCTGGCCCGGTGTCGCCGCCAGAGCCGTCCGCGCGCCCTCGAAGGCGGCCCGCGCGACCGTCCCGCAGTCGCCCTCGGCTCCCTCGGCGGCGTCGGCGGCGGCCGAGGCGACCGTCAGCACGGTGCCCTCGACGGGGTGGGCCACGGCCTGCCGGGCGGAGTCGGCGGCCCGGCGCAGGGCCAGCCGCAGCTCCGCGCCGTCGCCCGGGGACGCGTCCCCGGCCTGCGCCAGCACCTGGGCCATCCCTCGCAGCAGCTGCGCGAGGATCGTCCCGGAGTTGCCCCGGGCGCCGATCAGCGCCCCGTGGGCCATGGCCCGGACGGCGTCGGCCGGCGAGGGTTCCCCGGCGCCGGTCCCGTACCCGGCGAACACCGCCTCCACGGCCGTCGCCGCCGACTCCAGGGTCAGGTACAGATTGGTTCCGGTGTCGCCGTCGGCCACCGGATAGACGTTGATCGCGTCGATCTCCTCACGGGCCCGCCCCAGTGCCCGGAGCGCCAGACCGCACCAGGTGCGCACCGCGAGAGCATCGAAGAATGTCTGCGGCACCTGCGCCACCTGCGCCTCCCTGAGCCGGCCGTACGTGGGACGCAGCGTAGACCCCGGACCGGTGCCCTCCGGAAGAGGGCCGGGAGCGAGGCCCTGATCTGCCATGGTAGTTTCGTTGTACCGAAGCAGCCGTTGTATGCTGCTCCGGTTGCCCGATCCGATCGGGCCGTTCCCCTGGCAACGCCACTCAAGATCTCAGGTTTTAGGATCTCGATCCCGGCATGCCGGGATTATCCGTAAGTGCATCTGAAGTCTTTGGAGTGACCCGTGGCTGCCAACTGCGACGTCTGCGGCAAGGGGCCGGGCTTCGGCAACAACATCTCGTTTTCGCACCGCCGTACGTCCCGTCGCTGGAACCCGAACATCCAGCGTGTGCGTACCGTGGTCGGCGGGACGCCGAAGCGCGTGAACGCTTGCACCTCGTGCATCAAGGCCGGCAAGGTCACGCGCTGACGCTACCTCCCCCATTCTCGGCTTCGTCCGAGCCGGGGGACCCCCATCCGCGCGCGGCCACTGTCTGGTTCGCTGCACTGAGCCGGTCCACCTCAGGGTGGGCCGGCTTCTTGCCGTGCCCGCGCGCGGCCGGCTCCGTGCGCACCCGCGTGCGCGCAGCCGGGCGGCCGCACGTGCCGTACCGCCGCGTAGCCGCCCGCGCCGCACAGCCGTAGCGGCCCGCGAGCCGACGCGGGCGGGCCCGCCCGCGCGCGGGTTCAGTCCCTGAACCGCCAGCCGTGGTCCACCGGCCCGATCCCCGCTCCGAGCGCGAATCCGGCGGCGATCGCCCCGGTGACGTACTCCTTGGCCGCGCTCACCGCCTCCGGCACCGGCAGCCCCTTGGCCAGCCCCGACGCGATCGCGGACGCCAGCGTGCAGCCCGTACCGTGCGTGTGCCGGTTGTCGTGGCGCGGGGCCCGCAGCCAGTGCTCCGCCGAGCCGTCCGTCAGCAGATCCACGGCCTCCCCCGGCAGATGACCGCCCTTGATCAGCACCCAGCGCGGCCCGTACTCCAGCACGGCCGCCGCGGCGCGGCGCAGATCGTCCTCCGACTCGACCCGCACCCCGGTGAGTTGGATCACCTCGTCCAGGTTCGGTGTCGCGACCGTCGCCACCGGCAGCAGCCTGGTGCGCACCGAGTCCAGCGCGGAGGCGGCCAGCAGCGCATCACCGTGCTTGGAGACGCCCACCGGGTCCACCACGGCCGGCGCGTCCGTACCGGAGATCAATTCGGCGACCGCCTCGACCAGTTCGGCGGAGGCCAGCATGCCGGTCTTCACGGCCTGTACGCCGATGTCGTCGACCACACTGCGGTACTGGGCCCGTACGGCCTCCACGGGCAGCTCCCAGGCGCCCTGCACGCCCACGGAGTTCTGCGCGGTCACCGCCGTGATCACGCTCATCCCGTGCACGCCGAGCGCCAGCATGGTCTTCAGGTCGGCCTGGATGCCCGCGCCGCCGCCGGAGTCCGAGCCGGCCACCGTGAGAACCCGGGGGATCATGACTCGATGTCCCCGAAGTGGTCCCAGCCGCCCTTGCTCGTCCAGGGCGCCCCGTCGACCGTCACCTGGGGCAGCGCGGAGGGGTTGAGGACCTCGCCGATCACCTTCCAGCGGGCCGGGAGCTTGGCGTCCGGCGGGAAGGTGGCCACGATGGCGTGGTCCTCTCCCCCGGTCAGCACCCACTGGAGCGGGTCCACGCCGACGGCCTGCCCGATGTCGTTCATCTGCGTCGGGATGTCGATCGCGCCGGAGCGGATGTCGATACGGACCTTGCTGGCCTCGGCGATGTGCCCGAGGTCGGCGATCAGGCCGTCGCTCACGTCGCACATCGCGGTGGCGCCGAGCGCGGCGGCGGCCGGGCCCGCGTGGTACGGCGGTTCGGGGCGCCGGTGCGCCTCCACGAAGGCACGCGGCGAGCGGAAGCCGCGGGCGAGCACGGCGTACCCGGCCGCGGACCAGCCCAGCCAGCCGGTGACGGCCACCAGGTCGCCGGGCTGGGCGCCCGCGCGCGTGACGGGCTCCTGGTTGCGCAGATCGCCGAGCGCGGTGATCGACACCATGATCGTGTCGCCGCGCACGACGTCGCCGCCCACCACGGAGGCCCCGGCGACCTGGCACTCGTCGCGCAGGCCGTCCATCATCTCGGTGGGCCAGGTGACCGGCAGTTCGGCCGGGACGACCAGGCCGAGGAGCAGCGCGGTCGGCACGGCGCCCATCGCGGCGATGTCCGCGAGGTTCTGCGCGGCGGCCTTGCGGCCGACGTCGTAGGCCGTGGACCAGTCGCGGCGGAAGTGCCGGCCCTCCAGCAGGATGTCGGTGCTCGCCACCACCCGCCGGTCGGGCGCGGCCACCACCGCGGCGTCGTCGCCGGGGCCGACCCGGACCGCCGGGGTGGCGGTGAGACGGGAGGTGAGCTCCCTGATGAGCCCGAACTCCCCGAGCTCACCGACAGTGCCCTTCATGTTCCTGGCTCCCCTTCTCTCCCTGGCCGTGCCCAGTCGCGCTTCATCAGTGTCCCCGATACGGTCGAGGTGACCGTCGCCGCAGTCCCCGCGGCTGCCGGCACGGCCGTGCCGACCGTCGAGAACGGTCCTGGTGACCGTCAACTTCCGTCGTGCCTGCACCCTGGCGCGCAAGCCCGGTTCCCGCAGGTCTCCCCGCGAGGAGCGGCGACGCGATACCGTGGCGTTCCTTTTCCCCACATGATCCTCGTGGCCGCTCTGGAGGTTCCGTGGTACAGGCGTACATCCTGATCCAGACGGAGGTCGGCAAGGCGTCGACCGTCGCCGAGACGATCAGCAAGATCCCTGGAGTGCTCCAGGCCGAGGACGTGACGGGTCCGTACGATGTCATCGTGCGCGCCCAGGCCGAGACGGTCGACGAACTCGGTCGCATGGTGGTCGCCAAGGTCCAGCAAGTGGACGGCATCACGCGCACCCTGACCTGTCCGGTCGTGCATCTGTAGCCCCCGTCTACGCTTGGCCGGTGAACTTCTCCCGTCACCGGCCCCTCGGCCTGCTCGCGCCCGCCCTGCTGGTCGCTGTCGTGAGCTGCTCGGCAGCAGACGACAGCGACGCCGTGGCGGTTCCCACCCCCGACGCGAAGACCGCCCCGCTCTGCCGGGATCTGGACAAGGCGCTGCCGCGGCAGGTGAACGGGCAGAGCCGTCAGGACCCCGAGCCCCGGTCCGCGTACACGGCGGGCTGGGGAAACCCGGCGATCATACTGCGCTGCGGCATCGTCCGGCCGCCGAAGATGGTCGATCCGAAGGTCGCCCTGGGTGACGACCCGAACGCGATCGGCGGCGGCGTCAACGGCGTGGACTGGCTGATGGAGAAGGAGGACGACGGGACGTGGCGGTTCACCACGTCCGGTCGCCTCGCGTATGTGCAGGTGACGCTGCCGAAGAAGATGTCCGGTTCGGACGACAGCGCCCAGGTGCTGATGGATCTGGCGACGGCCGTGAAGAAGGCGGTCCCGACGGGGCTCGCCTCCATGCGGCACTGAACACGGGGCACCGGGCCCCGGGGGTCAGCGCAGGCCGGTGGAGCGGCGCAGCGCGGCCTGCACCAGACGGTCGACCAGCTCGGGGTAGCCGATCCCGCTCGCCTGCCACATCTGCGGGTACATCGAGATGGGCGTGAAGCCGGGCATGGTGTTGATCTCGTTGATCACCCAGTCGCCGTCCTCGGTGAGGAAGAAGTCCGCGCGGACCAGGCCCTCGCAGGAGGCCGCCTCGAACGCGTCGACCGCGAGCGCGCGCACCTCGGCGGTCTGCTCCTCGGTGAGCGGGGCCGGGACGACGCCGGGCGTGGAGTCGATGTACTTGGCCTCGAAGTCGTAGTACGCGTGCGCGTCCGGCGGCGGGATCTCGGCCGGGACGGAGGCGCGCGGACCGTCCTCGAACTCCAGGACGCCGCACTCGATCTCGCGGCCGCGCAGCGCCGCCTCGACGAGGATCTTCGGGTCGTGCCGCTGCGCCTCGGCGATCGCCTCGTCCAGGCCGGACAGGTCGTCGACCTTGGTGATGCCGATCGACGAACCCGCGCGCGCGGGCTTCACGAACAGCGGCCAGCCGTGCTCGCCCGCGAAGTCGACGATCTTCCTGCGGGCGGCGGACTCGTCCTGGGCCCACTCGCGGGGCCGGACCACCACGTACGGGCCCACCTTGAGCCCGAAGGAGGTGAACACCCGCTTCATGTACTCCTTGTCCTGGCCGACGGCCGAGGCGAGCACGCCCGAGCCCACGTACGGCACTCCGGACAGCTCCAGAAGGCCCTGGAGGGTGCCGTCCTCGCCGTAAGGGCCGTGCAGCACCGGGAAGACCACGTCGACCTCGCCGAGCGCCTTGGGCACGGAACCGGGCTCGCTGTAGACGACCTCGCGGTTGGCCGGGTCGACGGGGAGCACCACGCCGCCCTCGTGCGACTCCGCCAGCTCGTCCACGCTGGGGGTACGGCGGTCGGCGATGGCCATCCGCTCCGGCTCGTCGGCCGTCAGCGCCCAGCGGCCGTCCGTGGTGATGCCGATCGGCAGGACGTCGTACTTCGTCCGGTCGATGGCCTTGAGGACGGCGCCGGCGGTGACCACGGAGATCCCGTGTTCGGAGCTGCGCCCGCCGAACACGACGGCCACGCGGGGCTTGCGCGACGGCTGCTCAGGGCTCTGGGGAAGGTTCTCGGTGCTCATATCGCGTTGAGAGTACCCGGAGGTAGCGCCCAAGTCAGCGCGCGCTCCCCGGCCGTCGCTCAGCGTCGCACGGACGGTCGCGGAGCGTCGCGCGGGACGGCTCACCGCCAGGTCCGAGGGGGCTGGGGGCGCTCCCGGGGGCGGCTCGCGCCGGGTCCGGAAGGGGGCTCGGCGCAAGGGGAAGAGAGGGGGGAGGGGGACGGCTCCGCGCCGGGTCCGGAAGGGCTCGGCGCGGTCGCGGGGAGCGGTTCAGCGACGCTCGGGCTTGGCGCTGCGCGCCATCAGCTCCTTGAGCGCGGCGACCGGTGACTTGCCCTCGTGCACGATGCCGACGACCGTCTCGGTGATGGGCATGTCGACGCCGTGCCGGCGGGCCAGATCCAGCACGGACTCGCAGGACTTGACGCCCTCGGCGGTCTGCTTGGTGACCGCGATGGTCTCCTCCAGGGTCATGCCCTTGCCGAGGTTGGTGCCGAAGGTGTGGTTGCGCGACAGCGGCGAGGAGCAGGTGGCCACCAGGTCGCCCAGGCCCGCGAGTCCGGAGAAGGTCAGCGGGTCGGCGCCCATCGCGAGGCCGAGCCGGGTGGTCTCGGCGAGGCCGCGCGTGATGAGCGAGCCCTTGGCGTTGTCGCCGAGCCCCATGCCGTCGGCGATGCCCACCGCGAGCCCGATGACGTTCTTGACCGCGCCGGCGAGTTCGCAGCCGACGACGTCGGTGTTGGTGTACGGCCGGAAGTACGGCGTGTGGCAGGCGGCCTGGAGCCGCTGGGCGGCCCGTTCGTCGGTGCAGGCCACGACGGCCAGGGCGGGCATGCGGGCGGCGATCTCACGGGCCAGGTTGGGCCCGGTGACGACCGCGACCCGGTCGGCGCCGACCTTGGCGACGTCCTCGATGACCTCGCTCATCCGCATGGTGGAGCCGAGTTCGACGCCCTTCATCAGGGAGACCAGCACGGTGTCCGGCGCGAGCAGCGGGGCCCACTCGGCGAGGTTGGCGCGCAGGGTCTGGGAGGGGACCGCGAGGACGGTGAAGTCCGCGTCGCGCAGCGCCTCGGCCGCGTCCGCGGTGGCGCGGAGGTTCTCGGGGAGTTCCACCCCGGGCAGGTAGTCGGGGTTGGTCCGGGTGGAGTTGACCGCCTCGGCCAGCTCCGGACGGCGGGCCCACAGGGTCACGTCGCAGCCGGCGTCGGCGAGGACCATGCCGAAGGCCGTGCCCCACGAACCGGTGCCCATGACGGCCGCCCGCACAGGCTTGCTCACTTGCTCTGCCCTTCCGCTTGCTTGCCCTGCACACGCGCCGCCTGGGTGCGGCGCCGCTGCTCGATGCGCTCACGGCGCGGGTCGTACGGCGTCTCGGGCGCCCTCTCGCCCCGCAGCTCCTCCAGCAGGCGGGTGATGGCGGCCATGATGACCTCGGTGGCCTCCTTCAGCACCTCCGGAGTCATCTCCCGGTCGTAGAAGCGGGAGAGGTCCACGGGCGGGCCCGCCAGCACCTGGTGGGTCTTGCGCGGGAAGAGGTGGGGCTTCTTGGCGTACGGCGGCAGCAGTTCGTTCGCGCCCCACTGGGCGACGGGGACGACCGGGCACTTGGTCTGCAGGGCGACCCGGGCGGCACCGGTCTTGCCGGTCATGGGCCAGCCGTCCGGGTCGCGGGTGAGGGTGCCCTCGGGGTAGAAGGCGACGCACTCGCCGCGCTCCACGGCGTCGATCGCGGCCCGGAAGGCGCTGAGCGCGTCCGTGGACTCGCGGTATACGGGGATCTGTCCGGTACCGCGCATGGCGGCGCCGACGAATCCCTTCTTGAAAAGCCCGCTCTTCGCCAGGAATCGCGGGACCCGTCCGGTGTTGTACTGATAGTGCGCGTACGCGAAGGGGTCCACGTGGGAATTGTGGTTCACCGCGGTGATAAATCCGCCCTCGGCCGGAATGTGCTCCATTCCACGCCAGTCCCGCTTGATCAGAACCACCAGGGGCGGTTTGCAGATCACCGCGGCGAAGCGGTACCAGAAGCCGATTCTGCGGCGGGGCACAAGGACACCTTCCTCTAGGACTGCCAACCCCGGCGGGGGCCGCACAAGTGTGGCCCCGGGCCGCCGGTCTGTCGAGAACACCGTACGCCCCGCTCCCCCGGGCGCCAGATGGCCCGGGGGACAATGAGCGGGACGAGAGAGGGACGGTACGCCGGTGCAGTGGACCATGGTCATCCCCCTGAAGCCCCTGACGCGGGCCAAGAGCAGGCTCGCGGACACCGCCGGCGACGGAGTGCGCCCGGGACTGGCACTGGCGTTCGCGCAGGACACCGTGGCGGCGGCGCTGGCCTGCGCCGCGGTGTCGGATGTGGCGGTCGTCACGGACGACGAGCGGGCCGGCCGGGCGCTGGCGGCGCTGGGCGCGCGGATCGTCCCCGACGCCCCGCGCGACGGCCTGAACGCCGCTCTGGCGCACGGCGCGGCCGTCGTACGGGACACCGGCCCCGGTGCGCCGGTGGCGGCCCTGAACGCCGATCTGCCGGCGCTGCGTCCGGCGGAACTGTCCCGGGTACTGGCGGCGGCCTCTCAATTCCCGCGGGCGTTTCTCGCGGACGCCGCGGCACTGGGCACGACTTTGCTGGCGGCGGCCGGTGACCGTGAATTGCGGCCGGCGTTCGGCATGGATTCCCGTATGAAGCACCGGGCCTCCGGCGCGACGGAACTCCTGCTCTCCGGGGTCGATTCGGTACGGCAGGACGTGGACACCGGGGACGACTTGCGCGCGGCGCTGGCACTGGGCGTGGGGCCGTATACGGCCACGGCGTCGGCGGGATTGCTGATCCCGGGCGCCTGAGCGGCCCGGCGTCCCGTGAAGAGGGGCGCGGAACCCGCGCGGACCGGCACGGCGGACCCGTGCGTCACGGACGGACCCCGGACCACGGCCGGGCCCGGATCCGGAGCGACCAGTAGGCTGCTGCCATGCAGGCCACCGCATACACGTACGACCCGGAATCCCGCAGCGGACAGGTGCTGCTCGACGACGGCACCCCGGTCCCCTTCGACGGCGCCGCGTTCGACGCCGGAGGTCTCCGACTGCTGCGCCCGGGCCAGCGCGTGCGGATCGAGACCGAGGGCGGGGGCGACGCCCTGCGCATCACCCTCGTAACCCTTCAAACCCTGTAACTGCCCTTACACACGCCGCGGGCCGGGCTCCCCGGAGGAGTCCGGCCCGGCGCGTGACTGCCCTGGCGGCCTTACGACGTCGCCTTGCGGGCGGTGGTCTTCTTTGCGGTGGTCTTGCGGGCCGTCGACTTCTTGGCCGGGGCCTTCTTGGCGGTGACCTTCTTCGCCGGAGCCTTCTTCGCCGTGGTCTTCTTGGCGGCGGCGGTCTTCGTGGCGGCGGTCTTGGCGGTCGCCGTGGTCTTCTTGGCGGGTGCCTTCTTCGCCGTGGTCTTCTTCGCGGCGGCCGTCGTCTTCTTCGCCGGCGCCGCCTTCTTGGCGGTGGCCGCCTTCTTCGCCGCGGCCGCCTTGGTGGTCTTCTTCGCGGCGGCCTTCTTGACCGTCGCGGCGGCGCCACCGGTCAGGCTGCCCTTGGGCGCCTTCTTGACGGAGACCTCGCCGCCGCGGGGGAGCTTCTTCGAGCCGCTGACCAGGTCCTTGAAGCCCTGACCGGCACGGAAGCGCGGCACGGAGGTCTTCTTGACCCGAACCCGCTCGCCCGTCTGAGGGTTGCGGGCGTAACGGGCGGGGCGGTCCACCTTCTCGAAGGACCCGAAGCCGGTGACCGAGACCCGGTCGCCCGCGACGACCGCGCGGACGATGGCGTCCAGGACCGCGTCGACAGCATCGGCGGCCTGCTGGCGGCCCCCCATCTTGTCGGCAATCGCTTCTACGAGCTGCGCCTTGTTCACGTCTTCCCCTTCGGAGACATCGCCAGAACGAAAGTGTTCAAGCTTTTTCGCACGTTAGGCAGATATATACCGCAAATCAAACACGAAACGGGCTTATCACCCTTGTGCCGCAACGGACTCGGCCGTCTCGGACGGTTCAGCGGTCCTGTTCGGGGATCCGACCCGCGTCGAGATCCGCGGTGAACCGATCGAGCCGCCTTGCCGCGTCGGCGAGATCGTGCTTGGCCGCGGCCGTAATGACCAGCAGCTTCCGGGTCAGCGCCATCCGTACGCCCTCCGGGACTTGCAGTGCGCGCACCTTTGCGTGCGCTTCCTTGAGCTGGTTCGCGACCGCCGTGTAGAGCTGGAGTTGGCCGTCGTGTTCCATGCACAGATTGTGCCATCTGGGGCGAGTTGTCGCCTGCGCAGGGTATAACTGCCGCCTCAATTGGCCTTCCAGGCACTTGCGGTGGACGCGAACACAGCACTCACGTACCCGCACAACAGGCCGCGTAACGTGGGGAGTTGAACGGACGCGAACAGGAACGCAGGGCCGTTCGGGTGCAGACATGGCTGTACCCCCGATCGTGGCGATCGGGGGTACAGGCGGGGTGTTGCGGTGGCCGAAACCCGACCGGTGCGGGGGCTTCGGTCCGTCCGGATCAGACCGGGAGCGTCCGCGGCTTGTGAGCGGGCCGCCCGGCCTCGTAGGCCGCGATGTCGTCCTCGTTCCGGAGCGTGATGGAGATGTCGTCCAGGCCGTTCAGCAGCCGCCAGCGGGAGTTCTCGTCCAGCTCGAAGGGGGCGGTGATGCCCTCGGCGCGCACCTCACGCGCCTCAAGGTCCACAGTGACCTCAGCCGTGGGGTCCTGTTCGGTCAGCTCCCACAGCGCGTCCACGATCTTCTGGTCGAGGACCACCGTGAGCAGGCCGTTCTTCAGCGAGTTGCCCCGGAAGATGTCGGCGAAGCGGGAGGAGATCACGGTCTTGAAGCCGTAGTTCTGGAGCGCCCAGACGGCGTGCTCGCGGGAGGAGCCGGTGCCGAAGTCGGGGCCGGCGACCAGGACCGAGGCGCCCTGCCGCTCGGGACGGTTGAGGATGAACTCGGGGTCCTTGCGCCAGGCCTCGAACAGCCCGTCCTCGAACCCGTCCCGGGTGACCTTCTTGAGCCAGTGAGCAGGGATGATCTGGTCGGTGTCGACGTTGCTGCGGCGCAGCGGCACGGCCCGGCCGGTGTGGGTGGTGAAGGCTTCCATGGTTCTCAGACTCCAGCGGGCGTGCGGTCGTCGGTCAGGTCGGCCGGGGAGGCCAGGTGGCCCAGGACGGCGGTGGCCGCCGCGACCTGCGGCGACACCAGGTGCGTCCGGCCGCCCTTGCCCTGCCGGCCCTCGAAGTTGCGGTTGGAGGTGGACGCGGAGCGCTCGCCCGGGGCCAGCTGGTCGGGGTTCATGCCGAGGCACATCGAGCAGCCCGCGTGCCGCCATTCGGCGCCGGCCTCCTTGAAGACCACGTCCAGGCCCTCGGAGACGGCCTGGAGACCGACCCGCGCGGAGCCCGGGACGACCAGCATCCGTACGCCGTCGGCGACTTTGCGGCCTCGCAGGAGATCGGCGGCGGCCCGCAGGTCCTCGATGCGGCCGTTGGTGCAGGAGCCTACGAAGACGGTGTCCACCTTGATGGAGCGCAGCGGCTGTCCGGCCGCCAACCCCATGTATTCCAGGGCCTTTTCGGCGGCGAGGCGCTCCGAAGCGTCTTCGTACGAAGCCGGGTCGGGGACGTCCGCCGAAAGCGGCGCGCCCTGGCCGGGGTTGGTTCCCCAGGTGACGAACGGGGACAGCGCGGCGGCGTCGATGACGACCTCGGCGTCGAAGACGGCGTCGTCGTCGGTCTTCAGGGTCTTCCAGTACGCGACGGCCGCGTCCCAGTCGGCGCCCTCGGGGGCGTGCGGGCGGCCCTTGAGGTACGCGAAGGTGATCTCGTCGGGGGCGATCATGCCCGCGCGGGCACCGGCCTCGATCGACATGTTGCAGATGGTCATCCGGGCCTCCATCGAGAGCTTCTCGACGGCGGATCCGCGGTACTCCAGGATGTAGCCCTGGCCGCCGCCCGTACCGATCTTCGCGATGATCGCGAGGATCAGGTCCTTGGCGGTGACGCCCTCGGGCAGCTCGCCCTCGACGGTGATGGCCATGGTCTTCGGGCGGGCCAGCGGCAGCGTCTGGGTGGCCAGCACGTGCTCGACCTGGGAGGTGCCGATACCGAACGCCAGCGCGCCGAAGGCGCCGTGCGTGGAGGTGTGCGAGTCGCCGCAGACGACGGTGGTACCGGGCTGGGTCAGGCCCAGCTGCGGGCCGACCACGTGCACGACGCCCTGCTCGACGTCGCCCAGCGGGTGCAGCCGGACCCCGAACTCGGCGCAGTTCTTGCGCAGGGTCTCCAGCTGGGCGCGGGAGACGGGGTCGGCGATGGGCTTGTCGATGTCGAGGGTGGGGGTGTTGTGGTCCTCGGTGGCGATGGTGAGGTCGAGACGGCGCACGGAGCGGCCGTTCTTGCGGAGCCCGTCGAAGGCCTGGGGGCTGGTCACCTCGTGCAGCAGGTGCAGATCGATGAAGAGGAGGTCGGGCTCGCCCTCGGCGCGCCGGACGACGTGGTCGTCCCAGACCTTCTCCGCGAGTGTCCTACCCATCGCTTTCCCTCCGGCCGGCAAACGTCCGCCGACCCAACTAGAGATCTTGAGGAGCGGTGGCTGCCCTTCTCGGGCCCCTGAACGTCGTGATTCCGGGCGTCCACCGCCAGGCCCGTTGGTCCTCGGGCCGCTGTGTGATTCCAGGGTGGCGCGTTCCACGGAAAATTGAACTTGCGTTTCACAGAGTGAGACGTGAGTATCGTTGCATGGACAACAGTAGCGGCGTCGGCGTTCTGGACAAGGCGGCCCTCGTCTTGAGCGCTCTGGAGTCCGGTCCGGCCACCCTCGCGGGTCTGGTCGGGGCCACCGGACTGGCTCGACCCACGGCCCACCGCCTGGCCGTGGCTTTGGAACACCACCGCATGGTGGCACGCGACATGCAGGGCCGGTTCATTCTCGGCCCGCGCCTCGCGGAGCTGGCGGCGGCGGCGGGCGAGGACCGCCTGCTGGCGACGGCGGGCCCCGTGCTCACCCACCTCCGTGATGTCACCGGCGAGAGCGCGCAGCTCTACCGGCGCCAGGGTGACATGCGGATCTGTGTGGCCGCGGCGGAACGCCTGTCCGGCCTGCGGGACACGGTCCCGGTCGGCTCCACGCTCACGATGAAGGCGGGTTCCTCGGCGCAGATCCTGATGGCCTGGGAGGAGCCCGAGCGGCTGCACCGGGGTCTGCAGGGCGCCCGCTTCACGGCGACGGCCCTGTCGGGCGTCCGGCGGCGCGGCTGGGCCCAGTCCATCGGCGAGCGCGAGCCGGGCGTCGCGTCCGTCTCCGCGCCCGTACGCGGCCCCTCCAACCGCGTGGTGGCCGCCGTCTCGGTCTCCGGCCCCATCGAGCGCCTGACCCGCCACCCGGGCCGTATGCACGCCCAGGCGGTCATCGACGCCGCCGCGCGCCTCTCCGAGGCGCTCCGCCGCTCGGGCTGACGAGCGCAGGACCGTTCCCGCACACCGTTCCCGCCGGGACAGGGGCAGCCTCAACGCCGCGGCAGCCCCTCCCCCGACGGCGGCGGACCGCCCCGAGAGGCGGACCGGGCGGGCACGTCCTCCCCCGACCGGTGGGCGAACCGGTCCCTGGCGTAGCGGCCGCGCCTCTCCAGCGGCACCTGCCCGTGCGCGGCGGCCAGACCGAACGCCGGCATGTCGCCGTAGATCGCCTCGTACGACCCCTCCGGCACGACGTACGTCTCGTGCCAGATCCCGACCCGCCCCCGCAGCTTTCCGCCGCGCTCCTTGCGGTTGAGCAGGGCCCACGCCTTGTGGTGGAACGCGTCCGGCGCGGTCGCGTAGGCGTACAGCTTGTCCTTGGACTCCCAGTACTGCACGACGTAGTACGTCCGCGGCGACGCCGTCAGCAGGACCTTCGCGCGCAGCCCCCGCCCGGGGTCCTTCTCCAGTTCCCGCAGCATGCGGAGCATCGCGAACATCACCGGCAGCCACTGGTGCACCGCCCAGAAGCGGTTGATGCGCATGCCGATCAACAGGACGACGACCTCGCCCTTCGCGTCGGCGGTCGTTCGGGACACCATCAGCTCTCCCCCTCATCGGTGAGCGGCACTATCCAACGGCCGATGTTTGGATAGTGCCGTTATCCAAGAAGGAGCGCAAGGGATGCGGCTTGCCGAGCTGAGCAGACGCAGCGGTGTGTCCACCGCGACGATCAAGTACTACCTGCGCGAGGGCCTGTTGCCGCCCGGCCGGCAGATCAACACCACCACCGCGGAGTACGAGGAGGAGCACCTGCGCCGGCTGCGGCTGGTCCGGGCCATGATCCAGGTCGGCCGGCTGCCGGTGGCGACGGTCCGCGAGGTGCTCGGACACGTGGACGACGACTCGCTGGGCCGCACGATCCGGCTGGGCGCGGCCCTGTGGGCGCTGCCGCAGGTACCGGAGCCCGACGAGGACGACGCGTACGTGCGGGCCGCGCACCGGGAGGTGGGCGCGCTGCTGGACACCCTGGGCTGGGAGAACGCCAAGTCGCTGACGACGATCTCCCCGTCGTACCGCTCCCTGGTGGTGGCGCTGGCCGCGTTCCGCCGGCTCGGCTTCGACTGGGACATCGAACTGCTCGTGCGACGGGCGAAGTTGATGCACCAGGCGGCGATCGCCGACATGGACTTCATGGAGACGCACCGGACGGACGCCGAGCGGGCGGAGGCCGCGGTGGCCAGCGCGGTTCTGGTCGAGCCGATGCTCCAGGCGCTGCACCGGCTGGCGCAGGAGGAGGAGTCGGCGCGGCGCTACGGCTTCGAGTGAGCCGGGGAAACGGCGAAGGCCCTCCACCGAGGTGGAGGGCCTTCCCTGTGCGTACCCCCGACCGGATTCGAACCGGCGCTACCGCCTTGAGAGGGCGGCGTGCTAGGCCGCTACACAACGGGGGCCTGGATCTTACGTTTCCGCAGATCCGAGCTGGTCTACCTGGACTCGAACCAAGACTAACTGAACCAGAATCAGTCGTGCTGCCAATTACACCATAGACCAATGATGGCTTAGACCAGTCAGTACCCCCGACCGGATTCGAACCGGCGCTACCGCCTTGAGAGGGCGGCGTGCTAGGCCGCTACACAACGGGGGCCCTAGCGATCCCGACAAGATCAGGATCAGTACCCCCGACCGGATTCGAACCGGCGCTACTGCCTTGAGAGGGCAGCGTGCTAGGCCGCTACACAACGGGGGCTTTGCAGATAAGCTCTGCGAGCTGGCCTACCTGGACTCGAACCAAGACTAACTGAACCAGAATCAGTCGTGCTGCCAATTACACCATAGGCCACTGGAACTCAAGCCCCTGCGGGGTTCTCGTTCTAGCTTGCGTCTCGGGGTTCCGGCCTTTCGGCCCGTTCCCCTCGGCGCAGGAAGAACATTACCCGAAGGTGGACGGGGCTCCAAAACGGGTATCGGCGCGGACGAGCGCCGGGAGTTCGGCGAGGGTCGAGATCCGGTGCGCGACGGCCTCTCCGACGGCCCGTACGGAGCCCGTGCCGCGGTCGATCCACACGGACAGCAGTCCGGCCTCGGCGGCGCCCCGACCGTCGATCTCGGGGTGGTCGCCGACGTAGGCCACCTCGTGCGGCGGCAGCCCCAGCGCCCGGCAGGCGGCCAGGAAGGCACCGGCCTCCGGCTTGGAGACGCCCAGCTCGGCGGCGCACAGCACGGACTCGAAGCGGTCGAGGAGACCGAGCGTGCGCAGCTTGTGCTCCTGGACCGTGAGGCTGGAGTTGGACAGCACCGCGTGCCGGTGGCTGGCCCCCAGGGCGTCCAGGGCGGGCAGGACGTCCGGGAACAGGCTCCAGGCGGCCTCGTAGTGGACCAGATAGCGCGCGAACCAGTCGTCGGCCTCGCCGTCGGTCAGTTCCCGGCCCAGGAAGACCCGGGTGCGGTCGCGGCGCTGCGTGACGAAGTCCACCTCGCCGGCGGAGAAACGGGCCCACTGGACGTCGGTGATCTCCCGCCAGCGCAGCAGGGCCTGCTCCGCGCCGTCGTAGGCGTGCAGCAGGCCCTCGGCCAGCAGATGGGCGCGCATGCCCTCCCGGTCCGCGGTCGTGTAGTCGAAGAGGGTGTCGTCGACGTCCCAGACCACGGCTCTGATCGTCATGCCACCGACGGTAGCGCTCAGCCGGTCAGCTGTGGGCGCCGTACCACTTGTAGCGGGTCTCCTCGATGCCGGAGAGGCCCCAGGGGCTGGCGTAGACGGCGTCCCCGTTGCCCGAGCTGCGGAGGTAGTTGCCGTTGGCGTTGTACATCTCGCGGTAGTCGGCGTTCCACCACTGGTCGCGGGCGCCGCCGCAGGGAGCCGTCCAGACCGCGTTCGTGTTCGTCTTGCCGTCCGTGGTCAGGCAGTCCCCGTTGGCCCTGCTGACCAGCCGGCGGTAGGTGATCCCGGTCCAGTCGGTGAACGTCTCGCTCCCCCAGTACCAGTTCCGGGTGACGAGCGAGTCGTCGCAGGCCGCGGTCCAGACCGAGTCCGTACTCGTCGACGAGGTCAGACAGGTGCCTTCGTAGTCGTTCGTGTACGACCAGTAGGTCGTCGCCGACGCGGGCGACAGACTGCCGGCGACGCTGAGCACGAGGGCGCTGAGGGCCATGGGCACGGCGACGCGCAGGGAGGTTCTCGGCGAATTCATGATCGGGAGCTTGAGGGGGAGAAGAGAGATCCGGATGAACTCGACATGAACACGCCACATCGGGGAAAGGGCCCCGGACACACCGACGCGGGGCGGCGGCCGAAGCCACCGCCCCGCGTGTCGTGCGGGTGCGTCACACCGCGAGCTTCGCCAGCGCCGCGTCGATCCGCGCGAGGGTCCGCTCCTTGCCCAGGATCTCCAGGGACTCGAAGAGGGGCAGGCCGACCGTGCGGCCGGTGACGGCCACGCGGATGGGGGCCTGGGCCTTGCCGAGCTTGAGACCGTGGGCCTCACCCGCGGCCAGGACGGCCTCCTTGAGGGACTCGGCCGAGGTCCAGTCCGCCGGCTCCAGCTTCTCGCGGGCCGTGCGCAGCAGGGCGTCGCTGCCCTCCTTCATCGCCTTGGTCCACGACGCCTCGTCGAAGACCGGCTCGTCCAGGAACAGGAAGTCGACGTTGTCGGTGATCTCCGACAGGACCTTCAGACGGGTCTGGGCGTGCGGGGCGATCGCCTCCCACTTCGCCGCGTCGAAGTCCTCCGGCGCCCAGGGGGCGAACGGCGCCTGGAGCCACGGGCGGCAGCGCTCGGTGAACTCCTTCACGTCCAGCATGCGGATGTGGTCGCCGTTGATCGCCTCGCACTTCTTCAGGTCGAAGCGCGCCGGGTTGGGGTTCACGTCGGAGATGTCGAAGGCCGCGACCATCTCCTCGATCGAGAAGATGTCCTGGTCCGCGGAGAGCGACCAGCCCAGGAGCGACAGGTAGTTGAGCAGGCCCTCGGGAAGGAAGCCCCGCTCGCGGTAGAGGTTGAGCGACGACTGCGGGTCACGCTTGGAGAGCTTCTTGTTGCCCTCGCCCATGACGTACGGCAGGTGGCCGAAGGCCGGGATCTGCTTGGCGATGCCCAGTTCCATGAGCGCCTTGTACAGCGCGACCTGGCGCGGGGTGGAGGAGAGCAGGTCCTCGCCGCGCAGGACGTGGGTGATCTCCATCAGGGCGTCGTCGACCGGGTTGACCAGTGTGTACAGCGGGGCGCCGTTCGCGCGGACGATGCCGTAGTCGGGCACGTTCTCCGGCGTGAAGGTCAGCTCGCCGCGGACCAGGTCGGTGAAGGTGATCGTCTCGTCGGGCATGCGGAAGCGGACGATCGGGGTGCGGCCCTGCGCCTGGTACTCCTCGACCTGCGCGGCGGTCAGGTCGCGGCAGTGCCCGTCGTAGCCGGACGGCTTGCCGGCCGCACGGGCGGCCTCGCGGCGGCTGTCCAGCTCCTCCTGGGAGCAGTAGCAGCGGTAGGCGTGGCCGCCGTCGAGGAGCTTCTGCGCGACGTCGGCGTAGATGTCCATGCGCTGCGACTGCCGGTACGGCGCGTGCGGGCCGCCGACCTCGGGGCCCTCGTCCCAGTCGAAGCCGAGCCAGCGCATCGCTTCGAGCAGCTGGTTGTACGACTCCTCCGAGTCGCGGGCGGCGTCGGTGTCCTCGATACGGAAGACCAGGGTGCCCTGGTGGTGCCGGGCGAACGCCCAGTTGAACAGGGCGGTGCGGACCAGGCCCACGTGGGGGTTACCGGTGGGCGAGGGGCAGAAACGGACGCGTACGGGGGAGCCGGGTGCGCTAGCCACGCTTGACAACCTTGTTGGTGAGAGTGCCGATGCCTTCGATGGTGACGGCGACCTCGTCGCCGACGTTCAGGGGGCCGACCCCCGCGGGGGTACCCGTGAGGACGACGTCGCCGGGGAGCAGCGTCATGGCCTCGGAGATGTTGACGATCAGGTCCTCGATGGGGTGGATCATCTCGCTCGTACGGCCGAGCTGGCGCTGTTCGCCGTTGACCGTGAGCTGGACGGTCAGGTCGTTCGCGCGGGCGAGGTCCAGGTCCGTCTCCACCCAGGGGCCGAGCGGGCAGGAGGTGTCGAAGCCCTTGGCTCGGGCCCACTGCTTCTCGCGCTTCTGCACGTCGCGGGCGGTCACGTCGTTGGCGCAGGTGTAGCCGAGGATCACGTCCCGGACGCGCTCGCGCGGCACCTCGCGGCACATGCGGCCGATGACCACGGCCAGCTCGGCCTCGTGGTGCAGCTCCCGGGTGAACGACGGGTACTGGATGTCGTCACCGGGGCCGATCACGGAGGTGGACGGCTTGAAGAAGGCGAACGGCGCCTCGGGCACCTCGTTGCCCAGCTCGCGCGCGTGGTCGGCGTAGTTGCGGCCGAACGCCACGACCTTGTTGGGGAGGACCGGCGGGAGCAGCCTGACCTTGCTCAGCGGTACCTTCGTCCCGGACAGCTCGTAGTCCGCGAACGGGATGCCCTTGATGATGTCGAGGACGAGCTCGTCCTGCTTGTCACCCTCGACCGCGCCGAAGGCGACGTTCCCGTCGATGGAGAACCTGGCGATGCGCACGGGATCCTGCGCCCCTCACTGAGAACCGGCGTACTGACGCCCCAGGTTATCGGAGCCACTCCCGGTTATTCGCTCCTGGGGGCATCGCCGCAGGTCAGGAGCGGGTCATCGGGACAGGCGCGCGGCCCTCGGAAGATTCGGGGTCCGCGCGGACAGACGTGAGCGCGGCCGGGAAAAACCCTCGCGGGATCTTCCCGGCCGCGCTCGGCGGAGTCCGTGTCACTCGCCGGCGGCGGCACCCGCGCCGGCCGGGATCTCCATGAGGACGGTGCGCCTGGGGTTGGCCGTCTGGGCGGGGAGATCGACGGAGTGCTCCGGCAGCTCGGGCGTCTGCAGCTCGCCGGCGTCCTCCAGGTGCACCAGGGTCGTGCGTCGCGGGTTGGCTATCGTGCGGAACATCATCGTCGTCTTCACGGTTGTACGAGTCCTAGTCGTGTGTCGGCGGGCATACAGATACGACCCTCATGTAAAGCGTCAGGCTAAACATCCGATTCCCCGACGAAGACGCCAACTGCCCACGACATGCGTGTGAGTTTGCTCACGAACTCACGGGCAAACCGGTCAATTCCGGCCGCCAAACCACCCCAAAGAAACGGACATTGGCCCCCTGAAGCCATCATTCCGCTCCTGATCATGGCGACTGGGACACCTGGCACCGACCGGCGACTCGTAGGACTACGTCCGTTATGGACCGAATACCGATCCACGGCTGGTAACGCACCCCTCACAGGCCGTCACGGAGGTCACAGCTCGGTCCACTGCCCTTGTTGGAGATCCTGCACTGTGCTGGAATTCCACGGACCGCCGCAGGATCGAACCGGCGCAGGGGCGCACCACAGCGCCGAGCGGCGGTGAGAGTAGGGGGGAACCAGCGCCGGTCACTCAAGACCACCGGTGGGCGCATTCAGGGCGCTCTCCACAACGCCGACACCGTGTCCCTCCGTTCACGCGGAGGGGTGCCTGGTCCAGAGGTTGCGACGCTAGTGCAGGGACGTTTCAAGAGGGATGGCAGCGCTTCGGCGGAGCCGGAGCCGCATGGCGGGACTGCCCCCACGAAAGGCAGCTCCGTGCCCCAGCACGCCCAGACCCCGGGCCCTGCCCCGTCCGGAGACGGCGGTGAGCGCGGCGGCCGGTCCGGCGCGTCGGCCTCGTCCGCGACGGCGGCGCCCGCGGGCAACCCCACCCCGACGGTGAAGCCCACGCCGGGCGTGACCGGCCCCGGTTCGCGGCTTGCCCTGCGCAACTGGCGCATCTCGACCCGCCTGGTGTCGCTGCTCGCGCTGCCCGTGGTCGCGGCCACCTCGCTGGGCGCGCTGCGTATCGACCAGAACATGCAGGACATCCAGCAGCTCGACAACATGAAGCTGCTGACGGACATGACCAAGCAGGCCACCGAACTGGCCCAGCAGCTCCAGGACGAGCGCGACCAGGCGGCCGGCCCCCTGGCCCACGGTGGACTGAAGGCGAACGACTACCAGATCAAGGGTCTTCAGGAGAAGACCGACCGGGCCCGCGAGAACTTCCTCGACGCCTCCGAGCAGATCGACGCGGCCAGCAAGGACGGCAACCTCCAGGGCGTCCGCGACGCCCTCGTCGGCCTCGCCAACCAGCTGGACGACCTGGCCAAGATCCGGCAGAAGGCCTACACGTCCAAGGACAACGCCTCCCAGACGGTCGAGTCGTACCACCGCCTCATCACGCAGCTGATCGGCCTCTCCCAGGACATGGCCGAGGCGTCCAGCAACCCCGAGATGATCTCGCGCACCCGCGCCCTGGCGGCGTTCTCCACCGCCAAGGAGTACGCCTCGGTGCAGCGCGCCATGATCGCCGCCGCGCTGCCCGCGACCACGGACACCAAGGGCGACCTCTCCGAGAACGACCGTCTCTACGGCCAGTCGGCGTACGAGAGCGAAGGTTCCGAGCTGGCGATCTTCCGCAAGATCTACGCGGACCAGAACGCCGAGGAACTCCTCAAGCCGATCGACGAGGGCAACCCGACGATCGAGTCCGCCGACACCTACGCCAAGCGTTCCTTCGAGTCCCCGGACGGCCTCCAGCAGCTGCCGGCGCGCTCCTACAAGGACTGGGTGGACGACAGCTCGACGAAGATCGAGCAGATGAAGAAGATCGAGCACACGCTGCTCGAGGAGATGGAGCAGAAGGCCCGCGAGCTGAAGAGCGCCACCCAGCAGGACGCCATCATCTCCGGTGCGCTGATCCTGCTCGTGCTCGGTGTGTCGCTGGTCGGCGCCTTCGTCGTGGCCCGCTCCATGATCCGCTCGCTGCGCCGGCTCCAGGAGACCGCCACCAAGGTCGCCCAGGACCGCCTGCCCGAGCTGGTCAAGCAGCTCTCCGAGTCCGACCCGCAGGACGTCGACACGTCCGTGGAGTCGGTCGGTGTGCACTCCCGGGACGAGATCGGCCAGGTGGCCGCGGCCTTCGACGACGTGCACCGCGAGGCGGTCCGCCTCGCCGCCGAGCAGGCCCTCCTCCGGGGCAACGTCAACGCGATGTTCACCAACCTCTCGCGCCGCTCCCAGGGCCTCATCCAGCGTCAGCTCTCGCTCATCTCCGAGCTGGAGTCCCGCGAGGCCGACCCGGACCAGCTGTCCTCGCTGTTCAAGCTCGACCACCTCGCGACGCGTATGCGCCGTAACGGTGAGAACCTCCTCGTCCTCGCCGGTGAAGAGCCCGGCCGCCGCTGGACCCGTCCGGTCCCGCTGGTCGACGTGCTCCGCGCCGCCGCCTCCGAGGTGGAGCAGTACGAGCGCATCGAGCTGGCCTCGGTCCCGACGACCGAGGTCGCCGGCCGCGTCGTCAACGACCTCGTGCACCTCCTCGCCGAGCTGCTGGAGAACGCCACCTCGTTCTCCTCCCCGCAGACCAAGGTCAAGGTGACCGGTCACGCGCTGCCCGACGGCCGCGTGCTGATCGAGATCCACGACACCGGCATCGGCCTCTCCCCCGAGGACCTCGCCGCGATCAACGAGCGGCTCGCCTCGCCGCCCACCGTGGACGTCTCCGTCTCCCGCCGCATGGGTCTGTTCGTGGTCGGTCGTCTGTCGCAGCGCCACGGCATCCGCATCCAGCTCCGTCCGTCCGACTCCGGTGGTACGACCGCGCTGGTCATGCTCCCCGTCGATGTCGCCCAGGGCGGCAAGAAGCCGGCTCCGGGCAAGCCCGGTGCGCCCTCGACCGGTGGTCCCGCCGCCGCGCAGGCCGCCGCCGGTGCGGCCGCGGCCCGGCGGCAGACCGGCAACGGCAACGGCGGCGCCCTCGGCGGCGCTCCGGCCGGTGGCGGTCTGCTCGGTGCCGGTCCGGCCCCGCGCGGCCAGGTCGGCTCCGCCCAGGGTCCCCGGGCCGCGCTGCCCGGCACGGGCCAGGGCGGCCGTCCCGGTGCGCCGGGCGGAGCGCGCGGTCCCCAGGGCGGCCCCGGTGCCCCGCAGGGCAACCGGCCCATGCCGGCCGGTGCCGGTGCGGGTGGCTTCGGCGGTCAGACGCCGGGTGCCCCGCAGGGGCTGCAGGCCGCCAACCCGGCCGGGCCGCAGCAGGACCTGTTCGGTGGCGGTGGCCGTACCCGCAAGCGTGGCGGCGGCGCCGGCGACCAGGGACGCCAGCCCCAGCTGCCGCCGCGCGGCGGTCCGCGGGCCGAGCTGCCCGGCGGTGACCCGCTCCAGTCCCGGACCCCGGACTGGAGCGACGCCCAGGCCCCGCTGTCCCGCGCCTCGCTGGACACCCCGCGCGGCCATGACGAGCAGGACCCGACGCAGACCGCGCGCATGCCGCGCGTGGACGACCGGCAGGGTCCGGGCTCCACTTCGGAGATACCCCGGATCGACGCCCAGGGTCCGGCCTCGACCGGCGAGTTCCCGCGCCCCGAGCTTCCCGGCGCGAACGGCTCCGCCCAGCACACGGGCCAGTTCGCCCGTCCCGACGCCGCCCAGCACACGGGTCAGTTCGCGCGTCCCGACAGCGCCCAGCACACGGGCCAGTTCGCGCGTCCCGACAACCTGCAGCAGACCGGCCAGTTCGCGCACCCCGACAGTGCGCAGAACACGGGACAGTTCGCCCGGCCCGACGCCGGCCGGCAGCCGGGCCGCTTCGGCGGTCCCGCCGACGGGCAGGCCGGCGACCCCTTCCTCCGCCCCGACGTGTTCGGCACGTCGGCGACCGGACGCCCGGACGGCAACGGGGCACAGAGCACGGGCCAGTTCCCGGCGCCGCAGGCCCCGCAGGGGTACGACGGCGGCTTCGACAGCGGCTCCACCGGGCAGCACGCGGCGCCCGGCCACCAGAACCCCGGGCACACCGGGCAGTTCGAGCGCCCGCAGCCGGCCGGCCGGGACGACTTCGGCGCCCCGCGTGCGCAGTCCCCGGCGGCGCAGCAGCGTCCGGGCCGCACCGAGCCGGAGGCGCTGCCGCCGGCCAGCAACCCGGGGGACGGTCGCACTCCGCTGTACGACACGCTGGAGACCAACTGGTTCCACGGCAGTCAGCAGGAGGGCGCGCCCGCGCCGCAGCAGTCACAGCAGCCGCAGGCACCCGTGCCCGCTCCCCAGCGGTCCGCGTCGAACACCGGCTCCTGGCGCACCTCGCCGAACGACGAACTCGTCCGGCAGGCCGAGCGCGTCCGGCAGCCCGCCGCGGGCGGAGTCACCACTTCCGGCCTGCCGCGCCGTGTCCCCCGGGCCAACCTGGTGCCCGGCACGGCCCAGCAGCAACAGCACCAAGCCGGTCCGCAGGTCTCGCGTGCGCCTGACGACGTACGCGGACGGCTGACCAATCTTCGTCGGGGCATCGCTCAGGGCCGTCAGGCCGGCAGCGGCCAGACCGGCAGCTTCCCGAGCCCCACTCACCAGCAGGAGCGTTAGTTGAGTCCGATGAGCCAGGCGGCACAGAACCTGAACTGGTTGATCACCAACTTCGTGGACAACACCCCCGGGGTGTCCCACACCGTGGTGGTCTCCGCCGACGGCCTTCTGCTGGCGATGTCCGAAGGCTTCCCGCGGGATCGCGCCGACCAGCTGGCGGCCGTCGCGTCCGGGCTGACCTCGTTGACGGCCGGGGCCTCCCGGATCTTCGAGGGCGGCACGGTGGCGCAGACGGTCGTCGAGATGGAGCGCGGGTTCCTCTTCTTGATGTCCATCTCGGACGGGTCGTCCCTCGCGGTCCTGGCCCATCCCGAGGCGGACATCGGTCTCGTCGGCTACGAGATGGCACTGCTCGTCGACCGCGCGGGTGCGGTACTCACCCCGGACCTGCGCGCCGAACTCCAGGGAAGTCTGCTTCACTGACCTCCCCCGGCACCACCCACCTCACAAAAACACCGTCCGGCCGCCACAATCCCCCCACCGGCCCCGTCAGACGGCTTGACTGACCGACTTGCTGTCCCGCCCGGAGGATTCATGACCCCGCCCACCGCCCATCATGATCCGTACGCGGAGCCGTACGGGGACGAGGGCGACCAGCCGCTGGTGAGGCCCTACGCCATGACCGGCGGCCGGACCAGGCCCCGCTACCAGCTCGCCATCGAGGCGCTGATCAGCACCACGGCCGACCCGGCAGCGCTCATGGGACTGCTCCCGGAGCACCAGCGCATCTGCCACCTGTGCCGTGAGGTCAAGTCGGTCGCGGAGGTCTCCGCGCTGCTGGCCATGCCGCTCGGTGTGGCCCGGATCCTGGTCGCCGACCTCGCAGAGGCCGGCCTGGTCGCCATTCACCAGCCGGGTGGCGACGAGAACAACGGCGGCGCTCCGGACGTGACGCTGCTCGAAAGGGTGCTCAGTGGACTTCGCAAGCTCTGACGCGGGCCGGGCCACCACCTCGGCGAAGATCGTGGTGGCGGGCGGCTTCGGCGTGGGCAAGACCACGTTCGTCGGCGCCGTCTCGGAGATCAACCCGCTGCGCACAGAGGCCGTCATGACGTCCGCTTCGGCCGGCATCGACGACCTCACCCACACCGGGGACAAGACCACCACCACGGTGGCCATGGACTTCGGCCGTATCACCCTGGACCAGGACCTGATCCTGTACCTGTTCGGCACCCCCGGCCAGGACCGCTTCTGGTTCATGTGGGACGACCTGGTCCGCGGCGCCATCGGCGCCGTCGTCCTCGTCGACACCCGCCGCCTCGCCGACTGCTTCCCCGCGGTCGACTACTTCGAGAACAGCGGCCTGCCCTTCGTCGTCGCCCTCAACGGCTTCGACGGCCAGCAGCCCTACGCCCCCGAGGAAGTACGGGAAGCGCTGCAGATCGGGCCGGACACCCCGATCATCACCACGGACGCCCGCCACCGCGCGGACGCCAAGAGTGCCCTGATCACGCTGGTGGAGCACGCCCTGATGGCGCGGCTGAAGTAGCACTCAAATACGACGGGCCGCAGGGCAGTTGTCGTAATGCAATCGGAGCCGGCTGTGGCCTTTGACACGGTCGGCTCCGGTGTTCATAACAGTTCGGCAGAGGAATCGCCGGACATCACCACGCGACGCGGTCGAGTGGTGCCGCTGTGCGCACGAACGCCCCGCCTTTTGGCGGGGCTCGCTCTTTATGACCGTTTTATCTGGCGCTTACAACGGCTGCCTCACCGGGTTTCCACTGTTTGGAAGTGCGCTGGTCCACGTGCTGGAATGCCTGAACTGCCCAATGGTCGAAGACGTACTAAGTAGTGGTCTGTGGCGAACCGGGCTCTGAGAGACTGCGGCACGACGAAGGTGCCGACCGCCGAGAGGTTGTTGGTCGAGTGAGGCGAAGCAAGAACGGTCCCGAGCCGTCGGCGCGGGGCAACTTCACCCCGCCGCCGCGCGCTGCGGCGCCCACCCCTGTTCCCGCCGCGGAACCGGCGGCCACTCCCGCGTCCAGCGGCGGCCGTCTCTCCCCGCGGAACTGGCGGGTGCCGACCCGGCTGAACGCGATCCTGCTCATACCCGTGGCGGTCGGCCTCGTCATGGGCGGCTTCCAGGTGAAGAACTCGATCGACACCTGGCAGCAGGCCCGCGACGCCGAGAACACCGCCCGCCTGGTGCGCGCCGCCCTGAGTTACGCCGACGCTCTGGAGAACGAGCGTGACGTCACCGCGGCGCCGCTGCTGCTGAAGAAGAACACCGGGTCCGGCAAGGCGACCGTGGACCAGGCCCGCAAGGCCACGGACCAGGCCGCCGCCACCTTCCACGAGGCGACGAAGAGCGCGCCGGACGAATCCGGCCTGCAACGCCGGCTGAAGCTGTTCGGCGAGGCCGAGCCCAAACTGGCGCAGCTGCGGCAGACGGCCTACACCTCCAAGATGACCGGCGTCCAGACGGAGGAGGGCTACGTCGCCGTCGCCCACCCCCTCATGGAGTTCGCGAACGAGCTGGGTCTCGGCACCGGAAACATCACCTCCTACGGCCGTACCGTCTACGCCATCTCGCTGACCAAGGCGGCCCTGTCGCTGGAACGCTCGATCGGCACGCATCTGCTGGTCAAGCCCGGTCCGGACGCCCCGAACCTGGCGACCCAGCGGGTCTCCCTGTCCTCGTACGCCTACCTCGAGCGCATCGCCATCGAGGAGTACACGGGCGGTGGCACCGAGGCCGACGCGCAGAAGCTCGACGACGCCAAGGAGAAGATCAAGACTGACGGCGCCGCCCTGGTCGAGAAGGCCAAGGCCGAGGACCCGAAGTACGTCGCTCCCCCGTCCGACCCGACCGACATGGTCACCCTGCTCGCCACCATGCAGGACACCAGCGCGCTCACCCGCCAGCAGCTGGCCGCCAAGGGCATCACCGCCGAGAACTGGTGGGCGGCGAACACGCTGAAGTACAAGGCCTACCGCCAGATCGAGTCGGACCTGGCCGACAAGGCCGTGAACGAGGCGTCCGGCATCGCCGACGACGCCAAGACCTCCGCCTTCATCACCGGTGCGGTGGTCGTCATCGCCCTGCTGGCCGCGTTCATCCTGGCCGGTCTGGTGGCCCGCCAGATGAGCCGCTCCATGCGCCAGCTGCGCAACGCCGCCTTCGGTATCGCCGAGCAGCGGCTGCCGATGCTGGTCGACCAGCTCTCGCGCACCGACCCCGGCCGCGTCGACACCCGGGTCACACCGATCCCGATCACCACCAAGGACGAGATCGGCGAAGTCGCCCGCGCCTTCGACCAGGTCCACCGCGAGGCGGTCCGGCTCGCCTCCGAGCAGGCGCTGCTGCGGGGCAACATCAACGCGATCTTCACGAACCTGTCGCGCCGCAACCAGTCGCTGATCGAGGGCCAGCTGACCCTGATCACCGACCTGGAGAACAACGAGGCCGACCCGGACCAGCTGGAGAACCTCTTCAGGCTGGACCACCTGGCCACCCGTATGCGCCGCAACGGCGAGAACCTCCTGGTCCTCGCCGGCGAGGAGCCCGGCCGCCGCTGGGACCAGCCGGTGCCGCTGGTCGACGTGCTGCGCGCCGCCTCCTCCGAGGTGGAGCAGTACGAGCGCATCGAACTGTCCGGTGTGCCGGAGGCCGAGATCCACGGCCGCGCGGTCACCGACCTCGTGCACCTGCTGGCCGAGCTGCTGGAGAACGCCACCACGTTCTCCTCCCCGCAGACCAAGGTCCGCGTCACCGCGACCCGTCTCCCCGACGGCCGCGTCATGATCGAGATCCACGACAAGGGCATCGGCCTGACCGCCGAGGACTTCGCGGACATCAACCACAAGCTGGCCAACCCGCCGACCGTGGACGCCGCGATCTCCCAGCGCATGGGTCTGTTCGTGGTCGGCCGGCTGTCCGACCGGCACGGCATCCGGGTCCAGCTGCGCCCCTCGGGCGAGCAGGCCGGCACGACCTCCCTGGTCATGCTGCCGGACGCGATCACGCACGGCGGTGGCGGCGAGGCTCCGCTGGACCGCGAGGAGTTCACCGTCTCGCAGATCATCCCGGAGCAGCAGTTCCAGGGTGAGAGCTTCGGCCAGCCGCAGCCCCTGCGCACCGCCGCCGAACTCGGCTTCGACGACAACGCCTACGTGGACGTCCCCGACGACATCCGCGGGCTGGACCCCGTCGGCCGTTCCCTGATGCGTGAGGAGCGCCGGGCCGCTCTGGAGGCCCAGTCCCACGGCCAGCCCGAGGAGCCGCAGCAGGAGTCCACCGGATACACGGACCCCTTCACCGGTCAGCAGGCGTACCAGGAGCAGCCCCGGCAGGCGTACGACGAGCAGCCCCGGCAGGCGTTCGAGGCGCCGGCGTACGAGAACCAGCAGCACACGTCGTACGAGCAGCCGTACGAGCAGCCGTACGACGAGCAGTACTACGCGCCGAACGGCGAGCAGCCGCAGCACGACGGTTTCTCCCCCAACGGCGGCTATCCGGAACCCGCAGCGCCGTATGCGGAACCTGCCCCCACGCCGTCCTACCAGGACGACTGGCCGCAGCAGGACAGCTACCAGAACGGTTATCCGGCCCAGTACGCTCCGGAAGCGGAATCCCCGCAGGCCGCTGACGCAGGTGACCGGAACCGCGTAGGCTTCGACCGTCCGGGAACGGCCGCCCCCGCTGGACACGGGCTGACCGACGCCGGGCTGCCCCGCCGCGGTGCCGCCGCGAACGGTTCGAACGGCGCCGGCTCCGCGAACGGCACGGCTCGCTCGCAGCAGGAGGCGCCGGCCCCGGGGAACGCGCCGGGAGCGGGCGGCGACAACGCCTGGCGCTCGGCGAACGACGAGCGCTGGCAGCAGGCCTCGCAGCTCCGGAAGCCCAAGGCAGGCGGGGTCACCGCCTCCGGTCTGCCGCGACGGGTGCCCAAGGCCAACCTGGTCGAGGGTTCCGCCGAGACCACCCCCCAGGGAGGCCCCCAGGTCTCCCGCGCCCCGGAGGACGTCCGGGGCAGGCTGAGCAACCTGCGCCGGGGCGTCCAGCGCGGACGCAGCGCAGGCAGTGAAACGAACGGCCAGGCCACTGGGAATCAGCACAGTGGTCCTGACAGCACCTACAACCAGGAGCGTTAGTGTGAGCCCGATGAGCCAGGCGGCACAGAACCTGAACTGGTTGATCACCAACTTCGTGGACAACACCCCGGGGGTGTCCCACACGGTGGTGGTCTCCGCCGACGGACTCCTTCTGGCGATGTCCGAAGGGTTTCCCCGCGACCGCGCCGACCAGCTCGCGGCCGTCGCCTCCGGTCTGACCTCGCTGACCGCCGGTGCCTCGCGCATCTTCGAGGGCGGCAGCGTGAATCAGACGGTTGTGGAGATGGAGCGAGGATTCCTCTTCATCATGTCCATCTCGGACGGTTCGTCGCTCGCGGTGCTGGCGCACCCGGAGGCGGACATCGGCCTCATCGGGTACGAGATGGCCCTTCTGGTGGACCGCGCGGGCACGGTCCTGACCCCGGATCTCCGTGCGGAGCTCCAGGGAAGCCTTCTCAACTAGTAATCGGACGGTGCGTATTCGTGTCCCGGGGTCGTAAGGTTTCGGGACGCGGCTCCACAGGGATGGGTGCCCGGCGCAGTCGGAGGAGGAGAAAGTGGCAACACCCCCAGGCGGTTCGTCTTCGGGCAACTGGTCGTACGGCCCTGCCCAGGGCCAGGGCGACGGTTCGGCGAACCGGTACAACTTCCCCTCCGCCCCCAGCCACCGGCAGCCGTACGCTCCGCAGGGTCCCGGCCCGTCGCCGTACGACCAGCCTCCGGCCCCGCGCATCCAGCCGGTCCAGCCGCAGCGCCGCCCCGAACCGGCTCCGGCCACGGCGAACAACAACCCCTTGGTGCGTCCGTACGCCATGACCGGCGGCCGGACCCGCCCGCGCTACCAGCTCGCCATCGAGGCACTGGTGCACACCACCGCCGCTCCGCACCAGATGCAGGGCCAGCTGCCCGAGCATCAGCGGATCTGCAACCTGTGCCGGGAGATCAAGTCGGTGGCCGAGGTCTCGGCCCTGCTGACGATCCCCCTCGGCGTGGCCAGGATTCTCGTCGCCGACTTGGCGGAGGCGGGCCTGGTCGCCATCCATCAGCCCGGCGGCGACGAGAACGCCGGTGGCCAGCCAGACGTGACACTGCTCGAAAGGGTGCTCAGTGGACTTCGCAAGCTCTAGCGGCGGTCCTTCCCGCTCCACCACCTCCGCGAAGATCGTGGTGGCGGGCGGCTTCGGCGTGGGCAAAACCACGTTCGTCGGCGCCGTCTCGGAGATCAACCCGCTGCGCACAGAGGCCGTCATGACGTCCGCTTCGGCCGGCATCGACGACCTCACCCACACCGGAGACAAGACCACCACCACGGTGGCCATGGACTTCGGCCGTATCACCCTGGACCAGGACCTGATCCTGTACCTGTTCGGCACCCCCGGCCAGGACCGCTTCTGGTTCATGTGGGACGACCTGGTCCGCGGCGCCATCGGCGCGATCGTCCTCGTCGACACCCGCCGCCTCGCCGACTGCTTCCCCGCGGTCGACTACTTCGAGAACAGCGGCCTGCCCTTCGTCATCGCCCTCAACGGCTTCGACGGCAACCAGCCGTACAACCCGGACGAGGTGCGCGAGGCGCTGCAGATCGGCCCGGACACCCCGATCATCACCACGGACGCCCGCCACCGCGCGGACGCCAAGAGTGCCCTGATCACGCTGGTGGAGCACGCCCTGATGGCGCGCCTGCGCTAGCCGCTCCCCGCTTCGCGAAGGGGCCCTTCCCACCGGGACAGGGCCCCTTTGTCGTACCCCGGTGCCAGACTGGTCACCGCGGAGAGGGGGGACGCGATGAGCGGTGCGGAGGAAGCCGCGTTACGGCTGGGGACGACCGTGGCGACGGCCGCGGCCCGGATGTGGCTCGGGGGGACGCCTCGCGAGCGGGAACGCCGGACGGAACTGGCCGAGCTGATCCGGCCGCGGGTGTCGGGGCTGCGGTTGCAGCGGGGCGTGGAGCGGCAGTTCGAGGAGATCGCGGACGCGGTGTACGACCGGCTGGCGCCGTTCCTGGAGAGGGAGTTCCCGGCTCTGGCGGAGAGCGGCCGGCAGGCCGTGACCGACGGCGTGTGCGGCACGTTCGCGGCGGCGGACCTGTCGGAGGCGGCCGTCCTGGCGGCGGACGTCAATCCGGCGGAGATCGTGCGCCGGGTGACGGGAGCCGTGGCGCCGCCCGAGGGGTTCGGCGAGGCGGAGAGCCGGCTCTTCGAGGTGCTCTTCGCGGAGTGCGTCGAGTACTACGTGCGGATCGTGCAGGGGTTGCCGGCCTTCGAGGAACGGGCACTGAGCGAGCTGCTGTCGCGTACGACGTCGCTGGGCGCGGAGATCGGCCGGGTGCTGGAACGCCTCCCGGACCGGTCCCTGTTCGCCCCGGAGGGCACGGACCGGGACGGCGAGTTCCGGTGGCGCTACCTGGCCCTGGTCAGCACCACCCTGGACGAGGTGGAGCTGTTCCGGCGCACGTCCGACCGGGCGGGGGCGCAGGTGCGGCTGTCCGTGGCGTACGTGAGCCTGCGCGCGACGGGTGACGACGGCAGCCGTCGCCGCCCGGTCCGCTCCCTGCCCGTGCTGCGTCCCGACATGAGCGACTGGGAGGAGCCCGGCGGCGAGAGCGCCGGGATGCGGGTGGAGGCGGCCCTCGGCGGAGCCTCGCGCGTGCTGCTGCGGGGCGAGGCGGGGTCGGGCAAGACGACGCTGCTGCGCTGGCTCGCGATCACGGCTGCGCGGGGCGCCTTCTCCGGCGAGCTGGCCGACTGGAACGGCCTGACACCGGTGTTCGTGAAGCTGCGCGAGTTCAGCGGACGGGCGCTGCCCAGGCCGGAGGCGATGCTGGACTCGGTGGCCGGACAGCTCACGGGGGTCATGCCGAGGGCGTGGGTGGAACGCCAGCTCGCGGACGGAAAAGCCCTGTTGCTGATCGACGGGGTGGACGAGCTGCTGGACGGTGAACGGCGGGGCGTACGGGAGTGGCTGCGCAGGCTGCTGACGGTGTACGGCTCGGTGCGGGTCGTCGTCACGTCGCGCCCCGCGGCGGCACGGGGCGACTGGCTGCGCCGCGAGGAGTTCACGGCGCTCCACCTGGACCGCATGGCGCCGCCCGACCTGGCGGCCTTCGTCCGGCAGTGGCACCAGGCGGTACGGGAGCTGGGCGACGACCTGCCGTGTGCCGTGGAGGAACTCCCGCGCTACGAGCAGTCGCTGCTGACGAGCCTGAAGGACCGCCCGCATCTCCAGTCGCTGGCGGGCACGCCGTTGCTGGCGGCGATGCTGTGCGCGATGCATCTCAACCGGGGCAGCCAGCTGCCCCGGGACCGGATGGAGCTGTACCGCAACGCCCTGCACGCACTGGTCCACGAACGGGACGCGGACCGGAACGTGCCCAGCGCGGTGGACAGCCGGCTGAGCCTGAACGACAAGCTGGTGCTGCTCCGGGACCTGGCGTGGCGGCTGTCCGACAACAACCGCAGCGAGATCGGGCTGGAGCAGGCGGCGGTGCACGTCGGCAGGAAGCTCTCGGGGATGCGGCATCTGGAGGAACAGGACGGCGCACCTGTCCTGGAGCAGCTCCGGGACCGCTCGGGGATCCTCCGCTCCCCCGCCGAGGGCCGCCTGGACTTCGTCCACCGGACGTTCCAGGAGTACCTGGCCGCCGAGGAGGCGACGGAGGAGGACCGTGTCGGCAACCTGATCGAGCGGGCGCATCTGGACCTGTGGCGCGAGACGGTCATCATGGCGGCGGGCCACGCGAACCGTCCGCAGCGGGAGGAACTGCTGGGCGGCATCCTGGACCGGGCCCGCGACGAACCCCGGTACGGCAGGAAGCTGCGGTTGCTGGCGGCGGCCTGCCAGGAGACGGTGCCGGAGGTCTCCGAGGGGCTCGCGGGGCGCCTGGAGGAGGCGGTGGCCGGGCTTCTTCCGCCGCGCCGGCAGACGGATCCGCCGGCGCTGGCGGTGGTCGGCACGAGTCTGCTGCGCAGGCTGCCGCGGTCACTGGCCGAGCTGTCGTCGAAGGCGGCGGTGCAGACGGTACGGACGGTGGCGCTGATCGGCGGGAGGCAGGCCCTGGGCGTGCTGGAGGGGTACGCACGGGACGGGCGCCGTGACGTCGTGGCCGCGCTCATCGAGGCGTGGGGATACTTCGACGCGGATGCTTACGCCGATCGGGTGATGGCGCGGCTTCCGCTGGGCCGGCACTCGGTGGTGCTGACGCACTCGGGGCAGCTGCGGGCGGTGGTGCGGCTGAGGTCGCTGAGGACGCTGAAGATCGGATTCCCGCTCCGGGACCTGTCCGTCGTCGCCGAGCTTCCTCCGCTGGAAGAACTGACGTGCACGGTGGAAGGCGCGGCGGATCTGTTCGCGCTGAAGCGGCATTCCGCGCTCGAGTTCCTCGTGGTCTTCGGTGAGCCGTCCCTGTGCGGCCAGGAGGCGCTGGCCGACCTGCCGAAACTGCGTTATCTCCAGCTGCCGCTCCTCGCCCGGGACGGCATCGATCGCCTGCCGGTCCTGCCGGACCTCGTCGTGCTGGCCCTCCTGGACGTCACCGAGGAGACCAGGCTGGGTTCCCTGGCTCACTACAGCGGTCTGGAACACCTGCTCTTCTCCGGCCTACGGCGCGGTGGGCTGCCCGAACTCGGTCCGCTGTCGGCTCTGCCCGCGCTGCGCAGCCTCAGGTTGTACGGCTTCGACGTCCAGGATCTCCCGCGGCGACTGGTACCGGCATGCCCCCGGCTCACCCAGCTCACCCTGTTCCGTTGCGTGCTGCCCGACGGCGGACTCGACGGCCTGCGCGCGCTCACACAGCTGAGGAAACTGGAACTGGAGGACTGCGAAACCACCGGAGGACCCGCCACCGAACTGCCGGACCTCCCCGGCGTCAACGTGACCATCCGCTGAACACACCGCAGCCCCGCCCTCCCGAAGGAGCGGCGGGGCTGCGGGTATGCGCAGGAACCTCAGTGCCAGCTGTGCGGTGCCCGGAAGCCGCCCTCGCGCTCCAGGCGGCGCCAGCCCGCCTTGGCGCGGGCTCGGTGCGTGGCCGAGGGCTCCGGGCGGGCCGCGGCGCGGGCCATCAGGATGGCCGTGATGGCGGCGACTTCCTCGGGCTCGGCGTGGCCCTTCTCGACGCGGATGTCAGGAGTGCTCATGGGTGTCAGTCTCCGTGAGAGAGAGGTCCGCGGGGTTGCCGCGGCGGGTCCGCTGGGTTACTGCGGGGGGTTGCCGTGCTTGCGCGAGGGCAGGTCGGCGTGCTTGGTGTGCAGCATCGCCAGGGACTTGCTCAGCACCTCGCGGGTTTCGGCGGGGTCGATCACGTCGTCCACCAGGCCGCGCTCCGCCGCGTAGTACGGGTGCATCAGCTCGGCCTTGTACTCCTTGACCATCTTCTGACGCATGGCCTCGGGGTCCTCGGCGTCGGCGATCTGCCGGCGGAAGATGACGTTGGCCGCGCCCTCCGCACCCATCACGGCGATCTCGTTCGTCGGCCACGCGTAGGTGAGGTCGGCACCGATCGACTGGGAGTCCATGACGATGTAGGCACCTCCGTACGCCTTGCGCAGGATGAGGGAAATCCTCGGCACGGTCGCGTTGCAGTAGGCGTACAGCAGCTTCGCGCCGTGACGGATGATTCCGCCGTGTTCCTGGTCGACACCGGGGAGGAACCCCGGCACATCCAGGAAGGTGATGATCGGGATATTGAAAGCGTCACACATCTGGACAAAGCGCGCAGCTTTTTCGCTCGCTTCGATGTCCAGGACGCCGGCGAGGACCTGCGGCTGGTTGGCGATGATGCCCACCACCTGGCCGTCCAGACGGGCCAGGGCGCAGATGATGTTGCGCGCCCAGCGCTCGTGGACCTCCAGGTACTCGCCGTCGTCGACGATCTCCTCGATGACCTTGGCCATGTCGTACGGCCGGTTGCCGTCGGCGGGGACCAGGTCCAGCAGGACGTCGCTGCGGCGCTCCACCGGGTCCGTCGAGTCCACCCGCGGCGGGTTCTCGCGGTTGTTCTGCGGGAGCAGGGAGAGGAGGTAGCGCACCTCGGCGATGCACGTCTCCTCGTCGTCGTACGCGAAGTGGCAGACGCCGCTCGTCTCGGCGTGGACGTCGGCGCCGCCCAGGCCGTTCTGGGTGATCTCCTCGCCCGTGACGGCCTTGACCACGTCCGGGCCCGTGATGAACATCTGGGAGGTCTCGCGGACCATGAAGACGAAGTCGGTGAGGGCCGGGGAGTACGCCGCGCCGCCCGCGCACGGGCCGAGCATCACGCTGATCTGCGGGATGACGCCGGACGCCTTGGTGTTGCGCTGGAAGATGCCGCCGTAGCCGGCGAGGGCGGAGACGCCCTCCTGGATGCGGGCGCCGGCGCCGTCGTTCAGGGAGACCAGGGGCGCGCCCGCCGCGATGGCCATGTCCATGATCTTGTGGATCTTGGTGGCGTGGGCCTCGCCGAGCGCGCCGCCGAAGATCCGGAAGTCGTGGGCGTAGACGAAGACCGTGCGGCCCTCCACCGTGCCCCAGCCGGTGATGACACCGTCGGAGTACGGCTTCTTCGCCTCCAGGCCGAAGCCGGTGGCCCGGTGCCGGCGAAGCTGCTCGACCTCCTGGAAGGACCCGGGGTCGAGGAGCAGCTCGATCCGCTCCCGTGCCGTCAGCTTGCCCTTGGCGTGCTGCGCCTCGGTCGCCTTCTCGCTGGGGCCTGCCACGGCCCGCGCACGGATCTCGTGCAGTTCGGCGACCCGTCCGCGTGCGTCCGTCGGCTCGCCGGTCGGCTCACCCGTCGTCTCTTCCAAAACGGTCATGTAGCGACCTTACGAAGGACACGAAGAAAAGCGAGCCGTCGACTCTGTACAGTCTCCGGCCCGTTTTCCTGGTACGAGTGAACAGAACCATCGCGGCATGCAGCCGTTCCGACTGCTCAGGAGGCCGACTCCTTGTAGGTAGGCCACAAAGCCGTCAGCTGAGAGCCACCTCACATTCATGGGTGGAACATGCCATCCCCGGAGTGACACGCAGCCTCAGACGGCGGTCCGCCGAGAGGACCTCGACGCCGTCGCCGGCCCGGGTCACCGCGCGCACCGGGTGGTTCCAGATCAGTTCCAGCGGGGCTCCGGTGCGGGGCGGCTCGCTCACGTGGAGGGTGGCCGTACGGCCCCGCCGGACGACGAGCACGCTCGCGCCGGCCGAGACGCTCAGGTCTCCCACCGTACCGGCTCGCCAGAAGTTGGCTCCGGTCAGGCCCAGACGGGGGACGGTGACGGCCTGGCGGTCGGTGTCGTTGGCGAGGACGGTGAGCCAGTGCGGGTCGGCCGCGCGCAGGGCGGTCCCGGCGCGGGAGACGCCGGGCAGCAGGACGTAGACGTACCGCGCGGCCACCGGGTCGGTGCCGTGGTCGAGCCAGAGGGTCTGCCAGCGCCGGGTGCGCCGCTCGGGGTCACCGGCGGTGTTGATGTCGGACCAGGCGCCGGTGCGGTCCTCGCGCAGGGCGCGCAGTTCGCCGCCGCACGGCAGGATCCATCCGCCGTGCTCCGCCAGGTGCGCCCAGTTCCGGCCGCGGGCGAGGCTCTGGGTGCCGTTCTCCCCCAGGTTGCGGTTGTCCACGACGGTCTCCACCGGGACGCCGTCGGCGCAGGAGATCCCGGCGCCCAGGCAGACCACGGCGTCGGCGAGGAAGAACCAGGACTTGTGGGCCCGCAGGGTGGAGCCGAGGCCCTCCAGGTGCTGGCCGACCGCCGCGTGGGTGCCGTCGGTGGTGCCGCCGACCCAGCGGACGTCCGGCTTGGGGGCGCCCCACTCGCCGCCGGCCCGGTCGGCCAGCCGTCTGGTCGACACGGTGGTGCCGGGCAGCCGGTACCAGTCGACGGTGGGCCAGTACCAGTCCGTGTACTGGTCGCCGCGGCCCCGCGGCCACCAGGAGAGCATGCCGGAGCCGGTGTGCCAGCCGCGCGGGTTCTCGCCGTTGCCGCACTCGTAGTGGGCGATGCGGTCGCTGGCCATGGCGAGGGCGGCGGTGAAGCGGGGTGCGCGGTGGACGGCGCGGTCCATGGCCGGGAAGAGCCGGTGGCCGAGGGGTTCCGGGCTCGCGGGTCCGGGCGCCCCGGCGATGGCGTGCAGCCGCGCGAGATCGGCGACCCCGAACTGGGCCGACGTCAGCACGGGTTCGGTGGTGTCGCGTTCGATCCAGCCCTTGATGCGGCCGTGCCACCGCTGCCGCTCCGCCGGGCTCGCGCCGGCCGCGAGCAGGGCGACGGCGGCGATCAGGGCGTGGCCGTGGTAGTGGTCGCCGCGCATGACGTGCAGGTCGTCGTCGCGCAGGTAACCCCTGCTGATGGCGCGGCCGTTGACGCAGTCCGCCACCAGCCCGTCGTGGACGAGGGGCGCGTAGGCGTGCTCGACGCTGTCGAGGACGTACTGCCGGGCGGGGTCGGTCACCTCCCAGGCCGAGCCGGCGAGGAGTGCGAACAGCCGCCCGAGGCCGTCGAGGAGGACCTGGCCGTAGGTGCCCGAGTAGGCGACCCAGGTGTGCTGGACGAAGGAGCCGTCGGCGTAGAGGCCGTCGCCGCGGGTGACGTACGGGAAGACCGGCGAGAGGGCGTCCCGGGCGAGGGATATCCGGCCGGGGTCCCGGCCGAGGATGCCGCGCAGGGCGACCGAGCGGCACAGGTCGACGCGGTTGGCGCCGGTGGAGGTGCCGGAGTAGTCGGTGAGCGACGTGTCCGGGATGAAGTGGTCGACGGCCGCGCAGGCCGCCGCGATCCGGTCCGGGCCGAGGTGTTCGTACAGGGCGGCCGTGATGTCCATGAGCAGCCGGGGGCTGCCGATCTGCCACTCCCACCAGTTGCCGTAACGGGTGGTGGCGGGGTTGTAGACGGTGGCGGAGAGGTGGTCGAGGCCGCGGAACAGGCCGGCGAGGAGGGCGGGGTCGCCGGTGACACCGGTGCCGTCCTGCGCGTACGCCTGGGCCATGGTCCACAGGCGGCCGTAGCTGAAGGTGATGCCGGCCGGCGGGTCGAAGGGGTGACCGGGCCAGAGGGAGCCGGGGGCGGGGGCCATGGCGCCCCTGAACTCCTCGGCCCGGCGCCCGAGTTGTCTGAGCCGGGAGGCGTACGGCTCGGCGCCCGGGTCGTAGCCCGTGCCCAGTGCGATGCCGAGCCAGCGGCGGCGCAGCGGGTCGTAGGGGTCGTCGTCGGCCGCCCGTGCGCCGGGCGCGGGCGCGGCGGCGAGGGCGGCGGCCAGCAGGAGTGCGCGTCGGGTCATGCCCATGGGGCCGGTCACCGCCCTCCCCCGCCGGCTCAGCAGCCGCCGCAGTTGTAGTAGAGGACGTCCCAGTGGTTGCCCTCGTCGGCGTAGATGTTCCCGGAGCCGGACTGGTACTGCGGGGCGCCGTCGCCGCGGAGGCCGATGTACGTGAAGTTGTTCTTGATGTACGACGTCACGCACGTGTTCTTGCCGTAGTCGAGCTTGTAGCCGTTCCAGTGCGAGTAGGTGCCGGAGGCGTGGCCGGTCTCGGTGCCGCCGGTGATGTTGAGCGCGCAGCCGCTGGCGCCCTTGAGGGTCTGGGCGCCCTGGGCGGTGGCGAGGTTGAGCTGCTCGAAGGACGTACAGGTGGAGTTGTTCCGGTCGGAGCAGTTGCCGGAGGACGACCAGGTGATGCCGGCCTGGCGGAACATCGACGTGGCGGTCGCGTGGCTGATCTTGGTGACGGCGAAGGCGTCGGTCGCGGTGCCGAGGACGGCGGCACCGGGCGCGACGACGAGGGCGAGCGCGGTGAGGAGCGCGCGGGATTTCGGCGGCTTCATGGGGACCTTCCTGCGGTGGGCCGTGCTTCCGGTGGGTCGGCTGTGCAGGTGGTGCAGGCAGATGGTGCCCGAGCGTTCCTCGGGTGCGCCAGAGGGCATCCGTGGTGACTGTGTGAAACCGCGGGAACACGTTGCGGATGATGTTGAAAATTAAACGGGATGGGGCTACTGTCGGAGACGCAAGTTCGTTTAACGTTCAACCAGGAGCGCGTCATGGGCATCTTCAGCCGCAAGGACACCACCCCCGCCCCCGCCGCACAGGCCGCCGGTCCCGACCTGACCGCGCTGACCGGCGACTACACGATCGACCCGGCGCACACCACGATCGGCTTCGTGGCCCGCCACGCCATGGTCACCAACGTCAAGGGCGGCTTCCAGGACTTCAGCGGCACCCTGCACCTGGACGGCGCCGACCCCAGCCGCTCCAGCGCCACGCTCGACATCCAGATGGCGAGCATCGAGACCGGCAACGCCGACCGGGACGGCCACCTGAAGTCCGCCGACTTCTTCAAGATCGACGAGTTCCCGGCCATGACGTTCCGCTCCACCAGGGCGGAGGCCCTCGGCGGCGACGACTACCGCATCACCGGCGACCTCTCCCTGCTCGGCGTCACCAAGGAGATCTCCATCGACCTGGAGTTCAACGGCTCCGCGAAGGACCCCTTCGGCAACGAGCGCGCCGGCTTCGAGGGCAAGGCCGTGCTCCTGCGCTCCGAGTGGGGCCTGACCTGGAACGCGGCGCTGGAGACGGGCGGCGTCCTGATCTCCGACAAGATCAAGCTGGTCTTCGACATCTCGGCGATCAAGAACGCGTGACCTCCGGCCCGCCGGCCGGCCCCGGGGCCCGTGCCCCCTCTGAGCGCGCCCGCCCTCCACTCCCCCGAAAAGAGAGGGCGGGCGCTCACGCGTCCCGCCGGGATGACGCCATGACAGACGCGGGCGGACCGGCCGGGATGCCTGCAAGCCTCGCGGGCGGACCGGCCGGGAGGCCTGGCGGCCCCCGCCGGAGCCGCCGCCCCGGGCCGGCCTAGGCCCTAGAAGCCCCCGCCGAAGTCGCCGCCTCCGCCGCCGCCGAAGTCCCCGCCGCCGTCGAAGCCGCCGCCGTCGCCGAAGCCGCCGCCGAAGTCGCCGGGGTCGAAGTCGGTGCCGGAGACGTCGCCCCCCTCGTAGCCTCCGGCGCCGAAGTCGCCGTACCCCGTGCCGTAGTCCGCGGCGTACGACGGCGTGGCCATCATGCCGCCCAGCAGGGTGCCGACGAGGAGGCCGGGCAGGAGGCCGCCGCCGAAGTAGCCGCCCGCCCAGGGGCCGTAGGCGGGGCCCGCGTCCCAGTAGGGGCGGCGGCCGTAGTCGGTGTCGACCTCGCGGACGACCGGGTCGCGGCCGTCGGCCAGCCGTGTGGCGTCGGCCGCGCAGACCGGGACCTGGCGCGGGGCGCCGCCGGGCGGGGTCCAGGTGGCGTCGCTCACCGAGGGACCGTGGCGGGGGTCGAAGAAGCAGGGCGGGCGGCGCTCGGGGAGGGAGCGGTGCTCGCGCCGGGCGGCCAGCTGGGCCAGGGAGAAACGGCCGTCCTCCAGGGCCTCGGTGACCCCGCGGACGTCCTCCGGTTTCGCCGCCGCGGCCATGCGCTGCTTGGCGGTCTCGTAGGCGTCCAGGGCGCGCTCGTAGTCGGCGCGCATGGCGTCGTCGGCGCCCGGTTCCGAAGGGTGGAAGTCCAGGCGGTCGAGTTCCTCGCCGAACGCGGTGATGTCCTCGTCCACGACCACCCGCAGCCGGTCCAGGGCGGCCCGCCGCTCCTCCTCGCGGCGCCGGCGGTTGCGGCGGACCAGGGCGTACGCGCCCGCGCCGCCGGCCACCACCACCGCGCCCGCCGTGATCAGCGCCGTGGTCGAGGCACCGCCGCCGTCACCGGCCGAGCCGCCCCAGCTCTTCGGGGCGTGGCCGCCCATGTTCGCCAGGGCGCGGTCGGTGAAGTCGGTCAGCTGGGCCTTGGCGTCCTCGCCCTGGACACTGGTGACCAGGTTCTGCCGGGCCGACGCCGACATGACGGAGGAGTCGGCGCGGGCGTCGAAGCGGTCGCCGAGGCGGATGCCGTAGAGGCCGGTGACGCCGGTGGCCGAGCGCAGGTTCGTGAACAGGTCCGCCGTGGGGTAGCCGGCCGGCAGGACCGTGATGAAGAGGGGTTTGCCGGCGTCCTTGATCCGTGCGGCGAGCGTGTCGGCGTCCGCCGCGGACAGCTGGTCCCGGGCCGCCGGGTCGACGTAGACCGGACCTTCGCGCAGCGCCTGGGCGATGGCGGAGACGCCGGTGTCCGCCCTTGCCCCGGGTGCGAGCGCGAACACGCTCGCGAGCACCAGGGTCAGGGCGGCCAGCAGTGCGGGGAGGCTTCGGGTCCGCGGGACGGCCTTCATACCTCGAAACTACCCGAAGCCTCCCGTTCCGGTCATGCGTCCGGCCTGCGGCTCAGACCGCCCGGTAGGCCTGTGCCAGCTTCTCCACCGCCTTCCCGTACCGGCCGGTCAGCAGCAGGTGGTCGGCGTCGGCGAAGGGCTTCGCCACCGCCGCCGTGAGGCGGCCGGCCGTCTTCTGCTGGACGAGCAGCCGGGCCTTGGTCACCAGCGCGCGTCCGGTGCGGTCGTCCCCGTGCCGCTCGGCCGCCGCCGCCCGGGTGCCGAGGTCGCGCAGGGTGGCCGCACCGCCCTCGGGGAGCCGGGTGAGCGTGGTCAGGCCCCAGCCGTAGGGGAACTGCGGATCGTACGACGGGTCGCCCACGTTGATCGGCAGCTGGGACTCGGACCTCGGCCAGGTGACCGGGAGCTGTCCGGTGAAGGGGCGCTTGCCGTAGAGGACGTCGGCGACGCCCTCGCCCTCGGTGCCGGGCAGCCAGGAGGCGACCAGCGCGTCGATCTCGTCCAGCCGGTCGCCGACGAGCTGCGGACGGCCGGAGACGATCAGCACCACGCACTTCATGGCGGCGCATACCTTGTCCACGGCGGCCCGGTCGGCCGCGGACAGGGACAGGGAGTGGCCGTTGCCGACGTCACCGACGCCCTCGGCGTACGGTGTCTCGCCGACGACGACCACGCCGACGTCGTAGCCGGCGGTGGGGGCGGAGGCGTCCTCGGACCAGGTGACGTCGCCGCCCGCCCCGCGCAGGCCCTGGAGGACGGTCGTCCCGGGGACGGTGTTCCCGGAGGCGCCCTGCCAGGTGAGGGTCCAGCCGCCGGTCTGGTTGCCGATGTCGTCGGCGTTGGACCCGGCGACGTACACCTTCTGGCTCTTCTTCAGCGGCAGCAGGCCCCCAGAGTTCTTCAGCAGTACCTGCGACTCGGCCGCGGCCTGCCGGGCCACGGCCCGGTGTTCCGGCGAGCCGATCCGCGCCGCCCCGCTGGTGTCGGCGTAGGGGTGCTCGAAGAGGCCCAGCTCGAACTTCTCGGTCAGGATGCGGGAGACGGCGTCGTCGACGCGTTTCCCGCTGATCCGGCCCGCCTTCACCTCGTCGACGAGGGCGGCGGTGAAGTCCTTGTAGCCGTAGGGCACCATCATCATGTCCAGGCCCGCGTTGACGGACGTGCGGACGTGGGCGGCGTAGTCGCCGGGGAGCTGGTCGATGGCGTTCCAGTCGCTGATGACGAAGCCGTCGAAGCCCAGCCGGTCCTTGAGCACGCCGTTGATCATGTCGCCGCGGGCGTGCATCTTCACCGCGCCCTTGCCGTCACCGAGGTCGAGGGAGGAGTACGACGGCATGACCGTGCCGACGCCCCGCTCGACGGCCTCGCGGTACGGCGCCAGATGGATGTCCTCCAGCTGCTCGCGGGTGACCGTGGTGACGCCCTGGTCGATGGTGTAGGTCCCGGTGGTGGAGGAGCCGTAGGCGGTGCCGCCGTCGGCCACGAAGTGCTTGGCCGTCGCGAGCACCTTGTCGTCGCGCTTCAGGTCCCGGCCGTCGGCGCGGCCCTGGAGGCCCTGGATCACGGTCTCCATGGACTTCACGAGCGCGGGGTCCTCACCGAAGGACTCGTACGAGCGGCCCCAGCGTTCGTCGCGGCTCACGCACAGGCAGGGCGCGAAGTCCCAGGGGACGCCGGTCGCGCGGACCTCCGCGGCCGTCACCGCGCCGGTCCGCCGGGCGAGGCCGGGGTCCCGGGTGGCGCCGATGCCGATGTTGTGCGGCATGACCGTGGCGCCGGTCAGGTTGTTGTGGCCGTGGACCGCGTCGACGCCGTAGATCAGCGGGATCTGGAAGCGCGTCGCCTGGGCGCGGAGCTGGAAGCCGTCGATCATCCTCGCCCATGCCTCGGGGGTGTTGGGCGCGGGTGTGGAGCCGCCGCCGGAGAGCAGCGAGCCGAGGGCGTAGCCGGCGATGTCGCCGGGCCGGGACATCGCGCCGCGCTCGGCCTGGGTCATCTGGCCGGCCTTCTCCGCCAGGGACATCCGGCCGAGCAGGTCCGCGACGCGCTTGCGGACCGGCAGCTTCGCGTCCAGGTACGGCAGTCCGTTCGCGTCGACGACGATCTGCGGGGTCTCGGCGGGGGCCTTGGCGCCGGCGACCGTGAGCTTCAGGGGGACGGTCTCGGCGGGCTCGGCGTCCCGGTCCTCGCGGGTGGGCACCTCGATGGTGCGGGTGGCGCCGGACGCGGTGCCGGCCGGGAAGGTGAGGGTGCCGGAGACGGGGGTGTAGTCCCGGCCGGCGGCGGCGGTGCCGTCCGCCGTGGCGTAGGTGACGGTCACCGGGTCGGCGAGGGGCTGTTCGCCGGTGGTGGCCACGGTGACCTTCACCTTGGCCGTCCGGCCCTCCTTGACGGGCACGACCGGCGCGTCGGTGGTGACGGAGGCGCGCAGCGTCTGGTCGGCCGTCCCGTACAGCTCTACGTCGTCCATGGCGAAGTCGCCCTTGACGCCGGCCGGGAGGGTGACGGCGTAGCCCCACATCTCCTTGAGGCCGAGGACGTGGTCGATGCCGCCGACGGGCTGGTAGTCGGTGCGGTAGGCGAAGTCGGTGAAGGGCAGCTCGACCTGTTTCCAGCCGGTGAAGTCGTCGGTGAAGGAGGTGGTCCACAGCTCGGACGCCTCGCCGTGGGCGCCGCCGTCCTTGATCTCGAAGGTGATCTTCTTGCCGTTGTTCCGGCCGTCCCACCAGAAGCGGATGCCGCGGTGGGCGGACCAGTCGTGGGCGGGCGCGGTGGCGGCGAAGTCGTGGGTGAAGCCGCCGTAGCCGCTGATGTCGTAGCCGCCGGCGAGGACTTTGCCGCCCTCGGGGGCGTCGGCGCGGTCGGCGAGGCGGAGCGCGGGCGGGTCGTCGGTGTCGCCGCCCCAGGTGAAGATGCCCTCGGCGGGCTGGGCGGCGAAGGGCACCTCGCCCTCGAAGCGGTCGACGGGGACAGGGGCCGGCTCGTCGGCGGCTCGCGCGGTCGCCGCCCAGGGCAGCAGACCGGCGAGGAGTGCGGCGGAGGCGAGCAGGGCGGTTCTTCGCATGGACCTTCCCTCGGCTCTCGTGGTTCACTCAGGGCTTAGCTCACGTCGTGAGTTAACTAACGGCACAGAGAACCGTCAAGACGACCCGTCAGCTTTTGTCGACCCGAGAGAAAGGGCGACGCACCATGAGGAGAACCCCCCGCACGGTCCGGCTGCTGCTCGCCGGGCTGCTCTCCGCCGCCGGTGTCAGCGTGGCCGTACCCCCCGCGCACGCGGCCGGTGAGCAGATCACGGCCTGGCTCACCACCACCGACGACTCCGCCGGCCGGCACGTCGTACGCGGCTTGCAGGCACAGACGCCGTTCGCCTTCCAGTCCGGTACGGGCGGTGGCGGCGAGAACATCACCGTGGACGAGAACACCCGCTACCAGACCTTCACCGGCGGCGGCGCCTCCTTCACGGACACCGCCGCCTGGCTGATGAACGGCAGCGGGGCACTGTCCCCGTCGGCCCGGGACGCGACCATGCGCAAGCTGTTCTCCCCCACGGAGGGCATCGGCCTGTCCTTCCTGCGCAATCCGATGGGCGCCTCCGACCTCGCGCGCTACGGCTACACCTACGACGACGTGCCGGCCGGCCAGACCGACCCGTCGCTGGCGAAGTTCTCGCTCGCGCACGACCTGGCGGACGTCGTCCCGCTCACCCGGCAGGCGCTCCAGCTGAACCCGTCCCTGACGGTCATGGCCTCGCCATGGACGGCGCCGGCCTGGATGAAGGACAGCGGCTCGCTCAACGGCGGCTGGCTGAAGGCCGAGGACTACGGGGCGTACGCCTCCTACTTCGTGAAGTACCTCCAGGGGTACAAGGACCAGGGCGTCAACGTCTCCTACGTCACCGCCCAGAACGAGCCGACCTGCTGTTCCGGCTATCCGTCGATGAGCTGGAACGCCGGCGGCCTCGCGTACTTCACCAAGAACGAGCTGCTGCCCAAGCTGCAGTCGGCGGGCCTGGCCACCAAGGTGCTGGCGCACGACTGGAACTGGGACGTCTACGACTCCTACGCCGCCCAGACCGTCGACGACGCCGCCGTGCGCAACCACCCCAACTTCGGCGGGATCGCCTGGCACGGCTACGGCGGTGACATCGCCAAGCAGACGGCCGTGCACAACCAGTACCCGGCGCTCGACGCCTTCGGCACCGAGCACTCCGGCGGCACCTGGATCGCCAACCAGCAGCGCGAGGACATGTCCAACATCATCGACTACACCCGCAACTGGGCGAAGTCGGTGACCAAGTGGTCGCTGGCCGTGGACCAGAACATGGGCCCGCACAACGGCGGCTGCGGCACCTGCACCGGCCTGATCACCGTGCACAACGGCGACGGCGCGAGCGGGACCGTGGACTACACCGTCGAGTACTACACCATGGGGCACCTGACCAAGTTCGTCCGCCCGGGCGCCCAGCGGATCGCCTCCACCGCGTCCACCGCCGTGCCCAACGTGGCCTGGCGCAACCCGGACGGCGGCAAGGCCCTGATCGCGTACAACGACTCCGCTTCGGCGAAGACGGTCACCGTCAACTGGGGGTCCCAGCACGCCACGTACTCGCTGCCCGGGAAGACCTCGGCCACCTTCACCTGGTCCGGCTCCCAGTCCGGCGGCGGCGCCCGGACCGGCGCCTTCGTCGGGCTCGCCGGCAAGTGCCTGGACGTGGCGGGCGGTTCCGCCGCCAACGGTACGGCGGTGCAGCTCTACGACTGCAACGGCTCCACCGCCCAGCAGTGGACCGTCCAGGCCGACGGCTCCGTCCAGGCGCTCGGCAAGTGCCTGGACGTGACCTCCGCCTCGACGGCCGACGGCGCCAAGGTGCAGCTGTACGACTGCAACGGAACCGGTGCCCAACGGTGGTCGTACGACGCGGCCACGGGTGACGTGGTGAACACGGCGGCGGACAAGTGCCTCGACGTCACGGACAACTCGTCGGCGAACGGGGCCCGGGCCCAGATCTGGTCGTGCACCGGAGCCGCCAACCAGAAGTGGACCCTGCGATAGGGCGGAACACGCGCCGCACCGGACGGGACGCCGTACGCGGTGTTCCGTCCGGTGCGGCTCCGGCGTCCGCCCGGGCCCGCCGCCGGACGGACGGACGCACGAGCCCCCGCGTTCGAGCGGCTCGCCCGGGGCACATGCTGAGCGGCGGCCGCCCGGCGGCTGGGGGACGATGAAGGGGACCGGCCGTTCCCGCTCCCCCGGCGACCCTGGAGTCCTCATGACGACACCGCAGGACCTGTTCCTCGTCAGCCTGGACATTCCCCGCGAGCAGCCCGTCGAGCAGGGGGACCTGTCACTGGCGCTCGCGGGGGCCGAGCTGATCGACCTCCTCGGTGCCCGCGCGCTCCGACTGGAGGGCGGGCGGATCGTGCCGGGGCCGGTGCTGACCACGGGTGACCGGCTGCTGGACGAGGCGGGGGCCGCGCTGGTCCGTCAGGAGCCGTACGAGAAGGTCGAGGACTGGCTGTGGCGGCGCGGACAGGGGCTGGCCACCGCCTACCGGGACGTCCTGGAGTCCGAGGGACAGCTCACCGGCAAGCGCCGGCACTGGCTCGCGCTGCGCGACCGGGACGATCCCCGCGCCGACACCCCGGCCCGCCGGCGCGCGGCCGACCGGTGGTGGTCCCACGAGCCCGTCCTGGCCGGGCTCGCCTCCACCCTGGGCATCCCGGACGACCGCCCGGCCGCGCCCGAGCCCGAGGACGAGGCGGTCGTCACCGTGCTGGTCGCGGTCGGCGACGCGGTGACCGAGCTGGAGGCCGTGCGCGAGCGGCGGCGCATCGAGAACGTGGCCTTCGACAACATCTGGCGGGCACCCTGACCGGCCGGGACCGGCCGGCCCTCACAGGATCGGCCGGCCGATGCCCAGCAGGTTCCCCTCGCTGTCCCGGAACCACGCGCCCCACTCCCCGCGCGCGCCCCTGACCGGGCCCGGCGCTTCTGCGCGGGGCCCGGTCCGGGTCCCGCGCGGGCAGCCGGGTGGCGACCCGGGCCCCGGACAGCGCGTCGCTCGCGTGTGAGGTCATACCTCCACTGCGGCTACTCGGCGGGCTCCACGCCCGCCCGGAGCAGGCCGTAGGTGCACGCGTCCTCCAGGGCCTGCCAGGAGGCGGCGATGACGTTCTCGGCCACCCCGACCGTCGACCACTCGCCGGAGCCGTCCGAGGTGGAGATCAGCACCCGGGTGGTGGACGACGTCCCGTGCTTGCCCTCCAGGATGCGGACCTTGTAGTCGACCAGCTCCAGCTTGGCGAGCTGCGGGTAGATCTTCTCCAGCGCCACGCGCAGCGCCCGGTCCAGGGCGTTGACGGGGCCGTTGCCCTCCGCGGTGGCGACGATCCGCTCGCTCTTGGCCCACAGCTTGACCGTGGCCTCGTTGGCGTGGGTGCCGTCGGGGCGGTCCTCGACGATGGCCCGCCAGGACTCGACGTCGAAGTACTTCAGCGGCCGGCCCTCGGCCTCGGCGCGCAGCAGGAGTTCGAAGGAGGCGTCGGCGGCCTCGTAGGTGTAGCCCGCGAGCTCGCGCTCCTTCACCCGCTCCACCACCCGGCCGACCAGCTCGCGGTCGCCGCCGAGGTCGATGCCCAGCTCCTTGCCCTTCAGCTCCACCGAGGCGCGGCCCGCCATGTCGGAGACGAGCATGCGCATGGTGTTGCCGACCAGCTCGGGGTCGATGTGCTGGTACAGGTCCGGGTCGACCTTGATGGCGGAGGCGTGCAGTCCGGCCTTGTGCGCGAAGGCGGACACGCCCACGTACGGCTGATGCGTGGACGGCGTCAGGTTGACGACCTCGGCGATGGCGTGGGAGATGCGGGTCATCTCGCGCAGCCGGCCCTCGGGCAGCACCGGCTTGCCGTACTTCAGCTCCAGGGCCGCGACCACCGGGAAGAGGTTGGCGTTGCCGACGCGCTCGCCGTAGCCGTTGGCCGTGCACTGCACGTGGGTGGCGCCGGCGTCCACGGCGGCCAGGGTGTTGGCGACCGCGCAGCCGGTGTCGTCCTGGGCGTGGATGCCGAGCCGGGCGCCGGTGTCGGCGAGGACGGTGGAGACGACCGCCTGGACCTGGGCGGGGAGCATGCCGCCGTTGGTGTCGCACAGGACGACGACGTCGGCGCCGGCCACCGCCGCCGTACGGACGACGGCCTTGGCGTACTCCGGGTTGGCGCGGTAGCCGTCGAAGAAGTGCTCGCAGTCCACGAAGACGCGGCGGCCCTGGTCCTTCAGGTACGAGACGGTGTCGCGGACCATCTCCAGGTTCTCGTCCAGGGTCGTGCGCAGCGCCAGCTCCACGTGCCGGTCGTGCGACTTGGCGACCAGGGTGATCACCGGGGCGCCGGAGTCCAGCAGGGCGTTGACCTGGGGGTCGTCGGCGGCCTTCGTCCCCGCGCGGCGGGTGGCGCCGAAGGCGACCAGCTGGGCGTGGCGGAAGTCGATCTCCTCCCGGGCGCGGGCGAAGAACTCGGTGTCGCGGGGGTTCGCACCCGGCCAGCCGCCCTCGATGAAGCCCACGCCGAAGTCGTCCAGGTGCCGGGCGATGGCGAGCTTGTCCGCGACGGTGAGGTTGATGCCCTCGCGCTGCGCGCCGTCGCGCAGCGTGGTGTCGAAGACGTGGAACGAGTCGTCGAGCTCGCTGGTTGCCGTCTCGGTCATGATCTCAAGGCTCCTGTTGTGGATCTTCGGTCTTACCGGAATGACCGGCTCCACCATCCCCCCAGTATTCCCTCGCGCTCCGCTCCCGGCTGAAGGTGGGCCGGAAAACGAAAAAACCCCTCGCGGGTGCGAGAGGTCTGCGCGCGGGTCGAGGACGACGGTGGCCACCCGCACCTGGTCGTACGAGGTGGTCACTGCGGACCGGCGCGCCTGCTGCCAATAATCATGGCGAACGAGAGCACGGGGGCAGTCTGGCACAGCGTCGCCCCCGGCTCACGGTCCGTCTCAGGATGCGGGCGTCAGGCTGGACTCCCCGGAGCCCGCCCCGGCCTCCTGACCGGCCTTCACCCGGGTCAGGTCCAGGTCCTTCGTCTCGCGCATGGTGACGTACACCACCAGGGACACGGCGGCGCAGGCGGCCACGTACCAGTAGAAGCCGGACTCGACGCCGCCCTTCTTGAACCAGAGGGCGACGTATTCGGCGGTCCCGCCGAACAGGGCGTTGGCGACGGCGTAGGGCAGGGCCACCCCGAGCGCCCGGACCCCGGTCGGGAACAGCTCGGCCTTCACACAGGCGTTGATGGAGGTGTAGCCGGTGACCACGACCAGCGCGAGCAGGGCGAGGCCGAGAGCGGGCCAGTAACCGTCGGCATGCCGCAGCAGCGTCATGACCGGGACGGTCAGGAAGGTGGAGCCGACCGCGAAGGTGATGAGCAGCGGGCGGCGGCCGATGCGGTCGGAGAGGGCGCCCGCGAGGGGCTGGAGACAGGCGAACACGATCAGCGCGGTGAAGGAGACGAGGGTGGCCGTCTCCTTGGGCAGGCCGGCCGAGTTGGACAGGTACTTGGTCAGGTAGGTGGTGTACGTGTAGTAGGCCACCGTGCCGCCCATGGTGAGGGCGACGACCAGGAACGCCTCCCGCTTGTGCCGCCACAGCGCGCGCAGGGTGCCGCGCTCCTCGGCGCCGGAGGTGTCCTCCGCGTACACCTCGGTCTCCAGCATGCTGCGGCGCAGATAGAAGACGACGGCCGCGCCGAGCGCGCCGACGACGAACGGTATGCGCCAGCCGTAGCTGTGCAGCGCGCTGTCGGACATGGTCCGCTGGAGGACGATCTGGAGTCCGAGGCCGACGATCTGGCCGGCGGTCATGGACACGTACTGGAAGCTGGAGGCGAAGCCGCGCCGGGCCGGGTCCGAGGCCTCGGTCAGATAGGTGGCGCTGGCCGCGTACTCGCCGCCCACCGACAGTCCCTGGAGCAGGCGGGCGACGAGCAGCACGAGGGCGCCGCCGTAACCGGCGACGGCGTAGGTGGGGGCGACGGCGATGAGGACCGCGGACGCCGACATGAGCGAGACGGTCAGGGTGAGCGCCGCCTTGCGGCCCTTGCGGTCGCCCACCCGGCCCAGCAGCCATCCGCCGACCGGACGCATGAAGAAACCGACGGCGAAGATGCCGGCGGTGTTCATCAGCTGGGCGGTGGGATTGCCGCTCGGGAAGAACGCGCCGGCGAAGTAGGTGGCGAAGCTCGCGTACACGAACCAGTCGAACCATTCGACCATGTTCCCCGCCGAACCGACCCAGATCTTCTTCCAGTGTTGTCGTCCCATGGGCCGGTACATGCCCGCCCGTGGAGGAAACGATTCCGATGCCGCCGTCGGGCTTGCCGCCGGACGCGGAGTGCGGGTGCGCCGCGGCCGGTCCTACGGCGCCCCGTGCCGCCGGGGAGTCGCGGCGAGCCCTTCCTCGATGAACTCCCTCACGTGCGCTGTGACTTGCTCACGATCGGTCCCGCGCAGTCCGATCGCCACATGGATGGAGAAGCCGTCCAGCAGCGCGCGCAGCCGCGTCGCGAAACGGTCCGCGTCCACCCGGCGGAACTCCCCTCGGGACACTCCCTCGGCGATCAGGGCGACCAGGTCGCGGTGCCAGGCCCCCTCGATGGCCGCCTGGCGGGCCCGCGCGTCGTCGTCGGCGTTCTGCGAGCGGTTCCAGACCTCCAGCCACAGCGTCCAGTGCGGGTCGCGGTGGCCGTCGGGAACGTACAGGTCGACGTAGGCGGACAGGCGCTCGCGGGCGGTCCCGGGGCCGGCCAGCAGACGGCCCCGCTCCGCGCCGAGGCGGCCCTCGCTCCACTCCAGGGTCCGCAGCAGCAGTTCGTCCTTGGAGCGGAAGTAGTACAGCAGGTGCCCGCTGCTCATGCCGACCTCGCGGCCCAGCCCCGCCATGGTCAGCTTCTCCAGGCCGTGCTCGGCGATCATGTCCATGGCCGTGGTGAGCACGTCCTCGCGGGGCGGGGCGGGGGTACGGCGGCGGGGGGCCGGGGTCTCGCTCATGCGGGCACCGCCCCTGCGGCCCGGGACGGCAGGCGGGTCGCGGACGGCGCCCCGGACGGCGCGGGGTCCACCGCGTACCGGCCCCGCGGCACGGCCGGCGGAGCCGGCCGGGAAACGGCGGTGCGCGCGCGCCCGTCACGCGGCGGGCGCTCGGACAGCTCGGGCGGCAGACGCGACGGCTCGCCGAGACGACGGCCGCGGGCCGCACAGACCAGGACGTTCACCCGTATGTTCTACCCGACGCGGGCCGTCACCGGGTCTTCGGCTGCTGCTGGGTGATGCAGTGGATGCCGCCGCCGCCCGCGAAGATCGCCCGCGCGTCCACCAGGGTCACCGTCCGCTCCGGGAACAGGCGGCGGAAGATGCCGGCGGCGATCTCGTCGCGCGGGTCGTCGAAACCGCACAGCACGACCCCGCCGTTGCACAGGTAGTGGTTGATGTAGGAGTAGTCGGCCCAGTGGCCGTCGGCCTCCAGGACGGTCGGGGCGGGCACCTCGACGACCTCCAGCTTGCGGCCCCGGGCGTCGGTCGCCGACTTCAGCAGGCCGATGACCTCCTTGGTGACCTCGTGGTCGGGGTGCGCCGGGTCCGGCTGGTGGTGGGCGACCACGACGCCCGGACGGGCGAAGGCGGCCACGATGTCGACATGGCCGAGGGTGCCGAAGCCGTGGGGCGGGTAGTCGCCGGTCAGGCCGCGCGGCAGCCAGATCGCCTTGTCGGTGCCGAGGTGGGCGTGGATCTCGGCCTCGACCTCCGCCCGGGACCAGTGCGGGTTGCGCTCGGGGCCGAGCTGCACGGTCTCGGTGAGCAGCACGGTGCCCTCGCCGTCGACGTGGATCGCGCCGCCCTCGTTGACCAGCTTCGAGGCGTACGTCCGCGCGCCCGCGAGATCGGAGACATACGCGCCGATCTTCGAGTCGTGCTCCCAGCGGGCCCAGTCCTGGGCGCCCCAGCCGTTGAACGTCCAGTCCACGGCGGCCAGCCGGCCCTTGTCGTCGGTCAGGAAGGTGGGGCCGATGTCCCGCATCCAGGCGTCGTCCAGCTCGCGCTCCACGGTGTCGATGCCGGGGCCGAGCAGCGCCTCGGCCTCGGCGGACTGGCCGGGGCCGCACACGACCGTCACCGGTTCGAAGCGGCGGACGGCGCGGGCGACGGACGCCCAGGCGATCCGGGAGGCGGCGAGGTCGTCCGGGTCGTCGAAGGTGGGGTTGGGACCCGGCCAGGCCATCCAGGTGCGCTCGTGCGGGGTCCACTCGGCGGGCATGCGGAAGCCGTCGGCTGCGGGGGTGGTCATGTCGCGGGTCCTTAGAGGAAGTAGAGGCGGTTGAGGGAGACGGAGTCGGCGGGCTCCGAGCGCAGCGGGTCGCCGTCGAGGGTGACCAGGCCGGTGCGCTGGTCGACGTCGACCGCTCCGATCCGGGCGTTCAGCCGCAGGTCGGCCGGGCCGATGCCCCGGGTGCCGCGTACGGCGACGCGGCGGCGGCGGGTGGGCATCGTGTCGTTGCCCTGGTCGACGGCGGCCCGGGCGACGAACGCGACCGAGATGTCCGCGGCGGTGGCGCCGTACGAGCCGAACTGCGGTCCGAGGACGAGGGGTTCGCAGGTGTCGGTGGCCGCGTTGGGGTCGCCGACCACGCCGTACGCCGGGAAGCCGGCCTTGAGGACGAGCTGCGGCTTGGCACCGAAGTACTCGGGGCGCCACAGCACGATGTCGGCGAGCTTGCCGGTCTCGATGGAGCCGACCTCGTGCGCGAGGCCGTGCGCGATCGCGGGATTGATCGTCAGCTTGGCCATGTAGCGCAGCACGCGGGCGTTGTCGTCGCCCTCGCCGTCCCCCGCCATGGGGCCCAGCTCGGCCTTCATCTTGCCGGCCATGGCGAACGTACGGCGGACCGTCTCGCCCGCGCGGCCCATGCCCTGGGCGTCGGAGGAGGTGATGCCGATCGCGCCCAGGTCGTGCAGCACGTCCTCGGCGCCCATCGTGCCGGCGCGGATGCGGTCGCGGGCCATGGCCGCGTCGCCGGGCAGGTCGGGCTTGAGGTCGTGGACGGAGACGATCATGCCGTAGTGCTCGGCGACCGCGTCCCGGCCGAAGGGCAGGGTGGGATTGGTGGAGGAGCCGATGACGTTCGGGACGCCGGCCATCTTCAGCACGTTGGGCACGTGTCCGCCGCCGCAGCCCTCGATGTGGAAGGCGTGGATCGTGCGGCCCTCCAGCACGCGCAGGGTGTCCTCCACCGACAGGCACTCGTTCAGTCCGTCGCTGTGCAGGGCGACCTGGACGTCGTGCTCCTCGGCGACCCGCAGCGCGGTGTCCAGCGCGCGGGTGTGGGCGCCCATGTCCTCGTGCACCTTGAAGCCGCTCGCCCCGCCCTCGGCCAGGGCCTCGATCAGCGGTGCGTCGTGGGACGACGAGCCCCGGCCCAGGAAGCCGATGTTGACCGGCCAGGCGTCGAAGGCGTTGAACGCGTGGCGCAGCGCCCAGGGCGAGTTGACGCCGACGCCCCACACCGGGCCGAACTCCTGCCCGATGATCGTGGTCACGCCGGAGGCGAGGGACGCCTCCATGATGCGCGGGGACAGCAGGTGGACGTGGGTGTCGACGGCACCCGCGGTGGCGATCAGCCCCTCGCCGGAGACGATCGAGGTACCCGTGCCGACGACGACGTCGACGCCGTCCAGGGTGTCCGGGTTGCCGGCGCGTCCGATGGCGCAGACGCGGCCTTCCCGGATGCCGATGGACACCTTCCGGATCCCCTGCACCGCGTCGATGACGACGACGTTGCTGATCACGACGTCGCAGGTGTCACGGACGGCGGCGGCCTTGAGGTGCAGTCCGTCGCGGGCGGTCTTGCCGAAGCCGGCCAGGAACTCGTCGCCGTACTTCTGGGCGTCGGACTCGACGCGGACGGTCAGGCCGGAGTCACCGAGGCGGATGCGGTCGCCGGCCCGGGGGCCGTGGGTGGCCGCGTAGGCGTGCGGGTCGACGTGGATCGACCGGCTCACCTCTCGTCCCTTCGAGCGGCTCATCGCTCCCCGCCTCCTTCCGGCGTCACTCCGAGATAGCCGCAGGCGGCGGCCCGGCGCAGGGCCTCTTCCTTCGCGCCCGGCGCGTCCAGCGGCCCGTCCACCAGTCCGGCGAAGCCGATCGCGACGCGCTCGCCGCCGACCGGGACCAGCCCGACCTCCTCGCTCTGACCGGGGCCGAAGCGGACCGAGGAGCCGGCGGGCACGGCGAGCCGCATGCCGTAGGCCGCGGGGCGGTCGAAGTCGAGGCGGGGGTTGGCCTCGAAGAAGTGGAAGTGGGAGGTGACGGAGACCGGCACGGTCGCGGTGTTGGTGACGCGCAGCCGCACGGCGGGCTCGGGGTCGGCGTGCTCGGGGCCGGGGAGCAGCGCGCCCGGGGCGTTCTCGCCCAGACCGCCGCCGATGGGGTCGGAGACGACCGCGAGCCGGGAGCCGTCGTCGAAGACGGCCTCGACCATCACCTCGGTGACGACGTCGGCGACGCCGGGCAGCACGTCCGCGGGGCCGAGCACGGACCGGGCCGCCTCGATGGCCTCGGCGAGCCGCTTGCCGTCCCGGGCGGCCTCGCAGACGGTGTCCGCGATCAGCGCGGTGGCCTCCGGCACGTTCAGCCGGAGACCGCGCGCCCGGCGGGCCCGGGCCAGCTCGGCGGCACCGAAGAGGAGCAGCCGGTCACGTTCCGTGGGGGTCAGTCTCACGACGCGACGCCTCCTTGTCTTCCACAGGTTAGAGCATCACTCTAAACAGAGAATTCATGAAACAGAAGCATTGACCCGGGGCAAGGCTTCACGTCACATTGAACGTCGCTCTAAACCAATGGCGGCCGTCGAAGGAGACCAGCCATGCCGATCGAACAGCGCGGAGTCGACACCGTCCCGGACGAGGAACGCACCAGCGGTCCACGGGACCTCGTGTCGATCCTGCTCGGCTCCAACCTCTGCCTCGGGGTGATCATCTTCGGCTGGCTGCCGCCGTCCTTCGGGCTCGGCTGGTGGGCGTCGGTGAGCGCCGTCGTGGCCGGCACGGTGATCGGCACGCTCTTCACGGCCCCGCTGGCCCTGGTCTCCCTGCGCACCGCGACCAACCTGTCCACCTCCTCCGGCGCCCAGTTCGGCGTGCGCGGCCGGCTGATCGGCTCGGTGGTCGGGCTGCTGCTCGCCCTCGGCTACACCGCGCTGACCGTGTGGATCGGCGGCGACGTGATGCTGATGGTCCTCGACCGGCTCTTCGGCGTACCGGCCGACGGGCTGTCGTACGCCCTCGTCTACGCGGTGCTCGCCGCGGCGACGGTCGCGGGCGCCGTCTACGGCTACCGGGTGCTGCTCGCCATGTCCCGGGTGCTCGCCGTCGGCATGACGGCCCTGCTGCTGCTCGGTGTCCTCGCGTACGCCCCGCACTTCACCACCGCCGCGCTGCCGGGCGCCGGCGGCTATCTGCTGGGCTCGTTCTGGTCCACCTGGTTCCTGGCCGCGGTGGCGGCGGGCCTGTCCGGCCCCATCGCCTTCATCACCCTGCTCGGCGACTACACCCGCTACATCTCCCCCGCCCGCCACTCCTCGCGCCGCGTGCTGCACGCCACCTGGCTCGGCCTGATCCTGGGGCTGCTGGTGCCGCAGCTGTTCGGCACCTTCACGGCCTACGCGGCCCGCGCGGCCACCGACTACGCGGGCCCGCTGGTCGCGGCCTCCCCCGGCTGGTACCTGGTGCCGCTGCTGCTGGCCGCCTCGGCCGGCTCGGTGGGCAACGCGGGCCTGATGCTGTACTCCATGGGCCTGGACCTGGACGCGATCCTGCCCCGCGCCTCCCGCGCCCGCGCCACCTGCACCGTGGCCGTCGTGGCCACCGCCTGCGTCTTCGCCGGCCACTACGCCTGGAACGCGCAGTCGGCGATGACGTCCTTCGTGCTGCTGCTCACCGCCATCGGCACCCCGTGGGCGGTCGTCACCCTCATCGGCTTCGTCCGCTGCCGCGGCGTGTACGACGCCGACGCCCTCCAGGTCTTCAACCGCCGTTCACGGGGCGGGATCTACTGGTACCGGGCGGGCTGGAACGTGCCGGCGACCGTGTCGTGGGCGCTGGGCGCGGCGGTCGGTCTGCTGGCGGTGTCCCTGCCGTCGTACGAGGGCCCGCTGCTGCGTCTGACCGGCGGGGTGGACTGCAGCTTCCTGCTGTCGGGACTGGTCGGCGGGGCGGTGTACCTGCTGCTGACGCGGGCCGCACCGCGCCCCGAAGGGGTGCGGGCGACCGCGCGACCGGCCACGGCCGACCCGCGGACACCCGACACCCCTTCGCGGCAGTTCGAACCGCGCGGTTAGCCGATCTTGTGCATCCAGCCGTGCTTGTCCTCGGTCATGCCGCGCTGGATGCCGAGCAGGGCCTCGCGCAGCCGCTGGGTGACCGGGCCGGGGGTGCCGTCGCCGTGGGTCCACTGGTCCGTCTTGGTCTTGGCGTGACCGATCGGGGTGACCACGGCCGCCGTACCGCACGCGAAGACCTCGGTCAGCGCACCGGACGCGGCGTCCTCCCGCCACTGCTGGAGGGTGATCTCGCCCTCCTCGGCGGTGTAGCCGAGGTCGCGGGCGACCTTGAGGAGGGAGTCGCGGGTGATGCCCTCCAGGATGGAGCCGGTGATCGACGGGGTGATGATCCGGTCGCCGTAGACGAAGGCGACGTTCATGCTGCCGCTCTCCTCGACCTTGGTGCGGGTGACCGCGTCGAGGTAGACGACCTGGTCGCAGCCGTGCGCGGCGGCCTCGGCCTGCGGGAGCAGGGAGGCGGCGTAGTTGCCGCCGGTCTTCGCGTCGCCGGTGCCGCCCGGGACGGCGCGGACGTGGTCCTCGGAGACCCAGATGGTGACCGGCTTCACGCCGCCGGCGAAGTAGGCGCCGGAGGGGGAGGCGATCAGCATGAACAGGTACTCGTTGGCCGGGTGCACGCCGAGCCCGACCTCCGTGGCGAACATGAACGGCCGCAGGTACAGGGCCTCCTCACCGCCGTGCGGCGGGACCCAGTCGGCGTCCTGGGTGAGCAGCGCGTCCAGGGCGGCGATGAACAGCTCCTCGGGCAGCTCGGCCATGGCCATGCGGCGGGCGGAGTTGCGGAACCGGCGGGCGTTGGCCTCGGGGCGGAACAGCGCGATCGAGTCGTCGGACTGACGGTAGGCCTTCAGGCCCTCGAAGATCTCCTGGCTGTAGTGCAGGACGTGAGTGGAGGGGTCCAGGGAGATCGGGCCGTACGGGACGAGCTGAGCGTCGTGCCAGCCGCGGCCCTCGGTCCACTTGATCGTCACCATGTGGTCGGTGAAGTGGCGGCCGAACCCCGGGTTGGCCAGGATCGCCTCGCGCTCGGCGGCGGCGAGCGGGCTGGCGGAGGGCTTGAGCTCGATCGTGGGCGTCGTCATCAGTACTTGTCCTTCACCGGTTGTAGTGACGGGCCGCGCTCACTCCTGTACTGCCGGTCGCCAGTGCTAGGACGTCCGAGCATTCCCTCATATCGCGGCCCCGCGTTCGATTATCGCGCGGGGGCTGCGCCGGAAGGAATCGGGGTGAAGCGGCCCAGGGATTGATGGTGGCACCCGGTGAGGCACAGGAAAAGCCGCCGGGTGCGGTTGCGACCCGGCGGCTCTGAGGTGGCGCGGCGGGTCAGCCGGCTACGCGTACGGCGAGGGCGTCGCCGATCTGGGACGTGGAGCGGGCCGGCTTTCCGGCGCGCTCGGTGAGGTCGGCGGCGACCGCCGCGTCGATGCGGTCGGCCTCCGCGTCGTAGCCGAGGTGGCGCAGCAGCAGGGCGACGGACAGGACGGTGGCGGTGGGGTCGGCCTTGCCCTGGCCCGCGATGTCCGGGGCCGAGCCGTGGACCGGCTCGAACATGGACGGGAACTCGCGGCCGGGGTTGATGTTCCCGGAGGCGGCCACGCCGATGCCGCCGGAGACGGCCGCGGCGAGGTCGGTGATGATGTCGCCGAAGAGGTTGTCCGTGACGATGACGTCGAAGCGGCCGGGGTCGGTGACGAGGTAGATCGTCGCCGCGTCGACGTGGATGTAGTCGGTGGTGACCTCGGGGAACTCCTCGGCCACCTTGTTGAAGATGTTCGTCCACAGGTGGCCGGCGAAGGTCAGCACGTTGTTCTTGTGGACCAGCGTGAGCTTCTTGCGCGGGCGCGCCTGGGCACGGGCGAAGGCGTCGCGGACCACGCGCTCGACACCGTAGGCGGTGTTGACGGAGACCTCGGTGGCGACCTCGTGGGCGGTGCCCTTGCGGATCGTGCCGCCGTTGCCGGTGTAGGGGCCCTCGGTGCCCTCGCGGACGACGACGAAGTCGATCTCCGGCTGGCCGGCGAGCGGGGTGGCGACACCGGGCAGGAGCTTCGACGGGCGCAGGTTGACGTGGTGGTCGAAGGCGAAGCGGAGCTTGAGCAGGAAGCCGCGCTCCAGGACGCCGGAGGGCACCGACGGGTCGCCGATCGCGCCGAGCAGGATGGCGTCGTGCTGCTTCAGCGCGTCGAGGTCGGCGTCGGTGAGGGTCTCACCGGTGGCGTGGTAGCGCCGGGCGCCGAAGTCGAACTCCTTGGTCTCCAGCTTCACATCCTGCGGCAGGACGGCGGAGAGGACCTTGAGACCCTCGGCCACGACTTCCTGGCCGATGCCGTCACCGGGGATCACTGCGAGATCGATGCTGCGAGACATGTCGGCACCCTACTCCTCGTCCCATGGGATGACACGCCTTGTCCGCCATCCGGACACCCGGACGGGTCGCCGGTGTCCTCCCGTCGACTGGCGTTCACCCGTGCGTGACAGGGGCTTCGGGCGCCGGTGGAAGGTTCCGCACATGGCTGCGTTTTCCAGGGGGACGCCCCCCGGACCCTCCGGACCCCCCGTCCCCGACGTCGGCATTCCGCCGCGGCTCGCCGAACGGCTGAGCATGGCCGAGCAGTACGAGTACCTGCGCACCCGGATGCTTCCCCGCCGCACCCTGGTGACGGCCGGCGCGGTGGCGGGCGGCCTGCTGACCGGCTGCGCGACCGCCTCCGGGGCGAGGTCCGGCGCCACCGGCTCGCGGGCCCCCGCCCCGGCCACCTCGCGGGCGCCGGGCTCGGTGGCCGGCCCGTTCGGCCGGCATCTCGCCTTCGGCGCCGATCCCGGGAGGCAGATGAGGATCTCCTGGCAGGTGCCGTTCGCGGTGCGGCGGCCGTACGTGCGCGTCGGCCTGCGCCCCGACGACCTCGGGCGCCGGGTCGCGGCCGAGGTGCGCCCGCTGCACACCCCCGGGGTGGAGGGGGTGCGGCCCGCGCTGGAGCAGTACTACCTGCACGCGGCCGTGGACGGCCTCGCGCCCGGTACCACGTACTACTACGGTGTCGGCCACGACGGCTGGGACCCCACCGCCGCCGCGCACCGCGCGGCCACCGCGTCCTTCCGCACGGCGCCCGCGGGCCCCGAGCGGTTCGTGTTCACGGCCTTCGGCGACCAGGGCGTGGGCCGGGCCGCGCACACCAACGACGACCTGGTGCTGCGGCAGAAGCCCGCCTTCCATCTGCACGCGGGCGACATCTGCTACGCGGACGTCAACGGCACCGGCCGGCGGACGGACGGCTACGACCCCGCCTTCTGGGACCTGTTCCTGAAGCAGAACGAGCCGGTGGCGCGATCCGTGCCGTGGATGGTGACGACCGGCAACCACGACATGGAGGCCTGGTACTCGCCGGACGGCTACGGCGGCCAACTGGCCCGGTTCTCCCTGCCGGAGACCGGCTTCGACCCGCACGGCACACCGGGCGCGTACGCGTTCGTCTACGGCAACGCCGGCTTCGTGGCGCTGGACGCCAACGACGTGTCGTACGAGATCCCCGCCAACCTCGGGCACAGCGGCGGGCGGCAGACGGCCTGGCTGGACCGGACGCTGCGCCGGCTGCGCGCCGCCGACGGCATCGACTTCGTGGTCGTCTTCTTCCACCACTGCGCCTACTCCACCTCGCAGCACGCCTCGGACGGGGGCGTGCGGCGGGAGTGGCTGCCGCTGTTCGAGAAGCACCAGGTGGACCTGGTGATCAACGGGCACAACCATGTGTACGAGCGCACGGACGCGATCAGGTCCGGCAGGACCGGCCGGGCGGTGCCCGTCGGCGGCTCGGCCGACCCCACCCGGGACGGCGTCGTGTACGTGACGGCGGGCGGCGGCGGGCGGGACCTGTACGCCTTCCCGTCGGGGGTGAAGGACAGCTACGAGGGGCACGTCACCCGGCACGAGGCGGTGCGGACCTTCGCCTGGACGAAGGACAAGGACCGCGCGCCGGAGACGGCGGACTGGTCCCGGGTCCGCTACACCGGCTTCTCGCTGCTCTCGGTCGAGGTGCGGACGGGCGCGTCGCCACGGCTCGTGGTGTCGGCGCTGGCCCAGGACGGGCGGCGGATCGACCACTTCGAGGTGCGGCGCGGCGGGTGAGGGCCGCGCCGCACCCCGCGGGGATCTCCCCCCGCCCGGACGAGACCGGGCGGGGGGAGGGTGCGGCTCCCGGCTGGTGGTCCGGCTCAGTGGCCGGTCTCGCCGCCGTTGTCCCGGCGGTCCAGGGCACGCTGGAGGGCGGCGGCGGCGTTCTTGCGGTCGGACTCGCTCGCGCGGGACACGTGGCGGACCCGGGGGCGGACGGTCGTCTCGGCCATGGGAATCGACTCCTTCGGAAAACGCGGAGCACGGCTGTGAGGGGATACGAGACGCCGGAAGAGGCGGGGAGCTCCGGCCGCAGGGGTTGCCTGCACAGGGCCCGGCTCACGACCGCCATTCGCTGGATCGAGCGAGACGTTCGGCTTCTTTCAAATTAAGGGAGCCGCCCGCGTCTGTCTGCACAATTACTCGGACTTCCTACTATCTGAGACGGTGGACTGGGTCACACCGCCCTGAGCTGGGTCTTCGTGCGTTCGGGGGTACTCCGGCCGAGGGACCGCAGGATCCGGATCAGGGCGCGTACGGCGCTCGTGGCGGCCAGTTCGGGAGTGGTGGCGTAGCCGACGGACCGGTACGGCCGCCCCGGCCCCAGGTCGGTGATCTCCACGGCGGCCGGCGCCCCGGTGAGCGACAGCTCGGGCATGATCGCCATGCCGAGGCCGCTGCCCACCATCGACAGCACCGCCCCGTCGTCCTCGGCGGTGACGGTCGCCGCCGGGATCCAGTCCTGGCCGGCCCACCAGTCGCGGGTGTAGGAGCCGCAGTTCTCCATCCAGTCGACGAGCGGCAGGGAGCGCGGCGCCGGGTGCCCGGCCGGGTGCACCAGGGAGTACGGCTCCTCCAGCAGCACCCCGCCGATCAGCCCCGCCGGCAGGACCGCCGGCTCGCCGAGGGTGGCGATCCCCAGGTCGGCCCGCCCGGCGGAGACCTCGCCCGCGGTGCCCGGCCCCAGTTCCCGCACGACGGCGACGGTCACCTCGACCCCGGGATGCAGGGCGGCCAGCCGCTCCAGGGCGGGCGGCAGCAGATGGAGGGCGGCACTGCGGAACGCGGCGATCCGCAGCCGTCCGGCCACCTCGCCGGCGCCGGCGCCCCGGACGTCCTCGGCCATCGCCTCCAGCATGCGCAGCACACGCCGGGCGTGGGCCGCGGCCCGCTCCCCGGCCGCCGTGGGCCGGGCCCCGAACCGGCCGCGCTCGAACAGGACCACGCCCAGCTTGCGCTCGATGCCGCGGACGGCGTGGGAGACCGCGGACTGGGTGGCGCCGAGCCGGACGGCGGCGGTGGAGAAACCGCCCTCGTCGGCCACGGCGACCAGCACGCGGAGTTCCTGCGGGGCAAGGTCTGCTGCGCTCACCGAGGGGCTCCCGCCTGCGACTATGAGGGCGCCTCATGGATGGGCCCGTTCCATGAGCGCAACCCTCTGCTCAGGGGCCGCATTCCCGCCTACGGTCCACTGCCATGACCGAGACCGCGCTCACCGTGCACCAGACCGCCCGTCCCACCGGCTTCCCGACGGCCGCCCACTTCCGCTTCGCCGAGTCCCCGGTCCCCGAACCGGCCCCCGGTACGGCCCTGGTGGAGAACCTCTACTGGTCGGTGGACCCCTACCACCGCGAGATGATGGACGGCGACTTCGCGCTGGACGCCCCGCTGGAGGGCCGGACGCTGGGCCGGGTGGTGGCCTCCCGCACCCCGGCGCTGCCCGAGGGGCTGATCGTCCTCCACCGGCAGGGCTGGCGCACCCACTCCGTGGTCCGCCCGGAGGAGGCCCGCCGTATCCCCGGGCATCCGGGCGTCCCGCTGTCGGCGTATCTGAGCGTGCTGGGCGGCACCGGCCTGACCGCCTACATCGCCCTCACCCGGATCGCCCGGCTGCGGGCGGGCGAGGACCTGTTCGTCTCGGGCGCGGCCGGCGGGGTCGGCACGGCGACCGGCCGGTTCGCCCGGCTGCTCGGCGCGGGCCGGATCACCGGCAGCGCAGGCACCCCGGAGAAGGCCGCGTACCTCACCCGCCACGTCGGGTACGACGCGGCCTTCGACTACCGCAGCGCCCCGGTCGCCGCCCTGCTGGCCGAGGCGGCCCCCGCCGGCATCGACGTCTTCGTCGACAACGTCGGCGGCGCACACCTCGGCGCGGCGATCGGCGCGCTGCGCGAGCGCGGCCGGGTGGTGCGGGTCGGCACGATCAGCCAGTACAACACCCCGGACGCGCCCCCGGTGCGGTTCGACCACGCCGACGTGGTGGAGAAGAGCCTGCGCATCGAGGGGTTCCTGGTGCGCGACCACCTCGACGCACAGGAGGAGCTGTACGACTTCGCCGTACCGCATCTGCGCAGCGGGGCACTGGTCGCGGACGAGACCGTGATCGACGGCTTCGAACGGATCGTGGAGGCGTTCCTGCTGATGCTGCGCGGCGGCAACACCGGCAAGATCCTGGTCCGCGGGGCCGCATGACCGGCCGTCAGGCGATGTCGCCGTCCCGCCAGTCGAGGACCAGCTCCCCCGCCGGGTCGAGCGGCCCGGCGAGCGCGGGCCGCAGATACAGGCCCCCCTCCTCCTCCGGCAGCCGTACGATCCCGTCCGGCGAGAGGGCGTGCACCTGCCCGGGCCAGCGCTGCCAGCCCCGGGCCGTGTACAGCGGGGCCCCGTCCTCGCTCGCCGACAGCGCGCCGAGGTCGTAGGCCCGCTCGATGATCCGCTCCAGCTCGGCCGTCACCCGCCCGCCGAGCCCGGTCCGCCGCACGTCGGCCCGCACGGCGACGGCCTCCACGTACCCGGTGCGCAGCCAGCGCCCCCGGTGCCGCAGGCGGCGCTGCACGACCGAACCGTGCGCGGCGAGCCCGGCCCCGTCATGGACGAGCGCATGCATGCCGCCCAGCCCGTGCTCCCAGTCCTCGTCGGAGAAGTCTCCGTCGAAGGCCGCGTCCAACAGGGCGCGCACGGCACGGAGTTCGGACCGGTCCAGCTCGGCGGTGTGAGCGAGTCGCAGGGTCATGGCGCCAGTATCGCGTGCGGCGAGTCGGCCGGGGCCCGCACTGCGGTTGCAGCCCCGGAGGCGCTGTAGGAGCGTGGTCAGTGAACGGGTGGGGCTGCCGGTGCCGATGTGGCCGCTGCGGCCGATGTGACAGAGCAGCAGTGGGCGGCCCCGACCGAACCTTCCGCGCTTCGCGCGCGCCATGGAGCAGGTGGTGACATGCCCATGCACATTTCGCGTATCTTCCGGCGGTCCCGGGTCCTCCCGGCCGTCGCCGTGGCCACCGCCGGCGGTCTGCTGCTGGTGCTGCCGGCCTCGCCCGCGGCCGCGGAGACGGGGACCGTGACCTACTCGGGCAAGGTGAGCTGCGAGGCCCGCTTCCCGGCGGGCAAGTCCGTTCCGACCTCGGTCGCGCTGAGCGGCGGACGCGGGCTGGCCTCGGATCTCGTGGACAACGACGGCGCACGCACCGCGCCCTACGGACCGGTCGACCTCAACGTACCGGTCGGCGCCAAGTTCCAGCTGCGCGTCACCGTCACGTGCAAGGCCCCCGGGGTCAGGGCGAGCAAGTTCAACCGAGCCATCACCCAGAACGACCTGGACGACGAGCAGGAGATCACGCTCGACCTGAAGTGAATGGGAACGGCCCGGGAAGCCCGCTCGATCGTCGGGGTTCCCGGGCCGTGTCCGTGGGGGGCCGGTCAGCCCATGTGCGGGTAGCCGTAGTCGGTCGGCGCGACCAGGGTCTCCTTGATGGCGCGGGTCAGCGTCCAGCGGAGGAGGTTCTGGGGGGCACCGGCCTTGTCGTTGGTGCCGGAGGCACGGCCGCCGCCGAAGGGCTGCTGGCCGACGACGGCGCCGGTCGACTTGTCGTTGATGTAGAAGTTGCCCGCGGCGAAGCGGAGCTTCTCCATCGTGTACGCGGCCGCCGCACGGTCGTTGGAGATGACCGAGCCGGTGAGGGCGTAGTCCGAGACCGACTCCATCTGGGTCAGCATCTCGTCGTACTGGTCGTCCTCGTACACGTGCACGGCGAGGAACGGGCCGAAGTACTCGGTCGTGAAGACCTCGTTCTCCGGGTCGGTGCACTCGACGACGGTGGGGCGGACGAAGTAGCCGACCGAGTCGTCGTAGGTGCCGCCCGCGACGATCGTGCAGGCCGGGTCCGCCTTGGCGCGGTCGATGGCGGCCTTGTTCTTGGCGAAGGCACGGTCGTCGATCACGGCGCCGAGGAAGTTCGACAGGTCGGTGACGTCACCCATGGTGAGGTAGTCGACCTCGGCCGCGAACTCCTCCTTGAAGCCCGAGTTCCAGATGGAGGCCGGGATGTAGGCGCGGGAGGTGGCGCTGCACTTCTGGCCCTGGTACTCGAAGGCACCGCGGGTCAGGGCGGTCTTGAGGACGGCGCGGTCGGCGCTCGGGTGCGCGACCAGGAAGTCCTTGCCGCCGGTCTCGCCGACCAGGCGCGGGTAGGAGCGGTACTTCTCGATGTTGTTGCCGACCGTCTTCCACAGGTGCTGGAAGGTCTTGGTCGAGCCGGTGAAGTGGATGCCGGCCAGGTCGCGGTGGTTCAGGGCGACCTCGGAGACGGCGATGCCGTCGCCGGTGACCAGGTTGATGACGCCCTTCGGCAGCCCCGCCTCCTCCAGCAGCTGCATGAGCAGGACGGCGGCGTGGGTCTGGGTGGGGGACGGCTTCCAGACCACCACGTTGCCCATGAGCGCGGGCGCGGTGGGCAGGTTGGCGGCGATCGCCGAGAAGTTGAACGGAGTGATCGCGTAGACGAAGCCCTCCAGCGGGCGGTGGTCCAGGCGGTTCCACACGCCCGGGGAGTTCGCCGGGGGCTGCTCGGCCAGGATCTGGCGGGCGTAGTGGACGTTGAAGCGCCAGAAGTCGACCAGCTCACAGGGGCTGTCGATCTCGGCCTGCTGGGCGGTCTTGGACTGGCCCAGCATGGTGGAGGCGGCGATCGTCTCGCGCCACGGGCCGGCCAGCAGCTCGGCGGCGCGCAGGATGATCGCGGCGCGGTCGTCGAAGGACATCGCGCGCCAGGCCGGCGCGGCGGCCAGGGCGGCGTCGACGGCGTCCTGCGCGTCCTGCTGTGTGGCGTGACGGCCGGTGCCGAGGACGGCCTTGTGGTTGTGCGGCTGCACGACCTGGAAGGTCTCGCCGCCGCCCATCCGCCGCTCGCCGCCGATGGTCATCGGCAGCTCGATCGGGTTCTCGGCCAGCTCCTTGAGCTTGACCTCCAGCCGGGCGCGCTCGGGCGAGCCGGGGGCGTAGCCGTGCACCGGCTCGTTGACGGGGGTGGGGACCTGGGTCACAGCGTCCATGAGATCCTTGACTCCTTGTACGTGAGCGGGTGTTTCGGGCTCAGCCCTTGCTGACCATCGACCGGAGGAAGAAGCGCAGGTTCGCCGGCTTCTCCGCGAGACGGCGCATGAAATAGCCGTACCAGTCGGTGCCGTAGGCGGTGTAGACGCGCATGCGGTGGCCTTCGGCGGCCAGCCGCAGGTGCTCGTCGCCGCGGATGCCGTACAGCATCTGGAACTCGTACTCGTCCAGCTTGCGGCCCGCCTTGTGGGCCAGCTCCTGGGCGATGGCGATCAGGCGCGGGTCGTGGGACCCGATCATCGGGTAGCCCTCGCCCTCCATCAGCGTCTTCAGGATACGGACGTACGCCTTGTCGATCTCGTGCTTCTGCTGGTACGCGACCTCGGCGGGCTCCTTGTAGGCGCCCTTGACCAGGCGGACGCGGCTGCCGGACTCCGCCAGGCGGCGGGCGTCGGCCTCGGTGCGGAAGAGGTAGGCCTGGATGACGCAGCCCGTCTGCGGGAAGTCCTTCCGCAGCTCCTCGTGGATGGCGAACATCGAGTCCAGGGTGGTGTGGTCCTCGGCGTCCAGCGTCACGGTCGTACCGATGGCGGCGGCCGCCACGACGACCGGGCGGACGTTCGCCAGGGCCAGCTCGTGGCCGCCCTCCAGGGCCTGGCCGAACATCGACAGCTTGACCGACATCTCGACGCGCTCGCCGAGCTGAAGCTCCTTGAGGTGGCCGATCAGCGCCAGGTAGGCGTCCCGGGCGGCGGCGGCCTGCTCGGGGGTGGTGATGTCCTCGCCGACGACGTCCATCGTCAGCTCCAGGCCCTTGGCCGTGAGGTCCCCGATGATCGGGACGATGTCGGCCACGGTCTCGCCGGGGATGAAGCGGTCGACGACCTGCTTGGTCACCGGAGCCGCCGATATCAGGCGTCGCATCCGGTCGCTGCGCGACGCGGCGAGAATCACGGGACCCAGCACGGGGCACCTCCACAACAAGACCAAAGTGGCCGAACCCCACGATTCGGGTACGGCACGGAGAACCACCGTGAAACCTAAGGATCTCTTCGATCGTCGGCCATCGACAGCTGTCACGCATCCGTGCCCGGTATCTCAGACAGATGTATGAAGGGCGCCGGAAAATGGGGGAGAATGCCCGAGTGGCGGCGGAATACAAGGCGGACTACCAGGAGCTGGTGGACGAGATCTCGGAGCTGCTGGGCGCTCCGGCGACCCTGGAGAACCGGGACTTCGAGCTGATCGCCTTCGGCGCCTACGACAGCGAGGGCGAGCTGGACCCCTCCGCGCTCGACCCGGTGCGCACCCGCTCGATCCTGACCCGGCGCTCGACGGCGACGGTCCGGTCCTGGTTCGAGGGCTTCGGCATCACCCGCGCCACCGGACCGGTACGGATCCCGCCCAGCCGTGAGGCCGGCGTCCACCGCGGCCGGATCTGCCTTCCCGTACGCCATCGAGGCGTCGTCCTCGGCTACGTCTGGCTGCTGGACGGCGACCCGGGGCCGACCGACGCCCAGCTGACCGCCGCGATGCGGGTGGCGGGCCGGATCGGCGCGCTGCTCGCGGACGAGGCCGAGGCCGGGGCGGGGCTGAGCCGGGAGCTGCGGGCGGTGCTCACCGCGGAACGCGGCTGGCAGCAGGACATGGCGGTGGCCGAGCTGCGCACCGCCCTGGGCGGCCGCGCCGACGGCCCCCTCACCCTGGTGTGTGTCGCCCCCTGGGCGTCGGCCGACCCGGACGACGCCCCGGCCGCCCGCACGATCCCGCACGCCACGGCGCTGTGCACGCTTCCGTGGGGTGCGACCGGGCAGAGCCTCGCGCTGCTCGTGCGGCTGCGCACCACGGAGACGAGCGCACCCGCGCTGGCGGCGGCGACCCGGCTGCTTCAGGAGGCCGAGGGCGCCCGGGGGGCGTCGCCGGGCACGGCGCGCGGGGCCGGGGCCCGGGTGGCGGCGGCGGTCGCCGCCGGTTTCGCCCCGGGCGCCGGGGGCGCCGGCTGCGCGGCGGGGATCGGGGAGCCCCGCACCGGCCTCGCCGAGCTGGGCACCGTCTGGCAGGAGGCGTCGGCCGCCGCGCGCGCCGCGCTGGCCGAGCCCAGGTTCGGGCCGGTCGCCGAGTGGGCGCGGATCGGGGCGTACCGGCTGCTGACCGCGCTGCCGCCGCAGGCCGCGCACGACCGCGTGGTCGGCCCGCTCCTCTCCCCCGCCCACCGGGAGCTGGCCCGCACGGCCGAGGTCTATCTCGACTGTGCCGGCCAGGCCGGCCGTACCGCCTCCGAGCTGGGCATCCACCGCCAGACGCTCTACTACCGGCTGTCCCGGGTGGAGCAGCTGACCGGCCTGGACCTGGACGACGGGGAGGACCGGCTGCTGCTGCACATGGCACTGAAACGGGCCCGGCTGTGACCGGCCCACGGCTCGGGGGGGGCGGGCACCGCACCGGTGAACGCGCCGGGTCTCAGGGAACGGCGGGTGCCGAGCCGGTGATCGCCCCGGGGCTCGGGGCACGGCGGGCACCGCACCGGTGAACGCCCCGAGGCTCAGGGAACGGCGGGCACCGCACCGGTGAACGCGCCGGGTCTCAGGGAACGGCGGGTGCCGAGCACGTGATCGCCCCGAGGGCGTGGCACAGCGTGGTGCCGCTCGCCGGAGGCTCGGTCCAGCGGGCGCCGATGTGGCCGTCGGGGCGGACGAGCAGCGCGCCTCGCGGGCCGAGGCCCCAGGCGTCGGCGTGCTCCCCGGGGAGGGGTACGACCCGGAGCGGCCAGGGGGTGCCGGGAGGCGGCGCCCAGCGGGCGGGGTCCGGGGTGAGCAGGGTGAACCACTCGCCGCAGGTGTCGAGCGTCGACCGGCCGGGGCCGAGCCAGCGGTGCGGCATGCGCCGGCCCGGCTCGGCGGTGGGGATGTAGTCCGGCTCCGGACAGCCGCCCTGCCCGGCGGCGGGGACGTGATCCGGCTCCGGGTACCCGCCCCGCTCGGCGGCGGGGACGTGATCCGGCTCCGGGTACCCGCCCCGCTCGGCGGCGGGCACGTGATCCGGCTCCGGGTACCCGCCCCGCTCGGCGGCGGGCACGTGGTCCGGGCCGGTGTCCGGGGCCGGCGGCCCGGGCGGGAGGTCCTCGGCGGAGAGGACGGCGGCGGAGCGGTAGGTGACGCCGAGCACCAGCCCCAGCTGCGCGAAGTACCGTTCGGACCAGGGGACTTCGACCGGGGCCGAGGCCGCTTCGCCGGTCCGGAGCCGTTCCCGGCGCCGGCTCTGCACCCGCCCCGTCAGCCGGGCATTGGCCACCGCCTGACGGAGCGTCGCATGGGCGACGGGCCGGCGCTCCGCCTCGTAGGTCGCGGGCAGGCCCGGGTCCGCCCACCCCCGCAGCACCCCCGCCAGCTTCCAGCACAGGTTGTGCGCATCGGCGACCCCGGCGTTCAAGCCCAGCCCGCCGATGATCGGGACCGCGTGCGCGGCGTCGCCGGCCAGCAGGATCCGGCCGTGGTGGAGGCGGTCGGCGACGAACGCGTTCATCGTCCAGTGCTGGACACGCACCACCTCGGCCCGTACGCCGGCGTCCGCGCCGAGGGCGCGTGTGACGATCCCGGACCAGTCGGTGTCCGCGGCGCCCTCGGGCGTGGGACCGAGCCAGGCCCAGCCGCCCTCGGGATAGAGCGGGAGGAAGGTGCCGTGCGCGGTGAAGTAGACCCCGGCGGGCTGCCGGGCGCACCAGCGGCCGAGGTCGGCGTCGAACACGACGGTGGTGAAGCCGCCCAGCGCCCCCGGCCCGGTGGTGCCGATGCCCAGCAGTTCGCGGACGGTGGAGTTCGCGCCGTCGGCGGCGAGGACGTAACGGGCCCGCACCCGCGTCTCGGCGCCGCTCCCGTGGTCGGCGAGCCGGGCGACGACACCGTCCGGCTCCTCGGTCAGGCCGACGAGTTCGACGCCGAACCGCACGGGCGTCCGGGCCGCGTCGAGCAGGGTGGGCTCCAGCCGGTCCTGGGAGGTGACCACGCCGGTCACGGGACTCTCGGGCACCGGCGCGTGGATCCCGACCATCGCCGCGGTGGCGAAGTCGGGGCCGTGCAGCGTGTCGCGGAAGCGGACCCGGCCGTACTCCGGGGCGAACGCGCGGGCGGCGATCCGGCCGGCCAGTCCGAGCCGGCGGTAGATCTCCATCGAGCGGACGTTGACCAGCCGGGAGCGCGGAAACGGGGACAGCTCCCCGTGCTTCTCGACCAGCAGCGCCCGGATCCCCCAGCGCGCCAGCAGCGCCCGCGCGGTGAGCCCGACCGGCCCGCCGCCGACGATGAGCACCGGCGTAGCGGTGTCCGCTACGGGCATCTCGTCCGGGGTCCCAGGAGTGCGGTCCGGCCCATGGGATCACTGTTGCGCGCCCGGCGACCGGCCGCAATCCGGACCCGGCGCACCCCGGCGGCCCCCCGTACCGGCGACCGGCCGCAATCCGGACCCGGCGCACCCCCGTACCGGCGACCGGCCCGGCACGCCCCGACGGCCCCGCGTCCACGGGCGGCCCGGCACGTCCGGGGCGGCCGGGTCAGGGCTTCGCGGTTTCCTGGATCACCCGCCGCAGCCCCTCCGTGAGCTGCTCGGCGGTGGTCGCCGACTCCGGGTCGAAGAGCCACTGGACCATGAGGCCGTTGAGGAGGGTCTGGTAGAGACGGCCCTCGGTCTCGACCCGCTCCTCGTCGAGGTCGGCCTCCGGGAGGCCGCTGAACATGGCGAGGAGCCCCGAGCGGCCGTCCCGCTGCGCCTCGGCCAGCAGCTTGCGCACCTCGGCGATCCGCTCGTCCTGGAACATCAGCTCGAAGCTGAGCAGCCAGATCGCCCGTGACTCGGGAACCGTGCGGATGACGCCGGCCCACACCTCCCGGAAGCGCTCCAGCGTGCCCGCGGGCTGGGTGACCTCCCCGCCGAGCGCGGGGTCGAAGTTCTCGCCCACGCTCTCGATCAGCGAGATGTACGCCTGCACCAGCAGTGCGTCCTTGGAGCCGTAGTGATAGCCGATCGACGCCAGGTTGGTGCCCGACTCCTTGACGATGTCCCGCGCCGTCGTGCGCAGGAAGCCCTTCTCCAGCAGGCAGCGCTTGGCGCCCACGAGCAGATCCTCACGGTGTCCCATGCGGTCACCCTACCCCCGATCCATACAACCGTCCTAGACAGATGACTTATACAAGCGTTCTAGACAAGCGTTTAAGACGCTCGTATGGTTCTGGGCATGACGAAATCGACGAGCACCACCTCCGCCGGCGCCGGGAGCGCCCCCGTCCGCGCCGGACGCCGCGAGTGGACCGCGCTCGGCGTGCTGATGCTGCCGCTGCTGCTGGTCTCGATGGACGTCTCGGTCCTGTACTTCGCGACCCCCGCGATCAGCGCGGACCTGCGGCCGAGCGGCACCCAGCAACTGTGGATCTTCGACATCTACGGCTTCGTCCTGGCCGGCCTGCTGATGACGATGGGCTCGCTCGGCGACCGCATCGGCCGCCGCAAGCTCCTCCTCGCGGGCGCCGCGGCCTTCGGCGGCGCCTCGCTCCTCGCCGCCTACGCGAACAGCGCCGAGACCCTGATCGCGGCCCGCGCCGTCCTCGGCATCGGCGGCGCCACCCTGATGCCGTCCACGATGGCCCTGCTGCGCACGATGTTCACCGACCCGGCCCAGCGGGCGAAGGCGATCGGGCTGTGGTCCGGCGTGATGACCGGCGGTATCGCCCTCGGCTCGGTGATGAGCGGCATCCTGGTCGAGCACTTCTGGTGGGGCTCGGTCTTCCTCGTCAACCTGCCCGCGATGGTCCTGCTGCTCGTCCTCGGCCCGGTGCTGCTGCCCGAGTCGAGGAACCCCGAGCCCGGCCGCTTCGACTGGCTGAGCGTCCCGCTGTCGCTGGCCGCCGTGCTCCCCGTGATCTACGGCCTGAAGGAGATCCCCACCGAGGGCTGGCACCCGCAGTACGTCGTCTCGGTCACCGTCGGCCTGCTCTTCGCGGCCCTGTTCGCCCACCGCCAGCGCACCGCCGGCTCCCCGCTGATCCCGCCGGCCCTGCTGAAGGTCCGCGGTTTCACCCCGGCGCTGGTCCTCAACCTCGTCGCCAGCCTCGGCATGATGGGCTCGGCCGTCTTCACCACGCAGTACCTCCAGTCGGTCCTCGGCAAGAGCCCGCTGGAGGCGGCGCTGTGGAGCCTGCTGCCCTCGGTGTTCATCGGGGTCGCCGGTCCGGTCACCGCGCAGCTCGTCCAGCGGGGCACCGACCGGGGGTACGTCGTCGCCGGCGGTTTCGTGGCCATGGCGGCCGGATATGCGCTGCTCACCCTCATCGGCACCGACTCGCTGTGGCTGGTGCTCGTCGGGGCCGGTGTCCTCGCCTGCGGAATGGTCGCGATCATGTCCCAGCTGACCGACCTCGCCATGAGCGGCGCGGCGGTGGAACGCGCCGGCACGGCCTCCTCGCTGCTGGAGACCAGCGCCGAGTTCGGCGGCGCGCTCGGCATGGCCGTCCTGGGCTCCATCGGTACGGCGCTCTACCGCCACGAGATGCCGGCCACCGCCCCGGCCCAGGCCCGCGAGACCCTGGGCGGTGCCCTCGCGACGGCCGCCCGGCTGCCCGGCCGGGCCGGCGGCACCCTCCTCGCCACGGCCCGGGAGGCTTTCACCAGCGGAATGCGGGGTGCCGCGCTGGCCGGGGCGCTGCTGCTGGCGCTGGCGGCGGTGGGGGCCGCGGTGACCCTGCGGAGGATCGAGGTCGCGGCCGAGGGCGACGTCCCGGCCACGGGCGGCGCCGAGGCCGGGGCCGAGGTCTGAGAGAGACAGGGCGCGGCAGAAACGCCGGACGGGCCGAGAGACCTCAGCCCGTCCGGCGTCTGAGCCCGGGCACGCGGAAAGGCCCCGGAACCGAGAAGGTTCCGGGGCCTTTGCGCGGCTGTCGCCGGCCGGTCTCGGCTTGCTCAGACCAGGTTCACCGACCGCGCCGACGTCGCCCCGATCTCGGAGGCGACCTCGGCCAGCACACCGGCCGTCACCGTGTCGTCGACCGTGAGCACGGCCAGCGCCTCGCCGCCCACCGCGGCGCGGGCGACCTGCATGCCGGCGATGTTGATGCCCGCCTCGCCGAGGATGCGGCCGACCGTGCCGACGACACCCGGACGGTCCTCGTAGCGCAGCACGACCATGTGGTCGGCGAGCGCCAGGTCGACGTCGTAGTCACCGACCGCGACGATCTTCTGCACGTTCTTCGGGCCGGCCAGCGTGCCGGAGACCGACACCTCCTCGCCGTCGCCCAGCGTGCCGCGCACGGTCACCACGTTGCGGTGGTCGGCCGACTCCGAGCTGGTGGTCAGGCGCACCTCGACCCCGCGCTCCTGCGCGAACAGCGGGGCGTTGACGTAGGACACGGTCTCGTCGACGACGTCCTCGAAGACACCCTTGAGCGCGGACAGCTCCAGCACCTTCACGTCGTGCTGGGTGATCTCGCCGTAGACCTCGACGTCCAGACGGACCGCGACCTCGCCGGCGAGCGCGGTGAAGATCCGGCCGAGGCGCTCGGCGAGCGGCAGACCCGGCTTGACGTCCTCGGCGATGACACCGCCCTGGACGTTGACGGCGTCCGGCACCAGCTCACCGGCGAGGGCGAGGCGGACCGACTTGGCGACGGCGATACCGGCCTTCTCCTGCGCCTCGTCCGTGGACGCGCCGAGGTGCGGGGTGCAGACGACCTGGTCCAGCTCGAAGAGCGGGGAGTCGGTGCAGGGCTCCTTGGCGTACACGTCGAGGCCGGCGCCGGCGACGCGGCCCTCCTTCAGCGCCGCGTACAGCGCCGCCTCGTCCACGATGCCGCCGCGCGCGGCGTTGACGACGCGCACGCTCGGCTTGACCTTGCGCAGCGCCTCGTCACCGATGAGGCCGAGCGTCTCGGGGGTCTTGGGCAGGTGGACGGTGATGAAGTCGGAGACCTCCAGCAGCTCGTCCAGGGACAGCACCTTCACGCCCATCTGCGCGGCCCGCGCGGGCTGCACGTAGGGGTCGTAGGCGACGACCTTCATGCCGAAGGCGGACATGCGCTGGGCGACGAGCGCGCCGATGCGGCCGAGGCCGACGACGCCCAGCGTCTTCTCGGCCAGTTCGACGCCCGTGTACTTGCTGCGCTTCCACTCGGCGTTCTTCAGCGCGGCGTTGGCCTGCGGGATGTTGCGGGCGGTGGACAGCAGGAGACCGCAGGCCAGCTCGGCGGCGGTCACGATGTTGGAGGTCGGGGCATTGACGACCATCACGCCGGCCTTGGTGGCGGCGGAGACGTCGACGTTGTCCAGGCCGACACCGGCCCGCGCGACGACCTTGAGCTTCTTCGCGGCGGCGATGGCCTCGGCGTCGACCTTGGTGGCCGAACGGATCAGGATCGCGTCCACGCCGGCGATGGCCGGAAGCAGCTCGGAGCGGTCCGCTCCGTTGCAGTGCCGGATCTCGAAGTCCGGACCGAGTGCGTCGACGGTGGCAGGCGACAGCTCTTCAGCGATGAGTACGACAGGTTTCGAGCTCACGTGAGTCCTCATATGTGCGATGCGGACGGCCGTCCCGACGGCCGCAGGCGGAGGAGGGGGGCTAGCCGCGGAAGACGCACGACGCTGTGGGCCTGACGCGTGTTGTGCAGCAGTGTAGTAGCGGGGCGAGGTGCGTATTACGCCGCCGCGGAAGGATCACCCGTCCGGGGCTGGACGAGGTGGACAACAGGGGCCGGAGCGATCCGCCCCGGCCCCTGTCCTCGAGGCTTACGCCTCCTCGTCGACCCAGCTCATGAGCTTGCGCAGCTGCTTGCCGGTGGTCTCCAGCAGGTGCTCGGAGTCCTGCTGCTTGTACTCGTTGTACTTCTTCAGACCGCCGTGGTACTCGTCCATCCAGTTCTTGGCGAAGGTGCCGTCCTGGATCTCGGCGAGGACCTTCTTCATCTCGGCCTTGGTGGCGTCCGTGATGATCCGCGGGCCGGTGACGTAGTCGCCCCACTCGGCGGTCTCGGAGACCGACCAGCGCATCTTCTCCAGGCCGCCCTCGTACATGAGGTCCACGATCAGCTTCAGCTCGTGCAGGCACTCGAAGTACGCGATCTCCGGCTGGTAGCCGGCCTCGGTCAGGGTCTCGAAGCCCGCCTTGACCAGGGCCGCGGTGCCACCGCAGAGGACGGCCTGCTCGCCGAAGAGGTCGGTCTCGGTCTCCTCGGTGAAGGTCGTCTTGATGACGCCGGCACGGGTGCCGCCGATGCCCTTGGCGTACGACAGGGCCAGCGCGAAGGCGTCGCCGGAGGCGTCCTGCTCGACGGCGGCGATGCACGGAACGCCGCGGCCCTCCTCGTACTGGCGGCGGACCAGGTGGCCCGGGCCCTTCGGGGCGACCATGGCGACGTCGACGCCGGCCGGGGGCTTGATGAAGCCGAAGCGGATGTTGAAGCCGTGACCGAAGAACAGCGCGTCGCCGTCCTTCAGGTGCGGGGCGATGGACTCCTCGTAGACCTGGGCCTGGATGGGGTCCGGGACGAGGATCATGATGACGTCGGCCTCGGCCGCGGCCTCGGCCGGGGTCACCACGCGCAGGCCCTGCTCCTCGGCCTTGGCCTTGGACTTCGAGCCCTCGTGCAGACCGACACGCACGTCCACACCGGAGTCACGCAGCGACAGGGCGTGGGCGTGGCCCTGGCTGCCGTAGCCGATGACCGCGACCTTGCGGCCCTGGATGATGGACAGGTCGGCGTCGGCGTCGTAGAACAGCTCGGCCACTTTGGGTTCTCTCCTTGTGTGCAGGTGGTGCGTCCCACCGTATGACGGCGGGCGGGAAGGAAGTTCGGGGGTCTCGGCATACGGGCGGCCGTCGGTCGTCGGCCGCCCGTCTCAGTCTTACGCCGTCCGGTCGAGCGCGCGCAGCGAGCGGTCCGTGATCGAACGGGCGCCACGGCCGATCGCGATCGTGCCGGACTGGACCAGCTCCTTGATGCCGAACGGCTCCAGCATCTTGAGCATGGCGGACAGCTTCTCGTTGGAGCCGGTGGCCTCGATGGTCACGGCCTCCGGGGAGACGTCGACCGTCTTGGCGCGGAACAGCTGGACGATCTCCACGATCTGGGAGCGGGTCTCGTTGTCGGCGCGCACCTTCACCAGAACGAGTTCACGCTGAACCGCCTGGCCGGGTTCCAGCTCCACGATCTTCAGCACGTTGACGAGCTTGTTGAGCTGCTTGGTGACCTGCTCCAGCGGCAGGTCCTCGACGCCCACCACGATGGTGATGCGCGAGATGTCGGGGTGCTCGGTGACGCCCACCGCGAGCGAGTCGATGTTGAAGCCGCGGCGGGAGAAGAGGGCCGCGATCCGGGCCAGGATGCCCGGGGTGTTCTCCACCAGGACCGAGAGCGTGTGCTTGGACATGGTCTTTTTACGTCTCTCTCGCTCAGTCGTCTTCGTTGTCGCCGAAGTCGGGGCGCACGTCCCGGGCGGCCATGATCTCGTCGTTGGAGGTGCCGGCGGCGACCATCGGCCAGACCATCGCGTCCTCGTGGACGATGAAGTCGACGACGACCGGTCGGTCGTTGATGGAGTTGGCCTCCGCGATGACCTTGTCCAGGTCCTCCGGGCGCTCGCAGCGCAGCCCCACGCAGCCCATCGCCTCGGACAGCTTCACGAAGTCCGGCACGCGCGTGCCCTTGGCCTGGGGGTTGATGTCCTCGGGGCCGCTGTGCAGCACGGTGTTGGAGTAGCGCTGGTTGTAGAACAGGGTCTGCCACTGGCGGACCATCCCCAGGGCGCCGTTGTTGATGACGGCGACCTTGATCGGGATGTTGTTCAGGGCGCAGGTGGTCAGTTCCTGGTTGGTCATCTGGAAGCAGCCGTCGCCGTCGATCGCCCAGACCGGGCGGTCGGGCTGTCCGGCCTTGGCGCCCATCGCGGCCGGGACCGCGTAGCCCATCGTGCCGGCGCCGCCGGAGTTCAGCCAGGTGGCGGGCCTTTCGTACTGGACGAAGTGCGCGGCCCACATCTGGTGCTGGCCGACGCCCGCCGCGAAGATCGTGTCCTCGGGGGCGAGTTGGCCGATCCGCTCGATGACCTGCTGCGGGGAGAGCGAGCCGTCCTCCGGCAGGTCGTAGCCGAGGGGGTAGGTCTCGCGCCACCGGCTCAGGTCGCTCCACCAGGCGGTGTAGTCGCCCTTGTGGCCCTCGCTGTGCTCCTTCTGCACGGCCTGGACCAGGTCCGCGATGACCTCGCGGGCGTCGCCCACGATCGGCACGTCCGCGGCGCGGTTCTTGCCGATCTCGGCCGGGTCGATGTCCGCGTGGACGATCTTGGCGTAGGGGGCGAAGCTGTCCAGCTTGCCGGTGACGCGGTCGTCGAAGCGGGCGCCGAGGGCCACGATCAGGTCGGCCTTCTGGAGCGCGGTGACCGCGGCGACGCTGCCGTGCATGCCGGGCATGCCGACGTGCAGCGGGTGGCTGTCGGGGAACGCGCCGAGCGCCATCAGGGTGGTGGTGACCGGGGCGCCGGTCAGCTCGGCGAGGACCTTCAGCTCGGCCGTGGCCCGGGCCTTGAGGACGCCGCCGCCGACGTACAGGACGGGCCGCCGGGCGGTGGTGATCAGCTTGGCGGCCTCGCGGATCTGCTTGGCGTGCGGCTTGGTGACCGGGCGGTAGCCCGGCAGGTCCATCACCGGCGGCCACGAGAAGGTGGTCCTGGCCTGGAGCGCGTCCTTGGAGATGTCGACCAGGACCGGGCCCGGGCGGCCGGTGGAGGCGATGTGGAACGCCTGCGCGATCACCCGCGGGATGTCCTCGGCCTTGGTGACCAGGAAGTTGTGCTTGGTGATCGGCATGGTGATGCCGACGATGTCCGCTTCCTGGAAGGCGTCCGTGCCGATCGAGGAGGAGGCGACCTGGCCGGTGATCGCGACCATGGGCACCGAGTCCATGTGCGCGTCCGCGATCGGCGTGACCAGGTTGGTGGCGCCCGGTCCGGAGGTGGCCATGCAGACCCCGACCTTGCCGGTGGCCTGGGCGTAGCCGGTGGCCGCGTGGCCGGCGCCCTGTTCGTGGCGGACCAGCACGTGCCGCACCCGGGTGGAGTCCATCAGCGGGTCGTACGCGGGGAGGATCGCCCCGCCGGGAATGCCGAACACCGTGTCCGCGCCGACCTCCTCGAGGGAGCGGATGAGGGACTGCGCGCCCGTCACGTGCTCGATGGGGGCGGACTGCTGTCCTCCGGAACGGGGCCGCGGCTGCGGATGGTGGGCCCCGGTGGCCTGCTCGGTCATCGGCATTCTCTTCTCGATGCTGAGGGTTTTTGCGAGGTTCGGGCGGAGTTGAAGCGCTGCACGAAAGGCACTCGTGCAACAAAAAACCCCTCGTGCCGCAAGGCAAGCGAGGGGAGCGCGCCGGTGTGGTCGCTGGGGATTCCGGATCGTCCTCCGGTGGGTCCCAGCTCAGCCGACGCGCTGTCCAAGTACGAGAATTCGGGTGCGCATGGCACTGACCCTCCCCCCGGCACGCACCACGTGTCAAGTAGGTGGGACGGGAGTCTCAGAATGTGAACGCAGGGCACTGCCGCCTCCGAAGACAGCGGGAACACCCCCTGTGTACACCCCCTGCGGTTCTCTCGCACTGCCCGCGAACGCCGGTTCGGCCGCGGCGTGCGGGATCGGGTAGTGGCCAGATCCGAGCGCCCGGCGCAGCCGGTACTCGTCCAGCGGGCCGGTGAACGCCATGCCCTGTCCGTGGGTGCAGCCCATCGCCCGCAGTGCGAGCACCTGTTCCGGCAGGTCCACGCCCTCGGCTACCGACTGGAGCCCGAGATCCCCGGCGATCCGCAGCAGACCACTGGTGATCTTGTGCAGCCGCGCGGACTCCACCACGCCCTCGACCAGGCCCCGGTCGAGCTTGAGGATGTCCACGGGCAGCCGCCGCAGGGCCGTGACGGCGGCGTAGCCGCTGCCGAAGCCGTCCAGCGCGATCCGTACCCCGAGCCGGCTCAGCGCGGTCAGCCGCCGCTCCAGCTCCTCCAGGCAGACCCGCGGTTCGATGTCGGACAGCTCCACCACCAGCGCGCCGGGCGGCAGCCCGTGCCGGGTCAGCAGCCCCTCCACCGAGCCGAGGGGCGACGAGCGGTCCAGCAGCCGCCGGGCGCCCGTCCGCACCGTCACCGGCACGGCGAGCCCGGTCGCGGCCCGCTCGGCCGCCTGCTCCACGGCCTCCTCCAGGATCCAGCGGTCCAGCTCGGCGGTCTTGTCGCCGTCCTCGGCCACCCTCAGGAACTCCGCGGGCGTGAACAGCACCCCTTGCGAGGAGCGCCAGCGCGCCTGTGCGGAGACCGCCGTGATCCGGCCGTTCTCCAGGCACACCACGGGCTGGTGCAGCAGGGCGAACTCGCCGTCGTGCAGTGCGGCGCGCAGGCGCGTGGCCAGCTCCGCCTTGCGTACGACGTCCTGCTGCATCTGCGGCTTGTACAGCTCCACCCGGCCCTTCCCGGCCGACTTCGCGCGGTACATCGCGAGGTCGGCGTTGCGCAGCAGCTCGCCCGCGCCCAGCCCCGGTTCGGCGAAGGCCACCCCGATGGAGGCGTTGACCCGGACATCGTTGCCGTCGATGGCGTACGGCTGGGAGAGAGTCACCCTGAGGCGGTCGGCCAGCTCCAGGATGTTCCGCTCCCGGGCGGCACGGTCCCGTGTGCCGTCCCCGGCGATCAGCGCCGCGAACTCGTCGCCGCCCAGCCGGGACGCGGTGTCGCCGTGCCGGACCGCGTCCTGGAGTCTGCGGGCGGCCTGGACGAGCAGCTCGTCGCCCGCCTGGTGCCCGATCGTGTCGTTGACTGCCTTGAAGCCGTCCAGGTCGATGAAGAGCACCGCCGTACCGCGCAGGGCGGCTCCCCGGTCGGTGGCCCGGCGGCCGGACAGGGCCTGCTGCACGCGCTTGGTGAACAGCGCGCGGTTGGGCAGGTCGGTCAGCGGATCGTGCTCGGCGTTGTGCTGGAGCTGTGCCTGGAGGCGGACTCTTTCGGTCACGTCCCGGCTGTTGAAGATCAGACCGCCGTGGTGGCGGTTGACGGTGGACTCGACGTTGAGCCAGCCGCCGTCGCCGGAGCGGAACCGGCACTCGATGCGCGTGGTGGGCTCTTCGAGCGGGCTGACGGCGAGGAAGCGGCGCACCTCGTGCACCACACAGCCCAGGTCCTCCGGATGGATCAGACCGGCCAGCTCGGTGCCCACCAGCTCCTCGGCGGGCCGGCCGTACACGCCGGCGGCGGCCGGGGAGACGTACCGGAGGATGCCGTTCGGTGCGGCGATCATGATCACGTCGCTGGAGCCCTGCACCAGGGAACGGAAGTGGTTCTCCTTCTGCGCCAGTTCCTGGGTGAGGGTGATGTTGTCCAGCAGCATGATGCCCTGCCGGATGACGAGCGCCAGCACCACGGCGCCCGCCGTGATCAGCACGACGTGGTCGGGCCTGCGGCCGTTGAGGACGTTGTACAGGATGCCCAGGGTGCACACGGCCGCGGCGAGGTACGGGGTGAGAGCGGCGAGCGAGCCGGTGAGCGGCCGGCCGGCCGGAAACCGGCCGGGCTCGCTGCCCGGCGCGGCCAGGGGGAGGTGGTGGCCCGTGCTCCGCTGGCCCGGCACATGCTCGTGGACCACGCGTGTGCGCCCGTCGGCCGGGCGGGCCTCCCGCGCGCTCCGGCGCCGGGGTGCGGCCCAGGGCGCGTAGGCGAGCAGCAGCGAACCGGCGAACCAGCCCGCGTCCAGCAGCTGCCCGGAGCGGTAGCTGCTGTGCAGCAGCGGCGAGGTGAACAGGGCGTCGCACATCACGGTCAGCGCGAGCGCGCCGATCGCGGTGTTCACCGCCGTGCGGTTGCCCGGCGCGCGGCGGAAGTGCAGCGCGAGGACCATGCTGACGAGCGCGATGTCGAGCAGGGGGTACGCCAGCGACAGCGCGGCGTGCGCCACGCTCGACCCCTCGAACCGGGCCGTCTGGGCGAGCGCGAGGCTCCACGAGAGGGTGAGCAGCGAGCCGCCGATCAGCCAGGCGTCCAGGCCCAGACAGATCCAGCCCGCCCTCGTCACCGGACGTTTGGCCAGCACGAGCAGGCCCACGATGGCGGGCGGCGCGAAGCACAGGAAGAACAGGTCGGCGTAGCTCGGGCTGGGCACGGTCCGGCCCAGCACGACCTCGTACCAGCCCCAGACCGCGTTGCCCAGGGCCGCCATGGCCGAGGAGAGGGCGAACAGCAGCCAGGCGGACCGGAAGCGCACGCGCCGGGTGCGGGCGTACAGGAAGCAGGAGACGGCGGCGGTGCCCGCCGCCGCGCTCAGCCCGAAGTCGCCCATGAAGAGAGCGACTTCGTCCGTGCCCCAGTCGAACGCGGCGCCGACGGCGTAGGCCGCGCAGACCAGGGCGATGACGAGCTGCTCCATCAGCCGGGTGTGCTCGGAGGCGACCGGCCGGCGGGGCGGCGGCGCCTCGTGCGGGTGCGGTGCGCGCACCGCTCCGTCGAGGGTGGTCGTCACGGAGGGAGGCGCACTCACCGGGGCCTCCCGGTGAGTGCCGCTCCCGGGTCCCGACGGTCCCGGTGCGCCGGACGCGCATGCCTGCGAGGGCCGCTGTGCCTGGGCCGGTGGTGACTGTGATGACTGGAGTGGTGCCCGCGTCTGCGCGCCGCCGAGCGCCAGGGTCGCCGTCGGCGGCTCCGCCGCGTCGGATCGTTCGTCCATAGGCCGTGCATCGCCCGTCGCCCCCCTCACAAATCTGAAATGTCCATCCCCGGCGCCGAACGGTCAGCGGCGCTGCCCCTGTCGGGACGATACACCAGGATCGTCACTCAGGGACATAGGGTCTCTACGCTCCGTGACGACCAGCGAGTATGCGGGTACGGGGTGCGTCCGAAAGATTGCGGAGGGTGCCGGAAGGCGCCTACCGCCCCTTTGCTCCCGCCGTTTCGGGTCCGGTCGTAAGGATCACGTTTCGCAGGGGCTCCCGGTTCACGAATCGCGTCAACTGGTCGACGAGCAGCCGCTTGGCGCGCGGCAGGAAGGCCGAGGAGGGCCCGCCGACATGGGGGCTGATCAGCACACCGGGCGCCTGCCACAAGGGGTGTCCCGGGGGCAGCGGCTCGGGGTCGGTCACGTCCAGGGCGGCGGTGATCCGCCCTCGCTCCAGCTCGGCGAGGAGCGCCTTGGTGTCGACGACGGGTCCGCGCGCGACGTTCACGAGCAGCGCGCCGTCCTTCATCCGCGCCAGGAAACCCGCGTCGACGAGCCCCTGGGTGTCCTCCGTGAGCGGCGTGCACAGGATCACGACATCCGCGTCCGGGAGCAGTGAGAGCACGTCGGCGATCGGGTGCACAGGACCGCGCGCCGTGGTGCGCCGGGAGCGCGCGATGCGCGCCACCCGCGCGACCTCGAACGGCTCAAGCCGGTCCTCGATGGCGGCACCGATGGATCCGTATCCGACGATCAGGACGTTCTTGTCGGCGAGGGAGGGGTGGAATCCGGCCTCCCAGCGCTCCTGTCGCTGGGCGCGGACGAATCCGGGGATGCCCCGCAGCGCGGCCAGGGTCAGGGTGAGCGCCAGCTCGGCCGTGCTCGTCTCGTGCACCCCGCGCGCGTTGCACAGCCGTACCCCGGGCGCGATCACCGGCAGCCGTGCGGTGATGTCGTCGACGCCGGCGGTGAGCGTCTGGACGACCCGGACGTTCGTCAGGTGCTCCAGCGGCCCCACCCTGACCGACAGCCGCTTCATGTACGGCACCACGTACACCGCGCACTGCGCCGGGTCGCCGGGGAAGGGCTGCGCGCCGTCCTCTCCGCCGTCCCAGAACAGGTACCGGGGCCCCGCGGGCAACCCTTCGATCTCCTCGGGCGGAATGGGCAGCCACACGTCTCCAGTCATGCAAGGAGGCTATGTCAGGCACGCGCGCGTCCAGAGGTTAGGTTGGGGGCCGGGCAGAGGGAGGTTCACGAGCAGGTGGAGCGCAGGACGATCGGCGCGGGGGGACTCGCGGTGGGGGCCGTCGGACTCGGATGCATGCCGATGAGCTGGGCGTACAGCGGCTCGCGGCAGCGGGGCGACGAGTCGCTCAGAACCGTGCACCGGGCACTGGACCTGGGCTCCGACCTGCTGGACACCGCCGACATGTACGGCCCGTTCACCAACGAGCTGCTGCTGGGCCGGGTGCTCAAGGAGCGGCGCCGGGACGCCTTCGTGTCCACGAAGGCGGGGCTGCTGGTGGGCGAGCAGCACATCGTGGCCAACGGCCGCCCCGGCTATGTGCGGCGGGCCTGCGACGCCTCGCTGCGCCGGCTCCAGACCGACGTGATCGACCTGTACCAGCTGCACCGCGCCGACCCCGAGGTGCCCGTCGAGGAGACGTGGGGCGCGATGGCGGACCTGGTGCGGGCCGGGAAGGTACGGGCGCTGGGCCTGTGCGCGGTCGGGGCGCGGGGCGGGCGCCGCTCGGGCGCCGGGCTGCACGACACGACGCTGCGCCAGTTGCAGCGGGTGCAGCAGGTGTTCCCGGTGAGCGCGGTGCAGGCGGAGCTGTCGGTCTGGTCGCCGGAGGCGCTCCAGGCGCTGCTGCCGTGGTGCGAGGCGCGCGGTGTGGGCTTCCTTGCGGCGATGCCGCTGGGCAACGGCTTCCTGAGCGGCACGCTGACGCCGGGCGAGGGCTTCGAGCCGGACGACGTCCGTGCCCGGCATCCCCGGTTCACCGCCGAGATGATGGCGGCCAACCAGCCGATCGTCGCCGGTCTGCGGCGCATCGCGGGCCGGCACGGCGAGGAGGTCACCCCGGCACAGGTGGCTCTGGCCTGGGTGCTGGCGCAGGGCCGTCATGTGATCGCGCTGCCGGGCACCAAGCGGGAGCGCTGGGCCGCCGAGAACGCGGCGGCCGCCGGGCTGCGGCTGACCGCGCGGGACCTGGCGGAGGTGTCCCGGCTGCCGGCGGCCCTGGGGTCGTGGGACTGACCTTCGGCGTCATCGGTCGCTCCGCACCGGGAACCCGTGAGGCTCCGGCGGAGTATCACAGGGAGAGGATGCCGTCGGACCGCTGCCTCGGAGGAACCGTGATCGTGCGACATCGAGCCGTACCGGCCGCACTGGCCGTGACCGCCCTGCTGCTGACGGCCGGCTGCTCCTCCGGGGGCGGCCTCGCACCGGCCGGGCCGCCGGGCGCCACGACCCCGGGTGCCACCGCCGCCCCCACCGGCACCGCGTCGGCCGCTCCGGCGAAGGGCTCGGTGACGGTGCTGCGCACGGTGGCCGAGGGTCTGAAGACGCCGTGGGGGCTGGCTCCGCTGCCCGGCGGCGGCCTGCTGGTCTCCTCCCGGGACGAGGGCACGATCAGCAGGATCGACGAGAAGACCGGCCGCAGAACCGAGCTGGGCACGGTCTCCGGGGTCGCACCGGCCGGCGAGGGCGGTCTGCTGGGCATCGCCGTCTCCCCCGACTACGCCTCGGACCACGTGCTCTACGCCTACTTCACCTCGGCCTCGGACAACCGCATCGTCCGCATGCTGTACGACGAGCGGAAGCCGTCGGGGGAGCAACTGGGCGCTCCGGACACGGTGTTCAAGGGCATCCCCAAGGGCTTCGTCCACAACGGCGGCCGGATCGCGTTCGGCCCGGACGGCATGCTGTACGCGGGCACGGGCGAGAGCGGGCGGCGGGGTCTGGCGCAGGACAGGAAGTCGCTGGGCGGGAAGATCCTGCGGCTTACCCCGGAGGGCGAGGCGGCACCGGGCAACCCGTTCCCGGGCTCCCCCGTGTACTCGTACGGCCACCGGAACGTCCAGGGCCTGGCCTGGGACGACCGGCAGCGGCTGTTCGCCGCGGAGTTCGGGCAGGACACCTGGGACGAGCTGAACGCGATCAAGCCCGGCGACAACTACGGCTGGCCGGAGGCGGAGGGCCGATCCTCCGGTGCCGGCTTCCACGACCCCGTGGCCCAGTGGCACACCGACGACGCCTCCCCCAGTGGCATCGCCTGGGTGGGCGGCGTGATCTGGATGGCGGGCCTGAAGGGCGAGCGGCTGTGGCGCGTCCCGCTGAACGGCACGTCGGCCGCGGCGGCCCCGCAGGCGTTCCTCACGGGCACCTACGGCCGCCTGCGCACGGTCGTCCCGGCGGGCGGCGACCGGATCTGGCTGGTGACGAGCAACACGGACGGCCGGGGCAAGCCGAAGAAGGGGGACGACCGGGTGCTGGAGGCTCGGGTACGCTAGGGGGGTTCGCCGGGACCGGGCCGCCCCGTCTCCCTCCCCCCGACGCCCGGTCCCGGCCGTCCCTCACGCCTCGTCCGGCTCCGTCCCTCCCGCCTCGTCCCGTTCCGCCTCGGCGGCCGGCTGTCCGGCGGTCGGCGGCGCAGCGGGGGCGGCGGCGGCCGGTTCGGCGGGGGCCCGTTCGGGCAGGCGTATCACCGCCTTTCCGGACGTGAGGTCGATGGGGCCGTGGCCCGGGTCGTTGTCGCCCACGTCCTCGCGGGTCAGTTCCAGCCGGTTCTGCTCGTCCCGGGTGTGCTTGCGGCCGGGCGCGAACAGATCCTCGAAGACGTTGAACACGGCTCCCCCCTCACTGCCGGTTTACTCCAGCGTAGGTCTCAGCCCGGCGTTTCGGCAGTGAGCGTCCCGGCCACGAAGAGCCCTAGGCGGTGGGCCACCGCCGCGGCCTCGCCGCGGCCCGAGACACCCAGCTTGCCCAGGATGTTGGAGACGTGGACGCTCGCCGTCTTCGGCGAGATGAACAGCTCCTCGGCTATCTGCCGGTTGGTGCGGCCGGCCGCGACCAGGCCGAGCACGTCCCGCTCGCGGTTGGTGAGGCCGAGTGCCGCGGCCGGGTCCGCCGGGGCCGGCCCCGAGGCGCGGGCGAGGGTGAGGCGGGCGCGCTGGGCGAGCCGGGCGACGGTGTCGGCGAGGGGACGGGCGTCCAGGTGGGCGGCGACCGCCGCGGCCAGCCGGAGCAGTTCCACCGCGCGGTCGCGCTGGTCGTCGCCGCCCTCGGCCAGCAGCGCCGCGGCGAGGCGGTACCGGACCCTGGCCAGGTCGTAGGGGCGGTCCAGACACTCGAAGGCCGCGACCACCGCGGACCAGGTGCCGGCGGTGTCCCGGCCCTTCGCGCGCAGCAGCTCGGCCCGGGTCCACTGGCCGTATGCCCCCCAGAGCGGGACATCGGTGGTGAGGGTCCGTACGGCCGCCGATATGCGGTCGAGGGTCTCGGCGCGGCCGGGCCGGGCGGCGTGCAGGGTGCGGGCGTCGGCCTCGGCGGTGGCGGCGGCCAGCAGCAGCGGCCAGCCGTGGCGATGGGTGCCGGCCGGGAAGCCGGCCTCCAGGGCCGGGAGCAGGGCCGCGCGGACGTCGTCGGTCCTGCCCTCCGCGGCGGCGATGCCGAGGGCGACGCGGGCCAGCGGCAGCAACTGCTGGGGCCTGGGGTCGTGGGTGCCGTACCAGGCGCGGGCGGCGGCCAGTTGCCGGGCGGCCTCGGCGAGGTCGCCGCGCTCCAGGGCGAGGTCGGCCAGGCGCAGGGCGCCCGCGCCCCGGGGCTTGGCGCTGTGCCCGCCCCGCGTCGCGTGCGCGGCGGCCTCGGCGGCCTCGTCCCAGCGGCCGAGCGAGTGGAGCGCGTCGGACAGGGTGCCCCACGCCCAGGCGCCGGAGTCCAGCAGCCCGTACCGGCGGCAGAACTCGATGCCCTCGCGCAGCAGCGGGACCGCCTCCCGGTCCCGGCCGACGCTCCGCAGCGCGGCGGGCAGGTTCACATAGGCGCGGCCCGCGACCGGGTGCATGCCCTCCGCCCGCGTCTCCCGCAGGACCTGCCGCATCTGTGCGAGCCCGGCCTCCGGGTCGCCGGCCTCCACCGTCAGCCCGCCCAGGGTGAGCAGCGCGTGCAGTTCGGTCTCCCGGGCGCCCACCATCCGGGCGTACTCCACGGCCCGCTCGGCGGCGGCGAGGGCCTCGGGGCCGGGCCGGTGCTGCATGGACCAGTTGGCGGCGACCGCCAGCACCTCGGCGTGCACCTCGGACGGCGGCAGGCCGCGTACCAGGTCCTGGGCGGTGGCCAGTTCCTGCCGGCCGTCGCCCCGCGCCTGGGCCTGGACCAGCCGGGAGCGCTGCACCCAGAACCAGGCGGCGCTCAGGGGGTCCGGCTCGTCCTCCAGGAGCCGCAGGGCCCGCTTGGTGATCTTCAGGGCGCGTTCCCGTTCGCCGCCGAAGCGGCCCGCCACGGCCGCCTCGGCCATCAGGTCGAGGTAGCGCAGGGGGGTGGTGGCCGGGTCGTGGCCGCTTGCGGTGCTTCCGCTTCTTCCGGGCAGTCCGGGCGGATAGACCTCGGCGTAGTCGACCGGGCGCAGGGCGGAGCGCACCTCCTCCGGGGCGCTGTCCCACAGCTCCATCGCCCGCTCCAGCAGTCCGAGTTGCTCCGTGTAGGCATGCCGCCGGCGGGCGACGACGGCGGCGGCCAGGACGGCGGGCAGGGCCTTGGCGGCGTCGTGCGCGTGGTACCAGTAGCTGGCCAGGCGCATCACCCGGGTGTCGGCCGGGACGAGGGTCGGGTCGGCCTCCAGGGCCTCGGCGTAGCGGCGGTTGAGCCGGGAGCGTTCGCCGGGCAGCAGGTCGTCGGCGACGGCCTCGCGGACCAGGGAGTGCCGGAACCGGTAGCCGTCGCCGGTCCGGGTGACGGCGAGGATGTTGGCGCCGACGGCGGCCCGCAGCGCCTCGATGAGATCGTCCTCGACGAGCCGGGCCACGGCGGCGATCAGGCGGTACTCCACCGTGGAGCCGCCCTCGGCGACGATCCGGGCGACCCGCTGGGCACTCTCGGGCAGGGCCTCGACGCGGACCAGGAGCACGTCGCGCAGGGAGTCGGTGAGGCCGGTGCAGTTGCCCTCGCAGGCGGCCACGGCGAGTTCCTCGATGAAGAAGGCGTTGCCGTCGGAGCGTGCGTAGATCTCGTCGACCTGGGCGGGGTCGGGTTCGGTGGCGAGGATGCCGGCGATCTGACGGCCGGCCTCCTCGCGGGTGAAACGGGCGAGTTCGATGCGGTGGACGGTGCGCAGCCGGTCCAGTTCGGCGAGCAGGGGGCGCAGGGGGTGGCGCCGGTGGATGTCGTCGGAGCGGTAGGTGGCCAGGACGAGGAGGCGGCCGGCGCGCAGGGTGCGCAGGAGGTAGGCGAGCAGATGGCGGGTGGAGGCGTCGGCCCAGTGCAGATCCTCCAGGACCAGGACGACGGTGTGGCCGGCGGCGACCCGTTCCAGCAGCCGGGCGGTGAGTTCGAACAGGCGGGCCATGCCCTGTTCGTCGTGGCGGCCGGCGGCGGCCTCGCCGAGGTCGGGCAGCAGCCGGGCCAGTTCCTCCTCCTGGCCGGCCGCCGCGGCGGCGAACTGCTCGGGCAGGGCGTCGCGCAGGGCGCGCAGCGCGGTGGAGAAGGGGGCGAAGGGCAGACCGTCGGCGCCGATCTCCACGCAGCCGCCGACGGCCACCACGGCGGCCCGGCCGGCCGCGGCGGCGGCGAACTCCTCCACCAGGCGGGTCTTGCCCACGCCCGCCTCGCCGCCGAGCAGCAGCGCCTGCGGCTCGGCCGCGGCGGCACGGGCGAGCGCGTCGTTCAGCGTGTCCAACTCGACGGTACGGCCTACGAAAACGGGACTGACGGACCTGGTCTCCACGGGCCCGAGCATCGCATGGGGCCGGGACGACCTGGCACCGGTTTTCCACAGCACCTGTGTGATCGTCGTACCACTCGTACCGGCGTTCGCACCGGCCTTCGTACCGGCGTTCGCACCGGCCTTCGTACCGGCGTTCGCACCGCCCTTCGTACCGGCCTTCGGCTGGGCCGGCGACGGCGGGACGGACGCACGGCGCAGCGCGGGAAGCGGCGCGGGGGGCGGCACCGGAAGGCCCGCGGGGGCCGCCTCGGGGAGAGGCGGCCCCCCAGGGGAAAGGGCCGTACGACTCCGCTGGGGAGCCGTACGGCCCTGGAACGTCGAGCGGCCGACCCCCGTGCGGCCGCTCTCCGCCCGCGTGGTCACGCGGTGCGCGGCAGCCGGAGCCGGCGGGGGCGGTCGGTATGCGACTCGGCGGCCGGGGCGCCGTGGCCGGCGGACTCCGCGCGGCGGGCGGCGCGGCGGGAGCGGACGGCCTCGCGGGCCAGACGCTCGCGCTGAGCCGCACTGCGCAGCTCGGCGGAGCGGATCTGGTGGAGTTCGAGCTCGATCATGGCGGGTCCTTCGGAAGAGTCGGTGTCGTGCCTCGCTGTGTTGCGATGACTCCACTTTCGTCTCCCAGGGGGGTCCGCCACATCGGGAGAGTTCCGCATCTTCGCGCGGCGGGCGGGCCGCGTGCGCGCATAAGGGGCCTTAGGCGGTCCGTAAGGTGCTCACGGTGCGCCTAAGGCCCCTCGGACCTGCGGGTTCTCAGCCTGTCGAGGGCAGTGCGAGCAAGGCGTCGGAGTACTTCAGGACGGCCAGGATCAGTCCGATGACACCGAGTGAGACGCCCGCCCAGGCGACCGACCTGATCCAGCCGGCCTGGGGGCGGCCGGGGGCGCCGAACGCGGGCCGGGCCAGTACGACCACACCGGTGATCAGCGCGGCCAGCGCGAACAGGCCGGCCCACAGGGCGGTGGTGTGCCAGGCATCGCCGTAGACCTCCTTGATCTGCTGGGCGACGCTCGCGGACGACGAGGTCCGCAACTGGCCGATGAGCTGCTCGCGGGCGGATGCGACGGTGCCGATCCAGCCGCCGCTGAGCGAGACGAGGCCCAGCGCCGCGGAGACGACGGCACCGGCGCCCTGGCCGGCCCCGGCGGACGCCTTGTCACCGGCGTCCGCCTCCGCGCCGGCCTCCTCGCCCGGCTCGACGCCCTGGCCCGGCTCGACGCCCTGGCCCGGCTCGGCGTCCCGGCCCGGCTCGGCGTCCCGGCCCGGCCGGGGTTCCTCGCCGTCCGCGTTCCCGACGGCCTTCCGAGCCCCCGCCGCGTCCGCGGACGGCTCCTCGGTGCCCCGCTCCCGCGTGTCCGCGGTCTCAGGGTCCCGCCCCTTCCCGGCGGTGCCGGCCGCCGCCGTCTCGTCGTCCTTGCGCGCCTCGGTGCCGGCCTCGGCGCCTTCCGCTGTCTTCGTTGCCATGCCCGGCACCGTACGGACGCTCTCTGAGAGGTCTCTTAATGATCGTCGTGCGCGTCCCGCGCGCGTGCCGCACGCCACTCGGGGGCGAGCACCGCCCAGATCTCGGTGCTGGTGCGCACCCCCCGGTGCGGGTAGTTCTCCCGCAGCACGCCCTCTCGGGTCATGCCGAGCCGCCGGGCCACGTTGATGCTGGGCTCGTTGGCCGGGGACGCGTGCCACTCCACCCGGTGCATGCCGCGCTCCTCGAAGGCCCAGTCCAGCAGCACGTTCAGGCCCCGGGTGACCAGCCCCCGCCCGGCCGCCGCCGGCTCCAGCCAGCAGCCGGCCTCGCACACTCCGCTCGGGGTGTCCCAGACGCGGAACAGCAGGCCGCCGACGAGCTTTCCGTCCAGCCGGAGTCCGTGCACACTGCCGGCGTCGGCACCGCGCTTGTCGGCGTACGACTTCAGCCAGGCGCGGGCGCCGTCGAGATCGGACACCACGTCCGGCATGCCGATGTGCCGTCCGATGAACTCCCGTCCCCGGTCCACGTTGGCGAGGAGCTCCCCGGCGTGCCAGACCTCCAGGGGGCGCAGTTCGGCGCCGTCGTCACCGAGCGATGTCGCGTACATCGTGCCGTTCTTCCTTTCGCAGTTCGTCCACCGGAACCCGGCCGAGCCTCTCATGGGCGGCACGGCACTCGGGCGGCTCGATGCTGATGCGCGGCAGGCGACGCTCCAGCCAGGCGGGCAGCCACCAGTTGGCGGCGCCGAGCAGGTGCATCAGGGCGGGTACCAGCAGCGTGCGCAGGACGAAGGCGTCGAGGGCGACGGCGGCGGCGAGCGCGATGCCGAACATGGCGATCACGCGGTCGCCGCTGAGCACGAAGGCGAGGAACACCGAGATCATGATGACCGCGGCGGAGTTGATCACCCGGCTGGTCTCGGCGAGGCCGACGCGGACGGCGCGCCGGTTGTCGCCGGTCTCCAGCCACTCCTCGTAGATCCTGCTGACCAGGAAGACCTGGTAGTCCATGGAGAGCCCGAAGAGGACCGAGACCATGATCACGGGCAGGAAGGGCTCGATGGGGCCCGCGCGGCCGAGGCCGAGCGGTTCGCTGCCCCAGCCCCACTGGAAGACGGCGACGACGATGCCGAACGCGGCGGCGACGGCGGCGATGTTCATCGCGGCGGCCTTGAGCGGGATGCCGAGCGAGCGGAAGGCGACCAGCAGCAGAAGGCAGCCGAGTCCGACGACCGCGCCGACGAACGGCGGCAGTTTGCCGATGATCACATCCGCGAAGTCGTCGTAGCCGGCGGTGACTCCGCCCACCTGCACGTCGAGGGAGGTGCCGGTCTGCGCGCGCGGGAGCACCGTGCCGCGCAGCCGGTCCACCAGCTCGCTGGTGTCCTGCGACTGCGGCGCGGAGTCGGGGACGACCGTGAGGTACGCGGTCCCGCGGCCGGCGCCGTAGGTGACCGGGGTGACGGAGGCGACGCCGCGGGTGGCGCGCAGGGTGCTGCCGAGGGCGTCCAGGGCGAGTTCGTCGTCGGCGCCGTCGACGCGCGTCACCAGCGTCAGCGGGCCGTTCACGCCGGGTCCGAAGCCCTCGGCGAGGAGGTCGTAGGCCTTGCGGGTGGTGGCGGTGCGGGGGTCGTTGCCCTGGTCTGACGTGCCCAGGCGGAGGGAGAGGGTGGGCAGGGCGAGCACCGCCACGACGGCGAGGGCGAGCGCACCGAGCAGCCTGGGGTGGCGTTCGACCAGCGCCGACCAGCGGGCGGCGAGCCCGGTGGGCAGCTCGGGGCGCGGGCCGTGCTCGGCGAGCCGCCGCCGCTCGCGCCGGCCGAGGGCGCGCGGGCCGAGGTACGACAGCAGGGCGGGCAGCAGGGTCACGGAGGCGGCGACGGTGAGCACGACGGTCAGGCAGGCGGCCACGGCGACCCCGTCGAGAAAGCCCAGCCGCAGGGTCAGCATGCCCAGCAGGGCGATGCACACCGTCGCACCCGCGAACACGACCGCGCGTCCCGTGGTGGCCACGGCGCTCACGGCGGCCTCGGTGACGCCGAGGCCGCGTTTGAGGCCGCGCCGGTGTCTGGTCACGATGAACAGCGCGTAGTCGATGCCCACGCCGAGGCCGATCAGCATGCCGAGCATGGGCGCGAAGTCGGCGACCGTCATGGCGTGTCCGAGCAGCCCGATGCCGGCGTACGCGGTGCCGACGCCGACCAGCGCGGTGGCGATCGGCAGCAGCGAGGCGGCGAGCGAGCCGAAGGCGAGGAACAGCACGACGGCGGCGACGAGCACTCCGACCACCTCGGCGGTGTGCCCGCGCGGGGACTCGGTGAGCCCGATCGCGCTGCCGCCCAGTTCCACCTGGAGCCCCTCGCCCGCGGCGGCCCGGGCGGTCCGCACGACGGCCTGTGCCTCGGCGCCCGCGATGTCCTCGGCTGGCCGCGCGAAGGTGACGACGGCGTAGGCCGTACGGCCGTCGGCGCTGATCCGGGCGGCGCCCCGGCCGCCGTACGGTCCCGACACCGAGGCCACCCCGGGCAGTTCGGCGATCCGGCGCAGGGTGCGGGTCATGGTCTGCTCGACGTCGGCGGCGCGGACCGTGCCGGTGACGGTGTGCCAGACCACCGTGTCGCTGTCCCCGCCCAGGCCGGGGAAGCCCTCTTCGAGCAGCCGGGCGGCGCGGCCGGACTCGGTGCCGGGGACCGCGTAGTCGTTCGAGTAGGCCGTACCGGCCAGGGCTGCGCCCGCGGTGACCCCGCCGAAGGCGAGCAGCCACAGCAGGACGGCGATCAGGCGGTGCCGGACACACCAGCGCGCGAGGTCTGCCACGGACGTGCTCCCAGAGGATGATTGATGGATCTTTGACCGGGAATCATCGTCCAAGAACTGAACAGCCCGCAAAGGACGCGTAAGCGCTCGTAGGACACTCTTGCAGGCAAAAGTGATCGTTTGCCGTGTTCGTGGCGTTGATCACAGGAGTGGGAGGGACGTCACAGGACAGTTCGGCGAACTCTGTCGCCCCCGGGGACACTTCAGTCGAACTGGTCCCCGAGCGCCATCACCATCGTCCCCACGATCAGCAGCCACAGGGCCCTGCGGGTGCGGCCCTTGGCGCCGAGCACCGCCGCGAGGGCGCAGACGGCGGCCCCCAGGGCGTAGGCGGCGGGGACGCGGGCGGGCGCGGAGCCGGTGAGCCGCATCAGGGAGGCGGCCAGTCCCGCGAGGCAGAGCAGCGCTCCGGTGCCGCCCGCGGTCCAGCGGGCCCGCCGGGCGTCCCCGACGTACTCCTCGCCGTCCTCCGTACCCTCGCCGTCGTCCGCGGCGCCCCGGACGACCTCGCGGTCCTGGGCGTCCTCGCGGTCCTGGCTGTCCTCGCGGTCCTGGCTGTCCTCGCGGTCCTGGGCGTCCTCGCGGTCCTCGGTGGCCTCGGTTATCGCGGGGCCGGTGTCGGAATCGGTGCGTCCACTCATGGCGCGCGAGCGTACCTCCTCCGGCCGGGAAGTCCGGGCGCGGGGCGGGGCCTTCGGCCGCGGTGGCCGTACAGGCGTACGGCCCCGGGGGCATGCCCCCGGGGCCGTACGACGGAGTGCGGGATCAGCCCTCGCTGACGCCCAGCCGCTCCAGGATCAGCTCCTTGACGCGGGCCGCGTCGGCCTGACCGCGGGTGGCCTTCATGACCGCGCCGACCAGGGCGCCGGCCGCGGCCACCTTGCCACCGCGGATCTTGTCCGCGATGCCCGGGTTGCCGGCGATGGCCTCGTCGACCGCCGTGCCCAGCGCCGAGTCGTCGGAGACGACCTTCAGACCGCGCTTGTCGACGACCTCGTCCGGGGTGCCCTCGCCCGCGAGGACACCCTCGATGACCTGACGGGCCAGCTTGTCGTTCAGGTCACCCTTCGCGACCAGCTCGGTGACCCGGGCCACCTGCTGCGGCGTGATCGCCAGCTCGTCCAGCGCCTTGGCGGACTCGTTGGCGCTGCGCGCCAGTTCGCCCATCCACCACTTGCGGGCGGAGGCCGCGTCGGCACCGGCGTCGATGGTGGCGACGATCGGGTCCAGCGCGCCGGCGTTGAGGATCGCCTGCATGTCGGTGGCGGAGATGCCCCACTCGGCCAGCAGCCGGGTGCGGCGGGCCAGCGGCAGCTCGGGCAGGGCCGCGCGGATCTCCTCGACCCACTCGCGCGAGGGCGCGACCGGCACCAGGTCGGGCTCCGGGAAGTACCGGTAGTCCTCGGCCTCTTCCTTGACGCGGCCCGAGGTGGTGGACCCCGTGTCCTCGTGGAAGTGGCGGGTCTCCTGGACGATGGTGCCGCCGGAGGACAGCACGGCCGCGTGCCGCTGGATCTCGAAGCGGGCCGCGCGCTCCACCGAGCGCAGCGAGTTCACGTTCTTCGTCTCGGAACGCGTGCCGAACTTCTCGCTGCCCGTGGGCATCAGCGAGAGGTTCACGTCGCAGCGCATCTGGCCCATCTCCATACGGGCCTCGGACACGCCGAGGGCCCGGATGAGCTCGCGCAGCTCGCGGACGTACGCCTTGGCCACCTCGGGGGCGCGCTCGCCGGCGCCCACGATCGGCTTGGTGACGATCTCGATCAGCGGGATGCCGGCGCGGTTGTAGTCCAGCAGGGAGTGGGACGCGCCGTGGATACGGCCGGTGGCGCCGCCGACGTGCGTCGACTTGCCGGTGTCCTCCTCCATGTGGGCGCGCTCGATCTCCACGCGGAAGGTCTCCCCGTCCTCCAGCTGCACGTCGAGGTAGCCGTCGAAGGCGATCGGCTCGTCGTACTGGGAGGTCTGGAAGTTCTTCGGCATGTCCGGATAGAAGTAGTTCTTCCGGGCGAAGCGGCACCACTCGGCGATCTCGCAGTTCAGCGCGAGACCGATCTTGATCGCGGACTCGACGCCGGTCGCGTTGACGACCGGGAGCGCGCCGGGCAGGCCGAGGCAGACGGGGCAGGTCTGGGAGTTCGGGTCGGCTCCGAGCGCCGTGGAACAGCCGCAGAACATCTTGGTCTTGGTGCCGAGTTCGACATGGACCTCAAGGCCCATGACGGGGTCGTACGACGCCAGCGCGTCCTCGTACGACACCAGGTCGGTCGTGGTGGTCACGGTGAAAACTTCCCTCTCAGCCCAGCAGGACGTCGTCGTCGCCCAGCCGCTTCAGCTCGCGGTAGAGGATGGCGAGGCCGGTGACGATGCCGGCGGCGGTGACGACGGCGTCGACGAGCCTCAGCGTGTCGTTGTCGGCACGGGCCTTCTTGATCTGCTTCATGGCACCGACCGCGCCGAACGCGGTGGCGGCCATGGACACGTACGTACCGGACTTGGACTTCTTGAAGCCCTTGGCCTTGGACAGTGCGCTCACAGCGACGGAGCCTCCTCCAGCAGCGGGTGACCCCACTTTTCCACGAAGGCGGCCTCGACGGCGGCGCCGACCTTGTACAGCCGGTCGTCCTTCATGGCGGGGGCGATGATCTGCAGGCCCACCGGGAGGTTGTCCTCCGGGGCGAGACCGCAGGGCAGGGACATGGCCGCGTTGCCCGCCAGGTTGGTCGGGATGGTGCACAGGTCCGCGAGGTACATCGCCATCGGGTCGTCGGAGCGCTCGCCGATCGCGAAGGCGGTGGTCGGGGTCGTCGGGGAGACGATCACGTCGACCTGCTCGAAGGCCTTCTCGAAGTCCCGCGTGATGAGTGTGCGGACCTTCTGCGCGGAGCCGTAGTACGCGTCGTAGTAGCCGCTCGACAGGGCGTACGTGCCGAGCATGACGCGGCGCTTCACCTCGGCGCCGAAGCCCGCCTCACGGGTGAGCGAGGTGACCTCTTCGGCCGAGTGGGTGCCGTCGTCGCCGGTCCGCAGGCCGTAGCGCAGGCCGTCGAAGCGGGCGAGGTTGGAGGAGCACTCGGACGGCGCGATCAGGTAGTACGCCGACAGGGCGAGGTCGAAGGACGGGCAGTCCAGCTCGACGATCTCGGCGCCCAGCTCCTTGAGCAGCTCGACCGACTCGTCGAAGCGCTGGATGACACCGGCCTGGTAGCCCTCGCCGCGGAACTGCTTGACCACGCCGACGCGCATGCCCCGGACGCTGCCGTTGCGGGCGGCCTCGACGACCGCCGGGACCGGGGCGTCGATGGAGGTGGAGTCCAGCGGGTCGTGGCCGGCGATCACCTCGTGCAGCAGGGCCGCGTCGAGGACCGTGCGGGCACAGGGGCCGCCCTGGTCCAGGGAGGAGGAGAAGGCGACCATGCCGTAGCGGGAGACCGCGCCGTACGTCGGCTTCACGCCGACCGTGCCGGTGACGGCGGCCGGCTGGCGGATGGAACCGCCGGTGTCGGTGCCGATGGCGAGCGGGGCCTGGAAGGAGGCGAGCGCGGCGGAGGAGCCGCCGCCGGAGCCGCCGGGGATCTTCGTGAGGTCCCAGGGGTTGCCGGTCGGGCCGTAGGCGCTGTTCTCGGTGGAGGAGCCCATGGCGAACTCGTCCATGTTGGTCTTGCCGAGGATGACGACGTCGGCGGCCTTCAGCCGCTTGGTGAGCGTCGCGTCGTACGGCGGGATCCAGCCTTCGAGGATCTTCGAGCCGACGGTCGTGGGCACGCCCTCGGTGGTGAAGATGTCCTTGAGCGCGAGCGGGACGCCGGCCAGGGGGCCGAGCTTCTCGCCGCGGGCGCGCTTCTCGTCCACGGCGCGCGCCTGGGCGAGGGCGCCCTCGCGGTCGACGTGGAGGAAGGCGTGCACCTTCTCGTCGACCGCTTCGATGCGCGCGAGGTGGGCCTCGGTCACCTCGACGGCCGTCAGCTCGCCGGAGGCGATCCTCGCGGCGGTCTCGGCGGCGGTGAGCTTGATGATGGTGTTGTCCGTCATGGCGGTCACTCCTCCCCCAGGATCTGCGGCACCTTGAAACGCTGCTGCTCCTGGGCCGGGGCGCCGGAGAGCGCCTGCTCGGGGGTGAGCGAGGGACGGACCTCGTCCGCCCGCATGACGTTCGTCAGCGGGAGCGGGTGGGAGGTCGGCGGTACGTCTTGGTCGGCGACCTCGCTGACGCGGGCGACCGCGCCGATGATGTCGTCCAGCTGGCCGGCGAAGTGATCGAGTTCTTCGGGCTTGAGCTCCAGACGCGCCAGCCGGGCGAGGTGGGCGACCTCCTCGCGCGTGATGCCAGGCATGCAGCGATCCTCAGGGGTGAGTGTGTGTGGTTTGGGGCCAATCCTATGGGGCGGGCACCCGTGCCCGTGAAACGGTTTCCCGGGGCACCGTTCTCACCGGCGGCGGCGGTCCCACGCCTCGCTCCTCAGGAAATGGTTGTCGTACAGCTCCTGGACCTCCAGCAGGCTCTCCGGGGTGACCTCGCCCAGCCGGATCCGCTGGAGATGGCGGAAGTACTCGAAGCGCTCGACGCCGGGGGTGATGACGATGAGCAGGTCGGCGGTGCTGCCGGGGGCGGCGGCGAAGGCGTGCGGCCGGTCCGGCGGGACGATGACCAGGTCGCCGCGCCCGGCGGTGACGACGTCGCCGCCGGAGAGGACCTCGGCCTCGCCGTCGAGCAGGAAGAACATCTCGGCCGAGTGGTGGTGCACATGCGGGCGGGCGCCGTCGGCGCCCTCGGCGAGGGTGACCCGCACGGTGGACAGCGCGCCACCGCTGGCGCTGCTGTCGGCCAGCAGTTTCACGGCGACGGGGGCGCCGCCGACGACCTCCGCCTCGGCGTCCCGGACCAGCACGGTCTCGTCGAACTCGGGCACGAACAACGACATGGCACATCCCCCTCGGCCGGCGGTCAGAGCGCGAACAGCGGTCCGGCACTGATCGGTACGACGATCGCGGTGGCGAAGTGGATCCCGAAGGCCACGGCTCTCGCGCCACCGTTCCGCAGGACTACCAGAGTGTCGGCGCACGGTACGAGTGCCACGCAGACCATGAACCAGGCCTCGGCGCGGGCACCGGCGAAGGCGGGCGGGGCGAGGCCGGTCAGCCCGAAGGTGCCGTCCCTGAGCCCCTTGGCCGACAGGTGGGCGCGGGCGTCGCCGGGGCACGCGGCCGTGCCGTGGGCGCGCCGGCGGGGTGGCTACTCGGCGGCGGGCAGCGCGGCGCGCGGCCGCTGCCATCCTCGGGAGCCCCGCGCCCGCAGCCACGCGGTCGTCTCGTCCGGCGGCATCGCCGCGGCCACCAGCCACCCCTGGACCGCGTCGCAGCCAAGGTCCCGCAGCCGCTCCCAGGTCTCGTCGTCCTCCACGCCCTCGGCGACGACGAGGAGGCCCAGCGAATGGGCGAGGTCGACGGTGCAGCGCACGATCTCGGCGTCCTCGGCGTCGACCGCCAGCCGGGCCACGAAGGAACGGTCGATCTTCAGCTCGCTGACCGGCAGCCGCCGCAGGTGCACCAGGGACGAGTACCCGGTGCCGAAGTCGTCGAGGGACATCTTCACGCCGTGCCCGGTGAGCCCGGCGAGGGTGTCGGCGGCCCGCTGCGGGTCCTCCAGCAGCACGTGTTCCGTTATCTCCAGCTGGAGCGCCCCGGCCGGGACCCCGTGCCGGGCCAGCCGGGCGGCGACGGAGCCGGCGAAGCCGGGCGTGTGGACGTCGCGCGGGGAGACGTTGACGGCGACCGGCACCCGCAGGCCCTGCGCGCGCCACCGGGCGACCTGGCCGAGCGCCGTCTCCAGCACGTACTCGGTGAGGTGGGGCATCAGCCCCGAGGACTCGGCTATCGCTATGAACTCGTCGGGCGGAACCTTCCCGCGCTCGGGGTGCACCCAGCGCACCAGCGCCTCCAGGCCGGCGACCTGGCCGTCGAAGCGGACCTTGGGCTGGTAGTGCAGCTGCACCTCGTGCGCGTCCAGCGCCCGGCGCAGGTCGCCCAGCAGGCCCAGGCGGTCCGGGGTGTTGGAGTCCCGCTTGGACTCGTAGACCTCGACGCCCGTGCGGTCCCTCTTCGCCTGGTACATCGCGACGTCGGCGCGGCGCAGCAGGCCCTCGGCGTCGAGCGCGTGATCGGGGAAGACGGCGACGCCCGCGCTGGCCTCCAGGACCAGGGTGAGCCCGTCCAGGTCGAGCGGGGAGCTGAGGGCGGTGACGAGGCCGCGGGCGACGCGCGTGGCCGACGTGGTGGAGTCGGCGACGGGCAGTAAGACGGCGAACTCGTCGCCGCCGAGCCGGGCGGCCTCGGCACCGCGCGGCAGGGCGAGCCGCAGCCGGTCGGCGATCTGGAGCAGCAGCCGGTCACCGGCCAGATGACCGAGCGTGTCGTTCACCGACCGGAAACGGTCGAGGTCGATCAGCATGAGCGCGGAGCGGGCCCCGATGCGCTCGGCGTCGTCCAGGGCGGTCCAGATCCGCTCCAGCAGCCACTGCCGGTTGGGCAGCCCGGTCAGCGGATCGCGCAGCTGCTCCTCGGCGCGGGCGCGGGCCATCCAGAGCGTGGAGTCCAGCGCGATGAGCGGGATGGCGAACAGCGGGAGCAGGATGGGCTGCGCGTCGGCGACGACGCACACCAGGGGCGCGATGCCGAGCAGCGCGACGGCCACCAGTCCCTGTCTCACCAGAGCGGTCCGGGCGACGGTGGGCACCCCGCCGCCGCGCGGGGCGTGCAGGTACCACAGCAGGCCGCGGCTGACGGCGAGATAGGCGACCGCGACCAGGACGACCTCGGGGGCCGTGGCGATGCTCCAGCTGTCGGGACGCCAGGGCTCCTCGACGCTCGGGACCCGGCCGAACGCGCCGAGCAGCAGAGCGCCGACGCCGATGCCGAGGATGTCCACCGCGCCGTGCAGCACGCCCTGCCGCCAGCGGTGCCGGCGGGCGATGCCGACGAGGACGACGACGGTGAGGCTGACCAGTCCGGCGGGCACCCAGCCGTACAGCAGCAGCACGGCGAGCGTGAGGGCGGCGCCCGATCCGGTGCCGCCCCACCAGCGGGCGCGGCCCAGCATCACGAGGTGGCCGACGATGACGCCGGTGAGCAGGGCCAGCGCCCAGCCGACCGTGCCGCCCGGGAAGAGGGCGTGGTGGCCGGCGTAGGCGCGGTAGAAGCCGGTGCCCAGGGTGAGTCCCGCGGCGGCGACGAGGGCCGCGGGCAGGGCCGGCCAGGACGGCTGCCGTTCGGTGTCGGCGTCGGCCAGGACGGGGGCGGGCTCGATGGCGAGCGGCAGGGGGCGGGCCTCGGCGGCGGCGCCCGGTCCGGGCGGGCGGGTCTGCGTGCCCGCACGCCCCTCGTCGCCCCGCCCGGTCCATCGGTTCCCGCGCCACGCGCCCGCGCGGCGGCGCAGGCGCAGCCATGAGTCCGGGGCGGCGCTCTCGGTCGGTTCCATTCCCGTCCCTCTCACAGCCGGCGGTGCCCACGCCACGCGGCCCGATGCCCGACAACCATCAGCAGCTCCGCGTCGAAGAAACCTTCCCCGCGCCTCTGGAGAGCACGGAGATGCCCCGACCGCAGCTGGGCACGGCAGGCGCACATCTCAACAGTAGGCCGCGGAAGGCTTCCACGGGCAGCGGTCTCCGACGGTTGCCCGAATGCGCCCGGGCCACCCGTATGCAACTGATATGCGCCGATCGGGTGGCCTTCAACCGCTACTCCCCGGTCGGAAGCGCGACTTCGGCCGCGGCTTCGGGGCCCTGCTCCAGGAGGACGGCGAAACCGTCCTCGTTCAGGACAGGAACCTTCAATTGCATGGCCTTGTCGTACTTCGATCCGGGATTTTCACCCACTACGACGAACGAGGTCTTTTTCGAAACCGAACCGGTCACTTTCGCGCCCCGGCTCTGCAAGGCGTCCTTGGCGCCGTCCCGGGTGAAGTTCTCCAGCGTGCCGGTGACGACGACCGTGAGCCCCTCCAGCGGGCGCGGCCCCTCGTCCTCCCCGGTAGACGCCTCCTCCAGCGGGACTCCCGCGGCCTTCCACTTGCGGACGATCTCGCGGTGCCAGTCCTCGGCGAACCATTCCTTGAGCGCGGCGGCGATGATGGGGCCGACGCCGTCGGTGGCCGCCAGCTCCTCCTCGGTGGCCTGTTCGATGCGGTCGACGGAGCGGAACTCGCGCGCGAGGGCCTGCGCGGCCACCGGCCCCACGTGCCGGATCGACAGTCCGTTCAGGAAGCGGGCGAGCGGACGGGACTTGGCCGCCTCGACGTTCGCCAGCAGCGCGAGGGTGTTCTTCTTCGGCTCGCCCTTCTGGTTGGCGAAGACCGTGACGACCTTCTCCTCGCCGGTCTTGGGATCGCGCTTGGGCAGGCCGCTGTCGGGGTCGAGGACATACGCCTTGATGGGGAGCAGCTTCTCCACCGTCAGGTCGAACAGGTCGCCCTCGTCCACCAGCGGGGGTTCGGCCGGCTCCAGCGGGCGGGTGAGCGCGGCGGCGGCCACCGCGCCGAAGTTCTCGATGTCCAGGCACTCCCGGCCCGCCAGGTACGAGACGCGCTCGCGCAACTGGGCCGGGCAGGTGCGGGCGTTGGGGCAGCGGAGGTCGATGTCGCCCTCCTTCATGGGCCGCAGCGCCGTGCCGCACTCGGGGCACTCGCTCGGCATCACGAACTCGCGCTCGTCGCCGTCGCGCAGGTCGACCACGGGGCCGAGGATCTCCGGGATGACGTCACCGGCCTTGCGGATGACGACGGTGTCGCCGATGAGGACGCCCTTGGCCTTGACGACCTCCTGGTTGTGCAGGGTGGCGAACTCCACCTCGCTGCCCGCCACGGTGACCGGTTCGACCTGGGCGTACGGCGTGACGCGGCCCGTGCGGCCGACGCCCACCTTGATGTCGACGAGCTTGGTGTTGACCTCTTCCGGCGCGTACTTGTAGGCGATCGCCCAGCGGGGGGCCCGCGCGGTGGAGCCGAGCCGCCCCTGGAGGCGGATCTCGTCCAGCTTCACCACGACACCGTCGATCTCGTGCTCCACGGAGTGGCGGTTCTCGCCGTAGTGCGCGATGAACTCGCGTACGCCGTCGAGGCCGTCGACCACGCGGTTGTGCCGGGACGTGGGCAGCCCCCAGGTCTTCAGCAGGTCGTACGCCTGGGAGAGGCGGGTCATGCCCGTGTAGCCCTCCAGGGCGCCGATGCCGTGGACGACCATGTGCAGCGGGCGGGTGGCGGTGACCCGCGGGTCCTTCTGGCGCAGCGAACCGGCTGCGGCGTTGCGCGGGTTGGCGAACGGCTTGTCGCCGGCCGCGACCAGCCGCTCGTTCAGCTCCAGGAACTTCTCCATCGGGAAGTAGACCTCGCCGCGGATCTCCACCAGGCCGGGCACCTCGTCGCCCGTGAGGCGGTCCGGGATCTCCGCGATGGTGCGGACGTTCGGCGTGATGTCCTCGCCGGTGCGGCCGTCGCCGCGGGTCGCCGCACGGGTGAGGCGCCCGTTCTCGTAGGTGAGGTTGACCGCGAGGCCGTCCACCTTCAGCTCGCACAGGAAGTGGTACGCCTGGTCGCCCAGTTCCCTGGCGATGCGGTCGGCCCAGGCGGCCAGCTCGTCGTCGTTGAAGGTGTTGTCCAGCGACAGCATCCGCTGGCGGTGCTCGACCGCCGTGAACTCCGTCTCGTAGGACCCCGCGACCTTCTGGGTCGGCGAGTCCGGGGTGCGCAGCTCCGGATACTGCTCCTCCAGTGCCTCCAGGGACTTCAGGAGCGTGTCGAACTCCGCGTCGCTGACGACCGGCGCGTCCTTCACGTAGTACCGGAAGCGGTGCTCCTCGACCTGCTCCGCCAGCTGCGCGTGCTTGTCGCGGGCCTCGGCGGGCACCGCCGTCGTCTCCGCCTGCTTGTCGCCGGCCACCGTGTTGTCCTCCCGTTACTCTGGGTTGTCCGCGAGGGATCTCGCCGCCTGGACGCAGTGGGCGAGCGCCTGCCGTGCGTAGGCGGGGGAAGCGCCCGCCAGACCGCACGCCGGGGTGACCGTGACCGCCTCCGCGAGCAGCCCCGGATGCAGGCCCAGCCTGCGCCACAGCGTCCTGACACCCATGACGCTACCGGCAGGGTCTGACAACGGGCCGTCCGTGCCCGGCACGACACCGGCGAACAGCCGCGTGCCGGCCTCGACGGCCTCGCCGATCGTGTCGTCGTCACGCTCGGTGAGAAGCGCGAAGTCGAAGGAGACGGCCGCCGCGCCGGCCCGCCGCAGCAGGGCGAACGGCACGTCCGGCGCACAGGAGTGGACGACCACGGGCCCGCCGTCGTGCGCCGCGACGACGTCCCGGAGCGTGGCCTCCACGAGCTGCCGGTCGACGGCGCGGTGCGTGCGGTAGCCGCTGGCGCTGCGGACCCGGCCGCGCAGCACGGCGGTGAGGGACGGCTCGTCGAGCTGGAGGACGAGCCGGGCGCCGGGGACGCGGCGCCGCACCTCGGCGAGGTGCAGCCGCAGTCCCTCGGCGAGCGAGCCGGCGAGGTCCCGGCAGGCGCCGGGGTCGGACAGGGCGGCCTCGCCGTTCCTCAGCTCCAGAGCGGCGGCCAGCGTCCACGGCCCGACCGCCTGCACCTTCAGATCGCCCTGGTAGTCCTGGGTGAACTCCTCCAGGGCGTCCAGGTCCTCGCCCAGCCAGGACCGCGCCCGCTTGGTGTCCCGGCCCGGCCGGTCGCCGAGCCGCCAGCCGCTGGGCTCCACGCGCGCGTACAACTCGACCAGCATCCCGGCGGTACGGCCGATCATGTCGGCGCCCGGCCCGCGCGCGGGCAGCTCCGGCAGGAAGGGGAAGTCCTCGAAGGACCCCGTGGCGGTCTTGGCGGCCTCGCGGGCGTCCCCGCCGGGCAGCGACCCGACACCGGTGGCACCGGCGAACCTGAACTGGCTGTTTTCGCTCACCCGGGAAGCCTACGGAACCTCCCGGCCCCGGTCATCGCCCCGGCCGCACCGTCAGGTCGTTGACCTCGGCGTCCCTCGGCAGGTCCAGAGCCATCAGGATCGTCGTGGCGACCGACTCCGCGTCGATCCACTTCGCGGCGTCGTACTCCTTGCCCTCCTGCTGGTGGACCTTGATCTGCATGGGGCTGGCGGTGCGGCCGGGGTAGACGGAGGTGACGCGGACGCCGTTCGCGTGCTCCTCCTGGCGCAGGGAGTCGGCGAGGGCCTTCAGGCCGTGCTTGGAGGCGGCGTACGCGGACCAGCCGGCGTTGGCGCTCAGGCCGGCGCCGGAGTTGACGAAGATCACATGGCCGCGGGCCGCCCGCAGCTGCGGCAGGAAGTGCCGGGTCAGTTCGGCGGGGGCGACGAGGTTGACGTCGAGCTGGTGGCGCCAGGCCTTCGGGGTCAGGTCGCCGACCTCGCCGAGGTCGACGACTCCGGCGATGTGCAGCAGGGAGTCCACCCGGTCCGGGAGCGTCTGGTGGGAGAAGGCCCAGGACAGCCTGCCCGGGTCCGCGAGGTCGCCGACCAGGGTGCGCGCGCCGGGGAACTCGGCCGCCAGTTCCTTCGCCCGGCCCGCGTCGCGGGCGTGCAGCACGAGTTCGTCCCCGCGCGCGTGCAGCCGGCGGGCCACGGCCGCGCCGATACCGGAACCGGCCCCGGTGATCACATGAGTAGCCATGCCCGCCATGCTCGCATCAGTCGCCGGCGAGCTGCTCCTCCAGGTGGGCCAGCGCGCCGGCCGGCTCGTCCGCGAAGTGGACCAGCTCGGCCAGCGGACGGGGCAGGAAGCCCTCGGCCTCCATGCGGAGGAACTGCTGGTGCAGGCCGTCGTAGAAGCCCGCGGTGTTGAGCAGCACGACCGGCTTCTCGGTGCGGCCGTGCTTCTTCAGCTCCAGGATCTCGGTGGCCTCGTCCAGCGTGCCGGTGCCGCCCACCATGATCACCACGGCGTCGGCCTTCTCCAGCAGCAGCTTCTTGCGTTCGGCGAGGTCGGCCGCGATGACCATCTCGTCGGCGCCGGGCCGCGCCTTGTTCGCCAGGAACTCCACCGAGACGCCCAGCAGCCTGCCGCCCGCCTCGTGCACACCGTCGGCGACCACCTTCATCAGGCCGACGTCGGAACCGCCCCAGACCAGGGTGTGGCCGGCCTTGCCGATCAGTTCCGCGAACTCGCGCGTGGGACGCGTGTAACGCTCGTCGAGGTCGGCGGCGGAGAGGAAGACGCAGATGTTCATGGCCTCTACCGTACGGTCACCGCGCCGGACGGGAAGAAGCGCGGACCCCGGGGCGCTGAACCGGTATGACCCAAGGACACACGATCACGATCCACAAGAGCGAGCGGCACGTGCGCGTGGTGCACGGCGACCAGGTGCTCGCGGAGACCGACCGTCCCCTGGAACTGCACGAGACGGGCTGTCCGGTGCGGTACTACATCCCCGCCGAGGACGTGCGCCTCGATCTGCTGGCGCCCTCCGGCACGCACACCGTCTGCCCCTTCAAGGGCACGGCGTCCTACTGGTCGCTGCCGGACGCGCCCGACCTCGTCTGGGCCTACCCGGACCCCGAGCCCGCGGTGGCCGAGATCAAGGACCACTACTGCTTCTACGACACCGACGCCTCATGAGCCGTGCCGGCACCGCCGTGTCGTGACCGACGAGCGCCGTGCCGTGCGGCAGTCTGCACGGACATGGACAAGATGACGACTTCCCGCGACGGCACCTCCCTCGCGTACGAAGTGATCGGCCAGGGCCCCACGGTGATTCTGGTGAGCGGCGCGATGTCCACCGGCGGCACGGTGGCGCCCCTGGCGCAGCGCCTCGCGGACCGCTGCACGGCCGTCGTCTACGACCGCCGGGGCCGCGGCGGGAGCGGCGACACGGCGCCGTACGCGGTCGACCGCGAGGTCGAGGACCTGGCCGCGCTGATCGACGCCGTGGGCGGCGAGGCGGCCCTGTTCGGCGTCTCCTCGGGCGGCGCGCTGGTCCTGCACGCGGCGGCGAGCGGGCTGCCGGTCTCGGGGGCGGCGGTGTACGAGGTGCCGTACGCCGACCACCTGGAGGGCGGCGCCGCGCGGGAGGCCGTCTACAAGGAGCAGCTGGGCAAGGCGCTCTCCGAGGGCCGGCGCGGGGACGCGGTGGAGCTGTTCCTGCGGCTGACGGGCCTGGGCGAGGAGATGATCCGGGGCGCCCGCCAGTCGCCGATGTGGGCCGGCATGGAGGCCGTCGCCCCCAGCCTCGCCCACGACGACGCGGTGATGGGCGACGGCCTGCTCCCCCGCGACCGGGTCGCCGCGATCGCCGTGCCCGTGCTGTCGGTGGCCGGCGGCGCGAGTCCGCAGTGGATGCGCACGGCGTCCCGGAAGATCGCGCAGACCGCGCCCCGGGGCACGTACCGGGTCCTGGAGGGCCAGACGCACATGGTGGAGCCCGGTGTGCTGGGGCCGGTGCTGGCGGAGTTCTTCGCGGGCTAGGGGTGCGTCGTCCGGATCAGCCCGGGTCCGCGACGCCCGCCACGGCCCGGTCCGGCCCGGTCCGGCGGAAAGCCCCCGGGCGCGCCCGGCCGCCCGGTCCGCCGCCGCGCCCGGCGCCTCAGACCGACGCCGTCGCGCGCGTGGTGGACGCGATCGTCGCCGAGCCCACCACGCGCGTGCCCGCGTACAGCACGATCGCCTGGCCGGGGGCCACGCCGCGGACCGGCTCGGCGAACGTCACGCGCAGCTCGCCGTCGACCGGTTCGGCGGTCACCTCCGTCTCGCCGCCGTGGGCGCGCAGCTGGGCCGTGTAGGTGCCGGGCCCCGTGGGGGCGGCGCCGCACCAGCGGGGCTTGATCGCGGTGAGCGCGGTGACGTCCAGGGCGGCGGCCGGGCCGACGGTGACCGTGTTGGTGACCGGGGAGATGTCGAGGACGTAGCGGGGCTTGCCGTCGGGGGCCGGGGTGCCGATCCTGAGCCCCTTGCGCTGGCCGACGGTGAAGCCGTACGCGCCCTCGTGGGTGCCCAGCCGGGCGCCGGACTCGTCCACGATGTCGCCCTCGGCCTTGCCGAGCCGCCGGGCGAGGAAGCCCTGGGTGTCGCCGTCGGCGATGAAGCAGATGTCGTGCGAGTCGGGCTTCTTCGCGACGGCGAGGCCCCGGCGCTCGGCCTCCGCGCGGATCTCGTCCTTGGTGGTGACCGTGTCGCCGAGCGGGAACATCGCGTGCGCGAGCTGCTTCTCGTCCAGCACGCCGAGGACGTACGACTGGTCCTTGGCCATGTCGGAGGCGCGGTGCAGCTCGCGGGAGCCGTCCTCGTTCACGATCACCTTGGCGTAGTGGCCGGTGCAGACGGCGTCGAAGCCGAGGGCCAGCGCCTTGTCCAGCAGCGCGGCGAACTTGATCTTCTCGTTGCAGCGCAGGCACGGGTTCGGGGTGCGGCCGGCCTCGTACTCGGCGACGAAGTCCTCGACGACGTCCTCGCGGAAGCGGTCGGCGAGGTCCCAGACGTAGAACGGGATGCCGATGACGTCGGCCGCGCGGCGGGCGTCGCGCGAGTCCTCGATGGTGCAACAGCCCCGCGCGCCGGTTCGGAAGGACTGCGGGTTCGCGGAGAGCGCGAGGTGGACGCCGGTGACGTCATGGCCGGCTTCCGCGGCGCGTGCGGCGGCGACGGCGGAGTCGACCCCGCCGGACATGGCGGCGAGGACGCGGAGGGGGCGGGTGCGCTGCGGGGTGTCAGTCATAACCCTTCCAGGGTACGGGGGCGTGGGAACCTGGTCCGCCGGATATCCGTTGACGACCACATGGGGGCGACGACGGAATCGGCGGCGAAGGACGGGGACCGGCGGCTGGGGCGGCGGGCGCTGCTCGTCGGCGGCCTGGCGGCCACGGTGGGCACGGCCGTGCTGGCCCGCGAGGAGCTGGCCCACCTGTGGTGGCGGCTGCCGGGGGTGGAGAAGGCGCGGGTGGCGGGCGCGGTGGACTTCCGGGGCGCGCGCTGGGTGGCGGCCTCCTCCGCGAACTACCGGACGGCGGACCGGCCGGACGACTACCGGATCGACCGGGTCGTCATCCATGTCACGCAGGGCGGCTACGCGTCGGCGGTGAAGGTGTTCCAGGACCCGGCGCACGGGGCGGCGGCGCACTACATCGTGCGCGAGGACGGGCGGATCACCCAGCTGATCCGGGAGCTGGACGTGGCCTTCCACGCGGGCAACCGGGAGTACAACGAACGCAGTGTCGGCATCGAGCACGAGGGCTTCGTGGAGGAGTCCTCCTCCTTCACGGACGCCATGTACGCGGCCTCGGCCCGGCTGACGGCGGCGATCTGCGGGCGCTACGGCATACCCGTGGACCGGGAGCACATCATCGGGCATGTGGAGGTGCCGGGGACGGACCACACGGATCCGGGCCGGTTCTGGGACTGGGAGCGGTATCTGCGGCTGGTCCGCGCCGCCCGCACCGGAGCCCCGGGGGCTTCGTCCGGACCGGCCTGATCCGAACGGCGTCGCCCAGTAGGGCCTGTCTGACAATTCCCGTCTGCCGCGCTTCGGGCGACGACGCGAATTGTCGGACAGGCCCTAGGTGAGCCCGGCCGCCCGGGCCCGTTCCACCGCCGGGCCGATCGCCTTGGCGACGGCCTCCACGTCGGCCTCGGTGGAGGTGTGGCCGAGGGAGAAGCGCAGGGTGCCGCGGGCCAGGTCCGGGTCGGTGCCGGTGGCGAGGAGGACATGGCTGGGCTGGGCGACGCCCGCGGTGCAGGCGGAGCCGGTGGAGCACTCGATGCCCTGGGCGTCCAGCAGGAGCAGCAGGGAGTCGCCCTCACAGCCGGGGAACGTGAAGTGGGCGTTGGCCGGGAGCCGGCCCCCGGGCGCCGGGTCGCCGCCGAGGATCGCGTCCGGCACGGCGCCGCGCACGGCGTCGACCAGCTGATCGCGCAGGGCGCCGATCTCGCGGGCGAACCACGCGCGCTGTTCGGCGGCGAGCCGGCCGGCGACGGCGAAGGAGGCGACGGCCGGGACGTCGAGCGTGCCGGAGCGGACGTGCCGCTCCTGCCCCCCGCCGTGCAGGACGGGGACGGGGGTGTACTCGCGGCCGAGGACGAGGGCGCCGATGCCGTACGGGCCGCCGATCTTGTGGCCCGACACCGTCATCGCGGCCAGGCCCGAGGCCTCGAAGTCGACCGGCACCTGACCGAAGGCCTGGACCGCGTCGGCATGCAGCGGGACGTCGAACTCGGCCGCCGCGGCGGCCAGTTCACGGACCGGCAGGACGGTGCCGATCTCGTTGTTGGCCCACATCACGGTGGCCAGGGCGACGTCGTCGGGGTTGCGGGCGATGGCCTCGCGCAGCGCCTCGGGGTGGACACGGCCGTAGGAGTCGACGGGAAGGTACTCGACGGTGGCGCCCTCGTGCTCGCCGAGCCAGTGCACGGCGTCCAGCACGGCGTGGTGCTCGACGGGACTGGCCAGGACACGGGTGCGGGCCGGGTCGGCGTCGCGGCGGGACCAGTACAGGCCCTTGACGGCCAGGTTGTCGGCCTCGGTGCCGCCCGAGGTGAAGACGATCTCGCTGGGGCGGGCGCCCAGTGCCTCGGCGAGGGTCTCCCGGGATTCCTCGACCGTGCGGCGGGCCCGGCGGCCGGAGGCGTGCAGGGAGGACGCGTTGCCGGTGATGCTCAGCTGGGCGGTCAGCGCCTCCGCCGCCTCCGGGAGCATCGGGGTCGTGGCGGCGTGGTCGAGGTAAGCCATGGTGACGCCGATTCTACGGCGCGCCCGTCGCGGGCTTCGGTCCCGCACCCGCCTCGGTCGCACCCGGGCTCGCCGGCGCGGTGCCCGGCGGTGCCGGCGGCTGCCCCGTCGTCCTCGGGGCGCCCGGTCGAGCCGCTGGTCACAGGCTCCAGGAGACCGTGTTCGAGATCTCCATCGCCGTCGCCAGGACCACCAGGTCGGCGATGCCCAGGGTCAGGCCGAGGCAGGCGCGGCCCCGGCGGGTCGTGCCGCGCCAGAGGGCGACCACGGCCAGCACGATGGCGATCGGTCCGAGGAAGAGGTTGAGGACGAGCAGGCCGAGGAGGCCGAGGATGAAGGACGCGACGGCCATGCCGTCGGCGTCGCGGGCGCGGGGACGGGTGTCGGTGCGGCCGGTGGCCGGTGCGGTGAGTTGCATGGTGCTCAGCTCCTGAAGTCCGGTGCGGCGGTCAGCTGGCCGAGGTGTGGCGGCGGCGGCCGTGGCGCTCGCGGAGCGCGAAGACACCGAGCCAGACGGCGATGACGGCGGCCAGGACGGCGGTGACGGCGAGCGGTGCGTGGGCGACGGTGCCCAGCACGACTCCGAGCAGCATGAGTGCGGCGACGAGGAACAGCATGGGATGAGATCCCCCCTCCGATATGCCTCGTGTTCAGCCGGTGTGAAATTTCGGTGAACAGTTGTAGTAACAGTTGTTCACTGACTTAGAGTCTAGCGCGTCCGACGGCTTTAAAATTCCGGAGAACAGTTGTTAACTGGATGACATGAGTCACACCCTCGGCATCCGGCAGGCCCAGAAACAGAAGACCCGGCAGGCGTTCCTCGACGCGGCGCTCGCCCTGCTGGAGGAGCAGAGCCTGAGCAGCCTGGGCCTGCGCGAGGTCACCCGGGCGGTCGGGGTGGCCCCGACCGCCTTCTACCGGCACTTCCGCTCCACCGCCGACCTCGGCGTGGCCCTGGTCGACGAGGCGCTGGGCAGCCTGCATCCGATGGTGCGGACGACGGTGTCCACGACGGGTGACAGCGAGGAACGCATCACGCGCGCCATCGAACTGATCTCCCATCACGTGGACGCGTACCCCGCACATGTCCGGTTTATCGCCCGCGAGCGACATGGCGGGGTCCAGCCGGTGCGCGAGGCCATCCGGGAGCAACTCGCCCGGTTCGCCCAGGAGGTGCAAACCGAGCTGGCCAAGGACCCGGAGGCCGAGGGCTGGAGCGAGGACGACGTGCTGATGCTCGCGCACCTCTACGTCGACCAGATGCTCATCACCGCCTCCCTGTTCCTGGAGGCGCTGGAGGCCCCGGAGGACGAGCGGGAGCGGGTGACGCAGCTCGCCACCCGCCAGCTGCGGCTCATCACCATCGGCCGCAACCACTGGCTCGACTGAGCGGGGGTACGCGGGCCGCCGGTCAGCCCTGCCGGGTGCCCGCCGGCCCGTCGCCGGCGGAACCCTCGCCCCGATACAGGGCCGCGACGGAGCGGGCCGCCGTCAGCAGCTCCGCGCGCGCCTCGGGCGGGTCCAGGACCTCCACCCGTTCGGAGAACGCGAGGAGCTGGCGCACCGCCCGGAGCGTGGGATAGGCCAGCCGCGCGCGGACCCACTCGCTCTCGCCGCCGTCGTCGGGCGGTTCCGTCAGCTGCGCGGCTGCCATCCGCCGGAACAGGTCGAGCAGATCGCGCCGCACCCGCACGGTGACCTCGATCTCGTCGTCCCGCTCCTCCACCCGCCGGCGCAACACCTCCCAGGCGTCGTTCAGTTCGACCCCGGGGCGGCGCCGTACGGGCTCGTCCAGCAGGCGGGCCGAGTGCACCCGGTCGGCCCGGAACAACCGCGGCCGGCCGCGCCGGTCGGCGACCAGGTACCAGACGCCCGCCTTGGCGACGAGGCCGTACGGGTCCACGGTGTACGTCCGCGGTTCCCGGTCCCCGCTGTGCCGGTAGCGCAGCCCGAGGCGCCGGTCGGAGAACACCGCGTCCTGGAGCACCTCCAGGTCCACGGCCTGCTGCGGGCCGGTCTTCCAGCGGGTGGCGTCGACCAGGATGCGGCGGCTCGTCACCTCGGCGGCCGGCCGGTGCGGGGCCGGCAGCGCGGCCATCACCTTGCGCAGGGCCGAGCCGAGGGCCGCGTCGAGGCCGAGCGCGGCGTGCGCGCCCTGGGCGGCCAGGATGAACAGGGCCCGGGACTCGTCGGCGGTCAGCCCGGTGACGTCGGTGCGGAATCCGGCGAGGAGTTCGATGCCGCCGTGCCGGCCGCGCTCGGCGTACACCGGGACCCCGGCGGCGGACAGCGCCTCGACGTCCCGGTAGATGGTGCGGACCGACACCTCCAGCCGGTCCGCGAGTTCGGGCGCGGGGACACGGCCCCGGGTCTGCAGGAGCAGCAGGATCGACAGCAGCCGGCCGGACTTCACCGGGCCAGGATCCCGCCGTGCGGGCGGACGGAGCAATACCTGACAGCAACTGGCAGGTATCCGGGGGACTCTCCCTGCGAGCATCCACCCGAAGGAAGGCCCCTCATGTCCACCGATCCCCGTCCGCTGTACGCCCGCGCCACGGCCCAGGCGGCCCGGCTCGTCCGGACCGTGCGTCCCGAGCAGCTGGCCGCGCCCACGCCCTGCGCCGAGTACGACGTGCGCGCCCTGCTGAGCCACGTCGTCGCCGGCACCCGCCGGATCGCCGTCGTCGGCGAGAGCGACGAGGGGCGGTCCCTGCCCCTGTTCGCGTCCGACGTCCCCGACGACGGCTGGGCCGATGCCTACGACGAGAGCCGGGAGCTGGCCGTGAAGGCCTGGGAGAGCGACGAACGGCTGGCGTCGACGGTGCGCGTGCCGTGGGGCGAGATGCCGGGGCGGGTCGCCCTGTCGGCGTTCGTGATGGAGATCGTGGCGCACACCTGGGACCTGTCGGAGGCGGTGGGCCGTCCGCTCCCGCTCGACCCGGAGCTGGCCGAGTTCTCGCTCGCCACCGCCCGGCGGGCTCTGCCCGACGGGCCGCGCGAAGGCCGCCCCTTCGACGCGCCGGTGCCGGCCCCCGAAGGAGCCGGCGCCTACGACAGGCTGGCGGCCTGGCTCGGCCGCGCCCCGCTCAGCCGAGCCTGACCCGGGCCAGCTGACGGGACTGGGCGACCAGGCGGTCCTCGCTGTCCCAGACCTCGGCGTCCTCCTCCAGGAAGCCGCCGGCCAGGTTGCGGGTGGTGATCGACACCCGCAGCGGGCCGGGGGCCGGGCGGTGGCGGACGTGGACGGTGAGTTCCACCGTCGGCACCCAGCCCTTCAAGCCGATCTCGAAGGCGGTGGGCGGCAGGGCGTCCACGGCGAGGAGCAGCGAGAGCGGGTCGGCGTCGCGGCCGTCGGCGAGGCCGAACCAGGCGCGCATCTCACCCTTGCCGGAGGGCGCGCCGAGCGCCCAGCCGAGGGTGGCGGGGTCCAGCTTGAGCATCAGCCGGTCGGCGATGGCGGAGCTGCCGTCGACCGGGGCGGGCCCGTCCTCGGGGCCGAAGCACTGCTCCAGCGGCGGGATCGAGGGCGGGGCGGCGGTCGTGCGGACGTCGTCGGGGAGGGTGGCGAGGTCGCCGTAGGAGGCGAGGACGCGGATGCGTTCGACCTCGTTGCCCTCGGCGTCGTACTGGAAGAGCGAGGCCTGGCCGGTGGAGAGGGTCCGGCCGGTGCGCACGGTCTCGGTGCGGATGACCGCCGGGCCGGGCTGGGAGGCGGTCAGGTAGTACGCGGAGACGGAGAAGGGGTCCGGGTGCGGGAGGGTGTCCGCGAGGGCCCGGCCGAGCACGGCCAGCAGATAGCCCCCGTTGACGGCGCTGATGATGGTCCAGCCGGCCGAGAGGTCGATGTCGTAGACGCCGGGCTCGCGCCGGGTGACCGCGGTGTCGCGGTCGAACTCGCTGTCACCGATCAGGGCCCGCGTCGGGGAGGGGGCGGAGGCTGCTTCTGGCATGGGGGAACCGTACAGCAGAAAATTACTAAGCGGTAGCTTTTTGAGGGACGGGCGGATGGCGCCCCCCGGCGCCGGACTCCGGCCCCGCCCGGCCCGTGGCGTTCGGCCTCCGGCCTCCGGTCTCGGGCCTCCGGCCTCCGGCCTCCGGGTGAGGATCCGGCAATTTCTCGGTAAGTGTCAGGACACGTCCACAACCCCGGGCGGCCGATCACCCTCTATGGGGACATGAGCCTCACCGGGACTCCGTTCCTCTACACGACCGTCCTGCTGTCCGTGGTCGCCCTCATACTGCCGCTCGTCCTGTGGTCGCGGTTGCGCGGGCCCCGGCCCCTGCGCGCCGCGGCCCGGGTGGTCATGCTGCTGTTCGCCCAGGGCACGGCGGTCACGCTGGTCTTCCTGCTGGTCAACAACCAGAACAACCTGTACGACAACTGGGCCGACCTGCTCGGCACCGGCAACCACGTCCAGCAGGCCGCCGATCTGGGGCGGGACGGAACCGGCGGTATCGCGGTCAAGCGGCTGCCCAGGGTGAAGCAGACCTTCACGGCCGCCGACGGGCCCGGCATGCGCGCGGCCGGTCCCGTACGCGTCACCCAGCTCACGGGCCGGGTCTCCGGCGTGAACGCCGAGGTATACGTCTGGCTGCCGCCGCAGTACGACGACCCGGCCTACCGGCACAAGAAGTTCCCGGTGGTGGAGCTGCTGCCGGGCTATCCCGGTTCCGCGAAGGCCTGGTTCGGGTCGATGAGGACGCCCGAACAACTGCTGCCGCTGATGCGGAGCGGCGAGGTCGCGCCGTTCATCCTGGTCGCCCCGCGCACCAACCTGCTGGCCGGCGTGGACACCGGCTGCGCCAACATCGCGGGCCAGGTCAACGCCGACAGCTGGCTCAGCGTCGACGTGCCGAAGATGGTCATGGACAACTTCCGGGCCCAGCCGGCCCCCCGGGGCTGGGCGGTGGCCGGGTACTCGGCGGGCGCGCACTGCGCGGTCAAGCTGGCCGTGGCCCACCCCGACCGGTACCGGGCCGCGGTGAGCATGTCCGGCTACAACGACCCGATCGGCGAACGCAACTCCCTCGCCGCCCAGACCCCCGCCCTGCGCGCCGCGAACAACCCCTACCTGCTGCTGCGGAAGGCCGCCGTACCGCCCCCGGTCGCGCTGTACCTCTCCGGCGAGTCCGGCGACGGCTACCAGGCGGGCATGGCCCTGGAGTCCGTCGCCAAGGCGCCCACCACCGTGCGCGTGGTGTTCCTGCCGCGCAGTGCCGGCGGTCACACCATGGCGCTGTGGCACCCCCAGGTCGACACCGTCTTCCGCTGGCTGACCCTCCAGATGGGCCAGAGCCGCGCCAAGGGGCGGGACACGTCCGTGGCCGGGACTACTCCTCGGTCACCGTCGACCGGCGGTTCCATGCACGCGGCGCTCGCCAGTGGTACCGCATCGCGAGCAGCCGCAGCACGAAGGCCGTGACGACCGCGAGCCCGCTGGTGAACGGGGTCAGCGCGGCATAGCGGATGCACAGCACGACCATCGTGGCGCCGACGATCGCGGGGACCGCGTACAGGTCGCGGTCCCAGCGCAGCAGCGAGGGCACCTCGTTGGCCAGCACGTCCCGCAGCACACCACCGCCCACGGCGGTGGCGAGGCCGAGTGTCGCCGACGCGGTCAGGCCGAGGCCGTAGCTGTACGCCTTCGTCGTACCGCTGACACAGAACAGGCCGAGGCCGGCCGCGTCGAAGACGAGCACCCCCGTCTGGATCCGCTCCACGTGCGGATGCAGGAAGAACACGACGAGCGTGGCGAGCAGCGGGGTGAGGAAGTACCCCAGGTCCGTGAAGGCGGCCGGGGGCACGGCTCCGATGACCAGATCGCGGAACAGTCCACCGCCCAGCGCGGTCACCTCGGCGAGCACGGCGATACCGAAGACGTCGAAGTTCTTCCGGACGGCCAGGAGCGCGCCGGAGATCGCGAACACGAAGATGCCGATGACGTCGAGCGTGTGCTGGACGGAGGGACTGAAGAGTTGCTGGAGCTGCACCCTGACATTCTCACCTGTCAGGAGGTGTGAACCTTACAAAGCCAGGCTCACAGGGTGGGCTTCCCTGTGGTGAACAGCCAGGTGTCGAAGAATTCGTCCAGCTGAAGCCCGCTGACCCGCTCGGCGAGGCGGACGAAGTCGGCGGTGCCGGCGTTGCCGTACCGGTGCAGTTTCGTCCAGGCCGGCAGCAGCCTGAAGAAGGCGGTGTCGCCGATCCGCTCGCGCAGGGCCTGGAGCGTCATCGCGCCGCGCTGGTAGACGGCGGAGGCGAACATCGTGTCGCGCTGCGGGTCGGCCACCTTGATCTGCCAGAAGGCGGAGCCGGCGGGCCGGGAGCCGTAGCCCGCGAGGAAGGCGTCGTGGGCGGAGCGGGTGCCCTGGTGCTCGGCCCACAGCCACTGGGCGTAGGTGGCGAAACCCTCGTTGAGCCAGGTGTCCTTCCACCGCGCCACGCTGACCGAGTCGCCGAACCACTGGTGGGCCAGCTCGTGCACGATGGTCGACTCGTTGCGCACGGCCGAGTAGGCGGGCTTGCTCTGCACCTCCAGGGAGAACCCGGCCTCGGGCATGTCGTCCACGATCGCGCCGGTCTCCTCGAAGGGATAGGGCCCGAAGACCTGCGACCAGTAGTCGGTGGCGGCGGCGGTGACGGCGTACACGTCGACGGTGCTGCTGTCCTTCAGCACGGGGTCGACGGCGACGTAGACCGGGGTGCCGCCCGGGGTGCGGCCGGTGCGCACGTCGAACTTCCCGATGGTGGCGGTGGCCAGGTAGGTGGCCATCGGCCGGCTCTCCCGCCAGTGCGTGTACGTCGAGCCGTGCCGGTCGTACGTCGACACGAGCCGGCCGTTGGAGACGGCGGTCAGACCCTCCGGCGCCTTGATCCGGATGTCGTAGGTGGCCTTGTCGGCGGGGTGGTCGCTGGACGGGAACCAGGTGGAGGCGGCGTTGGGCTCGCAGGCGACGAAGACGCCGTCGGCGGTCTTCATCCAGCCGTACGCGGAGCCGAACACGACGGGCCCGCCGAGGGCTTCGGGGATGCCGCCGTAGGTGACGGAGACGGTGAAGTCGCGGCCCCGGCGGAGCGTGCGGCGCGGGGTGACGGTGACCTCGTCGCCGTCCCGGGTGAACTCGGCCCGGCTGCCGTCGACCTCGACCCGCGTGATCTCCAGCTTCTGGAGGTCCAGGTCGAAGGAGGAGAGGTTCTCGGTGGCACGCGCGGTGAGGGTGGTACGTCCGTCCAGGCGGCCGGTGTCCGGGGCGTAACCGATGTCCAGGTCGTAGTGGCGGGCGTCGAAGCCGCCGTTGCCGAGCCCCGGGAAGTAGGGGTCGCCGATGCCGGGCGCGCCGGGGGTGGGGGCGGAGGAGGCCGCGACGACCAGGAAGGAGGCCGCCGCGGTGGCGAGGGTCCCCAGACGTGCCGAACGGGAGAGTGCCATGAGTCGTCCCTTTCGAGCATGTGCCGGTCGATCGACCGGCACGGACGACTCTGCGCTCTCCCGTCCTACATGTACATGACGTTATTCGGCCGTCATGTCTACTTGTCCTTCGACGGCCGGGCACCGGGCTCGGGCGAGGTCTTCGCGCCGGGGCCGGTCTTCTTCCCGGGAGTCTCCACCGCTTCGGCGGCCTCGGCCGCTTCAGGAGCCTCGGCGGTCTCGGACGCCTCGGCGGTCTCCGCCGCCTGAGCGGCCTCCCCGTCCTCAGCGGCCTCCGACGCCTCAGCGGTCTCCGCGTCCTCAGCGGCCTCCGAGGCTTCAGCGGTCTCCGAGGCTTCAGTGGTCTCCGACGCCTCGGCGGTCTCCTCGGCCTCGGCGTTCTCCGCCACCCCGGCGGTCTCGGCAGCCTCCGGCGACTCGGCAGCCTCGGCCGCGGGGGCCTTGGCCTCGTCCGACGCCGGCTCCTCCGCCGCCGTCTCCTTCGCCGTCTCCGCTTCCGCCGTCTCCGCTGCCGCCGTCTTCTCCGACGCCGGCTCCTTGCCGGCCGAGCCGCCGGCGGCCGCGGGCACCAGCTCCGACGCCTCCTTCGCCGCCGAGAGCAGAACCGTGTCCTGCGGCGCCTGGTCGGCGAAGTTCTCAGGGTGGTGGCAGGCCACGCGCTGACCGGGCCTCAGCTCCAGCAGCGGCGGCTCGGTGGTCTTGCAGATCTGCGTCGCCTTCCAGCACCGGGTGTGGAACCGGCAGCCGGACGGCGGGGCGATCGGCGAGGGCACGTCGCCGCGGAGCAGGATGCGCTCGCTCTTCTGGCCACGGCGCTTGGTGTCCGGCACCGGCACCGCCGACATCAGCGCCTTGGTGTACGGGTGCATCGGCGCCTCGTAGAGCGAGGTGCGGTCGGCGAGTTCCACGATCTTGCCGAGGTACATCACCGCGATGCGGTCCGAGACGTGCCGGACGACCGACAGGTCGTGCGCGATGATGACGTAGGTCAGGCCCAGCTCCTGCTGGAGGTCGTCCATGAGGTTGACGACCTGCGCCTGGATCGACACGTCCAGCGCGGAGACCGGCTCGTCCGCGACGACCAGCTTCGGCTTCAGGGCGAGCGCGCGGGCGATGCCGATGCGCTGGCGCTGACCGCCGGAGAACTCGTGCGGGTAGCGGTTGTAGTGCTCGGGGCTGAGACCGACCAGTTCGAGGAGCCGCTGGACCTCCTTCTTCACCCCGCCCTCGGGCTCCACGCCCTGGAGCCGGAAGGGCGCCGAGACGATCGAGCCGATGGTGTGCCGGGGGTTCAGGGAGCCGTAGGGGTCCTGGAAGATCATCTGGATGTCGCGGCGCAGCGGACGCATCTGCCCGGAGCTGAGCCGCGAGATGTCCCGGCCCTCGAAGGTGATCTTTCCGCCGGTCGGGTCCTGGAGACGGGTGATGACCCGGCCCATGGTCGACTTGCCGCAGCCCGACTCGCCGACCACGCCCAGGGTCTCGCCCTTGCGCACCTCGAAGTCGATGCCGTCGACGGCCTTCACGGCGCCGACCTGGCGCTGCAGGAGGCCCTTCTTGATCGGGAAGTGCTTGGTCAGACCCTCGACCTTGAGCAGCACGTCACGCTCTTCGGGGGCCGAGGCCTGCGCCGGGACCGCGGCCTCGGCGACGGTGTCCGTCTTCTTGGTCTCACTCACAGCTTCGGCGCAATCTCTTCGGTCCAGATCCGCTGGCGGTCCTCGGCCGAGAGGTGGCAGGCGGACCAGTGCCCGGTGCTCACCTGCTCCAGCTCGGGGCGCACCGTGCGGGTGACGTTCCCCTTGGGGATGTCCGCGTACGGGCAGCGCGGGTGGAAGGCGCAGCCCGAGGGGACGTTGATGAGGCTCGGCGGGGAGCCCTTGACCGGGATGAGCCGTTCGGAGGTCTCGCGGTCGATGCGGGGCATCGAGCCGAGCAGACCCCAGGTGTAGGGGTGCTGCGGCTGCTCGAAGACCTCGCCGGCCGCGCCGCGCTCCACGCACCGGCCGCCGTACATCACGAGGACGTCGTCGGCGATCTCGGCGACCACGCCGAGGTCGTGCGTGATCATGATGACCGCGGAGCCGAACTCCTTCTGGAGGTCCCGGATCAGGTCGAGGATCTGCGCCTGGACGGTGACGTCGAGGGCGGTGGTCGGCTCGTCCGCGATGAGCAGCTCGGGGTTGTTCACCAGCGCCATGGCGATCATGGCGCGCTGGCGCATACCGCCGGAGAACTCGTGCGGGTAGCCGTCGGCGCGCTTGGCGGGCTCGGGGATGCCGACACGGTCGAGCATCTCGATGGCGCGGGCGCGGGCGACCTTCTTGCTGACCTTGTGGTGCACCCGGTACGCCTCGACGATCTGGTCGCCGACCTTGTAGTAGGGGTGCATCGCGGACAGCGGGTCCTGGAAGATCATCGCCATCTCCCGGCCGCGGAGCTTGCGCACCTCGTCCGGGGAGGCGGAGACCAGTTCCTGGCCGTCCAGCCAGATCTCGCCGGACATCCGCACGTTCTTGCCGCGGGTGCCGAGCCGGTGCAGGCCCATGATGGCCTGGGAGGTCACCGACTTGCCGGAGCCGGACTCGCCGACGATGGCGAGGGTCCGGCCCTTCTCCAGCGAGAAGCTGAGCCCGTCGACGGACTTGACCACACCGTCGTCGGTCGGGAAGTGCACCTTGAGGTCGCGGACCTCAAGGAAGGCCTCGGGCGCCTTGCCGGCGGTGGCGGTGGGCTCGCCCACCGCGGCTCCGGTCTTGGAGAGTTCGGTCACGAGAGCCTCACCCGCGGGTCGGCGGCGGCGTAGAGCACGTCCACCACGAGATTTGCGAAGACGACGAAGAAGGCGGCGAGCAGGGTCACACCGAGGATCTTGGGCAGGTCGTTGTCGGTGATGCCCTGTACCGCGTACTGGCCGATGCCGGGCAGCGAGAACACCGACTCCGTGATCACGGCACCGCCGAGCAGCAGACCGATGTCCATGCCGAAGACGGTGATGATCGGGGTGAGGGCGGCGCGCAGTCCGTGCCGGGTGATGACGGTGCCCTCCCGCAGACCCTTGGCGCGGGCCGTGCGGATGAAGTCCTCGTTCATCGTCTCCAGCATGCCCGAGCGGGTGAGCCGGGCGTAGATGGCGGAGTACAGCAGGGCGAGCGAACACCACGCGGGGATGAGGGTGTTGGCCCACTGCGAGGGGTTCTCCGTGAGCGGCACGTAGTCGCTGCCGAAGATCGGCCACTTGTACCTGAAGAGCAGGATCGCCAGGTTGCCCGTGAAGAACATGGGCAGGGATACACCGGTGAGCGCGACGCCCATGAAGGCGCGGTCGACGGCCGAGCGCGGCTTCAGCGCCGAGATGACACCGGCGACCACACCCGAGACCAGCCACAGCACGGCGGCGCCCGCGGCGAGCGACAGGGTGATCGGAAGGCGGGAGGTCAGCTCCGGCCACACTGCCTGGTGGTTCTTGAAGGAGTAGCCGAAGCAGGGTGCATCGCAGTGCACCGTGGTGGGGCCGAGGTCGTAGGTGGAGCCTGCCACGATCCCCTTGATGAAGTGCCAGTACTGGACGTAGACAGGCTGGTCCAGACCGAGGTTGTGCTTGACAGCGGCGATGTCCGCCTTCGACGGGCTCTTGCCGATGTACTGCTGCGCCAGCTGGTCCGCTGTCTGGCCGGCAAGCCGTGGCAGCAGGAAGAAGATGGCGAAGGTGACCGCGGAGACGACCAGCAGCAGGATCACTGCCGCGAACGTCCGGCGGAGGATGTACGAGATCACGGGGACCGGCGCTGGTGCCCGCGGGCCGCGAAGCCCGCGGGCACCAATGCCTTCACCTGCCTTCCGGGGCTGCTACTTCGACGCGACGCCGATGTTGAGGTAGTCGTACTGACCGCTGAAGGCCGCCGTGGAAACCAGGTTGGTGTAGGTCGTCGGGCGGCCCAGCAGGACCTTGAAGTAGGTCAGCGGGACCAGGACGGCGTCGTCCATGGTCTTCTTGTCGATCTGCGTGTAGAGGCTGTTGCGCTCGGTGGTGTCCTGAGTGCCGATCGCCTTGCCCAGCAGAGCGTTGACGTCCTTGTTGTCGTACTGCGACAGGTTGGTGTTACCGGACTGGCTGATCGCCTTGCCGTTCAGGATCTGCTGGAGGAAGCCGTAGCCGGAGGGCCAGTCGGCACCCCACTGCATCATCTCCAGGCCGATGTTCTGCTTCTTGGTGAACTTCGGCACGCCCGCGTAGTCGGTGAAGTACTTACCGGACGGGAACTGCTTGAGGCTGGCGTTGATGCCGACCTTCTTGAGCGAGTTGATGATCGCCGTGGCCGCGTCGATCTCCTGCGGACGGTCGGAGCGGGCCGAGATGTTCGTCGAGATCGACGACTTGCCGCAGGCCTTCAGCTGCTCCTTGGCCTTGGCGACGTCACCCTTGTTGTCCTTGGTGGCGTAGACGTCGGACTTGGCGTAGCCCGGGATGTCCGGCGGCAGGACGGTGGAGGCGATGTCACCGCGGATCGGGCCGCCCTCGGCGGTCTGCACCGAGACCTTGTCGACGGCGTACTGCACGGCCTTGCGGCACTCGACCTTGTCGAACGGCGCGACCGTGGTGTTGATCGCCATGTAGACGAGACGGCCACCGTAGGTGTTGTCCGTGTTCGCCTTCTTGGCGGTGTCGGTGAGCACCTGGGCCTGCGTCGCCGCCTGGACACCGGTACCGGCCAGGTCGATGGCCTTGCCGGCCATGACGTCCTGGTCGATGGTCTCCGGGTTGACCTTCAGCTTGACGACGATCTTGTCCGGCAGCTGCTTGCGCAGCGGGTCGGTCTTGGCGTCCCAGTTCTCGTTGCGCACGAGCACGGCCTGCTTGCCGTCCTCGTAGCTCTGGAACTTGTAGGAGCCCGAGGACACGATGTGCTTGACGTAGTCGACGCCCGTGTCCTTCGCCTTCGGCACCGGGGCCGTCTGCGGGGCCGCGACCAGGTAGTCGAACTCCTGGAAGGCCTGCTTCAGGTGGAAGACGACCGTGTTGTCGTCCGGCGTCTGGATGGAGGACAGGCCCTTGGCGCTCTTGTCCTTGTAGGGGCCCTTGTACTTGTCGCCGTCGGCCATGAACTGCTGGAAGTAGTTCGGGCCGAGGGAGAGCACGTCACGCGCGAAGTTGGAGCGCTCGACGGCGTACTTGACGTCCTTCGAGGTGATCGGCGAGCCGTCCTCGTACTTCAGGCCCGAACGCAGCTTGTACGTCCAGGTCTTGCCGCCGTCGCTCGGGACGCCCTTGCCCGCCGCGAGGTCCGGGACGAGGGTGTTGCCCTCTTCGCCGGCGCCGGGCTGGAAGGTCATCAGCGGGCGGGCCCACAGCCGGCTGAGGTTGTACATGTAGGCGTAGTACGTGTTGCCCGGGTCGAACGAGTCCGGGACGTCGGACAGCTCGTAGGTGACCGTGCCGCCCTTCTTGTCCGACGCGTTGACGACGCCCTTGGTCGCGGCGTTGGCCCCGGCCGACTTGGTGCCGTTCTCGTTCTTGTTGTCATCGGCCTTGCTGCAACCAGCAACAAACAGGCTGGCAGTGCCGATGGCCGCGATCGCGGCCAGCGCTGACCTTCGCATGATGGGCGCTTTCCCCTCCATTGTCGGAAACTTTTCGGGCTCTCCGCGGCCGGTGTCAGCGGCTGCGCGGGTCGAGAGCATCGCGGAGACCGTCGCCGAGCAGGTTGAACGCCAGGACGGTGATGAAGATGGCGAGGCCGGGGACGATCATGTACTGGGGGTCGACCTGGTAGTAGGTGACCGCCTCGCGGAGCATGCCGCCCCAGGACGCCTGCGGGGGCTGGATGCCGACACCGAGGAAGCTCAGGGACGCCTCGAAGAGGATGTTCGTCGGGATGAGCAGCGTCGAGTACACGATGATCGGGCCCACCAGGTTCGGCATCAGCTCCCGGAACAGGATGTACGGCGCCTTGGCACCCATGCCGCGCGACGCGTCCACGAACTCGCGCTCGCGCAGGGCGAGGGTCTGGCCGCGCACGATCCGGCCCAGGTACGGCCAGTTGAAGAAGCCGATGACGAAGATCAGCACGCTCAGGTGGAGCGGCAGGCCGTTGAGGCCGAAGGCGCCGCCCTGGAGGGTGGCGGAGATGGAGATGGCGAACAGCAGGAGGGGGAAGGCCAGGAACGTGTCCATCAGCCGGCTGATGATCGAGTCGACCCGCCCGCCGTAGTAGCCGGCCACGACGCCCATGATCGCGCCGATCACGTTGGACAGGATCGTGGCGCCGAAGGCCACCACCAGCGACACCCAGGAGCCCTCCAGGATGCGGGTGGCGATGTCCCGGCCGAACTTCGGGTCCACGCCGAGCGGGTGGTCCGCGCTCATGCCGCCCCAACTGCCCTTGGGCAGCGAGGTGTCCGGGGTGATCAGGTCCTGGTTGAAGGCGTTGGGGTCGAGTCCGAGCATGGACTGGAGGGGGCGCGAGAGGACGGCGAGGAGGATCAGCAGGATCACGATGACGCCGCCCGCGACGGCGGCCTTGTCCTTCTTGAACCGGGTCCAGGCGATCTGGCCCAGGGAACGACCCTCGATCTGCCCCTTACCGGCACCCTCCAGCACAGCCTCCGGCTGTGCCTCGGCTGCCGCCCCGGTGGTCTCGATCGGTGCGGTCACGGTGAGCGACCCCTCTCGCCGGTGGTGACCGGCCTGCGCCTGCCGCGGATTGCGGCTTTGTCGACTTGCCATCGATCATGAGGTCTCGACCTCATGTCTGAGTCGCGAGTCTTCAGCGTCGTCGCGATCACCCGCCAGAGCTGACGGCGAAAGTATGCGCAACCGTGATGCAGTTCAGGGGATTCCGTTATCCGAACAGTGGGTAACGGCCCCCGGACACGGTCCAGTTGGGACAGAACGGCAAATCTGCGCGGTTCGGGACGTTCGGTCGTCATCTACGCGCGCAGAAATGTGTCGGCCACGTAAATTCTGCGCTCCGGCCCAAAAAGCCCGCCGACGGGCGGGGTTGCTCAGTAGCCGCCGCGCACCGGCGGATAGCCGTAGCCGCCGGCCGGTGCCTGCGGCGGGGCCTGGAGCTGGGGCTGGGGCGCGGGGACGTGGGCCTCGCGGTCGTAGAAGGGGCGCGCGTTTGCCCGCATCCACATCACCACCGGGTCGTGGTCGTCGGTCATCGCGACCGTCGACACCGGCAGTCCCTCCGGGACCGCGCCCACGGACTGCTGCATCATCGCGCGCACCGAGTCGACGGCGGCGGGCGAGGTCTCGTACACGTCCAGGCCGATGGCGAGATACGGCGCCCCGAGCGCGGGCTGCACCCAGGCGCGGCGCAGCGAGCGCAGCGCGGGCGTGCGGTGCGCGTTCTGCGCGAGCAGGGCGTAGAACTGCGGGATCTCGACGCCGGGCTCCGAGAGGCGGAGCGGGCCGGCGGGCTGCCGGTCCAGACCGGTGGCGATCCGGCGCAGATCGAGCCAGGGGATGCCGACACCGCCGCCCGGGGCGTGCGGGTTGAGCCAGAGGCCGTAGTGGTCCGGATAGAGGGTGCGGGCCACGTCCAGGCCGTCGACCACTTCGTAGGAACGGTTCCAGCCGCTGGCGGACAGTTCCTGGGCGGAGGTCACGCAGGGGGCGTAGTGGGAGCCGTCCACCTCCATGTCCCCGTACTGGGCGTCCGGGGAGCCGGCCTGGCCGTGCCACAGGAACATCCAGATCTGGCCGGAGGAGGGGGTGGCGAGGGCGCGCAGCAATGCCTCGTAGGCGTCGTAGCGTCCGGGCGTGACCTGGCGCAGCATGTGCTCGACGCTGCCGCTGTGGCTCGCGCTCACCTGTCGTACCGGCCCTTCTCATCAGTGCCCCGTGTCGGGAGACAGCTTATGCGCCCAGGAGCCCGGGACCTCTGGATCGCGCGCGGGTGCGGGAGGCGGTGGGTTCTCGCGCGGTCGCCCGCGCCCCTTCCGGCCGGTCCGCCGCCGGCCGGATCCGGTGCCCGCGCCGAGGGACGGATCTAGAGACCGCTCTGATAGAAGGGCCGGACGTTCGACTTCAGCCAGCCGGCCACCGGGTCGTCGGTCACGTCCAGGAGGACGAGGTTGACCGGCCACTTGACCGGGACTTTGCCGAGGGCGCGGCCCAGGGCCGCCAGGGGGAGGGCGCGCAGGTCGCCTTCCCACTGGGAGAGTTCGACGCCGACGAACATCACCGGGTCGGCGGTCTCGACGGCGGCCAGGCAGCGGCGGGCGGTGAGGACCACGCCGGTCTCGGCGAACTCGGCGGAGGCGGCGGAGAGGAAGTCGACCGGGTCGTCCTGCCAGTCGGGCTCGAAGAGCCGGACCCGGCCGCCGCTGCTGGGGCCGTCGAGCGGGGTGCGGCCCGTGCGGCACAGTTCGGCCACGGCCTCGGGCGGGAGGGGGATGCCGACCACGCCGTCGGGGTTGACGGCGATGCCGACCTGCGGGGGCAGGCCGCGGGCGAACTCGACCGCCGGGGCGATGGTGAACGACATGTGGGAGCCGGTCACCTGGCGCAGCTGCTCCTCGGAGCTGAACACCGGGACGTACGCCTGGCCGTCGACGTCCAGCGTCGGCAGGTCCAGCGGGCCGCTGTCCGGGCCGCCGCCGCCGGGCAGCGGGATCCACAGGAAGCTCCGGCCGAGGACCTCGACGATCCGGCCGCCCGCCGAGGGGACGCCGAGGGAGGCCGACAGCACCTCCTCCAGCTCGTTGCCGGGCCAACCGCCGTGCGGATGGGGGTGTGCCTGTGCCGGGAAGTCCGCGGGAAAGTCCGCCGGGAAGTCCATCTGCCTACCGCCTGCTGGTAACCGCTGCTGTGACCAAGAAGGCTAGCGGGTGGCGGTGACAGCGCCTCACCGAGTGAAGCCGATGCGGTTCAGGACGTCCGCCGCGTCCCGGTCGAGCAGCACCGCCGCGCCGCAGCCCGCGGGCAGTTCGCCCTTCTCCACCGCGCGCAGCAGGCGGGCGGTCGTACGGCGGTGGCGGCGGAAGGCGTAGCGGGAGACGCCCCGGCCGCGCTCGCGCTGGCCCTGCCGGGCCGTGCCGGGGGTGACGTCGAGGAGGAGCAGATGCAGGGTGCCGCCGCGCCGCCGGGCCTCGCGGGCCAGCCAGGCGCGCACCCAGGCCTGGGTGCCGCAGTCGTGCACGACGACTCCCTCGCCGGTGCGCAGGGCCCGGCGCAGTCCGGCGTAGTGGGCGAGGCGGACCAGGGGGCGGTAGAGCGCGTAGGGCAGGCGGCGGGCGACCCGGGCGTCGAAGTGGTCGCGGGTGTCCTGGGAGTCGATGCGGTGGCCGGTGACCGCGCGGTGCATGAGGGTCGACTTGCCGCTGCCGGGCAGACCGGTGATCACCACCAGGTCGCGGGGGCCGAAGAGGAGGGCGTGCGGGCTGCGGCCCGCGCGGTCGCGCAGATCGCGGACGACCGGCGCGGGACGGGCGGCGCAGCGCTCGTGAGCGGCGGCGGAGGGCTGTTCCGGCATCGCGAGGCCGGCGTTGGTGGCGTAGGCCGAGGTCCTGTTCACCGTGATCGTCCTCCCCTGTGGGCTCGGTCATCCCCATGCCCGTTGTATGTAAAGAGAAGGTAATGGGCAAGGGTCGGCGCCGCGTGCGCGTACTGCCACAGCTCGGTCACAAAGAGCTGGCTCTGGATGGGCGGAGTGCGGCGTGCAATGATGTGCGCGCCAACTGCATACCGGCCGTTTGAATCCGCGCGGGAGAGTCCCCAGGCCCCACGGGCCGCCCGGGGCGCCGAAGGAGCAAGTCCCTCCCTTGAATCTCTCAGGCACCGTTACCGCGCGGGCGAGGCACATCTGAAAAGCGGGCCGCCGCGCCGGTGGCCCCACCCAAGGTGCAAGCCGTGATCGTCCCCGTGGCGGTCGTGGCGAACCTCTCAGGTTCCGATGACAGATGGGGAGGAACGTTCCTCGCCCCATCCCTGTTGCCCTGGGAGACGACCGTCCGATGAGCAGTACCGAACTCCGTCACACCGCGCTGGACGCGCTGCATCGCTCGCTCGGTGCGACGATGACCGACTTCGCCGGCTGGGACATGCCGCTGCGCTACGGCTCCGAGCGCGACGAGCACGTCGCCGTGCGCACCAGGGCCGGTCTCTTCGACCTCTCCCACATGGGCGAGATCACCGTCACCGGTGCCGAGGCCGCCGCCCTGCTGAACTTCGCCCTCGTCGGCAACATCGCCTCCGTCGGCGTCGGCCGGGCCCGCTACACCATGATCTGCCAGGCCGACGGCGGCATCCTGGACGACCTGATCGTCTACCGGCTGGCCGAGACCGAGTACATGGTCGTGGCCAACGCCTCCAACGCCCAGGTGGTGCTGGACGCGCTGACGGAGCGGTCCGCCGGGTTCAACGCCGAGGTGCGCGACGACCGGGACGCGTACGCGCTGATCGCCGTGCAGGGCCCGGAGTCCCCCGGCATCCTGAAGTCGCTCACCGACGCCGACCTGGACGGCCTGAAGTACTACGCCGGTCTGCCCGGCACGGTCGCCGGCGTCCCGGCGCTGATCGCCCGCACCGGCTACACCGGCGAGGACGGCTTCGAGCTGTTCGTGAAGCCGGAGCACGCGGTGGCGCTGTGGCAGGCGCTGACCGAGGCCGGCGAGGGCGTCGGCCTGGTCCCGTGCGGGCTGTCCTGCCGGGACACGCTGCGTCTGGAGGCGGGCATGCCGCTGTACGGGCACGAGCTGACCACCTCCCTCACCCCCTTCGACGCCGGGCTCGGCCGTGTGGTCAAGTTCGAGAAGGAAGGGGACTTCGTCGGGCGCGAGGCGCTCACGCAGGCCGCCGAGCGGTCCGCCGCCGAGCCTCCGCGGGTCCTCGTCGGCCTGGTCGCCGAGGGCCGCCGGGTGCCGCGCGCGGGATACGCCGTCGTCGCCGGCGGCGCGGTGATCGGCGAGGTCACCTCCGGCGCCCCCTCCCCCACCCTGGGCAAGCCGATCGCCATGGCCTACGTCGACGCCGCGCACGCCGCGCCGGGCGCCGGGGGCGTCGGCGTCGACATCCGCGGCAACCACGAGCCGTACCAGGTCGTGGCGCTGCCGTTCTACAAGCGCCAGAAGTAAAGACCGAGCGCGGACGCGCCGTGCGCCCGCACGGCACCGGCCCCGTGGCCGGTGCGTGACCCTGCGCACATTCGCCCGCTCACCAGCGGTTTCCGTAGTCCCCCCGTCATCAGCACTCCCGCGTGTACAGGAGAATTCAGGCCATGAGCAACCCCCAGCAGCTGCGCTACAGCAAGGAGCACGAGTGGCTGTCGGTCGCCGAGGACGGCGTCTCGACGGTCGGCATCACGGAGCACGCGGCCAACGCGCTCGGCGATGTCGTGTTCGTCCAGCTCCCCGACCTCGACTCCACGGTGTCCGCGGGCGAGACCTGCGGTGAGCTGGAGTCGACCAAGTCGGTCTCCGACCTGTACTCGCCGGTCACCGGTGTGGTCACCGAGGTCAACGAGGACGTCGTCAACGACCCGTCGCTGGTGAACTCCGCGCCCTTCGAGGGCGGCTGGCTGTTCAAGGTACGCGTCACGGAGGAGCCCGCCGAGCTGCTCACCGCCGACGAGTACACCGCCTTCACCGCCGGCTGAGGAGTCGTAGCCGTATGACTGTTCTGAACACGTCCCTGCACGAGCTGGACCCGGAGATCGCCGCCACCGTCGACGCCGAGCTGCACCGCCAGCAGTCGACCCTGGAGATGATCGCCTCCGAGAACTTCGCGCCGCTCGCGGTGATGGAGGCCCAGGGTTCGGTCCTCACCAACAAGTACGCCGAGGGCTACCCCGGCCGGCGCTACTACGGCGGCTGCGAGCACGTCGACGTCGCCGAGCAGATCGCCATCGACCGGGTCAAGGAGCTGTTCGGCGCCGAGTACGCCAACGTGCAGCCCCACTCCGGCGCCTCCGCGAACCAGGCGGCCCTGTTCGCCCTCGCCAAGCCCGGGGACACCATCCTCGGCCTGGACCTGGCGCACGGCGGCCACCTGACCCACGGGATGCGGCTGAACTTCTCCGGCAAGCAGTTCGACGTGGTCGCGTACCACGTGGACGAGGAGACCGGCCTGGTCGACATGGCCGAGGTCGAGAAGCTCGCCAAGGAGCACCGCCCCAAGGTGATCATCGCGGGCTGGTCGGCGTACCCGCGGCAGCTGGACTTCGCCGAGTTCCGCCGGATCGCCGACGAGGTCGAGGCGTACCTGTGGGTCGACATGGCCCACTTCGCCGGCCTGGTCGCGGCCGGTCTGCACCCGAACCCGGTCGAGCACGCGGACGTGGTCACCTCCACGACCCACAAGACCCTCGGCGGACCGCGCGGCGGCATCATCCTCGCCAAGAAGGACTTCGCGAAGAAGCTGAACTCGTCCGTCTTCCCGGGCTTCCAGGGCGGCCCCCTGGAGCACGTGATCGCGGCCAAGGCGGTCTCCTTCAAGGTCGCCGCGGGCGAGGACTTCAAGGAGCGCCAGCGCCGTACGGTCGACGGCGCCCGCATCCTCGCCGAGCGGCTGACCGCGCCGGACGCCCGCGAGGCCGGCGTGAACGTCCTGTCGGGCGGCACCGACGTGCACCTGATCCTGGTCGACCTGCGCGAGTCCGAGCTGGACGGGCAGCAGGCCGAGGACCGGCTCCACGAGGTCGGCATCACGGTCAACCGCAACGCGGTCCCGAACGACCCGCGCCCGCCGATGGTCACCTCGGGCCTGCGCATCGGCACGCCCGCCCTGGCGACCCGCGGCTTCACGGCCGAGGACTTCACCGAGGTCGCCGACGTGATCGCCGAGACGCTGAAGCCGTCCTACGACGCCGAGGCCCTGAAGGCGCGCGTGAAGGCGCTCGCCGACAAGCACCCGCTGTACCCGGGTCTGAACAAGTAGGTCACCTTTCGCGGAGCACCGCGCACACTGGGAGTACCGGCGTGCGCGGTGCCCGCGCCCCCGACCGACCGCCCCCCTGAGCACCACCCCTTTGCACCACCCCCGTATTGAGGAGTCATCCGTGGCCATCTCGGTCTTCGACCTGTTCTCGATCGGCATCGGCCCGTCCAGCTCCCACACGGTCGGCCCGATGCGCGCGGCGCGCATGTTCGCCCGCCGGCTGCGCAACGAGGAGCTGCTCGGCTCCGTCGCGTCCCTGCGCTGCGAGCTGTACGGCTCGCTCGGCGCGACCGGTCACGGCCACGGCACGCCCAAGGCGGTGCTGCTCGGCCTGGAGGGTGCCTCGCCGCGCACGGTGGACGTGGAGACGGCCGACGAGCGGGTGGAGGCGATCAAGCGGACGGGACGGCTGAACGTCCTCGGCGAGCACGAGATCGCGTTCTCCTTCGACGACGACCTGGTCCTGCACCGCCGCAAGGCCCTGCCCTACCACGCCAACGGCATGACCGTCCGGGCCTACGACGCGGCCGGCACGGAACTGCTCGCCAAGACGTACTACTCGGTCGGCGGCGGCTTCGTCGTGGACGAGGACGCGGTCGGCGCGGACCGCATCGTGCTGGACGACACGGTCCTGAAGTACCCCTTCCGCACGGGCGACGAGCTGCTGCGCCTGACCAAGGAGACCGGCCTGTCGATCTCCTCCCTGATGCTGGAGAACGAGCGGGCCTGGCGCACCGAGGAGGAGATCCGGGCGGGCCTGCTGGAGATCTGGCGGGTGATGCGCGAGTGCGTGGGGCGCGGCATGTCCCGCGAGGGCATCCTGCCCGGCGGTCTGAAGGTCCGCCGCCGCGCGGCCGTCTCGGCCCGCCAGCTGCGCGCCGAGGGCGACCCGCTGGCGCACGCCATGGAGTGGATCACGCTCTACGCGATGGCGGTGAACGAGGAGAACGCGGCCGGCGGCCGGGTCGTCACGGCCCCCACCAACGGCGCGGCCGGCATCATCCCGGCGGTCCTGCACTACTACATCAACTTCGTCCCGGGTGCCGACGAGGACGGCGTGGTCCGCTTCCTGCTGGCCGCCGGCGCGATCGGCATGCTCTTCAAGGAGAACGCGTCCATCTCCGGCGCCGAGGTCGGCTGCCAGGGCGAGGTCGGCTCCGCCTGCTCCATGGCCGCGGGCGCCCTCGCCGAGGTGCTCGGCGGCTCCCCCGAGCAGGTGGAGAACGCGGCCGAGATCGGCATGGAGCACAATCTCGGCCTGACCTGCGACCCCGTGGGCGGGCTGGTGCAGATTCCGTGCATCGAGCGCAATGGCATGGCCGCGGTGAAGGCGGTCACGGCCGCGAAGATGGCGATGCGCGGCGACGGCTCGCACAAGGTGTCCCTGGACAAGGTCATCAAGACGATGAAGGACACCGGCGCGGACATGAGCGTGAAGTACAAGGAGACCGCGCGCGGCGGGCTCGCGGTGAACATCATCGAGTGCTGAGCCGGACCCGGCCACCGGCACGGCCGTCACGTAGAGCGGTTATATAGTCACCCTCCGCTACTATTATGGTCGTGATCGACCTGTACCCGGCGCTGTGGGGACTGCTCGGCAGCAGTGTCGCCGAAGCGCTCAACCTCTCCGCGCTGATGCGTCCGTCCGGTCCGCGCAGCCGCTGGCGCTGGCCGTGGCGCAACCGCGCCGACCGCCCGGTGATGCTGGTGGCGATCGGGCTGCGGCTGTTCGCCGGCTTCGGCCTGACCGCGGCGCTGGGGAACTCGGGGCAGCTGCCGAACGCCACCGCCGCGTTCGCCGTCGGAGTGACGACCCCGCTGGTCGTGGCGAAGTTCTTCCAGTCGATCCCGCTCGCCGGCCCGGGTGCCGGCCAGCCCGCCGATCCCCCGCTGCCCATCGCCCGGCAGGCGGGCGAGGACGCCGAGACGCTCTCGCGGCCGAGGGGGTCCAATGCTGCGAGCTGACAGCCTGCTCGGTCGTCTGGTGCTGGCGCTGGCCGCGAGCCCACCCGAAGAGCAGCCGGTTCCGCACGAGCGCCCGGGGGCCCGGCTGGTGGCGGCACTGGGGGCGCGGGCACTGCCGGCGACGACGGTTCCGCCGCAGGCGAGGTTCCCGCACCGTCCGTGGGCGCACCTGCCCGCGTCCCGGGGGCGCCGGCTCCCCGGGCTGCTCACCGCCTGGCTCGTCGCCCTGGCCTGTCTGACCGCCGCCGCCGTGCAGGAGGTGCTGCCGACGCCGTGGCAGCAGGTGGCGCCGGAGGAGGCCGGTGCGCTCCCCGGCGAGCACTGGTGGCTCGTCAGCGGCGGGCGGCTGGGGTCCGACGGCCGCGCGGTCGCGCTGACCTTCACGCCGGACGGCCGGTCGCTGGTGACGGTCGGCCGCTCCGCGACGCAGACGTGGGACGTGGTGGATCCCGAGCGCCCGAAACGGGTCGTCGTACCGCGTGGCATGCCGCAGGTGACGGCCGTCGGGACCAGTCCCGACGGCCGCACTCTCGTGGCGGCCGGGCCGCGGGAGGTGCGGGCGCTGTCCCTCGCGTCGGGGGCGACCCGGTGGTCCGCGGCAGGCATCGCCGGGACCGTGAAGGCCCTGACGGTCACCGGCCACGGCGTCCTGCTGGCGGGCGCCGCCCCGGACGGCGGGACGGAGGTCACCGCGCTCGGCACGGCGACGGGGAAGGCGCGGCGCCTGAGCAGGCTCGGCACGGCCGCCCGGTCCGCCCGGTTCTCCCCCGACGGCCGCACCCTCGCCGTCGCCGGCAGCGGTGGGCCGGTGCGCCTGTGGGACGTGTCGGACCCCGCGCGCCCGAGGGCCCGGGCGCCGCTGGCGCCGTCCTCCAGCCGGGAGACGACGGCGCTCGCCTTCAGCCCGGACGCCCGCCTGCTGGCCACGGTGGAGGCCGGGGGGAGCGTACGGCTGTGGGACGTCGCCGACCCCGCGCGTCCGCGCCCCCTGGGACGCCCGTTCGCCGGGGACACCGGACGGGTGGCCGCGCTGGCCTTCAGCCCCGACGGGCGGCTGGTGGCCACCGTGGGCGCCGACGGGACGGCGAACCTGTGGTGGCGCTCGGCGGCCGAGGTGTCCGCCGCGCCTGATGTTCTCTCAGGGGCTACCGCACAGTAATCGCCTCCCCCTACGCTGCCGCCAACTCGGCGACAGCGAAGGGGAGTTAAGGATGCGCGGAATCAGACGGTGGGCGGCATTCGCGGGAGCCGCCGCACTGCTGGCGGTGGCACCGGGCAACGCCCACGCGGCGCCGCCGAAGTTCTCCGGGACGACGGCCATCGGCACGCACAACGCGTACGACAAGGCCAAGTACACGTACTTCGCCCAGGCGCTGGACTCCGGCGCCTCGCTGCTGGAGCTGGACGTCTACGCCGACACGCTCAGCCACCGCTGGCGGGTCAGCCACAGCAATCCGCTGGGCAACGACAACAACTGCGAGGCGGCGAAGACGCCGGGCGAGCTGTACGGCAAGAGCCGCAACCAGGATCTCGGCGGCTGCCTGGACAACATGGCCGCCTGGAACCAGCTCCACCCCGACCACCCGCCGATCGTCGTCAAGGTCGAGTTCAAGGTCGGCTTCAACGACAACGCGGGTCTCGGACCGGACGAGTTCGACACGCTCGTCGCGCAGAAGCTGGGCAGCAGCGTCTACAAGCCGGCCGACCTGCTCGGCGGGACGTACGGCTCGCTGGACGCGGCGGCGAAGGCCGACGCCTGGCCCGCCCGGGACTCCCTCAAGGGCAAGTTCCTCTTCGACCTGATCCCGGGCACGGTGGAGCAGGCCAACCCGTTCGACCACTACTGGACGGACGAGGAGTACGGCGACCATCTGCGCGACCTCCACGCGGCCGGGAACATCTCCGCGGCCCAGGCCTTCCCGGCCGTACTGGGCGCGGCGAACGGCGACCCGCGCACCAGCCGCTACGACGCCTCGATCCGCCCCTGGTTCGTCTTCTTCGACGGCGACGCGGCGACGTACGTGAACAACGGCTACGACACGTCGTTCTACTCCGCGAACCACTACATCCTGATCACGACCGACGCCCACAACGTGTCCCCGGCGATCTCCTCCACCGCCCCGACCGACGCCGAAGTCGCCGCCCGGCTCGCCCTGCTGGCCAAGGACCACGCGAGCCTGATCACCTCGGACTGGTCGGCGAAGCCGGCGTCGGTGCTGAGTTCGACGGCGGCACGGGGCTGACGTTTTCCGGGCGGACGGACGGATCGGGCACGCCGGGCCGGGGCATATATCAGGCAACTCCTGTCATCCCCCCACTGGCACTTTGGGAGTACCCCATGCTCCACGGCATCGACGTGAGCGCCTACCAGTCCTCCTCCTACGGCACGGGCGGCCTCTCCTTCGTCTTCATCAAGGCGACGGAGGGGCGTTCGTACGTCAATCCCCGTCTGACCGCGCAGACCAAGACCGCCCGCGACGCCGGACTCGTCGTGGGCTTCTACCACTTCCTGTGGCCCGGCAGCCTCACCGCCCAGGCCGAGTACTTCCTCCGTCACGCCCCCGACCGCCCGGGCGACGTCCTCGCCGTCGACTGGGAGACCACCGGCGACGGCACCCACGCGACCAACGCGGAGAAGGACCGCTTCATCCGCACGCTGAAGGAACTGCGCCCGGACAACCGGGTCGTCCTCTACTGCAACCGCCATTTCTGGCTGAACGTCGACTCCACCTCCTACGCCGGGGACGGGCTGTGGATCGCCGACTACGTCACCGCCGGCAAGCCCCGCATCAAGGCCCAGTGGCGGTTCCACCAGTACACCAGCGATCCGCACGACAAGGACGTGGCCCGCTTCGCGGAGGAGGACGACCTGCGCGAGTGGGCCACGCCGTAGGGGCCGGGCGGGGGGCTCAGCCCCGGAAGTCCGCCGGGCGTTCCGGGGAGGCCTCCGACAGGGCCTTGCCCACCGCCGCCGCGTCCCCGCGCAGGCCGTAGACCGGCGTGCCGGGCTGCTGGCGCCAGGAGTCGGCGATGGTGCCGGCGTCGACCGTGTCGAAGCCCAGTGCGTCGATCAGGTCGCGGACGGTCCGCTTGGCCGCCTCGTCGTCGCCGGCGACCGGAAGGGCCATGCGGTCCGGGGCGCCCGCGGGACGGTGACGGTCCAGGAGATCCTGGGCGTAGGTGCCGTTGAAGGCCTTGACCACCGGATGGCCGAGGTGCTGCTCGGTCCAGCGGCTCTCGGTGAGGCCCTCGTCCTCCACGGCGGCGATCCTGCCGTCCCGCTGGGGGTAGTAGTTGCCGGTGTCGATCACCGCGACGCCCTCGGCCGCGCCGTCGAGCAGACCGGCGGGAAGGTGCGGGACCGCCTTCAGCGGGACGGTGACGACCACGACCTGGGCGCCCTCGGCGGCGTCCGCCGCCCGCACCGGCCTCGCGCCGGTCTCCTCGGCCAGTTCCCGGAGTGTCTCGGGGCCGCGGGAGTTGGCGACGGAGACCTCGTGGCCGAGAGCCGTGAGCCGCCTGGCGAGGTTGCCGCCGATGTTCCCCGCGCCGATGATGCCGATCTTCATGGCCGACCTTCCGGATGATTCATGCACGCGCATGCTTCTGTCGTGCGGGACAACCACACGGGGCCGTGGCCTATTCCGGTCGTCGCGCCGAACGGGTGACGGCGCGCGGACCGCGCTCAGACACGTACGACGATCTTGCCCGTGTGCTCGTCGGACTCCATCAGCCGGTGCGCGTCCACGATCCGCTCCAGCCCGTCGAAGACCTCGCCGATCACCGGGCGGAGCAGTCCGTTCCCCGCAACAGCCTCAGCGTCGACTCCAGTTCGCCGAGCAGGGCCGTCGCCGCTTCCTCCGGGGCACCGGCGGTGATCGCGTCGACGAGGGCCGTGTGGGTGTCGTCGCCGGTGTCGGGGTTCTCCTCGCGCAGACGGGTGAGGTCCAGCAGGGCCAGCAGGCCCTCCCGCAGGACGGGGACGAACTCGGTGAACAGGTCGGTGAGCACGGGGTTGTGGGCGGCGGCGACCACGGCGGCGTGCAGGGCGATGTCGGCGTCCACGAATCCCGCGTCGTCACCGGCGGCGGCCCCGCGGCGCCCCTCCAGCGCGGCCCGCAGCGCCTCGACGTCCTCCGGGGTGCGCCGGCCCGCGGCGAGCCGGGCCGCCTGCACCTCGACGCCCATGCGGACCTCGTAGACGTCGGTGACCGCGGCCCGCCGCAGCCGGGTGGGCCAGTCCTCGGCCGGCTCGGTGGCGATGACGAAGACACCGGCGCCGTGCCGGGGCCGGACCAGCCCCGCGCCGGCGAGGGCGCGCAGGGCCTCGCGGACCGTGGAGCGGCCCACCCCGAGCTCCCTGGCCAGGGTGGTCTCGCCGGGCAGCTTGCCGCCGACCGGCCAGTGACCGGCGGCGATCTGCTCCCGGAGGCGCTGCGCGGCCTGTTCGACCAGCGGACTGGGGCGGAGGACACCGAGCGGCATGGAGGTCACCAACTTGTCCGGAGGGATACGTGAGTCGCCTGACGATTCTCACTTGTCTGAGGAGCTGAGGTGTCGCTAGCGTACCCCGCATGACGCTTCGCGGTCTGCTTCTCCTCGGCTGCCGCGGCGGGGCCTGACGCGACCGGCACCCCGCCGCGGGGCCCCGCGCTGCCGGTCACCGTCCGACCGAGCCGAAGGCACAAGCAGACGATGACCACCACCCCGGCCTGGAATCCGCAGCGGCCCAGCCGCATGCCGTACCACCGCTACCGCCCCTACCAGGAGCGCGTGCACGTCCCCGCGGGCGACCGGAGCTGGCCCTCCGCCCGCGTCCAGCGCGCCCCCCTGTGGGTCCCCGTCGACCTGCGTGACGGCAATCAGGCGCTCGCCGAGCCGATGGACACCCCCCGCAAGCGCCGCCTCTTCGACCTGCTGGTCGCGCTGGGCTACAAGGAGATCGAGGTCGGCTACCCCTCCGCGAGCCGGACGGACTTCGACTTCGTGCGCCACCTCGTGGACGGCGGGGCGGTACCGGACGACGTGACACCCGTCGTGTTCACGCCGGCCCGGACCGATCTGATCGACCGGACCTTCGACGCGATCGAGGGGCTGCCGCGGGCCGTCGTCCACCTGTACATCGCCACCTCGCCGGTGTGGCGGGAGGTGGTGCTCGGGCGGGACCGGGCCGGGGTGTGGCGGACCGTGCGGAAGGCCGCGGAGCACATGGCGCGGCGGGCCGGGGACACGCCCGGCATCCGCTTCCAGTTCTCGCCGGAGACCTTCAACCTCACCGAGCCGGACTTCGTGCTGGACCTGTGCGGCGGACTGACGGAGCTGTGGGACGCGAGCCCGGACCGGCCGGTCACCCACAACCTCCCGGCGACCGTCGAGATCGCCACCCCGAACGTCTACGCGGACCAGATCGAGTACCTGCACCGCAACCTCTCGCGCCGGGAGTCGGTGATCCTGTCGGTACACCCGCACAACGACCGGGGTACCGGGGTCGCCTGCGCCGAACTCGCCGTGCTGGCCGGCGCGCAGCGCGTGGAGGGCTGCCTGTTCGGCAACGGCGAGCGCACCGGCAACGTCGACCTGGTGACGCTCGCCCTGAACCTGTTCGCCCAGGGGGTCGATCCGATGGTCGACCTCGGCGACATCGACGCCGTCCGGGAGACGGTGGAGTACTGCAACCGGCTGCCCGTGCACCCCCGGCACCCCTACGCCGGCGAGCTGGTCCACACCGCGTTCTCCGGCACCCATCAGGACGCGATCAGCAAGGGGCTGGCCCACCATGCCCGCCGGGCGGCCGAGTCGGGGGTGCCCGAGCGGGAGGCGCCGTGGGCGGTGCCGTATCTGCCGGTCGACCCGGGCGACCTGGGGCGGTCGTACGAGGCGGTGATCCGCGTCAACTCCCAGTCGGGCAAGGGCGGAGTGGCGTATCTGCTGCGCGAGCACACGGGGATCGACCTCCCGTCGGGCATGCGGCCCGAGTTCGCGCGGATCGTGCAGGAGGCCACGGACGACAGCGGCCGGGAGGCGACACCGAAGGAGCTGTCCGAGCTGTTCCGGTCGGTCTACTCGGCGGAGGGCGCCGTACGGCTGCACACCTGGTCCGCGCACGAGGTGGCTCCCGGCGTCCACCGCTTCGTCGGCACGCTGGAGTCCGGCGGCCGCGTGGGCGACCACGAGGGCACGGGCGCCGGTCCGGTGACCGCGTTCGCCGACGCCCTGGCCGGCGCCGGTCACGCGGTCGACGTGCTGGATTTCACGGAGGACGGGACGGCGGCCTTCGCCCGCTGCCGGGTCGGCGGGGTCACGGCCTGGGGCGCGGCCACGGGCCCCTCGGCCGCCGTGCTCGCGGTGCTGTCCGCGGTGAACCGGGCGGACTCGGTGCGGGAGGCGCGATGACGGAGGTGCTGCGCGCCGAGGACGTGCACGTCGTCCGGGACGGGCGGCCGCTGCTCCGGGAGGTCCGGCTGACCGTCCGGGCCGGTGAGCACTGGGCGCTGCTCGGCGCCAACGGCGCGGGCAAGTCGACGCTGCTCGGGCTGTTCGGCGCACGGGTGCATCCGACCCGGGGCACGGTGGAGGTGCTCGGACGGCGGCTGGGCCGGGTGGATCTGCGCGAGCTGCGGGCGTACGTGGGGCACGTCGACCCGCGCCATCCGCTGACCTCGCCGCTGCGGGTACGGGAGGTGGTGCTCACCGGGGTGACGAACTCCGTCGAGCCGGTCCCGCGCGTGCGGCCGGCCCCGGAGCAGGTCGAGCGGGCCGAGGCGCTGCTGGTCACGCTGGGGCTGGGGGCGCTGCGGGACGCACGCTGGCCGACGCTGTCGCAGGGGCAGCGCGGGCGGACGCTGATCGCGCGGGCGCTGATGCCCGAGCCGCGGCTGCTGCTCCTGGACGAGCCGGCGACCGGCCTGGACCTGCCGGGCCGGGAGCAGCTGATCGAGGCGCTCCAGCAGTTGCGGGCGGAGCGTCCCGCGCTGGCGACGGTGCTGGTCACGCACCATCTGGAGGAACTGCCGGCGAGCACCACGCACGCCGTGCTGCTGCGCGAGGGCCGGGTGATGGCCGCGGGCCCGGTCGGGTCGGTGCTCACCGGTGACCGGATCGGCACGTGCTTCGACCTGCCGTTGACGCTGGAGCGGCACGAGGGCCGCTGGAGCGTGCGCATCCGGCGCGGCACATGACGAAGGGGGGTGCCCCGTCCCTGCGGACCGGGCACCCCCCTCCCAGGCGGGTCACTTGTTCAGGTAGGTCCAGAACTCGTCGAACGACAGCACCTTGTCGCCATTGAGGTCGCGGGACTTGATGATGGCCTCCGCGACGGTCTCGGTGACGTTCCAGTCACCCTGCTGCGCCAGGGCGGACTTGAACTCCGCCGCGGTGATGAACCCGTCACCGTCCGCGTCGATCCGCTGGAACTGCTTGCGTGCTTCCTCGATGTCCGCCACCGATCCGCCCCTTTTGTTCGTGTTTCTCATGCCGTGCTGGCGTACTGACGCTGGTCAGATTAACGGCCCCCGCGAGTCCGGAGTGCGGCGACCACCCGGGCGAGGCCCTCGGCGCGCGGCGAGGGGGGACCGCCGGTTCACGAGGGTGCCGCGGGTCTGCGAGTCTGGGCCCTCCAGTGGGCGGAGATTCGGGGAGCGGGCCTTGGAGACCTTGCGGGAGATTCTCGTGGCGGCGGCGAACGGCGTCTTCCCGCCGGCGGACGGCGGTACGACGGTCGTCGCGCAGCCCTCGCCGCGGGACGCGGGGGTGATGTCGTTCACCGGACACTCGGTGGTCTTCACCGACGAGGACCCGGAGTGGGTGCGGGAGACCCTGCGCGGCACGGACTGCGACGCCCTGGCGGCGTCGATGAACCCGCGCTTCCTGACGGCCCTGCTGGACCGGACCGGACGCCGGGCCGAGACCGTCGACGCGGTCCTGGTGGCCGCGCCGCTGCCCGGTGAGCCGCCGCCGGTGCTGACGGAGATCGAGGACACCGCCCACCCCAGGATCCGGTACGCCCGGCGCCGCCGCGACGAGGTCCGGGCCTGGACGGCGGACGGCGGGGTGCTGGTCCTGGGGCGCGGGGTCGCCGGGCGGCTGGAGGTCTCGGTCGAGGTGGCCGAGGACGCCCGGCACCGGGGGCTCGGGCGGCTGCTGGTGACCGCCGCCCGGCAGCTCGCCACGGAGCCGCTGTGGGCGCAGGTCGCTCCGGGGAACGCCCGGAGCATGCGGGCGTTCCAGGCGGCCGGATACCGTCCGGTGGGCGCGGAGCTGCTGCTTCAGCGGAAGATACCGGTGTGCCCGAGTGAGTAGCGGCCCGGCTGGGGGTAGACGGCGAGGCCGTGCGGGCCGTTGCCGACCTTGATCCGGGCGAGTTCGGTGCCGGTGGCGGTGTCGATCGCGTACACCACGGAGTTGTAGCGGCCGGACAGCCACAGGACCTTGCCGTCGGCCGAGACACCGCCCATGTCGGGGCTGCCGCCGCCGGGCAGGTGCCACTTCTTGGTGAGCCGGCCGTGGGGGAAGTCGAAGACCGAGACGGTGCCCTCGCCGCGGTTGGAGATGTACATCTCGCGGGAGTCGCGGCTGATGTAGAGGCCGTGGGTGCCCTTGCCCGTGGCGAGGAACCGGGGCGGGGCGAACCGGTCGCCGTCGAGGATCCACAGGCCGCCCGCCATCATGTCCGCGATGTAGAACAGCTTGCCGTCCGGGGAGAGCTTGACGTCCTGCGGCATGGCGCCGCGCAACGGCAGCTTCTCCTGCGCGACGACCTCCATCCTCGCGGTGTCGACCTTGAGGATCTCGCCGCTGAACTCGCAGGAGACGATGAAGTAGCGGCCGTCGGCGGAGAAGTCGGCATGGTTGACGCCGTAGCAGGTGACCGGCACGGACTTGACGGTCTTCATGGTGTGCGCGTCGCGGAAGACCAGCTGACGGTCCATGGAGGCCATGACGACGGCGTACTTGCCGTCGGGCGTGAAGTAGAGGTTGTACGGGTCGTGCACGTCGACCGCCCGGCCCGCCCGGCCGGTCCGGGGGTCGATCGGGGTGAGGGTGTTGCCGAGGTCGTTGTTGACCCACAGGGTCTTCAGGTCCCAGGACGGCACGACGTGCTGGGGCTGGCGGCCGACCGGGATGGTCTCGACGACCCGGTAGGTCGCGGGGTCGATGACGGTGACCGTGTCGGAGTTGGTGTTGGGGACGTACACCCGGGAGGGGAAGCCCTTGACCACGGGGGAGAGCCGGCTCGGCCGGTCGGCGGCGTAGACGTCGGCCGGGTCCGCCACGGGCGGCATCCCGGGCAACACGTTCGCCAGCGGCTTCTTCAGCCCCGGCGGGACCGGTGCCTTGCTGCCGAGGGACTCGTCCTCGTGGGCCCGGCTTCCGCCGCCGCAGGCCGAGAGCAGCGTCAGGGCGGTGACGGCGGCACCGGCGGCCAGCAGGCGCGCGGCTTTCGTGGTTCGCATCAGCTCAGCAGCTCCGTGGTGGTGACCGCGCGCAGTCCGCGGCGGCCGAGTTCGGTCAGGACGTCGGGGAGGGCGGCGAGCGTGTCCGGATATCCGAAGTGCAGGCTCACCACCGAGCCGTTGCGCACCTCGGCGAGGACCTTGCGGGTCACGGCGGCGGCGCCGGGGCTGGTGTAGTCGAGCGAGTCGACGTCGTACGACAGCACGTGCGGATAGCCGGCGGCACGGGCCAGCCGGGTGACGAGCGGGGAGGCGGCGGGGGCACGGGAGGGTCGGAACCAGGTGCCGATCGATCCGGTGAGCCGGTCGAGCCGGTCGGCGCAGTCGGTGATCTCCCTGCGGGCGTCCGCCTCGGCCAGGGTGTTGATGCCGATGTGCCGCTGGGTGTGGTTGCCGAGGTCGTGGCCGCCGTCGAGGACGCGGCGGGCGAGGTCCGGGTGCGCGTCCAGCCAGGTGCCGACGGCGAGCACGGTGAGCCGTGCGCCGTGCCCCTCGGCCGTGGTGAGCAGGGTGTGGGCGAGGGCGGGGTCTCCTTGGCCGTGGAAGGTGAGCGCCACCTGGGGGCGGGTGCGCGGGCCGTGGGTGATCTGGGCGGGGCGGCCGGGGAAGGCTCGGGGCGCGGGGGCCGTCCGGGGAGGCGGGGAGGGGGAGGCGGAGGGCGTCCGGGAAGGCACGGAGAGGGCGGCGGGGGGCGGGGCGGCCGGCCCGCTGCCGCAGCCGGCGGTGAGCGCACCGCCGGCTACGAGGCCGGCGCCGGCGCGCAGCACGTCACGGCGGTGAGTGGAGGTCACCCGCACCATTTAAGGGGGGTTCGGTAAGAAAATCGGCGATTCGCCCGGTTGCTGGACGATGTCGGGTCGCGGCGCCCGGGAACGGCCCTCTAACGGTCGGCGACCCGCATCTCGAACCACGTCGTCTTGCCGCGCGGCAGCAGGTCGACGCCCCAGCGGTCGGAGAGCTTGTCGACGAGGAACAGGCCGCGTCCGCTGACGTCGAGTTCCTGCACCGGCATCAGGCAGGGCAGGCCGCGCGAGGGGTCACGGACCTCCACCCGGATCCAGCCGGGGCGGCGCCGCATCCGCAGGCCGAAGACGCGGGCGCCGGTGTGGCGCACGGCGTTGCCGACGAGTTCCGACACCAGCAGGACGGCGTCCTCGGTCAGCTTGGGGGTGAGCCGCCAGGTCCGCAGGACGACGACCTGGGCGAGGCGGCGGGCGGTGGCGGCGGATTCCGGGCGGGACGGCAGCGGCACCTCCGCCTCCGCCGGGTTGCCGAACAGTTCGAGCGCCTTGAGCGCCTGTTCGTCCTCGACCGCGGGCGACCAGCGTGCCGCGGCAGCACGGCTGTGTCCCCGCGGCTGTTCGATGCCCTCCAGCCCCGCCATGCCCCCATGATGGCCGTCCGGGGCCGCCTTGGGGGCCGTTCCGGAGGAATACGCCCCCTGTACGCCCCCGCTCCACGGCTGCCGTCCGGCATATGACTGAGGCATGTCGATGTCCGGCGCGACCCGGTTGACCTGCGGCGACGGCTCGCTTCCGGGCAACCGACGGTCTCCCTCGACACAGCAGACTTAAGGTTGCGTTAAGGCTCCCATAAACCGCCCCATCGAGGGACCCGAATGATACGGCACGTCAATTGCAAGGGGCCCCGCCGCAGTTACGCGGAAGTTCACACCGCTGCCGGCCGGTGGGACTCAGAGGAACTTGGCCTTGCCCGGCCCCTCCTCCACGAAGCTGCGCATGCCGCGCTCGCGGTCCTCCGTGGCGAACAGACCCGCGAACCAGTTCCGTTCGACGGCGAGACCGGTGTCGATGTCGGTCTCCAGCCCGGTGTCGACCGCCTCCTTCGCCGCGCGCAGCGCGATCGCCGGCCCCTGGGCGAGCTTCGCGGCCCAGGCGTGCGCCTGCTCGTACACCTCGGCGGCCGGGACGACCCGGTCCACCAGGCCGATCGCGAGCGCCTCGTCGGCCTTGACCATGCGGCCCGTGAAGATCAGGTCCTTGGCCTTGGAGGGGCCGACCAGCCGGGGCAGCCGCTGGGTGCCGCCGGCGCCCGGGATCAGTCCGAGCAGGATCTCGGGCTGGCCGAGCTTGGCGTTGTCGGCGGCGATGCGGAAGTCGGCGCACAGGGCCAGTTCGCAGCCGCCGCCGAGCGCGTAGCCGGTGACGGCGGCGACGACGGGCTTGGGGATGCGGGCCACGGCGGTGAAGGCGTCCTGGAGGGCGCGGGAGCGCCGGATCATCCCGGCGTGGTCCATGTTCTGCATCTCCTTGATGTCCGCGCCCGCCGCGAACACCTTCTCGCCGCCGTAGATCACCACGGCACGCACGTCGTCGCGGCGCGTGGCCTCCTCGGCCAGTTCCTTCAGCCGGTCCTGGGTGGCGATGTCCAGCGCGTTCATCGGCGGCCGGTCCAGACGCAGGGTGCCGACGCCTTCGGCGACTTCCAGAGTGACGGTCATGGAGGCAGGTTAACGGGGATTAACGCCTGCGGTGCCGGTGCGGTCGGTCACACCGCGGCCGGGGGTCCGGGGGTCGCCCCCGGGCAGACACAGCACGGGGATCAACGCCTGCGGTGCCGGTGCGGTCGGTCACACCGCGGCCGGGGGTCCGGGGGTCGCCCCCAGGCAGACACAGCACGGGGATCAACGCCTGCGGTGCCGGTGCGGTCGGTCACACCGCGGCCGGGGGTCCGGGGGTCGCCCCCGGCAGGCGCGGCGGAGGGGCCGACGGCGAAGGGCCCGGTGCCGTGGGTCACGGCGCCGGGCCCCTGTGTCAGGCGGGTGTCACTTCTTCCAGTCGGCCCACGACATGTTCCAGCCGTTGAGGCCGTTGTCCGGGGCGACCGTGGCGTCGTGGGAGTTCTTCACGACCACCACGTCGCCGCTCATCGAGTGGTTGAAGAACCAGGCCGCCGGGACGGAACTGTCGTAGCCGCCGCGCACGTCGCGCAGACCCACGCAGCCGTGGCTGGCGTTGTAGTTGCCGAAGGCGTCGCCGCCCCAGTAGTTGCCGTGGATGAAGGTGCCGGAGTCGGTCAGACGGATGGCGTGCGGGACGTCCTTGATGTCGTACTCGCCGCCGTAACCCACGGTCTCACCGTTCATGCGGGTCACCGTGAGCCTCTCCCGCATGACCATCTGGCCGTTCCAGGTGTCGTAGCCGGGCTTGCCGGTGGTGACGGGGATGGTCTTGACGACCTTGCCGTCCTGGGTGACCTTCATCGTGTGCTTCTTGGCGTCCACGATGGAGACCTGGTTGCGCCCGATGGTGAACTTCACCGTCTTGCTCTGCTTGCCGTAGACCCCGTCGCGGCCCTCGACGCCGTCCAGGTCGAGGTCGACGGTGACCTTGGTGCCCTCCGCCCAGTACTTCTCGGGGCGGAAGTCCAGGCGGTCGTTGCCGAACCAGTGGCCCTCGACGTCGACGGCCGGCTCCGTCTTGATGCGGATGGCCTTCTCGACCGCGGCCGGGCTGGTGATGCCCCGCGTGAAGCGTATGGAGAACGGCATGCCGACGCCGACGGTGGAGCCGTCCTCGGGGGTGAAGTTGCCGACGAAGGTGTTCTTCGGGGTGAGCGTGGTGAAGCTGGCGTCCTCGGCGGCCGCACGGCCCGCGGAGTCCTTGGCCACCGCGTGCACCGTGTACTTGGTGGCCGCGGCCAGATGGGTCGAGGGCGTCCAGGAGGCGCCGCCCCCGGTGATGGCCCCCTCGACCTCGGTCCCCTTCTCGTCCTTGACGGTGACCTCGGTCAGCTTGCCCTGGGTGACGCCGACCTTGAGTGCCCCGCTGGTGTCGACGCCGGTGGCACCGGACTTGGGTGTGATGCTGACGGCGGCCGTGGACTGGCCGCCCTGCTCGCCGCCCTTGCCCTTGCCCTCGCCCTTGCCGTCCCCGGAGCCGGAGTCCCCGCCTCCGCCGCACGCGGCGAGCGACAGCACCAGGGCGCCGGCTATGAGTGCCAGTCCCCTACGGCCTCGCCGCCCCCGAGCCGACGCCCCCGATACAGGCCGCATGTTCAAGTTGTTCTCCCCTCGCCGGGCCAGGTCAGGCCCGCTCCCCACCACCTCTGTGCGCGCATATTAACTGCCGGATTTTGAGTACGGTGTCAGACGAATGTCACCGTTCCGTCGCAACTTCCGCCTGACACCCTCACCCCGAACCCCGCCCCTCACCTGGTCACTTCAGCGCGCTGCCCGCTTTCCACTCTTTCCAGGACATGTTCCACCCCCCGAGGCCGTTGTCGGGAGCGACCGTTTTGTCCTTGCTGTTCACCACTTCGATGACGTCACCGACCAGGCTGCGGTCGAAGAACCAGCCCGCCGGCGTGTCCGAACTGCCGCCCTTGACGTCCATCAGCCCCACGCAGCCGTGGCTGACGTTGACCCGGCCGGGGGCGTCCGGGGCCCAGTAGTTGCCGTGCAGGAAGGTCCCGGAGTCGGTGAGCTTCATGGCGTGCGGGACGTCGGGGATGTCGTACTCGCCGCCGAAGCCGACCGTGCGGCTGTTCATGCGGGTGACCTCCAGCATGTCCATCACCACCATCTTCCCGTTGTAGCTCGGGTGCTTGGGAGCGCCCGCCGTGATGGGGACGGTGGCGAGGAGCCGGCCGTCGCGCCGCACCTCCATGGTGTGCTTGACCGCGTCCACCAGGGAGACCTGGCTGCGGCCGACGGTGAAGGAGAAGGTCTTGTCCTGGAGGCCGTAGCTGCCCCGGGCGCCTTCGACGTCCCGCAGGTCCAGGTCGACGGTGACCTCGGTGCCCGGTTTCCAGTAGTGCTCCGGGCGGAAGTCCAGGCGGCCCTTGCCGAACCAGTGCGGGCGGATGTCGACGGGCGGCCGGGCCGTGACGTGGACGGCCCGTTCGACGGCGGCGCGGTTCTCGATCTCCCGGTTGAAGGAGAGCGAGACGATCATCCCGGTGCCGACGACGGCGCGGTTCTCCGGGGTGACGTAGCCGATGAACCGTTCGCCGGGGACGTAGGTGGTGAACGTGGTGTGCCGGGCCGTGCGGTGGCCCTGGGAGTCCAGCGCGACCACGTCGACGGTGTACTCGGCGGCGAGCGCCAGCCGGTCCTCGTCGGGCCGCCAGGTCAGCCCGTCCGCACCGATGTGCCCCGGCACCGGTGTCTCCTGCGCGTCCTGCGCCTTGACGACGGTCACCTTCTCCAGGCGCCCGCCGGGCACCCGTACCCGCAGCCGCCCGTCGGGGCGTACGTCCTTGCTGCCGTCGTCGGGGGTCACCCGGACGACGTCCTCGGGGGGCGGGGGCTTGCCCAGCGCCCCGCCCAGGCCCAGCGGTCCCGGGCCGTCCGCGGAGCAGCCCGCGAGCAGCCCCGCCCATGTCAGTACGGCGGCCAGCGCGGCCCCCGCGCGCCGTGCGCGTCCTTGTGCGTGCCTCACAGGGGGCTCAACGACGGGGCACGCTCCGGGGAAACGTGAGTGCGAGCCACGCGCTGGGCAGAACAGAGGGAAGGACGACACGTTGGGGAGCCGCCGCGCCCGCTTCAGGGGGTGTTTTCCGGATCAGGTCGGCCGAGAGGAGCGGAGCCGGGCCGGCGCCGACAGGATCCGGAAGGCCGCCCTGGCCGTCGGGGCGCGGTCGTACCGGATGGCCGGGGGTGCCGAACCGCTCCCCCGGCCTCTCGGCACGGCCGACCGCGCCCCGAGGGCGAGCCACTGATGAAGAGGGGCCGACAGTGACGAGCGCAGCCGAGCAGCGGGCACCGGCCGGGGAGCCGGTCGCCGGGAGCGGTCAACCGGCGGCGGCGCACGGCGCCCGGCGGGCCGTACCGCCCGTCCCGGTCGTGTGGCCGGGTGCGCCGACCCCGCTGGGGGCCCGCTTCCGGGTGGGTCCGGACGGGGCCGCCGGCACCAACTTCGCGTTGTGGGCGGCCGGGGCGGAGGCCGTGCGGGTGTGCCTGTTCGACGAGGGGGGCCGGGAGACACCGGTCCCGCTGACCGAACTGACGCACGAGATCTGGCACGGTTTCGTACCGGGCGTGATGCCGGGACAGCGGTACGGCTACCGGGTGGAGGGCCGCTGGGACCCGTGGACCGGCGCCCGCTGGAACCCGGCCAAGCTGCTGCTCGACCCGTACGCGCGGGCGGTGGACGGCGAGTTCGGACTGCCGCCGGAGGTGTACGGGCATGTCCGGGACTGGCCGGACCAGTCGGTCGCCGACACCGTGCGCGACGAGCGGGACTCGGCGCCGTACGTCCCCAAGGGGGTCGTCGTCCACGACGACGACGACTGGTCCGACGACCGCCGCCCCAAGACGCCGTGGGCGGACTCGGTCATCTACGAGCTGCACGTGCGCGGCTTCACCCGGCTCCACCCCGGCGTCCCCGAGGAGCTGCGCGGCACCTACGCCGGACTGGCCCACCCGGCCGCCGTCGAGCACCTGGTGAAGCTGGGCGTCACGGCCGTGGAGCTGCTGCCGGTCCATCAGTTCGCGCACGAGGACCATCTGCTGCGCCGGGGCCTGAGGAACTACTGGGGGTACAACTCCATCGGCTACTTCGCCCCGCACGCGGCCTACGCCGCCACGGGGACGACGGGCCAGCAGGTCGGCGAGTTCAAGCGGATGGTCCGCGCGCTGCACGCGGCCGGCATCGAGGTCATCCTCGACGTGGTCTACAACCACACCGCGGAGGCGGGCGAGCTGGGGCCGACGCTGTCGCTGAAGGGCATCGACAACCGCGGCTACTACCGCCTCCAGGGCGACGCGCGCCGGTACGCCGACTACACCGGCTGCGGCAACACCCTGCACGTCGTCCAGCCCCAGGTGCTGCGCCTGATCACCGACTCGCTGCGCTACTGGGTGACCGAGATGGGCGTGGACGGCTTCCGCTTCGACCTCGCGGCGGCACTGGCCCGCTCCATGCACGACGTCGACATGCTCTCCCCGTTCCTGGCGGTGATCGCCCAGGACCCGGTGCTGCGCCGGGTGAAGCTGATCGCCGAGCCGTGGGACATCGGCTCCGGCGGCTACCAGGTGGGGGCCTTCCCGCCCCTGTGGACCGAGTGGAACGACCGCTACCGCGACACCGTCCGCGACTTCTGGCGCCACGCCCTGCCCGATGTCCGCGAGATGGGCTACCGCCTCTCCGGCTCCAGCGACCTGTACGCCTGGGGCGGCCGGCGCCCCTACGCCTCCGTCAACTTCGTCACCGCCCACGACGGCTTCACCCTGCGCGACCTGGTGTCGTACGACACGAAGCACAACGAGGCGAACGGCGAGAACAACCGGGACGGCACCCACGACAACCGCTCCTGGAACTGCGGGACGGAGGGCGAGACCGACGACGAGCGGGTGCGGGCCCTCAGGCGCCGGCAGCTGCGGAACCTCCTCACCACGCTGCTGCTGTCCACCGGCGTGCCCATGCTGGTGGCCGGCGACGAACTCGGCCGCACCCAGCGCGGCAACAACAACGCCTACTGCCAGGACAACGAGATCGGCTGGCTGGACTGGTCGCTGCTGGAGCAGCCCGGCTGGCGGGCGCTGTACGACCTGACGGCCCGGCTCATCGCCCTGCGCCACCGGCATCCCGTGCTGCGCCGCCGGGCCTTCTTCTCCGGCCGCTCCCAGACCGCCGACGGGCTGCGGGACCTCGCCTGGTTCACCTCGCGGGGCGCGGAGATGACCGAGGGCGACTGGTACGCGCCCGCCGCCACGCTCGGCATGTACCTCTCGGGGCGGGACATCCCGGGCCGGGACGAGCGGGGCGCGCCGGTGGTGGACGACAGCTTCCTCGCGGTGCTGCACGCGGGCGACCGGTCCACCGGCTTCGTGCTGCCCGGGGCGCCGTGGGCGGAGCGGTACGAGGTAGTCGTGGACACCTCGGTGGAGGAGCAGACGGCGGCCCCCGGTACGGTCCACCCGGCGGGGGCGGAGATCACGGTGCCGGCGCGATCCGTGCTGCTGCTGAGAGTCGCCTGAGACTCCTCCGGACCTGTGCGCCGGCTGTGCGTGACGCGGATCACGTCCGCCGAGTGCAGCGCCGACGGGGGTCCAGGGCCTTTCCCCTGGTGTAGACAGCCGGCGAGAACGGGGACCGTGAGGATGGAGCAGACCAGGGCCGGTGAGTACGACGCGTTCGTGGCGGCCCGCTGGTCGGTGTTGTTCCATCTGGCCCGTCTGCTCACCGGAGGGGACCGGCATCGCGCCGAGGACCTGTTGCAGGAGTCCTTGGTGAAGCTGTGGTTCGTCTGGCCGAAGGTCGCCGACGAGGCACCGGAGGCCTATGTGCGCAAGGTGCTGGCACGGGCCGCAGCGCGCTCGGCCCGGCGGCGCTGGTGGGGCGAGCGGCCCGTGGAGCAGCTGCCCGAGGTGGCGGCGGCCGGCGACATGTCGGCGACCGTGGCCGAGCGCTCCCGGCTGGAGGCGGCGCTCGCGCAGCTGAGCCCGCAGCAGCGGGCCGCCGTGGTCCTGCGCTACTACCAGGACCTGCCCGACCGGCAGGTCGCGGAGACCCTGGGCTGCCCGGTGGGCACGGCCCGGTCCCATGCCGCGCGCGGGGTGGCCCGGTTGCGCCGGCTCCTGGCCGACGTCATCGAGCCGGTGGGGTGAGGGAGGAGTCATGGATCGCTTCGAGCGGCAGCTGACGCAGCTCATGCAGCAGGACCGGCAGCCCGCGGCCTTCGAGATCCGGCACCGGGAGGCGCTGCGCGCGGGCGTGCGGGCCAGGCGCCGGGTGCGCGCGGCACGCCGGGCCGCCGGTTCCGTCCTGGCGGTGGCCGGGCTGGGCCTGGGGCTGTTCCTGTGGCCGCACGGCCACACCGACGACCGGCCGACCGCGCCGAACCCCCGGCCCGCCGTGAGCCCGACGCCCACACCAGCCGCCTCGCCGACCCGGTCGCCGTCCCAGTCGCCGTCCCTGTCGCCGAGCGCGCCGCCGGCCTCGTCGACCGCGACGCCGTCGGACTCCCCGACGCCCGGCGACACCGGGGCCGCCTCCGAACCGCCCGCGACCACCGGGACCACGGCCACCACCTCCTACCGGCCGCCGCCGGCCACGGCCACCGCCCGGGGCGGCAGCACCACGGCGCCGGCCACGGCATCGGTGAGCGCCCCCGCCGAACCCTCGGACCACCCCTCCTCGGTGGTCAGCCCGAGCGGCTAGGCCGCCCCCGCTCCGCCTCGTCCGCGCATGCCTCGGTATGCCCTCCGCACCAGAACAAACGGGGATCAACGTGACATACATCCGACCGAGCCGATCAGGGGCCGCGGCGCCCGCGCCCCGGCGTACTCCGCTGCGGACGCAGGCCGAGGAGCCCGTCCTGGACGTGGCCGTACCGGTGTTCAACGAGGAGAAGGACCTGGAGCCCAACGTCCGGCGGCTGCACACGCATCTGCGGGACACCTTCCCCTACTCGTTCCGGATCACCATCGCCGACAACGCGAGCACCGACCGCACCCCGGCCATCGCCGCCCGGCTCGCCGAGGAACTCCCCGAGGTGACCTCGCTGCGGCTGCCCCGGAAGGGGCGCGGCCGGGCGCTGCGCGCCGCCTGGTCGGGGTCCCGGGCCCCCGTGCTGGCGTACCTCGACGTGGACCTGTCCACCGGTCTCACCGCGCTGCTGCCGCTGGTCGCACCGCTGATCTCGGGCCACTCCGACCTGGCCATCGGCACCCGGCTGGCGCCCGGTTCGCGGGTGGTGCGCGGCACCAAACGCGAGGTCATATCCCGTTGCTACAACGTCCTGCTGCGCTGCACGCTCGCCGTCGGCTTCTCCGACGCGCAGTGCGGTTTCAAGGCGGTCCGGCGCGAGACCGCCGAGCGGCTGCTGCCACTGGTGCGGGACGGGGAGTGGTTCTTCGACACCGAGCTGCTCGTGCTCGCCGAACGGGCGGGCATGAGGATCCACGAGGTGCCGGTGGACTGGGTCGACGACCCGGACAGCAGCGTCGACATCCTCGCGACCGCGCTGGCGGACCTGCGCGGGATCGTCCGGATGCGGCGCACCCTGGCCGGCCGCCGTCCGGGGCCGGTGGCCCGGTGACCGCGACCCTTCCCCACCTACAGCCCGCGGACGCGCCGGCCGCGCCCGGCTCCCGGCTCCGGGCCGCCGCCCGCCGGCACGGTCCGGTCCTCGCCCTGTTCGGCACGCTGAAGCTGGCCGGTTTCTGCTCCTTCATGTATCTGCTGTCCTCCACCGGGGACTACCGCGCCAAGCACCCCCGGTTCGGCGGCGGCGCGCACGCCTGGGACGTGCTGGCCACCTGGGACGGCTGGTGGTACCAGCAGATAGCGCTGCACGGCTACGACCCGAAGCTGGTCCCGGTGCCGGGCGCCACCGGCCTGATCACGCTGGAGGGCAACTCGGCGGCGTTCTTCCCGCTCTACCCGGCCCTGATCCGGCTGACCTCGACGGTCACCGGCCTCGGTTCCTACGGCGCCGGGCTGCTGGTCTCGATCCTCGCCTCCTTCGCCGCCGCCCTCGGCGTCTACGCGATCGCGGAGCGCTTCGGCGGCCGGCGGGCGGGGTTCGCGGCGGCCGGACTGTGGGCGGTGTGGCCCGGCTCGGGCGTGGAGTGGGCGGTCTACTCCGACTCCCTCTACGTGGCCCTCGCCGCCTGGACCTGCTACGCCGTCCTCACCCACCGCTGGCTCACCGCCGGCGTGGTCGCCTTCGCGGCCGGCCTCAACCGCCCCACGGCCGCCGCGCTGATCGCCGCGCTCGCCCTGGCCGCCCTGCTGGCCGTGCGCCGCCGCGAGGACGGTGTGCTGCGCCCGGTGCTGGCCATGGCCCTGGCTCCGCTCGGGCTGTTCGGCTATCTGCTCTGGGTCGGCAACCGCATGGGGGACCTGGGCGGTTACTTCAAACTCCAGTCGGGTGCCTGGGCGCACAGCTTCGACTACGGCGAGCAGACCCTGGACGTGCTGACGTCCGTGCCGGTGGGCAAGTTCGACTATCTCTTCGCGTATCCCTTCGCGGACGTCATCTCCGTCGGCGTCATCCTGCTCGCCTGCGCGCTGCTGCCGCTGCTGCTGCGGCTGCGCCCGCCGGCGGTGCTGGTCGTGTACACCGTGCTCACCCTGGCCCTGGTCCTCGGCAGCCAGCAGATCGTCGCCAACATCTCCCGCTATCTGCTGCCCTGTTTCCCGCTGTTCCTGCCGCTCGCGGCCGCGATGCGGCGGCTGAGCCTGCCCGTGCTGTGCACCCTGCTGGGCATCGCGGCCCTGGCCTCCGGCTCGTACGCCGGCTACGCCCTCTTCGAGCTGGGGGTGCCGTGATCCCGCCCGCCGGCCGGGCCGCGGCTAGGGCCTGTCTGACAATTCCCGTCTGCCGCCCTTCGGGCGACGACGCGCATTGTCAGACAGGCCCTAGGCCAGGCTGTCCCGCCAGGCCCGGTGGAGATCCGCGAACCGGCCCGTGCCCGCGATGAGTTCGTCCGGCCGGCCGTCCTCGACGATCCGCCCGTGCTCCATCACCAGCACCCGGTCGGCGATCTCCACGGTGGACAGCCGGTGCGCGATCACCACGGCCGTACGGCCCCGCAGCACCGTCGACATCGCCCGCTGCACGGCCCGTTCCCCGGGGATGTCGAGGGAACTGGTCGCCTCGTCCAGGATGAGCACCGCCGGGTCGGCGAGCAGTGCCCGGGCGAAGGCGACCAGCTGGCGCTGCCCGGCGGAGATGCGCCCGCCGCGCTTGCGGACGTCGGTGTCGTAGCCGTCGGGCAGCGCGCTGATGAACTCGTGCGCGCCGATGGCCTTGGCGGCCCGCTCGATCTCCTCCCGCGTGGCGTCGGGCCGGCCGATGGCGATGTTGTCGGCGACCGTGCCGGAGAACAGGAACGCCTCCTGCGTCACCATGACCACCCCGCGCCGCAGTTCGGACATCGACAGCTCGCGCAGGTCGACGCCGTCCAGCAGCACCCGGCCGTCCGAGGGGTCGTAGAAGCGGGCGAGCAGCTTGGCCAGGGTCGACTTGCCCGCGCCGGTGGAGCCGACGACCGCGACGGTCTGCCCGGCGGGGAGGGTGAGGCCGAAGCGCGGCAGGACCTCGCCGCCGGTGCGGTAGGCGAAGCGGACCCCGTCGAAGACGACCTCGCGGCCCGGGAACTCGCCCGCGAGCGGGGGAAGCTCCTTCGGGGCCGTCGGTTCCGGCACGGACGGGGTCTGCGCGAGCAGCCCGGCGATCTTCTCCAGGGAGGCGGCGGCCGACTGGTAGGAGTTCAGGAACATGCCGAGCCGGTCGATCGGGTCGTACAGGCGGCGCAGGTACAGCACCGCCGCGGCGAGGACGCCCAGCTCCAGCGAGCCGGTCGCCACCCGGTGGGCGCCCCAGAGCACGATCGCCGCGACCGCCGTGTTGGCCACCAGCCGGGAGCCGACGACATAGCGGGCCATCTCCAGCAGCGCGTCGCCGTTCGTCCGCTCGTGCCGCCGGTTCAGCGCGGCGAAGTCGGCTTCGTTCGCGGTCTCCCGGCGGAAGGCGCGCACCGGGCGGATGCCGTTCATCGTCTCCACGAACTTCACGATCACCGCCGCGATCGCCGTGGACCGCGCCCGGAACACCCGCCCGGCGCGCCGCTGGTAGAGCCGGACGAGCAGATACAGCGGTACGAAGGAGGCCACGGCGACCGCGCCGAGGCCGAGGTCCAGCCAGAGCAGCATCGCCGAGATGTAGACGAAGGACAGGACGACCGTCACCAGCTCCTGGAGCCCCTCGTTGAGGAGTTCGCGCAGCGACTCGACGTCCGTGGTGGACCGGGAGATCAACCGGCCCGAGGTGTAGCGCTCGTGGAAGTCGACGCTGAGCGCCTGGGCGTGCCGGAAGATCCGCCCGCGCAGGTCCAGCAGCACGTCCTGGCTGACCCGCGCGGAGGTCTCGATGAACGCGATCTGCAACGCGCCGGACGCCAGGGCGCACAGCAGATAGCCGGCGGCGACCGCGAACAGCGGGCCGTGCCGGTGGTCCCGGAACGCCGGCACGGCGGTGTCGAGGGCGTACGCCACCAGCAGCGGGCCCGTCTGCACCGCCGCCTGCTGGAGCAGCAGCAGGAGCGTGGTGAGGGCGACCCGGGCCTTCATGGGCGCGAGCAGCGAGCGCAGCAGGCCGGCCGTGGCGCCGGGCGGGGTGGGCAGGACGTCCCGGTCGAAGGGGTCGCCGGTGTCCTGAGGGCGGCCGGGTTCGTCGTCGGCGACGGCGGGGGTGGAGGCGGTCGTGGTGGTCAACGGGAGTCCTCCTGTGCCCCGGACATCAGATGGGCGTACTCGGCGTTGTGCCGGAGCAGTTCCTGGTGGGTGCCGACGGCGGCGATCCGGCCGCCGGAGAGCAGGGCGACCCGGTCGGCGAGCAGCACCGTGGAGGGGCGGTGGGCCACGATCAGCGCGGTGGTGTCGGCGAGGACCCGGCGCAGCGCGGCCTCCACGGCGGCCTCCGTGTGGACGTCCAGGGCGGACAGCGGGTCGTCCAGCACGAGGAACTCGGGCCGTCCCACCACCGCGCGGGCCAGCGCGAGACGCTGCCGCTGGCCGCCGGAGAGGCTGAGGCCCTGCTCGCCCACGCGGGTGTCGGTGCCCTGGGGGAGCGCGTGCGCGAAGTCGGCCTGGGCGATGCCGAGAGCCCGGTCGAGCTCCGGTTTCCCGGCGCCGTCCGGGGCGCCCATCAGCACGTTCTCGCCGACGCTCGCCGAGAACAGGGTGGGTTCCTCGAAGGCGACGGCCACCCTGGTGCGCAGTTCCTCGCGGGACATCGCGCGGATGTCCACGCCGTCGAGGGTGATCCGCCCGGAGGTGACCTCGTGCAGCCGGGGGACGAGGGCGGTGAGGGTCGTCTTCCCGCTTCCGGTGGCGCCGACGAGGGCCATGGACTCGCCGGGGCGGACGTGGAGGTCGACGCGGGCGAGGAGGGGCGCGGAGCCGGGGGGAGCGTCGGGGTAGCGGAACCGGACGTTCTCGAACCGCAGTCCGGCCGCGGCCGGTGCGTCCGCCGGAGCGGTGGCCGTCCCGGCGGGGGCGTCCCCGGTGCGCGGCTCCTCCGGTGCCTCGTCCATCACCTCGAAGTACCGCTCCGTGGCCGTCGCCGCCTCCTGGCTCATCGCCAGCAGGAACCCGATCGAGTCCACCGGCCACCGCAGCGCGAGCGCCGTGCTCAGGAAGGCGACCAGGGTGCCCGCGGACAGGTCGCCGTCGGCCACCCGCACGGTGCCCAGCACCAGCGCCGCGCCGATCGCCACCTCGGGCAGGGTCACGATGACGCCCCAGATGACGGCGAGCAGCCGTGCCTTGCGCAGCTCGGTGCCCCGCAGCCGCCCCGCGAGTGCGCGGAAGGCGCGGGCCTGGCTGCGGTGCCGGCCGAAGCCCTTGACGATGCGGATGCCGAGCACGCTCTCCTCGACCAGCGTCGTCAGGTCGCCGACCTGGTCCTGGGCGCGTCGCGCCACCTCCGCGTACCGCCGTTCGAAGACCACGCAGGTCCACATCACGGGAAGGGCGGGGCCGAGGATGACCAGCCCCAGCGCCCAGTCCTGCATCAGCATGATCACCAGGCCGACGAGGATGGTGACGCCGTTGACGAGCAGGAACGTCAGCGGGAAGGCGAGGAACATGCGCACCAGCATCAGGTCGGTGGTGCCGCGGGAGAGCAGCTGGCCGGAGGCCCAGCGGTCGTGGAAGGCCACGGGCAGGCGTTGCAGATGCCGGTAGAGGCCGGCCCGCATCTCCGCCTCGACGTGCGACAGCGGCCGGGCCACGAGCCAGCGCCGTATGCCGAACAGGACCGCCTCGACGATGCCGAGCAGGAGCAGGTACAGCGCGCCGAGCCACACTCCCGCCGGGTCGCGGTCGGCGACCGGCCCGTCGACCAGCCACTTGAGGACGAGCGGGATCACCAGGCCCGTACAGGAGGCGACGACCGCGACGGACGCGGCGGTGAGCAGCCGGGCGCGGACGGGGCGGACGTACGGCCACAGCCGGAGCAGGGTGCGGGCGGCGGAGCGGTCGGCGGTTGCACGTGTCGTGGGCATCAGTCGCGAGCGTACGGACCGCCACCGGCATCGCCCACCGAGTTTCGGCCTGGCCCCGCTCGGGCGCCGGTCCTACGACCCGGTGAACCGGCATCCGTTCCGTCCGAAATTCAGTGGAAACGCCGGAGCCGGTCGCGTTAATTTCGAGGTTTGCCGTCAGGCCCGGCGCCCCGGGCAGGCCGAGCGGATCGGGGGATGCATGATCGACGCGTACGAGGACCCGGGCACGCCCGACACCCGCGGCGGCTGGCGGTATCTGTGGTGGCTGGTGCGGTGTCAGCCGGGGCGTTCTGCGGCCGGGGCGCTGCTGGGCAGTGTCTGGATGGTGCTGCTGGCCGTACAGCCGTATCTGATGGCGCGGGCCGTGGACGACGGGCTGCTGCCGGGGCGGCTCCGGGTGCTCGCCGCCTGGACCGGGGTGATGTTCGTCCTCGGGTCGGTGAACGCCTGGGTGAGCATCCTGCGGCACCGGACGATGACCCGGGTCCGGATGGACGCCAACTTCCGTACGGTCAAGGTGGTCGTGGGACATGTGCTGCGGCTGGGGGCCGCGCTGCCGCGCCGGGCGGGGGCCGGGGAGGTCGTCACCATCGGGGTGGGGGACGTGCAGGTCCTGGCGCAGGCGCTGACCGTGGTGGGGCCGGGCGTCGGCGCGGTCGTCGTCTACGCCGTGGTGGCCGGTCTGCTGCTGGCGATCTCGGCGCCGCTCGCCGCCGTGGTGCTGCTCGGGGTGCCGGTGGTCGCGCTGCTCACCGGGCCGCTGACCCGGCGGTTGCAGGGCGCGGAGAGCGAGTACCGGGAGCGGCAGGGGGTGCTCGCCGCGCGCATCGGCGACCTCGCGGGCGGGCTGCGGGTCCTCAACGGGCTGGGCGGCAAGGGGCTGTTCGCGGACGCGTTCCGGAGCGACTCGCAGCGGCTGCGGGCGCAGGGGTACCGGGTGGGCGCGGTGGCCAGCTGGGTGCAGGCGCTCGGGGTCGGCCTGCCCACCCTGTTCCTGGCCGTGGTGACCTGGCTCGCGGCCCGTACCGCCGCCGAGGGGGACATCTCCGTCGGCGAGTTGGTGTCGGTCTACGGCTATGTGGCGGTGCTGATCGGACCGGTCGCGTTCTTCGTGCAGATGGCCTACGACCTGAACCGGGGCGTGGTCGCCGCGCGCCGCGTGGTGCGGCTGCTGCGGCTGGCCCCGGAACCGGACACGGGCACCCGGCCGGCCCCCGCGGAGCCGGCCGAACTGCACGATCCCGTCTCCGGGGTGCGGGTGGTGCCGGGCCGGCTGACCGCGCTGGCCGCCGCCCGTCCCGCCGAGGCCGCCGCCGTGGTCGACCGGCTCGGCCGGTACGGGCCGACCGACGCCACCTGGGGCGGGGTGCGGCTGGACGCGGTGCCCCTCGCGGACGTCCGGCGGCGCGTCCTGGTCGCGGACAACGAGGCGGACCTGTTCGCGGGCCCGCTCCGGGAGATGACGGCCGCCGCGGAACCGGCGGACGAGGCGGCGCTGCGCCGGGCGGTGTACGCGGCGGCGGCCGAGGACGTGGTCCGCGGCCTGCCCGACGGGCTGGAGTCGGTGGTGGCCGGGCAGGGCCGCAGCCTCTCGGGCGGGCAGCGGCAGCGGCTGCGCCTGGCGCGGGCGCTGCTGGCCGCGCCCGAGGTGCTGCTGGCGGTGGAGCCGGCCTCGGCGCTGGACGCGCACACCGAGGCGACGGTCGCGAGGCGGCTGCGGGCCGCGCGCGGCGGCCTGACGACGCTGGTGACGACGACCTCGCCGCTGGTGCTGGACCACGCGGACACGGTCCTGTTCCTGGCCGACGGCGAGGTCAGGGCGAGCGGCCCGCACCGCCTGCTGCTGGCGGAGGAGCCCCGCTACCGGGCCCTGGTCGCGCGCGACGCCGGGGACCCGGCGGGCGGCGAGGGCGCGGACGACGTGGCGGGGGCCGTACGGTGACGGCCGGCGAGGGGCTGCTGCCGGTCGCGGACCGGAAAGCCGTGCGCCGGGCCGTGGTGCGGCTGGTGCGGGCCGACGGGCGGGCGTTCGCCGCCGCGCTGGTGCTCAACGCGCTGGCCGCCGGGGCGGGACTGGCCGGGCCCTGGCTGGTGGGCCGGATCGTCGACGAGGTGCGGGCCGGGCGCGGGGTGGGCGCGGTGGACCGGCTGGCGCTGTGGATCGCCCTGTGCGCGCTGGCGCAGCTGCTGCTGGCCCGCTGGGCGCGGTACGTGGGGCACCGGTTCGGGGAGCGGACGCTGGCGCGGGTCCGCGAGGAGTACGTGGGGCGGGTGCTGGCGCTGCCCGCGTCCGCGGTGGAGCGGGCCGGCACCGGGGATCTGACCGCGCGGGGCACGGCGGACGTGGCGACGGTCGGCACCACACTGCGGGACGTGGGCCCGGAGCTGCTGGTCAACGGCGTGCAGGCGGTGTTCGTGCTGGGCGCGGTGTGCGCGCTCGACCCGTTGCTGGGGTTGTTCGGGCTGCTCGGTCTCGCCCCGATCCAGCTGGCGCTGCGCTGGTACCTGCGGCGCGCCCGGGACGGCTATCTCGCCGAGGGGGCGGCGACCTCGCAGGTCGCGGAGATCGTCGCGGCGACGGCGGCCGGGGCGCGGACCGCCGAGGCGTTCCGGCTGCGGGAGCAGCGGATCGCGGCGAGCCGGGACGCGCTGGCCGAGTCCCGCCGCACCCGCCTGTACACCCTGCGGCTGCGGTCGGTGTTCTTCCCCGCGGTGGAGGTGACGTACACGGTTCCGGTGGCCGGGGTGCTGCTGCTCGGCGGCTGGCTGCACGCGCGGGGCGCGATCGGGGTGGGCGCGGTGGTGGCGGCGGCGCTGTACCTGCGCCAGTTCACCGAGCCGCTGGACCAGATCCTGATGCGGGTGGAGCAGTTGCAGAGCAGCGGCGCCTCGTTCGCGCGGGTGGAGGGACTGGCGCGGGCGCCCCGCGGGGACGGCGCGGAGGCGTCCGCGGTGCCGGCGGACGACCGGATCGACGTGCGCGGGGTCCGGTACGCGTACGAGCGCGGCGGTGAGGTGCTGCGCGGGGTGGACCTGACGGTACGGCCCGGGGAACGGCTGGCGGTGGTGGGGCCCTCCGGCGCCGGGAAGACGACGCTGAGCCGGCTGCTCGCGGGCATCGACCGGCCCGGGTCCGGCACGGTGACGGTGGGCGGGGTGCCGGTGGCGGAGCTGGCGCCGGAGCTGCTGCGCCGCCAGGTCGTCCTGGTCACCCAGGAGCACCATGTCTTCCTGGGCACGGTCCGCGACAATCTGCTGATCGCCGAACCGGGGGCCGGGGAGGCCGAGTTGTGGGCGGCGCTGGCGGCCGTGGACGCCGCCGACTGGGTGCGCGGCCTGCCGGACGGGCTCGACACCCGGCTGGGTACGGGCGGGCGGCCGACGGACGGCTCGCAGGCACAGCAACTGGCGCTGGCACGCGTGGTGCTGGCCGACCCGCACACGCTGATCCTGGACGAGGCGACGGCCCTGCTGGACCCCGCGACGGCCCGGCACACCGAGCGCGCCCTCGCCGCGGTCCTCCGGGGCCGGACGGTCATCGCCATCGCCCACCGCCTGCACACGGCGCACGACGCGGACCGGGTGGCGGTCATGGAGGACGGCCGGCTGACGGAACTGGGCTCGCACGAGGAGCTGGTGGCGGCCGGCGGGGCGTACGCGGCGCTGTGGCGGACCTGGCACGGGGAGGCCGGCGACACGGACCAACAGTCCGCATACCGAACCTGAACAACCGGTCAACGAACCATTTCCGGCCATATTTGTGACGCGGTCCTGACAGGTGGTGGGATCTCCTGCCACTCTTCCCAGGCCGACTCACAGCAACCCCACAGCTTCTGCACGCCCGCGTGGGCCGGCTCCGCACCTGCACGTGGTTCCGCGTAACGCCCTGTTCTGCCCGGACGCCCCAACCCACCGTCCGGTCTCCCCTGGCCGCGCGACCCGCGGTCATGCAGAAGGAGTCAGTGTTGAGAAGCAATTCCTCTCGCGGACGCACCTCCCACACAGCACTGCGCCCCATGGCGGCCCGTCGCACCGCCGCCGTCGCCCTCGCCGGTGTCGCCGCCCTGATAGCCGCCGCCGTCCAGTCCGGCGCCGCCAGCGCCGCACCGGCGAAGCCGCAGCCCGGCAAGGCCGGCCCGGCCCACGCGGCGGTCAAGCTCACCCCCTCGCAGCGGGCCGAGCTGATCCGGCACGCCGACAGCGCGAAGGCGGCCACCGCCCGGTCGATCGGCCTCGGCGGCAAGGAGCAGCTGGTCGTCAAGGACGTCGTCAAGGACGCCGACGGCACGCTCCACACGCGCTACGAGCGGACGTACGCCGGTCTGCCGGTGCTCGGTGGTGACCTGGTCGTGGAGACCAAGGCGGGCAAGACCATGGACGTGATCCGGGCCACCGGCGCCACGCTGAAGGTCTCCGGACTCACCCCGGCCGTGGCGAAGGCCGCGGCGGAGAAGCAGGCCGTGCGGCGGGCGAAGGCGCTCGGCGGGACCAAGTCGGCGGCGGACAGCGTCCGCAAGGTGATCTGGGCGGCCACGGGCAAGCCCGTGCTGGCGTACGAGACGGTCGTCGGCGGCCTCCAGGACGACGGCACCCCGAACCAGCTGCACGTCATCAGCGACGCGGCCACGGGCAAGAAGCTCTTCGAGTACCAGGGCATCAAGAACGGCATCGGCAACACCCAGTACAGCGGGCAGGTCACGCTGACCACGACCCAGTCGGGCTCGACGTACACGCTCAACGACGGGGCGCGCGGCAACCACAAGACGTACAACCTGAACCACGGCTCCTCCGGCACCGGCACCCTGTACTCGCAGAGCAGCGACACCTGGGGCAGCGGCAGCAACTCCAACGCCGCCACGGCCGGTGCGGACGCCCACTACGGCGCGGCGCTCACCTGGGACTTCTACAAGAGCACGTTCGGCCGCACCGGCATCAAGAACAACGGCGTCGGCGCCTACTCCCGCGTCCACTACGGCAACTCGTACGTGAACGCCTTCTGGGACGACAGCTGCTTCTGCATGACCTACGGCGACGGCTCCGGCAACGCCAAGCCGCTGACCTCGATCGACGTCGCCGGCCACGAGATGAGCCACGGCGTCACCTCCGCCACCGCGAACCTCACCTACAGCGGCGAGTCCGGCGGACTGAACGAGGCGACCAGCGACATCATGGCCGCGGGCGTGGAGTTCTACGCCAACAACTCCACCGACGTCGGCGACTACCTCGTCGGCGAGAAGATCGACATCAACGGCAACGGCACCCCGCTGCGCTACATGGACAAGCCCAGCAAGGACGGCGCGTCCAAGGACAACTGGTACTCGGGCATCGGCGGCGTCGACGTGCACTACTCGTCCGGCCCCGCGAACCACTTCTTCTACCTGCTGAGCGAGGGCAGCGGCGCCAAGGTCGTCAACGGCGTGAGCTACAACTCACCGACGGCGGACAACCTCCCGGTCACCGGCATCGGCCGGGACAAGGCGCTGCAGATCTGGTACCGGGCGCTGAGCACCAAGTGGACGTCCAACACCAACTACGCGGGCGCCCGCACCGGCACCCTCGCGGCGGCCGGCGAGCTGTACGGCACCTCCAGCGCCGAGTACAAGGCCGTGCAGGACGCCTGGGCGGGCGTCGGGGTCGGCTCGCGCTCCGGCGGCGGGGGCGGCGGCGGCACGTCGTACGAGAGCACCACGCCGGTGTCCGTCCCGGACAACGGGCCGGCCGTCACCTCGGACATCGCCGTCTCCGGGCGGACCGGGAACGCTCCGGCCAACCTCCAGGTGAGCGTCGACATCACGCACACCTGGCGCGGCGACCTGGTGATCGACCTCGTCGGTCCGTCGGGCACCGCCTACCGGCTGAAGAACTTCAGCTCCTCGGACTCGGCGGACAACGTCAACGAGACCTACACGGTGAACGCCGCCGCCGAATCGGCCAATGGCACCTGGAAACTGCGGGTGCAGGATCAGGCCACCTACGACACGGGAACGATCAACGGCTGGAAGCTGACCTTCCCGTAAACCGCACGCCACAGGCCCGGAAAATCGGGGCTGCCCGGGGGTGGAGCACCCCCGGGCAGCGCGCGTTCACATGCCCGAAACGTTTATCGGACAGTCGACTTTCGGCCAACATCACTTCAGGGTCCTGACATGTACGCGCCCTTGATGTCACTCTCTCTCCACCCGCCGCAGCAGCACAGCAACTTCACAACCCCACAAAGCCGGCCAGTAACCCCACGCTGACCGGACTCCCCACGAGAAGGAGCTTGCGTGAGCCCCCTCTACGCGCGTCACAAGCGCACCACTCTGGCCATCGCCACCGCTGTCGCAGCCGGAGCCCTGCTCGCCACCGGAGTGAGCACCAGCGCCACCGCGCAGCCCTCGGCCGGAGCCACCGCCAAGCCGCCGGCCGCCGCCCCGACCACGCTGTCCGCCGCGGCACGCACCACCCTCATCAAGCAGGCTCAGGCCGGCGCCGCCGACACCGCGCGGTCGATAGGCCTCGGC
>NZ_JAINRE010000069.1 GCF_020400595.1 Streptomyces naphthomycinicus | reverse complement strand
GCTGGTACCGCTCGCGGTGGCCAGGGCCCGCAGCGCGTCGTGCGTCTCGGCGTCGAGCGAGAACGGGACCGCGTCGCCCCGGGAGCTGGGGACCTCCGGGCGCGGGCGGTCCGTGGGCAGGGGCAGCTCTTCCGGCAGACCGTCCAGCGCGTTCCGCCAGTGGGCGAGCTGAGCGGACTGGAGGCTGTCCGGGTCGCTCTCGTCGCCCAGGACCTCGCGCTGCCAGAGCGCGTAGTCGGCGTACTGCACCGGCAGCGGCGCCCAGCCGGGGGCCTCGCCGCGGCACCGGGCGGCGTACGCGGTCGCCAGGTCGCCCAGCAGAGGAGCGAGCGACCAGCCGTCGCTGGCGATGTGGTGCAGCACGATGACGAGCACCGCGGTGTCGTCCGCCGTGCCGTCCGCGGCGCCGTCCGGTGTCTCGTCCGCCGTCCCGTCCGGGACCAGCAGTGCGGCCCGCAGGGGAAGTTGGCTGCTCAGGTCGAAGCCGTGCAGGACCGACTCGGTGATGGCCTCGTCGAGCCCTCCGGCGGGCACGTGCTCCTCCGCCAGCACCGGCGCGGCCGATTCCGGGGGAAGGATCCGCTGCCACGGAACGCCGTCGCTCTCCGGGAAGACGGTGCGCAGGCTCTCGTGCCGGGCGACCACGTCGGCCAGCGCCTTCTCCAGCGCCGCCCGGTCCAGCTCGCCGGTGAGACGTACGACGAGCGGAACGTTGTAGGTGCCCTTGGGGCCCTCGATGCGGTTCAGGACCCACAGCCGTCGCTGGGCGAAGGAGAGCGGCACCCGGTCCGGCCGGGCGAACGGGACCAGCGGGGTCCGGTCGCCGGCGGAGTCGGTCAGCCGCGCGGCGATCCCGGCGACGGTGGGGGTGTCGAACAGGGCCTTGACCCCGACCCTGGCGCCGAGTGTGGCGGCGATCCGGCTGAGCAGCCGCATGGCCAGCAGCGAGTGGCCGCCGAGGGCGAAGAAGTCGTCGTCCACGCCCACCCGCGGTACGCCGAGGACGTCGGCGAACAGGCCGGACAGGATCTCCTCCTGCGGGGTGCGCGGGGCCCGGCCGACGGCGCCGCCGGCCGACTCGGGGGCCGGCAGCGCGGTGAGGTCCGTCTTGCCGTTGGCCGTGACCGGCATCCGGTCCAGCACGACGACCGCGGACGGCACCAGGTACTCGGGCAGTGACCGTGCCAGCCGGGCCCGGATCGCGTCCGGGGCCTCGGCGTCCCCGGTGACGTAGGCCACCAGCCGCCGGTCACCGGCCCGGTCCTCGCGGACGACGCAGACCGCCTGCCGCACCCCGGGGTACTCCGCGCGCAGCGCGTGCTCGATCTCGCCGGGCTCGACCCGGAACCCTCGCAGCTTCACCTGGTCGTCGGTGCGCCCGAGGAACTCCAGGTGTCCCGCGGTGGTCCAGCGGACCAGGTCACCGGTCCGGTACATGCGCGCTCCGGGCGGCCCGTAGGGGTCGGCGACGAAGCGTTCGGACGTGGCGCCGGGCCGGCCGAGATAGCCGCGGGCCACCCCGGTCCCCGCGACGTGGAGCTCTCCGGCGACACCGTCCGGGACCGGTTGCAGCGCGGCGTCCAGCACGTACACCCGGGTGTTGGCCATCGGCCGCCCCAGCGGGACGGGCCCGTCCGGTGCCCCGGCCGCCGCCGGGAGGTGGTGGTCCAGGCAGCCGACGGTGGTCTCGGTCGGCCCGTAGTGGTTGACCACCTCCAGGCCGGGCCGCCGGGAGCGCAGTCGCGCCAGCTGCGCGCCGTGCAGGGCTTCGCCGCCGATGACCAGCTGTCCGGTGGGGACACAGGAGTCGGCGAGGGCTTCGAGCAGGGGCAGGTGGCTGGGGGTGACCTTCGCGAAGGTCAGGCCGCCGGGCACGGAGAGCCCCTCGTCGAGGTCGGCCACGTACAGGCAGCCGCCTGCCAGCAGCGTGCCGTGGAGAGCGGTCACGCCGAGGTCGAAGGAGAGCGGGGAGTGCAGCAGCGTCCGGCCGGCCAGCCCCGGGTAGGAGGCGACGCAGTGCGCCACGTAGTCCGCCAGCGACCGGTGCTCCACCACCACGCCCTTGGGGCGGCCGGTCGAACCGGAGGTGTAGATGACGTAGGCGGCGTCCCGGGGCGAGGGACGGCCGGCGCGTTCGTCGTCGGTCAGGTCGTGCCCCGGCTGCTCGGCCAGCCGGGTCCCGGTGCCGGGATCGTCGAGGACCAGGGTCCGCCCCGGCAGGTCGGCCGCCAGGCCGTCCCGGACGCTCCGCGTGGTGAGGACGAGGGCCGGCCGGGCGTCGTCGAGCAGCTGCCGGACCCGGTCACCGGGGTGGTCGGGGTCGAGCGGCAGGTAGGCGGCACCCGTCTTGCCCACCGCCAGCATCGCCACCACGGCGTCGGCCGAGCGGCGCAGGGCCAGCGCCACGAGGTCCGCGGAGCCCACGCCGTCCCGCACCAGCAGCCGGGCCAGCCGGTTGGCCCGGTCGTTGAGTTCGGCGTAGGTGAGGACGAGGCCGTCCTCGGCCACGGCGGGCGCGTGCGGGGTGCGCTCGGCCTGCCGCTCGAAGAGGACGGGCAGGGTGGCACCGGGTTCCGGGCGGGTGGTGGCGTTGCGCGCCACCACGAGTTCCCGGCGTTCGTCCGCGCCCAGCAGGTCCAGGCGGCTGAGGGGGAGCCGCGGGGTGCGCAGTGCCGCCGACAGCAGCCGTACGAAACGCGCGACGAGCGTCTCGGCCGTGGACCGGTCGAAGAGGTCGGCGGAGTAGGTGGTGGCGGCGGCGACCCCCGCGGGTTCTCCGCCGGGCCCGAACTGCTCGGTCAGGGTGAAGAGCAGGTCGAACTTGGCCATCTGCGGTTCCAGGTCCCAGACCGTGGCCTGCGCCCCGGGCAGGCGCATGTCCGGACCGGCCGCGTTCTGCAGCACCAGCTTGGTCTGGAACAGGGGGTGGCGGGCCAGGGAACGCCGCGGGTTGACGAGTTCGACGAGCCTTTCGAACGGTACGTCCTGGTTGCCGAAGGCGGCGATGTCCGTGCGCCGGACGCGCTCCAGCAGATCGTCGAAGGCGGGGTCGCCCGACGTGTCCGTGCGGAGCACCAGGGAGTTGACGAAGAAGCCGACCAGCGGGTCCAGTTCGGGGTCGGTGCGTCCGGCCACGGAGCCGCCGATGGGGATGTCCGTGCCGGCGCCGAGCCGGGTGAGCAGCGCCGCCAGGGCCGCGTGCAGCACCATGAAGAGGGTGGCACCGCGCTCCCGGGCGAACGCCAGGAGGCTGCGGTGGAGTTCGGGTTCGAGGGTGAACCGGATGCCGCCGCCGCCGTGGGTGGGTACGGCGGGCCGGGGACGGTCCGTGGGCAGCGCCACCTCTTCCGGCAGGTCCCGCAGGGCCTCCTGCCAGTAGGCCGTCTGCCGGGAGATGACGCTCTGCGGGTCCGTCTCCTGGCCGAGGATCCGCCGCTGCCACAGGGTGTAGTCGGCGTACTGGACGCGCAGCGCGGACCAGGCGGGCCGCTCGTCCCGCAGGGCCGCCTCGTAGGCCAGCGACAGGTCGCGCGCCAGGGGCGCGGTCGACCAGCCGTCGCTGACGATGTGGTGGGCGACGACCACCAGGACGTGCTCCTCGGGCGCGATCACCAGCAGACGGGCCCGGAAGGGCGCGTCGGCCGTGAGGTCGAAGCCTTCGCCGGCCGCCTCGGCGACCAGCTCGTGCAGGTCCCGGGACCCGGCCTCGACCACGTCCAGGCGGGGCCGGGCGTCGGCGGGGCCGAGGACGGTCTGGGCCGGGACACCGTCGATCTCGGGGAAGACGGTACGCAGGCTCTCGTGCCGTTCCACCACGGCGGCCAGTGCCCGCTCCAGTGCGATGACGTCGAGCGTTCCGGTGAGCCCCACCACGAGCGGGATGTTGTACATGCCCGCGGTCTCGTCCAGCTGGTTGATGAACCACAGCCCTCGCTGGGCGTACGACAACGGCAGCGTGCGCGGCCGCTCCTGGGGGACGAGGGGGCCACGGGCGGCCTCGGCGGAGGTGAACCTCCGCGCGAGTCCGGCGACCGTGGGCGACTCGAAGACCGCCTGGACGGACACCTCCACCCCGAGCGCCGACCGCAGCCGGGAGACCAGCCGGGTGACCAGCAGCGAGTGCCCGCCCAGCGTGAAGAAGTTGTCGTCCGCTCCCACCTGGTCGACGCCGAGGAGCTCCGCGAAGAGACCGGCCACGATCTCCTCGTGCGGGGTACGGGGTTCACGGCCGGCGGCGGGAAGGTACTCGGGGGCAGGCAGCGCCTTGCGGTCGATCTTGCCGTTCGGTGTCAGCGGTATCGCGTCCACGGCGACGAACGCCGCGGGCACCAGGTGGCCGGGGAGCGTGGCGGTCAGCGCCTCGCGCAGCGCGTGCGCGTCCAGGTCGCCCACCACGTGGGCCACCAGGCGGGGTTCGCCGTTCGGTCCCGGCAGCACCGACGCCACCGCGTCCCGTACGGCGGACAGGGCCAGCAGATGCGCCTCGACCTCGCCCAGCTCTATCCGCTGTCCGCGGATCTTCACCTGCGCGTCGCGGCGGCCGAGGAACTCCAGCTGTCCGTCGGGGCGGTGGCGCACCCGGTCCCCGGTCCGGTAGAGCCGGCTGCCGTCGGCGGCGAAGGGGTCGGCGACGAACGAGTGCGCGGTCTTCGCCGGATCGCTCAGATAGCCCCGGCCCACACCGGTGCCCGCGACGTACAGGTCGCCCTCGACGCCGACGGGCACCGGTGCCAGCCGGTCGTCGAGCACGTACAGGCGGGTGTTGCGGACCGCCCGTCCGATGGGCGACCGGGTCTCCTCGGCCGCGTCCGGCGTACCGGTGATCAACGCGTGCGTCACATCGTCCGAGCACTCGGTCGGCCCGTAGGCGTTGACCAGGGGAATGTCCGGGAAGAGGGCGAACCAGCGCCGGGTCAGCTCGGCCGGCAGCTCCTCGCCGGTGACCACCAGCCGGCGCAGGGAACCGAGGGCGGGGAGTGCGGTGTCCCGCTCCCAGCCGTCCAGGGCGGCGCGCAGCAGGGAGGGGACGACCTCGACGACCGTGAGGCGTTCCCGGTCGGCGAGGCGGAACAGTCCGGCCGGATCGGCCGCGATCGGCTGTCCGGCCGCCACGGTCCGTCCGCCGACGACGAGGGCGCTGATCATCTGCCACACCGACACGTCAAAGGTCAGCGGGGCGTTGGAGAGCACGGCGTCGTCAGCGGAGAGCCCGAGGTCCTCGATCTTGGCCGACAGGTGGTTGTTCATGCCCCGGTGGTGGACCATGGCGCCCTTGGGGCGGCCGGTGGAGCCCGAGGTGTAGATGACGTAGGCCAGCTGGTCGGCGGGCGGGGCCGGCACCGGGGTCGGGGCGGCCGGGGTCGGGTCGGCCGGGGTCGGGTCGGCCGGGGTCGGGTCGGCCGGGGTCGGGTCGGCCGGGGTCGGGTCGTCGGGCGTCCGGCCGGCCGCGCCGCCGAGCGGCAGTACCTCGACGGCACCGCCGGCCGCGGCGGCCACGTCCGCGGCCGGCTCGCCGTGCCGGGGGCCGGCCAGGAGCAGTCCCGCTCCGGCGTCGGTGACCAGAGCGGCCGAGCGGGTCGCCGGAGCCCGGGTGTCCAGCGGGAGATACGCGGCTCCCGAGGCCAGCGCGGCCAGGAACGCGGTCACGGCGTACCGGCCGCGCTCGGCCAGCACCGCGACGATCCGGTCCGGGCCGGCGCCCCGCCCCGCCAGCCGTTCCGCCAGGGCGGTGACGTCGGCGACGAGCTGCCCGTAGGTGAGGTCGCCCTCGTCGTCGGTGACGGCCACGGCGGACGGCCGCGCGGCGGCGATCGACCGGACCCGGCCCACCACGTCGTCCAGGTTCTCGGCGGCCGCCGTGTCGTTCCAGGCCAGCAGGTGCCGCGTCTCCTCCTCGGAGAGCAGCCCGATCGCCCCGAACGGGGCCCCGGGGTCGTCGAGGACCGCCGTCAGCAGCCGCCCGAAGCGGTCCAGTACCGCCTGTGCCGTGGACTGCTCGAAGAGGTCGGCGCGGTACTCCAGCGCGAGGTGCACGCCGGCGGCCCGGCCGGCCGGGTCGAAGGACTCCCGGATGTTCCAGGACAGGTCGAACTTGGCCACGCCCGTCGGCACGACGTACGGCTCGAACTCCAGGCCCGGCACGGACGGGGGCGTCCGGCGGGAGCTGTCCATCGACAGCATGACCTGGAAGAGCGGGTGCCGGGACATCGACCGCGGCGGGTTGAGCACCTCGACGAGCCGCTCGAAGGGCAGGTCCTGGTGCGCGTACGCGGCGAGCGCGGCCGTGCGGACGCGGGCCAGCAGTTCCCGGAAGCCGGGGTCCCCGCCGGTGTCCGTCCGCAGGACCAGGGTGTTGGCGAAGAGTCCGACCAGGCTCTCCAGGGCGTCGTCCGGGCGTCCCGCGACGGGGACGCCCACGGCGATGTCCTCGCCCGCTCCCAGCCTGGTCAGCAGCGCCGCCAGGACGGCGTGGAACACCATGAAGGCGGTGGCGTCACCGTCCCGGGCGAGCTCGACGATCCGCCGGTGGACGTCCGGGCCGAGTTCGGCGGTGACCAGTCCGGCCGGAGCCGGCCCCGCACCGGCGCGGCGCGGCCGGTCGAAGGGCAGGTCGATCTGGTCGGGCAGGCCGGCCAGCGTCCGCTTCCAGTGGGCGAGCTGCCGGGCGGCCTCGCTCGCCGGGTCGTCCTCGTCCCCCAGCATGCGCTGCTGCCAGGCGGCGAAGTCGGCGTACTGGACGGGCAGCGGCGCGAACCGGGGCTCGCGTCCGGCACTTCGCTCCCGGTAGGCGGCGAGCAGATCGCCGACCAGGGGGCCGATCGACTCGGCGTCCGCGGCGATGTGATGCGTCAGGAGCAGCAGTACGTGCCGGTTCTCCGACACGGCGAACAGCGTGGCCCGCAGCGGCGGGGCGCCGACCACGTCGATCGGCTCGGCGACGGCGGCGGCGAGGGCGCCGGGCAGCTCCTGCTCGGTGACGGGCGCCACGGTGAGTCCGGCCGGCTGCCCGGCGTCCAGGATGCGCTGGACCAGGCGGCCGTCGACGTCGCTGTGGACGGTGCGCAGGATCTCGTGCCGTCCGGCCAGGTCGGTGAGGGCCTCTCGCAGGGCGAGCTGGTCCAGGGGCCCCTCGACGGCGAAGGCGACGGGAACGTTGTACGCGGCGCTCGGGCCCTCCAGCGCGTGCAGGAACCACAGCCGTTCCTGCGCGTAGGACGGCGTGAGTTCCCCGGTACGGGGCACCGGGGTGAGGGCGGGGCGCTCGGTCCGGGTCCGGGCCGACAGCGAGCCGGCCAGGCCGCGTACCGTCGGCGCGGCGAACACCGCCTCGATCCCGCACTCGACGCCGAGCCGGGCACCGACCGCCCGGGCCAGCCGGGCGGCCAGCAGGGAGTGCCCGCCCAGGCCGAAGAAGTCGTCGTCGATCCCGATGGTCGAGGCGTCGGCGACCCCCAGCACATCCGCGAACAGCGCGCGCAGCGCTCGTTCCTGCTCCGTGCGGGGCGGTCGGGCGTTGCGTCCGCCGGCGAACTCGGGCTCGGGCAGGGCCTGACGGTCGACCTTGCCATGGGGGGTGACGGGGATGTCGTCGATGGCCGTGACGGTCGCCGGCACGAGATACGCGGGCAGCTTCGCGACCAGTTCCTCGCGGGTCGCCGCGGCGTCGAAGCCGGCCTCGGCGGCCGGCACGACGTACGCCGCCAGCACCGACTGACCGGTGGGGTCCGGCCGGGCCACGACGACGGCTCGCTCGACGGCGGGCAGGGCGCGCACGGCGGCCTCCACCTCCCCCAGCTCGACCCGGTGGCCACGGATCTTGACCTGCTCGTCGGCGCGCCCCACGAAGTGCAGCTGGCCGTCGGGACGTTCCCGGACCAGGTCACCGGTGCGGTACATGCGCTCGCCGGGCAGTCCGAAGGGGTTGGCGACGAACCGCTCGCCGGTCAGCCCGGGGCGCCCGAGGTAGCCGCGGGCGAGGGCCGGTCCCGCGATGTACAGCTCTCCCGTGACGCCGGGCGGCACGGGCTGGAGGGACGTGTCCAGGGTGTACACGCGCACACCGGCGATCGCCTCGCCGATCGGCGGCACACCGACTCCGTCGTGCGGCCGGCTGACGGTGGCGCCCACGGTGGTCTCGGTGGGGCCGTAGGCGTTGAGGAAGAGCCGCCCCGCCGACCAGCGGGCGGCCAGGTCCTCGGGGCAGGCCTCGCCGGCCACGGTGATGGTCATGTCGCTCGGCAGGTCGCGCTCGGCGTCCATCACGGCCAGCGAGGACGGCGGCATGAGCGCGTGCGTGATGCCCGCTTCCCGGGCGAACCCGGCGAGCGCGTCGCCGGGCATCAGCCGCTCCCCCGGGGCGAGCACCAGGGACGCTCCGGAGAGCAGGGCCATGCACAGCTCGGGCACGATCACGTCGAAGCCCATGGCCGCGAACTGCAGCACCCGGCTGTCGGGGCGGACCTTCATGCGCTCCACGCCGACCGTCGCCAGGCCCTGGATGCCCGCGTGGGAGACGATGACGCCCTTGGGGCGGCCGGTGGAGCCCGAGGTGTAGACGACGTACGCCGGGTGGGCGCTCGCCAGCGGCGCCGTCCGTTCCGCGTCGGTCACATCGTGCGGGGAACGGTCCGTCAGGCCGGTCACGGTGGCGGGGTCGTCCAGTACGACCAGGCGCCGCCCCGAGCCCTCCGCGAGGGGCACGGTCTCGGTCCGCACCAGCACGCACTCGGGCGCGGCGTCCTCCAGGACGAGGTCGATGCGTGCCCTCGGGTAGTCGGGGTCGACGGAGACGAACGCGGCGCCCGCCTTGAGCACGCCGAGCACGGCGACGACGAACTCCGCGGAACGGGGCAGCAGGATGGCGACCCGGTCCTCGGGGCCGATGCCCCGCGAGATCAGCAGGCGGGCGAGCCGGTTGGCCCGGTGATTGAGCTCCGTGTAGCTGAGCCGGGTTCCCTCGTACCGGACCGCGGTGGAGTCGGGAGTGGCGCGTACCTGTCGCTCGAAGAGACCGGGCAGCGGTGCTCCGGTCCGCACGGGCGCGTCGGCGTCCGGGCGGGACACGGCCGCCTCGGCCTCCTCGCCCTCCAGCAGGCCGATCTGCCCGACAGGTGTGTCGGGCGTGCGGAAGGCACGGGCCATCCGGGCGAGGAAGGCGAGGTAGCGGCGGTGGTGACCGCTCAGTTCCGCGTCCTCGTACAGATCGACGTGGGCGTTGAAGTCGACCGAGACGTCGCTGCCGTCGGGCCGGTCGAAGACCAGGATGATCAGGTCTTCCATCTGCCGCAGCGACACGTTGTGCACCTGCGCCGGGTGGCCCGCGAAGCTCACGCCGTACTCGTAGGGAATGACGTTGATCATCGGTCCGAAGCCGGCCCGCTGGTGCATGGACAGCTCGCGCCGGATGTCCTCGCCCCGGTACCGCTGGTGCCGCACCGCCTCGCGCAGCGCCAGGCGGGTCCGCTCCAGCAGTTCTCCCGCGGTGGTGCCGGGGTCGACCCGGACCCGGAGCGGCACCACGTTCGCCGTCAGGCCGGGCACCTTGCGGGACCGCTCGGTGGCCCTGGCCGCGACCGGCAGGCCGAGGACGACGTCCTCGCGTCCGGTCAGCCGGTGGATGTAGGCGACGGTGGCCGCGATGATCAGGCGGGACCTGCCCACGCCCAACTCCGCCGCGGCCCGGGCCAGGTCGTGCCGCTGGTCCTCGGCCAGCGAGGCGCTGCGGTGGGCGACGCGCACCGTGGGGGGCAGCGGGTGCTCGGACAGCCACAGGGGTTCGGGCCGGTCCGCGAAGCGCTCCAGCCAGTAGTCCCGGTCCTCGGCGCACTCGTCGGAGGCGCGGTAGGCGGTCTCCTCGTCCAGCAACGTCCGGACCGGTTCGAACGGCGGCGGTTCGTGACCGGTTCCCTGGACGGACGCCAGATACAGGTGCGAGGTGCGGTCCACGAGCAGCGCCAGGCCCACGGCGTCCAGCAGGATGTGGTGGTAGCTGTAGAACCAGAACCAGCGTTCCGGTGCGACCTGGAAGAGGGCGTGCGTGAACAGGGGCGACCGGGTGAGGTCGATCCGCCGGTGGGTCTCGTCGCGCATCCATGCCTCGGCGGCACCGCGGGGGTCCGCCTCACCGCTGACGTCGAGGAGATGGAAGGACCAGGCCGGCTCGGGATCCGCCAGCCGGCGGGGCCCCTCGGCGGTGTCGACGAACCTCACGTGCAGGGAATCGGCCTCCGAAATCGTCTGCCGCAAAGCGCGTTCAAACAATACGGGATCGATTCGGCCGCGAATCTCAAGGTAGTCGGCAGCCCTGAATATGGGGAGATCCGGCTCCACCTGCTGCGCATACCAGATGCCTTCTTGCGCACCAGTCAGCGGAAGCATCCGTGCATCGTCAGTGAATTCCTGAGAACGACCCATGACTCCCTCACCGGACAGCTCCACCTATTCGAGGGAACGCTATCCCGGCCGGGGTGCGGTAGCGCTGGACAGCGGCTGTACGCTCTTCTGCCCCTTTCCGCCGCAGGTCCCGTGCGGAACAATCTGCCAACCGGTAATCGACCACTGTCGCATGTGAATCCAGGAGACACCTTATGCGTGTGCTGTGCACCGTGATCGGAAAGGTTTCGCACGCACGGGCCATGCTTCCGCTGGCCCGTGCCTGCGCCGAGGCGGGACACGAGGTGCTCGTCGTCACGCTTCCCGAACTGGCCCATGTCTTCGCCGGCGAGTCCCTCCCGGTGCGGGGCGTGCTCCCCTCGTACGGGACGGCGTCGCGCACGGGGCCGGTACTCAGTGACGCCTATCGCGTCCTGGAACCCATCGCCCGGGAATTCAAGCCGGACCTGTTCCTGCGGGACGGCACCGAGTTCGCGGCGACGATGGTGGGTGACACGCTGGGAATACCGCACATCTCGGTGCCGTCCGGAAGCGGGAACGTCTTCGACCCCGCCATCATCCTCGACCCGATGAACGAACGGCGTACGGAAGTGGGGATTCCCACACGGGACGATCCGTACGCCGTCTTCCGTCACGGCCGCCTGGACTGCATGCCGCCGGAGTACTCGTTCATCACCAATCCCACGCCCGGCACGTTCGCCTACCAGCAGCCCGCCGCGGTCTCCCGGCACGGTTCCCTGCCCCCGTGGCTGGCCGATCTGCCGACGGACCGGCCGCTGGTGCTCGCGGCCATCGGGACCGCGCTCCCGCTGTTCAAGGACAAGCGGATGAACGTGCCCGAGGAGCGGTGGCGCAAGCACAATCCCCAGGCGGTCCTGGACGCCATGGTGACCGGGCTCGCCGAGCTGGACTGCGTCGCCGTGGTCGCCACCGGCGGCGTCCCCGTCCGGGACGAGTCACGCAGCGACCACGTGCACCTGGTCGACTTCGTCGACCAGCCACTGCTGCTGCGGTGCGCCCAGCTGCTCCTCACCCACGGCGGGTACAACAGCGTCCGGGAGGCCGTCACGGCCGGGGTGCCGATGGCGGTCCTGCCGGTCTTCGGTGACCAGCCGCGCAACGCCGACCGCGTCGAGGAGCTGTCGCTGGGCGCGCGGGTCCCCGACGTGTCCGCGGAGGACGTCGCGAAGACCTGCGAGCGTGTGCTGCGGGACGAGGCCGTCGCCCGGCAGACCCGCCGGGCGCAGCGGCGGATGCTCACCCTCCCCGACGTGACCGAGGCGGTGGCGGAGCTGGAGCGCGTGGCGGCGGACCGGCGACCGCTCACCGGCTCATGAGTCAGCGTGTCACCCCGTGCGGGTGACACGCTGCACGCGCCGGGCCGGCCGGCGGCCTCAGTCCGACATCGCCACCAGGATGCGGCGCCGGCCGGTGTACGCCCGCCGGCCGTGTCCTGCCGCGAGGTTGTCCACCAGCAGGAGGTCGCCGGTACGCCAGTCGACATCCACCGCCAGACGCATCCCCGTCTCCTGGATGTGGGTGATGTGCTCACCGGGAATGGGGCTGCCGTCGGCGTACGTCGCGTTCTGCGGCAGCTCGTCCTCCGGCACCACGTCCGCCAGCGCCGCCGCGTCCTCGCCGAGCCCCGCGGGATGCCACTGGTCGGCCTGGTTGAACCACACCTCGGTCCCCGTCACCGGATGTTCGAGCGTCGCCTGCCGCAGCTGGCTCACCCACAGGGATCCGTCGGACTGCCAGCGCCACTCGGTGTCCGCTCCGTCGAGGAACGCCTCGACCTCGCCGCGGTCCTCGGTCTCGAAGGTCTGCTGCCAGCTCTTGCCGAACCCCATGCCGTCGTGCAGGTTCTGGGTGTAGCGGACGCCGGGGGCGAACGCGGCGCGCACCTCGGGGTCGATGGCCGCCAGCCACTGCTCTCCGTCGACCACGGGGGTCGCGCCGCCCGTGGCGGGCGCGTGCTCGCACAGGAACAGGATGCGCGTGGGCCACTTGTGGGCGTACGACATCTCGTTGTGCATGCTGATGTCGAACTCGGGCGGGTACTCCGTGGAGGTGTAGAGGTTGCGGCCCACCTTCGTCCGCGGCGAGTTGCCGTGGACGTACGCCAGCCGGTTCGGCAGGAGTTCGTCCGCCACACCGTCGTAGGTCTCGGGCGACACCCCGAACCCCCGGAAGATCACCGCCTTCTCCCGGGCGAGCAGCGCACCGACGTCCGTTTCGCTCAGGTACTGCCGCAGTCCCGCCGGGTCGGCCGGACAGCCCGCGCTGTGCGGGTCCACCACCGCGGGGCGCCAGGACGGCTCTTGGTTCACCACTTGTTCCTCCTCGGTCGTTCTCAGGGGCGGGGCACGGCGTCGCCCGCGGCCGCGCCGGCGAGCCGGCGGGACAGGAACTCCAGCGACGCGGGCAGCGCGGCGTCCACGTACTCCCAGTCGTGACCGCCTCGTCGTTCGTGGTACTCCACGGGCCAGCCGCGGCGGTCGAGCGCCTCGCGCACCGAGCGGCTCATCCGCACCATCCGGTCGTGGTCCTCCGTCCCGACGTCCAGGTGGACGGCGGGGAAAGGTCCGGGGCTCGCCGCGTCGATCAGCAGGTACGGGTCGTAGCGCCGGCGCGTCGCGCTGCCCGGCGGCCCCCACACCCGCTCGTGGCTCTCCACCGTCGGCATGACGAAGGCCGGGTCGCCCCGGTGCGCGGCGTACGGGTCGCCCGTGCGGCGCGGCGCCTCGAACGCGCCGGCGTAGGAGGCGACGGCGGCGAACAGGCCGCGGTGGCGCAGCGCCAGGAAGAGGGCGGTCGCGCCGCCCATGGAGAAGCCGCCGATCGCCCGCGCCGAGCGGTCCGCCAGGGTCGGGAAGTGCTCGTCCACCGCGGGCACCAGGTCGTGGATCACATAGTCCTCGTACCGCAGTCCCGCGTGGTCGTTGATGAGCCAGCGGCGTCCGCTCTCCGGGAGGACGACGATCAGCCGGGTGCCCCGGAGCGCGTCCAGCAGGCGGGTCCGCCGCAGCCAGGTGTCGCGGCCGGCGCCGTAGCCGTGCAGCAGGTACAGCACGGGATACCGCGGCCCCGAGTCCGTGTAGCCCTCCGGGAGGAGGACGTTGACCCGTTTGTCCCGGCCGAGCGCCCGGCTCGGCCAGCTGGGGGTCAGGAGGCGGGCGGTCACGGCATCTCCCGGCCCGTGCCGGCCGCGGTGGCCAGGGCCCTGCGGTCGGTCTTGCCCGTCGACGTCCGCGGCAGGGAGTCCACCAGGTGGAACTCGGCCGGGACCATGTAGCGCGGCAGCGCGGCGGCGCAGTGCCGGCGCAGCTCCGTGGGGGTGGGGGACGCGCCGTCCGCGGCCACGACGTACGCCACCAGCCGGGCCTCGTCGTCCCCGCTGCCCTGTACGACGCAGGCGGCCTCGTGCACGCCGGCGGACGCCAGCAGTGCGGCGTCGACGTCCTCCAGCTCGATCCGGTAGCCGCGGACCTTCACCATGTGGTCCCGACGGCCGAGGAAGGTGTATCCGCGGTCGCCGTCGAACCGGACGATGTCTCCCGTGCGGTGCACGGGCGCGGTGGCCGCCGGGCCGGAGCCCGCCGGTGCCCCCCAGTACCCGAGCATCACCGAGTCGCCCTCGACGCACAGTTCGCCTTCCGCCCCGGGTACGAGCGGGATCCGCCGGCCGTCCTCGTCGACGAGGTGTGCCGTCGCGTACGGGCAGGGCCGGCCGATGGGCGGGGGCGCCGTGCGTCCGGGTGCCAGGTCCTCGTCGGTGACGCGGTGGAAGGTGCAGACGTTCGTCTCCGTCGGCCCGTACAGGTTGCCCAGCTGGGCGCCCGGGAGCGCCGCGCGCAGCCGTCGCAGGTGCTTGACGGGGAAGACCTCGCCGGCGAAGAGCACGGTACGCAGCGCGGACGCCCCCAGCAGGTCGTGGTTCTTCGCGTCGAGCATCCGTACCAGGGCGCCCGGAACCGAGTACCAGACGGTGATGCGCTCCTCGGTGAGCAGCCGGTTCAGCGCCGCTCCCGACGCCCGTCTGCTCTCCGGAACCAGGACGAGGCAGGCCCCGGTGCGCGCCGCGGCGAACACGTCGAAGACCGAGAGGTCGAAGTGCAGGGGGGCGTGCGAGGCGATCCGGTCCTGGGGACCGACGCCGAACTCGGCGGCGGCCCAGTCGACGAAGGCGATCGCGTTGCGGTGGGACAGCATGACGCCCTTGGGCACGCCGGTCGACCCCGACGTGTAGAGCACGTAGGCGAGGTCGGTGGGAGCCACCCCCGCCACGCGTGCGAGAGGGGTCACGGAGCCGTCGACGGCCTTGTCCCAGCCGGTCCACCGGGCACCCGTCGCGGCCTCGGCCGCGGGCGGTGCGTACGACTCGCCGACCAGGACCCCGCCCCGGAGGGCGCCGGCCGCGGGCACGTCGTCCTCGTGGAGCAGGCGGAGCCGGTCCGCGTCGGTGATCAGGCAGGCCGCCGCGCAGTCCGTCAGCATGTAACCGACCCGGGCGGGCGGTGCCATGGGGTCCACCGGCACGTAGGCGGCGCCGGCCTTCAGGATCGCGTGGATCGCGACGACGGCCTCGATCGACTTGTCCAGCCACACGGCGGCCCGGTCACCGGGCCGCAGGCCGGCCTCGCTCAGCGTGCGGGCCAGCGCGCCACTGGCCCGGTCCAGTTCGGCGTAGTCGATCGAGGTGTCCCGGAGCCGTACGGCCTCGGCCGCGGGCCGGGTCGCCGCCGTGCGGGCGAGCTGGTCAGCGAGAGTGGACAACGGCCCGGCCTTTCGTTCCTGTCACGGGCCGGGCCGCGCGGCGGGTGATGCCCAGTCGTTCGGCCAGCACGAGGCGCTGGATGTCCGTGGTGCCGGAGGAGACGCGGGTGCCGAGGGCATCGCGCAGGTTTCTCTCGGCGGCCCGCTCCTTGGTGTAGCCGAGCGCGCCGAACACCTGCATCGCGTCCTGGAAGGTGGCCACGGCCGCCTCGCTGACCTGCATCTGCGCGGCCTCGGAGAAGAGGGAGGCGCCGTCCTTGGCGAGGTCCCAGCCGGCCTGGTAGGTCAGCAGCCGGGCCTGCTCCAGACGCACCCACATGTCCACGATCCGGTTCGACACCGACTGGAAACGTCCGATCGGCTGCCCGAACTGCTGACGGCTGTGCGCGTACTCGACGCACTCGTCGATCTGGCGCCGCATCGTGCCCAGCAGGGGCGCGAGGAGCAGGGCCCGCTCCCAGGCCATCGTGGTGGCGAGTATCCGGGAGCCCTGCTTCTCGGCGCCCAGCCGCCGCGACACCGGTACCGACACGTTCTCCAGGACGAGTTCACCCCAGGGGGCGGTGCGCAGGCCGGCCTTCTCGAACCGTGTCTCCACGGACACCCCGGGCTGGTCCCGTTCGACGAGGAACGCGGTGACCCCGGTGAAGCCCAGCCCGGGATCGAGGGTGGCGTGGACGACGAAGACGTCGGCGATCGGAGCGTTGGTGACGAACCGCTTCGCGCCGTCGAGGACGTAACGGTCGCCGTCCCGGGTCGCCGTCATGCTCAGGGCCGTGGCGTCGGAGCCGGCGCCCGCTTCCGTGATCGCGTGGGCGCCGATCAGGCTGCCGTCGCCGAGGCCGGGCAGGTACCGCCGCTTCTGTTCGTCCGTGCCGAACACCATGACGGGCAGCGCCACGGCCCACAGATGCGCGCCCAGGCTGATCAGCAGGCCGTTGTCGGGGCAGCCCTCGCCGAGTCCCTCCAGGGCGATGGCGCAGGTCAGCGGGGACAGCTCGGCACCGCCGTAGGCCCTGGGCAGGGGCAGGGCGAGGACGCCGGCATCCGCGCAGCGCTTCCAGTCGCCGTCCTGGAGGCGCTGGGAGGCGTCCCGCTCCTCCAGGTCGTGCCCCAGTTCCGTGGCGCCCAGGACCCTCATGCGCTCGTGGAGTTCCGCCTGCTCGTCGGTCCAGTCGAGGTTCACGGGGACACCTCCAGGGGCTCCTGGTCCGGCAGCGCCGCCAGCGAGGCGGCGATCTCCTTCTCGGGCACCGGATGGTCCTCCAGGTCTCCCGCCAGGAACTGCTGGTAGGCGGAGAGGTCCAGCAGCCCGTGGCCGCTGACGTTGAGCAGGATGACCGTGGGCCTGCGCTCGGCGCGTGCCTTCACCGCCTCGTCGATCGCGCAGCGGACGGCGTGGGCGGACTCCGGGGCGGGGACCAGGTGCTCGGTGCGCGCGAACAGGGCGCCCGCCTCGAACACGGCCTTCTGTCCGTAGCTGACCGCCTCCAGGAGGCCGCGGTCGTAGAGGGCGCTGACGAGGGGGGCCGCACCGTGGTACCGCAGACCGCCCGCGTGCACGCCGGGCGCGGCGAACGTGTGGCCGAGGGTGTACATCTTCGTCATCGGTGTGCTGCCGGAGGTGTCGTTGTAGTCCCAGGCGTAGCGTCCGCGCGTCATCTTGGGGCACGCCTCCGGCTCGACGGCCACCAGCCTGGTGTGCGTCCCCTCGTTCGCCCGCTCCCGGTGGAAGGGGAAGGCCAGGCCCGCGAAGTTGCTGCCGGCTCCCATCGCGCCGATGACGACGTCGGGGAACTCCCCGGCCCGCTTCATCTGCAGCAGTGCCTCTTCACCGATCACCGTCTGGTGCAGCAGCACGTGGTTCTCGCCGCTGCCCACCGCGAACCGCCCGTTGGGCGCCTTCCGGGCGTACTCCAGGGCCTCGGCGTTGGCGATCGACAGGCTTCCGTTGCTGTCCGGCTGCCGGGCGAGGAGTTCCTTGCCGGCCTCGGTGGTCGCGCTGGGGCTGGCGAACACGCGAGCCCCGTGCAGTTCCATCAGCACCCGTCGGTAGGGCTTCTGATCGTGGCTGACGCGGACCATGAAGACGGTGAGGCCCAGACCGTACATCTGGCAGGCCATGGACAGGGCCGTGCCCCACTGTCCGGCCCCGGACCCGGTGGTCAGTTCCTCGACCCCGGCCTTCCGGTAGAAGTAGGCCTGGGCGATCGCGGTGTTCAGCTTGTGGCTGCCCGAGGCGTTGGCGCCCTCGTACTTGTAGTAGATGTGGGCCGGTGTATCCAGCGCCTGTTCCAGCCGGTGGGCCCGCACCAGGGGCGTCGGACGCCATCGCTGGTACTGCTCGCGCACCTCGTCGGGGATCTCGACGAAGCGTTCCCGTCCGACGCTGCCCCGGTACATGGACAACGGCAGGTTCAGCGCCATGCTGTTCGAGCGCTGTTCCTCCGGATCCCCGGCGGGACGGATCCGGCGTACGTCGGATTCCTTGACGTCGACATCCGCGAGGATGTTGTACCAGTGGGTCGGGGTATCGCTCTCGTCCAGCAGGAACTGGTTCCGTCGCGCCTTCATGCGTTTCCTTCGCGCGACGTGTCACGAACACTTCGCTGGATGAGCTGCATCAGGTCCCCGACAGTCCGGAGATCGGCTTCCATGACATCCTCGTCGTCCAGCTGGACATCGAACTCACCCTCCAGGGCGAGAAGCAGCTGGAGCATGGTGAGGGAATCGAGCTGAATCCGCGGCGAATACAGCGAGATTTCATCGGTGATGTCTTCCGGATTCAGGCGGAGACCCAGGACATCGACCATGATCTTGCGTGTTCGGATCGCTATCTCTGCACCGTCGTCGTGCACTATGAGACCCCTGTCTCTCGTGGCGAACTACCGCAGGGCCAGTCGCGTGCAGACGTCACCGACGACTTCCGGCTCCTGCCCTATCAGATAGAAGTGCCCACCCGGAAAAACGCGCAGGTTGAATTCGGCGGACGTGAGGTCGCGCCACGCTGCCGCCCCTTCCCGCGGTACGTGCGCATCGGCGGTCCCCGTATAGGCCGTGACCGGAGTGGCCAGGGAGGGCAGGTGAGCCGGCCGGTAGGTCTCGATCAGCCGCAGATCCGCTCGGACGCAGGGAAGCACCAGGCGCAGCAGTTCCGCGTCGGCGAGCACGGCCTCGTCCATGCCGCCCAGCTCCGTGAGCCCTTCCACCATGCCGTCGTCGTCCCGCAGATGGAGATCCCGCCGCTGTCGCGGTTCGAGCGGGGACACGGCCCCGGAGACGAACAGGTGCACGGGGCGGGCCAGCCGGCGGGCTTCGAGACGCCTGGTCACCTCGTAGGCGACCGCCGCTCCCATGCTGTGGCCGAAGAGGGCGACCGGCCGGTCGAGCACCGAGGTCAGCGCGTCGGTGATCCGGTCGGCGAGTGTGGTCATGTCCTCGACGCACGGCTCGTCGAACCGCTCCTGCCGTCCGGGGTACTGGACGGCGACCAGCTCCACGTCCGGGGGCAGTTCCTCCGTCCATCGCCGGAAGACACCGGCGGCCCCGCCGGCGTGCGGAAAGCAGACCAGTCGCAACCGCGGCGCGCGCACCGGCCGGTACCGATTGAGCCAGGCGTCCGCAGTACGTCGCACCGGCACGGCTGGTATCACTGATGCCCTCTCCCTCCGATAACGAACACCTCACCCATTTCTGCTGCCGGAGCATAGCCGGTGTTCGGCGGAGCGTCATCAGCAAATGGCTTGCGGCAGTTGTTAATTCAGACTGCCTCCAGGCACGCCGGTGTGCCGTGCGTAGAGTGGCCCTGCCGGTATGGCACGCGCCGAGGATGGAACACATACCACCGAGACGAAAAGTGCCCCGTCCCGGCATCCCGGCCCGACCGCGCGCAATGACCGGGACGACTTCCCGTGGCGCTCTCCGACATCATGCCGAAATGCCGTGTCGCGAACACCGGGCGCCTATGCGGCGGCCGTGGGAGTACGGGCGTCTTCTCTCCGAATCATTCCGTTGCCCATGACGCCCGGCCGAATCCGCTGCACATCGAGAGCCGTGAGGACTGAATGGCATGGTGGAAGCGAGTTCCGCACATGAAGCCAGGAGAGAACCGGACCGTATCGGCGGCACCCCTCTGCGCCCTGTGCGGATCGGGATCGGCGACCGGTCGGTGCGGCTCTGGCTGAAGCTGGAGGCGGGGAATCCGTACGGATCCGTCAAGGCCCGCACGGCACGTGCGCTGCTGGCCTCGCTCGAAGCGAGCGGCCGGCTCGTCCCGGGACGCAGGGTCGTGGAGTCCACGTCGGGCAATCTCGGGCTGGCCCTGGCCGGACTGTGCGCCGCGCGCGGGTACCGGTGCACGCTCGTCGTCGAATCCGGCACCCCCCGCACCAGCGTCGACCGGATGGCCGCCTACGGGGCGGAGGTGATCACGGTTCCCGAGGTGACGGGCGGCCGGACCATCGAGGCGCGCCTGGCCGTGGTCGCGGAGATCCTGGCCCAGGACGCCACGGCGGTGTGGACCAACCAGTACGCCAACCCCGCCAACCCCGGCGTGCACGAGTCGGAGACCGCTCCGGAGCTGGCCGGGGCCGCCCCGGAGGGGGGCTGGGACGCGGTGGCGGTCGCGGTGTCGACCGGCGGGACCCTCGCCGGCATCTCCCGGTACTTCCGCAGGCACCTGCCCGCCACCCGGATCATCGCGGTCGACGCGGTCGGCTCGGCCGCACTGGACGGCGTCGCGGCCGACCGTCCGTTCAAGCTGGCCGGGTTCGGTTCCGGGCGGCGGTCCGCGTTCGTGGAACGGCACCACTGGGACCACGTGACCCGGCTGAGGGACGCGGACGCCGCCGAGGCCTGTACCCGGATCCGGGACCGGACCGGTATCTCCCTGGGCGGCAGCGCGGGCGCCGTGGTGCTGGCCTCGGTGCTGCGGGCCGTCAGCGACCCCGCGGCACGGGAACTGGTCTGTGTGTGCCCCGACAGCGCGGAGAAGTACGCCCGGCTGCACTCCGGCGACTTCGCCGGGGACGGCCGGCCGGCCGAGGCCGTCACCGAGGCCCTGGCCCTTCTGGACCTCGCACGACCCGACGAGACACGGCCGAGAGAGCGGGCCCGCGCATGACCGCGACGCCCTCCGCGCCCTTCGGAAAGGACCACACGGTATGACCGACTCCCATCTCGCCTCCGTCCGCGAGTACTACGCCCGCGTGGACGCCGGCGACATCCCCGGTCTCCTGGCGCTGTTCGACGACCGGGCCGCCTACGCCCGCCCCGGATATCCGGTGCTGCACGGCACGGACGCGCTGTCGGCCTTCTACCGGGAGACCCGGGTGATCGCCGAGGGCACGCACGCGCTCATCGACATGGTGGCGGCGGGCGGGCACGTCGCGGTGCAGGGCCGGTTCAACGGGCGGCTGAAGGACGGCAGCGCGTCCGAGGTGCGGTTCGCCGACTTCTTCCGGTTCAACGAGCGTGGCCTCATCCAGCGGCGGGACACCTACTTCTTCCGCGCGGCGGTCTGAGCGGGCGGCCGTCCTGCCGCCCGCTGCCGCGAGTCGGGATCAGGCGTCGCGACGGCGCACGCACCACCACCCGGCCAGCTGGGCCGCCGCGGCCCACGCCGCCGTGACGGCGAGACCGCCCCAGGGGCCGAGGCTTCCCGTGGCGTGCTGCCGGAGCACCTGCTGCCCCGCGCGGTCCGGCAGGTACTCGGCGATCCCGGCGGACAGGTCGCCGACGACGAAGGACACGACCAGCATGAACGGGATGATGATGCTCAGCGCGATCAGGCCGCTGCGCAGTACGGCGGTCAGTCCGGCCGCGAACAGCGCCATCAGGGCCAGGTAGATCCCCGCGCCGACGCACGCGCGCAGGGCGCCCGGCTCGCCCAGGCCGATGGCGTACTCGCCCATGAACGCCTGGCTCGTCAGGAAGGCGGTGAAGCTGGTGACCAGTCCCACCACGAGCACCGGCACACCGATGCTCGTCATCTTCGCGAGGTAGAAGCGGTCGCGGTTCGGCACCGCGGCCAGCGAGACCTGCAAGGCCCCGTTGCGGTACTCGGAGGAGAAGGCGGCGGTGCCGAAGTAGATGGCGGCCACCTGGGCGAAGTTGAGCGCGTAGAACGCCATGAACACGGGGTCGTAGTCGGGGCTGTCCGCCTCCGACCGGCCGATGGTCGCGAAGACCAGCACGGAGATGACCAGGGTGAGCGCGAACACGGCGATCAGCGCGCTCGCGGTACCGCGCAGAGACCTGATCTTGACCCACTCGGACCGGAGCGCCGGGGACAGGGCCGTCATCGGACCCCCCCGGCGGCCGCGACCGGGGTGCGGTCCGCGGCGCGGCCGTCCTCGTTCGCGATCAGCGCGAAGTACGCCGCTTCCAAAGTGGCCTCCTGGGACGAGAGTTCGAGGATGGGGACGCCGGCCGCCGCGGTGATCGGCCCGACGTCCTCCAGGCGTGCGTTGTCGACGATCCAGCGTCCACTGTCGTCCGGCACCGGCTCGTGACCGTGCTCGGCGAGCACGGACAGGAGCAGCGCGTCGTCCGACGAGCGCACGCGCACGCTCGGTGTCACCTGCGCGTGGATGAAGTCCTGCATCGTGGCGTCCGCGAGCAGACGTCCCCGGTCGAGGACGACCAGGTGGTCCGCGAACGACGCGGTCTCGTTCATCAGGTGGCTGGAGACCAGGACCGTGCGCCCCTCGCGGGCCAGCCGTCGCATCAGGTCCCGGATCCACACGATGCCCTCGGGATCGAGACCGTTCGACGGCTCGTCGAGAATCAGCACCTCGGGATCGCCGAGCAGTGCCGCGGCGATCCCCAGCCGCTGGCGCATGCCGAGCGAATAGGCGCCGACGCGCCGTTTCGCGGCGTGGGAGAGGCCCACCGTCTCCAGGACCTCGTCCACGCGCCGGGCCTCGATGCGATTGCTCACGGCGAGTGCGAGCAGATGGTCACGCGCGATGCGCGAGGAGTGGGCGGACTGCGCGTCGAGCAGCGCGCCCACCTGACGCATCGGCTCCTTCAGCGTCGTGTAGGCCTTCCCGCCGATCAGTGCCGAGCCGGAGGTCGGCCGGGAGAGGCCGAGGACGAGCCGCAGAGTGGTCGACTTTCCGGCCCCGTTGGGTCCCAGGAATCCGGTGACTTGCCCGGGGCGGACCGTGAAGGTCAGGTGGTCCACCGCGCGGAAGTTGCCGTACTCCTTGGTGAGTTCGAGGACTTCGATACCGGTCATGAGGACGAGCCTGCCGGAGCCCCCGGAAGCACCGCTTCCCCCCTCGGTGGGTTTCCTCTCCCTCGCTGGAGGGAGATCTTCCGGCCACCCCCGGAAAACCCTCGTCACCGAGGTCCGCGGTCCGTGTGCTCTGGCAGCATGGCCTCATGGCGTGGCTCCTCGATCCGCTCACCCGCGCGGTCACCTACACCCGTTGGCTGCACATGCTCATCGGTTCACTGGCCGCCTTGATCTGCGCGATGGTCTGGCCGGGATTCAACGGCAGGGTGTCCGTGAGCGAATGGGCATGGGTGCCGCTGATTCCCGTTCCGCTGCTGCTGGCGGCCGCCTTCGTCCCCGCCATGCGACTGGTCGAGGGCTTGCAGGCGCAGATCATGCTGATACCCGGCCCCCACGCGCGCACGGAGGACGTCCCGCGCAGCGAGATCGGCATCGCCGCCCGGCCCTCGGTGTCCTTGCGGGACCGGCTGCGCACGGCCGTGTGGCTGGTGTTCCGCCTCGAAGTGGGCACGGCCGTGGCCCTGACGACGGCGGAGTGCGTGGAGTCCACCCTCGCTCTGATCGGCGAGGCGAGCGGCCAGCGCAACGGGGCCGACCTCCTGATCCCGGTCGGCGGCCCCCGCTGGTTCCACGTCCTCCTCGTCCCGGTGCCCCTGATCGTCCTGTTCGCCGTGGTGTGGGGAGCCGGTTCGCTGATGACGGTGGCCGCCGGCCGACTGCTCGGCCCCTCCCCGGCGGAACGCATGGCCGCGCTGGAAGAACTCACCGAACGGCTCCTGGAGGGCAACCGCATCGCTCGTGAACTGCACGACTCGATCGGTCACGCGCTGACCGTCGTCGTGGTGCAGGCCGGAGCGGCGCAGGCGGCGGCGCGGCCCGAGTTCACGGCCCGGGCGCTGTCGGCCATCGAGGAGACCGGCCGGACGGCGCTGGAAGAGCTGGACCGGGTGCTCCGCGGGCTGCGGGAGGACGGGCAGTCCGCGTCCGCCCGGCCGCTGCTCGACGAGGCGGAGCAGCTCCTGGAGTCCGCCCGTGCCACGGGCACCGAGGTGGAGGCCGAGATCCTCGGCTCGCTCGGGCGGCTTCCCGGCCCCGTCTCCCGGGAGGGCTACCGCATCCTCCAGGAGGGTCTCACCAACGCGCTGCGCCATGCGGAGAGCCGGCCGGTACGGGTCCGCATCGCCGTGACGGACGAGCAGCTGGAGCTGGACGTGCACAATCCCCTGGGGGTCGGGCAGCCGGGATCCGGGTCGGGGTTGCAGGGGATCCGGGAGCGCGTCGCCCTGCTGGGCGGACGGGTGCACGCGGCGGCCGACGACAGCGAGTGGCGCCTCCTGGTACGGCTGCCCATCGGATGACCTAGTCTTGCCGGATGTCGATCACCGTTCTCCTCGCTGACGACGAACCCCTCGTCCGGGCGGGTCTGCGCGCCGTGCTCGAAGCGCAGCCCGACATCGAGGTGGTGGGTGAGGCGGGCGACGGCGCGGCCGTGGTGCCGCTGGTGCGCGGACTGCGTCCCGATGTGGTGGCGATGGACGTACGGATGCCGTTGCTGGACGGGATCGAGGCCACCCGGCAAGTGCTGCGCCATGTGACTCCGCCGCCCAAGATCCTGGTGGTGACGACCTTCGAGAACGACGAATACGTCTACCAGGCACTGCAGGCAGGGGCGGACGGATTCCTGCTGAAGCGGTCCCGGCCCGCCGAGATCGTGCATGCGGTACGGGTCGTGGCCACGGGGGATTCCCTGTTGTTCCCCGCCTCGATGCGGTCGATGGCAGCGCGGTACGGCACCCCCGGCGCCCGTTCGGCGATGGAACGCGCGGCCCTCACCGAGCGCGAGTCGACGGTGCTGAGGCTGATGGCGCGGGGGCTGTCCAACGCGGAGATCGCGACCGAGCTGGTGGTGGGTACCGAGACGGTCAAGTCCCATGTCCGGGCGGTTCTTTCCAAGCTGGACGTGCGGGACCGCACGCAGGCGGTCATCGCCGCCTACGAGTCGGGCTTCATCCAGCCGGAGTGAGGCTGGTGCCGGGCCCGTGGGGAGGCCGGGGGGGGGGGGGGGGGCGGGCGGGCCCGGGGGCGCCCGCCGCCCGCGCCCGGCGCGCGGACC
>NZ_JAINRE010000068.1 GCF_020400595.1 Streptomyces naphthomycinicus | reverse complement strand
GCGAGGGTGGAACAGACGCCGATCGCGACGAAGGTACGGCGGAACCCGGTGTGTCTCATCGGTGGACCCCTCATGGCACTCATGGCAGGAGCGGTGGGCGTCGCACACTCAAGCACCGCCGACAGGGGACCGCAATATGTGGCGCAGAATCTGTAATTATTTGACAGTCGCTGAGGATCTTCCGGTGCTCAGTCGCGCGGGGCTTGCGCGGTGGAGCCGCGCACCACCAGCTCCGGCTCGAAGAGCAGTTCCTCGGCGGCCACGGCGGTACCGCCGATCTGCGCGTTCAGCAGTTCGACGGCCGCGCGCCCCATGGCCTCGATGGGCTGGCGGACGGTGGTCAGCGGGGGTTCGGTGCAGTTCATGAACGCCGAGTCGTCGTACCCGACGACGGAGATCCGGCCCGGGACGTCGTGCCCCTTGCGGCGGGCCGCCCGGATCGCACCGAGCGCGAGGGGGTCGGAGGCGCAGATGATGCCGGTGACCCCCCGGTCGATCAGCCGGGAGGCGGCGGCGTGACCGCCCTCGATGGAGAACATGGCGCGGGCCACGAACTCGTCGGGCAGGTCGTCGCCCGCGACGGTCCGGGCGGCGGCCAGCTTGCGGGCCGAGGGCATGTGGTCGCCGGGGCCGAGGACCAGGCCGATGCGCTCGTGACCGAGGGAGGCGAGGTGCCGCCAGGCCTGCTCGACGGCGACGGCGTCGTCGCAGGAGACGGCCGGGAAGCCGAGGTGCTCGATGGCCGCGTTGACCAGCACGACCGGGATGTTGCGCTCGGCGAGCAGCCGGTAGTGGTCGTGGGGGGCGTCGGCCTGGGCGTACAGGCCGCCGGCGAACACGACGCCCGAGACCTGCTGGTGGAGCAGCAGCTCGACGTAGTCGGCCTCCGACACCCCGCCCTTGGTCTGCGTGCACAGCACCGGGGTGAGCCCCAGCTGGGCGAGGGCACCGCCGATGACCTCGGCGAACGCCGGGAAGATGGGGTTCTGCAGCTCGGGCAGGACGAGACCGACGAGCCGGGCCCGCTCGCCGCGCAGCTGGGTGGGGCGCTCGTAGCCGAGGACGTCCAGCGCCGTGAGCACCGCCTGCCGGGTGACTTCGGAGACTCCGGGCTTGCCGTTGAGCACTCGGCTGACCGTGGCCTCGCTGACCCCGACCTTCTTTGCCACTTCCGCAAGTCGTCGCGTCATGGCCGCAAGAGTAGCGCAACTTACGCAAGCCGCTTGCGTAAAGGAGGGATGCCCGCGCCGGGCCGCCGGGCGGGGTGGGGTGCACCGGCCCGGCGCCGCCGGCGACCTGAACGCCGACGGTGCCGGGTCAGCCCTCGGACGCCGGTACGACGGAGAGGTGCGAGACCGCACCCCGCGGGCGGCGCGGACGGCGCACTGTGGCGGTGGGCCGGCGCGGATCGCGCAGGACCATCGTCAGGCGCCGGTAGCCCAGCTCCCGCAGCGGCTGCGGCGACTCCTCGACGATGCGGCACTCGGTGCGCCCGCGGCGCGGGTCCGGGTGGTGCAGGAGGCGCACGGCGCCGTCGAGGCGGGTCGCGGCCTCGCCGACGGCGCGGATCCAGTGCGGCAGCCCCTGCCGGTAGGCGGCCTCCATGATCGGGTCCTGGGCGATCTCCCGGCGGACCGCCTGGAGATCGTGGTCGTGGCCGTACGTCTCCAGGGCGGAGCGGAGCTGGGCCAGCATCGGCAGGCACCAGCCCGGCTCGTGCTCGCCGAGCACGTCCCCGGCGTCGGGGTGGAACAGGACGAAGCGCAGGAAGTTCTCTCCCGGCATGGCCGTCGGATGAGGGCGCATCCCGGAGAAAAGTGTCTCGAATGCACTGTTGGCCATGACCACGTTCCAGTTGCGGTCGACGACCAGGGACGGACAGGTCAGATACTCCAGCAGCGCTCCGTAGTCCTGGAGGTAAGCCTGGGTCTCGCAGGTCTCGGGGACGGGCCGCGGTGCCGGCCGCTGCCCTCCTGCCTGATGTGCCATCGGGAGGTCACCCCTCTTGCCTCTGCGGCCTTTCTCGCGGCGATGCGATCCTGCTGCCCCGGCCGGAGTCATGTCAACTATTGTGGCATTCCGTGCCGGTTGACGGCTGAAATTCGCCACAGTTGTGGCGACACCTGGATGTGGCTTCGAGACACCGGCTACTCTCCGGGAAGTTCACGGCGATCGCTCGTGAGAAGCACGGACACATCTGAAGCCCTCTCAAGACGTAGGAGTTCTGTCGGTGACGGATGGCTACGAGGATCCGGGCGCCTCGGCGACCGCCCAGCTGCCGGCCGTCGTCGCCCGCGTCACCGCGCTCGCCGACCGCCTGGGCGTGGCGCACGCCGAGGTCTTCGACGTGGGGCGGCTCTCCAACGCCTGCGGTGTCCCCGAGCCGGTGGTCAGGGCCCTGCTCAGCGGCCGGCCCGCGGGTGAACCGGACGTCCAGGCCCGTTTCCTCCAGCGCCTGGACCTGCTGCGCCGCACCCGGCTGAAGCCGGGCGGACGCCGCTACACCCAGCAGGAGATCGCCGACGGCGCGGGCATGTCCCGCCAGCAGGCCGGCGCCCTCATCAACGGCGACCGGCGGCCCACCATGGAGCACTGCGACGCCCTGCAGCGCTTCTTCCGCGTCCACGCGGGCTTCCTCACCGCGGAGGACCCCGAGGCGCTGGCGGGCGCGCTGCAGCGCACCGAGCAGGAGCTGCTGCAGAAGCTCGCGGACCGGGAGCGGGCCGCCGCCGAGACCGGGGAGGACCCGCTGGAGCGCCTGCTCCAGGACCACGGGGTGCGCGGAATCGCGTGGCGTGCCGCCCAGTTGCCCACCGACCAGCACCGGGACAAGGTCGCGGAGTGGCTCGACATGCTCCTGGAGAGCGTCAAGCGGCCGGAGAAGTGAGCCGCGGGGGTTGTTCCCGGGCGAGGAACGGGCACCGGGACCGCCGGGCCGTTTTTGGCCGACAAGTGCCGTACCGGCAACCGCTGTAGCGCGGGGACCGGTTCGGCGCCGCGTGTCCGGACACGGCGGCTGCGGCGCCCCGGCGCGACCCGCCGGAGCGCGGCGTCCCGGGATCGTCCGGGCCCTGCGGGCCGTCGCCGGGCCCGCCGCCGGATGTGCGCGGGCCAGGGTCCGGCCCGGGGGGACCAGGGATCGGGTGCGGTTCCGCCTCCGCTAAGCGGGCTAACCGGCGCGGAGCCAGACGGCGTTGTCAGTGGTGGACGGCAAGCTGGTGGGTGTGCGCCGTACGACGCGGCGCACGGCGCCGCAGGGCGCGTGACCGTGACGCCTACTCGGGGAGAGCCGACCGATGCCCACCGCCGTACTGACCGACCGTGAGCGTACCGCCGTCCAGGCCTACCTGCGGCTGCTCCATACGGTGCGCGCCGCCTTCGACGGGCCACCGGACGACGACCGGCCGGTCGTCGTTCCGCCCGCCGTGCTCGCCGAGGCGGAACAGGCGCTGACCCGGGCGGGGCTCGCGGGCAACGAGGAGGGGTTCTTCCGGCTGCTGCGCGACTGGTGCCCGCCGGCCTGAGCCCCCGGACGGGTGCGCGCCGCCGCCGTCGGAGTGACACCGCGGCGGCGGGCGCAGGCCCGCGCCGCCGGAACGCGGAGTGCCGGCAGCGCGGACGGTCGGCCGGGAGCGGCCGTCAGGGACGCGGCAGGGCGGCGGAGGGGTGGGGTATGACGACGGACGTGGCCACCACGCCGTCCCGGACGGCCCACCGGCCCTCGAAGACCTGGAGCGGCCGGTCGCCGACCTGGGGCCCGAGGACTAGGAGTTCGGCGCGCAGGGTGCCGCAGGACGCGCCGTCGGTGTCCGGCTCCAGGGTTATGTCCGCCTCGGAGAAATCGAGCCACTTCCGGGTCAGCGGGAACCACGCCTTGTACACGGACTCCTTGGCGCTGAACAGCAGCCGGTCCCAGTGCACGCCCGGCCACCGCTCGGCCATCCGGTCGAGCCGCGCGGACTCGGCGGGCAGGAAGACGGACGGGCCGACACCCTCCGGGAGCGGGCCGTGCGGCTCGGCGTCGATACCGAGGGAGACGAGGTCGGCGGCGCGGACCAGCGCGGCGGCGCAGTAGCCGTCGCAGTGGGTCATGCTGCCGACCACCCCGGCCGGCCAGCGCGGAGCGCCCCGCTCGCCGCTGAGCACGGCCTGCGGCGGCACGCCGAGCTTCTCCATGGCGCGCCGGGCGCAGCCGCGGACGGCGGCGAACTCACGGCGCCGCTTGGCGACCGCCCGTGCGACGATCGCCTCCTCCTCCGGGTAGAGCGGGGTCTCCCACAGCGGGTCGTCAGTGCGCGCCTCCACGGCCACGACCGACTCCGGGAGCAGCTCCTCGATCACCTGCTTCGACCTCCATCGGCAGGACACGGCGCAGCCTTCCCGGGGGATCCGGACGCTTGCGCCACTCGCGGGGGTATCCCACGGAGACCTCCATGAAGCGGACTCCGTCGTGCCATGTGGTGCGGGGGATGTGCAGATGGCCGTAGACCATGGTGGCGACCCGGAACCGGCGGTGCCAGTCCGCGGTCAGCGTGGTGCCGCACCACATGGCGAACTCGGGGTGCCACAGGACCTCGGTGGGGTGCCGGTCCAGCGGCCAGTGGCCGGTCAGCACGGTCGGGAGGTCTTCGGGCAGCTCGGCGAGCCGGCGCTCGGTCTCGGCGACCCGCGCCCGGCACCACGCCTCACGGGTCGGATAGGGATCGGGGTGCAGCAGGAACTCGTCGTTGCAGACGATGCCCGTGCTCTCGGCGTACGCCAGGCCCTCCGCCTTGGTGGTGCAGCCGGCCGGCAGGTACGAGTAGTCGTACAGCAGGAACAGCGGGGCGACGGCGACCGGGCCGCCGGCACCGCGCCACACCGGGTAGGGGTCCTCGGGCGTGACGACGCCCAGCTCCCGGCACACCTCGACCAGGTGCTCGTAGCGGGCGACGCCGCGCAGGGTGACCGGGTCGCTCGGATGGGTCCACAGCTCGTGGTTGCCGGGCGCCCAGATGACCTTGCGGAAGCGGCGCGCGAGCGTACCGAGGGCCCAGCGGACGTCGGCGACGGTCTCCGCGACGTCGCCGGCCACGATCAGCCAGTCCTCGTCGCTCTCGGGCCGCATCTCCTCGACGAGGGCGCGGTTGTCCGGGTAGCTGATGTGCAGGTCGCTGATGGCCAGCAGCTGTCCGGCCCCGGCCGTCGACTCCACCCCGCGCACCCCTTCCGATCATCCGATGCGACAACAAGAACACACCGACCGGGGCACGGACAAGTGGTTCCGTCACCGCGTGTCCCACTCCGCCGCCGGACCCCGCCGATCCGTAACACGCGCGTTGCACGAGCGGCCTCCCGATAGCCGTATGATCGCCACGACACCGGCGCCCCTAATTCCCCTTCTCACAGGGCCGTTTGGTGACCCTTCCTCCCTCCTGCCCGGGCACGGGCCGCTCCGCCCTGCCCGCACCCCCCGAAAGGCGGCCTGGATGCCCTCTCGCGTACGCGTCTGGCTCAACCGCACGTACGCGGAGAACGTCTTCTTCATGGATCAGCTGCGGAGGAATCCCAGCGATCGCGCGGTCGAGATCCATGCCACGCACGGCGACCCCGACTCCCCCGTGCTGGCCGCCGCCGACACCGCCGATCTGGAGCCCGAGGGCCTGTCCCCGGCCGCGTACGTCGAGTACGCCCTCGACCAGTGCGCCCGGCGCGGCATCGACGTGTTCGTCCCCCGGCTGCACCAGGCCGCGATCGTGGCGCACCGGTCGGAGTTCGCGGCGGCCGGTACGGCGCTGCTCGCGCCGACGCCCGAGGCGGTCGCGGTGTTCGAGGACAAGGCGACCGCGTACGAGGCGGTGCGCTCGGTGGGGGTTCCGGTGCCGCCGTGGCAGCGGGTCCGGACGGCGGACGAACTGATCGCCGCTGTAACGGAGTTTGAGTCGGCCGGGCACCGGGCGTGCTTCAAGCCGGCCGCCGGTGCGGGCGGGGTGGGCTTCCGGATGGTCACCCGGGCACCGTTCTCGCTCACGCACCTGAACGGCTTCCCGGGCCCGTACGTCCAGCTGGACCTGGTCGTCGAAGCGCTGCGCCGGGCCGAGGAGCCGGTGGACTGGCTGGTGATGCCGCGCCTGGAGCAGCCCGAGGTGTCCGTCGACTGCCTGACCGGGCCGGACAACCGGGTGCGGCTCGCGGTGGGCCGCACCAAGAACGGCCGCCGCCGGGGCTTCACCCTGGACGAGCGGTGGCTGGCGCCGGCCCGGCTGATCGCGGAGGGCTTCGGGCTGCACCATCTGTCCAACATCCAGTTCCGGATGCTGGGCGACCGTCCGGTGCTGCTGGACGTCAACACGCGGCCCGCCGGGGGACTGCATCAGCTGTCGCTCTGCGGGCTGAACGCGCCGTGGGCGGCGGTGCAGTTGGCGCTGGGCGAGGACCCGGGGGTGATCGAGCCGCCGTTCCTCGGCCAGGACTACACGGTGGTGTCGGGGCCGCGCCCGCTGCTGCCCGCGACGCTGCCACGACAGCGGACGGACTCGGCCGACGTCCTGCTGCCGGCGGTGCCGGCGCCCGTGCAGGCGGTCGCGGCGGCCGAGGTGTTGCCGCTCTAGGCCGGGTGCCGGGCACGGACGCCGGCGTGCGGCCGAGGTGTTGCCGCTCCGGGACGGGTGCCGGGCACGGACGCCCCGCGTGCGGCCGAGGTGTTGCCGCTCCGGGACGGGCGCCGGGCACGGACGATCCGGAAAGTGGTCGACGCCTACGGTCCGCGGGCCGTCGACTTCCATCGAGAACTCCGACGAGTTCGATACCGGGGAGTCCCCTGGGCGGAACAGCCCGGGGACTCCCCGGCGGCTCCGACGACGTGCTTTTCCTACTCCAGATAACCCAGTCCGGGGTGCGCGGCCCTGTACTCGTCCACCAGTCTGCGGGCCAGATTCACGGAGTCCACGAGCGGGTGCAGGGCGAAGGCCTTCACCGCGGTCGCACGGGAGCCCGACTCCGCCGCGGACAGTACTTCGCGCTCCACTCCCTTCACCGCGCACACCAGGCCGGTGGCATGGCCGGGCAGCGGATCGGCGGCGAGGGGATGCGCGCCGTTGGCGTCCACCAGGCACGGCACCTCGACGACGGCGTCCGCGTCCAGGACGCGGAGGGTCGAGCGATTGCGGACGTTCAGGATCAGCGTGGCCCGCTCGTCGCGGGCGATGGCCCGCATCAGGGCGAGGGCGACCTTCTCGTAGCCGCCGGACAGGTCCTCCTCCTCGCGTTCGCCGGCGCCGGCGCTCTCCCGGTTCTCGGCCATGTAGGTCGCCTCGCGCTCCGCGCGGGTGCGGTCCCAGGCTCGCAGGGCGGAGACCCCGGGGTCGCCCGCCTCCTCGTAGAACCTGGCCTGCTGGTCGCGCAGGAAGGCGCCACGGGTCTGCGCGGCCTCCCGGTACGCGCGGACGGTCTCCCGGTTGAAGTAGTAGTAGTGCAGGTACTCGTTGGGGACCGCACCGAGCGACCGCAGCCAGTCGGCGCCGAACAGCCTGCCCTCCTCGAAGGAGCCGAGCAGCGCCGGATCGGCGAGCAGACGCGGCAGTTCGTCGCGGCCGGCGACCCGCAGCCCGCGCACCCAGCCGAGGTGGTTGAGGCCGACGTAGTCCACGAAGGCCTCCTTCGGGTCGGCGCCCAGGACCCGGGCGATGCGGCGGCCGAGGCCGACCGGCGAGTCGCAGATGCCGATGACGCGGTCACCGAGGTGGCGTGACATGGCCTCGGTGACCAGTCCGGCCGGGTTGGTGAAGTTGATGACCCAGGCGTCCGGGGCGAGCCGGGCCACGCGCCGGGCGATGTCGACGGCGACGGGGACCGTGCGCAGACCGTAGGCGATCCCGCCCGCGCCGACGGTCTCCTGGCCCAGCACCCCTTCCGCCAGCGCGATCCGCTCGTCGTCGGCCCGCCCCGCCAGACCGCCGACACGGATCGCCGAGAAGACGAAGTCCGCGCCGCGCAGCGCCTCGTCCAGGTCGGTGGTGGCGGTCACCCCGGGCGCGTCGGGGATCCCCGCGGCCTGCTCCGCCAGTACCCGGGTCACCGCGCGCAGCCGACGGGCGTCCGGATCGTGCAGCACGACCTCGGTGACCCGCCCCTCGGCATGATCGGTCAGCAGTGCGCCGTACACCAGCGGCACCCGGAACCCGCCGCCGCCCAGAATCGTCAGCCTCACGCCCGCACCCTTCCTCACCGCGTCCATCGTCACAGCCGCGTCCGTCTTTCACAGCCGCGTCCATCGTCACAGCCGCGTCCTTCACGCAGCCGCGTCCTCCAACGCAGGTCTCCGCCCGGCCCGTCCCCGGGAGACCGGCACACCCCGCGGACCCGACAGGCCCCGCAGCCCCCGCAGCCCCGGTGGCCCCACAGCCCCCGCAGCCCCCGCAGCCCCCGCAGCCCCGGTGGCCCCGGTGGCCCCGGGGGCCCCGGTGAGCGGTACCACCTTGTCATCCGGTGTGATCAAGACGCGTCCGGCCGGCCTCTCGGACCGGCTCGTGTCCGCCGGGCGACGGCACCCGCGCGCCCGCGGACCACTGGGCGGCCATCGAGTCCACGCCGGGTCTTCAGGGCGGCTTCATCCTGGAGTTCCGGAGCCACGGAATGGTGCAGCGCGTGAGCGAGGGAAGACCGGACGGGGCCGTGGGCATCCAGCCGGCTGACAACGGTGTCGCGGCTGTGGTCCGTATCCGGTGCTTCCGGCACGAGGGGATCGTGGTCGTCGGCCACCAGCGGGTCCGCGGACTCGGCCGGCTGGCGGCCACCTGGGAACTGTCGCTGTCCGACGGAAGCGTGCTGACCGCACCCGCCGCGCTGCCCGATCTGCGGCCGGGCGAGACGGCGGCCGTACCCATGCCGCTGCGGCTGCCCGCGGACGGCGGGGAGGTCTGGCTGACGCTGCGGGTGGTGACGGCGGAGGACCGGGCGAAGGCGCCGCGCGGTACGGCGGTGTGCGCGCCGCGAATCCGGCTGCGGGCAGCGGCGGAGGCGGAGGCGGAGCCGCCGGAGGCATCCGGTTCCGGCCGCCCTCGCGGTGACCTCACCACAACCGGCCTCACCACAGCGCACCTCACCGCAGCCGGCCTCACCACAGCGCACCTCACCGCAGCCGGAGGCATCCGGTACCGGCCGCCCTCGCGGTGACCTCACCGCAACGGACCCCACGGCAACGGACCCCACCGCGACGGGCCCCACGACAACGGACCTCCCTACGGCGGATCTCCCCACAGCGCACCTCCCCACAGCAGATCTCCCCACAACACACCTCACCACAGCGGAGTTCCCTCTCCCCTCCCCGTCCCCCTTACGGAGCACCCGTGTGCACATCGCATGATCCCGCCCAGGACGAGGCCGCGCAGGCCGGTGCGGGGCGCCGCGGCTTTCTCAGGGCGACCGCGCTGCTCGGCGCCGCCGCCACGGCGGCGGTGGCCCTGCCCGGGGCCGCCGAGGCGGCGCCGGCGTGGCGCCCCGACCCGGACGGCCGCCGCTTCACCCTCGCCGTGATGCCCGACACCCAGTACCTCTTCGACGGGCCCAGCATCAACCCCGCGCCCGTCACGGCCTCCTTGCGCTACCTGCTGGAGCACGGCAGGGACGAGAACATCGTCTTCCTGTCCCACCTGGGCGACCTCACCCAGAACGGCGCGAAGGAGGAATGCGCCGCCGTCGGCGAGGCGTTCGCGGTCCTGGACCGGCGGGGCGTCGGCTACAGCGTCCTCGCCGGCAATCACGACGTGCGCTCGTCCACGGACGACCAGCGCGGACCGACGCCGTACCTGGACGCGTTCGGCCCGCGGCGCTTCGCCGGCCGGCCGACCTTCGGGGGCGCCTCCCCGGACGGCTACAACACCTGCCATCTGTTCCGGGCGGCGGGGCGCGAGTGGATGGTGCTGGCGCTGGACTGGCGGCTGTCGGAGCGGGGGCACGCCTGGGCGAGGGACGTCCTGGCCCGGCACCCGAGGACGCCGGTCGTCCTGACCACGCACGAACTGGTCGCCGGAGACGACACGTTGTCGGAGTACGGGGAACGGCTGTGGGAGCGGCTGATCGCGGACCACGACCAGATCTTCCTGACCCTGAACGGCCACTACTGGCCCGCGGGCCGTGCGACCCGGAAGAACGCGGCCGGCAACGACGTACATCTGCACCTGACGAACTACCAGAACCGCTACTTCGGCGGCGCGGCGATGATCCGTCTCTACCGCTTCGACCTGGACCGGGGCGTCATCGACGTGGAGACGGTCTCCCCGTGGATCCTGGGCCGGGCCGCCGAGGGCCTCAACGAGATGGAGCGGCAGGAGACCGAGCTGAGCGGCGACGCCGACCGGTTCTCGGTCGCCATCGACTTCACGGCCCGGTTCGCCGGCTTCGACCCGGTGCCGGCCCGTCCGGCGCGCCCCGCGTCCACGATGCTGATACCGGGCACGGCCGCCTACTGGCGGTTCGACGGCCACGACGACGGCACGACGGTGACCGGCACCGTCCGCGACCTGTCCGGGCGCGGCAACGACCTCACCGTGGTCGGCGTCGGCGGTGGCACGCTGACCAGGTCCTCCGACCACCATCCCGACCAGCCCGGCCACGGCAGCCTGGAGTTCCAGGGCCGCAAGTCCCCGCTCCGGGGCGCGTATCTGCGGACGGTCGACGGCGCCCCGATCAACGCGGCGACCTTCGCGAACGGTTACACCATCGAGGCGTTCTACCGCCTGCCCGCCGACTGGGACGCCGGGCACCACGCCTGGGCCGGACTGGTCGGCCGCTCCGGCCGCAGCGGCTCCGCCGGTCCGGTCGACGACGACCCGGACGAGCCGCCGGCCACGCTGTCGATCTCCGACGGGCCGGGCCCGCAGTGGGCGGTCCACCCCCTCGGCCGGCGGCGACTCGCCACCAACTGGGGGGACGAGACCGCCCGGGAGAAGTGGTGGCACCTCGCCGTGGTCAACGACGGGCGGCACACGACGCTGTACGTCCAGGGCTGCCCCGTGGCCCGCAACCCGCACGCCGCCGCCGTCGGTATCGCCTCGGCCGGGCTGCCCTGGCTGCTCGGCGGCTACGAGTACGCCGGGACGATCGACCAGATCCTGTACGGGCGGCTCGGCGACGTCCGGATCGTGTCCCGGGCGCTGCCCGTCACCTCCTTCATGACCCACTGAGCCCCGCCACGAGGACCCTCATGACCAAGCAGCAGTTGCCCGTATGGGCCGATCCTTCCGTCTCCCCCGCCGACCTCGACGCCCAGGGCATGTCGAGACGCCGGCTCCTCGGCCGGGCCGGCCTGTTCGGGGCCGCGTTCGCTCTCGGCGGGGCGGCCGCTCCGGCCGTCGCGGCCGCCGGCCGGGGCCCGGGCGGCGACGACCCGCGCCTCGCCTACCTGGTCGGCGACCATCACGTCCACTCCGTCTACAGCCACGACGCCAAGTACACGTTCTCCCAGCAGGTACGGGCCGCCGCCCGGTACGGCCTGGACTGGATGGTGTTCAACGAGCACGCCAACTTCGGGCACGCCGCCCACGGCGCCGCCCTGGAGCGCGAGGAGATCCTCGCGGCGCGTGCCGAGAACCCGCGGCAGCTGATCTTCCAGGGCCTGGAGTGGTACATCCCGGCCGCCGAGCACGCCACCGTGTTCGCGGCACCCGGCCCGCACGAGGCCGAGCTGCTCACCCGGTTCGAGCTGGCCTACGACGGCAAGCTGCTGGGCTACACCGAGGGCGCCGCCGGCGCGGCCGACACCGCCCGCAACGAGGCCCATGCCGTCAGGGCCGTCAAGTGGCTGGCCGAGCAGCGCCGCACCGGCTACGTCGACGATGTGCTCGTCCTCGCCAACCATCCGCTGCGCCTCGGCATCGACTCCCCGCACGAGATGCGGGCCTGGCGGGACGCGGCCCCCGAGATCATGATCGGCATGGAGGGCGCGCCCGGCGCGCAGGGCGCGGCGATCCCGGGCCGGCGGGGCGCGACCTCGATCCGCGGCGAGTACGAGAACAAGCCGTCCGCCCAGTCGTGGTCCGGCTATCCGGCGGACGCCTACCTGACCTACGGCGGCTTCGACTGGGCGACCGCGACCGTCGGAGGTCTGTGGGACTCGATGCTGGCCGAGGGCAGACTGTTCTCGGTCACCACCAACTCCGACAACCACCGGACCGTCTTCGACACCTGGCGCAACGGCGACTGGCCGCCCGGCCAGGACTTCGACAGCACCGGCAGACTGCCCGCCCCGGTCGACACCGGTACCCCGCAGCCCGGCAGCGACTTCTGGCCCGGCCAGTTCAGCCGCACCCACGTGGGTGTCACCCGGTACGGCTACCGCGCCGTGATGGCGGGTCTGCGCGCCGGCCGGGTCTGGCTGGACCAAGGGCATCTGCTCGACGGGCTCGACGTCCGCCTCCGGCGCGACGGCGACCACGGCCGGGGCGCCACGCTGGGCGGGCGGCTGCGGGTCCGCAGGGGCGAACGGCTCACCCTGTCGGTGACGGTGACGACCGCCTCGCGCCCCAACCCCCAGGGCATTCTGCCCCGGTTGGCGCACGTGGACGTCATCCGGGGCGCCGTGCGCGGACCGGTCGCCGACCGGGACACCTGGCGGGCCCCGGACACCCGGGTCGTCCGCAGCACCGACGTCACCGGCCGCACCGGCACCTACACCCTGCGGATCCCGCTCACCGCCGGGGACGAGTCCTTCTACGTGCGGCTGCGCGGCAGCGACGGCAACCGGCACGGCGCCGGCTACCTGGGGGCCGCCGTCGACCCGCACGGGCCGGTCCCGCACGAGCCCGGGAACGGTGACCCGTGGGCCGATACGTGGTTCTATGCCAACCCCGTCTTCGTCGATGTGACAGGAGCCTGATGAAGCGTCAACTTGCCGTGGCCGTCGCCTTACTGGGTGCCCTCGTATGGGCCGCGCCGGGCGCGTCCGCCGCGGAGCCGGACACCTGGACGGCGGCCGGGACGTCGTACACCGACACCCTCGGCGGTGGCCAGGGGCTCGCGAGCCGGGCCGACGGCTCGCTGCTGCACCGCGGTCTGCTGGACATCCCGCTGGACCTGAGGATCAAGGGCTGGAACCACGTGGGCGACCCGGACGTGGCGCGCGGTTACACCTTCGACGCGTACCAGGGCGCCGACACGGCCGCCTCGAAGCTGTACGCGGTGACCACTCCGGCCGGGAAGCGGTACGACTATGTGCACCCGCTGGACCCCGGCGAGAAGGTGAACAACTCCTTCGCCGCCGTCTCGCCCGACGGGCAGTGGCTGGTCTCCGGCGAGTGGGGTGACCAGCGGCGGCTCCAGGTGTTCCCCGCTCCCCTGCTCAACCCGGCCACGCCCGCCGCCGGCGGGACGCTGGCCCAGGCCGGTGAGATCGGTTTGGACCGGCCGGTGCGGGACATCCAGGGCTGCGACTTCGTCACCGGCACCCGGCTGGTGTGCGCCTCCGACGACGCCTCGGGCGAGCTGTTCCCGCAGAGCAGGCCGCTGCTCCAGGTCGACCTGGAGCACGCGCTGGACGGCAGGCCGGTCACCGGCACGGTGACGAGCCTGTTCGGGCTGCCGCAGCGGAGCGTGTGCACCGGCGCCTTCGAGGCGGAGGGCGTCGACTACGCCCCGGACAGCGGCACCCTGCGCGCCGAGGTGATCCCGCCGGGCGTGTGCGCGGTGGCGACGACGGTGTACGCCTACCACCGGCCCTGAGGGGCTTCGTCCGGATCGGCCCGGGTCCGCGACGCCCGGCACGGCGCTCCCCCGGCTTTCGGCCGGGGGAGACGCGAAACCGCCCCACGGCTCCGCGGCGGACGCACCCGCGGTCGGGCTTTGGGGCACAGATCCAGCACATCGGGGCACCATGGCGGCCGCGATCCGCGCGGTCGGCGACGCACTGCTCGTACCGTCGACATCGACCACGTCATCCTCAACACGGTTGATATGCAGTGGCGTTGGCCGCCGGTGAGGCGGCTGCTCGGGCGTGCGGCGTACCGGCGTGGGCCGGAGCCGTCGGCCGGGCGACCGTCGACAGCAGGGCCACATACTGCCGACCGCCTCCAGCTCACCTCTCACATCAAGGGGGCGACACGTCTCCCCCGCGAGAATCAGGAAAGCCATGGCCTCCCGACGCCTTCTCCGCAGATACCTCCTCGCCGCCCTGCCGGCCACGCTGGTAGCCTCGGCCGTCCTCGGCCCGGCGCGGGCCGAGACCGCCGACCCGGCGGAAGCGTCCACCGCCCCGGCGGAATCCGCCACCGCCACCTTCTCCGACACCTTCGACGGACCCGCGGGCTCGGCGGTCGACGGTGCGAAGTGGACGCTGGAGACCGGCGACAACGCCAACAACCACGAGCGGCAGTACTACACCCCGGGCACCGAGAACGCGGCTCTGGACGGCCAGGGCCATCTCGTGATCACGGCCCGCAAGGAGAACCCGGCCGGCTACCAGTGCTGGTACGGCAGCTGCGAGTACACCTCGGCGCGGCTGAACACCGCCGGGAAGTTCACCGCCCGGTACGGCCATGTCGAGGCGCGCATGAAGATCCCGCGCGGGCAGGGCATGTGGCCCGCGTTCTGGATGCTCGGCACACCGGTCAACTGGCCGGACTCGGGTGAGGTCGACGTGATGGAGAACGTCGGCTTCGAGCCCTCGACCGTGTACGGCACCATCCACGGCCCCGGCTACTCCGGCTCGGGCGGCATAGGCACCGGCTACTCCCTGCCGGGCGGGCAGGCCTTCGCGGACGCCTTCCACACCTTCGCCGTCGACTGGGCGCCCGGCTCGATGACCTGGTCGGTGGACGGCAACGTCTACCAGCGCCACACCTCCGCCGACCTGGACGGGAAGACGTGGGTGTTCGACAAGCCGTTCTTCCTGATCCTGAACCTCGCGGTCGGCGGCTACTGGCCCGGCGACCCCGACGGCTCCACCCAGTTCCCGCAGCAGCTGGTGGTGGACTCGGTGTCGGTGACGACGAGCGGCGGCACCACCCCCACGACCGGCAACACCACGCCCACGACCGGCAGCACCACCGACACGAACGGCAACACCACCGACACGAACGGCAACACCACCGCCACGACCGGCAACACCACCGCCACGACCGGCAACACCACCCGCTCAAGCGGTGGTACCACCGGCTCGACCGGTAGCACCGCCCCCTCGGCCGGTAGCACTCCCAGCCCGAGCGCCGGCACCACCGGCTTGAGCCGCAGTGCCACCGGCTCGCCGATCCACGGCCCCGCGGGCAAGTGCGTGGACGTGACCGGCACGGACGCCGCGAACGGCACCCCGGTCCAGCTCTACGACTGCAACGGCACCCAGGCGCAGACCTGGACGGCCGGCCCGGACGGCACGCTCCGGGCGCTCGGCAAGTGCCTGGCCGCGACGGGCGGCGGCACGGCGGACGACTCGGCCGTGGAGCTGTGGGACTGCACCGGCGGCGCCGACCAGAAGTGGACCCTGACCGGGGCACACGAAATCGTCAGCCGGCAGGCGAACAAGTGCCTCGGCGTCACGGGCGGCGACGCGGCCGACGGGACTCGGCTGCGGACCGGGACCTGCTCGCGCGGCGCCGACCAGAAGTGGACGGTCGGCTGAGCCACCGCCTCAGCGGTCCGCTCCATGGGGGGAGACACGTACCGCCCGTGCCCGTGACGCCGACGCCCCCCGGGGAGAACCCGGGGGGCGTCGGCGCCGCCGGGAAGCGGCCGCCCGCACCGGCCCCGCACCGGCCCCGTACCGGCTCTGACCGCACGACGGCACGGCGCGGTCGGGGCCGGTACGGGTGGCTTCAGCCGGTGAACTCTTCTGCCGGGCGCGGACTTTCCTTGTTTCAAGGGTTGACGGTCACAGGGGCGGGGAGCACATTGGCGGCACTTGAGAGCGCTCTCAACAGCGACCGTGGGAGCGCTCTCACGATGGTTCCCGCACATTCCCGTACCGAGAGGCTCCCCATGCGCGCATCCTCCGGCAGAACCAGACCCCGCCCCCTGCGGCGCACGCTCGTCACCCTGGCCGCCGCGCTCGGCCTGGCCGCCGCCGTCGCCACGGCCGCCACCGGGCCCGCCGACGCCTCCGTGCCCGCACCGCCCTCGGGCTGGACGCAGGTCTTCGCGGACGACTTCGACGGCGCGGCAGGCTCGGGCGTGAACACCGCCGACTGGCTGTACGACACCGGGACTTCGTACCCCGGCGGCGCCGCCAACTGGGGCACCGGCGAGGTCGAGACGATGACGTCGAGCACCGGCAACGTCGCCCTGGACGGCAACGGCAACCTGCTCATCACCCCGCGCCGCGACGGCTCCGGCAACTGGACGTCGGGCCGGATCGAGACCACCCGCACCGACTTCCGGCCGCCGGCCGGCGGAAAGCTGCGGGTCCAGGCGCGGATCCAGATGCCGAACGTCACCGGTGCCGCGGCAAAGGGCTACTGGCCGGCGTTCTGGATGCTGGGCGCCCCCTTCCGCGGCAACTACTGGAACTGGCCGGGCGTCGGCGAGCTGGACATCATGGAGAACGTCCAGGGCCTGAACACCGACTGGTCCACGATGCACTGCGGCACCAGCCCGGGCGGCCCGTGCAACGAGACCTCCGGCATCGGCAACTCCACCTCCTGCACCGGCAGCACCTGCCAGGCCGGCTTCCACACCTACGCGATGGAGTGGGACCGTTCGGCCGCCCCCGAGGAGATCCGCTTCTACCTGGACGGCGTCAACTTCCACACCGTGAAGGCCACCCAGGTCGACGCGACGACCTGGGCCAATGCCACCGACCACGGGTACTTCCTCATCCTCGACGTCGCGATGGGCGGCGGCTTCCCGGCCGCGTTCGGCGGCGGCCCGGACAGCGGGACCGAGCCGGGGCACCCGATGACCGTCGACTACGTGCAGGTCCTTCAGTCCTCGGGCGGCGGCACCACTCCCCCGCCGACCGGCAACTGGGACGCCTACAGCCCCATCCAGGCCGAGTCCTACGACAGCCAGTCCGGGATCGGCACCGAGACCACCACGGACACGGGCGGCGGGCAGGACATCGGGTACCTCGCGAACGGCGACTGGGCGCTGTACAAGGGCGTGAACTTCGGTTCCACGGCGGCGAGACAGTTCTTCGCGCGGGTCGCGAGCGGCGCGGGGAGCGGGGTCAGCGGCCTGGTGGAGGTGCGTCTGGACAGCCGCTCCAACGCTCCCGTCGGCAGCTTCGCGGTCGGCGACACCGGCGGCTGGCAGTCGTGGCGGACCGTCCCCGCCAACATCGGCGCGGTGACCGGCACCCACGACGTCTACCTCACCTTCACCAGCGGCCAGCCCGCCGACTTCGTGAACGTGAACTGGTTCGACTTCGGGCACTGAGCGCGGTCCGGGCATCGGGCGGCGACGCGGCGGCACCCGCGGGGGTTGACCTTCACGTACGGGTCAACCCCTAGCGTCGCCGCCATGACGACCACACCCGCCCCTGTCCGCAGGGGCCTTCAGGCCCGCCTCGCCGCCCGCCCGCAGGGGCTGCCCGCGCCCGGCGACATCGAGATCACCGAGGTGGCCGTACCGGACCCGGCGCCCGGCGAGGTCCTCGTACGCAATCTGTTCCTCTCGCTCGACCCCGGCATGCTCCTGCTGATGGCCGAGGAGCCCCGGGTCCCCTCTCCCCGTTACGAGATCGGCGCGCCGATGCACGGGGACGCGGTGGGCGAGGTGCTGGTCTCCGCGCATCCCGGCCTCGCCCCCGGCGACCTGGTGGCGCACCGGCTGGGCTGGCGGGAGTACGCGGTGGCCGGCGCCGGGGAGTTCCGGCGGGTGGACCGGGACGCCTACCCCAGCCCCTCCCTCCATCTCGGGTTCGGGCTCGTCGCCTACGTGGGTCTCGTGGAGGTGGCCGGACTGCGGCCCGGCGACACCGTGTTCGTCTCCAGCGCGGCCGGGGCCATCGGGAGCCTGGCCGGGCAGATCGCCCGGCTGAAGGGGGCGGGCCGGGTGATCGGCAGCGCGGGCTCGGCGGCGAAGGTGGCGCGGCTGACCGGCCGGCTCGGCTTCGACGCGGCCTTCGACCACCACGACGGTCCGGTCCTCGACCGGCTGCGCGAGGCGGCGCCGGACGGGATCGACGTCTACTTCGACAACACGGGCGGCGAGCAGCTGCGGGCCGCGATCGAGGTGATGAACGAGCACGGCCGGATCGCCCTCTGCGGCGCCCTGCACCGGCAGTCCACGGGCCGCCCCGATCCGGGTCCCGGCGATCCGCTGCCCGTCGTCGCCAAGCGGCTCACCCTCCGCGGCTTCACCGTCCGCGAACACCTCCACAAGGCGGCCGAGTTCGGGGCGCAGTTCCGCGGCTGGCTGCGCGACGGCTCGATCGTGTACGACGAGACGGTGATCGACGGCCTGGTGAACGCCCCGGCCGCGCTGACCGATCTGGTGCGCGGCCGGTACACCGGGAAGACCGTGGTGCGGCTGGGTGGTTGAGCACACCGTGCTTCCCCTGCGACCGAGGTGGTTGTGATGCTGATCGGTGACCTGGCCGCGCGGACCGGGACCACGACCCGGACCCTGCGTTACTACGAGGAACAGGGCCTGCTGGAGCCCGGCCGGACCGCGGCCGGGTACCGGGTGTACGGGCCGGGGGCGGTCACCCGGGTGCGCAATGTGCGGGATCTGCTCGCGTCCGGGTTCACGGTGGAGAACGTGAAGTCCTTCGTCCGCTACCTCGACAGCGAACTGCCGGAGGTGTTCGCGTACGCGGAGTCCTGCACGGCCCAGTACGAGGTGGGCGCGCGCCGGGTGGCCGAACTCCAGGAGCGGATCGAGGCACTGTCCCGGATGCGGGACACCCTGGTGCGCCGGATGCCGTGGCTGGCGGACGAACGGGCGGCTCGGGGCCCGGCGTCCGCGGCGGGTACGGCCCCGGTGCCGCACGCGGAGCGGATCCGGGGCACGGGATCGGTGAGCGAGGCGAGCCCCTCGCAGGCGTAGCCCTGGCCGGCGAGCGATCTCGTCGAGCAGCGATGCCCGTTCGATGTCGCCGCCGAGATGAGGGAGCCGGGTGCGGGGACAGCCGCCCGCGGGCCGGGGCACGCGTATGCGCTCCGGATCACCGACCTGTCGGACAGGCCCTCACCTGTTCAAGCACCCAGCAGGCGTGTCACCAACGTCCCGGGACAGCACACCTAGCGCAGCTCGGCGCGGAAGGCCACCGGTGTCTGGCCCGTGTGCAGGTGGAAGAACTTGGAGAAGTTCGCCGCGTCGGGGAAGCCCACGGCCACCCCGACGCGGCCGATCGGGAGGTCCGTGTGGGCGAGGAGGCGTTTGGCCTCCAGGACGACGCGTTTGTCGATGAAGCCCTTCGGGGTCTCGCCGGTGGCCGCGCGGACGGCCCGGACCAGGGTGCGGCGGGAGTAGCCGAGCGCGTCGGCGTAGGCGCTGACGCTGTGGTTGGTGGCGAAACCCTGCTCGACGGCGTCCCGGAAGCGGGTGAAGGTGTTGTCGGTGTGCTGCTGGGAGGTCTGTGCCGCGCTGGCGGCGAGGTGGGCGAGGCGCAGCAGGACCGCGGTCAGCTGGTGCCGCAGGACCGCCGTGTGCAGGCTGAGCGGGAGCGTTTCGGTGTCCTCGTACTCGCGGCGGAGCTGGTCGAGGGCGCCCCGGAGCGCGCCGAGCTGGGCGGGGCCGGGGTGCAGCAGCGGCGGCAGGTCGTAGCGGTACAGGCCGGTGGCCTCGACGATGGCGCGGGGCAGAAAGCCGGGCTGCATGGTCAGGACGGTTCCGCGGTACCCGGTCTCCCGGGAGAAGCGGTGCACTTGTCCGGGGCGGATCCAGAGCAGGTCGCCGGCGTTCGCCTCGTACTCGGCGAAGTCGACCATGTGCCGTACGGGGCCGTCGGTGAAGAGCATGACCACGTGGAAGTCGATGCGGTGGACGCGGTGCAGGGGGGCGTCGGCGTGCCAGGTGCGGTCGGTGCCCATGGGGCCTATCTGCATGCCGACACCGCAGACGGACAGCTCGGCCGGAAAGGGGAAGGTTCTGATTGCGTCGCCGTCCGGGTGCGCGTCCGTTCCGCCGGTGTCCTCACCGGCACCGCCGACGGATTGCCACGTTCTGTCGATCATGTCCTTTTCGTGCCGTCCCTGTCGCGCGATCACTGTCCCAGATTCACCACAGGCTGACACACCGAGCCCTTTCCTCAAAAAAGTCATACTTTTAAGTTTGAACGCGTCCGGCCAGCCACTTCGCACTGAACGAGGACTTCTTGAAGATGAGCACGCAGACTTCCGACGGCTTCGAGTGGACCGACCTCGACCGGCGTGCCGTGGACACCGCCCGACTTCTGGCGGCCGACGCGGTGCAGAAGGTGGGCAACGGGCACCCGGGCACCGCGATGAGCCTGGCACCTGCCGCGTACACGATCTTTCAGAAGGTGATGCGTCACGACCCGGCGGACCCCGAGTGGACCGGCCGTGACCGGTTCGTCCTCTCCCCCGGCCACACCTCGCTGACCCTCTACACGCAGCTCTTCCTCGCCGGGTACGAGCTGGAGCTGGACGACCTCAAGGCGTTCCGGACCCATGGCTCCAAGACCCCGGGCCACCCCGAGTACGGGCACACCGCGGGCGTGGAGACCACCACCGGCCCGCTCGGCCAGGGCGTCGCGAACGCCGTCGGCATGGCGATGGCCGCCCGCTACGAGCGCGGCCTGTTCGACCCGGAGGCCCCCGCGGGCACGTCTCCGTTCGACCACACCGTCTGGGCGATCGTCTCCGACGGCGACCTGGAGGAGGGCGTCTCCGCCGAGGCCTCCTCCGTGGCCGGCCACCAGAAGCTGGGCAACCTCGTCTTCCTCTACGACGACAACCACATCTCCATCGAGGGCGACACCGCGACCGCCTTCTCCGAGGACGTGCTGAAGCGGTACGAGGCCTACGGCTGGCACACCCAGCGCATCGAGCCCACCGCCGACGGCGACGTCGACGTCCCCGCCCTGCACACGGCGCTGAAGGCCGCGCAGGCCGAGACCGAGCGGCCCTCGATCATCGCGATGCGCACGATCATCGCCTGGCCCGCGCCGAACGCACGGAACACCGAGGCCTCCCACGGCTCCGCGCTCGGCGACGAGGAGATCGCCGCCACCAAGCGCCTCCTCGGCTTCGACCCGGAGCAGACCTTCGAGGTCTCCGACGAGGTGCTCAAGCACACCCGCCGGGCCCTGGACCGGGGTGCCGAGGCGCACGCCGCCTGGGACAAGCGGATCACCGAGTGGCGCGCGGCCCGCCCCGAGCGCGCCGAGCTGTTCGACCGGGTGAGCAAGGGCGAGCTGCCCGAGGGCTGGGAGACGAAGATCCCGGTCTTCGAGGAGGGCAAGCCGGTCGCCACCCGCGCCGCCTCCGGCAAGGTGCTGCAGGCCCTCGGTCCGGTGATCCCCGAGCTGTGGGGCGGCTCCGCCGACCTCGCCGGCTCCAACAACACCACCATCGACAAGTCCAGCTCCTTCCTGCCGGAGGGCAACCCGCTCCCCGAGGCCGACCCGTACGGCCGTACCGTCCACTTCGGCATCCGCGAGTTCTCCATGGGCGCGGAGATGAACGGCATCGCCCTGCACGGCAACACCCGCATCTACGGCGGCACCTTCCTGGTGTTCTCCGACTACATGCGCAACGCCGTCCGTATGGCGGCGCTGATGCAGCTGCCGGTGACGTACGTGTGGACGCACGACTCCATCGGCCTCGGCGAGGACGGCCCGACCCACCAGCCGGTCGAACACCTGGCCTCGCTGCGCGCGATCCCGGGCCTGAACGTCGTCCGCCCGGCGGACGCCAACGAGACCGCGATCGCCTGGGCCGAGATCCTGAAGAGGCACGCCACGCACCCCGCCCCGCACGGGCTCGCGCTGACCCGCCAGGGCGTGCCGACGTACGCGCCGAACGAGGACGCGGCCAAGGGCGGCTACGTACTGCGCGAGTCCTCGACGGAGGTCCCGGAGGTGATCATCATCGCGACGGGCTCCGAGGTGCAGCTGGCCATGGCCGCGCGGGAGCGGCTGGAGGCCGAGGGGGTCGGCACGCGGGTGGTGTCGATGCCGTCCGTGGAGTGGTTCGAGGAGCAGCCGCGGGAGTACCGCGAGCGGGTGCTGCCGCCGGCCGTGAAGGCCCGGGTCGCCGTGGAGGCCGGCATCGGCCTGACCTGGTACCGGTTCGTCGGCGACGCCGGCCGCATCGTCTCGCTCGAACACTTCGGTGCCTCCGCCGACGCCAAGACCCTGTTCGCCGAGTTCGGCTTCACCCCCGAGAACGTCGCCGCCGCGGCCCGCGAGTCGCTCGCCGCCGCGCGCGCCTGACACCGACGCACGATCCTGATGCAAGAAGAAGAAAGATGATCACTGTGACCGAAGCAATCGCGACCCCGGGAGCCCTCAAGCGCCTCGCCGACGAGGGCGTGTCGATCTGGCTCGACGACCTGTCGCGCAAGCGGATCACCTCGGGCAGCCTCGCCGAGCTGGTGGCGAGCGGAAGTGCCGTCGGTGTCACCACCAACCCGTCCATCTTCCAGGCCGCCATCGGCTCCGGCGAGGGCTACGAGGAGCAGCTGTCCGACCTCGCCGTACGCGGTGTCACGGTCGACGAGGCCGTACGGATGATGACCACCGCCGACGTGCGCGACGCCGCCGACGTGCTGCGCGACGTGTACGACACCTCGGGCGGCCGCGACGGCCGGGTCTCCATCGAGGTCGACCCCCGGCTCGCCCACGACACCGCGGCCACCGTCGCCGAGGCCAAGCAGCTGGCCTGGCTGGTGGACCGCCCGAACGTGATGATCAAGATCCCGGCGACCAAGGCGGGCCTGCCGGCGATCACCGAGGTCATCGGCCTCGGCATCAGCGTGAACGTGACGCTGATCTTCTCCCTGGAGCGCTACCGCGAGGTCATGGCCGCCTACCTGGCCGGCCTGGAGAAGGCCCGCGAGCGGGGCGTCGACCTCGCCACGATCCACTCGGTGGCGTCCTTCTTCGTCTCCCGCGTGGACTCCGAGATCGACAAGCGGCTGACCGCCCTCGGCACCGAGGAGGCCCTCGGCCTCAAGGGCCGCGCGGCCCTCGCAAACGCCCGCCTCGCCTACGAGGCGTACGAGGAGGTCTTCGGCTCCGGCCGCTGGCTGGCGCTGGCCGGGGACAAGGCGAACAAGCAGCGCCCGCTGTGGGCGTCCACCGGGGTGAAGGACCCCGCGTACAAGGACACCCTGTACGTGGACGAGCTGGTCGCGCCCGGGACCGTCAACACCATGCCGGAAGGCACCCTGAACGCCGTCGCCGACCACGGCGAGATCACCGGCGACACCGTGACCGGCGGCTACCCGCAGGCCCGCGCCGACCTGGCCGCCGTCGAGCGGCTCGGCATCTCCTACGACGAGGTCGTCCAGCAGCTGGAGGACGAGGGCGTCGCCAAGTTCGAGGCGGCCTGGCAGGAACTGCTGGACGCCGTCGCCACGTCCCTGAGGAACAAGGGAGTTGACGCCCGATGACCGACAACGCACCCGCCGCCCAGGCACCCGAGGAGGTGCGCGTGCCGGTGTCCCCGGCCGCCGACTGGGCGAACCCGCTGCGGGACGCCCGCGACCGCCGCCTCCCCCGTATCGCCGGACCCTCGGGCCTGGTCATCTTCGGGGTGACCGGTGACCTGTCCCGCAAGAAGCTGATGCCGGCCGTCTACGACCTGGCCAACCGCGGTCTGCTGCCGCCGGGCTTCTCCCTCGTCGGCTTCGCCCGCCGGGACTGGGAGGACCAGGACTTCGCGCAGGTCGTGCACGACGCGGTCCGCGAGCACTCGCGCACCCCGTTCCGCGAGGAGGTGTGGCAGCAGCTCGCCGAGGGCATGCGGTTCATCCCCGGCGACTTCGACGACGACACCGCCTTCAAACAGCTGAAAGACGCCGTGGACGAGCTGGACGCCTCCCGCGGCACCGGCGGCAACTTCGCGTTCTACCTGTCGGTGCCGCCGAAGTTCTTCCCGAAGGTCGTGCAGCAGCTGAAGAAGCACGGCCTGGCGAACCCGCCGCAGGGCGCCTGGCGGCGCGCGGTCATCGAGAAGCCGTTCGGGCACGACCTGGACAGCGCGCGCGACCTGAACGCGATCGTGCACGAGGTGTTCGAGCCGGACCAGGTGTTCCGCATCGACCACTACCTCGGCAAGGAGACCGTCCAGAACATCCTGGCGCTGCGCTTCGCCAACCAGATGTACGAGCCGATCTGGAACCGGTCGTACGTCGACCACATCCAGATCACCATGGCCGAGGACATCGGCATCGGCGGCCGGGCCGGCTACTACGACGGCATCGGCGCCGCCCGGGACGTCATCCAGAACCACCTGCTCCAGCTGATGGCGCTGACCGCCATGGAGGAGCCGATCGCCTTCGACGCGGAGGCGCTGCTCACCGAGAAGCTGAAGGTGCTGAAGTCGGTGCGGCTGCCCGAGGACCTCGGCCGGCACACCGTGCGCGGGCAGTACGCGGAGGGCTGGCAGGGCGGCGAGAAGGTCGTCGGCTACCTCCACGAGGACGGCATCGACCCCCAGTCGAAGACCGACACCTTCGCCGCGATCAAGCTGGGCATCGACAACCGCCGCTGGGCGGGCGTCCCCTTCTACCTGCGGGCCGGCAAGCGACTGGGCCGCCGGGTCACCGAGATCGCGGTGGTCTTCAAGCGGGCCCCGCACTCGCCGTTCGACTCCACCGCCACCGAGGAGCTGGGCCAGAACGCGATCGTCATCCGCGTCCAGCCCGACGAGGGCATGACCGTGCGGTTCGGGTCGAAGGTGCCGGGCACCTCGATGGAGATCCGGGACGTCTCCATGGACTTCGCCTACGGCGAGTCGTTCACCGAGTCGAGCCCCGAGGCGTACGAGCGGCTCATCCTGGACGTACTGCTCGGCGACGCCAATTTGTTCCCCCGTCACCAGGAAGTGGAAGAGTCCTGGAAGATCCTCGACCCGATCGAGGAGTACTGGGCGGCGCACGGCAGGCCGGCGCAGTACGCGTCGGGCAGCTGGGGACCGAGGGAAGCCGACGAGATGCTCGCACGAGACGGACGGAGCTGGCGCAGGCCATGAAGATCGACCTGACCGACACCACGGCAAGCAAGATCAACAAGGCGTTGGTGCAGGGCCGCCGCGCCATCGGTACACCGGCCGTGGGCATGGTCCTGACGATGGTCATCGTCACGGACGAGGAGAACGCCTACGACTCGATCAAGGCGGCCGAGGAGGCCTCGCACGAGCACCCCTCGCGCACCCTGGTCGTCATCAAGCGGCACGCCCGCACGCTGCGCGACCGCACCAGCTCCCGGCTGGACGCCGAGGTGCGGGTCGGCTCCGAGGCCGGCACCGGCGAGACGGTCGTGCTGCGCACCTACGGCGAGGTGTCCGACCACGCCGACTCGGTCGTCCTGCCGCTGCTGCTGCCGGACGCCCCGGTGGTCGTGTGGTGGCCGGTGGAGGCGCCCGACACGCCCTCCAAGGACCCCCTGGGCGCGCTCGCCCAGCGCCGGATCACCGACCTGTACGCGGTCGAGCGGCCGATGGAGGTCCTGGACACCCGCGCCCGCAACTACGCGCCCGGCGACACCGACCTCGCCTGGACCCGGCTCACGCTGTGGCGTTCGATGCTGGCCGCGGCCCTGGACCAGGCCCGGGTGAAGGTGACCTCGGCGGCCGTCGAGGCCGAGGCGGACAACCCCAGCGCCGAGCTGCTGGCCCGCTGGCTGGGGGCCCGGCTGAACGTGACCGTGGAGCGCGTGATCACCGCCGGTCCGGTGGTCACGGCCGTGCGGCTGGGCACCGCGAACGGCGAGATCGTCATCGACCGCCCGGAAGGGCCCCTCGCCACGCTGACCCTGCCCGGCCAGCCGCCGCGCACCCTCGCCCTGAAGGTGCGTCCCACCTCCGAACTCATCGCCGAGGAGCTGCGCCGCCTCGACGCCGACGAGATGTACGCCGTCGCCCTGCGGGGCGAGGCCGCCAAGGAGAACGCCTGAGATGGCCGAGTTTCCCAAGCTCACCCTCCGGCCCGAGTGGACGGCCCTCGCCGACCACCGCGCCCGGGTCCAGCCGCACCTGCGCGAGCTGTTCGCGGCGGACCCGGGGCGCGCCGAGCGGTACGTCGTGCGGGTCGGTGACCTGCACATCGACTACTCCAAGCAGCTGATCACCGACGAGACCCTGGCCCTGCTCCAGGAACTCGCGGCCGCCACCGGCGTGTTCGCGCTGCGGGACGCCGTGTTCCGTGGCGAGAAGATCAACGTCACCGAGCGG
>NZ_JAINRE010000067.1 GCF_020400595.1 Streptomyces naphthomycinicus | reverse complement strand
GGGCTGGGTGATGGTCACGTGAATCGCTCCTCAGTGGGGGGTGGACGCGGTCAACGGGCCGATGCGGTAAAGGACTTCGGGATCGTGGGGGCCGTCGGGGAACAGGCCGGCGGCGAACAGCACCTCGCGGTCGACCCGCGCGCCGTGCCGCTCGGCGAACGAGGTGAACAGGCGCTCGGAGGCGGTGTTGCCGGGCGTGATGGTGGTCTCCAGCTCGGTGACGCCGCGTTCGGCGGCGAGCCGGGCGGTCAGGCCGTCCAGCAGCGCGGCGGCGATGCCGAGGCCCCGGTGGCCGGGGTCGACGGCCACCTGCCAGACGAGCAGGGTGCGCGGCCGGTCCGGCCGCAGGTACCCGGTGACGAAACCGACCGGTTCTCCGTCCGCACCGCGTGCCACCACCGAGGTGCCGGCGAAGTCCCGGCACCACAGCAGATAGCTGTAGGACGAGTTCAGATCGAGGGTCTTCGATTCCTTGGCGAGACGCCAGAGCGCGGCTCCGTCGGTCGGCGCCGGCCGTTCGATGAGAAGTTCAGCGGGTGCGGCAGTCATGCGGCACGAATTTAGCGAGGCGAATTCGAGAATGCACGGGAGCCGTCGGCGGCGTTGCCGAGGGCATCGGCTAAATGTCCGTAATGCCCTACGGCAAACCACCACAAATCGCCGTTGTTGTGGAGTGTGTCACAGCCCGGAAAGTGCGGGAAAGTCGTCAGCAAACTCCCCTGTTTAGCTCTGCAAAAAGCGGGCAGAAGAAGACGGGAAGCTATCGTCCGGGAAATTGGCGGGAATTGTGAAAGGGAATTGAATTCTGGATTCGGTCAGTGCCAGGCGGTCTCCGCGGCCCGGCGGGCGGCGGCCGGATCGACCGGCAGCCCCTTCTCCGCGAGAGCCGCGCCCAGTGCCGCCAGCGACCCCTGCACCGCGCCCGGCGTGGCGTCGGAGCCGTAGTGGTTGACCCGGATCATCTCCTTGGCCAGGGCCCCGCCGCCGGCCGCCAGCGGCAGCGCCGGGTCGCTCTCCAGGGCCCGCGCCACCAGCTCCGCGGCCACCACCCCGGACGGCACCCGCAGCGTCGTGGCGACCGGCGCCGCGTCCTTCTCCGCGTACACGTACGGCTCCAGGCCGCCGCCCAGCGCGACCGCACCGGCCCGGGAGGCCAGCGCGGCGCGCCGGTGCCGGGCCATCACCGTCTCCAGTCCGGCCGACTCGATCCGCTCCAGGCACGCCTCCAGTGCCAGCATCTCCAGCTGGGCGGGAGCGTGCGGCAGCGCCGTGCGGCCGGCGTCGGTCCAGCGCTCCTTCCAGTCCAGCAGGGAGAGGTAGGAGCGGCGCGGGGCGCCGGGGTTGGCGGCCATCCGGGCCCACGCCCGCTCGCTCACCGAGATCGCCGACACCCCCGCCGGACCGCCCATCGCCTTCTGCGCCCCGATCACGCACAGGTCCACCCCCCAGGCGTCCGGCAGCACCGGCTCCGCGCCCACGGAGGCCACCGCGTCCAGGTAGAAGAGGGCGCCGTGCTCGCGTACCGCCTCGCCGATCTCCGCGACCGGGTTGGTGTTGCCGGTCGCCGCCTCGGCGTGCACCAGCGACACGAAGTCGATCTCCGGGTGCTCGGCGAACGCCTCCCGGATCTGCTCGGCGGTCACCGCCGTGTGGAAGGGGACCGCGATGTCGTGCACCGTGGCGCCGGCGTCGCGCAGCCAGTTGCCGAAGGTCTGGCCGTAGGGGCCCGTGATCACGTTCAGCGCCACCGTGCCCGGCCCGGCCGCCGCGCGGATCGCGCCCTCCAGCGGCAGCAGCGCCTCGCCCTGTGTGATCAGGACGTCCTGCCGGGTGTCCAGCAGCCGGGCCACCCCGTCCTCGATCGCGGCGAAACGCTCTGCGGTCAGCGGGGGCAGGTCGAGGAAGGGGTGGGTCACGGCGGTGCTCTCTTCTGCTCTCGGGGGTCGACTCCACCGATCTTAGGTTGAAAGCCTTCGTAACCATGGGTTTGATTTGAGAGACTCAAACCCTTCCTTATAATCGGAAGCCTCAGTTCCCCCACAGGAGATCTCCCCATGAAAACGCTCGCAGGGCGCCGGACCCGCCTCCTGGCCGCCACCACCGCGACCGCCGCACTCGTGCTCGTCGTGGCCGGCTGCTCCTCCAGCGACTCGGGGAGCGGCAAGACCACGGTCAAGGGTGTCCACCTCGCCAAGGCCGGTCAGCTGACCACCTGTACCCACCTGCCGTACCCGCCGTTCCAGTCGGAGGTGGACGGCAAGGTCCAGGGCTTCGACGTGTCCCTGATCGATCTCGTCGCCAAGGACCTCGGCGTCAAGCAGCAGATCCTCGACACGCCCTTCGAGAACTTCAAGACCGGCGCCTTCCTGAACTCCGGGGAGTGCGACCTGGCCGCCGCAGGCATGACCATCACGCCCGAGCGCAAGAAGAACGTCGACTTCTCCGACCCGTACTTCGAGGCCACCCAGGCCGTCCTGGTCGACAAGAGCAGCGGGATCAACTCGCTCGCCGACGTCAAGGCCAAGGGCAAGAAGCTCGGTGCCCAGGCACAGACCACGGGCGAGGACTACGTGAAGGGCAAGGGCTACGACCCGATCTCCTTCGAGTCCTCCGACGCCGTCCTCAACGGCCTGCGCACCGGCCAGGTCCAGGCCGTCGTCATCGACTACCCGGTGGTCCAGGGCTGGCTGAAGGACAAGGCCAACGCCGACAAGTTCAAGGTCGTCGACAACCTCAAGACCGGCGAGCAGTACGGCTTCACCGTGAAGAAGGGCAACAAGGCGCTGCTCGACGCCATCGACAAGGCGCTCAAGAACGCCAAGGCCGACGGCACCTACAAGAAGATCTACGAGCAGTGGATCGGCCCCTACAACGCCTCCGTCGCCTCGCCCGCCGCCTCATGACCGATACGGACGTACGACTCCAGCCGAAGAAAAAGGGACTGACCCGGCGTCAGAAGCGCAGTCTCTCGCGCGGCGCCCAGTACGCCGTCTTCGCCGCCGCCGTGATCGCCTTCGCGGTCACGGCGGACTGGGGCCGGCTGCAGAACCAGTTCGCCCAGGCCGACATCGCCCGGCAGATGTTCCCGGACGTCATCACGCTGGCGCTGAAGAACACCGTGCTCTACACGCTGTCCGGCTTCGTCGTCGGGCTCGTCCTCGGCATGGTCATCGCGCTGATGCGGCTGTCCTCCGTGGGTCCGTACCGCTGGCTGGCGAGCGTCTACATCGAGATCTTCCGGGGCCTGCCCGCCCTGCTGATCTTCATCTTCGTCGGCGTCGCCGTGCCGCTCGCCTTCCCCGGCACCGAGATCCCCGGCGGCACGTACGGCAAGGTCGCCCTCGCGCTCGGACTCGTCTCGGCCGCCTACATGGCGGAGACCATCCGCGCCGGCATCCAGGCCGTGCCCAAGGGGCAGATGGAGGCCGCCCGCTCGCTCGGCTTCTCGCCCGCGAAGGCCATGGTCTCGATCATCGTCCCGCAGGCGTTCCGGATCATCCTGCCGCCGCTCACCAACGAACTCGTCCTGCTCTTCAAGGACTCCTCGCTGGTGCTGTTCCTCGGCGTCACCCTGGAGGAGCGGGAACTGTCCAAGTTCGGCCGCGACCTCGCCAGCACGACCGCCAACTCCACGCCGATCCTGGTCGCGGGACTGTGCTACCTGCTGGTCACCATCCCGCTCAGCTTCGTCGTCCGGCGTATGGAAACCAAGGCCCAGGAGGCGATCCGGTGAGCCGCCCGGAGATCGAGGTCCGCGGACTGCACAAGTCCTTCGGCGACAACGAGGTGCTGCGCGGCATCGACCTGGAGATCGGCCAGGGCGAGGTCGTCTGTGTCATCGGCCCCTCCGGCTCCGGCAAGTCGACGCTGCTGCGCTGCGTGAACCTGCTGGAGGAACCCACCAAGGGAAACGTCTTCGTCGGCGGCACCGAGGTGACCGACCCCGACGTCGACATCGACGCCGTACGCCGCCGTATCGGCATGGTCTTCCAGCAGTTCAACCTCTTCCCGCACCTGAGCGTCACCGAGAACCTCACGCTGCCGCAGCGCCGGGTCCTCGGGCGGGACAAGGCGACGGCCGCGCGGACCGCCGCCGAGAACCTGGCCCGGGTCGGCCTGTCGGAGAAGGCGGACGCCTACCCGTCCTCCCTCTCCGGCGGCCAGCAGCAGCGTGTCGCCATCGCCCGCGCGCTCGCCATGGGCCCCGAGGTGATGCTGTTCGACGAGCCGACCTCCGCCCTCGACCCGGAGCTGGTCGGAGACGTCCTCGCCGTCATGCGCATGCTCGCCCGGGAGGGCATGACGATGATGGTCGTCACCCACGAGATGACCTTCGCCCGCGAGGTGGCCGACCGGGTCGTCTTCATGGACGGCGGTGTGATCGTCGAGGACGGCAGCCCCGAGCGGGTCATCGGCGATCCGCAGCACGAGCGCACCCGGCACTTCCTCTCCCGGCTGCTCGACCCGGCGATGGCCGAGGTGGAGGAGGAGACCTCCGACCAGGTGGGCAAGTCCGAGCCGTAGGTCGTTAAGGTGCGGGCATGAGCGATGGCGCGATGCTGCACGTGAAGGGCCGGATCCTGGTGGGGCCACAGGACGTCCGCGACGAGCTGTGGGTCGTCGGGGGCCGGATCTCCTACGACCGCCCCGCCGGGGCCCGGGACGTGCGGACCGTCACGGGCTGGGCCCTGCCCGGTCTGGTCGACGCGCACTGCCATGTCGGCCTCGACGCGCACGGCCCGGTCGACGCGGACACCGCGGAGAAGCAGGCGCTCACCGACCGGGACGCGGGCACCCTGCTGATCCGGGACGCGGGCTCGCCCTCCGACACCCGCTGGATCGACGACCGGGACGACCTGCCGAAGATCGTCCGGGCGGGCCGGCACATCGCCCGCACCCGCCGCTACATCCGCAACTACGCCTGGGAGATCGAGCCGGACGACCTGGTGGCCTACGTCGCCCGGGAGGCCCGCCGCGGCGACGGCTGGGTCAAGCTGGTCGGCGACTGGATCGACCGCGACCTCGGCGACCTGGCCCCCTGCTGGCCCCGCGAGGCGGTGCGGGCCGCGATCGCCGAGGCCCACCGGCTCGGTGCCCGCGTCACCGCCCACTGCTTCGCCGAAAGCTCCCTGCGCGACCTGGTCGAGGCGGGCATCGACTGCATCGAGCACGCCACCGGCCTCACCGAGGACCTGATCCCGCTGTTCGCCGAGCGGGGCGTCGCGATCGTCCCCACCCTCGTCAACATCGCCACCTTCCCCAAGCTCGCGGACGGCGGCGACAAGAAGTTCCCGCGCTGGTCCGCCCATATGCGCCGGCTGCACGAGCGGCGCTACGACACCGTGCGCGGCGCCCACGACGCCGGCATCCCGGTGTTCGTCGGCACGGACGCCGGCGGCTCACTGGCCCACGGTCTGGTCGCGGAGGAGGTCGCCGAGCTGGTCACGGCCGGCATCCCGCCCGTGGCGGCCCTCGCGGCGACGAGCTGGGGCGCCCGCGCCTGGCTCGGCCGGCCCGGCCTGGAGGAGGGCGCCCCGGCCGACCTGGTGGTGTACGAGGCGGATCCCCGGGCGGACGTACGGGTGCTGGCGGCACCGCGACGGGTGGTGCTCAACGGGCGGATCGTCGAGTAGTCGAGTAGACGTACTCGTGATTCGAATCGGCGTGCGGAATATCCACGTTTGAGTGAAGTGACCCTGCATAGCTGACCGTTCACCCACAGTGCGTACAAGGTTGACGGGTCCCAAGCATGTTCCCACTGGGGGTCCCACCGCCTTGAACAGCAACAACTTCCGCATGCCCGCACGCCGTCTCGCCGCCCTCGCGACGGCCGCCGCCCTCACCGCGGCGCCCGCGGTCCTGGGCGCGGGCGCCGCGCACGCGACCACCGGCCACGGGCGCGCCTCCGCCGTCGTCCTGCGCACCGGGCTCGACGTGTCCCTGCTCGACAAGACCGTGAACATCCCGCTCGCGGTCTCCCTCAACGAGGTCCAGGCACCGCGGAGCGCCGACAGAACCGCCCTCTCCGCCCGGCTCGACGGCGTGAACGGCGGCAAGCCCTTCACCGTGCTCGCCGCGGACGTCGCCGAGGCCAGGGCCACGGCCACCGCCCGGCGGGCCGAGGGCTCGGTCCGGGTCGCCCACGCCCGGCTGCACGTCCCCGGCCTGCCCCTGCTGTCCCTGATCGAGGCCGACACGATCACCGCCAAGGCCACCTGCGAGGCCGGCAGCGCACCGGCCGCCGCCGCGAACGTCGGCGGCACCGTCACGGTCCTCGGCAAGCGCGTCACCCTGACCGCCGGCGGCCGGACCGAGGTGAAGGTGCCCGCCGTCGGCGAGGTCCGCCTCGACCTCTCCCGGCGGACCACCACGACCCGTACGGCCGCCGCGACCGCCCTCGAACTCAAGGTCTCCGTCAACCCCTTGAAGCTGGGCGTCGCCGACGTCGAGGGCACGGTCACCCTGGCCAAGGCCACCTGCGAGTCCCCGGTGGCCCCGCCCACCGGGAAGCCGGTGCCGAGCCACGACCCGGCCGCCGACGTCCGCCCGCAGGGTGCCCCCGGCCAGGCCGACCTCGCCGAGACCGGTGGCAGCTCCGCGACCCCGTACATCGCCGGCGGCGCGCTGGCGCTGCTGCTGGTGGGCGGGGGAACGGTGGTGGCGGTCCGCCGCCGCAAGAGCTGACGACGCCCGGCCGCTCCCGGTCCGGTGGGTCGCCGCGGGGTCCTTCCCGGTCCGGTGGGTCGCCGCGGGGCCGTTCCCGGTCCGGTGGGTCGCCCCGGGGTCGTTCTTCGTCCGGTGGGTCGCCCCGGGGCCGTTCCCGGTCCGGGGGTCACCCCGGGTAGGGAGCGGCCTCCCGGCCCGCCCGGAGCGTGGCCGCCCACCAGGACAGCTGGTCCAGCACGGTCTTCGCGTACCCGGGGGCCTCGGCGTCCAGCGGCTCGCCGTCCTGCCAGGCGGTGAAGTAGTTCGGGAAGGCCAGCCCGTCCCGGACGGTCACCGCGTGCAGTTCGGTCAGCACGTTCTCCAGGTGCAGGACGGCGTGCCGGCCGCCGGCCGCGCCGCCGTAGCTGACGAAGGCCACGGGCTTGGCCGTCCACTGGGTGAAGTGCCAGTCGATGGCCGCCTTCAGGGAGGCCGGGTAGCTGTGGTTGTACTCGGGGGTGACGACGACGAACGCGTCCGCCTCCTCCAGCGCCGAGGTCAGCCGGGCCATCCCGGCGGGCCGGGGGTAGCCGTCACCGGCGTACTTGGGCGGGGCGGCGGGCAGCGCCAGCGGGATGTCGATGTCGGCCAGGTCGACGACGTCCACCTCGAACCCGCCGTGGGCGCGGGCCTGTTCGGCCACCCACGAACTCACGACCGGACCGAACCGGCCCTCCCGGACGCTTCCGACGATGATCAGCAACTTGTGCGTGGTGTTCTCCATGCCCACCACGATCGGGCGCCGCGCACCGGGTAACCAGGCCGGGCTCAGGCTGGCCCCCGCAGGGCCACTCTGAGCCCTCCACCGGCCGCGGACAGCCCCACTATCCTCGCCGCATGGGCACACCACTGGGGGACTTCATCCGCACCAAACGCGACAGCATCCAGCCGGAGACGCTGGGGCTGCCGGAGCGCGGCCGCCGCCGGTCGCCGGGGCTGCGCCGGCTGGACCTCGCCGCGCGGGCCGGCATCAGCGTGGAGTACCTCACCCGGATCGAACAGGGCCGGGACCGCAACCCCTCGATCCCGGTGGTCAACGCCCTCGCCGACGCGCTCAGCCTGGACCCGGCGGAACGCGGTCACCTGCGCTACCTCGCCAAGATCACCGGCGGCGAGTGCACCGCGCACGCCCGCCCGGCCCCGCCCCGGCGGGACGTCCGTCCCCCGCTCCTCCAGACTCTGCGCCTCCTGGAGCCGGGCATCGCCCTGGTGACCAACCGCCTCGGCGACATCCTCGCCCGCACCAGCGGCTACGAGACGCTGACCGGCGGCACCGGACTGCTGGACGGCGACACCCCGAACCTCACCCGGTACGTCTTCACCGACCCGCGCGCCCGCGCGTTCTTCGCCGACTGGGACGAGGTCGCCGACGAGCAGGCCTTCGACCTGTGGCTCGGCCCGTCCGTCGAGAACGCGGAATGGTTCAGCGCGGAACTGGCCCCCGTGGCCGGCCCCGATTTCACGCGCCGCATGAACCGGCACGTGGTGCCGCCGCGGGGGACGCTGCGGCTCCAGCACCCGACGGGAGGCGAACTCCGGTTCCGGCGCGAGACGCTGGAGGCCCCGGCGGACGCCCAGCAGCTCGTGGTGTTCCTGCCGGCGGACGAGCAGACGGCGACAGCCTTCGAACGCCTCCGGGACCGGCCGAGGCTGCGGGCGATCTCCTGACAGAACCCCACGACCACGATCCGCGCCCCCGCGCCCCCGACCGCGCGGCCGGCCGAGCCGTGCCCCCGCGACCCTGCCCTCTCAGCCGACCGAGCCGGGACGCCGTGGCCCTGGCCTCGCGGCCGGCCGAGCCGTGCCCCCGCGACCCTGCCCTCTCAGCCGACCGAGCCGGGACGTCGTGGCCCCGGCCTCGCGGCCGGCCGAGCCGTGCCCCCGCGACCCTGCCCGCGCGGCCGACCGAGCCGGGACGCCGTGGCCCCGGCCTCGCGGCCGACCGAGCCGTGCCCCCGCGACCCTGCCCTCTCAGCCGACCGAGCCGGGACGCCGTGGCCCTGGCCTCTCAGCCGACCGGGTCGGGTGGGTGGGTGGGCGGCGTGTCGAGTGCGGCCGACAGCGCTTCCAGGAAGCCGTTCACCGTCGCCCGGTCCCGCACGGCCACCCGTACCCAGTCCGCGCCGAGCCCCGGAAACGTGTCTCCTCGGCGCACGGCGTAGCCGAGCTCACGCAACCGTCGCCGTACCGCCGCAGCGCCCGGCATACGCACCAGCACGAACGGACCCTCCGCCGGCTCCGTCACCCGCACACCCCGGCCGGCGAAAGCGGCCAGCTCCGTCACCAGATGGGCCCGGTCCGCCGCGATGCGATGCGCCGCATGCCCCGCCTCCGCCAGTGCCCGCGGCGCCACGCACACCTCGGCCGCCGCCAGCGCCGGCGTCGACACCGGCCACAGCGGCTGGGCCCGCCCCAGTTCGGCGACGATCTCCGCGGGAGCCAGCACGTACCCGATGCGCAGCCCGGCCAGCCCCCAGGTCTTGGTGAGGCTGCGCAGCACGACGAGACCCGGCACATCGGTCCGCCCGGCCAGCGACTCCCGCTCACCCGGCACCGCGTCCATGAACGCCTCGTCCACCACCAGCGTCCGCCCCGGCCGGGCGAGCCGGACGACCGCCTCCGCCGGATGCAGCACGGACGTCGGATTGGTGGGGTTGCCGATCACCACGAGGTCGGCGTCCTCCGGCACGGCCGCCGGGTCCAGCCGGAACCCGTCCGCCTCCCGCAGCAGCACCCGGTCCACGGTGTGCCCGGCGTCCCGCAGCGCGGCCTCCGGCTCCGTGAACTGCGGGTGCACCACGACCGGCCGCCGCACCTTCAGGGCGCGGGCGAGCAGCACGAAGGCCTCCGCGGCCCCCGCCGTCAGCAGCACCCTCTCCACCGGCAGCCCGTGCCGCGCCGCCACCGCCGCCCGCGCGGCCCGCCCGTCCGGGTAGGCCGCGAGCGACGACAGCGAGCCGGCGATCTCCTCCCGCAGCCACGGCGGGGGAGTGTCCGCGCGGACGTTGACGGCGAGGTCGACCAACGCGGCACCGGTGCCGCGTACTTCGGCGTCCCCGTGGTGCCGCAGATCGTGCCCGGTCCCGCCGGTCTGCTCAGTGCGCATGGCTGTGCGAGTGCCCCCCGTGATGGTGGTGCCCGTGCCCGTGGTGGTGGCCGTCGTCGTCCGGGTGGAAGTGCGGCTGCTGTGGCAGCCCCACCTTGTCCTCGAAGCCCGGCATCGCGATCCGGTACACGCACGAGTCGCAGTTCATGCGCAGGTCGCCCTTGACGGCCTCCTCGTACCGCTCCATCACCAGGTCCAGCAGCTCCGGCTCGGGCCCGATGACATCGGCCGACCGCACGTCCACCGCCGGGTGCGCGGCGGCCCACCCCTCGGTCTGCTGCCGCACCCGGTCCGGCAGGATGCCGGTGAACAGGAAGTACGGCAGCACGACGATCCTCTTCGCGCCCAGCGCGACACACCGGTCCAGGCCGCTCGGCACGTCCGGCGCCGCCAGCGACACGAACGCCGTCTCCACTCCGGCGTACCCGCGGCCCTCCCACAGCAGCCGCGCCGCCTTGAACACCTCGGCGTTGGCGTCGGGGTCGGTGGACCCGCGCCCCACCAGCAGCACGGTGACGTCCGCCCGGTCCTCGGGCGTCCGCGCCGTCCCCCCGAGCGCCTCGTCCAGCCGCCGCTCCAGCACGCTCAGCAGCGCCGGGTGCGGGCCCAGCGGGCGGCCGTAGGTGTACGAGATGCCCGGGTGCCGCTCCTTCTCGCGGGCCAGCGCCGCCGGGATGTCGCCCTTGGCGTGCCCGGCGGACACCAGCATCAGCGGTACCGCGGCGAACCGGCGCGCACCCCGCTCGACCAGCTCGGTGACGGCCTCGCCCAGCGGCGGCGGGGACAGTTCGATGAAGCCGCCCGCGACGGGCAGCTCGGGGTGGCGGCGCCCCAGCTCCCGGACGAAGTCGCGGAACGCCTCGGCTCCGGCGTCGTCACGGGTGCCGTGGCCGGCGATGAGCAGGGCGGGCGGGGTGGTCACGAGGTCTCCTCAGCTGAAACGGGGTGATACGGCAGGGCGTGGGGCGCGGCGGCGGCGACCGCCGGACCGCCCTTGTCGGACACGTCGCGCACGGCGGGCGGCCCGCTCGCGCGCGACGTCTCCCGGGATACGGCCGCGCCGGCGAGGCCGGCGGGCGGGCCGATGACGGGCGCGGGGGAGGCGTCCGGGCGGGCGGCGCCCGGCGAGGGGCGGGGCGCCGTGCCGCGCGGCCGCCGGACGGCCTCCCGCGCGACGGGGCGGACGGCACGGTTCACCGGGCCGCCTCCCGCCCCGCGGCGGAGCCGTTCGTCGACGAGGTCTCCTGCCAGCGGTAGCCGCGCGGGGTGACCATGCGCCCCGCGATCTCCCGGGTGGCCGTGTTGCCCACGGTCACCACCGTCATCATGTCGACGATCGCCGGGTCCAGCCCGCCGAGGGTGGTGACCCGGCTGGACTCGTCCGGCCGGGAGGCGTTGCGGACGACTCCGACGGGCGTCGCCGGCTCCCGGTGCCCGGCGAGGATCGCGAGCGCCTTGGGCAGCTGCCAGTCGCGGCCCCGGGAGCGCGGGTTGTAGAAGGTGACCACGAGGTCCGCCTCGGCCGCCGCCCGCACCCGGCGCTCGATGACCTCCCACGGAGTGTGCAGGTCGGACAGGCTGATCGACACATGGTCGTGGCCCAGCGGCGCGCCCAGGATCGCCCCGGCGGCCAGCGCGGCCGTCACCCCGGGCACCCCGACCACGTCGATGTCGTCGCAGGCCTCGGCGAGCGCCGGGGAGGCCATGGCGTACACGCCCGCGTCCCCGCTGCCGATCAGCGCCACGGCGTGCCCCTTGCGGGCCTCCGCGACCGCCGTGCGGGCCCGCTCCTCCTCGGCCCCGAGCCCGGACTCCAGCACCCGGGTGCCGGGCCGCAGCAGATCGCGGATCTGGTCCACGTACTGGTCGAGTCCGACCAGCACCGAGGCCCGCCGCAGCTCGGCCGTCGCGCGCGGGGTGAGCAGGTCCCGGGCGCCCGGCCCGAGCCCGACCACCGCGAGCCGCCCGCGGCCCGGACGCCGTACCACGGCACAGGTCGCCATCGCCGGCCGTCCGTCGGCGCGCTCCGACTTCCGCTTGGGCACGACGAGCGCACCGCCGCCCCGCAGGGCCGCCGCCTCGGCGACGGACGGCGTACCGACGGCCGTGAGCGGCGCGTCGGACGGGTTGGGCACCTCGACGCCGGCCAGTTCCTCGGCGGAGTACGTCACCAGGGGCACCCCGAGCCGCTCGGCGGCGGCGACGATGCCCGGCTCCTGCGCCTTGGCGTCCACGGTGGCGAGTTCGGCCACCGACGCGGGCGAGAGCCCCGCCCCGGCCAGCGTCCCCTCGATCAGCCCGAGCACCTCGGCCGCCGGCGCGCCCTTGGACGCGCCCACCCCGACCACCAGCGTCGGCGGCCGGAGCAGCACCTCCCGCTCGCCCGCGGTGATCGCCCGGTCGGTGAGCCGGACGGTGTAGGAGCCTTCGGCCGTGACCGGCAGCGGCGGCAGCGGCCAGGCCACCTCGGCCCGCAGCGCGACCGGTTCGCCGTCCAGCAGGGCCCGGGACACCGCGGCGACCGAGCCCTCGTAGGGCAGCCCGAGCGTGTCCAGGCCCGGCAGTCCGACGGCGTCCGTCGCCGTCGTCACCACCGGCTCCGCGCCCAGCGACGCACCGACCTCGCGGGCCAGTTCGTTGGCGCCGCCGCCGTGCCCGCCGAGCAGCGACACGGCGAACCGGCCGCCCTCGTCCACGCAGACCACGCCCGGGTCGGCCGCCTTGTCGCCGAGCAGCGGGGCGAGCAGCCGTACCACCGCCCCCGTCGCCAGGAAGCACACCAACTGCTCGCACTCGGCGAACGCGGCCCGTACGGCCTCCCCGACGGGACCGTCGTACACGCGCGTACGCTCCGGCCAGGCCGCGGCCAGCCGGTCCCGCGCCGCCGCTCCCGCCGCGGTTGCGGAAATGAGGCCGATCACTGGGCAACTCCTTCACTGGACACCGGGGTTCGCACGCCCCACAGCAGAAAAACAGGATTGGTGGCCGCCAGCCGGGTCACGTCCCCGGGCAGCGGCGCCAGACGGGAGGACTGCAACAGCACCCCGTCACAGGTGAACCCGGCGTCCGTCAGCGCCTCGCGCGCCGCCGGCACCCGGTCCAGCGCGGCCATGGCGACGACGACCGTCCGCCGCGCCCGCCGCGCGCTCGCGGCGACGATGGCCGGCAGCTCCCGGCCTCCGCCGCCGATGAACACCGCGTCGGGATCCGCCAGCCCCGCCAGGGCCGACGGTGCCGAGCCGTGCACCACGTCCACGTCGACGCCGTGGGCGTCCGCGTTGGCGCGGATCCGCGCCACCCCGTCCGGGGTCTTCTCGACGGCGGCGACGGCCGCGCCGAACCGCGCGCACTCCACCGCGACCGAGCCCGAGCCGGCCCCCACGTCCCACACCAGGTCGCCCAGCCGCGGCCCCAGCCGGGCCAGGGCCAGCGCCCGCACCTCGGACTTGGTGATCATCGAGTCCCGGTGGGCGAACTCGCTCTCGTCCAGCGCCCACCGGGCCGGCGCCTCCGGCACCCCGGCGACCGTGCGCACCGCGCCGAGCGCCCGCGCCTCGTCCAGGCACAGCACCACGCTCACCGCCGCACCCCAGTCCCGGGCCGCCGCCTCGGCGGCCGTCACCCGCTCCACGCGCTCCCGCTCCGGGTCGCCGAGGGCGCTCGCCACCACCAGGACCCGGTCACCGGGCAGCGCGGCGCCCAGCTCGGCGGGCCCGGCACCCGGCCCGGTCAGCACGGCCACCTTCGGCCGCGCCCGGCACACGTTCACCGCCGTACGCAGGTGTCGGCCGTGCGCGCTGACCACGACCGCGTCGTCCCAGGGCAGCCCGATCCGGGCGAAGGCGGCCGCCACCGAGGACACCCCGGGCCGCACCCGGAGCAGCCCGGCGCCGAACCGCTCGGCCAGCGCCCGCACGATCCCGAAGAACCCCGGGTCCCCGGAGGCCAGCACGACGACCGGCAGCTCCTTGCCGACGTACTCCGCGACGGTGTCCAGGGCGGGCGCCAGCGGTCCCAGCACGACTCGCTCGGCGCCCTCGGGCAGCCGTACGGCGTCCAGGTGCCGCCGCCCGCCGACGACCAGCGCGGCCCCGGCGAGGACGTCCGCGGGCACCGGCGTGCCGGTGCCCGCGCCGACGACCGTGATCAACTCTTCGCCCTCTGCTCGCGCAGCGCCCGCCGCGCCTGCGGATCGGCCTTGCGGTAACCGTGGAAGTGCCCCGGGTGGTACAGGTGCGAACGCGTCCCGTGGGCGGCCAGCGCCGGGCCGACCAGGAACAGCGTGTGCTTCCAGAGCTTGTGCTCCTTGACCGTCTCCTCCAGCGTGCCGATCGTGCAGTGCACGATCAGCTCCTCCGGCCAGGTCGCCTGGTACGCCACGACCACCGGGGTGGTCGTGGGGTAGCCGCCCTCCAGCAGCTCGCGCACCAGCTGCCCGCTGCGCGCCGCCGACAGGAAGACCGCCATCGTGGTGCCGTGCCGGGCGAACTCGCGCACCTCCTCGCCGGGCGGCATCGGCGTCTTGCCCCCGCCCAGCCGGGTCAGCACCACGGACTGCGCGACCTCGGGGATCGTCAGCTCGCGCCCGGCGAGCGCGGCCACCGCCGAGAACGAGGACACACCCGGGACGACCTCGGTCGCGATGCCGATCTCCTGGCAGCGGTCCAGCTGTTCCTGCGTGCCGCCCCACAGGGCCGGATCGCCGGAGTGGATACGGGCCACCTTCAGCCCTTCCTCGAACGCACGTCGGTACACGGCGACGACGTCCTCCAGCGACATGGTCGCCGAGTCCAGGATCTCGGCGCTCTCGCGGGCGTGGTCGAGGACCTCCGCCTGCACCAGGCTCGCCGCCCAGATCACCACGTCGGCCTCGGCGATGGCCCGCGCGGCACGGAACGTCAGCAGATCGGCGGCGCCGGGGCCGGCACCGACGAAGGTCACCTTGCCGGTGGGGGCATCGGCCATGGGAATCGGTCCTCTCCTACAAGTCAGTACGTGAACGGCTGTCGGACATGCGCGAACGGCGGTCCATCGGATAGCAAGGCTTCATGGCGGTCTTCGTGGCGCTCGGCGCGTTCCTGATGACGCTGGCCGGCGGCTGGACGGCACAGCGCGTGACCGACCGCCGCCATCTGGTCCTGGGCCTGGCCGGCGGGCTGATGCTCGGCGTGGTCGGCCTGGACCTGCTGCCGGAGGCGCTGCACGCGGCCGACCGCGAGATCTTCGGCGTGCCCGCCGCCCTGCTGCTGTTCGTGGCCGGATTCCTGCTCGCCCATCTGGTGGAGCGCACGCTGGCGGCCCGCCAGGCCGCGCACGGCGGCGCCGAGGGGCACGAGCACCGGGCGCCCGAGGTGGGCCTCGCGGCGGCCGCGGCGATGGTGGGTCACAGCGCCATGGACGGCGTGGCGATCGGCGCGGCCTTCCAGGTGGGCGGCGGCATGGCCACGGCCGTCGCGCTCGCCGTGATCGCCCACGACTTCGCCGACGGCTTCAACACCTTCACCATCACCAGCCTGTACGGCAACGCGCGCCGCCGGGCCGTCGGCATGCTGGTCGCCGACGCCTGCGCACCCCTGCTGGGCGCGCTGTCCACGGTCTTCTTCCGCATCCCGGAACCGGTGCTCGGCGGCTATCTCGGCCTCTTCGGCGGCGTACTGCTCTACCTCGCCGCCGCCGAGATCCTCCCCGAGGCCCACCACGAGCACCCGGCCCGCTCCACCCTGCTGTGCACGGTGGCCGGTGCCGCGTTCATCTGGCTGGTGGTCGGCCTCGCCGGCTGACCGCACGCGCGGTCTCACAGCTTCCCGCCCCGCCCGCCGTCCCGCCGCGGGGGCGCGATCAGCGTCGACAGATACGGCAGCGGTGCCCCGTCCAGCTCGGCGGCCGGCCGCACCGACTCCTCCGGCAGCCCCAGCGCCGAGCCCCACACGGCGTCCCCGAGCCGCCCGGTCCGCGCGAGCGCCTCGGCGACCTCGGCGGCCTGCCGCCCGAACTTGTAGGCCACGACCGTCCCCGGCCCGGCCAGCGCCTCCTCCAGCACGGCCGACCCCGCCGTCACCGGTACGAGGGTGAGCGGCTCGGTGCCCTCGGTCAGCACCGCCCCGGACCGCGCCGCGAGATCCTGCATGGCGGTGATCCCGGGCACCGTCTCCACGGCGACCCCCGGCACCAGCTCCACGATGGTCTGCGCGAGATACGTGAACGTCGAGTACACGTTCGGGTCCCCGATGGTGGCGAACGCGACCGACCCGTGCTCCCGCAGCAGCCCGGCGACCCGCGCGCCGGCGGCGTCCCAGGCGGCCTCCCGGCGCGTCTGGTCCGTCCGCTCGTTCAGCGCGAACACCACCCGGAGCACCTTCTCCGCGGCCACGTAGTGCAGCACCGTCGCCTCGGCCCGCCCCGGCTCTCCGCCGTCCGTTCCGTCGGCTGCGGCCATGACGGGTACGACGACGACATCGGCGGCCCGCAGGGCGTTGACCCCCTTGACGGTCACCAGCTCCGGATCACCGGGACCGACCCCGACTCCGACCAGCCTGCTGCTCATGACGTCCGGCACCTCTCCACGAACCGACGGGCGACACCGGGCTCGGACGCCCAGTGCGTGTGCAGATAACTCGCGTGCACGCCCTGCTGTACGAAACCTTCGACCCGCCTGAGCGGGGTCCGCATCCCCCAGGCCGGAGCGGCACCGGCGCCCGGCTCGACGACGGTGCGGTGGAACTCGTGGCCGCGCATCCGCGTCCCGGCCGCCGCCAGCACACTGTCGCCGACGGCCACCGCGTCCCGGTAGCCCAGGGTCAGCCGATCGGTCATCCGCGCGGTGGCGTCCAGCACACCGCACATGGGCCGCCCGTCCAGCTCGCGGCAGAGGTAGAGCAGCCCGGCGCATTCGGCCGCCACGGGGGCGCCGCTCCTCGCCAGCCCGGCCACGGCCGCGCGCAGCGGCTCGTTGGCGGACAGCTCACCCGCGTACACCTCGGGGAAACCGCCGCCGACGACCAGCCCGGCGGTCCCCTCGGGCAGTTCCTCGTCCCGCAGGGGGTCGAAGGTGACGACGTCGGCGCCGGCGGCGGTGAGCAGCTCGGTGTGCTCGGCGTAGGAGAAGGTGAACGCGGGGCCGCCGGCGACGGCGACCACCGGCGTCCGCTCCCCGGCCGGCCCGGCCGGGGCGTGGACGGGCGGGCCGGGGGTCCAGGGGGCGGGGTCTCCCGGGAGGGCCCCCGCGGTGCGGGCGAGTGCCTCCAGCGCGGCCAGGTCACAACCCCGGGACACCAGCGCCGCCATGGCCTCGACGGCCTCGACCGCCGCGGACCGCCGTTCGGCGACCGGCACCAGTCCGAGATGCCGCGACGGCGTCTCCACCGGCTCCGACCGCCGCAGCACACCAAGCACCGGCACTCCGGAGGCGTCCAGCGCCTCCCGCAGCAGCTGCTCGTGCCGGTCGGAGCCCACCTTGTTGAGGATCACGCCACCGACCCGCACCCCCGGATCCCAGGAGGCGAACCCGTGCACCAGGGCCGCCACCGACCGCGACTGCGAGGACGCGTCCACGACGAGCACCACCGGCGCCCCGAGCAGCTTGGCGACATGGGCGGTGGACGCCAGTTCACCTTCCCCGGCGGCCCCGTCGTACAGCCCCATCACGCCCTCGACCACGGCGAGATCGCATCCCCGCGCCCCGTGCAGGAACAGCGGAGCGACCAGCTCCGGCCCGCACAGGTACGCGTCCAGGTTGCGCCCCGTCCGCCCGGTCGCGAGGGCGTGATACCCCGGGTCGATGTAGTCCGGCCCGACCTTGTGCGGGGACACGGCGAGCCCCCGCGCGGCGAACGCGGCCATCAGCCCCGTGGCGACGGTGGTCTTGCCGCTGCCCGACGAGGGCGCGGCGACGACCAGCCGAGGCACCGACGACATCACCACTCGATGCCCTTCTGGCCCTTCTGCCCCACGTCCATGGGGTGCTTGACCTTGGACATGTCGGTCACGAGGTCGGCGAGGTCCACCAGCTTCTCCGGCGCGTTCCGCCCGGTGATCACCACGTGCTGGGTGCCGGGACGGCTCCGCAGGACCTCGATCACCTCGTCGGTGTCGACCCAGCCCCAGTGCATCGGGTACGCGAACTCGTCCAGCACGTACAGCCGGTACGTCTCGGCGGCCAGGTCCCGCTTGACCTGCTCCCAGCCCTCCCGGGCCTTCTCCTCGTTGTCCATCTGCGCGTCCCGCTGGACCCAGGACCAGCCCTCGCCCATCTTGTGCCAGTCGACGGTGCCGCCCTCGCCGGAGGCGCCGAGCACCCGCAGCGCGTTCTCCTCGCCGACCTTCCACTTCGCCGACTTGACGAACTGGAACACCCCGATGGGCCACCCCTGGTTCCAGGCGCGCAGCGCGAGCCCGAACGCGGCGGTGGACTTGCCCTTGCCGACGCCCGTGTGCACCACGACCAGCGGACGGTTGCGCCGCTGGCGGGTCGTCAGACCGTCTTCCGGTACGACACTCGGCTGTCCCTGCGGCACTACGCGGCCCTCCTCGACGTCCCCTGCACATCCCTGACCAGCCCGGCGATCGAGTCGGCCCGCAGCTCGTCCAGCGTCACGGCCGTACCGCCCAGCTCTCCCGCGAGCTGCCCGGCGAGCCCGAGCCGCACCGGCCCCGACTCGCAGTCCACGACCACCGACGCGACGCCCTCGGCCGCGAACAGCCGCGCCGCACGCCCCGCGAGGGCGACCGGCTCGGGGCCACCGGTGGCCCGCCCGTCGGTCACCACCACGACCAGCGCCCGCCGCGCCGGATCCCGCAGCCGCTCCACCCGCAGCACCTCGTGCGCCTTCAGCAGCCCGGCGGCGAGCGGTGTACGGCCGCCGGTCGGCAGCGACTCCAGCCGTGCGGCGGCGGCGTCGACGGAGGACGTCGGCGGCAGCGCCACCTCCGCGGCGGCACCCCGGAAGCTCACCAGCCCCACCTTGTCCCGCCGCTGGTAGGCGTCGAGGAGCAGCGACAGCACGGCGCCCTTCACGGCGCTCATCCGCTGCCGCGCCGCCATCGACCCCGAGGCGTCCACCACGAACAGCACGAGGTTCCCCTCGCGCCCCTCCCGGGTCGCCTGCCGAAGATCGTCCCGGCGGATCACCAGCCCCGGCCCCGACCGGCCGCGCGCCCGCTGGTGGGGGGCCGCGGCCTGCACGGTCGCCGCGAGATGCAGCTTGGTCAGCGTCCCCCTGGGCCGCCGGGCCCCGGTGGTCCTGCCGTGCTCGGTCCGCGCCCGCGACCGCCGTCCGGCGGCACCCTCGCCGATCCCGGGCACGCTCAGCGCCTTCGTCCGGAAGGGCTCCGAAGCCCGCGCGGCCGACTGCTCCCCGGCGCCGGTCGCCTGCGGTTCCCCGTCCTCACCGCTCTCCGGGCGCGCGGAGGTGTCACCGCCGCCCTGCGGGCCCGCGTCGGGCCGCGGCCCACCGCCGCCTCCGCCGGGACCGTCCGGGTCCGGGTCGTCCTCGCCCTCGTTCTCCCCGGAGGTCTGCTCCAGCGTCTCGTCCAGCTTGTCCTCGTCCAGACCCGGCGCGTCGAACGGGTTCCGCCGGCGCCGGTGCGGCAGCGCCAGCAGCGCCGCCTGCCGCACGTCCTCCGCGAGCACATCGGTCCGCCCGGCCCACGCGGCCAGCGCGGTCGCGGTCCGTGCCATCACGATGTCGGCGCGCATGCCGTCGACCTCGAAGGCGGCGCAGGTTGCCGCGATCTGCCGCAGCGCGCCGTCGCCCAGCCGCACCTGCGGCAGCAGCTCCCGCGCCGCCGCGATCCGCTGCCGTACGGCGGCCTCCTCGGTGGCCCAGCGCGCCGCGAAACCGGCCGGGTCGGCGTCGTAGGCGAGCCGCCGCTTGACGACCTCCACCCGCTGGTCCGGCTCCCGCGAGGCGGCGACCTCCACGGTCAGCCCGAAGCGGTCCAGCAGCTGCGGGCGCAGTTCGCCCTCTTCGGGGTTCATGGTGCCGACGAGCAGGAACCGGGCCGCGTGCCGCACCGACACGCCCTCGCGCTCCACGTACGAGGCACCCATCGCCGCCGCGTCCAGCAGCAGGTCGACCAGGTGGTCGTGGAGGAGGTTCACCTCGTCCACGTACAGGATCCCGCGGTGCGCGTCGGCCAGCAGGCCCGGCTCGAACGCCTTGACGCCCTCGGCCAGCGCCCGCTCGATGTCCAGCGCGCCGACCAGCCGGTCCTCGGAGGCGCCGACGGGCAGCTCGACCATCCGAGCGGGCCGTCCGGCGCCGCTGCCGGGCTCGTGCGGCCCGTCCGGGCACGCGGGATCGGGGGCGGCCGGATCGCAGGAGAACCGGCAGCCGGGCACGACGGCCACCTCCGGCAGCAGCGCCGACAGCGCGCGTACCGCGGTGGACTTCGCGGTGCCCTTCTCGCCGCGCACCAGCACACCGCCCACCGCCGGCGACACGGCGTTCAGCAGCAGCGCGAGCCGCAGATCGTCCTGGCCGACGACGGCCGTAAAGGGGAAGGGGGTGGTCACTGGTCGCCCTCCAAGTCGCCTTCCAGCTCCAGATAGGTGGCGCGCAGCCGGTCCAGCGTGTCCGCGTCCGGCTCCGCCCACAGGCCGCGGTCCGCCGCCTCCAGCAGCCGCTCGGTGATCCCGCGCAGCGCCCACGGGTTGGACTTCTTCATGAAGTCCCGGTTCTCCGGGTCGAAGACGTACTCCGCGCTCAGCTTCTCGTACATCCAGTCGTCGACGACGCCGGCCGTCGCGTCGTACCCGAACAGGTAGTCCACGGTCGCCGCCATCTCGAAGGCGCCCTTGTAGCCGTGTCTGCGCATGGCCGCCATCCAGCGCGGGTTGACCACCCGCGCCCGGAACACCCGGTGCGTCTCCTCGCCCAGCGTGCGGGTCTTCACCTGGTCCGGTACGGCACTGTCGCCCACGTACGCCTCGGGGTTGGCGCCCGTCAGATGGCGGACCATGGCGACCATGCCGCCGTGGTACTGGAAGTAGTCGTCGGCGTCGACCAGGTCGTGCTCGCGGGTGTCGACGTTCTTCGCCGCCACCGCGATCCGCTTGAACGCCGTCTCCATGTCGCCGCGCGCGGCCCGCCCGTCGAGCCCGCGCCCGTACGCGTAGCCGCCCCACACCGCGTACACCTCGGCCAGGTCCGCGTCGGAGCGCCAGTTGCGGGCGTCGATCAGCGGCAGCAGACCGGCGCCGTACGCGCCCGGCTTCGAGCCGAAGATCCGGGCCGTCGCGCGCCGCCGGTCGCCGTGCTCGCGGGTGTCCTCGTCGGCGTGTGCCCGCACGAAGTTCCGCTCCGCCGGCTCGTCCAGCTCGGCCACCGCCCGCACCGCGTCGTCGATCAGACCGACCACGTGCGGGAACGCGTCCCGGAAGAACCCGGAGATGCGGACGGTGACGTCGATGCGCGGACGCCCCAGCTCCTCCAGCGGGACCACCTCGAAGCCGGTGACCCGGCGCGAGGCGTCGTCCCACACCGGGCGGCAGCCCAGCAGCGCCAGGATCTCGGCGATGTCGTCGCCCTGGGTGCGCATCGCGGACGTGCCCCACACCGTGAGGCCGACGGATTGCGGGTACGCGCCGGTGTCCTGGAGATACCGCTGCACCAGGGAGTCGGCCAGCGACTGCCCGACCTCCCAGCTCAGCCGGGACGGAATGGCCTTGGGGTCGACCGAGTAGAAGTTGCGGCCGGTCGGCAGGACGTTGACCAGACCGCGGGTGGGCGAGCCCGAGGGACCGGCCGGGACGTAACCGCCGTCCAGGGCCCGCAGGATGTGCCCGATCTCGTCCGTGGTCCGCGCGAGCCGGGGGACGACCTCGTCGCAGGCGAACTCCAGCACCGCGAGCGCGTCCGGCAGCGGGGCGCCGAGCGCGTCCGACAGGACGGCCGGTACGGCCGCGCGCTCCCAGGCCCGCTCCTCCATGCCCTCCGCGATCCGCCGGCACAGCTGCTCCAGCAGGTCGATCGCGTCGGAGGCGGTACGAGCCGGCCCCTCGGCCAGGTCGGTCAGCTCCACCGGCACCTTCACCGGGGCGCCGGGCTCGCCCAGCAGCTCCTTCTCGTCCAGCCCGAAGTGGGCCGCCAGGGAGGACCGCAGCCCCGGCAGGGCGTTCGCCTGCCCGCCCCAGACCTGGGACGCCCGCAGCACCGCCAGCACCAGGTTCACCCGCGGTTCCCCGACCGGCCCGCCGCCCAGGATGTGCAGGCCGTCGCGGATCTGCACGTCCTTGATCTCGCACAGATAGCCGTCGATGTGCATGACGAACTCGTCGAAGTCGTCGTCGTCCGGCTGCTCGGCCACATGCAGGTCGTGGTGCAGCTCGGCCGCCTTGACCAGGGTCCAGATCTGGGCGCGGACGGCCGGGGCCTTCGTCGGGTCCAGGTCGGAGACGAGCGCGTACTCGTCGAGCAGCTGCTCCAGCTTGGCGAGGTCGCCGTAGGTGTCGGCGCGGGCCATCGGCGGCACCAGGTGGTCGACCACCGTGGCGTGCCCGCGCCGCTTGGCCTGGGTGCCCTCGCCGGGGTCGTTCACGATGAAGGGGTAGACGAGGGGGAGGTCGCCGAGGACGGCGTCCGGCGCGCAGCCGGCGCTCAGGCCCAGGCCCTTGCCCGGCAGCCACTCCATCGTGCCGTGCTTGCCCATGTGCACGATCGCGTCCGCGCCGAAACTGTTCTCCAGCCAGCGGTAGGCCGCCATGTAGTGGTGCGAGGGCGGCATGTCGGGGTCGTGGTAGATCGCGATCGGGTTCTCCCCGAAGCCGCGCGGCGGCTGGATCATGACCACGACGTTCCCGAACCGCAGGGAGGCGAGCACGATGTCCTCGCCGTCGACGTACAGGCCGCCCGGCGGCTCGCCCCACGCCTCGCTCATCGCGTCCCGCAGCTCCGGGTCCAGCTTCTCGAACCACGCCCGGTAGTCCGCCAGCGGGACCCGGGCGGGCGCCGCCGCCAGCTGGTCCTCCGTCAGCCACTCCACGTCGTGGCCGCCGGCCTCGATCAGCCGGTGGATCAGCTCGTCACCGCCGGAGGGGTACTCCGTGAGCCCGTACCCGGCCTCGCGGAGCGCGTCCAGCACCCGCACCGCCGACGCGGGCGTGTCCAGGCCGACCGCGTTGCCGACGCGGGAGTGCTTGGTGGGGTAGGCGGTGAAGACCAGCGCGATCTTCTTCTCGGCGTTCGGCTTGTGCTTCAGCCGGGCGTGCCGCAGGGCGATCCCGGCGACCCGGGCGGCCCGCTCGGGGTCGGCGACGTACACCGGTACGTCGTCGGGGCCCTGCTCCTTGAAGGAGAACGGCACGGTGATCAGGCGGCCGTCGAACTCCGGGATCGCGACCTGCATCGCCGCGTCCATGGGGGACAGGGCCGCGTCGGACTCCAGCCACGCGGCCCGCGAGGAGGTGAGGCAGAGACCTTGCAGGACCGGGACGTTCAGGTCGGCGAGCGCGCCGATGTCCCAGGACTCCTCGTCCCCGCCCGCCGAGGCCTGCGAGGCATGCGTTCCGCCGGCGGCCAGCACGGTGGCGACCAGGGCGTCGGCCCGCCCCAGCAGTTCGTACAGTCCGGCGTCCGCGCCGCGCAGCGAACCGCAGTAGACGGGCAGTGCGTTGGCGCCCCCCGCCTCGATCGCCTCGCAGAGGGTGTCCACGAAGGCGGTGTTGCCGCTCAGCTCGTGCGCCCGGTAGAAGAGCACACCCACGGTCGGCCGGCCGTCCCGGACCGGGTAGGAGCCGTGGACGCCGTACTCCGGCATCTTCCGCGGCTCCTCGAAGCCCTCGCCGGTCAGCAGCACGGTGTCCGACAGGAACCGGGACAGCTCCAGCAGGTTCGCGGGGCCGCCCTCGACCAGGTACCGCAGGGCCTCGGCGACCACACCGGCGGGCACGGACGACTCGGCCATCAGCTCCGCGTCCGGCACGGCCTCGCCGCCCAGCAGTACGGCGGGGACGCCGGACGCCTTCAGCGCGGCCAGCCCGTCCTCCCACGCCCGCTTGCCGCCCAGCAGCCGTACGACGGCGAGGTCCGCGCCCTCGATCAGCCCCGGCAGTTCCCCGGCGACGTCGACCCGGGTGGGGTTGCCGATGCGGTAGCCGGCGCCGGATGCCCGGGCCGCCAGCAGATCCGTGTCGGCGGTCGACAACAACAACACTGTGCTCATGCGGGCGCTCCCGGTGGAATGAAAGGCAGTCCTTGCGGCGCGCCCGACTCGATGAGCCGCCAGAGCGCGTCCGTGTCCGCGTGCTGTTCGATCAGGTCGCCGAGCCGGTCGAGCTGCTCCTCGCGCAGCGCGGCGAAGGAGGTGTCCGGCGCGGGCACGAAGCGGCGGCCCGCGGCGGCGGCCACCTCGCGCAGGAAGGCACGCCGGAAGCCGTCCGACTCCAGCGAGCCGTGCCAGTGGGTGCCCCAGGTCTGGCCGGCCCGGCAGCCGTCCAGGAAGGGCTCGCCGCCTTCGACGGTCGCCACTCCGTGGTGGATCTCGTAGCCGTCGACCCGCTCGCCGAGGGCTTCGCCGGACGGCCGGGTGAGGGTCTTCTCGCGGGCGAACCGCACCCGCACGGGCAGCAACCCGAGCCCGTCGACCGCGCCGGCGCGGGACTCGACCTCGTCCTCGATGTGCTCGCCGAGGATCTGGAAGCCGCCGCAGATACCGAGGACGGGGCGTCCCTCGGCGGCCCGGCGTGCGAGCGCGTCGGCGAGCCCCCGCTCGCGCAGCCACCGCAACGCCCGTACGGTCCCGCGCGTGCCCGGGACGACGACCAGGTCGGCGTCCGCCAGCTCCTCCGGCCGGTCCACGAACCGCACCACGACGCCGGGTTCGGCGGCCAGCGCGTCCACGTCGGTGAAGTTGGACATCAGCGGGATCGCGCACACGGCGACCCGCAGCACGTCCTCGCCCACCGGGGGAGCGACGGTGGACTCGCGGACCGTGCCGCGCAGCGACACGCGCAGTCCGTCCTCCTCGTCGATGCCGAGCCCGTGCCGGAAGGGGAGCACGCCGTACGTGTGCCGCCCGGTGAGTCCGTGCAGCATCTCCAGGCCCGGTTCCAGCAGGGAGACGTCGCCGCGGAACTTGTTCACCAGGAAGCCGGCGATCAGCTCCTGGTCCTCCGGGGAGAGCAGGGCGACCGTCCCGAAGAAGGAGGCGAAGACGCCGCCGCGGTCGATGTCGCCGACGACCAGCACGGGCAGCCGCGCATGGCGGGCGATGCCCATGTTGACGATGTCGGTCCGCCGCAGGTTGATCTCGGCCGGACTCCCCGCCCCCTCACAGATCACCGCGTCATACGTGCCCCGCAACTCGGCCAGGCAGTCCAGCACCGTGCCGAGCAGCCGCTGTTGGCGTCCGCCGTGGTACCCGCGCGCGCTCATCTCGCCCACCGGCTTGCCCAGCAGCACCACCTGGCTGCTCTGTTCGCCGCCGGGCTTGAGCAGCACCGGGTTCATCAGCGCGGTCGGCTCGATCCGGCACGCCTGGGCCTGCATGGCCTGCGCCCGTCCGATCTCCGCGCCCTCCCGCGTGACGAACGAGTTGAGGGACATGTTCTGCGCCTTGAACGGCGCCACGGCGACACCCTGGCGCACCAGCCAGCGGCAGATGCCGGCCGTCACGACGCTCTTGCCCGCGTCGGAGGTGGTGCCGGCGACGAGAAGACCACCGTTCACTTCGCACGTCCTTTCAGGAGGGTGCGCGCGGCGACCGTGGTGCCGAGGGCGAGCAGGCCGACGCGGCGGGAGAGCCGTACGGCCCGGTCGATGTCGGTGACCCGGACCGGTCGTCCGGCGGAGCCGTTGAGGACGGGGCGGTGTTCGACCCGGCCCCCGTAGGACAGCGTCCCGCCCAGCCGGACACCGAGGGCGCCCGCGAAGGAGGCTTCCACGGGACCGGCGTTGGGGCTCGGGTGCTTGCGCGCGTCGGCCTTCCAGGCGCGCAGGGCGCCCCGTGGATCGGGTCCGGCCGCGGCGGCGAGCACGGCGGTCAGCCGGGCCCCGGGCCAGCCGGTGACGTCGTCGAGGCGGGCGGAGGCCCAGCCGTAGCGCCGGTGCCGGGGCGACTTGTGACCCACCATCGCGTCCAGGGTGTTGACCGCGCGGAAGCCGAGCAGCCCCGACACCCCGGCCACGGCACCCCAGACCAGCGCGCCCACCACGGCGTCGGAGGTGTTCTCGGCGACCGACTCGACGACGGCCCGGGCGATGCCGTCGGCGTCCAGCGCCTGCGGATCCCGGCCGCACAGATGGGGCAGCCGGGCCCGGGCGGCCTCGACGTCCCCGGCCGCCAGGGCGCGCCCGACGGTCCGGGCCTCCCGGGCGAGCGAGGTGCCGCCGACGACGGCCCAGGTGGCGGCGGCGGTCAGCGCCACGGAGGCGGTGCGGGAGGGGCGTACGGCGCGTGCGGCCAGCGCGCCCAGCGCGACGGCGCCGCCGGCGCACACGGCGGTGTGCAGCGCGCCCCAGCCGCGGTGGTCGTGCCACAAGGCGCCTTCGACGGCTCCGGCCGCCCGGCCGAACACGGCGACCGGATGCCCGCGGCGCGGATCGCCGAGGAGCAGGTCCCCCAGAACGCCGGCGGCGGCGCCGTACGCGTACGTGCGATCGGCACCCATCGGCTCAGCCGGCCGTGGGCACAGGAGCGGGCCTGGTACGGGTCCTTCGGCAGCCGGGCATGGCGATCTGTGTCCTCACTCAGGGTGTCCGCGCCCTGGTTCGACGTCAATCGGCGGTGAGAGTTCCTGGCTCCCGGGGTTCTTCCCCGGTGACAGTGGCGGGACCGCGCCGGAATCGCACCGGCTTCCTCTCCTGCCGCCGTACATGGCCTGGGCAGTCCACCACGCGCCCGGAAGAGCCGTCAACTTGCCTTTGACCTGGGATGCCGGACTGTGTGGAGGCCCACACCGCTAGCACGCCGGACGCCGCCGGACAGCCGGATCGCGGTGAATTCCCCTCGCGCGGAGGGCATTCGCCCCACGCGCTTGTGCTCACGGACGGTGAGGTTCTGCAATGGCTCGTACGTGTCATACGGGGCGCAACGGACGTGGGAAGGGACGCACGGTGGCGTATGTGGGCGAGATGCTGCTCGACGACGGCCAGATCGTGCTGCTGGAGGTGGCGGGCGAGGGCCCGGCGGGCGTCCAGCGGGTCGCGCGGGGCGGCGGGGTGGCCAGGACGGCGGAGACCCTCCAACAGGCATTGGCCCGCGTCCGTCCGGCACTCGGCGCGCTGGTCACCGAGGCCCGCACACTGGCGAGACCGCCCGAGTCCCTCAGCGTCGAGTTCGGCATCACGGTGAGCGCCGAGGCCGGTGCGGTCGTGGCGCGCGGCGCGACCGAGGGGCACTTCACGGTGTGCATGCACTGGTCGCACGCGGACCCGTCGGACATCCCGGGGCAGCGCGACGGCGAAGGCCGCTCCTGACGACGGACTCCCGCGCGGCATCGCACGGTCGCGGAGCGCGGACGGCCCGGGCCCCCCCGCCCCCGGGCCCCCGCCCCCCCGCCCCCCCGCCCCGGGGGGGGGCGGGGGGCGGCCCCCCCCCCCCCGGTCCCCCCCCCCC
>NZ_JAINRE010000066.1 GCF_020400595.1 Streptomyces naphthomycinicus | reverse complement strand
CCGCTTGGCCAGCCCGTTGGTGCGGCCGTAGCGCTCCAGGAACCCGAAGGTCGGCAGCGGCTCGAAGATCGAGGTCCACACCGAGTTGTAGTTGACCGAGGAGGCCATGACGGCCACCAGGGCCTCGCCCGGACCCAGTTCGGGCACCGGCACCTCGTCGAGGTGCAGCGACTTGCGCGGATCCTTGTCGCGGGTCTCCATGCCCGCGAACATCTCCGTCTCGTCCTTGTGCACGGTGATCGCACGGTACGAACCGGGCAGCGGAAGGGCCGCGAGGTCCGCGGGAGTGGCGTCCTCCGACAGGACCGCGCCGAGTATCTCGTTCACGGGTTCAGGCCGCCGCTCCGGTGCCGGACGCCAGCCGTCGCAGCGTGGACCCGATCCGGTCCAGAACCGCCTGCTGCTGCGCCACCAGGTAGAAGTGGGCCCCGGGGTACACATGGAGTTCGAAGGGGCCGTCGGTCTCCTCGGACCAGGTCCGGGCCTCGTCGGGGGTCACCCGGGGGTCGACGTCGCCCGTCATCACCACGAAGGGGCTGTTCAGGCGCGGTCCGGCGGTGCGCTGGTAGGTCTCCACCACGCGGTAGTCGGCCCGCAGCGCGGGCAGGATCATCCGCAGCAGCTCCTCGTCCTGGAGCAGGGCCGCGTCGGTGCCGTCGAGCTTGGCGACCTCTTCGATGAGCCGCGCGTCGTCGCCCTGGTGGACGTTCTCGAAGCGCTGGACGGACGGGCCCCGGCGGCCCGAGACGAAGAACACCGCGGGGGGCCGCCCGGCCTCCTCCAGAAGCCGGGCCAGCTCGAAGCCGACCATGGCGCCCATGCTGTGCCCGAACAGGGCGAGGGGCCGGTCGTCCTGCTCGTCCAGGGCGCCGAACACACCCCGCGCGAGTTCCTGGACGGAGTCCGCCGGGGGCTCCTGGCGGCGGTCCTGGCGGCCGGGGTACTGCACCGCGAGTACGTCCACGGCGGGCGAGAGCGCCTTGGAGACGGGGAAGTAGAAGCTCGCGGAACCGCCGGCGTGCGGCAGGCAGAGCAGCCGCGGCGCCCCCGGTGCCGGCTGGTGGAAGCTGCGCAGCCACAACTGGTGTGCTGCGCTGGACCGATCGGCCATGTGTCCCCCTTGGTGGAACGTGCTGTGTGCGAAACGTGCGGGTACGGACGGTAGTCGAGAAGGCCGCCGGGCACCGGGGCGGAGCGCCGCCCGGCCCGTGCGGGCGGCGCTCCGGCGGCCGGGCCGTCAGATGGTGACGGTCACGTCGTCAGATGGCGACGGTCACGTCGTACGAGACGAGCCAGCGGTTGAGCCACAGGGCCATCTCGATGCCGCCCCGGTCGTGCGGCAGGCTGAAGTCGTCCAGTTCGCGGCCGAGGACGCGCTTGACCCGGGTGCCGTTGAGCAGCGGCAGCACCGGCGCGTCCGGATCGGCCAGCACCTCCCGCAGCTCGGCGCGCAGGGCCTGCTCGTAGCGGATGTCCTGGGTGGAGGGGAACGGGGTCTTGGTGCGTTCCAGGACCGAGGCCGGCAGCACGTCGCGGACGGCGGCGCGCAGCAGGCTCTTCTCCCTGCCGTCGAACGACTTCATCGCCCAGGGCACGTTGAACACGTAGTCCATCAGGCGGTGATCGCAGAACGGCACCCGGACCTCCAGGCCCACGGCCATGCTCATGCGGTCCTTGCGGTCCAGCACGGCCTGCATGAACCGGGTGATGTTCAGGTAGGTGACCTCGCGCATGCGCCGGTCGACCGCGGACTCGCCCGGCAGCACGGGCACTTCGGCGAGGGCCTCGGCGTAGCGGTCCCGGCGGTAGCCCTCCAGGTCCAGCTTCTCCAGCAGGCCCTGGTCGATCAGCGAGCTGCCGCCGAAGATGCGCGCCGAGCCCGGGGTGAGCCAGGGGAACGTCGGCGCGTCGACCGCCTCGGGGCGCTGGTACCAGCGGTAGCCGCCGAACAGCTCGTCGGCGGACTCGCCGGACAGCACCACCGTCGCCCGCTTGCGGATCTCCCGGCACAGCAGGTAGAGCGAGGGCCACAGGTCGCCCCAGTACGCCGGCGGCAGATCGGTGGCGCCCAGGATCGCCGCCCGGATGGCCGGGTCGGCCAGCTCGGTGCTGTCGAGCAGCACCTCGCTGTGGTCGGAGCCCACATGGACGGCGCAGTCGCGCACGTACGGCGCGTCGGCCGTGCCGCGGACCGCGTCCGGCTCGAATCCGTCGGCCGCGCCCTGGAAGTCCACCGAGTACGAGCGGACCGGGCCGCGGCCCTCGGCGTTCAGCGCGCGCTGGGCCAGGGCGGTGATGGCCGACGAGTCGAGGCCGCCGGAGAGCAGGGTGGCGACCGGGACGTCCGCGATGAGCTGGCGGGAGACGATGTCCTCCAGCAGCTCCCGCACGGTGGCGATGGTGGTGTCCAGGTCGTCGGTGTGCTCGCGGGCGGTCAGCTGCCAGTACCGGGTGCGGGTCAGCCCGCCCTCGGTCACCCGCACCACCTGTCCGGGGCGGACCTCGGACAGGTCGGCGAAGGGCGTGACCTCCGGGGTGCGGACCATGTCCAGGATCTCGGCGAGACCCTGGGCGTCGACCCGGCGCGGCACACCGCGGTGGGCCAGCACGGCCTTGGGCTCGGAGCCGAACACCACGCCGTCGGCGGTGCGGGCGAAGTAGAGGGGCTTCACCCCGATCGGGTCGCGCACCAGCAGCAGTTCGCGGGTGGTGGCGTCCCACAGGCCGATGGCGAACATGCCGTTGAGCTTCGTGGCGAAGCCGGCGCCCCACTGGAGATAGGCGTTGAGGACGACCTCGGTGTCGCTGTCGGTGCGGAACGTGTGCCCGAGGGCGGCCAGTTCGGCGCGCAGCTCTCGGAAGTTGTAGATCTCCCCGCAGAAGGTCAGGGCGGCCAGGGTCCGGCCGTCGCGTTCGGCGACCATGGGCTGGGCGCCGCCCGCCGGGTCGATGATGGACAGCCGTCGGTGGCCGAACGCGACGGGCCCCTCGATCCAGACGCCCTCGGCGTCCGGCCCGCGGCAGATCATGGTGTCGGTCATCGCCTGGACGACGGACCGGTGCCGTGCGAGGTCCTCGCCGTGGGCCACCCATCCGGTGATTCCGCACATGTCGTGTCTCTCCTGGGGCTTCAGGCCGCGGAGAGCGCGGCGTTGACGCGGTCGAGCAGCTGGCGCGGCGTACGGGCCTCACTGATCACGTTCTCGCCGAGTTCGACGCCGTGCTTGCGCTCGATCCGGCGTACGGCGTTCAGCGTGGTGAGCGAGTCGAAGCCGAGGGCGGCGAACGTGACGTCCGACGGGTCGCCCTCGGGCTCGACCGGGTCCTGGTCGCCGTTGCTGCGGTTGAAGACGTCGATCAGGTCCTGGATGGTCAGCTCTGCCATGGTCGTTCTTCTCTCCGTGTATCTCGGTGTGTTGGGTGTGTCTGGGTGTGTCTGGGTGTGGGTCGGTGCTTCCCGGGTGTCCGGGTGGTTCTCGGCGGTGCCGGGTCAGACGGCGAGCAGGGTGCAGTACCAGTGCATGCCGATGGACAGACCGGCGAGCGCGACCACGTCGCCCTCGGCCAGCTCGCCGCGCTCCAGCAGCATGTCCAGGCAGATCAGCTGGTCGGCGCCGCCGCAGTGGCCGAGGTCCTTCGCCAGTTCGGCGTTGGTGCGGTCCAGGGGCACGCCGACGGCCTTGGCGACGTCGGCGAGGGAGTCCTGGTTGTCGTTGAGGAACAGGAACCGCTTCACCTGGCCGGGGTCCACACCGGCGTCGTCGCACGCGTCCTCGAACACGGTGCGGACGCGGCTGTTGAGGGTGCGGACGAACTTCGCCAGGTGCTCGGGCTCCCGGCGGAAGTGCCGGTACACCAGGGACAGCGGGTCGATGTCCAGGTTGCCGGTGCCGTCGGGGGCGTGCGGGGCGGTCGCGCCACCGTACTCGACCCGGTAGAAGTCGGCGTAGGCGGGGTCGGTGAGCTGTTCGGTGGCGAGCCAGCGCAGTCGGCCGTGGCCGCGGCGCAGCACGGCCGCCGCGGCGCCGTCGCTGCCCAGCAGGGTGTTGAAGCGCATTCGGTTGGTGTGCGCCTCGCTGACCTGGTTGACGGCGACCAGCAGGATCGTCTCGGCGTCGGTGCGGGTCGCGAAGGTGCCGGCGATCTGCTGGAAGGCGGTGACGCCGGACGCGCAGCCCTGGCCGAGCAGCAGCGTCGGTGTCGTGCCGGCGCCGATCGCGCGGGCGACCGCGGCCGAGGTGTCCCACAGCAGGTATTCGGGGACGCTGCTGTCGGCCACCACGACGAGGTCGAGGTCGCGCGGATCGACGCCCGCCTTGGCGAGGGCCTTCTCGGCGGCGCGGGCGGCGAGGGCGGTCGAGGTGGTGCCCTCCGGGGCGCGGTGGTAGCCGCGGTAGCCCCACAGGAGGACGCGGTCGGGGTCGTCGACGTGATCGGCCGCGGTGGCGGCGACGTCGCGCGGGTCGCCGAGGGCGTGGGCGAGCGCGAGGACGCCGAAGTCCGTGACGGGCATCGGGTCTGGTTCTCCTTGTCCGTGGGCCTGTTCAGCGGGGGAACACGCCGTCGGCGGTCCAGCCGCCGTCGAAGCGCAGGGTGGTGGCGGTGAGATAGGCGAACTCGTCGCCGGTGAGGGACAGGACGAGGCCGGCGATCTCCTCGGGCTCGGCGAGCCGGCCCAGCGGGGTGCGGGCGGCGATGGCGGCCTCGTCCAGGGTGCCGCCCGCGAAGCCCTCCGCCACGAGGGGGGTGCGGACGTAGGCGGGGCTGACGGCCACCACTCGTACACCGTGCTCCGCCCACTCGACGCCGAGTGTCTCGGTGAGCATGACCACGCCGGCCTTGGAGGCGCAGTAGGCGGCCCGGCCGGGCACGGCCCGGTGGGCCATGACGGAGGCCATGTTCACCACCAGTCCGCGGCGCGCGGACAGGGCCGGGAACAGGGCCTGGGCGCAGTAGAAGGTGCCGCTGAGGTTGACGCCGACGACCCGCTCCCAGGTGCGGGCCTTCAGCTCGGCCGCGGGCGCGATCGCGCCGACGCCCGCGCTGTTGACGAGGAGGTCGGTCTCGGCCACCTCGCGGGCCGCGGCCTGGACGGACTCGGCGTCCGAGACGTCCACCTCGCGCCAGTCGGCGAGCCCGGTGCCGTCGCCGGGTCTGCGGTCCCAGCCGGTGACCGTCCAGCCCGCCCGGGCCAGCCGGGCGGCGACGGCCGCGCCGATGCCGCTGGACGATCCGGTCACGACCGCGTGTCGTCGCCTGCTCATGTCCGCTCCTTCCAGGTCCGGTAGACGGTCTCCACGGACGCGCTCACCGCGGCGACGGCGGCCTCGTAGGCGCCGGTCACCGGGTGGGTTCCGAAGGCCGCGTGGGCTGTGCCGACCGGGGCGGCCCCGGTCGCCGCGGGGGCCGTGGGCACCGGGCGGGCGCTCGGTGTGCGGTCCGGGGCGGGCCGGGTCAGGCCGAGTGCGGTCAGGTCCGGGGTGTGACCCTCGGCCCAGAGCGCGGCGGCGGCCCAGCGCAGCTGGCCGAGTTGCGGCCGCGTCGCGGAGCCCGCGCTGACCGTGAGGTGCGGCCGGCCGTGGAGGGTGGCCGCGACGAAGCGGGTGAGGCTGCCGCAGCCGGCCTGGACGAAGACACGGGCGCCCTGCCCGTAGAGCCGCTCGATCACGGCGCGGAACCGGACCGGCTCCACCAGGTGCCTGTTCAGCAGGGCGCGCAGGTCCGTCTCGTCGTCCGGGTACGGGGCGACGGTGGTCGCCGACCAGACCGGGACGGCGGGGCGGGCGAGCGGCACACGGTCGAACACGGCGGAGAAGCCCGGCAGATAGGGGCCGAGCATCGGCGAGTGGAAGCCCGACCGGAACGGGAGCACCCTGCGGGGGACCTCGGGGTCGGTGATCCGGGCCAGGCAGCGCGTGACGGCGTCCTCGTCGCCGCACAGCACGCTCTGGTCGGGCGCGTTGTCGTGGGACAGCGCCACCCGCTCCTCCCCCTCGGCGAGCCGGGCCGCGGCCTCGGCGGGCAGGCCGACGGCGGCGAAGACGACGTCCGGCACGGGGGCGGCGCCCATGGTCCGGGCGAACGCGTCGAACGCCCGCTCGGGGAAGAGGCCCGCCGCGAACAGCGCGCTCCACTCCCCCGCGCTGTGGCCCGCCATGGCGTCCGGGACGACACCGGCCCGCAGCAGCGCCGCGTGCAGCACCCGGTTGAGCCGCAGGGTGGCGTGGGTGCGTTCGGCGAGGGTGGCCGTGCCGGTCGCCGGTCCGGCGGGACGGCCCAGCCAGTGCAGGACGTCGTCGGGGGGCGGGCCGGTGCGGGCGTCGAGTCCGGGGAAGAGGAAGACGGTGCCGCCGGCCGGCCCGGGCCGGGGGGCGAACCAGATGTCGTTGCCGCCGCGCCAGGGTTCGCCCCGCTCGATCAGGGCGAGGGCCAGCCCGACCCGTTCGGCCGTGGGGTCGAGCAGCGCGACGCGGCAGGGTCCGGTGCCGCCGCGCCGGCCCGAGCGCAGGGCGGCGCGCAGGGTGCCGGGGTCCGGGGCGGCGGCGAGCAGGATGTCAGTCAAGGGCGCTCCCGAACCCGTCGGGGTCCCCGGCGGTGAGCAGCACCTGCGGGTCGCGGCCGAAGGCCAGTTCGCGCAGGAAGGCCCGTACGCCGGCGTCCGGGTCGATCAGGCCGATGCCGTTGCGGACGTACGCCCGTTCCAGTTCGGCGGTGACCATGCCGCCCGCGTCCGCCGCCCAGGGCCCCCAGTCCAGGGCGAGGACCCGGTCGGCGACCCGTCCTGACCACTGCCGGGCCAGGGTGTCCAGGGCGTCGTTGGCGGCGGCGTAGTCGCTCTGGCCCCGGTTGCCGGTGACGCCGGAGATGCTGCCGAAGAGCACCAGGTGGCGCAGGCCGGGCCGCAGCCGGGCGGCCAGGGTGCGGGCGCCCGCGACCTTCGTGTCGTACACCTCGGCGAACTCGTCGGGGGTCTTGTCCCGCAGCAGCCGGTCACGGACCAGGCCGGCCGCGTGGACGACGGTGTCCAGCCGGCCGTGCCGGGCGTACACGTCGTCCAGGACGGCGCCCAGCCGTTCGGGGTCGCGTACGTCGGCGCGGTGGTAGCGCACGGACGCGGCCCGCTGCGCGAGGTCGTCCAGACACTGCCGGACCTCCCGGCCGGCGGCGTGGGCGCGGACCGCGCGTTCGATGCCGGCCGGGTCGCGCCCGCCGTCGGCGATCAGGCGGGCGCGCAGGTCGGTGTCGCTCAGGACGGGACCGGCGACGGGTTCGCTGCGTCCGACGAGTTCGACACGGCAGCCGGTGAGCGTGGCGAGGGCGCGGGCGATGCGTGCGGTGATGCCGCGCGCGCCGCCGGTGAGGAGCACCACGGAGTCGCGGTCCAGGCCGAGGTCGCGGGCGGTGACGTCGGCGGCGGGCAGCGGGGCCGGCCGGGTCCGCCAGACGGCCCGGTGGCCCGCGGTGTGGGTCACCGAGGGCCGGGAGGCGCCGAGTTCGCCGAGCAGGGTCCGCGCCGCCGTCTCCGGCGGCAGTCCGGCGGGCAGGTCGACGGCGACCACGGCGAGACCGGGGTGCTCACGGGAGACCGCGCGGGCGAGGCCGTGCAGTCCGCTGCCGGCGGGCCCCGCGGCATGGCAGGTGGCCAGCAGCAGGGTGGACACGCCGCCCAGGACCGCCGCGCGCAGCTCGGCGAACCGGCCGGGCAGGACGCCGTCGCCGTCGTCGAGGGCGTCGAGCAGCAGGAGGGCGTCGCAGCCCGCGGGGTCGCTGACGACCTCGGTGCCGTGCTCCTTCAGCTGGGCGGCCAGTGCGTCTCCGACCTCGCCGCCGCCGCTGACCACGGCCCGGGTGAGGACCGGCGGCGGGCCGGCGGGGCGTTCCTCGACCACGGGCTCGACCACGTGCCGCACGGCGTCCGCCGGACCGCGGGGCCGCTCTCCGGCCCCCGCTCCGGCCGTCCGGCGGCCGGCGTCCGTCCGTCCGGCGGACGGGTCCGCGGGCTTCGGACCGGTCATCGGGCCGACGGCGTCCGTCCGGCCGGCGGAGGTGCTGCCGGGCTCCGGCCCGGTCGCCCGACGGACCGCGTCGGCCGGGCCGGTGGCCGGCCCCGCGGGCTCCGCCCCGGTCGCCCGGCTCACGGCCTCCGCCGGGGCGGCGGACGGGTCGCCGGGGTCTCGTCCGGGCGCCTGGGCGCCGGGGTCGGTGCGGGCGGTGAGCCAGTCGGTCATCGCCCGGATGGTGCGCAGGTCGGCGAGTTCGCCCACGGCTTCCGCGGCCGGGGTGCCGCGGAGCAGGGCGGAGGCGATCTCCGTGCGCTTGAGCGAGTCGACACCCAGGGCGGCTTCCAGGTCCAGGTCCGGGTCGAGCATGGCGGGCGGGTAGCCGGTGCGTGCGGCGACCAGGTCCAGGACGGACGGTGCGGAGGACCCGGCGGGTGCGGCGGTCTCGCTCTCGGTCCCGGGTTCGGTCCCGGTCCCGGTCCCGGCGGGTCGCCGGGACTCCTCCGCGGCGGGCCGCTCGGGGGCCGGGGCGTCCGCGCCGAGGTACCGGAGCATGACCTCCTGCTGCGCGGCCACGATCCGCTGGGTGCCGCGCAGGAACTCGACGACGGTCTCGTCACGGCCGTCGGGGGTGCCGCCGGTGAGCGTGGCGGGCGGTCCGGCCGGCCGCAGGCCGCCGGGTACGGGTGTGCCGTCCGCGGCGCGGACCAGGTGGCCGTCGACGGTCCACCCGGCGGGCGCGGAGGCGGGCTCGTGCGGGGCGAGTCGGCCGCCGGTCAGTTCGTCCAGCCGTACCGGGGTGCCTCGGACCGCGAGCGCGGCGAGGGTGCCGAGCAGGTGGGGCAGGCCGGGACGGCCGGGTGCCTCCACGGACAGGGCGGTGTGCGGCCGGCCGGCGAGCACCTCGCCGACCAGGCGGGTCAGGACCGTGCCCGGTCCCGCTTCCACGAAGACGCGGACACCGGCCGCGTACATGTCCTCGATCTGCTCGGCGAACCGCACCGGGCGGGCGAGGGCGTCGGCGAGCAGCGTGCGCATCGCCTCGGGCTCCGTGGGGTACGGCTTGGCGGTGGCGCCCGACCAGACGGGCACCCGGGGCGCGCGGAGGTCGTGGCCGGCCAGTGCGGCGGCGAACACGCCGGCGGCCGGGGCCATCCGGCGGCTGTGGAAGGCCGCCGCGACCGGGAGCCGCTTGGCGGTGTGGCCGGCCTCCCGCAGCACGGTGACGGCCGCGTCGATCCCGGCCGCGGAACCGGCGAGCACCAGTTGTCCGGGGGCGTTGTGGTTGGCCGGGGTGACGTCGTCCGCGAGGCCGTGCCGGGCCAGCAGGTCGGCGACCGTGCCGGCGGGCGCGGCGACCGCGGCCATCGCGCCGGGATCCGTACCCGCCGCGCTGTGCATGGCCTCGGCGCGGGCACCGCTCAGCGGCAGTACGGCCGACTCGGGGAGGGCGCCGGCGGCGGCGAGGGCGGGCAGTTCGCCGTAGCTGTGCCCGGCGGTCACGTCGGGTTCGACGCCGCAGGCCCGCAGGAGGTCCAGGGCGGCGAGTCCGCCGAGGCCGAGGGCGGGCTGGGCGAGCCGGGTGTCGACCAGGCGCGGGGGGTCGCCGCCGAAGGCGGCGGGCGGGAAGAGGGCGCCGGCGAGTGCCGGTTCGGCGCGCAGATACCGGTGCAGGCGCGGGAAGGCGACGAAGAGGTCGGCGAGCATGCCGGGCCGCTGGCTGCCCTGGCCCGGGAAGAGCAGCGCGACGGGCTGCCGGCCGCCGTCCGCCACGTGGACGCCGCGCTCGGGGCGGTCCTCCAGGCGCAGGGCCAGTTCGAGCTGCTCCGGCAGTGCGGCGGTGTCCTCGGTGACGATGGCGACCCGGGTCGGGCCGGTGCCGGTGACGGCGGTCGGGGCGGACGGCCCCGGGCCCCCGTCGGCCAGTCGTCCGGCCAGCTCCCGCAGGGCCGTGCGCACCTCGTCCTCGGTGCCGCGGAACAGCAGCAGTCCGGCGGACGGCGCGACGGCGGGGCCCACGGGGTCGGGGTGGTGGGCGGTGACGACCGCGTGGTAGTTGACCCCGCCGAAGCCGAACGCGCTGACTCCGGCGACGCGTTGCGGTGCGGCCCAGGGGCGGGCCGCGGTGTCGAAGGCGAACGGGCTGGTCGCCGGGTCCCAGGCCGCGTTGGGCTCGGTGAGGCGGGTGGGCGGCCGGACGCCGGTGTGCACGGCGAGGACGGCCTTGATCAGTCCGGCCATGCCGGCCGCGCACTTGGCGTGGCCGATGAGGGACTTCACCGAGCCGAGGGAGCACGCTCCGGGCCCGGCGCCGGCCGTGCGGAACACCTCGGTGAGCGTCTCCAGTTCGGTGCGGTCCCCCAGTACCGTGCCGGTGCCGTGCGCCTCGACGAGGCCGACCTCGCGGGGGGACACACCGGCGAGGGCGTAGGCGCGTTCCAGGGCGCGCCGCTGGCCCTCGGGCCGGGGCGCGGTCAGGCCGAGGCCGCGGCCGTCGCTGCCCGCGCCGACCGCCTTGACGACGGCGTAGACGCGGTCGCCGTCGCGTTCGGCGTCCGTGAGCCGCTTCAGCACGAGGCAGGCCACGCCCTCGGCGAGGACGATGCCGTCGGCAGCGGCGTCGAAGGCGCGGCAGCGGCCGGTGGGCGACAGGGCCCGCACGGAGCCGAACAGCAGGTGGTCGTGGAGGCCGTTGTGGGTGTCGACGGCGCCGCACAGGACCATGTCGCTGGTTCCGGTGACGAGTTCCTTGCAGGCCTGGTCGAGCGCGGCCAGCGAGGACGCGCAGGCCGCGTCCACGGTGTAGGTGGGGCCGCCGAGGTCCAGCCGGTTGGCGACCCGGCCGGCGATGACGTTGGCGAGGGTGCCGGGGAAGGAGTCCTCGGTCAGCCGGGGCAGTCGGGCGTCCAGTTCCTCCGGTACCGACTCCAGGTGCTGCCCGAGCAGGGAGCGCGCCGCGTACGCGGAGGCGAGGTCGGCCCCCGCTTCCGCGGCGAAGATCACCGAGGTGGTCTCGCGGTCGAACGGGCGCTCCGCGTAGCCGGCGTCGGCCAGCGCCCGGTCGGCGGTGTCCAGGGCGAGCAGCTGGGCGGTCTCGATGGCGCCCAGGGAGTTCGGCGGGACACCGTGGGCGAGCGCGTCGAAGGGCAGGGGCGGCAGGAATCCGCCCCATTTCGACGGCGACTGCTCGCCGGGCGCCGCCTCGGCTCCGGCCCAGTGGCGGTCGGCCGGCCAGCGGTCCGGCGGCACCTCGGTGACCGCGTCGGCACCGGCCAGCACGTTGGCCCAGTACCGTCCGAGGTCCGGGGCGCCGGGAAAGGCGCAGGCCATGCCGACGACCGCCACGTCATAGGAACGCGGGCTCATCGGCTCAGCCCCTCCCGGCGCCGGAGAACAACGGGAAGTAGGTGTCGAGGTCGTCCCGGCGGTAGGACTCGGCCAGTTCGGGGACGCGGGCGAACGGGGTGACCGGGTCGTCGGCGATGTCGGGCAGCCAGCCCGTCTCCTGCTGGGCGTCGCGGATGCGGGCGGCGTCCTGCAGCCGCCAGGCGTGGGTGTGGACGTGGATGTGCCGGCTGATGCACTCGGTGGCGCGCAGGTTCCACAGCCGCATGCCGGTCTTCCAGCCGACGGTGGAGACGACGCCCTCGCGGGCGAGGCTCTTCAAGGTGGCCCGGTGCAGGCCGCCGCCGAGGTTGTCCAGGAAGACGGAGACCCCGTGGCCGCCGGAGAGTTCGCCGACGATCTCCAGGAACCGGGCCTCGGAGGCGCGGTAGCGGTCCATGGCGTCGGGGTCGGTGGACTCCTTGGCCCGGAGGTAGTCGAGGTCGGGGAACTCGCGGCGGTCGACGGCGATCGCGCCGGACGCGGCGATCTCCTTCAGCCGGCTCTCCCGGCCGGAGACCATCGCCGTGCGGAAGCCCTCACGGCGGGCCAGTTCGAGTTCGGCGAAGACGACCCCGCCGCCCCAGCCGAGGACGAGCGGCTGCTCGTCCCAGGCGTCGTCGACCTGGCTGCGCCAGCACCGGCTGGTGACACGCCAGTTGTCCCACGCGGTGAAGTACCGGGCGAAGGGCGCCCAGCGCTCCAGCGGGTAGCGTCCGTCGGACGGCAGCGGCACGAGCCGGCCGGCGGGGACGACCATGCGCTCGGCCAGCAGGCCGGGCGAACCCGGCGCGTCGTAGGCGCAGATGGTCTCCGCGTAGCCGTTGCGGTCGACCTCGCCGAACGGGATCCACAGGCACTCCTGGCCCTCGCGCAGTCCGCGTACGGAAGAGCCGGGCTTCAGCACGCGGACGACGCCGCAGGTGCCGATGGTGATCCGGTCCTCGCCGCGCTGCCGGACGATGTCGACGGGGTTGCGCGCGAGGGCGTGTTCCATGTTGGCCTCCCAGCAGCCCACGAGGGACTCGACGAGCACCTCGTCCTCGCCGGGGGAGGCGACCGGGATGCGGGTGAGGGTCAGCTCGCCGCGCACCGGACCGCCCGACCTGTCCTGCGGACCTGCGGGCAGCACCCAGGCCTGCACGTTCTCCATCAGTTCCCCCTTGTGTGCGTGTGTGCGACGCCGGACGTGACTGCCTGCTCACGCGTCGCGATCGCCTTCAGCCGTATCCGCATCGGTGGCGCGATTCGGCCGGGGCGGTGATCGTCCCGCCCTGCCGTAGCGATCATGGCGATGCTATCGGACGGCCCATGGCCTTTGACCAGTGCTGTGGGCAACCTCATCGCCCCCACTTGGCCAGCAGATCCGTCAACAGACCCGCGATGCGCGTGCGTTCGGGACCGTCCGCGGGAAGGCGGGTGATGGCCTCGTCCAACTGGCCCAGTTCCTCCAGGACCAGGACGGCCGTCGCGGCGTCCTCGTCGTCGAAGGCGGGCAGTTGGGCGTCCGCCGGCGGGGCGAGTTCGGCCAGCAGACGGCGGGCCAGCTCCGTCGGCGTGGGGTGGTCGAAGACCAGTGTCGGCGGCAGCCGCAGCCCGGTGACGGCGGCGAGCCGGTTGCGCAGCTTCAGCGCCGCGAGGGAGTCGAATCCCTGGTCGAGGAAGCGGTGGTGGGCCGGTACGTCGTCGCGGCCGGCGTGACCGAGGACCAGCGCGGTCTCGTCCCGGACCAGGTCCACCAGGAACGCCTCCCGCTGTGCGGGCGACCGGCCGGCCAGCTCGCCGGCCACCGTGGGCACGGAGATGTCGGCCTGGGCGGCGGCCCGGCGGGCGGGGGCCCGGACGAGGCCGCGCAGCGGCGCGGGCAGTTCGTCGGCCGCGGCGCGCAGCGAACGCAGGTGCAGGGCGCCGGCCACCACGAACGGCTCGTCGCCCTGGCAGGCCGCGTCGAACAGGGCGAGGCCCTGGTCCGCGGAGAGCGGGGTCATGCCGTTGACGGCGGCGGGCGTGTCGGCGGCCGTGCCGTGGCCGCTCTTGGCGGCGCGTTCGGCCCACCAGCCCCAGGCCACCGAGGTCGCCGGGAGGCCGTGGGCGCGGCGGTGGCGGGCCAGCGCGTCCAGGAAGGCGTTGCCCGCCGCGTAGTTGCCCTGGCCGAGGCCGCCGAAGGTGCCCGCCACGGAGGAGAACAGCACGAAGGCGGAGAGGTTCAGATGCCGGGTCAGTTCGTGCAGGTGCCAGGCCGCGTCGGCCTTCGGGCGCAGCGCGGTGTCCAGCCGGTCCGGGTCGAGTGCGGCGACCACGCCGTCGTCCAGGACGGAGGCGCTGTGCACGACCGCGGTGAGCGGGTGCTCGTCGGGGACGGCGGCGAGCAGCTCCGCGAGCGCCTTGCGGTCGGCGGCGTCGCAGGCCGCGAGGGTGACCGTGGCGCCCGACGCCCGCAGTTCGTCGCGGAGTCCGGCCGCGCCCGGGGCGGCCGGGCCGCGCCGGGAGGCGAGGATCAGGTGCCGGACCCCGTGGGCGGCGACCAGATGCCGCGCGATCAGCGCGCCGAGGTCCCCGGAGGCGCCGGTGACCAGGACGGTGCCGTCCGGGTGCCATGGCGCCTCTCCGTCCGGCGGGGTGAGCCGGGCCAGCCGTGGCACGGTGGCCTCACCGGCCCGGAGCGCCAGCTGCGGCTCCCCCGTCGCCGGGACGCCGCCCAGCGCACGCCAGGAGCGGGGGTCGTCGTCGATGTCGGCCAGGACGAAGCGGCCGGGGTGCTCCGACTGCGCGGAACGCACCAGGCCCCAGACCGCGGCGCCGGCGAGGTCGTCCGCCGCGCCGGCCGCCGCGCCGCGGGTGAGGACCACGAGCGGGACGGCGGCGAACCGGTCGTCGGCGAGCAGGCTCTTCAGGACCGCCAGGGTGCCGTGCAGCACGGTGCGTGCCTCGGCGGGCGGCTCGCCGGGCGCGCCGACGGCGGTGAGCAGCAGCGCGTCGGGCACCTCGGTCAGGGCGGCCGGGACGTCCGCGCCGTGCACGGTGTGGCCGAGGGCGCGCAGGCGGTCGGCGGCGCTCAGCGGGTCGGCCCCGAGCACGGCCCAGTGGCCGGTGGCGGCGGGCGCGAGCGGCGCCGGCACCCAGTCCATCCGGAACAGGGAGTCCCTGCCGATCCGCCGGCCGGCGCCCGCCGCGGGCGCGGCGCCGAGCCGGACGGTCCCGGCGGTCAGCACCGGGGCGCCCTCGGGGTCGGCCAGGGTGAGCGCCACGGTGTCCGGACCGGTCCGCTCGGCGCGCATCCGCAGGGTCCGGGCCCCGGTCGCGTGCAGGCGGACACCCGACCAGGCGGTGGGCACCGACTCGTCGTCGAGCAGCGGGCGCAGGGCGGCGTCCAGCAGCAGCGGGTGCAGCGGGTAGGCGTCGGCCCGTTCGGCGGCGTCGCCGTCGAGTGCCGCTTCGGCGAAGAGGTCCGCGCCGCGCCGCCAGGCGGCGACCACGGCGGCACCGGCCCGGTCCGCTGCCGCGGACGGGTCCGCCGGTGCCGGCGGCAGCGGTTCGGCGCCGGCCGGCGGCCACTGGGTGAGTGCCTCGCCGGGGGCCGCCCGGGTGACGAGGGTGGCCTCGGCGTGGCGTACCCACGGGCCGTCGGCGGTACGGGTGTGGACGGCGGCCGTGCGGGTGCCCGCCGCGTCCGGTGCGCCGACGGTGACCCGGGTGTCGGCGCCGCCGGCCGGGGCGACCAGCGGCTCGTGGACGGTCAGTTCGCCGATGCCCGCGCAGTCGGCGCGGTCGGCCGCGGCCAGGACGAGGTCGACCAGCGCGGCGGCCGGCGCCTCGGGTCCCGGCCAGGGCCACGCGGAGCCGGAGAGGCGCCCGGTCAGCACCAGGGCCCCGTCGGCGAGTTCGACCACGGCGCCGAGCAGCGGGTGTCCGGCGGGGGCCAGGCCGGCGGCCGTCACGTCGCCGCTGCCGCCGCCGGGCTCCAGCCAGTGCCGGGTGCGCTGGAAGGCGTACGTCGGCAGCTCGGCCGTACGGGCGCCGCTGCCGTCGAAGGCCGGCCGCCAGTCGACGGTGACGCCGGCCGCGTGGGCCTCGGCGGCGGCGCGCAGGAACCGGTCGCGTCCGCCCTCGTCGCGGCGCAGCGTGGCGAGGACCTTGGCGCCGGCGCCGGTGTCCTCCAGGGTCTCCTGCACGGCGACGGTGAACAAGGGGTGCGCGCTGATCTCCAGGAAGGGACCGTAGCCCTGCTCCCCCAGGGTGCGGACCGCCTGTTCGAACAGGACGGTCCGGCGGGCGTTGCGGTACCAGTAGTGGTGGTCGAGCCCGGCGGTGTCGAACAGTTCTCCGGTGACGGTGGAGCAGAACGCGACGGGCGCGGAGCGCGGCGCGGTCGGCTCGAGCGTCTCGATCAGCCGGTCGCGCAGCGCGTCGACGTGCGCGGTGTGGCCCGCGCCGACGATCTGGCGGACCCGGCGGACGCGGACGCCCTCGGCTTCCAGGCCGGTCAGGAACTCCTCCAGCGCGTCGAGGTCGCCGGCGACGGTGACCGAGCGCGGGTCGTTGACGGCCGCGATGTCCAGTCGCTCGCCCCAGGGCCGCAGCCGCTCGGCGGCCTCGGCGCCGGGCAGCGCCACGGAGGCCATGCCGCCGGTGCCCGCCAGGGTCAGCCACGCCTTGCCGCGGGTGGCGACGATCCGGGCGGCGTCGCGCAGGTCGAGGGCGCCCGCGACGTACGCGGCGGCGACCTCGCCCTGGCTGTGGCCGACCACCGCCGACGGTTCCACGCCGAACGAGCGCCACAGCGCGGCCAGCGACACCATCATGGTGAACAGGGCGGGCTGGACCACGTCGACCCGGTGCAGCGGCGGCGCTCCCTCCTCGTCGCGGAGCACGTCGAGCAGGGACCAGTCGACGAACTCGGCGAAGGCGTCGGCGCACTGGAGCACGCTGTCGCGGAAGACCGGGAAGTCGTCGAAGAGCTGCCGGGCCATGCCGGGCCACTGGGCCCCGTGTCCGGGGAAGACGAAGACGACCCGGTCGGCGCCGTCGGCCGAGCCCTCGGCGACCGCGGGATCGGGGGTGCCGGCGGCCACGGCGTCCAGGGCGCGCAGCAGTTCGGCGCGGTCGGTGCCGAGCGCGACGGCCCGGTGGTCGAACACCGCCCGGCCGGCCGCGAGGGTCCAGCCCACGTCGGCGGGGCGGACGTCGGGGCGGGCGTCCAGGTGGCCGCGCAGCCGTGCCGCCTGGGCGCGCAGGGCGTCCCGGGTACGGCCGTGCAGCGGCCACACCACGGGCCGCGTCTCCTCGGGGGCGGCCGGCGGGGCGTCCTCGGCGGGGGCCTGTTCCAGGATGACGTGGGCGTTGGTGCCGGACAGGCCGAACGCCGACACGGCGGCCCGCCGCGGCCGGTCCACGGCCGGCCAGTCCCGGGCCTCGGTCAGCACCGCGACGGCGCCCGTCGTCCAGTCGACCTGGGTGGTGGGCCGGTCCACGTGGAGCGTGGCGGGCAGCAGGCCGTGCCGCAGCGCCTGCACGGTCTTGATCACGCCGGCCGCGCCGGAGGCGGCCTGGGAGTGGCCGATGTTGGACTTCACCGAGCCGAGCCAGAGGGGTTCGCTGCGGTCCTGCCCGTAGGTGGCGAGCAGCGCCTGGGCCTCGATCGGGTCGCCCAGGCGGGTGCCGGTGCCATGGGCCTCCACGGCGTCCACGTCGGCGGGCCGCAGTCCGGCGTCGGCGAGCGCCGCGGTGATGACGCGCTGCTGGGCGGGGCCGCTGGGGGCGGTGAGGCCGTTGGAGGCGCCGTCCTGGTTGATCGCCGAGCCGCGCACCAGGGCCAGTACGCGGTGGCCCCGGGCGCGGGCCCGGGAGAGCCGTTCCACCAGCAGCAGTCCGACGCCCTCGGCGAGGCCGGTGCCGTCGGCGGCGTCGGCGAAGGCCTTGCAGCGGCCGTCGCCGGACAGGCCGCGCTGCGCGGAGAAGCCGATCAGCGCGGCCGGGCTGGACATCAGGGCGACGCCGCCCGCGAGGGCCAGGTCGCTCTCGCCGCCGCGCACGGACTGGCAGGCCAGGTGCAGGGCGACCAGGGAGGACGAGCAGGCGGTGTCCACGGTGACGGCCGGGCCCTGGAGCCCGAAGGTGTAGGCGATCCGGCCGGAGATCACACTCGGTACGTTGCCGGTCAGCAGCTGTCCGTCGGAGCCGCCGGCGCCGGCGCCGCGGCTGGAGGCGTAGTCGCCGACGTTGGCGCCGGCGAACACGCCGACCCGTTCGCCGCGCAGGCCGGTGGGGTCGATGCCGGCGTGTTCGAACGCCTCCCAGGCGGCTTCCAGGAGGAGCCGCTGCTGGGGGTCGGTGGCACGGGCCTCCGCCGGGGCGATGCCGAAGAAGGCGGCGTCGAAGCCGGCGGGGTCGGTGAGGAACGCTCCCTGGCGGACGTAGCTGCGGCCGCGGGCGTCGGGGTCGGAGTCGTAGAGCGCGTCGAGGTCCCAGCCGCGGTCGGTGGGCAGGGCGCCCACCGCGTCCTGGCCGGCCGTGACGAGCTGCCACAGTTCGTCCGGGGAGGCGACGCCACCGGCGTACCGGCAGCTGAGGCCGACGATGGCGATCGGGTCGTCGTCGGCGGCGGCGGCGCGGGCGGTGGGGGCCGCGGTGTCCGCGGCGGTGGTGTCGAAGGCCAGCGCGAGCAGGCGGTCCGCGAGCGCGGCGGGTGAGGGGTGGTCGAAGACCAGGGTGGCGGGCAGGGACAGGCCGGTGGCCGAGCGGAGCCGGTTGCGCAGCTCGACCGCGGTGATGGAGTCGAAGCCGACGTCCCGGAAGGCGCGGTCGGCGGGGAGTGCCGTGGCCGAGTCGTGGCCGAGGACGGCGGCGGCGTGCTCGCGGACCAGTTCGGTGACGGCCCGTCGGCGGCCGGCCTCGGGCAGGGCGCCGAGCCGCTCGCGCAGCGCGGACACGGTGCCGGTGTCGACGGTGGCGGTGCGCAGGACGGCGGCGGCCTCGGGCACGGACTCCAGCAGCGGCCGGCGGCGCGCGGAGCAGAACACGGGGACGAACCGGGTCCAGTCGACCTCGGCGATCACCACGTTGGTCTCGTCGTGGTCGAGTGTCTGCCGCAGGCCGGCGACGGCGAGGTCCGGGTCGAGGAACGGCAGGCCCTGCCGGCCTACGCGTTCGGGGTCGACGTCCTCGTTGACGCCGTCCCACTCGTTGACGGCGGCCCAGATGCCCCAGGCGACGGAGGTCGCGGTCAGGCCGCGGGCCCGGCGGTCCTCGGCGAGGGCGTCGAGGTAGGCGTTGGCGGCGGCGTAGGGGGCGTGCAGTCCGCTGCCCCAGACGCCGGCGACCGAGGAGAACAGCACGAAGGCGTCCAGGTCCCGGTCGGCGAAGAGTTCGTCGAGGTGGCGGGCGCCGAGCACTTTGGCGGCCGTCTGGCCGGCGAAGGTGCCGACGGGGGTGTCGGCCAGCGGGCGCAGTTCGAGGGCGGTGGCGGCGTGCAGGACGCTGCGCACCGGGGTGCCGGCCGCGTCCAGGTCGTCGACCAGCGCGGCCAGTTCGGCGCGGTCGGTGACGTCGCACACGGGGAAGTGCAGTGCGGTGCCGGTGCCGGCCAGTTCGGCGGTCAGCTCGGCCGCTATCGGGGCGTCGGCGCCGCGGCGGCCGGGCAGCACGATGCGCTCGGCGCCCTGCTCGGCCAGCCAGCGCACGAGGTGGGGGCCGAGGGCGCCGGTGCCGCCGGTGAGCAGCACGGTGCCGGCCGGCCGCCAGGACCTCGGGGCGGGCTGTGCGCCGAGCGGCGCGCGGGTCAGCCGGCGGGCGCTGACTCCGGTGGCGCGCAGCGCCGTCTGGTCCTCGTCGCCGCCGCCGGCGAGCAGGGCGGCCAGCCGGCCCGCGGCGCGGTCGTCCCACTCCTCGGGCAGGTCGATCAGGCCGCCCCAGCGGTCGGGGTGTTCCAGCGCGACGACCCGGCCGAGGCCCCAGGTCTGCGCCTGGGCGGGTGCGGTGACGCGGTCGGCGGGGCCGGTGGCGACGGCGCCCCGGGTGGCGCACCACAGGGGGGCGGTGACGCCGGCGTCGCCGAGGGCCTGCACGAGGGGGACGGTCAGGGCCAGTCCGGTGGGCAGGGCGGGGTGTGCGGGGTGCGGGGCGTCGTCCAGGGCGAGCAGGGACAGCACTCCGGCCGGGCGGAGGCCCGCGAGCCGGGCCGCAAGCGCCTCGCGGCCGGTGTCGCCGGCCCCGAGGGTGAGCGTGGTGACCTCGGCCCCGTGCTCGGTGAGCGCGGCGGCGCACCGCTCGGCGAGGGGGTCGCCGGCCCGGTCCTCGGGTACGACGAGCAGCCACGGTCCGGTCAGCCGGGCGTGGTCGGGGACGGCGAGCCGGTCCCAGGTGACGGTGTAGCGCCAGCCGTCCACGGCGGACTGCTCGCGCAGCAGGCGGCGCCAGCGCGCGAGGGCCGGTACGACGGCGGTGAGGGGGTCGTCGGTGTCGACGCCGAGCGCGCGGGAGAGTTCCTCGGCGTCGGCGCGGTCCACGATGTCCCAGAACCGGCCGTCCCAGGGGTCGGTGCCGGTGCTGGCGGCCAGGGCGGCGCGCCGCTGCGGGGTGAGCCAGAAGCGCTCGCGCTGGAAGGCGTAGGTGGGCAGGTCGACCCGGCGGGGCGTGTACGGGGCGAGTTCGGCGGCCCAGTCCACGGGCACTCCGGCGACGGCGGCCTCGGCCAGGGCGGTGCGGAAGCGGAGCAGGTCGCCGTGGTCGCGGCGCAGGGTGGGGATCGCGGCGGCGGGGATGTCCATCGCCTCGGCGGTCTGCTGGACGCCGAGGGTGAGCACGGGGTGCGGGCCGACCTCGATGAACACGCGGTGGCCCTGTTCCAGGGCGCGCCGGGTGGCCGCCTCGAAGCGGACCGGCTCGCGCAGGTTGCGGTACCAGTAGCCGGCGTCGAGCGCGGTGGTGTCGAGGGGTTCCCCGGTGAGGGTGGACAGGAAGGTGACGTCCGCCGGGCGCGGGGTGATGCCGGCGAGGTCGGCCGCGAGACGGTCGCGGACCTCGGTGACGTGCGGGGAGTGGGAGGCGTAGTCGACGGGGACGCGGCGCACCCGGATGCCCTCGGCCTCCCAGTCGGCCTGGGCCGTGTCGAGGGCGGCCGACTCGCCGGACACCACCACGGTGGCGGGCCCGTTGACGGCGGCGATGCCGAGACCGGGCCGGCCGTCGAGGCGGGCGCGGACCTCCGCCTCGGGCAGCGGCACGGACAGCATGCCGCCGCGGCCGGCGAGCGCGAGCAGGGCCTTGGCGCGCAGCGCGACGACCTTCGCGCCGTCCTCCAGGGTGAGGGCGCCGGCGACACAGGCGGCGGCGATCTCGCCCTGCGAGTGGCCGATTACGGCGTCGGGCCGTACGCCCGCGGCCCGCCACAGTTCGGCGAGGCCGACCATGACGGCCCACAGCACGGGCTGGACGACGTCGACCCGCTCCAGTGCCCGCGGGGAGCGGATCGCCTCGTCGGGCGACCAGTCCACCCAGGGGGCGAGCGCGCGGGCGCATTCCGCCCACCGCGCCGCGAACACCGGGGAGGTCTCCAGCAGCGGGACGGCCATGCCGGCCCACTGGGCGCCCTGGCCGGGGAAGACGAAGGTGATCCGGCGCGCGCCGGCCGCGGCGGTGCCGGTGACGACGGCGGGGCTGGGCCGTCCCTCGGCGAGCGCGGTGAGTCCGTCCAGGAGCCCGGCGCGGTCGTCGGCGAGGACGACGGCCCGGCCGGCCAGCGCGGCTCGTCCGGTGGCGGCGCTGAACGCGACGTCGTGCGGGGCGAGCCGGGGGTGCTCGGTGAGGTGGGCGGCCAGCCGCAGCGCCTGGGCGCGGACGCCTGCCTCGGTCGCGGCGGAGAGCGGGACGGGGAGGGCGGCCGGTACGGGCCGGTCCGCGGCGGGGGTCCGGTGCGGGGCCGGTTCCGTCGCGGCGGGGGTCCGGTCCCCTGCGGGAGCCGGCGTGCCGTGGCCGGTGGCGGGGGTCCGGTGCGCGGTGGGTTCCGTCGCGGGTGCCTGGCCCCCGGGGGCCTCCGGGGCCGCGAGGGTGGTGTCGGGGGCCTGCTCCAGGACGATGTGGGCGTTGGTGCCGCTGATGCCGAACGAGGACACCGCCGCGCGGCGCGGCCGGCCGGTCTCCGGCCAGGCGCGGGTCTCCCGCAGCGGTTCCACCGCGCCGGCGGTCCAGTCGACCTGCGGGGTCGGCTCGGTCAGGTGGGCGGTGCCGGGCAGCACGCCGTGCCGCAGGGCCATGACGGCCTTGATGACACCGGCGACGCCGGCGGCGGCCTGGGTGTGGCCGATGTTGGACTTCACCGAGCCCAGCCGGAGCGGTTCGGCGCGGTCCTGCCCGTAGGTGGCGAGCAGCGCCTGTACCTCGATCGGGTCGCCGAGCGGGGTGCCGGTGCCGTGGCCCTCCACCAGGTCCAGGTCGGCGGGGGTGAGCCGGGCGTCGGCCAGCGCCTGCCGGATGACCCGCTGCTGGGCGGGCCCGTTGGGGGTGGTGAGGCCGCTGCTCGCGCCGTCCTGGTTGACCGCGGAGCCGCGCAGCACGGCGAGGACGGGGTGGCCAAGGCGTTCGGCGTCGCTGAGCCGTTCGACGAGGACCATGCCGACGCCCTCGGACCAGCCGGTGCCGTCGGCCTCGGCCGAGTAGGACTTGCAGCGTCCGTCGGCGGCGAGCCCGCCCTGCCGGGAGAAGTCCACGAACACGGCCGGGGTGGACAGCACGGTCGCGCCGCCCGCCAGGGCCATCGTGCACTCCCCGGCGCGCAGCGCCCGGATCGCGGAGTGCAGGGCGACCAGGGAGGAGGAGCAGGCGGTGTCGACGGTGACGGCGGGGCCCTCCAGGCCCAGCGTGTAGGCGATCCGGCCGCTGGCGACGCTGCCCGCGGTGCCCAGGCCGAGGTAGCCCTCGACGCCCTCGGGCAGGGGGTCGACCCCGGTGCCGTAGTCGTGGTACATCACGCCGGCGTAGACGCCGGTGCGGCTGCCGCGCAGCGCGGTGGGGTCGATGCCGGCGCGTTCGACGGCCTCCCAGGCGGTCTCCAGGAGCAGCCGCTGCTGGGGGTCCATGGCGAGCGCCTCGCGGGGGCTGATCCCGAACAGGCCGGGGTCGAACTCGCCCGCGTCGTGCAGGAATCCGCCCTCGCGGGTGTGGCTGGTGCCGGAGCGCTCCGGGTCGTCGGCGAAGAGTGCCGTCAGGTCCCAGCCCCGGTCGGTGGGGAAGGCGCCCATGGCGTCCCGGCCGTCGAGGACGAGCCGCCACAGGTCCTCCGGCGAGGTGACGCCACCGGGGTACCGGCAGGCCATGCCGACGATCGCGATCGGCTCGTGCGCCCGGTCCTCCGCGTCGCGCAGCCGCTGCTTGGCGCGGCGCAGGTCGGTGGTCAGGCGCTTGAGCGTCTCCACGACCTTGCGGTCGTCGGTCTGTTCCTGGGACAACGCGGTGGCTCCTCGTGCGGTGGTGCGGTCGGTCGTGCGGTCGTCGTCGGTCATCAGAAGTCCCCCAGCTCCCGGTCGGCGAGGTCGAGCAGATCGGCGAGGCTCTCCTCGCCGGTCTCGGCGAGCGGCTCGTCCGGGGCCGGGTCGTCGAGGGTGCGCAGCAGGGCGCGCAGCCGGGTGCGCAGATCCTCGCGCAGCTCGGGGTCGGTGGCGAACTCGGGGGCCGCGGCCTCCAGTTCCGCGAGCGTGCTGGTGCGCAGGGATGCCGCGGTGGGGCGGCCGGGGGCCAGTTCGGCCACCAGGTGGGCCGCGAGCGCGGCGGGCGTGGGGTGATCGAAGATCACCGTGGCGGGCAGCCGCAGGCCGGCCACGGCGCCCAGCCGGTTGCGCAGTTCGACGGACATGAGGGAGTCGAAGCCGAGCTGCTGGAAGCCGCGGTCGCGGTCGACGCCGTCGGCGGTGGCGTGGCCGAGCACGTCGGCGGTGTGCCGGAGCACGACGTCGAGCGCCCGGGGTTCGCGTTCCGCGGCGGGCAGCGCGACGAGGGTGTCCGCCAGTGGCTCGGCCGGTTCGGGTGCCGTGCGGGCCGGGGCGGGCACCAGTGCCCGCAGGAAGGGCGGGAGTTCGGCCGCCCGGGCGCGCAGGCCGGGCAGGTCGAGCCGGGCGGCGAGCGGGGCGGCCGGTGCTCCGGCCCGGGCGGCGTCGAGCAGCGCCAGGCCGAGGGGGGCGTCGATCGGCAGCAGACCGGCCCGGGAGGCGCGCCGGGTGTCGAGCTGGGCCGCCATGCCGTCGGCCCAGGGGCCCCAGGCGATCGACACGGCGGGCAGGCCGGCGGCCCTGCGGTGCGCCGCGAGGGCGTCCAGGAACGCGTTGGCGGCGGCGTAGTTGGCCTGTCCGGGGGCGCCGAGGAGTCCCGCGGCGGACGAGAACAGCACGAACGCGTCCAGGTCGCCGGTGAGTTCGTGCAGGTGCCAGGCGGCGTCCGCCTTGGGCCGCAGGACGGTGTCGAGCCGGTCCGGGGTGAGCGCCGCCACGACTCCGTCGTCGAGGACTCCCGCCGCGTGCACGACGGCCGTCACGGGGTGTTCGGGGTCGACGCTGGCCAGGAGCGCGGACAGGGCGTCCCGGTCGGCGACGTCGCAGGCCGCGAAGCGGACCTCGGCGCCGGCCGCGGCGAGCTCCGCGGCCAGCTCCGGCTGCCGTCCCCGCCGGCTGACCAGGAGCAGCCGGCGGGCGCCGTGTTCGGTGACCAGGTGGCGGGCGACCAGGGCGCCGAGGCTGCCGGTGGCCCCGGTGACCAGTACCGTGCCGCGCTCGCCCAGCGGGGCGGCGGGTACGGCGGGGCCGGCGGGAGCGGCACGGACCAGGCGGGCCGCGCGCACGGCGCCGGCGCGGATCGCCAGGTGCGGCTCGTCCGTCGCCAGGGCGGCGGGCAGCGCGGCCAGGGACGCCGGGTCGTCGTCCACGTCGACCAGGACGAACCGGCCGGGGTGCTCGGACTGGGTCGCGCGCACCAGGCCCCAGACGGCGGCGCCGGCCAGGTCGGGCCGCTCCCCGGCGAGCGCGACCGCGCCGCGGGTGAGCAGGACCAGCCGGGCGGCGGACCGGTCCGCCGCCACCCACGTCTGGACGAGGTCGAGGGTGTCGCGCAGGGCGACCCGGACGGCCTCGGGCACGTCGGTGCCGGTCGCGGGGGGCAGGGCCGCGAGCACGACGTCCGTGTCGTCCGGCAGCGTGGCGAGGTCCTTGACCGTCTCGGTGTCCGCTCCGAGTACGGCGGTCAGCGCGGCGTCGGCGGGGGCGAGCACCGCCCGGCGGCCGGCGGGGCGCGGGGCCGCCGGGACGGCGACGGACACCCAGTCCAGGTCGAACAGCGCCTCGGTGGCGGCCGGCGCGGTGCGCAGGTCCTCCGGGGCGATGGCGCGCAGGCGCAGCGCCGCGACCTCGATCACGGGGCGGCCCTCGTCGTCCGTGGCGCGCAGGGACAGCCCGCCGCTTCCGTCCGGGGTGATCCGGACCCGCAGGGTGCGGGCGCCGGCCCGGTGCACGTGGACGTCGTTCCAGGTGAACGGCACGCCCGCGACGCCGAGTCCGCCGATGCCGGCCGCGTGCAGGGCGGTGTCGAGCAGCGCCGGGTGCACGCCGTAGCCCGCCGGGTCGGTGCCCGGTGCGGGGCCGACCTCGGCGAACACCTCGGCGGTCGGGCCGTCCCCGCGCCGCCAGACCGCGCGCAGGGCGCGGAAGGCGGGGCCGTAGCCGAGTCCGGCGGCGGCCAGCTCGTCGTAGTGGCCGTCCCGCGGCAGCGGTTCGGCGTCCTGCGGCGGCCAGGGCAGCGGGTCGGTGCCGGGTGCCGGGGCGGCCGGGGCGAGTACGCCGGTGGCGTGCCGCGTCCACTCCCGGCCGTCGTCGGCGCGGGCGGACACGGTGACCGGCCGCTCGCCGTCGGCGGCGGTTCCGATGTGCACCTGGACCAGGACGGAGCCGTCCGCGGGCAGCATGAGCGGTGCGGCCAGGGTGAGTTCCCGTACCCGGGGCAGGCCGACGCGGTCGCCCGCCGCGCGGGCGAGTTCCACGAAGGCCGTGCCCGGCAGCAGGACGGTGTCCAGCACGGTGTGGTCGGCCAGCCAGGGGTGGGTGGCCGTGTCCAGCCGGCCGGTGAGCAGCATCCCGTCGGGCGAGTCGACGGCTGCCCCGAGCAGCGGGTGGCCGGCGGTGGCGAGCCCGGCGGCGGAGAGGTCGCCGGTGCGGGGCGCGGACTCCAGCCAGTAGCGGGTCCGCTGGAACGCGGTCGTCGGCAGTTCCACGGACCGGGCTCCGGTGCCCGCGAAGAAGGCCGGCCAGTCCACCACCGTGCCCCGGTCGTGCAGGGCGCCGAGGGCGGCGGCCACGGCGGGCGCCTCCGGGCGGCCGGCACGCAGCGTCGGCACGGCCACGGCGGTGTCCGGCAGCAGCGGAGCGGCCATCGCGGTGAGGACGCCGTCCGGGCCGAGTTCCACGAGGGTGTCGGCGCCGGCCTCGCCGAGGGCGCGGACGCCGTCGGCGAACCGCACGGTGTCCCGTACGTGCCGGACCCAGTAACCGGGGGTGCGCAGTTCGTCGCCGGCGAGGGTGCCGGTCAGCGTGGACACCAGCGGGATCCGCGGCTCCCGGAACTCGACGTCGGCCAGGGCGGCCGCGAAGTCCGCGAGCATGGGCTCCATCAGCGGCGAGTGGAAGGCGTGCGACACCTTCAGCTCCCGGGTGCGGCGGCCGCGTCCGGCCCAGAGCGCGGCGGTGGCCAGCACCGCGTCCCGCGCTCCGGAGACGACCACCGACCGGGGGCCGTTGACGGCGGCGAGCACCGCGCCGTCGGTCAGTTCGGCGGCCACCTCCTCCTCGGGTGCCTCGATGGCGGCCATCGCGCCGCCGGCCGGCAGGGCGGCCATGAGCCGGCTGCGGGCGGCGACGACGCGCACGGCGTCGGGCAGCGACCACACGCCCGCCAGATGGGCGGCGGCCAGCTCGCCGACGGAGTGGCCGAGCAGCAGGCCGGGGACGACGCCCCAGGACTCGAAGAGCCGTCCGAGGGCGACTTCCAGCGCGAACAGCGCCGGCTGCGCGTACCCGGTGTCGTCGAGGCCCTCGCCGGTGGCGACGACCTCGCGCAGCGGCCGGTCGAGGACCGTGTCGAACGCGGCGCACACCTCGGTGTAGGCGGCGGCGAACACGGGGTGCGCGGCGGCGAGTTCCTCGCCGGTGCCGGGGCGCTGGGCGCCCTGCCCGGTGAACAGGAACGCGGTGTGCCCGCTGCCGGCCACCGTGGCCGGCCCCGGTTCGGCCAGACCGGCCAGCAGCTCCTCCCGGGTCGCGGCCACCACGCTGGCCCGCCGCTCCAGGCGGGCCCGGCCGGTGGCCGCCGAGTAGGCGACGTCCAGCGGGGCCAGGCCGGGGTCGGCGGTCAGGGCCGCGGCGAGCCGGTCGGCCTGGGCCCGCAGTCCCGCGTCGGTACGCGCCGACAGCGGCACCGGGACGGGTACGGCGGTCCGCTCGGCGGTCCCGGCCGGCTGGTCGGCGTGTTCCAGCACCACATGGGCGTTGGTGCCGGACAGTCCGAAGGAGGACACGGCGGCCCGGCGGGGCCGGTCCGTCACCGGCCACTCGCGCTCCTCGGTGAGCAGTTCCACGGCGCCCGAGGCCCAGTCGATGTGCGGGGACGGCTCGTCGGCGTGCAGGGTGCGCGGGAGCGTCCCGTGCCGCATGGCCTGCACCATCTTGATCACGCCGGCCACACCGGCGGCGGCCTGCGTGTGCCCGATGTTGGACTTGATCGAGCCGAGCCAGAGCGGCTCGTCCCGCTCCTGGCCGTAGGCGGCGAGCAGCGCCTCCACCTCGATCGGGTCGCCGAGCGAGGTGCCGGTGCCGTGGCCCTCCACGGCGTCCACGTCCGACGGCCGCAGACCGGCGTCGGCCAGCGCCTGCCGGATCACCCGCTGCTGCGAGGGCCCGTTGGGCGCGGTGAGCCCGTTGGACGCGCCGTCCTGGTTGACGGCGGTGCCGCGGATGACGGCGAGTACCCGGTGCCCGTTGCGGCGGGCGTCGGAGAGCCGTTCGACGAGGAGCATGCCGACGCCCTCGGACCAGCCGGTGCCGTCCGCGTCGGCCGAGTAGGACTTGCAGCGTCCGTCGGTGGCGAGGCCGCGCTGCCGGGAGAAGTCGACGAAGACGCCCGGGGTGGCCATGACGGTGACGCCGCCGGCCAGGGCCAGGTCGCTCTCGCCGGAGCGCAGCGCCCGGACGGCCCAGTGCAGGGCGACCAGCGAGGAGGAGCAGGCGGTGTCGACGGTGACGGCCTGGCCCTCCAGGCCGAGGGCGTAGGCGATCCGGCCGGAGGCGATGCTGCCGGAGTTGCCGGTGCCCAGATAGCCCTCGACTCCGTCGGGCAGGACGTCCACGCGGGCCGCGTAGTCGTGGTACATCACGCCCGCGTACACGCCGGTCCGGCTGCCGCGCAGTGACACCGGGTCGATCCCGGCGCGCTCGATCGCCTCCCAGGACGCTTCCAGCAGCAGTCGCTGCTGCGGGTCCATGGCCAGCGCCTCGCGGGGGCTGATGCCGAAGAAGTCGGCGTCGAACTCACCGGCCTCGTGCAGGAATCCGCCTTCGCGGGTGTGGCTGGTGCCGGGCCGCTCGGGGTCGTCGGCGAACAGGGCCCGCAGGTCCCAGCCGCGGTCGGTGGGGAACCCGGAGATCGTGTCGCGGCCGTCGGCGACGGCGCGCCACAGCTCGTCCGGCGAGGTGATGTCGCCGGGGTAGCGGCAGGCCATGCCGACGATCGCGATCGGCTCGTCCGCCGGTACGGCGGCGGGGGCGGCCTGCGCCGGGCCGGCCGTGGCGCCGAGGACGCGTTCCAGCAGGTGCGCGGCCAGTCCGGCCGGCGTGGGGTAGTCGAACACCGCGGTGGTGCCGAGGCGCAGCCCGGTCGCCGTGGTGAGCCGGTTGCGCAGTTCGACGGCGGTGAGGGAGTCGAAGCCCAGGTCGAGGAAGGCCCGGTCCGCGGCGACGGCACCGGCGGACGCGTGGCCCAGTACGGCCGCGGCCTGCTCACGGACCCATTCGACGGCGGCTCGTTCGCGTTCGGCGGGCGACAGCCCGGTGAACCGGTCGGCCCACTGCGCGCCCCGCGCGGTCCCCTCGGCGACCGATCGCCGGGCCGGCCGTCCGACGAGGCCCTGGAACAGGGGTGGCAGCGCGTGTGCCGCGCGCAGTGCGGGCAGGTCCCACAGCGCGGCGACGGCCAGCGCGTCCGTACCCCGGACGGCCTGGTCGAAGAGGGCGAGCCCGTCCTCGGTGCCGAGGGTCCGGGTGCCCGACCGGCTGATGCGGGCGCGGTCCGCCCAGCGGAGCCCGGTGGTCATGCCGTCGGTCCAGGGTCCCCAGGCGATGGAGGTGGCGGGCAGGCCGGCGGCCCGCCGGTGCTCGGCCAGCGCGTCCAGCGCC
>NZ_JAINRE010000065.1 GCF_020400595.1 Streptomyces naphthomycinicus | reverse complement strand
ATCGTGGACGAGGCGGAGTCGGAGGCCGTGGTCAGTGGCTCGCTGCGCCGTGAAGAGGGCGGACTGCGGCGGCTGCTGACGTCGATGGCGGAGGTGTTCGTCCAGGGAGTCGCCGTCGACTGGAGCGGTGTGCTCCCCGAGGGCGCCGGGGACACCCATGTCGACCTGCCGACGTATGCCTTCGAGCACCGCCACTACTGGCTGAAGACCGCTCCCGCGGCCGACGCGGCCTCGCTCGGCCAGGCCGCCGCCGACCACCCCCTGCTCGGCGCCGTCGTCCCGCTGCCCTCCGGGGGATTCCTGACGACGTCGCGCTGGTCGCTGCGCTCGCAGCCCTGGCTGGCCGAACATCTCGTCGGGGACGACGCGGTCCTGGTGCCGAACGCGGCTCTGGTCGAACTGGCCGTCCGGCTCGGCGACGAGTCCGGTGCGCCGGTGGTGGAGGAACTGACCGTCGACCGGCCCGTGGTCCTGCCGGTACGCGGCGGCCGGAGCGTGCAGACCGTGGTCGGCGAGCCCGACGACACCGGGCGGCGCACGATCGAGGTGCACTCGCGCACGGACGACTCCGCGCTGGACGCCGCCTGGACGCGGCACGCGCACGGCACGCTCGCACCGGCCGAGCCGTCCGCGGCCGACGGCCGGCCGGCCGACGGACCCGCCGCCGAGGTGGACCTCGGGGAATTCGCCGGGGACGCCGACCGGTACGGCCTGCACCCCACGCTGCTCGACACCGCCGTGCGGACGGCGCTGCCCGCCGGGACACTGGCGGTCACCTGGCGCGGTGTCAGCCTGCACGCCTCCGGCGCGACCACCGTCACCGTGCGGTCGGCACAGACGGCGGCGGAGGGTACCCGGTTCGACCTGACCGACCCGGCCGGGCGGCCCGTGCTGACCGTCGGCGCGGTGCTGGCGGAACCCTTCGCCCCGGCGCGCGCCGGGCTCGCCGAAGCCCTCACCCAGGACGCGCTGTTCCAGGTCGACTGGACGCGGCTGCCGCTGCCGGCCGGTACCGATACGCCGGCCGCCGTCAGCGTCCGGACCGCCGAGGACGTCACCGCCGGCGCGGCGGACGCGGACGTCCTGCTGTACGCGGTCGACCCCGCGATCACCGAGCCGCGGGCGGCGATCGCCGCCGCACTCGCCGTCCTCCAGGCGTGGCTGGCCGAACCCGCCCTGGAGCGCACCCGGCTGGTCGTGGCCACCCGCGCGGACGGCACGGACCTCGCCACGGCCGCCGTACGGGGGCTGCTGCGCTCCGCGCAGTCCGAGCACCCGGACCGCATCGTGCTCGTCGATGTCGATGTCGATGCCGATGTCGCTGTCGGTGCCGACGTCGCCGGGCAGGACGGCGGACCGGACGACCGGCAGGACGACCCGCAGGACCTCGACGCGGCGGTCCGTGCCGCCCTGCCCGGCCTGCTCGCCTGCGGCGAACCCGTGATACGCATCGGGGCGGCGGGTGCCGAGGTGCCCCGGCTGGCCCGGACCGACACGCCGGCGGGGGAGAGCGGTGCCGCACGGCCGGGCCCAGCGCTCGATCCGGACGGGACCGTGCTGATCACCGGCGGCACCGGTACCCTCGGCGCGCTGACCGCCCGGCACCTGGTCACCGAGCACGGTGTCCGTCATCTGCTCCTGATCAGCCGGCGCGGTCCCGCGGCGGACGGCGCGGTCGCGCTGTCCGAGGAGCTGACCGGGCTGGGCGCCACCGTCACGCTCGTCGCCTGCGACACCGCCGACCGGGAGCGGCTCGCCGCCGTCCTGGACGCGGTGCCCGCCGCCCACCCGCTGACCGCCGTCCTGCACACCGCCGGTGTCCTGGACGACGGTGTGGTCACCGCGCTCACCCCGGACCGCGTCGACACCGTACTGCGGCCCAAACTGGACGCGGCACTGCTGCTGCACGAGCTGACACGCGACCACGACCTCGCGGCGTTCGTCCTGTTCTCCTCGGCCGCCAACGTGTTCGGCAACCCCGGCCAGGCCAACTACGCCGCCGCCAACGCCGCACTGGACGCACTCGCCCGGCACCGCCGTGAGCGGGGACTGCCTGGCATCTCGCTCGCCTGGGGGTACTGGGAGCGGGCCAGCGGCATGACCCGGCACCTCGGCGCCGCCGACCTGCACCGCAACCGGCGGCTCGGCATGGCCGCGCTCTCCGCGGCCGAGGGCATGGCACTGCTGGACCTCGCCCTGCGCCCCGCCGGCGCTCTGCCCGCCGCCCTGGTGGCCGCCAAACTGGACCTGCCCGCCCTCCGCGCGGCGGCCCGCACCGCGCCCGTCGCCCCCCTGCTGCGGGGCCTCGCGCCGGCGCCCCGCTCACTGGCCCGCGCCGCCGGCACGACGGACCACGGCGGCCTGCGCGACCGTGTCGGCGGGCTGGACCCGGCGGCCCAGAGCGCGCTGCTGCTGGACCTCGTGCGGCGCAACGCCGCCGACGTGCTCGGCCACGGCACCGCCGAGGCGGTCCGCGCCGACCGGGCGTTCAAGGACGCCGGATTCGACTCGCTGACCGCGGTGGAGCTGCGCAACCGGCTGGCGACCGCCACCGGTCTCACGCTGCCGTCCGCCGTCGTCTTCGACTACCCGAAGCCGACCGCGCTCGCCGAACACCTGCGGGCCCGGCTCGTGGGCGACACAGCCGCCGCCGCGACCGCCGCTCCGGTGACCGTCGCCGGCCCCGCCGCGGCGGACGAGCCGATCGCGATCGTCGCGATGGCCTGCCGCTTCCCCGCCGGGGTGCACAGCCCCGAGGACCTGTGGCGGGTCGTCGCCGACGAGATCGACGCCGTCACCGAGTTCCCCGACGACCGGGGCTGGGACATCGACCGGCTCTACGACGCCGACCCCGACAACGCCGGCACGACCTATGTGCGGCACGGCGCGTTCCTCGACGACGCGCCCGGTTTCGACGCCGCCTTCTTCGGTATCTCCCCCAACGAGGCCCTCGCCATGGATCCGCAGCAGCGGCTGCTGCTGGAGACGTCCTGGGAGGCGTTCGAACGCGCCGCGATCGACCCCACCGGGCTGGGCGGCCGGGACATCGGGGTGTTCGTCGGCGTCAACAGCCACGACTACACCGTACGGATGCACCACGCGGCCGACGCCGAGGGGTTCCGTCTCACCGGCGGCTCCGGCAGCGTCGTGTCGGGCCGCGTCGCCTACCACTTCGGGTTCGAGGGCCCGGCGGTCACTATCGACACCGCCTGCTCCTCCTCCCTGGTCGCCCTGCACCTGGCGGCCCAGGCGCTGCGCAACGGGGAGTGCTCCATGGCGCTCGCCGGCGGTGTGATGGTGATGGGCAACGTCGAGACGTTCGTCGAGTTCTCCCGGCAGCGCGGCCTGGCCCCCGACGGCCGGTGCAAGGCGTTCGCCGACGGCGCGGACGGCACCGGATGGTCCGAGGGCGTGGGCGTGCTGCTGGTCGAGCGGCTCTCGGAGGCCGAACGGCGGGGCCACCAGGTGCTCGCGGTGATCCGGGGCAGCGCGGTCAACCAGGACGGCGCGTCCAACGGCCTGACCGCCCCCAACGGCCCCTCGCAGCAGCGCGTGATCCGCAAGGCGCTCGCGAACGCCGGGCTGTCGGTGGCCGAGGTGGACGCGGTCGAGGCGCACGGCACGGGCACCGTCCTCGGCGACCCGATCGAGGCGCAGGCCCTCCTCGCCACCTACGGCCAGGACCGCGAAGAGCCCCTGTGGATCGGGTCGGTGAAGTCCAACCTCGGGCACACCCAGGCCGCCGCCGGTGTCGCCGGCGTCATCAAGATGGTGATGGCGATGCGGCACGGCCTGCTGCCCCGCACCCTGCACGTGGACCGGCCCTCCGGTCACGTGGACTGGTCGGCGGGCGCGGTGCGGGTGCTCACCGAGGCGCAGCCCTGGCCGGAGACCGGCCGTCCGCGCCGCGCCGGCGTCTCCGCCTTCGGCATCGGCGGCACCAACGCCCACCTGGTCCTGGAACAGACCCCCCGCGCACTCCCGGCGGCCGGCACCGCGCAGGAAACCCTGGACGCCGGTGCCGCGCGGGAAACCGCGGCCGGCAGCACCGCGCCGGTAACCGACGCCGCGGGAGCCGCGCGGGAAGCCGTGGGCGCCGCCGAGGACGGTCTCGTCCTCTTCCCCGTGTCCGCGCGCACCGCCGCCGGTCTGCGCGGCCAGGCCGGCCGGCTCGCCGACTGGGTGGCGGACCGCACCGGTACGCCGCTCGGGGCGACGGCCCACGCGCTCGGCACCGCCCGCGCCCACCTCGACCACCGCGCGGTCGTCCTGGCCGCCGACCGGGAGCGGCTGGCCGCGTCCCTGCGCGCTCTCGCCGCCGGCACCGCCGACGCGGACACCGTCACCGGCAGCCCCGCCGACGGCAAACTCGCCTTCCTGTTCACCGGACAGGGCAGCCAGTGGGCCGGCATGGGCCGCGAACTCGCCGCGACCCACCCGGTGTTCCGCGCCGCCTTCGACGCCGCCTGCGCCGCCGTCGAACGGCACCTGGACGACCTCGCCCACCCCCTGAGCGAAGTGATCTTCGCCGAGCCCGGCACCGACCGGGCCGCCCTGCTCGACCAGACCCTCTACACCCAGGCAGCGCTGTTCGCCCTGGAGACCGCGCTGTTCCGGCTGTTCGCCTCCTGGGGCGTACGGCCCGACCTGCTCGCGGGCCACTCGGTCGGCGAGATCGCCGCCGCCCACGCCGCCGGCATCCTGGACCTGGCGGACGCAGGTGAACTGGTCGCGGCCCGCGGCCGGCTGATGCAGACCCTGCCCGAGGGCGGAGCCATGATCGCCGTCGAGGCGACCGAGGCCGAGGTGGCGCCGCTGCTCGCCGAGCACCCGGGCACCGTAGGGATCGCTGCGGTCAACGGACCACGGGCAGTGGTCCTGTCCGGCGCCGAGGACGCCGTACTCGCCGTCGCCGGGCGCCTCGCCCAGGACGGCCACCGGACCCGGCGGCTGTCCGTCAGCCACGCCTTCCACTCCGCCCTGATGGAGCCGATGCTCGACGAGCTGCGCGCCGTGGCCGCCCGCCTCCGCTACCGGTCCGGGACCGTGCCCGTCGTCTCCACGCTCACCGGCGCCCTCGCCGAGGACGGACTGCTCGCCACCCCCGAGTACTGGGTCGACCAGGTCCGGCACGCCGTGCGGTTCGCCGACGCCGTCACCGCCCTGCGCGACCAGGGCGTGGCCACCCACCTCGAACTGGGTCCCGGCGGAGTGCTCAGCGCCATGGCCCTCGGCACCCTCGGCCCGGACACCCGCGGCTGCGTCAGCACGCTGCGCCGCGACACCGCCGAGGACACCGCGGTCCGCACCGCGCTCGCCGAGCTGCACGTGCGGGGCGTACCGGTCGACTGGACCGCCGTCCTCGGCCGTCCCGAGCCGGCCGTCGGCCCCGACCTGCCCACCTACGCCTTCCAGCACCAGCGGTACTGGGTGGAGGGCGGCGCGGCCGTCGACGCCGAGGCGCTCGGCGCCCGGTCCGCCGGCCATCCGCTGCTGGGCGGCGTCGTGGAGGTCCCCGGCGAGCACGGCGGCACCGGCGTCGTCCTCACCGGCCGGCTCTCCGGACGCAGCCCCGGCCTGCTCCCCGGCACGCACACCGGCGACGAGGCGACCGTACCGGCCGCCGTACTGCTGGAGCTGCTGGTCCGGGCCGGCGACGAGGCCGGCGGCGGCACCGTCGAGCGGATCACCGTCGACGCGCCCCTCGTCGTCCCCGCGCACGGCGACGTCCAGCTGCGCGTCTTCGTGGACGCACCCGGACCCGACGGGGTGCGCGGCGCCGCCGTGCACAGCCGGCCGGCCGGACAGGAGGGCGAGCCCTGGCTCCGGCACGCCCGTGCCACCCTGGTGCCCGGCGTTCCGCGGCACGCCTTCGACCCGTTCGGCAGGCCCGGGGAGCCGGGCGAGGACAGCGCCCTGGCCGGGGTGCGGGGCGTGTGGCGCGAGGACGGCCGGATCCTCGCCGACATCGCGCTGCCTTCCGGACTCGACGGCGAGGCCGACACGTTCACCCTCCACCCCGTCCTGCTCGACACGGCCCTGCGGGTCGCGGCCGAGGCCGCGCACCCCGGTGCGGACAGCGGCTCCCTGGCCGGCTGCGCCGCCCTCGCCGTGTACGCGGTGGGCGCCACCGAGCTGTGGGTGCGCGTCACCCCGGACGCCGACGGCGGACACCTGGTGGAGCTGGCCGACCCGGCCGGCCGCCCCGTGGCCCTGCTCGGCCCGGTGACGCACGCGGCCCGCGGAGCCGGCGGCCACGACGCCGAACCCACCGGGGCCACCGGAGCCGAAGCCGACGGGGCCACCGGCGGCGAACTCACCGGAGACACCGGCGACGAGAGCGGGACACCGGCCGCCGACGGCCGGCCCACGGCACCCGAGCCCGGCCGTACGACCCCCGGCCGCGCCCCGTCCCCGGCCTCCGCCCCCGCCCCGGCCCGGCGGGTCATCCGCCGGGAACCGGCCGGCGACGGCAACGAACTGGCCGTCCGGCTGGCCCCCCTCGCCGACGCGGAACAGCGCCGGATCCTGCTGGACCTGGTCCGGGAGAGCGCCGCGGTCGTCCTCGGACACCGCGACACGGACGGCTTCGACGAGGGACAGCCGTTCAAGAACCTCGGCTTCGACTCGCTCACCGCCGTCAAACTCCGCAACCGGCTGCACGACTTCACCGGCGTCAGCCTGCCCAGCAGCCTGGTCTTCGACCACCCGACCCCGGCCCTGCTCGCCGACCACCTGCGCGGCGAACTCCTCGGCACCCGCCCGGAGATCCCCGCCGTCACCCGGCGCGGCACCGCGGACCCGGACGAGCCGATCGCCATCATCGCCATGAGCAGCAGGCTGCCCGGCGGCGTCACCAGCCCCGAGGAGCTCTGGCAGCTCGTCATGGACCGGCGCGACGCCATCTCCGGCTTCCCCGCCGACCGCGACTGGGACATCGACAAGCTCTACCACCCCGACCCGGCCCACCCCGGCACCAGCTACACCCGGGCGGGCGGCTTCCTGCACGACGCCGGCCGGTTCGACGCCGGACTCTTCGGCATCTCGCCGCGCGAGGCCCTGGCCATGGACCCGCAGCAGCGGCTGCTGCTGGAGACCTCCTGGGAGGCCATGGAACGGGCCGGCATCGACCCCCTGTCCACCCGCGGCCAGGACATCGGCGTGTTCACCGGCATCGTCCACCACGACTACGTGACCCGGCTGCGCCAGGTGCCCGAGGACGTCCAGGGCTACACCATGACCGGTACGGCCGCCAGCGTGGCCTCGGGCCGGGTGTCGTACGTGTTCGGCTTCGAGGGCCCCGCGGTGACCGTGGACACCGCCTGCTCCTCCTCCCTGGTCGCCATGCACCTCGCGGCCCAGGCGCTGCGGAGCGGCGAGTGCTCCCTCGCCCTCGCCGGCGGCGCCACCGTCATGGCCAGCCCCGACGCCTTCCTGGAGTTCTCCCGGCAGCGCGGCCTGTCCGCCGACGGCCGCTGCAAGGCGTACTCCGCCACCGCCGACGGCACCGGCTGGGCCGAGGGCGTCGGCGTGGTCCTGCTGGAGCGGCTGTCGGAGGCACAGCGCAACGGTCACCGCGTGCTGGCGGTCCTGCGCGGCAGCGCGATCAACCAGGACGGCGCCTCCAACGGCCTGACCGCCCCCAACGGCCCCTCCCAGCAGCGCGTGATCCGCGGCGCGCTGGCCGCGGCCGGGCTGACCCCCGCCGACGTCGACGCGGTGGAGGGCCACGGCACCGGCACCGTCCTCGGCGACCCCATCGAGATCCAGGCCCTGCTGGCCACCTACGGCCAGGACCGCGAGGCCGGCAAGCCGCTGTGGCTCGGCTCGGTGAAGTCCAACATCGGGCACACCCAGGCCGCCGCCGGTGTCGCCGGTGTCATCAAGATGGTGGAGGCGATGCGGCACGGCATCCTGCCCGCCACCCTGAACGTCACCGAGCCCACCACCCAGGCGGACTGGTCGGCGGGCGCGGTCGAACTGCTCACCGAGGCCCGGGACTGGGTCCGCGACGGCAGGCCGCGCCGGGCCGCCGTCTCCTCGTTCGGCGCGAGCGGCACCAACGCGCACGTCATCCTGGAGGAGGCACCCGAGACCGGGCCCGTCACCCGGCCGGCGGTCCCCGACGGCGTCGTACCCCTGGTGGTGTCGGCCCGCAGCGCGGCCTCCCTCGCCGCCCAGGCCGGACGCCTGGCGGCCACGGTCACGGACCTCGGCGCGGCACCGGCCGAGATCGCGGGCGCGCTCGTCGCCCGGCGGGCCCTGCTCTCCGAACGGGCCGTGCTCGTCGCCGGTACCCGCGAGGAGGCACTGACCGGACTGGGCGCACTGGCCCGCGGCGAGAGCAGCCCCCTCGTCGTCACCGGAACCGTCGCCGGCTCCGGCGGCCCCGGCAGGACCGTGCTCGTCTTCCCCGGCCAGGGTTCGCAGTGGCTCGGCATGGGCCGGGAACTGATGGAGTCCTCGCCGGTGTTCGCGGAGCGCATCGAGGAGTGCGCCCGGGCCTTGGAGCCCTGGGTCGACTGGGACCTGACGGCGGTCCTGCGCGGCGACGTCGACCTGCTGGGCCGGGTGGACGTCGTACAGCCGGCCAGCTTCGCCGTCAACATCGCTCTGGCGGCCGTGTGGGCGTCGGTGGGCGTCGTACCGGACGCCGTCGTCGGTCACTCGCAGGGCGAGATCGCGGCCGCCTGCGTCGCCGGGGCGCTGTCCCTGGAGGACGCGGCGCGGATCGTGGCCGTGCGCAGCCAGGTGATCGCCGGTGAACTGGCCGGGCGGGGCGGCATGGCCTCGGTGATGCTCGCGGAGACGGACGCGCTCGCACGGATCACCCCGTGGGAAGGGCGCGTCGAGCTCGCGGCGGTCAACGGACCGTCGTCGGTCGTGATCGCGGGTGACGCCGAGGCGCTGGACGAGGCACTGGCCGCACTGGAGGCCGACGGCGTCCGCGTCCGCCGCGTCGCGGTGGACTACGCCTCCCACACCCGCCACGTCGAGGCCATCGAAGGGGCGCTGGACAAGGCCTTCACCGACATCCGCAGCCAGGCCCCGCTCGTGCCGTTCTTCTCCACGGTCACCGGCGAATGGGTCCGCGAGGCCGGCGTCCTGGACGGCGGCTACTGGTACCGCAACCTGCGCGGCCAGGTCCGCTTCGGCCCGGCCGTCGCCACGCTCCTCGCCGAGGGCCACACGGTGTTCGTCGAGTCCAGCGCCCACCCCGTCCTCGTCCAGCCCGTGAACGAGATCTTCGACGAGGCCGCGGACGACAACGTCCGGCTCCGCGCCGTCGCCGCCGGCTCGCTGCGCCGCGACGAGGGCGGCCCGCGACGACTCCTCGCCTCGATGGCCGAGCTCTTCGTCAAGGGCGTGGCCGTGGACTGGACGGGCATGCTGCCCGCCGAGGCCCGCGACGCCCGGGTGGACCTGCCGACGTACGCCTTCGACCGCCAGCACTTCTGGCTGCGGGAGGCGGAGACCACCACGGACGACGCCCCCGCCGCCGAAGGCGCCGAGACCGACTTCTGGACCGCGGTCGAACAGGCCGACGCCGACTCCCTCGCCCGGCTGCTCGACCTGGCCGCCGCCGACGAGCGCGACGCACTGCGCACCGTCGTCCCCGTGCTGGCCGACTGGCGCGGCCGGCGGCGGGAGCGGTCGGCGGCCGAGAAGCTGCGCTACCACGTCACCTGGCGACCGCTGGACCAGGAAGGCACCGGTGTCCCCGGCGGCACCTGGCTGGCCGTCGTACCGGCGGGCGGCCAGGACGGCTCCCCGGCGGACGTGCTGCTGCGGGAACTCGCCGCGCAGGGCCTCGACATCGTCCCGCTGGAGGTCGCGGCGGCCGACGCCACCCGCGACCGGCTCGGCGAACGCCTGCCGGCCGTCCTCGCCGAACACGAGCTGACCGGCGTGCTGTCGCTGCTCGCGCTCGCCCCGGGCGGCGAGGGCGGCGCGCACGATCCCGTCCCGCTGACCGCGGCCACGCTCGCCCTGGTGCAGGCGCTCGGCGACGCCGGCGCCACCCAGCCGCTGTGGTCCCTGACCCGGGGCGCCGTCAGCGCCGGCGTCCAGGACACGGTCACCTCGCCGGCCCAGGCCGCCGTCTGGGGCATCGGCCGCGCCGCCGCCCTGGAACGCGGCGACCGCTGGGGCGGACTGATCGACCTGCCCGCCACCATCGACGCCCGGGCCGTCCGCCATCTGCTCGCCGCGCTCGACGCCCCCGGCGACGACGACCAGCTGGCCGTGCGCCGGTCCGGTGTCCACACCCGCAGGCTGCTGCGCAAGACCGCCCCCGACCCGGCCGCCGGCTCCGGCTGGCAGCCCCGCGGCACCGTCCTGGTGACCGGCGGCGCCGAAGGACTCGGCCGGCACGCCGCCCTCTGGCTCGCCCGGTCCGGAGCCCAGCGGCTCGTCATCACCACCACGGCCGCCGCCCCCGAGGACGCGCTCGCCCGGCTCACCGCCGAAGTGACCGCCCTCGACACCGGCACGACCGTCGTGACCTGCGCCGACACCGACCGGTCCGCGATCGAGGCCCTCCTCGCCGAGACCCCCGGCGACCAGCCGCTCACCGCCGTCGTGCACACCGCCGACATCGCCCGGACCAGCTCCGTGGACGACACGGGCCTGCCCGAGCTCACCGAGGTGTTCGGCGCCAAGGTGGACACGGCCCGCTGGCTCGCCGAGCGGTTCGCGGACACCCCCCTCGACGCGTTCGTCGTGTTCTCCTCGATCGCCGGTGTCTGGGGCGGTGGCGGACAAGGACCGTCCGGCGCGGCCAACGCCGTGCTCGACGCCCTCGTGGAATGGCGCCGCGGCCAGGGCCACCCGGCCACCGCGATCGCCTGGGGCGCCCTGGACGAGATCGGCGTCGGCATGGACGAGGACACCCTCACCCAGCTGCGCCGGCGCGGTGTCCTGCCGATGGTCCCGCAGATCGCCGTCACCGCCTTCGAACAGGCCGTCCAGGCCCAGGAGAAGGCCGTCACGGTGGTCGACATGGACTGGGACGCCTTCATCCCGGCGTTCACCTCGGTGCGGCCCAGCCCGCTCTTCGCCGACCTGCCCGAAGCGCAGGCCGCCCTGCGGGCCACCCAGCCGGACACCGAGAACGGCGACACCACCGCCGGCCTGGTGGACTCCCTGCGCGACGTCCCCGAGGCCGAGCAGAACCGCATCCTGCTCCGGCTGGTGTGCGGACACGCCGCCACCGTCCTCGGACACAGCGGCGCCGAGAGCATAGGACCCCTGCAAGCCTTCCAGGAGGTCGGCTTCGACTCGCTCGCGGCCGTCAACCTGCGCAACAGCCTGCACGTGGCGACCGGCCTGCGGCTGCCCGCCACGCTCATCTTCGACTACCCCACGCCGGACGCCCTCGTCGGCTACCTGCGCTCCGAGCTGCTGCGGGACGCGGACGACGGGCTCGACGGGCGGGAGGACGACATCAGGCGAGCCCTCGCCACCGTCCCCCTCGCCCGGTTCAGGGAAGCCGGCGTCCTGGACACCCTGCTCGGCCTCGTGGACACCGAGGACGCCGCGGCGCAAGCGCCCGAGGCGGAAGCCCCGGACGAGGACGACGAGACCCTGATCGACGCCATGGACGTTGCCGATCTCGTGCAGCGTGCTCTGGGCAGGACGAGCTGACCCCATGACAGCGGACGCACCACGGAGGACGGATATGTCGGGCCCGGACGACCAGATCGTCAACGCGCTGCGCGCCTCCCTCAAGGAGAACGCGCGCCTGCAGCAGGAGAACAGCAAACTCGCGGCGGTCGCTGCCGAGCCCATCGCCATCGTCTCCATGGCCTGCCGGTACGCGGGGGGCATCCGCACCCCCGAGGACCTGTGGCGCGTGGTGACCGACGGCACCGACGTCTACACGACGTTCCCGGAGGACCGCGGCTGGGACCTGGAGGGGCTCTACCACCCCGACCCGGACAACCCCGGCACGACCTACGTCCGCGAGGGTGCCTTCCTGCACGACGCGGGCGAGTTCGACGCCGCGTTCTTCGGCATCTCGCCCCGCGAGGCCCTCGCCATGGACCCGCAGCAGCGCCAGCTGCTCGAAGTGTCCTGGGAGACCCTGGAACGCGCCGGCATCGACCCGCACTCCGTGCGCGGCAGCGACACGGGCGTGTTCGCCGGCATCGTCCACCAGGACTACGCCCCCGACCTCAGCGGCCACGAGGGCTTCCTCAGCCTGGAACGGGCCCTGGGCACCGCGGGCGGTGTCGCCTCCGGCCGCGTCGCCTACACCCTCGGCCTGGAGGGGCCGGCGGTCACCGTCGACACCATGTGCTCCTCCTCCCTGGTCGCCATCCACCTCGCCATGCAGGCGCTGCGCCGCGGCGAGTGCTCCATGGCGCTCGCCGGCGGCTCCACCGTCATGTCCACCCCCGGCGGCTTCGTCGGCTTCGCCCGCCAGCGCGGCCTCGCCTTCGACGGCCGCTGCAAGTCCTACGCCGCCGCGGCCGACGGCTCCAGCTGGGCCGAGGGCGTCGGCGTCGTCCTGCTCGAAACGCTGTCGCAGGCCCGCGAGCGCGGCCACCGCGTGCTGGCCGTCATCCGCGGCTCGGCCGTCAACCAGGACGGCGCCTCCAACGGCCTGACCGCCCCCAACGGCCCCTCCCAGCAGCGCGTCATCCGCAAGGCCCTGGCCGGCGCCGGACTGACCACCGCCGACGTCGACATGGTGGAGGGCCACGGCACCGGCACCGTCCTCGGCGACCCCATCGAGGCCCAGGCCATTCTCGCCACCTACGGCCAGGACCGCCCCGCCGGACAGCCCCTGCGACTGGGCTCCGTCAAGTCCGTCATCGGCCACACCCAGGCCGCCTCCGGCGTCGCCGGCGTCATCAACATGGTCCAGGCGCTGCGCCACGGCCTGATGCCGGCCACCCGGCACATCGACACCCCCACCCCCCAGGTCGACTGGTCGGCCGGTGCGGTGGAACTGCTCACCCAGGCACAGCAGTGGCCCGAGACCGACCGCCCGCGCCGCGCAGGCGTGTCCTCGTTCGGCGCCAGCGGCACCAACGCCCACCTGATCCTGGAACAGGCCCCCGAGGACGAGACGCCCGAAGCGACGCCCGCGGCCCCGGCCGGTGTGCTGCCGCTCGTGCTGTCGGCGGCCTCCGCCGCCTCCCTCGCCGGCCAGGCCGACCGCCTCGCCGCCTTCCTGGAGAGCGCCGCGGACACCCCCCTCGCGGACATCGCCGGCACCCTCGCCACCCGGCGCGCCGTGCTGGGCGAGCGCGCCGTGGTGGTCGCCGAGACCCGGGACGAGGCCCTGGCCGCACTCACCGCCCTCGCCGGCGACGAGCAGGCGGCCGGCACCGTCCAGGGCGCCGCCACCGCGGCCGGCGCCGGCAAGACCGTCCTGGTCTTCCCGGGACAGGGCACCCAGTGGATCGGCATGGGCCGGGAACTGCTGGAGTCGTCCCCGGTGTTCGCCGCCCGCATCGAGGAGTGCGCCCGGGCCCTGGAACGCTGGGTCGACTGGGACCTCGTGACCGTACTGCGCGGCGAGGCCGACGCCGACCTGCTGACCCGCGTGGACGTCGTCCAGCCCGCGAGCTTCGCCGTCGCGGTCGGCCTGGCCGCCGTCTGGGCGTCCGTGGGCGTCGTACCCGACGCCGTCGTCGGTCACTCGCAGGGCGAGATCGCCGCCGCCTGCGTGGCCGGCGCGCTGTCGCTGGACGACGCGGCCCGCATCGTCGCCGTCCGCAGCCAGGTCATCCGCGGCCGGCTCGCGGGGCTCGGCGGCATGGCGTCCGTCGCACTGACCGAGGAGGACGTCACCGCCCGGCTGGAGCGATGGGCCGGCCGCGTCGAGGTGGCCGCCGTCAACGGCCCCTCCTCGGTGGTGATCGCCGGCGACGCCGAGGCCCTCGACGAGGTCCTGGACACCCTGGAGGACCAGGGTGTGCGGGTGCGGCGCATCGCCGTCGACTACGCCTCGCACAGCCGCCACGTGCAGGCCGTGCAGGAGGCGCTGACCGAGGCCTTCGCCGACATCCGCGGCGCGGCCCCCGCCGTCCCCTTCCTGTCCACCGTCACCGGCGAATGGGTCCGCGACGCCGGCGTCCTGGACGGCGACTACTGGTACCGCAACCTGCGCCGGCAGGTCCGCTTCGGGCCCGCCGTCGCCACCCTCCTCGCCGAGGGCCACACCGTCTTCGTCGAATCCAGCGCCCACCCCGTCCTCGTGCAGCCCATCAGCGAGATCGCCGACGCCGCGGACGCCGTGGTCACCGGCTCCCTGCGCCGCGACGACGGCGGGCTGCGCCGCCTGCTCACCTCCGTCGCGGAGGTCTTCGCGGGCGGGGTCGCCGTCGACTGGCAGGGCATCCTCCCCGAGGCCGCCCGCACCGCCCACGTCGACCTGCCGACGTACGCCTTCGACCGCCGCCACTACTGGATCCAGCTGACCGCGAACGGCGGCGACGCCGCCTCCCTCGGCGTGACCGGCAGCGAGCACCCGCTGCTCGGCGCGGTCGTCCCGCTGCCCCAGACCGACGGCCTGGTCTTCACCTCCCGGCTCTCCCTGCGCACCCATCCCTGGCTGGCCGACCACGCCATGCAGGGCGTCGTCATCGTCCCCGGCACCGTCTACGTCGACCTCGCGGTCCGCGCCGGCGACGAGTTCGGCTGCGGCACCCTCGAAGAACTCGTCATCGAGGCGCCCCTGGTCCTGCCCGAGCAGGGCGGGGTCCGCGTCCAGGTCGCCGTCGGCGGCGCGAGCCCGAACGGCTCCCGCACCGTCGACGTGTACTCGCTGCGCGAGAACGCCGGCGACGACGGCCAGGGCGAGTGGACCCGGCACGCCACCGGCCTGCTCTCCGGCACGCCCGCGCAGTTCACGACACCCGCCGTCGACTACGCCGCCTGGCCGCCGCCCGGCGCCGAACGCATCGGCATCGACGACTTCTACACCGACCTCGTCGCCCGCGGCTACTCGTACGGCCCCGCCTTCCAGGGGCTGCGCGGAGTGTGGCGGCGCGGTGAGGAACTCTTCGCCGAGGCGTCCCTGCCGCCGGACCACCGGGAGAACGCCGACAAGTTCGCCATCCACCCGGCCCTGCTCGACGCCGCCCTGCACACCAACGCCTTCGCCAACCCGGACGACGACCGCAACGTCCTGCCGTTCGCCTGGAACGGGCTGGTCCTGCACGCGGAAGGCGCCACCGCCCTGCGTGTCCGCGTCGCGCCCGCCGGCCCCGACGCCCTGTCCTTCCAGGCCGCCGACGAGACCGGCGCCCTCGTCCTGACCATGGACTCCCTGGTGTCCCTGCCGGTCTCCGCCGAACAGCTCGGCGCCGCGGCCGGCGGCGGCAAGGACGTACTGTTCGCCGTCGACTGGGTGCAGCTGCCCGCTCCCGAGGACGTCACGGCCGCGCCCGCCTGGGTGCCCGTGGCCGACGCCGCCGACGTGACCGCGCTCGCCGCCCGCGAGAGCGCCCCCGGTGCGGCCGTCCTGGACGCCTACAGCGACGGCACCGACGCCCAGACCCTGACCACCCGGGCCCTGCGCGTGCTCCAGGCATGGCTGGCCGCGCCGGGCCTCGAAGCCGCCCGGCTGGTGGTGGCCACCCGCGGCGCGGTCGCCGCGGGCGGCGACGCCGCGGTCACCGACCCGGCCGGTGCCGCCGTCTGGGGTCTCGTCCGCGCCGCCCAGGCCGAGAACCCCGACCGGGTGATCCTGGTCGACCTCGACCCGGCCGCCGCCACCGGTGCCGGCCCCGTCCTCGCCCAGCTCCTCGCCGCCGGCGAACCGCAGCTCGCCCTGCGGGGCACCGCCCTGTCCGCGCCCCGCCTGGTCCGCGCCGAGCCCGCCGGCACCGAAGAGCCCGCCACCGAACCCGGCACCGAACAGCCCGCCGCCGCCGAGCCCGCCGCCGCGTTCGACACCGCCGGCACCGTCCTGATCACCGGCGGCACCGGCTCGCTCGGCGCGCTCGTCGCCCGGCACCTGGCCGAACGGCACGGCGTACGCCACCTGGTGCTGGCCGGCCGCCGCGGCCCCGACGCCGACGGCGCCGCCGAACTGACCGCCGAACTCACCGGCCTCGGCGTGGCCGTCTCCGTCGTCGCCTGCGACGTCTCCGACCGCGACGCGGTCGCCGGACTGCTGCGCGCCCTCCCGGCCGAGCGGCCCCTGACCGGCCTGGTGCACCTCGCCGGTGTCCTCGACGACGGTGTGATCAGCGCGCTGACCGAGGAGCGGATCGCCGGAGTCTTCGCCCCCAAGGCCACCGCCGTACGGCACCTGGACGAACTGACCCGCGAACTCGCGCCCGCACTCCGCTCGTTCGTGGTGTTCTCCTCCGCCGCCGCCCTGCTCGGCTCCGCGGGCCAGGGCAACTACGCGGCGGCCAACGCCTACCTGGACGCCCTGATGGCCCACCGCCGCGCGGCCGGCCTGCCCGGCGTCTCCCTCGCCTGGGGCCTGTGGGAACAGAGCACCGGCCTCACCGCCCACCTCAGCGAGACCGACCAGGCCCGCATGAGCCGCGGCGGTGTCCTCGCCCTCACCCCCGAGGAGGGTCTCGCCCTCCTCGACACCGGACTGCACGCCGACCGGTCCCTGCTGGTACCCATCAAGCTGGACCTGCGCGCCCTGCGCTCCGACGCCGCCTCCGGCAGCACTGTCCCGCATCTGCTGCGCGGCCTGGTCCGGGCCGGCCGGCGCTCCGCGCGGGCCGCCGCCGGCGACGGCAGCGGGCTCCTGCGCCGCCTCGCCGGACTGCCCGAGGCCGAGCAGGAAGCCGTCCTGCTCGGCATCATCCAGGCCGAGGCCACCGCGGTCCTGGGCTTCAGCGGGCCCGAACTCGCCCAGGGCACCCGCGGTTTCGGCGACATCGGCTTCGACTCGCTCACCGCGATCGAACTGCGCAACCGGCTCTCCGCGGCCACCGGCGTCAAGCTGCCCGCCACACTCATCTTCGACTACCCCACCCCGGTGGCGCTCGCCCGCCATCTGCGCGAGGAACTCGGCGAGAGCGCGGCCGGCGCAGCCACCCCCACCGTGGTCGCGACCGACCCGGACGAGCCGATCGCGATCGTCGGCATGGCCTGCCGGCTGCCCGGCGGCGTCACCGACCCGGCCGGCCTGTGGCGGCTCGTGAGCGAACGCCGCGACGGCATCACGGAGTTCCCCGACGACCGCGGCTGGAACCTGGACGAGCTGTTCGACGCCGACCCCGACAAGGCCGGCACCTCCTACGTCCACAAGAGCGGATTCCTGCACAGCGCCGCCGAGTTCGACGCCGAGTTCTTCGGCATCTCCCCGCGCGAGGCGCTGGCGATGGACCCGCAGCAGCGGCTGCTGCTGGAGGCGACCTGGGAGGCCCTGGAGAACGCCGGTGTCGACCCCAGCTCGACCCGCGGCGCGAACATCGGTGTCTTCTCCGGCGTCTCCATCCACGACTACCTGGAATCCCTCAGCAACATGCCTCCCGAGCTGGAGGGCTACGTCACCACCGCGACCGCGGGCAGCGTGGCCTCGGGCCGGGTGTCGTACGTGTTCGGCTTCGAGGGCCCCGCGGTGACCGTGGACACCGCCTGCTCCTCCTCCCTGGTCGCCATGCACCTCGCGGCCCAGGCGCTGCGGAGCGGCGAGTGCTCCCTCGCCCTCGCCGGCGGAGTCGCGGTGATGGGCTCGCCCATCGGCGTGCTCGGCATGTCCCGCCAGCGGGGCCTCGCCGCCGACGGCAAGGTCAAGGCCTTCTCGGCGGGTGCCGACGGCACCATCCTGTCCGAGGGCGTCGGCATCGTCGTCCTGGAGCGCCTGTCGGAGGCCCGCCGCAACGGCCACCAGGTGCTGGCGGTGCTCCGGGGCAGCGCGGTCAACCAGGACGGCGCGTCCAACGGACTGACGGCCCCGAACGGTCCCTCGCAGCAGCGGGTGATCCGCCGGGCGCTGGCGGCGGCCGGGCTGGCCGCCTCGGACGTGGACGCGGTGGAGGCGCACGGCACGGGCACGGCGCTGGGCGACCCGATCGAGGCGCAGGCCCTCCTCGCCACCTACGGACGCGACCGTGAAGCACCCCTGTGGCTGGGCTCGCTGAAGTCGAACATCGGTCACACGCAGGCCGCCGCCGGTGTCGCCGGTGTGATCAAGATGGTGGAGGCGCTGCGGCACGGCGTCCTGCCGCCGACCCTGAACGTCACCGAGCCGACCCCGCAGGTCGACTGGTCCGCCGGTTCCGTCGAGCTGCTGACCGAGGAACGGCGGTGGCCGGAGTCCGGCCGCCCGCGCCGGGCCGGTGTCTCCTCCTTCGGCATCAGCGGCACCAACGCCCACCTCATCCTGGAGCAGGCCCCCGAGGAGCCGGCCGCGGAGCCGGCGGCCCCGGTCGACGGCCCCGTGCCCCTCGTGGTGTCGGCGGCGTCGGAGGGAGCGCTGGCGGGGCAGGCGGCGCGGCTGGCGGCGTTCGTCGGTGACACGGAGGTGTCGCTCGCCGAGGTCGCGGGTTCCCTGTCGGTTCGCCGGGCGGTGCTCTCGGAGCGGGCCGTGGTCGTCGCCGGCTCGCGGGACGAGGCGGTGGCGGGGCTCGCGGCGCTGGCCGCGGGTGAGTCGGCCGCCGGTCTGGTGAGCGGGGCTTCGGGCTCGTCCGGGCGGACGGTGCTCGTCTTCCCCGGTCAGGGTTCGCAGTGGCTCGGCATGGGCCGGGAGCTGCTGGAGTCCTCGGCGGTGTTCGCGGAGCGGATCGAGGAGTGTGCCCGGGCGTTGGAGCCTTGGGTGGAGTGGGACTTGACGGCGGTCCTGCGCGGTGACGCCGACCTGATGGGCCGGGTGGACGTGGTCCAGCCGGCGAGCTTCGCGGTGATGATCGGTGTGGCCGCCGTCTGGGCGTCGGTGGGTGTCGTTCCGGACGCGGTCGTCGGTCATTCGCAGGGTGAGATCGCGGCCGCCTGTGTCGCCGGGGCGTTGAGGCTGGAGGACGCGGCGCGGATCGTGGCCGTGCGCAGCCAGGTGATCGCCGGGCAGCTGGCGGGCCGGGGCGGTATGGCGTCGGTGGCGCTGTCCGAGGCCGAGGCGGCCGGCCGGATCACGGCCTGGGAGGGCCGGGTCGAGGTCGCGGCGGTCAACAGCCCCTCGTCCGCGGTGATCGCGGGTGACGCGGAGGCGCTGGACGAGGCGCTGGCGGCGCTGGAGGCCGACGGCGTACGCGTGCGCCGGGTCGCGGTGGACTACGCCTCCCACACCCGCCACGTCGAGGCCATCGAAGAGGCGCTGGCGGAGGCGTTCGCGGACATCCGCAGCCAGGCCCCGCTCGTGCCGTTCTTCTCCACGGTCACCGGTGAATGGGTGCGCGAGGCGGGCGTCCTCGACGGTGAGTACTGGTACCGCAACCTGCGCGGCCAGGTCCGCTTCGGCCCGGCCGTCGCCACCCTTCTCGCCGAGGGCCACACGGTCTTCATCGAGTCCAGCGCCCACCCCGTCCTCGTCCAGCCGATCAACGAGATCGTCGACGAGACGCGCACGGACGCGGTGGCCACCGGCTCGCTGCGCCGTGAAGAGGGCGGACTGCGGCGGCTGCTGACGTCGATGGCGGAGGTGTTCGTCCGGGGCGTCGCCGTCGACTGGACCGGTGTGCTCCCCGAGGGCGCCGGAGACACCCATGTCGACCTGCCGACGTATGCCTTCGAGCACCGCCACTACTGGCTGAAGACCGCTCCCGCGGCCGACGCGGCCTCGCTCGGACAGGCCGCCGCCGACCACCCCCTGCTCGGCGCCGTCGTCCCGCTGCCCCAGTCCGACGGGCTGGTCTTCACCTCCCGCCTCTCCCTGCGCACCCACCCCTGGCTGGCCGACCATGTCGTCGGCGGGGCAGTCGTCGTCCCGGCCGCCGTCCTGGTCGAACTGGCCCTGCGCGCCGGTGACGAGGCCGGCACCGCCGGTCTGGACGAGCTGACCGTCGAGACGCCGCTGGTCCTGCCCGAGGAAGGCGGCATACGCGTCCAGGTCGCCGTCGGCGGACCCGACGAGACGGGTGCGCGTACCGTCGACGTCTACGCGACCGGCGAAGCGGCCGAGGACGCCGCGTGGACCCGGCACGCCACCGGACGCCTGTCGCCCGCCCCGCTCACCACCCCCGCATCGCCCGCCGACCTGACCGTGTGGCCGCCCACCGGCGCCCGCCCGGCCGACGCCGACGAGCTGTACGCGGACCTGCTCCGCCTCGGCCACCCCTTCGGCCCCGCCTTCCGGGGCGTACGGGCGCTGTGGCGGCGCGGTGACGAGGTCTTCGCCGAGGTCGCCCTGCCCGAGGAGCAGCGCGCGGGCGCCGAGCGGTTCGGCATCCACCCCGCGCTGCTCGACGCCGCCGTGCAGTCCGGACTGCGGCACGCGGCCACGGCCGACCAGGACGGCGGCGGACAGCGGCTGTGGCAGCCCGCCGCATGGCAGGGGCTGACGCTGCACGCCACCGGCGCGACCACGCTCCGGGTGCGGCTCGCCCCGGCCGGAGCCGGCCGCCTCGCGCTGGAAGCGGCCGACGAGACCGGCGGTCTCGTCGTCACCATGGACGCCCTGGGCTTCCTGCCGGTCTCCGCCGACCAGCTGACGGCGGTCTCCGGCGACAACGGTCACTCCCTGTACCGCGTCGACTGGACCGAACTGCCCGCGCCCGCCGTCGAGACGGAACAGGCGCCGCAGTGGGTGCCGCTGTTCCACGCGGACGAGGTCGAGATCCTCGCCGGCGCCGCCACCGGCCCCCTGGTCGCCGTGGTCGAGGCGGTCACCGCCGACGGCAGCGCCGACGGCGCCCTGTCCCAGACCGACCGCGTGCTGGCCATGCTCCAGGCGTGGTTCGCCGCACCCAGCCTGGAGGAGTCCCGGCTGGTGGTGCTGACCCGGGGAGCCGTGCCCGCCGGCGGTGACGGGGCGGTGACGGACCCGGCCGGAGCCGCGGTCTGGGGTCTGGTCCGGGCGGCCCAGGCCGAGAACCCCGGCCGGATCGTCCTCATCGACACCGACACCGACCTGGACATCGCCTACGGCACCGCCGTGGAGCCGCTGCTCGCCACGGTCCTGGCCGCCGGCGAGCCCCAGGTCGCCGTGCGCGGCTCGGCGCTGTCGGTGCCGCGCCTGGTGCGAGCGGCGGAGAACGGGCCGACGGTGGAGTTCCGTGCCGGGGGCACGGTTCTGGTCACGGGCGGTACGGGTTCGCTGGGCGCGCTGGTGGCGCGGCATCTGGTGGAGCGGCACGGCGTACGGCATCTCGTCCTGGCCGGCAGGCGGGGCGGTGAGGCCGAGGGGGCCGCGGAGCTGGCGGCCGGACTGGCCGAGCTGGGCGCCGAGTCGGTGTCCCTCGCGGCCTGCGACGTCTCCGACCGGGCCGCCGTGGCCGCGCTGCTGGAGTCGGTCCCGGCGGAGCACCCGCTCACCGGCGTGGTGCACACGGCCGGAACCCTGGACGACGGCGTGATCAGCGCCCTCACCCCCGAGCGCATGGCCGGTGTCTTCGGCCCGAAGGCGAACGCCGCCGCCCACCTGGACGAGCTGACCCGCGGCCTGGACCTGACGGTCTTCGCCGTCTACTCCTCCGGCGCCGGCCTGTTCGGCTCGGCCGGCCAGGGCAACTACGCGGCCGCCAACGCCTACCTCGACGGCCTGATGGCCCGCCGCCGCGCCGCCGGGCTGCCGGCCGTGTCCCTGGCCTGGGGCCTGTGGGAGCAGAGCACCGGTCTGACCGCCCACCTCAGCGAGACCGACCAGGCCCGTATGGGCCGCGGCGGCGTCCGTGCCCTCACCCCCGCGGAGGGCCTGGCCCTCTTCGACACGGCCCTCGGCGCCGACCAGGCCCTCGTCGTCCCGATCAAACTGGACCTGCGGGCCGCCCGCGCCGACGCCGCCTCCGGCGGCACCGTGCAGCCCCTGATGCGCGGCCTGATCCGGGTCACCCGGCAGGCCGCCCGGACGACCGCCGCGGCCGCCGGCGGCGGCGGACTGGCCGACCGGCTCGCCGGACTCGACCCCGCCGAGCAGGAGGCCCTGCTGCTGGACGTCGTCCGCGGCCAGGTCGCCACCGTCCTCGGCCACTCCGGCGCCGACCAGGTCAGGGCCGAGAAGGCGTTCAAGGACGCCGGGTTCGACTCCCTCACCTCCGTCGAGCTGCGCAACCGCATCCGTGAGGCCACCGGCCTCAGCCTGCCGACGACCGTCGTCTTCGACTACCCGACCCCGCTGGCCCTCGCCCGCCACCTGCACAGCCACTTCGGTCACGTCACCGCCGCCCCGGCCGCTCCGGCACCGGCCCTCGCCACGGCCGACCCCGGCGAGCCGATCGCGATCGTCGGCATGGCCTGCCGGCTGCCCGGCGGCGTCACCAGCCCCGAGGGCCTCTGGGAACTGGTGGCCGAGGGCCGGGACGCCATGTCCGGCTTCCCGTCCGACCGCGGCTGGGACCTGGAGGGCCTGTTCGACTCCGACCCCGGACGCGTCGGGACGTCGTACGTGGACCAGGGCGGCTTCCTCTACGACGCCGGTCTCTTCGACCCGGGCTTCTTCGGGATCTCGCCGCGCGAGGCGCTCGCGATGGACCCGCAGCAGCGGCTGCTCCTCGAAACCTCCTGGGAGGCGCTGGAGCGGGCGGGCATCGACCCGACGACGCTGAAGGGCACGGACGTCGGAGTGTTCTCCGGCGTGATGACCCAGGGCTACGGCTTCGGCGGCGAACTGCCGCCGGAACTCGCCGGGTTCACGGCGACCGGTTCCGCCGGCAGCGTGGCCTCCGGCCGGGTGTCGTACGTCTTCGGCCTCGAAGGCCCCGCGGTGACCGTGGACACGGCCTGCTCCTCGTCCCTGGTCGCCATCCACCTCGCCGCGCAGGCCCTGCGCAACGGCGAGTGCACCATGGCCCTCGCCGGCGGTGCGACCATCCTCGCCAACCCCTACACGTTCGTGGAGTTCTCCCGGCAGCAGGCCCTCTCGCCCGACGGCCGCTGCAAGGCCTTCTCCTCGTCCGCCGACGGCACCGGCTGGGCCGAGGGCGCGGGCGTCATCGTCCTGGAGCGTCTCTCGGAGGCCCGCCGCAAGGGCCACCAGGTGCTCGCCGTGGTCCGGGGCAGCGCGGTCAACCAGGACGGCGCGTCCAACGGCCTGACCGCCCCCAACGGCCCCTCGCAGCAGCGCGTGATCCGCAAGGCACTGGCCAGCGCGGGTCTCACGGTGGCCGAGGTGGACGCGGTCGAGGCGCACGGCACGGGCACCGTCCTCGGCGACCCGATCGAGGCACAGGCCCTCCTCGCCACCTACGGCCAGGACCGCGAAGAGCCCCTGTGGATCGGGTCGGTGAAGTCCAACATCGGCCACGCCCAGGCCGCCGCCGGTGTCGCCGGCGTCATCAAGACCGTGGAGGCGCTGCGGCACGCGGTGCTGCCCCCCACCCTCCACGTCGACCAGCCGTCCACCGAGGTCGACTGGTCGGCCGGTGCGGTGGAGGTCCTCACCGAGGCCCGGCCCTGGCCGCAGGCCGACCGTCCGCGCCGCGCCGGTGTCTCCGCCTTCGGCGTCAGCGGCACCAACGCCCACGTCATCCTGGAGCAGGCCCCCGAGGAGGAGCCGGCCGCGACGCCGGTGGCCCCCGCCGACGGTGTGCTGCCGGTGGTGGTGTCGGCGCGCGGCACCGCCGCGCTCGCCGGGCAGGCGGGCCGGCTGGCCGAGTTCCTCGGCCGCACCGACGCCACGCCGGCGGCCGTCGCGGGCGCGCTCGTCGCCCGGCGGGCGGTGCTGTCCGAACGGGCCGTCGTCGTCGCCGGATCGCGCGAGGAGGCGGTGACCGGACTGGCCGCGCTGGCCGCGGGCGAATCGTCGCCGATCGTGGTCACCGGCTCGGAGAGCACCGGCGGCACGGTGTTCGTCTTCCCCGGCCAGGGCTCGCAGCGCCTGGGCATGGGACGCGAACTGTACGACCGCTACCCGGTGTTCGCCGACGCGCTGGACGAGGCATGCGCCGCGCTCGACGCCCAGCTGGCCGGCTGGGCGGACCACCCCGTCAAGGACGTCGTCTTCGGCGACGTCGGCAACGCGGGCGGCGGCCTGCTCGACCAGACGGTGTTCACCCAGGCCGGCCTGTTCGCGGTGGAGACGGCGCTGTTCCGGCTCGTCGAGTCCTGGGGCGTACGGCCGGACGTCGTGGCCGGACACTCCATCGGCGAGGTCGTCGCCGCCCACGTCGCCGGAGTGCTGTCGCTGACGGACGCGTCGGCACTGGTCGCCGCGCGCGGCCGGCTGATGCAGGCCCTGGCACCGGGCGGCGCGATGGTCGCCGTCGCCGCCACCGAGGCGGAGATCGAGGAGTACCTCGGCGCGGGCGTCGACCTCGCGGCGGTCAACGCACCCGGCTCGGTGGTCCTCTCGGGCGACGAGGGCGCCGTCATGGCCGTGGTGGAGAAGCTGCGGGAACAGGGCCGCCGGACCAAGCGGCTCACCGTCTCCCACGCCTTCCACTCGACGCTGATGGAACCGATGCTGGCCGAGTTCACCGCGGCCCTGTCCGGCCTGACCTGGAACGAGCCGAACCTCCCCGTCGTGTCCAACGTGACAGGCCGGCTCGCCGAGCCCGGCCGCCTGACGGACCCCGCCTACTGGGTGGACCACGTCCGCCGGCCGGTCCGCTTCGCCGAGGGGATCAGCGCCACGGGCGGCTCCGTCTTCCTGGAACTCGGCCCCGGCGGCACGCTGACCGGCGCCATCGCGGAGTCGGCCGGCGAGGACGCGGTGAGCTTCCCGGCCCTGCGCGACGACCGAGGCGAAGCCCAGACGCTCCTGCTGTCCGTCGCGGAGCTGTTCGTCCGCGGCGCGCGGGTCGACTGGGCGGCCGTCCTCCCCGAGAGCGCCACCGACGCCCGGGTGGACCTGCCGACGTACGCCTTCGAGCACCAGCACTACTGGCTGCGGACCACCCCCGCCACCGACGCGGTCGCGCTCGGCCAGAGCACGGCCGACCACCCGCTGCTCGGCGCCGTGGTGGAGGTGCCCGAGACCGGCGGCCTCCTGTGCACCTCCCGCCTCTCCCTGCGCACCCACCCCTGGCTGGCCGACCACGCCGTCGGCGGAGTCGTCCTGGTACCCGGCACCGGACTGGTCGAACTCGCCGTCCGCGCCGGTGACGAGGCCGGCTGCGGAGTGCTGGACGAACTCGTCATCGAGGCCCCTCTCGTCGTCCCCGCACAGGGCGGCGTCCGGGTCCAGGTCGCCGTCGGCGGACCGGACGAGGACGGCCTGCGGACCGTGTCGGTGTACTCGGCCCGCGAGAACACCGCCGGCGAGATCGGCACCGACACCTGGACCCGCCACGCCACCGGCACCCTGACCACGTCGGCCGCGGACACACCCGCCTTCGACACCACGGTCTGGCCGCCGGCCGGCGCCGAACCCGTCGACCTCGACATCGACTCCTTCTACGAGACCCTGCTCGGCCACGGCTACGCCTACGGCCCCGCCTTCCAGGGCCTGCGCGCGGTGTGGCGGCGCGGCGAGGAGATCTTCGCCGAGGTCGCCCTGCCGGACGGGCAGCGCGACGAAGCGGCCCGCTTCGGCCTCCACCCCGCCCTGCTGGACGCGGCTCTGCACACGGACGCCTTCGCCCAGCCCGACGACGGCCACAACGTTCTGCCGTTCGCCTGGAACGGACTGGTCCTGCACGCCGCCGGCGCCGCCGCCCTGCGGGTGCGGATCGCCCCCCGCGGCACCGACGTGCTGTCCCTGGTCGCGGCCGACGACAACGGCGGACTCGTGCTCAGCGTCGACTCGGTGACCTTCCGCCCCGTGGACGTCGACCAGCTCGACGCCGCCGCGACCGCCGACGAGGGCCGCGACGCCCTGTTCTCCGTCGCCTGGACCGAACTCCCCGCACCCGCCGGCACGCCGGAGACGGCACCCGCGTGGCCGCGGGTCACCACCGCCGCCGAGGTGACCGCGCTCAAGGGCGAGGTGCCCGAGGCCGCCGTCCTGGAGCTGGCAGGCTCCGCGGACGGCGACGAGGAGACCCTCGCCCGGACCGCCGCCGCGCTGGAGGTCGTCCAGGCATGGCTCGCCGACGAGGAGTTCGAGGACGCGCGGCTGCTGGTGGTGACCCGGGGCGCGGTGCCCGCGGGCGGCGCCGCCGCGCTGACCGACGCGGCCGGAGCCGCGGTCTGGGGTCTGGTCCGGGCGGCCCAGGCCGAGAACCCCGGCCGGATCGTCCTCCTCGACCTCGACCCGGCCACCGACGCACCCGCCGACGGCCTCCTCGCCCCCGTCCTCGCCACCGGCGAGGCCCAGATCGCGGTCCGCGGCTCGGCACTGTCGGTGCCGCGCCTGGAGCGGGCGGCGGAGAGCGAGTCGACGGTGGAGTTCCGTGCCGGGGGCACGGTTCTGGTCACGGGCGGTACGGGTTCGCTGGGCGCGCTGGTGGCGCGGCATCTGGTGGAGCGGCACGGCGTACGGCATCTCGTCCTGGCCGGCAGGCGGGGCGGTGAGGCCGAGGGGGCCGCGGAGCTGGCGGCCGGACTGGCCGAGCTGGGCGCCGAGTCGGTGTCCCTCGCGGCCTGCGACGTCTCCGACCGGGCCGCCGTGGCCGCGCTGCTGGAGTCGGTCCCGGCGGAGCACCCGCTCACCGGTGTGGTGCACACGGCCGGCGTCCTGGACGACGGCGTGATCAGCGCTCTCACCCCCGAGCGCCTCGCCGGGGTGTTCGCCCCCAAGGTCAGCGCCGTACGGCACCTGGACGAGCTGACCCGCGGCCTGGACCTGACGGCCTTCGCCGTCTTCTCCTCCGCGTCCGGCCTGTTCGGCTCGGCCGGCCAGGGCAACTACGCGGCCGCCAACGCCTACCTCGACGCGGTCGCCCACCAGCGCCGGGCGGCCGGACTGCCCGCCACCTCGCTGGCCTGGGGCCTGTGGGAGCAGACCAGCGGCATGACCGCCCACCTGGGCGCGGCCGACCAGGCCCGGATGAGCCGCGGCGGCGTCCTGCCGATCGGCCCCGCCGAGGGCATGCGCCTCCTCGACGCCGCCCTGGACACCGGCGAAGCCCTCCTGGTCCCCATCAAGCTGGACCTGCGGGCCCTGCGCGCCGACGCGGCGGCGGGCCGCCCCGTGCAGCCCCTGCTGCGCGGTCTGGTCCGCACCGGCCGCCAGCCGGTCCGCGCCACGGCCGGGGAACACACCGGCGGACTCACCCGCCGGCTCGCCGGGCTCGACCCGGCCGAGCAGGAGGCCCTGCTCCTGGACCTCGTCCGCGGCCATGTCGCCACCGTCCTCGGCCACGCCGGGGCGGAGCACGTAGGCCCCGAGACGGCGTTCAAGGACACCGGATTCGACTCGCTCACCTCCGTGGAACTGCGCAACCGGCTCCGTGAGACCACCGGCCTCAAGCTCGCCGCCACGGTCGTGTTCGACTACCCGAACCCGCTCGCTCTGGCCCGCCACCTCCACGCGGAACTGGGCACATCCAACGACGCCCTGTCGCTGGTGCACGAAAAGATCGAAGACATCGAGTCACTGATCGCCGGACTGCTTTCCGACGAGTCCAAGAAGGCCGACATCGTGCTTCGCCTCCAGGGTCTGGTCGCGAAGTGCAACGGAGCGGACGAGGAAGCACAGGGTTCCGCCGTGGCGGATCAACTGGAATCCGCCTCCGCCGATGAAGTCCTCGACTTCATCAACGACGAACTCGGAATCGTCTGACCGTCACGTTTTCGCGGACCGTCAAACCCTCGGTGAGGAATGGAAGATGGCCACAGAGCAGGAACTCCTCAAGTACCTCAAGCGCGTCACGACCGAACTGCACGACCTGCGCCGGCAGGTCCGGCGGAACGCGGACGAGCCGGTCGCGATCGTCGGTATGGCGTGCCGGCTGCCCGGCGGCGTGACGACGCCGGAGGAGCTGTGGCGTCTGGTCGCCGAGGGCCGCGACGCCGTGTCCGACTTCCCCGCCGACCGCGGCTGGGACCTGGACGCGCTGTTCGACGACGACCCCGACAAGGCGGGCACCACCTATGCCCGCCAGGGCGGATTCCTGCGCGATGCCGGCCTGTTCGACGCCGAGTTCTTCGGTGTCTCACCCCGTGAGGCGCTCGCGATGGACCCCCAGCAGCGGCTGCTGCTGGAAACCTCGTGGGAAGCACTGGAACAGGCCGGTATCGACCCGCTCTCGCTGAAGGGCGCGGACGTCGGCGTCTTCAACGGCATCATGGGCGTCGACTACTTCTTCGGCGGCAACCTGCCGCCGGAACTGGAGGGCTACGCCGGAACGGGCGGCGCCGGCAGCGTCGCCTCCGGCCGCATCTCCTACGTGTTCGGTTTCGAGGGGCCGGCCGTGACCGTGGACACGGCCTGTTCCTCGTCCCTGGTCGCCATCCACCTCGCCGCCCAGGCCCTGCGGCGCGGTGAGTGCTCGATGGCCCTGGCGGGCGGTGCCACCGTCATGGCCACCCCGCACACCTTCGTCGACTTCTCCCGCCAGCGCGGCCTCGCCGCCGACGGGCGCTGCAAGTCGTACGCGGACTCCGCCGACGGCACCGGCTGGGCCGAGGGCGCGGGCGTCGTCGTCCTGGAGCGTCTCTCGGAGGCCCAGCGCAAGGGCCACCAGATCCTGGCGGTGGTGCGGGGAAGCGCGGTCAACCAGGACGGCGCCTCGAACGGCCTGACCGCCCCCAACGGCCCGTCGCAGCAGCGGGTGATCCGCAAGGCGCTCGCCGCCGCGGGGCTCACCCCGGAGGACGTGGACGCCGTGGAGGGCCACGGCACCGGCACGGTCCTCGGCGACCCCATCGAGGCCCAGGCCCTACTCGCCACCTACGGCCAGAACCGCGCGGAGCCGCTGTGGCTCGGCTCCCTGAAGTCCAACGTAGGCCACACCCAGGCCGCCGCCGGCGTCTCCGGTGTCATCAAGATGGTCCAGGCCCTGCGCCACGCCATCCTGCCCGCCACCCTGCACGCCGACGAGCCCAGCACCCGCGTCGACTGGGACGCGGGCGCCATCCGCCTCCTCCACCGGACCAGCCCCTGGCCGGACGTCGACCGGCCGCGCCGGGTGGGTGTGTCCGGGTTCGGTGTCAGCGGTACGAACGCG
>NZ_JAINRE010000064.1 GCF_020400595.1 Streptomyces naphthomycinicus | reverse complement strand
ACCCGACCGCACTCGCAGCCGCACCCTCACCCTCACCCTCACTCGCACCCGCGGCTCGGCCCGCGGCCGCACCCGCGCCTGCCGGGGAGCCGCGCGGCCCTACGGCAAGGCGCCCCGCCGGGGAAGGTGGGCGGGGCGCCAGGGGAAGGCGGACGCCTCCCGGGAGGGGAGGCGTCCGTACGGCTGTTCCGCCGTGGGGCGGACGCGCCGGGGCGGAGGGCGGCCGGAGAGCGTGCGACGGCCCGGCGCCCGGTGAACGGGGTCAGATGCCGGCGGCCGCCGACAGGTCCCGCTTCACGGCCGCCAGCAGCTCGGCCGCGCGGGCGCGGGCGGCCGGCAGCCCGGCGTGTGCGGAGACCGGCACGACGACCTCCAGGTAGCACTTGAGCTTCGGTTCCGTGCCGCTGGGGCGGACGATGACCCGGGCGCCGTCGAGGGTGTAGCGCAGACCGTCGGTGGGCGGCAGCCGGTCCGTCCCCCGGGTGAGGTCCTCGGCCCGGGTGATGCGCAGGCCGGCCAGCTCGGTCGGCGGCTGCTCGCGCAGCCGGCGCATCGCGTCCGCGATCAGCGACAGGTCCTGGACGCGCACCGACAGCTGGTCGGTGGCGTGCAGACCGTGCTCCACGGCGAGGTCGTCGAGCAGGTCGAGCAGGGTGCGGCCCTCCTCCTTCAGCACGGACGCCAGCTCGGTGATCAGCAGCGCGGCGGTGATGCCGTCCTTGTCCCGCACGCCCTGCGGGTCCACGCAGTAGCCGAGGGCCTCTTCGTAGCCGTAGGCCAGGCCGTCCACGCGGGCGATCCACTTGAAGCCGGTGAGGGTCTCCTCGTACGGCAGGCCCGCCTTCTCGGCGATCCGGCCGAGCAGGGAGGAGGAGACGATCGACTCCGCGAAGGTGCCGGTCGCGCCGCGCCGGACCAGATGGGCGGCGAGCAGGGCGCCGACCTCGTCGCCGCGCAGCATCCGCCAGTCGCCGCCGTCCTTGACGGCCACCGCGCAGCGGTCGGCGTCGGGGTCGTTGGCGACGATCAGGTCCGGGTCGGTGGCGCGGGCCCGCGCGAACGCCAGGTCCATCGCCCCCGGCTCCTCCGGGTTCGGGAAGGCGACCGTCGGGAAGTCCGGGTCCGGCTCGGCCTGCTCGGCGACCAGCACCGGCGCGGGGAAGCCGGCGCGGGCGAACGCGGCCAGCAGGACGTCCTTGCCGACGCCGTGCATGGCCGTGTAGACCGTGCGGGCGGTGCGCGGCGAGCCGGCGCCCAGAACGGCGTCCGTACGGGCCAGATAGGCGTCCAGGACCGCGTCGTCCAGGGTCTCCCAGCCGGCGTCCGGACGGGGCACGTCGTGCAGGGAGGCGATCGCGTCGATCTCGGCGGCGATCCCCGCGTCCGCGGGCGGCACGATCTGGGAGCCGTCGCCGAGGTACACCTTGTAGCCGTTGTCCCGGGGCGGGTTGTGGCTGGCGGTGACCTCCACGCCCGCGACCGCGCCCAGGTGCCGGATGGCGAAGGCCAGGACGGGCGTGGGCAGGGGGCGCGGCAGCACGGCCGCGCGCAGACCGGCGCCGGTCATCACGGCGGCGGTGTCCCGGGCGAAGTCGGCGGACTTGTGGCGGGCGTCGTAGCCGATGACGACGAGCCCGGCGGTGCCGTCCCCGTGCGGGGTGCCGTTCTTCTTCAGGTAGGCGGCGAGGCCCGCGGCGGCGCGGATCACGACGCTGCGGTTCATGCGCATCGGGCCGGCGCCGAGTTCGCCCCGCAGGCCGGCGGTGCCGAACTGGAGGGTGCCGCTGAAACGGGCCGCCAGCTCGCCCACGTCACCGGCCTCGATCAGCTTGGCCAGTTCGTCGCGGGTCTCCTGGTCCGGGTCCTCGGCGAGCCAGGACTCGGCCCGGGCGATGAGATCGTCGTGCACCTTGGGATCAACCTCTCCTGTGTCTACCGTCTTGCCCGCCGGCCCACCCGACTCGGTCGGCCGGAAAGCGGAGGAGCGGGGTCGCACCACCACCGCCACCGGCGGTGTCCGCGCCCCGCTCGCCGTCCGCGCGGTTCCCGCTCAGATGCGGCCCAGCACCTGCGCCAGCAGCTGGCCCATCCGGGCCGCCGAGTCACGGCCGGCCTGGAGGACCTCCTCGTGGTTGAGGGGTTCGCCGGTCATGCCCGCGGCCAGGTTCGTGACCAGGGAGATGCCCAGCACCTCGGCACCGGCCTCGCGCGCGGCGATCGCTTCCAGGACCGTGGACATGCCGACCAGGTCCGCGCCGATCACCCGGGCCATGCGGATCTCGGCCGGGGTCTCGTAGTGCGGGCCGGGGAACTGGGCGTACACGCCCTCCTCCAGCGAGGAGTCGATCTCCTTGCACAGGGCGCGCAGGCGCGGCGAGTACAGGTCCGTCAGGTCGACGAAGTTGGCGCCGACGATGGGGGAGGTCGCCGTGAGGTTGATGTGGTCGCTGATCAGGACCGGCTGGCCGGGGCGCATGCCCTCGCGCAGGCCGCCGCAGCCGTTGGTGAGGACCACGGTCTTGCAGCCGGCGGCGACGGCGGTGCGCACGCCGTGCGCCACGGCGGCGACACCGCGGCCCTCGTAGTAGTGGGTGCGGCCCAGGAAGACCAGGGCGCGCTTGTCACCGAAGGAGTACGAGCGGACCTTGCCGCCGTGCCCCTCGACGGCCGGCGGCGGGAAGCCGGGCAGCTCGGTGACCTGGAACTCGGCGTCGGGTGCGCCCAGGGCGTCGACGGCCGGAGCCCAGCCGGAGCCCATCACGAGCGCGACGTCGTGGGTCTCGGCGCCGGTGAGTGCGCGCAGGCGCGCGGCGGCGGCGTCGGCGGCGGCGTAGGGATCGCCCTGGATGTCGTCCGGAAGAAGAGATGCGTTCACGCCGACGAGGGTAGCCGGTCTTCGCCTACGCGCGTAGATGACAGACCTCACCGGATTGGAATCGTTGTCTTGTCGTTTTCCACAAGCGCGGCCGCGGGCCGGGGCGCGCGGGTCACACGGCCGTGGGGGCGGGACCCCGGGGCAGGAGCGGGGCCGTGGGCGGGACCCCGGATCACGGGCGGGCCGTGGGCGGGGCCGCGGGTTCCGAGCGGGGCCGTGGGCGGGGCCCCGGGTCACGGGCGGGCCGTGGGCGGGGCCGCGGGTTCCGAGCGGGGCCGTGGGCGGGGCCCCGGGTCACGGGCGGGCCGTGGGCCGGGGCGCGGGGTCGTGGGTCGGGAGCGGCGCGGGGGTGTCCCGGGGCGGCCGTCCGTCAGCACGGCCTCTTGCGCAGCTCCATCACGTAGTCGTGCGGTGCTCCCGCCGACTCGGCCGCGTCCGCGATCTCGCCCAGGTACCGCGCCGACGGCAGCCCGCCCTCGTAGCCGTTGAGGACGTACACCCAGGCCGGCTCCTCGCCGTCCAGCGTGTGCACGCGCACGCGCATCCGCCGGTAGATCTCCAGGCCCACGCCCTCCCACCGGTCGAGCGACTCCTCGTCCTTGGGTGCGATGTCGTACAGGCCCACGAAGACCTGGGCCAGCGGGTCCTCGACGAGCGTCGCCAGCGCGCCCTCCCAGCCCAGCTGCTCGCCGCCGAAGGTCAGCCGCCAGCCGTTGAGCCAGCCGGTGGCGCGCAGCGGGGAGTGCGGGGCGCGGTGGGACATCAGGCCCGCGTCGAGGTTGCCGGCGTACGCGGCATAGAGCGACATGCACAGAGGGTACGGCAGCCGCCCCGTACGCCCCGGGTGTCCCTGTGGTGCCCTCCGGTGGCGCCCCCGGGCAGTAGCACGTTGAAGCGTGCGGGACAATGGAGTACGTGACTCGGATCGTGATCATCGGTGGCGGACCCGGCGGATACGAAGCGGCCCTGGTGGCCGCTCAGCTCGGCGCGGAGGTGACCGTCGTCGACTGCGACGGTCTGGGCGGAGCGTCGGTGCTGACCGACTGCGTGCCGTCGAAGACTCTTATCGCTACGGCCGAGGTGATGACCACCTTCGACTCCTCCTACGAGGAGCTGGGGATCATCGTCGCCGACGACACCCCGCCGCTGGAGCGGGCGGCCCGGGTGGTGGGCGTCGACCTCGGCAAGGTCAACCGCCGGGTGAAGCGCCTCGCGCTCGCCCAGTCCCACGACATCACCGCCTCCGTGACGCGCGCCGGCGCCCGGGTCATGCGCGGCCGTGGCCGGCTCGACGGCATGCAGGCCCTGGACGGGTCCCGCAGGGTCGTCGTCACCGCCGCCGACGGCACCGAGGAGACCCTCACCGCCGACGCCGTCCTCATCGCCACCGGCGGTCACCCGCGCGAGCTGCCCGACGCCCAGCCCGACGGCGAGCGCATCCTGAACTGGACGCAGGTCTACGACCTCACCGAGCTGCCCGAAGAGCTGATCGTGGTCGGCTCCGGTGTGACCGGCGCCGAGTTCGCCGGCGCCTACCAGGCGCTGGGGTCCAAGGTCACCCTGGTCTCCTCCCGGGACCGGGTGCTGCCCGGCGAGGACCCCGACGCCGCCGCCGTCCTGGAGGACGTCTTCCGGCGCCGCGGCATGAACGTCATGGCCCGCTCCCGCGCCCAGTCCGCCAAGCGCGTCGGCGACCGGGTGGAGGTGACGCTGGCCGACGGCCGGGTCATCACCGGCAGCCACTGCCTGATGGCCGTCGGCGCCATCCCGAACAGCGCGGGCCTCGGCCTGGAGGAGGCCGGCGTCAAGCTGCGCGACTCCGGGCACATCTGGACCGACAAGGTCTCCCGGACCACCGCTCCCGGCGTCTACGCGGCCGGTGACGTGACCGGGGTCTTCGCCCTCGCGTCCGTCGCCGCCATGCAGGGACGTATCGCCATGTACCACTTCCTCGGCGACGCGGTGGCCCCGCTGAACCTGAAGACGGTCTCCTCGAACGTCTTCACCGACCCCGAGATCGCGACGGTCGGCTACAGCCAGGCCGACGTGGACGCGGGCAAGATCGACGCCCGTGTCGTCAAGCTGCCCCTGCTGCGCAACCCGCGCGCCAAGATGCAGGGCATCCGGGACGGCTTCGTGAAGATCTTCTGCCGGCCGGGCACCGGGATCGTCGTCGGCGGTGTGGTGGTGGCCCCCCGCGCCTCGGAACTGATCCACCCCATCTCGATCGCCGTCGACAACAATCTGACGGTCGAACAGATCGCGAACGCGTTCACGGTGTACCCCTCCCTTTCGGGGTCGATCGCGGAGGTCGCCCGGCAGCTGCACACCCGAAAGGCGAGCGCGGAGGGCTGACGGCTCCGGCCGACTTGCCGCTGGTCACGGGGAGTTGCGGCGTGTGCGGGCGGCATAGTCGGGGCGGGCGGGTCCTATATCACTTCCCGCCCTGTCATGCGAACAACTTCTGTTATTCGGCGCAAACTGCTGAAAGCAGACGGTCGCTGGGGTTACTGTCAGTTTCGTGTTCGCTGCTGAACGTCGCCAATTGATCCTCGAAATGGTGCGAGCGAACGGTGCCGTGTCGCTCCGTGAACTCGCCCGCGTCGTCCAGACCTCCGAAGTGACCGTACGGCGGGACGTGCGTGCACTGGAGGCCGAAGGACTCCTCGACCGCCGGCACGGCGGTGCGGTACTGCCGGGCGGGTTCACGCGAGAGTCCGGCTTCCCGCAGAAGTCGCATCTCGCGACCGCCGAGAAGACGGCCATCGCCGACCTCGCCGCGGGCCTCGTCGAAGAAGGCGAGGCCATCGTGGTCGGCGCCGGTACGACCACGCAGGAGCTGGCCCGCCGGCTCGCGCGCGTGCCGGGCCTGACGGTGGTCACCAACTCCCTCCTGGTCGCGCAGGCGCTGGCCCACGCCAACCGGGTGGAGGTCGTGATGACGGGAGGCACCCTGCGCGGCTCCAACTACGCCCTCGTCGGCTCCGGCGCCGAACAGTCCCTCCAGGGCCTGCGCGTGTCGAAGGCGTTCCTCTCCGGAAGCGGTCTGACGGCCGAACGCGGCCTGTCCACCTCCAACATGCTCTCGGCATCCGTCGACCGGGCCCTCGTCCAGGCCGCCGCGGAGGTCGTGGTCCTCGCCGACCACACCAAGCTCGGCACGGACACGATGTTCCAGACCGTGCCGACGGACCTCATCACGCGGCTGGTCACCGACGAGCCGCCCGCCCACGACGACCGCGCCGCCACGGAGTTGCAGGCGCTCGCCGACCAGGGGGTGCAGATCGCCGTCACCGGGGCGAGCGGGAGCCCGGGGGGTGACCAGGTCCCGGCGGGCCGCCGCGCTCCCCTGCCGGGGCCGCGCAGGGGCCATGTGGCGCTGCGCTCGGGCGCGGGGCTGGGGGAGCCCGCGGGGGCGGACCGGGGGCGCGTCGCCGATCTGCGGCGACGGTAGCCGGCGTACGCTCCACCGCCCCACGCTCCACCGTCCCACGCGTCCCTCACCCGTGCCGGGCCCCGGGACGCGCCCCGCGAGGCCGGCCGGGGCGCCGTGCGCTGCGGCGCGGGCTGCCGGGGACGGCGGTGGGGGACGGCGGCCGGAGGGTGGCCGGGGCGGCGGCCGGACGGTGGCCGGGGGACGGTGGCCGGAGGGTGGAAAACGCCACGCCCGGCGGACCGGGACGGCCGGTGCGCCGGGCGTGGGCAGGTGACTGACGCCTGCTCAGTCCTTGATCTCGCAGATCGCCGCGCCCGAGGTGAGGGACGCGCCGACCTCGGCGGTCAGGCCCTTGATGGTGCCCGCCTTGTGGGCGTTGAGGGGCTGCTCCATCTTCATGGCCTCCAGGACGACGACCAGATCGCCTTCCTGGACCTCCTGGCCCTCCTCGACCGCGACCTTCACGATCGTGCCCTGCATCGGCGAGGCGAGGGTGTCGCCGGAGGCGACCGGTCCGGACTTCTTCGCCGCGCGGCGCTTGGGCTTGGCGCCGGCCGCGAGACCCGTGCGCGCCAGGCTCATGCCCAGCGACGAGGGCAGCGAGACCTCCAGGCGCTTGCCGCCGACCTCGACGACGACCGTCTCACGGCCCAGCTCCTCCTCCGCCTCGGCGTCGGCGGGAGCGGCGAACGGCTTGATGTCGTTGACGAACTCGGTCTCGATCCAGCGGGTGTGGACCGTGAAGGGGTCGGCGGAGCCGGTCAGCTCCGGCGCGAACGCCGGGTCCTGCACCACCACGCGGTGGAACGGGATCGCCGTGGCCATGCCCTCGACCTGGAACTCCTCCAGGGCGCGGGAGGCCCGCTCCAGGGCCTCCTTGCGGGTGCGGCCGGTCACGATCAGCTTGGCCAGCAGGGAGTCCCAGGCGGGGCCGATCACGCTGCCGGCCTCGACGCCCGCGTCCAGGCGGACACCGGGGCCGGAGGGCGCGTCGAAACGGGTGACCGTGCCCGGGGCGGGCAGGAAGCCCCGGCCGGGGTCCTCGCCGTTGATGCGGAACTCGAAGGAGTGGCCGCGCAGGACCGGGTCGCCGTAGCCCAGTTCCTCGCCGTCGGCGATGCGGAACATCTCGCGGACCAGGTCGATGCCGGCGACCTCCTCGGTCACCGGGTGCTCGACCTGGAGACGGGTGTTGACCTCCAGGAAGGAGATCGTGCCGTCCTGGCCGACGAGGAACTCGCAGGTGCCGGCGCCTTCGTAGGCGGCCTCCTTCAGGATGGCCTTCGACGCGCGGTACAGCTCGGCGATCTGCTCGTCCGAGAGGAAGGGCGCGGGGGCCTCCTCCACCAGCTTCTGGTGGCGGCGCTGGAGGGAGCAGTCACGGGTGGAGACCACGACCACGTTGCCGTGCTTGTCCGCCAGGCACTGCGTCTCCACGTGCCGGGGACGGTCCAGGTAGCGCTCGACGAAGCACTCGCCGCGGCCGAAGGCGGCCACTGCCTCGCGCACCGCCGACTCGTACAGCTCCGGGACCTCTTCGAGGGTGCGGGCGACCTTCAGGCCGCGGCCGCCGCCGCCGAAGGCGGCCTTGATGGCGATCGGCAGCCCGTGCTGCTCGGCGAAGGCGACGACCTCGTCGGCGCCGGAGACCGGGTCGGGCGTGCCGGCCACCAGGGGGGCGCCGGCGCGCTGGGCGATGTGCCGGGCGGCGACCTTGTCGCCCAGGTCGCGGATGGCCTGCGGCGGCGGGCCGATCCAGATCAGGCCCGCGTCCAGGACCGCCTGCGCGAAGTCGGCGTTCTCCGAGAGGAAGCCGTAGCCGGGATGGACGGCGTCCGCGTCGGCTTCCCGGGCGGCGTTCAGGACCTTGCCGATGTCGAGATAGCTGGTCGCCGGAGTGTCACCGCCCAGGGCGAACGCCTCATCCGCGGCGCGGACGTGCAGAGCGTCCCGGTCGGGGTCTGCGTAGACGGCCACGCTCGCGATCCCGGCGTCCCGGCAGGCCCGGGCCACGCGGACAGCGATTTCGCCACGGTTGGCGATGAGCACCTTGCGCACGATTGAGGCTCCCTCCTTGAAACAAGCCGAGTTTAGGGACTGCCGACACGGCACTTCGACCCGTCCCCAGTGGTGAGCTTGCCCACACGGAGCGTGATACGAGGCTCGCTCGACCCGCGAAAGTCCTTGTCGCACCGCGGTACGCAGGACTCCTTCGGAAAACCCTAGCCCTGTCATGTGGCCAAGGTCTCTGTGAGAGCGTGCTGCGGCCCACTCTGTTTCTTTGTCGAGTCCCTACGAATGGCCCAATGATTCTTTGCTGCCGCCCGAACCCTTGTCCCAGGGTTTACCCGTTAGTAGCGTTCGCGCTGTCTCGAACGTACCTGAGGTAACAGGCTGCTGGCGTGAGAGTGGGTGGGACCGGTGGTGCGCAGACCGGTGGCAGGGGTCGTGGCGGTCGTCCTCCTGGCGGAGGCCGTCTTCATCGCCGCGCTGAACTGGTTCCTGGGAGTGGTCGTCGACCGGCAGGACATGTCGCTGGCCGGCCTCGACCCGGACGTCATGGCCACGTCCTCGAAGGTCGGCGGCATCGTCTTCGGCGGCTACTTCGCGCTGTGCGCGCTGGTGGCCGCGCTCGTCGCGATACGCGATCGCGCCCCGGCCGGGTTCGGGCGTGTCCTGCTGATCAGCGCGGCGGTGGTGCACGGCCTGCTCGGCGCGTTCGCCTGGGGCCTGGTCGGCTGGACGGCGTTCCTGGCCATGGTGGTCGTGCTCGGGCTGATCGTGCTGCTCCTGATGACGTACGACCGTGCAGCCGGCCCGGAGGGCGCCGGCGGCGGCGCGCCGGGGCGGGGGGACGCCCCGGCCAAGCGGAAGGAACCGGCCGCCGCCCCCGCCGGCGCGGGTGCGCCGGCGAGCCGTACGGACGAGCCGCAGGACGGTGACGACGGGCCGCAGGACTCGGTCCCCGCCCAGGTCACCGCTCCGGTGACCACAACTCCGTGATGCCCACACCCAGTTCGGCGAGAAGCTTGCGGAGCAGGGGCAGGCTGATGCCGATGACGTTGCCGTGGTCGCCGTCGATGCCTTCGACGAACGGCGCCGAACGGCCGTCCAGGGTGAAGGCGCCGGCGACGTGGAGGGGCTCTCCGGAGGCCACGTAGGCGGCGATCTCGGCGTCGGTCGGTTCGCCGAACCGGACAACGGTGGAGGCGGTCGCCGACACGTACCGCTTCGCCTCCGTGTCCCACACACAGTGACCCGTCTGGAGTACTCCGGCCCGTCCGCGCATGCTCTTCCAGCGGGCGGTGGCCTCCTCGGCGTCGGCCGGCTTGCCGAGCGCCTGCCCGTCCAGCTCCAGCACCGAGTCACAGCCGATCACCAGGGCGCCCTGCACCTCCGGTTTCGCCGCCACGACGGACGCCTTCGCCTCGGCCAGGGCGAGCGCCAGCTCCGCCGGGGTGGGTGCGGAGACGGCGTCCTCGTCGACGCCGCTCACGATGACCTCGGGGGCGAGGCCGGCCTGACGGAGCAGGCCGAGCCGGGCGGGGGACTGGGAGGCGAGCACGAGTCGCCTGCGGCGCTTAGCGGTCATGCGGTCAGGTTAGTCAGGGTGTGCCGTCCGGCTCACCTCAGACCGATGACGATCATGATCAGAACCATGGCCAGGGCCATGAGAAGGCCGAGCCGCCGGAGCATGTCCTGCGCGTCGCGCAGTTCCTTCGGCGGCTCGTCTTCCGGGTCTGACCACAGCATTCCCCCAGCGTGGCGCCTCGCCAGGGCGGGGCGCCTGAGTAGACCTACTCAAATCGGCGCCCCGTGTCGTCCCCTCTGCACGCGGTCTCCCGCGCCCCCTGAGGGTCAGGCCGGCCAGTAGGTGCGGGTCCAGGACGCCGGGCCCGGCTTGGGCAGGCGGGCCGCCGCGAGCCGCGACGGGTCGGACCACGCGTCCCTCGGGCCCTCCGCGCCGGACGGCGTTGCCGCTGCCGCCGCGGCGCGGACGCGGACCACCGCCAGTGCGGCGGCCAGCTCCTCGGGGGTGGGGTTGCCTCGTACGACCTTGATGTTCATGACCGCTCCCGGGGTCCGCGGGCCTAGAGGGGGATGTTGCCGTGCTTCTTGGGAGGCAGGGACTCCCGCTTGGTACGCAGCTGGCGCAGTCCGCGGACGATGTGCGCGCGGGTGTCGGACGGCATGATCACCGCGTCGATGTAGCCGCGCTCGGCCGCGACGTAGGGGTTGAGGAGGGCGTCCTCGTACTCCCGGATCAGCCGGGCCCGCACCGCCTCCATGTCCTGCCCGTCGGCCTCCGCCTCGGCGATGGTCCGGCGGTGCAGGATGTTGACCGCGCCCTGGGCGCCCATGACGGCGATCTGCGCGGTGGGCCAGGCGAGGTTCAGGTCGGCGCCCAGGTGCTTGGAGCCCATGACGTCGTAGGCGCCGCCGAAGGCCTTGCGGGTGATGACGGTGATCAGCGGGACCGTGGCCTCGGCGTAGGCGTAGATCAGCTTGGCGCCGCGGCGGATGATGCCGTCGTGCTCCTGGTCGACGCCGGGCAGGAAGCCGGGCACGTCCACGAAGGTCAGCACCGGGATGTTGAAGGCGTCGCAGGTGCGCACGAAGCGGGCGGCCTTCTCGGAGGCCTGGATGTCGAGGCAGCCGGCGAACTGCATCGGCTGGTTGGCCACGACACCGACCGGGTGGCCCTCGACGCGGCCGAAGCCGGTGAGGATGTTCGGCGCGAACAGGGCCTGCGTCTCGAAGAACTCGGCGTCGTCCAGGACGTGCTCGACCACCGTGTGCATGTCGTACGGCTGGTTGGCGCTGTCGGGGACGATCGTGTCCAGCTCGCGGTCCTCGTCGCCGACGGCGAGGTCCGCCTCCTCCGGGTAGACCGGTGCCTCGGAGAGGTTGTTGGACGGCAGGTACGACAGCAGCTGCTTGACGTACTCGATGGCGTCCTTCTCGTCCCCGGCCATGTGGTGGGCGACGCCGGAGGTGGAGTTGTGGGTGCGGGCGCCGCCCAGCTCCTCGAAGCCCACGTCCTCGCCGGTGACGGTCTTGATGACGTCCGGGCCGGTGATGAACATGTGCGAGGTCTGGTCGACCATGACCGTGAAGTCGGTGATCGCGGGGGAGTACACCGCGCCGCCGGCGCACGGGCCGACGACCAGGCTGATCTGCGGGATCACACCGGAGGCGTGGGTGTTGCGGCGGAAGATCTCGCCGTACGCGCCGAGGGACGCCACGCCCTCCTGGATCCGGGCGCCGCCGGAGTCGTTGATGCCGATGACCGGGCAGCCGGTCTTCAGCGCGAAGTCCATGACCTTGACGATCTTCTGGCCGTAGACCTCGCCGAGCGCGCCGCCGAAGACCGTGAAGTCCTGGGAGAAGACGGCCACCGGGCGGCCGTCCACGGTGCCGTAGCCGGTGACGACGCCGTCCCCGTAGGGGCGGTTCTTCTCCAGCCCGAAGTTCGTGGAGCGGTGCCGGGCGAACTCGTCCAGCTCGACGAACGACCCCTCGTCGAGCAGCAGTTCGATGCGCTCACGGGCCGTCAGCTTGCCCTTGGCGTGCTGCTTCTCGACGGCGCGCTCCGAGCCGGCGTGCGTCGCCTCGTGGATGCGGCGCTGGAGATCCGCGAGCTTCCCCGCGGTCGTGTGGATGTCGATCTCTTGGATCGCGTGACGCTCTTCCGGCTCGGACATCGGGATGCGGCTCCCTGCCTGCTCAAAAGGGGGGACGGTTACTCATCCGTAGAGTAGTGGCGGGCCTACGGATCAGCAGTGCGTCGTTTACCACACCTAGGGTGGCTTGCATGACGCCGCAGAATCCATCAGACGACAACCGCTGGTCCGACCTGGACCGTCCGCCTCTCAACGCCGCGGCACTGCGGCGCGGGCTGGTCCGGGAGGACGGCCTGTACCGCGACATCGAGGTGGTGCAGCGGACCGGTTCCACCAACTCCGACCTCGCCGCGCTGGCCGCCGCCGGGAACGCCGGCGAGGGCGTGGTGCTGGTGGCGGAGGAGCAGACGGCGGGCCGGGGGCGGCTGGACCGCCGCTGGACCGCGCCGCCGCGGTCGGGTCTCTTCTTCTCCGTCCTGCTCCGGCCGGCCGAGGTGCCCGTGGCCCGCTGGGGGTGGCTGCCGCTGCTGACCGGAGTGGCGGTGGCGACCGGACTGGCGCGGGCGGCGGGCGTCGACACGGCGCTGAAGTGGCCGAACGACCTGCTGGTGACCGTCGGCGGGGAGGAGCGCAAGGCCGGCGGGATCCTCGCCGAGCGGGCCGGTGACGACGGCGTCGTCATCGGCGTGGGTGTCAACGTCAGCCTGCGGGCCGACGAACTCCCCGTGCCGCAGGCGGGCTCCCTCGCGCTCGCGGGCGCCCAGGGCACGGACCGGGACCCGCTGCTGCGGGCGATGCTGCGGTCGCTGGAGGACTGGTACGGGCGGTGGCGGGCCGCTGGCGGCGACCCCGCGGTGAGCGGGCTCCAGGAGGCGTACACGGCGGGGTGCGCGACGCTCGGCCGGGTGGTGCGGGCGGAGCTGCCGGGCGACCGGTCCGTGGTCGGCGAGGCCGTGGCACTGGACGGGGACGGGCGGCTGGTCATCGCCACGGAGGAAGGGGTGCAGGAGCCGGTGGGCGCGGGCGACATCGTCCATCTGCGGCCCGCGTGAGCGGACGCGGGTGCCGTGGCTCCGGGCGCCGGTGGGTGGATGCGGGTGCCGTGGCTCCGGGCGCCGGTGGGTGGATGCGGGTGCCGTGGTTCCGGGCGCCGGTGGGTGGGTGCGGGTGCCGTGGCTCCGGGCACCGGTGAGCGGCATCGGACAAGTGTGCGGCCGGCCCAACCCTACGGAGTGAGCTGGCGCACACCTGCCGTAGAGTTGAGGCCGGTCGATACCTGACCGCGGCAGATCGGAAGGGCAGCACGCGTGACCGTCGACGACACGGGCTCCGGCGCGGGCGGGGACGGCCGGCTGGACCCCCACGCCCCCGACACCGGCGAGGACCCGCTCGCCCTGCGGCTCGAACAGCTCATCCTGGGCGCCGAGCGCCGCTACACCCCGTTCCAGGCCGCCCGCAGCGCGGGTGTCTCCATGGAGCTGGCGTCCCGGTTCTGGCGGGCCATGGGCTTCGCGGACATCGGCCAGGCCAAGGCGCTCACCGAGGCCGACGTGCTGGCGCTGCGGAGGCTCGCCGGTCTGGTCGAGGCGGGACTGCTGAGCGAGGCCATGGCGGTGCAGGTGGCCCGGTCCACCGGGCAGACCACCGCCCGTTTGGCGGAGTGGCAGATCGACTCCTTCCTGGAGGGCCTGACCGAGCCGCCCGAGCCCGGGATGACCCGCACCGAGGTCACGTATCCGCTGATCGAGCTGCTGCTGCCGGAGCTGGAGGAGTTCCTGGTCTACGTCTGGCGGCGGCAGCTGGCCGCCGCGACGGGCCGGGTCGTCCAGGCCGCCGACGACGAGGAGATGGTCGACCGGCGCCTCGCCGTCGGCTTCGCCGACCTCGTCGGGTTCACGCGGCTGACCCGCCGGATGGAGGAGGAGGAGCTGGGCGAGCTGGTCGAGGCCTTCGAGACCACCGCCGCCGACCTGGTGGCGGCGCGCGGCGGCCGGCTCATCAAGACCCTCGGTGACGAGGTGCTGTACGCGGCGGACGACGCCGGTGTCGCCGCGGACATCGCGCTGCGGCTGGTGGAGACGCTGTCGAACGACGAGACGATGCCCGAGCTGCGGGTCGGCATGGCGTTCGGCACGGTCACCACCCGGATGGGCGATGTGTTCGGCACGACGGTCAACCTGGCCTCCCGGCTGACGTCGATAGCCCCGCGGGACGCCGTCCTGGTGGACAGCGCCTTCGCCGAGGAGCTGATCCGTACCGGGGAGGCGCCCGCCTCGGAGGCGGAGGCGGCGGAGGCCGCGGCGGCCGCCGAGAAGGAGGGCGAGGAGCCGCCGACGTACCGCTTCGCGCTCCAGCCGATGTGGCAGCGGCCGGTGCGCGGGCTCGGCGTGATCGAGCCCTGGCTGCTCGCGCGCCGCGACGGCCAGTCCTAGCGCCGGCCCCGCGGTCCTGGGCCGGTCCGCTGTTCGTGCCGTCACCGGGCCGTTCCGGCCGTTCGTGCCGTGGTCCGGCGCGCGGCGGCCGGGAAGTGCCGGTGGGGAAGTGTCGGCTGGGAAGTGCCGGTCGGGAAGTGTGGGCCGGGAGGTGCCGGTCGGGAAGTGCCGGCCGGGAGGTGCCGGTCGGGCCCTAGTCGTCGAGTACGTCCACGCAGAGTCCGATCACCGGCAGGCACACCCCGCCCGGATCGGGCGCCGCCGTGCCGTGGCCCGGTGACGGGACCGGACTCGGGGTCCTCGTCGGTGCCGGCGCGGGTGTGGCCGGGGCCGGGCGCGAGGCGGAGGTGGTCGGCGTGGGGCCGCCGGTGCGGCCGGGGGTGTCCGGGGCGCCGGTGGGGATCGTGTCCGGGGCGGTGGTGGGCGCGGCACCGCCGTCGGCCGGTGTCGTGGTCGTGCCCGGGGAGGCGGCGGGTGCCGGCGACGCCGGGCTGCGGCCGCCCAGGACGGAGGCCGCCGAGGGCAGTGCGGTGGGGGCGGCGGCGAGGGTGGCCGAGGTGTTCGCCGGGCGCTGCGTGGCCCCGCCGCCCGGACCGAGCCGGGGCTCGGCCTCCGCCGTGCCCGGCGCGCCCACTCCCGCGTCCGGAGCGACACGGACCAGGCTGAGCACCCCCGCGGCCAGGGCGAGCCCGCCGGCGGCCAGCAGCACCTTGCGGGGGCGGGGCCTGCGGTGCCGGCCGCGCCGTGCGCCCGGCGCGCGCTCCCGCTCCCGGCCGGACCGTGCAGGTATCGGTGTCATGGGTTCCCTCCCCGCCGCGCGCCCGGGGCGCGCCATGGCGGAGCGCACGCTATGCGCTCCGGTGGGCGGTGTGAGCGGAGACGGCCGGGATGTCACTCGAACGGGCGTAGCCCCCTGGGGTTTCCCGAGGCCGGGTGCTGCTGCGATGATCGGGCCGACAGTGAGTTAACCCGCGTTAACTGGAGGGTGTCATGAGCGAGGAGCGGTTCGGGGAGTTCGTGGTGGTGCGGCGGCACGGGCGGGTCGCCGAGCTGGTGCTGGACCGGCCCAAGGCCATGAACGCCGTCTCGACCGGGATGGCCCGCTCCGTCGCCGACGCGTGCGCGGCGCTGGCCGCGGACCGGGACGCCCGGGTGGTCGTGCTGACCTCGTCGCACGAACGGGCGTTCTGTGTGGGGGCCGACCTGAAGGAGCGGAACTCCTTCAGCGACGCGGACCTGGTGCGGCAGCGGCCGGTGGCCCGCGGGGCCTACACCGGGGTGCTGGAGCTGCCGATGCCGACGATCGCGGCGGTGCACGGCTTCGCGCTGGGCGGCGGTTTCGAGCTGGCCCTGTCCTGCGACCTGATCGTGGCGGACCGTACGGCGGTGGTGGGGCTGCCGGAGGTGTCCGTGGGAGTGATCCCGGGCGGCGGCGGTACGCAGTTGCTGCCGCGGCGCGTCGGCGCGGCGCGCGCGGCCGAGCTGATCTTCTCGGCGCGGCGGGTGGAGGCGGTGGAGGCGGCCGAGCTGGGGCTGGTCGACCAGTTGGTGGACGAAGGGCGCGACCGGGAGGAGGCGCTGGCTCTCGGTGCCCGGATCGCCGCGAACTCGCCCGTGGGGCTGCGGGCGGCGAAGCGGGCGCTGCGGCTGGGGCACGGCCTGGATCTCCGGGCCGGACTGGAGGTCGAGGACGCGGCCTGGCGCTCGGTGGCGTTCTCCGGGGACCGGGCGGAGGGTGTGGCCGCCTTCAACGAGAAGCGCGAGCCGCAGTGGCCGGGAGAGTAGGGCCCCCGCGGGCCGCGGCCGGCCGGGAGCGGGCGGCCACGAGCACTTCCCGGAGGGTGCGGGGGCCCGTGCGACCGGCCGCGACGGACCCGCACCCGGGATCGGTCCGCCCTCCCGTGGCGCACCCGCGCACCCTGCGGGGGCCCGTGCGACCGGCCGCGACGGACCCGCCGCCGGGATCGGTCCGCCCTCCCGTGGCGCACCCGCGCACCCCGCCACCTGATCGCCGCACCGAAAGCCCAAAACCCCTCATTGCTCCCTAATCTGGAGTAATGGGTGAGGACAAGCGGCTCGCCGCGGTCGTGGCGCTGGCTCAGGGGATGGCGGCGGCGCACACCCCGCGGGAGTGCTGGCAGGCCGCCGCCCTCGGCGCCTGCCACGCGCTGGACGGCGCCTTCGCCGCTCTGTCGGTGTGGGAGCGCGAGCTGGGACGGCTGCGGGTCCTCGCCAACGTGGGGGAGCGCCGGCCGGACGAGGAGGAGTTCCCGGAGGCCGAGGCGTACCCGGTGCACCAGTTCCCGGAGATCACCGAGTTCCTGCACGAGCGGTGGGCCGGCGGCGGAGGCCCCCACGCGTGGGTGGAGACCGCCGAGGGGACGGCGGCCGGCACCCCCGGCTACTTCCATCACCGGGTGGCCGCCCTGCGCCGCCGCGGTCGCGGTTGCTGCGTCGTCGCCCCCGTCGTGCTGCACGGCCGGGCCTGGGGCGAGTTGTACGTGGCGCGCTCGGTCGGCGTGCCCCTGTTCGCGCGGGCCGACGCCGAGTTCGCCACCGTGCTCGCCGCCGTCGTCGCCGCGGGCATCGCCCAGACCGAGCGGCTGGAGGAGGCCCGCCGGCTCGCGTTCACCGACGCCCTCACGGGTCTCGCCAACCGCCGCGCCGTGGACGTCCGCCTGGAGGAGGCGGTCGAGCGGCACCGCGCGGAGGGCATCGTCGTCAGTCTGGTCGTCTGCGACCTCAACGGGCTGAAACGGGTCAACGACAGCCTCGGGCACGCCGTCGGCGACCGGCTCCTCGAACGCTTCGGCTCGGTGCTGTCGCTGTGCGGCGCGATGGTGCCGGGCGCGCTGGCCGCGCGGCTCGGCGGGGACGAGTTCTGTCTGCTCTCGGCCGGGCCGCCCGCCGACGACGTGGTGAAGGCGGCGGACGAACTGTGCCGCCGGGCCGGGGAGCTGGAGCCGGGCGAGGGGGTCGCGTGCGGGGTCGCCTCGACCGAGGACCCCATCGGGCCTGTCCGGGACGCGCGCCGGCTGTTCCGGCTCGCGGACGCCGCCCAGTACCGGGCCAAGGCCCTGCGGCTGGACCGGCCGGTGGTGGCCGGCCGGGAGGGGCCGGACGACCCGGTCGTACGGTTGGCCGACGCGCCGCCGCCGGCGCGGGCCGAGCGGCGCCGGTTCCGCGGCCGTCTGCCCTGAGTGCCGGCGTGAGGCGAAGCCCACATCGCGGGGTAAGGGGCACCCCCCGTCTCCACTAGTGACATCACCGCATTCAATGCGTACGCTCCTGAATATGGATATGCACACTGTGGTGGTGGGGACGTCCGGGGTCACGGCGTCCGACGTTCTCGCCGTGGCGCGCGGCGGTGCCCGCATCGAGCTGTCGGCACAGGCGGTTTCGGCCCTCGCGGCGGCCCGGGAGATCGTGGACGCGCTGGCGGCCAAGCCGGAACCGGTCTACGGCGTCTCCACCGGCTTCGGCGCCCTGGCGACCCGGCACATCAGCCAGGAGCTGCGCGCCCAGCTGCAGCGCAACATCGTCCGCTCGCACGCCGCCGGCCTGGGCCCGCGGGTGGAGCGCGAGGTCGTACGGGCCCTGATGTTCCTGCGGCTCAAGACCGTCTGCTCGGGGCACACCGGAGTGCGGCCCCAGGTCGCGCAGACCATGGCCGACGTGCTCAACGCCGGCATCACCCCGGTCGTCCACGAGTACGGCTCCCTCGGCTGCTCCGGCGACCTGGCCCCGCTGTCCCACTGCGCCCTCACCCTCATGGGGGAAGGGGACGCGGAGGGGCCCGACGGCCGCGTCCGGCCGGCCGGCGAGCTGCTCGCCGAGCACGGGATCGCCCCCGTCGAACTGCGCGAGAAGGAGGGCCTGGCCCTCCTCAACGGCACCGACGGCATGCTCGGCATGCTGATCATGGCCCTCGCCGACCTGGACACCCTGTACAAGTCCGCCGACGTCACCGCCGCCCTCAGCCTGGAGGCGCTGCTCGGCACCGACAAGGTCCTCGCGCCCGAGCTGCACGCCATCCGCCCGCACCCGGGCCAGGGCGCCAGCGCCGCCAACATGCTCGCCGTGCTCAAGGACTCGGAGCTGACCGGGCACCACCAGGACGACGCCCCGCGTGTCCAGGACGCCTACTCCGTGCGCTGCGCCCCGCAGGTCGCCGGCGCCGGCCGCGACACGATGGCGCACGCCCGCCTGGTCGCCGAGCGGGAGCTGGCCTCGGCCGTCGACAACCCCGTCGTGCTGCCCGACGGACGCGTGGAGTCCAACGGCAACTTCCACGGCGCGCCCGTGGCCTACGTCCTGGACTTCCTCGCCGTCGCCGCCGCCGACCTCGGCTCCATCGCCGAGCGCCGCACCGACCGGCTGCTGGACAAGAACCGCAGCCACGGCCTGCCGCCGTTCCTCGCCGACGACGCCGGCGTGGACTCCGGCCTGATGATCGCCCAGTACACGCAGGCCGCCCTGGTCAGCGAGCTGAAGCGACTCGCCGTTCCGGCCTCGGCGGACTCCATCCCGTCCTCCGCCATGCAGGAGGACCACGTCTCGATGGGCTGGTCCGCCGCGCGCAAGCTGCGCACCGCCGTGGACAACCTCGCCCGGGTCATCGCCATCGAGCTGTACGCGGCCACCCGCGCCATCGAGCTGCGCGAGGGCCTGACCCCTGCGCCCGCCTCGCGGGCCGTGATCGAGGCCGTGCGCGCCGCGGGCGTCCAGGGTCCGGGCCCGGACCGCTTCCTCGCCCCCGACCTGGCCGCCGCCGACGCGTTCGTACGCGGCGGCGACCTCGTGACGGCCGTGGAGAAGGTCACCGGCCCGCTCCGGTGAACGCGGCGGGGCCCCGGCGTCCGCCGGGGCCCCGAACGTTTCCGATGGAACGTCACTTCAGCTTGGCGGCCTGCGCCTTCACGACCGGGGCGGACACCGTGTAGGCCTTCTTGGCCATACCCGCGCCGATGTTGATCGTGGTGTACGTCGCGAGGGTGTTGCCGTGCCGCACGACCTCGGCGTGCAGCGGCATGAGGCCGTCCTTGCCCGCGTCGTTGGTCGCGGTGAAGGCCACCGACTCGTCACCGGTGCCCGAGGACTTCTCCTCGGCGACCTTGGTGAACTTGCCCTGCTCGCCGTCCTGCTGGCCGGAGAAGCCGCCCGCGCAGCCCTTGACCGCGTCGGAGACCGACTTCAGGGCCTGCTCGGCGCCGTCGCCGTCGTAGGAGGCGAGGGTGACCACGGTGACATCCAGGTCCATGGACTGCTTGAGCGCGTCCTCGAACTTGCCGTCGGCCATGTCGTCCAGGGACGTCGCGCCGTCCGTGGGGTCCTTCTTGACCTCGGTGGCCATGCGGCTGGTGTTCACGGCCGGGTCGCCGGGCGCGATGCCGGTCAGCGCGTGCAGCAGCGGGTCGCACTTGGCGTCGTCCGCCTTGACCTTGTTCTCGGCCGGGATGCCGCCCTCGACCGGACCCACCTCGTGGCCGGGTACGTCGCCCTTGGCGATGATCAGCTTCTTCAGCTCCGCGGCGCTCAGCGCCTTGGCGGCCGGCTTGGCCGCGTCCTTGCCCGGGGCACCCTTGGAGTCGTCCGACCCCTTGTCGCCACAGCCCGTGACGAGGGCGAGCGAAAGCGCGCTCACAGCGACGGTGGCGCACAGTCGCACGCCCGATGATCTCTTCATGAGCGAACTATGAATGCGCTTTCAAAGTTTCGTCAAGGAGGATTAAAAACCCAGACGCTCCCGGCGTACCGAATACACCACGAAACCGGCGCCCACGGCGAGGAAGAGGCTGCCGCCGACGACGTACGGGGTGGTGTCGGGGCTTCCCGTGTCGGCCAGTTCGGCGTCCTCCGCGGCCTGATCGGCGGCCTGGGCGGCCGCCGTGATCGCTCTGGCCTGCGTGACCTGCGTGACCTGGGCGGACGTGGAGACGGTCGCCGTCTCTCTGGCCGGGGTGTCCTGCGAGGCGTTCGCGGACGGGACGAACCACAGTGCGCAGAGCAGGGTGCCCGCGGCGGTGGCGGTCAGCAGCGGACGGCGAGCGGATGACACGGAATATCGATCCCCCTTGTGACGCTGGCGAATTGGCCGTGTGGGGCGATGTTAGTGAAAGGCGCGGGTCACAGGAAAGTCACGGGAGGTTTCAGCCGTACGCTCCCGCCATGAGTACTGAAGAGACATCACGTTTTGTACGGCTTCGCGTGGAGCTGGTCCTGGAGGTGCAGGACGAGGACGAGGTGACCAAGGCCGCGCTGCGCCGGCTCGCCGCGGATCCCGAGCTGCCGGAGTCGGAGCGGGCCCACGCCGAGAGCGCTGTGACGGAGGACACCGCGGAGGCCCTGGCGTATCTCGTGGACCCCTTCGACCTGGTGAGCGAGGTGCCGGGAGTGGAGCTCCAGCAGGCGTCCTGGTCCAGCGAGCAGGTCGAGTACGACCCCGATTCGCCCGAGTGGGACCTGGACGAGGATGATGGGGCGGACGACGAAGAGGACGGCATCGGCTGAGCGTCCCGGGGCACCCCATGACCCCGGACGGCGACCGTCGTCCGGGGTTTCGTCGTCCCAGGGGGGCACACGGGCCGAATCCCGCACCACTGGCACCACCCGCGGAACCGTGTTCCGCGGACGTGGGATGCCCCACAGATCCACGAACTGTGGAACGGGGCGCACCGGTCGTAGCGTTGATGGCTCTTGACGGGACTCTCGGGGTTAACGCGACTCGGCAATGATGGAGAAGTTTGTGATGACGGACAGTAAGCGGCGCAGGCGCCTGACGGCCGCGTCCGCTCTGCTCGGCGGCGTGCTGGTGCTCACGGCGTGTTCCGGCGGCGACGCCGACGCCACCGGCGGCGGCAACGGCGACACCTCGCAGGCCAAGGTCGACGAGGCGGCGGCCAAGAAGTCGTCCGAGGCGCAGATCGCGATCACGCCGAAGGACGGCTCCAACAACGCGTCGATCAACAACTCCGCGGCCGTCGCGGTGAGCAAGGGGACGCTCACCGGCGTCACCATGACCACCCAGGACGGCAAGTCCGTCGCCGGCCAGCTGTCCGCCGACAAGAAGAGCTGGAAGCCCACCGGCCAGCTGGAGCGCTCGACCACCTACAAGGTCGCCGCGGAGGCCAAGGACTCCGAGGGCCGCATAGCCCACGAGAACGCCTCCTTCACCACGGTCTCCCCGACCAACAGCTTCATCGGCACCTTCAACCCGGACAACGGCGCCACGGTCGGCGTCGGCATGCCGGTGTCGATCAACTTCGACAAGGCCATCACCAACAAGGCGGCCGTGCAGAAGGGCATCACGGTCAGCACCAGCGGCGGCCAGGAGGTCGCCTGCCACTGGTTCAACGCCAACCGCATGGACTGCCGCCCGGAGGAGTACTGGAAGGAAGGCTCCACCGTCACCCTGAAGCTGGCGCTCGACGGCGTCGAGGGTGCCAGTGGCGTCTACGGCGTCCAGCAGAAGACGGTCACCTTCCGCATCGGCCGCAACCAGGTCACGTACGTCGACGCGCAGACCAAGCAGATGAAGATCACGCAGGACGGCAAGGTCGTCAAGACCATCCCGATCTCCGCGGGCTCGCCCGACAACAAGACGTACGAAGGCCAGATGGTGATCTCCGAGAAGTTCAAGGAGACCCGTATGAACGGTGCGACGGTCGGCTTCACGGACGACGACGGCAAGGGCGAGTACGACATCAAGGACGTGCCGCACGCCATGCGCCTGACCACCTCCGGCACCTTCATCCACGGCAACTACTGGGGCGCGCCCTCGGTGTTCGGCAACGTGAACACCAGCCACGGCTGCGTCGGCCTCCAGGACAAGAAGGGCGCGGGCGACGCGAGCACGCCGGCCGCCTGGTTCTACAACAACTCGCTGATCGGTGACGTCGTGGTCGTCCAGCACACCGGCGACAAGACGGTCGCGCCGGACAACGGCCTCAACGGCTGGAACATGGACTGGGCGCAGTGGAAGGCCGGTTCGGCCGTCTGACGCCCCCTCCGCATCGCCGTACCCCCTCGTACCGCCAGTGCCGCCCCCAGGGGCGGCACTGGCGTTCACGGGCCCGGCCGCAGTCTTCTCATGCTTCTCTTATGCCGGCCTTATGGTGTCATCACGGTCCGTCCCTAGCTTGCGGCCCATGTTCTTCACCTACCTGAGGCGCGAACTGCGCCGCCGCAGAAAGGCGGCCCTCGTCGTCGCCTCCGGGCTGGCGCTCGGCATCGCGCTGGTCATCGTGGTCAACTCCGTGTCCAACGGCATGGGGAAGGCCCAGGACAAGGTCCTCCAGTCGCTGTACGGCCTGGGCACGGACATGACGGTCACCAAGGCGGCGTCGGCGTCCACCGGCGACGCCCAGCGGCCCCGCTTCCGTTTCGACGCGCGGAACGACGACGACGGCGCCGAGCAGAGCAGCGACCGCGTCATGGTCCAGGGCTTCACCACCCTGGCCTCCTCGACGGTCGCCGAGGTCGCCGGCCAGAAGGGCGTGTCGACCGCGGTGGGCGGGCTGAGCCTCAACGTGGTCAAGGTCGACGGCCAGTTCACGCGCGGCCAGTTCCAGCAGAACGGCGGCGGCGGTTTCCAGCGCGACGGCGGAGGCCAGCCGCAGGGCGAGGTCAAGGGCGGCGGCGCCGACTTCGACATCAACCAGTACACGGTCTACGGCACCGACGTCACCCAGGCCGGGCTCGGCCCGCTGACCTCCTCCAGGATCACCAGCGGTCGCACCTTCCGGACCGGTGAGACGAACGCCAAGGTGGCCGTGGCCGACTCGGCGTACGCCAAGGAGAAGAAGTACAAGGTCGGCTCCACCGTCACCGTCAAGGGCACCAAGTTCACGGTGATCGGCGTCGCCACCGCGACCAGCGGCGACTCGGCGGCCAACCTGTACGTCCCGCTGAAGCAGGCGCAGACCCTCGCCGGCGAGAAGAACAAGATCACCACGATCTACGTCAAGGCGACCGACTCCCAGCAGATCGACACCGTCAAGAGCGCCATCCAGCAGAACGTCCCGGGCACGACGGTCACCACCTCCGCCGACCTCGCCAAGACGGTCTCCGGCTCCCTATCCACCGCCTCCTCCCTGGCCACCAAGGTCGGCAAGTGGCTGTCCATAGCGGTGCTGGTGGCCGCGTTCCTGGTGGCCGGTCTGCTCACCTCCTCCGCCGTCTCCCGGCGCGTGCGCGAGTTCGGCACGCTGAAGGCCCTGGGCTGGAGGTCCGGCCGGGTGACCCGGCAGGTGATCGGCGAGGCCATGGTCAACGGCCTGGTCGGCGGCGCCCTCGGCATCGCGCTCGGGCTGGCGGGCGCGTACGTCGTCACCGCCGTCAGCCCCGGCCTCCAGGCCCAGTTGGGCGGCGGCACGGGCGGTGGCACGGGCGGCGGCGGTCTCGGCGGCGGTCCCGGCGGGGGCGGCGGCTTCGGCGGCCCGGGCCGGCAGACGGCGAAGACCCTGGAGGTGGCCCTCACGGCCCCGGTGAGCGTCACCACGATCGTCCTGGCGGTGGGCCTCGCGGTGGCGGGCGGTCTGATCGCGGGCGCCTTCGGCGGCTGGCGGGCGTCCCGCCTGCGTCCGGCGGACGCGCTGAGGCGGGTGGAGTAGCCCGGCCTACGACGGGCTCGGCCGATCCGGTCCAGGGGCGCGGGCAGCCGCGCGACCGGCCCCTGCGGACCCGCGGCAGAACGACGACGCGCGCCACCCCGAACCACAGCCAGGAGCCAGCCACATGTACGAACTGAAGAACGTCACCAAGCGCTACACGAGAGGCAAGGACATCGTCCACGCCCTCGACGGCGTCGACCTGACCGTCGGCGACGGCGACCGCCTGGTCATCCAGGGCCCCACCGGCGGCGGGAAATCCACCCTGCTGCAAATGCTCGGCGCTCTCGACCGCCCCACCGCCGGCGAGGTCTTCCTGGACGGCACCGATCTGGCCAAGCTGACCGAGGCCCGGCTGACAAAGGTCCGCAGCGAGAACATCGGCTTCGTCTTCCAGTCCTTCAATCTCATCCCCACCCTCACCGCCCAGGAGAACGTGGAGACCGCCCTCGTCCCCCTCGGAATCAAAGTGCGGGAACGACGCGAACTGGCCGCCGAGGCACTGAAGTCCGTCGGCCTGGGCGAACGGCTCGCCCATCTGCCCTCGGAAATGTCCGGAGGACAGCAGCAGCGCGTCGCCATCGCGCGGGCCGTGGTGAAGAAGCCCAAGGTGCTGCTGGCCGACGAGCCGACCGGCAACCTGGACGAGGGCATGCGGGACGAGATCATGGACGTGCTCGACCGCCTGTGGAAAGAGCACGGGCTGACCTTCATCATGGTCACGCACGACTCCGCGCTGGCGAAAAAGGCCCCGCGCCTCGCCACGCTGCGCAAGGGAAAGATCACGGTGCGGGAGAACGTGGGCACCTGACGGCGTATAACACCGTTCGCACAGCAGGGACTTCGCGGTTCTGTAACGGTGTCTCGCCCGGCGCGTAACAGTTTTCGGGCGTGCTTTCTCACCGTCCTCTCATCTATTGAGCGCTCTGATCACCCCCCGGCATACTGCGTGATCCGGGGGGTGGCGTGCATGTGTGCGAGTCCACCCCCCGGCCGGGTGAACGGGGAATTCGCCCGGTACCTCATCTCCAGGGGGAGATCTTGCGCAGACAAGTGAAAAGAGCAGCTGCGGCCGGCGTGGCGACGGCCGCAGCGGTCGCCCTCGCAGCGGGTATGACCAGCCCCGCGTCGGCGAAGCCCACGGGCGGCACGGTGGCGGCCACCGCCACCGCGAAGGCCGCCGCCAAGCACCATGTCACCCTGATCACCGGTGACCGCGTCGCCCTCGACGCCAAGGGCCGCATCGTCGGCCTGGAGCGGGCCGAGGGCCGCGAGCACATACCCTTCCAGGTCCGCAAGGCCGCCGGACACACGCTGGTCATTCCCGCCGACGCGGCCCGCCTGGTCGCCTCCGGCACGCTGGACCAGCGCCTGTTCGACATCACCGAGCTGAACAAGGCCGCCACCCGCAAGGCCCAGCAGAACGGCCTGCGGGTCATCGTCGGCTACCGCGGCGCCGCCGCGGCCGCCAAGGCCGACGTCCGGGACGCGGGCACCCTGCGCCGCAGCCTCGCGACGCTCAACGCCGACGCCGTGCAGACCCCGGTCAAGGACACCGCCGAGCTGTGGGACGCGGTGACCGACGGCGACACCACCGCCTCCGGAATCGCGCACGTCTGGCTCGACGGCATCCGCAAGGCGTCGCTCGACAAGTCCGTGCCGCAGATCGGCGCCCCCACCGCGTGGAAGGCCGGCTACACCGGCAAGGGCGTCAAGGTCGCCGTCCTGGACACCGGTGTGGACACCTCCCACCCGGACCTCAAGAACCAGGTGGTCGAGTCCAAGAACTTCACCCCGGCGGCCGACGCCAAGGACCGTTTCGGCCACGGCACCCACGTCGCCTCCATCGTGGCGGGCACCGGCGCCAAGTCGGGCGGCAAGTACAAGGGTGTCGCCCCGGACGCGAAGATCCTCAACGGCAAGGTCCTGGACGACAGCGGCTCCGGCAGCGACTCCGGCATCCTCGCCGGCATGGAGTGGGCGGCCTCCCAGGGCGCCTCCGTCATCAACCTGAGCCTCGGCGGCTACGACACCCCCGAGATCGACCCGCTCGAGGCCGAGGTCAACAAGCTCTCCGCCGAGAAGGGCATCCTGTTCGCGATCGCCGCGGGCAACGAGGGCCCCCAGTCGATCGGTTCCCCCGGCAGCGCGGACGCCGCGCTCACCGTCGGCGCCGTCGACAAGCAGGACAAGCTGGCGGACTTCTCCTCCACCGGCCCACGCACCGGCGACGGAGCCATCAAGCCGGACGTCACCGCTCCGGGTGTCGACATCACCGCCGCCGCGGCCAAGGGCAGCGTCATCGACCGGGAGGTCGGTGAGAAGCCCGAGGGCTACCTGACCATCTCCGGCACCTCGATGGCCACCCCGCACGTCGCGGGCGCCGCCGCCATCCTGAAGCAGGAGCACCCCGACTGGGGCTACACCGAGCTGAAGGGCGCCCTGACCGGCTCCGCCAAGGGCGGCGCGTACACCCCGTTCCAGCAGGGGTCGGGCCGCATCCAGGTCGACAAGGCCATCGAGCAGTCGATCGTCGCCGACCCCGTGTCGGTGAGCTTCGGTGTGCAGCAGTGGCCGCACACCGACGACAAGCCCGTCACCAAGCAGGTGACGTACCGCAACCTCGGCGACAAGGACGTCACGCTCGCCCTGAGCAGCAGCGGCACCGACCCCAAGGGCGCGGCGGCCCCGTCGGGCTTCTTCCGGCTCGACGCGACGACCGTGACCGTCCCGGCGCACGGCAAGGCATCGGTCGGCTTCACCGTCGACACCAGGCTGGGCGGCACCGTCGACGGCGCCTACTCCGCGTACGTGACGGCGACCGGCGGCGGCCAGACGGTCCGCACGGCCGCCGCGGTGCAGCGCGAGGTGGAGTCGTACGACCTGACGCTCAAGTTCGTCGGCCGTGACGGCAAGCCCGCCCCGTACTACGGCGCCGACCTCAGCGGCGTCGGCGGCCTGGCCAACGGCGTCTGGCTGACCCCGTACGACAAGTCCGGCACGGTGAAGGTGCGCGCGCCCAGGGGCACGTACATCCTCAACACCTCCATCTACGGCGACCCGCTCAACGCCGCCAAGGGCGTCGACTGGATCGCGCAGCCGAAGCTGACCGTCGGCAAGAAGCAGACGATCACCATCGACGCGCGCAAGGCCAAGCCGGTGGACATCACCCTCCCGGCCTCGGGACTGAAGCCGCAGTTCGCCTCGCCGGAGTACGACGTCACGATCGGCGACGGCCAGTACGGTTACGGCTGGTTCCTGGACTCGTACAAGAACTTCCGTACCGCCCACCTGGGCCCGCAGCTGCCCGCCGGGACGCTGCGGCAGCAGTGGGACGGCCACTGGACCAAGGGCGCGAACGGGCAGTACGACGTGACCACCGGCGGTCCGGTCACGAAGCTCGCCACCGGCTACACCAAGCACTACAAGGCGGCCGACCTGGCCACGGTGAAGGTCCGGATGGGCGCGGCGGCACGCGGCAAGAAGGGCTCGGTCGACGCGGTGGGCTGGCTGCCCGGCAGCTCCAGCGCCTCCTCCGTGAGCATTCCGCAGACCCTGCCCGGCACCCGCACCCTGCACCTGTCCGCCAAGGGCGGCGTGCGGTGGCAGCTGGAGTTCGCGCAGAACGGCGGGAGGGACCAGGACGGCTTCCCGGTCTCCGACGCCGGTTACTCACTCGGCCAGTTCGCCTTCAAGGCCGGCCGGTCCTACACCAAGACGGTCAACACCGCGGTGTTCGGCCCGCTCGTCGGCAAGAACTTCGGTCTCTTCCGCGACGGCAACCACATCACCGGCTCGCTGCCGCTGGTGGCCGACTCCGGCAAGCACGCCGGGTACTCCGACTTCACCTCGGTGAAGACCACCCTGTACCGCAACGGCACGAAGGTCGGCTCCAACGACGACCCGCTCTTCGGCGACAAGGCCTTCACGGTGCCGGCCGGTGACGCGGCGTACCGGCTGACCACCTCGGTCAAGCGGTCCGCGAAGGTGTCGGAGGCATCCTCGCGCATCGACGCGGCCTGGACCTTCCGCTCCAGGAAGCCCGCCAACGGCACCGTCCAGCTGCCCGCCTCGGCACTGCACTTCGGCGCCACGACCGGCCTGGACAGCCGGGTCGCGGCCGGCAAGAAGGTCACCTTCCCGGTCACCGTCGAAGGCGCCGCGGCCGGCGGCAACCTGAAGTCCCTCGCCGTCTACGTCTCCTACGACGGCAGGACGTTCAAGAAGACCGACGTCCGCGGCGGCAAGATCACCGTCAAGAACCCGGCGAAGAACAAGGCCGTCTCGTTCCGCGCCAAGATCACCGACAAGAAGGGCAACACGTCGGAGATCACGATCTACAACGCGTACTTCGGCAAGTAGGCCGTAGCGCGCCCCGACGGGGGGCACACCGGAGAACCTTCTTACGGTGTGCCCCTCATCGCGTCCCCGCACGGTTCGCGTCCGTGCCCCAGCTGGCCAGGAGGTGCAGGGACTCGGCGGAGGGGGAGTCCGGATCGGCGTGGTAGGTGACCAGGGACCGGTCCGAGCCGTCCGTCAGGCGGAAGCTCTCGAAATTGAGGGCGAGATCGCCCACCAGCGGGTGGTGCAGATGCTTGACGCCGTGGCTCTTCTCCTTGACGTCGTGCGTGGCCCACAGCCGGCGGAACTCCTCGCTCTTCACCGACAGCTCGCCCACCAGGGCCGACAGCCGCGCGTCGTCCGGATCACAGCCCGCGTCCATGCGCAGGGCGCACACGATGTCGATCGCCTTCTGCTCCCAGTCGACGAACAGCTCGCGGTAGTCCGGCCGCAGGAACACCAGCCGCGCCCAGTTGCGCTCGGCGGTCGGCAGCTCCGCCCAGTCGCCGAAGAGGGCCGCCGCCATCCGGTTCCAGGCGAGGATCTCCGCACGCCGGCCCACGATGTACGCCGGCACACCGTCCAGGGTGTCCAGCAGCTGCCGCAGCGCCCCTCGCACCTGCTGCTGTCGCCCCGACTGCTTCTTCTTGAGGTGCGCCTTCGGCTTGGCGAGATGGGTGAGGTGCGCGTGCTCGGCGTCCGTCAGCCGCAGCGCCCGGGCGATCGAGTCCAGCACCTCCGCCGAGACGTTCCGGCCGTTCCCCTGTTCGAGCCGGGTGTAGTACGCCACCGACACCCCGGCCAGCTGCGCCAGCTCCTCGCGGCGCAGCCCCGGTACCCGCCGGTGCCGCCCGAAACCGGCCAGCCCCACGTCCTCGGGCTTCAGCCGGGCCCGCCGGCTCCGCAGGAACTCGCTCAGCTCCGCACGCCGGTCCAGGGGCCGGCCGGTGGCGGCCGCTGCGCCCGGCTGCTCGTCCCTGCTGTCCATACGTCCAGTATTCCTGGTCGTACGCCCAGCAGCCTGACCCCGCCGGTGGTAGGCACGGCAGTCGTACGCAAAGGCGTGGTCTGGGCGGGGGCCCGGGGGCGCGGCAGGCTGGACGCCGTGCCCGGCCGGAAGGCGGCCGGGCACGCTACCCCCCGCTAGGAGATCCCCGGCATGACCACTGTTGCCGCATACGCCGCGCCCGCCGCGAAGGCCCCGCTGGAGCGGACCACCATCGAGCGACGCGCGGTCGGCGAGTTCGACGTCCTGATCGACATCAAGTTCGC
>NZ_JAINRE010000063.1 GCF_020400595.1 Streptomyces naphthomycinicus | reverse complement strand
GTAGGGGGCCGCGTACCGCGACGGGAAACCCGCGCCGCCCGGCCCGCCCGACGCCGGCACCTCGCTGCCCGTGGGTCCGGGGGAAGCGGACGGGGTCTCGATGGCGCTGCCGTCGTCGGTGACGAACTTCCAGGTGATGCCCGTGACGAGCCCCTTCTCCAGGGGCGCGAGCTTCTGGAACGCGGTCTGGCTGAGGTCTATGTGGTCGGCGGTGCACGAGGGACACATGTCCTTGACGGGCACGGTGATCGTCTTGCCCTCGTACGACACCTGGACGTCGACTCCCCGGCACAGCCGGTCCTGGTTGGGATCGGCGGACGTCCACCACTCGTGGGACACCGCCACGAGGTCCTCGCTGGCCGCGTCGACCACGCTGCCGCAGGCGCCGTACCCGCTGTCGTTGTAGTACGTCATCCGGCCGGAGATGGTCTGGTCGCTGACCGAGTTGTCGGCCAGCGCCAAGGACACACCTCCCAAGACGACGGTCACGAGGGCGACGGCGCCGCCCGCGATGATCCGGTTCCGTTGGGACACGCAATCTCCTGGTCGGTCTCATGTGCTGTGGATCGGTCCGTGGCCCGGGACCCGGGCCCCGGCGGGCGGGCAGCCCGGTCACGCCCGTCGGGCCCGGGGTGCTCCGGGACGGACGCCGTGCCGGGCCGATCATTGGAGACGCGGACGGCACACCGCAGCGATCCGCCGGGCCGTCTGCCCGGCGGGCCACTCACTCCGCCTTTTCGGTCATCGCGCGCGGCGTCGGCACCGGACCGAACGGCCCACGCCCACCGCGGAGCAGGCCGTGTCCGCTCGTGCACGAGCGACCGTCCGAAAGGGCACGGAGAGGCCGGCCGCCTTGCGGTCCGGTGGCCGCCCCTGCTGCGATGAACGGTGCCGGGAGACACCTCCGCCCCGGGGAAGCGCAGCACGGGACCGAAGCCACGGCGACCAGTGAGAAGGGCATGAGCGAGACCCCTGACCGGCCCACCGGCCCGGAGCGGACCGACGGGACCGGCAGGCGTACCGAGGCGTCGGGTGACGGCCTGTGAGGCGATGGACGGCCGGCCTCGGCCCCCTGCGGACGCTCGTGCCCGGACTCGGCGGCCCGGCACGCCGGACCCCGCACGCCCCCGTCCACCTGCTCGCGTCCGACGCCGGCGAATCGGCGCGGCTCGCCGAGACGGTCGAGGCACTCGGCAACGGGGAGCCCGACCAGGCCACCGTGGTCGTCGCCGCGAGCCTCGCGGACTCCCCGGAGCTGTGGAAGCGGCTCGCGCCGGTGCTCGACGGGTTCCGGCGGTCCGGCGTCACCGGCGTGCGGCTGCTCTGGGCGGGCGCGGGAGCCGACCTGCCGGGGCGGCCGGCACCCGCGAGGCGTGTCTGCGACACCTGGGGGCTGGAGGTCATCGCCCCGGCCGGTCCCGTGGTCGTCGCCCCCGACGGATCACTCTTCACACCCGTCGGACCGGACGGCTGGTGGCAGTTCAGCCCCGGCCTGGGTCCCCGGCCGCTCGGGCTGCGCCATCCCGTGCCGAGCTGGGAGGACGCGGCGGCCCGCCTGACGCCCGACGCCGTCGGCGGACACGTGGTCGAACCCGTGCCCGCGGGGGTGCTGATCAGGGCGGCGGGACCGGTGCCGGACGCCGAAGGGTCCGTCGCCGCCTCGATCCCCGTCGACGAACACCGGCTCGCCGTGGTGGTCGGCACCCCCGGCACGCCCCCCGTCCCCGCCCGCGCCCTCGCCGAGCTGCTGGCCCTGCTGCCCTCCCGGGCCCGGGCCACCGCGCGCCTCGTTCCCGGGGACGGGCGCGACCTCCTGGGCGCCGGCCAGGAGACCGCCGATCTGCTCGGCACCGAGGTGGAGGTGGTGAGCGGGGTCCCCGCGCTGCTGGAGCGAGCGGACGGCACGGGGGCCGACTGGGCCGTGGTGCTGATCGGAGCGGACGGGGAACCGTCGTGGCGGCCCTACGTGGAGGCCGTCGCCTGTCTCCCGGCGCACGGCGGTCCCGCTCCCGCGCCGCGCGTCCTGCGCTGGCGGCCCCCCGTGACCGGACTGGCGGCCGCCGCCCAGGACGGCGTGCTGATGCTGGACGCCCTGTGGCAGGTCGCCGTCACCCGTGCCGGACTGTGGGTGGGGTCCGACGGCGTGGTGCCCGCGGAGGCGTCCCGGCGGGCACTCGCGCGCGAGACGATGATGGTCCACGTCGGCGCGCCCGGGCAGCGGCTGGACGACCGGCTGTGGCCCGTGCTCGAATCGCTGATGGAGCGGCTCGACCCGTCCGCGCAGGCGCGGACGACCCTTCATGTGCTCGGCAGTTGCAGCCCGCAGGGACGGCGCTCGCTGCGGCAGGTCACCGAACGACGGGGCGTCGCCCTGGAGTACACCCGTGACACGGCCGCCGGTCCCGAGGCGGAGGCCCCGGCGAAGGACGGCACGGCGCAGGAGGGCCCCGCGCGGGAGGCTGCCGTACCGGAGCAGCCGCGCGGTGCGTCCCCGGCCGCGCCGCACGCGGACACCCCCGCCGCCGAAGCGCCCTGGCACACCACGCCGATGAGCGTCCGGATCCGGCGCGTGGCCGCCCCGTCCGCGCCGCCGGTCGTGGACGCCCCTGTCGTGGACGCTCCGGCCGTGTCCGGGTCCGCCACCCGGAGGGCCCCGGCGCCTCCGGGCTTCGCCGAGGCACGCGCCGCGAGCCGGTCGGTGGGCGGACCGGGCGGCCGTTCGGTACCGGTCCCGTGGCAGGTCGCCCGCGAGGCCCCGGCCCAGAGCCCGGCCGCCGCCCCCGCTCCCGCCCCGGCCGCCGCCCCCGCCTCCGGCCCGGCCGCCGTTCCCCGCCCCGCTCCCGTCCCCGCTCCGGGCCCGGCCGCCTCTCCGCCGCCTCCGGTGGCGCCCGTGACACCCTCGTCGCCGCCCGTGGTCCCCCTGTCGTCGCCCGCACCCACCCGGCCAGCCGCCCAGGAGCCCCAGCAGGTGCCCCACCGGCCCGCCGCCCAGGAGCCGCCGCAGGTGCCCCACCGGCCCGCCGCCGTCCCGGAGCGCCCGCCGACGTCCCTCCAGGCCGCCGCCCAGGAGCCGCCCGCGCACGCCGCCCCGATGCGCCGGGCCGCCCGCCCCGTCCGTGTCACCCCGCTGCACCGCAGCGGCCCCGCCGACCGGCAGGCGCTCCAGGCACTGGGCGGTGAGCAGTGGTGGCAGCAACAGGCCGCGGTCTCAAGGGCGTTGATGGTGCTGCCGGGGCTGCGCGCGTACAGCCACGACGAGGAGGCGTACGCGGACCTGATCGCGGTGCGCTGTTTCCTCACCCTCGACGACGGTCCGCTCGGCTGGCGGTGGCTGGAGCGACGGCTGGCGGTGGGGGCCGACGACGCACTGCCCTTCCTCTCCTGTCTGGCGTCCGGTCTGCGCAGACTGCCCTCGTACCGAGGGGTCGTCGTCCGTGACGCCGGAGTCCTCCCGGCGGACGCGACGACACCGGCCCCCGGGAGCGAACTGCGCGAGGCGGGGCCCGTCGGCACGCTGGCCCTGGAGGGGGCTCCCGCGTCGGCGGCGGACCGGTATCTCATCTGGTCGGTGACCGGGCGGCGCGTGCGCGGACTGTTCGCCTCGCATCCCGCGACGGGGCACGGCGAGGAGGTCGTCTTCGCCCCCGGCACGCGCTTCCGGGTCCTGGGGACACGGGGGCGGCCCGGAGCCATGACGGTACTGCTGCGCGAGGTGGCCGAAGGCGACCCCGCCGCCCGTGCGGGCCGGCACGAGGCCCAGGACAAGGGCGCTCTGACGGCCCTCGCACAGGCGGTGGACCGGGCCCCGGGCGACGGCGCCGCCGCGTCGTGGCCGCTCCGGCTCGCCGGACAGCTGGCCGAACGGCCCCGGGACGAGGACAGCCGCGCCTGACCACGCCGACCGGCCTCGCCGTGCCGGACGCACCCACCACAGAGGAGAAGAACATGTCCGCTGAGCGCAGGACGCCGAGGCGCGGAGCGCAGCCGGAAGCGACCGAGCAGTTGAGGATGCGGCGGGCCGTCGTCCTGTCCACCCCGCCCGACCCCGCCCCCGCCGCCCCCGCCGCCGAGGAGCCGCGGCGCAGGGCTTCGGGGGCGGCCGCCCGGACGGCCGGCGGCGGCGCGGCGGCCGTCGGACTCCGCGACGCGGGCCCGCACCGCCCGGAGGAGGGACCGCAGCCCGGCGGCCGGCCGGCGACCGGCGACCGGCGCCGGCCCGCCCGAGGAGGGTCCGCCCCGGAGGGCGGTACGGCGGAGGGTGCCGCGCCGGCCGGCAACGCCAAGCCCAGTCAGCGGCCGCTGCTCGCGGCGGCGGCGGTCGCCGGAGCGGTGCTGGTCGCGTTGCCGCTGGCGCTGAGCCACAACGACCAGGACAACGAGACCGACTTCGAGGCGTCCGGACAGAAGTCCCCCTCGCCCGGGACGGCCAACCCGAACTTCGTCATCGACGTGCCGACCCATCCCGAGCCCGAGACCACCGGGCGTTCCCTGCCGTCCGCCTCGTCCCCCGCACCCTCCGCCACTTCCTCCTCCGCGTCCTCTTCCGCCTCTTCCTCCTCCTCGACGCCTGCCCCGTCGGCCTCCGGCATCCGTGTGTCCCCCCACAAGTCCTTCCAGGGCCCCGGCATACGCGCCCCGCACCCCCAGGTCTCGCCCACGCCCCCGGCCGCGCCGCACGCCCCGACGGCCCTCGCCGGGGGCGCGCCTCCGCGCCGGGAGAGCCACCCCGTGGCCGGCGGCGAAGCGCACCGGCCGACCACCCCGGCCACGGTCCAGATCGCCCGGACCACCACGGGAGGCGGCAGCGCCGCCGCGCGCCCCGCCACGACCGCGGCCCACGCCGAGGCCCCGCCGGCGGCCTCCCCGGCCACCACCTCCCCCGAGGATCCGCCCACGTCCGTCGCCGCCCTCGGCGTGGGCGGACAGGGAGCACCGGCCGGTCAGAACACACGGACCGCCCAGGGCACCCCGGGCACCCCGACGGCACCGGCCGCCCAGAGCACCCCCGGCGCCCAGCAGGCCCCCGCCGCGCAGGCCACGTCCGCCTCCGCCGGGCAGACCGCCACGACCTCCGCCGGGCAGACCGCCACGGCGCCGGCCACGGGCGGACTGGTCGTCGAGGCCACCCGGGTCCTGGAGCCCGGCGCGTCGATCGAATCGCACCGGGCCCGCCTGACCATGCAGGAGGACGGCAACCTGGTCGTCGCCGACGAGAACGGCACGATCCGCTGGTCCTCCCACACCGAGGGCCGGGGCTACAAGGCGGTCTTCCAGGCCGACGGCCACCTCGTCGTCTACACCCGCGACGACCAGACGGCCTGGTCGTCCGGGACCGCCGGACACGACGGCGCCGAACTGGTGCTCCAGGACGACGGCAACGTGGTGATCCAGCAGGACGGCACCACCCTGTGGGTCAGCGGAACCGCTCACTGAGCGCGGCCGAGCGGTCCCCGGCGCCGGTCCCGTCCGGCGCCGGGACCCCGCTGCCCAGGCCGGGCGGCCGGGCGAACGGGTCCCGTGCGCCGCTCCGCACGAGACCGCTCCGCTCGTCCGCGCGCCAGACGCGCAGGGCCTCTTCGAGTTCCCGCACGACCGTCCGCACGGGACCGCTCCCCGGCGAGCCCGCCGGAAGCTCCCGCATCAGCACGGCCGTACGCTCGCCCCGTCGCACCCGGACCTCCAGGACCTCGAAGCGCGTCCCCGGCGCGAACAGCACCCGGTCCGGCAACTCCGGTTCCAGCAGGGCCGTACGACGGCCGGTGACCGAACGGATGACGATGTCGGTGTTGCCCGGGCTCCCGGGGCTGCCGGTCAGGGACGCCGAGCACACGCCGTCTTCGACGACCTGACGGTGTGTGCCGTACCACTGTGTCTCGGTCTCGGCGAGGTCGGTGCGCAGCGCGACCACGCCGCTGTGCGCGGGCAGCAGCGCCAGCCCCTCCAGGGCGGCAGCGGTCGGCGGCGGCACCTCGCCGCCCGGCGCCCCCTGTGCCCGGCCGGCGTGGCGCCCGTGCACGGTCAGCTGGAGGCGGGCGGCGACGAGTCCCGCCAGGACGGCCTCGGGTGCGTGGTCTCTGCCCAGCTCGGGGTTGCGCCGGAGGGCGAGGGCGACGACGGCGGTGTCCCTGGCGGAACCCGCACCGCCGGGCGGACCGCCCGTCACCCCCTCCGGCTCAGCAGTCACCCCTTCCGGCTCCGGCTCAGCTGTCACCCCTTCCGGCTCCTGCTCCGCCGTCACCCCCTCCGGCTCCTGCTCCGGCGCCCCCGCCTCCTCGGGGCGCGACTCGCCCGCGCCGGGCGGAGATCCGGCGGCCACGGGGGGCGGAGCCGGCCGCCCGGGGCGGCCGGCCGCCACGCCCCACGGCCGGCCGGCGGTCAGCACCCGCACCAGCAGACCCGTCTCCGGGGGCAGGCGCCGGACGACGTCCTCGGCCAGCTGCTGCGCGCGGGGCAGCGCCTGGGGCACGCTGTCGTCGCACAGGATCAGTTCGTGGTGGGGGTCGGCGGCGGCGGCGCGTACCTCGTCGGCCGACGACGGCTCGACGGAAGGCCGTATCCACAGGCCCCAGGGGAGCACCTCCAGCACCACGCCGGGCCCGCCGCGGTACAGGCCCTGGCGGAGCATCGGCAGATGGTCGAGGGGCCAGCGGTGGTCGACCGCGAGCAACGAGTCGGCCGGCCCGCCCGGTTCGGGAGGCAGATGCAGGAACTCGCGGGCGAACAGGGGACGTCCCGGAGTCCCGTCCCACTCCGTGAACAGGACCTCGTCCTGCGGCGCGCGGCCGACGACCGGGTCGCTGGTGGGAAAGCCGTTGTACAGGTGCACCGGCTCGCCGGTCAGGGCGGCGAGGGTCTCGCCGAAGGGACGGCCGCCGGGCGTCCGCACCTGCCCGGACAGCACGACGCGCATCGTGGATCTGGTGTCCTCGGGGAGGCTCCGCCAGAAGCGTGCGATGTCCTCGGGCGTCGGTTCCGGAGCGTCGGGAGTGCCGATCACCACCGTGGCCGCGTCGCTCCGGCCGCGCAGGCGTGCGGCCAGAGTACGGCGGTGACGGTGCTGGGCGGCGTCCTCGCGCGCGGGGCGGAGCCACACCCCGGCGCTCACCGGTTCGGCCACGGCGTTCGCCCCCACCGGCCAGGGCCGGTCCGGCAGGGTCTCGTCCCAGGCGGGCCGGGGGAAGCGGCGGGACACGTACCGTTCCTGGCCCTGCGGTGTGCAGAGCACCCAGCCGCGGCCCCGGTCCGCCCCGATGAACAGGGCGCCCCCGGCCGAGGGGAGCAGCACCCCGTCCGGGACGACCACGTCCTGCCCCAGCCGCCCGGCCAGCCGGCGTCCCGCGGCGGCGGGCCCGCGCGACGGGGGTCTGCCGAACACCAGCCGCAGGCCGCGCGGACCGGCGGGCACCGTCTGTGCCAGGGCCTCCTCCACCGCGTCCAGCGCCGTGTCCGGCGGTAGGTCCACCACGACGACCGCGTACGCGGGGTCGGCCGCGAGACCAGCGGCGAACAGCAGGGACCGCCGGTCGGCGCCGGTGGCCGGGTGCACCAGCCAGGCGGCGCCGACGCGTCGCACCGCCAGCTCGGCCGGCGGTGTCACGCGGCGTTCGACGGGGGGTGCGGACCGGGCCCTCGGGGCCAGCCACGGCCGCTTCTTCCCGGCCGTACCGGTGCCCTCCCTGCTGCCGGAGATCAAGTTCCTCTCCGCCACCGCGCGGAACGGCCGTGGGCGAACGCGCCGCCGGTGTGCGGGCGGGTGCCCCGGGCGAACGGCCGGCGCCGGAGGCGGCCCCGGGGGGCACCGGCCGCGGCGGCGGGAGACACCGGCCGGGCCTCGACCGATCCGGTCGCCTGACTGCGATTCATGCGCGGCATCTCCGTCGTCGTGCTGGGGTCCCGCTCGTCCCCGCCGTTGCCCTCGGCCTCCGGCGTGACGTCCGGGCCGATGATATAGACGCCCGGCACGCCCGGCACGGCCGAGGAGCGCGCACGACGACCTCGTGCCCGTCCGTGCAGGGACTGTGCCCGGACGGGCACGGACGCGGCGGGCCGCCGCCCGTCAGCGCCGGTGCGCGGCGGGGACGCGGAGCCAGATCTCGAAGTGGCCCGTGCCCACGGAGGTCCGGTAGGTGAGCGCGCCGGCCATCCGGTACCTGCCGCTGGTGCGCATCTCGCCGCGGATCAGCGTCTGGACGTCCCCCGGCTGGTCGTTCCAGTCCAGCACGACGCCGTCGAACCAGCCGTCGTCGATCGCGGCCCGGTAGCCCTCCGGACCCATGAGGTGGCGGCCCTGGCGTCCGGTGTAGTCGATGTAGTAGATCGAGGTCCAGTACGTGTAGTCGGTGAGGCCCGCACGGCTGAGGTAGTACACGGGCGCCTCGTGCGGCTGGCCCAGCCACTTCTGCCCCGGCCGGACGTTCTTCGCCAGTTCGGGCATCAGATAGGTGCTGTCGGGCCAGATGCCGTAGTTCTGGGCCGACTGAGACATGCCGAGCGTCAGGGCCAGTACGCCGACGGCGATGGCCGCCTGCGGGAACCTGAAGTGAGCCCCCATCAGACGGCTGACGCCCACGCCCGCCATGGGGGCGGCGAACAGCAGGCCGTACCCGATGTGCTTGTGCAGCGAGACGCTGGTCTGGAGGTGGATCTGGTACGCGGGAGCCAGCAGCGCGGTGCCGGTGAGGACGACCCCCAGGGCCAGGCGCCACCGGGTGTCCGGAGCCGTCCGGCGCCCGCCCGGGACCTCGCCGAGGCGGTCGCGGCGCGCGTACAGCGCGGTGCCGAGGCAGGCCAGGACGAAGATCAGGCCGCCCCAGCGGAAGCAGTCCCACGCCATGGTCGGGACCGACGTGGCGCCGTGCGCGCGATCGGTGGTGGTGCTCCGGATCGCCTGGAGGTAGTCGGTGGTGGCCAGGCCGATGCCGAGCAGGACCGTCACACCGGCGGTGAAGACCGCCGCGCGCAGGAGTGCCTGACGCCCGCCCAGGTGCCGGTACGCGGCCAGCAGCAGCAGGGCCGCGACGGTCGGCAGGAACAGCGCGGACGCGTACTTCACCCCCACCGCGAGGGCGGCCACGGGTGCCGCGGCCAGCGGCAGCGCCCAGTGGCCCGCGGCGACCCGGACGAGGACCCAGGCGCTGAGCGCGAGCAGGAGGATCGCCAGCGCGTCGTAGGTCGCGAAGTAGCCGAGGAACAGCGTCGACTGGCAGACGGCGAAGATCCCCGCCGCGCAGAGCGCGGTCCGCTCGTTGAAGAGCATGCGGGTGAAGGAGTAGAGCAGACCGGTGGCGCCCAGCATGAAGACCAGGCTCATCAGCCGTACCGCGGTCAGTCCCCCCACGGAGTCCACCCAGGCGGCGAGCACGGGGTAGAGGGCGGGGGAGCCGGAGAAGTAGCTGCTGAAGCCGCCGTAGTCGGGGGCCCCGTGGAAGAGGTGGCCGATCATGGCGTGCCCGGCGTAGATGTAGAGCGCCTCGTCCTCGAAGGCGGTGTTGTGCAGGCGCAGCGACAGGACCGCCTGGACCAGCAGCAGACAGGCCAGCAGCGCACGGCTGACCCAGGTCCGGCGGGCACCCGGCGCGGCGGACCAGCCCCGGTCCGGAACCGGACCGAGCACCCAGTCCGCCCGGGTGATCTCGTCGAAGGTGTACCCGGGCGCGGGTTCCCGGCTCCGGGCGGGCGGCACCCGCAGCCGCAGCGTCGACTCGGGGTCGAAGGGCTGGTGGTGCGCGGGCGTCCCGGGGCCGGCGGGGAGCGTGGCGGACGTCTCGGCGGCACGGCCGGGGACGGCGACCACGGGGTCCTCTGCGGTCGTCACGGGCGCCTCACATCGAAGCCGAAGCGCGGGTCGGCGACACCTCGGCGAAAGGCCGCCAGCGCCTCGGGGCTGCTGTCGATCCGCCGGTCCGGCCGCCGGCCGGTCCGCTGGTCCGCGTCGGACCAGACGAAGCCGACCACGTCCTGGCGGGTGGTCACCCCGCGCACCAGATCCCTGATGTCCGCGGGTTCGCGGGCGCCGGGCTCCGCGGCGGTCTCCGCGACGAGCACCGGATTGCGGGTGAAGGTCCGGGCCTTCTCGATGGTGGGGCCGAAGACGGTGTCGAACGTGCGCGGTCCGCTCCGGGTGTAGTACCCGACGAGGCCCAGCCAGTCGGCGTAGGCGTCACCCGGGTAGTACGACCGCAACCGCCCCGCCGGGACGGGGTCGGCCGCCGAGGGGCTCCAGACCCAGATGACGTTGGACACGCCCGTGTCCTGGAAGAGGTCGTGGAGATGCCGCCAGGCGCCGACGAACTCCTCGGGGGAGGCCTTGCGGGTGCCCCACGGGTACCGGTCCGCGTTCATCTGCGGGGCGAACCCGAGCGCGAGCGGCACGTTGAGGTCACGGACGGCCTGCGCGGTGCGCCGGATGTAGGCGTCGTCACGCCCCGCGGCGATGTCCCGGAGCGCCGTCCTCCAGGGCTCCCAGACGAGGTACGGCAGGATCCTGCGCTTCCAGACCGCCAGGGTCCCGTCCGCCGGGAAGCGGTCGCCCCAGGCGAGGCGGTAGGAGAGCAGGTTGGGCGCCTTGCCGGCCTTGCCCGCCCAGGCGTCGAGGACGCCCCCGGTCGTGGCGCCCCCGGCGAAGGAGACACCGAGGTACTTGCGCCCGTGCTTGGGCCGGATCATCCAGGTGACGTCGAACGGCAGGTACGGCGCGGTCCTGGCCAGCGGCCCCTGTCCGCCCGCGCCGATCGGCGCCGTGCGGCTCGGGGCGCAGCCCGCCGCCGAGGAGACCCCGGCGGCGAGCGCCCAGAGCAGCGCGCTCCTGCGCCCGACGGAGGTCACGCGGAACCCCCGGCCGCGACGGGAAGACCGGCCGCGCCCGCGGGCTCCTCGGGGCGGGGCAGGACCAGGAGGCGGAGCACGGCCGCCGCGTAGAAGAGGCCGGAGCCGAGCGGCAGGGCGAAGTCCTCCGGCATCATCGTGTCCATCCGCCACACGGCGGCACCGATCCAGAGCGCGGTGACGGGTACGGTCCAGGCCCAGATCCCGATCCACAGGCGCCGGACGTTGTTCCGCCGCGCGCCGCCGGCGCCGGTGGGCTGCCAGCCCATGGCGCGGCGGCGCAGCACGTCCCAGACGGCGAAGACGTGCGACCAGCTGTAGAGGACCCGGGTCGCCCACGCCTCCAGGCGGTAGGGACTGCGGTGCCACAGCGGGTAGACGACGACGAGATACACCATGCCCGGCAGCAGCAGCCACATGTCGGTGAACTTGATCTGCTCGGGGAAGAACAGCAGCAGCACGCACACGATCAGCGGACCGGTGAAGATCATCAGGGCCGACTCGATGTAGTAGACGAACCCGGAGACGTAGCACAGACGGCTGACCCAGCGCATCCGCACCCGCCAGAAGTGCTCCAGGCTGCCCAGCATGCTCATGGACGCCATGCACCAGCGGTACTGCTGGCTGTAGTAGGCGCCGATGGTGTCCGGGCACAGCCCGGTCGCGAGCGCGAGAGGCACGTACCGCAGGTCCCAGCCGCGGGCCCGCAGATCGAATCCGGTGTGCATGTCCTCGGAGTGCTCGATCAGACTGGTGCCGCCGACCTCGGCGAGCGCGGTGCGCCGGTAGACGGCGCAGGAGCCGACACAGATCGAGCCGTCGCTGCGCTGCCGGGAGACCTGGACCGACCGGTAGAACAGCTCCTGGACGGCACCGGCGCCGCGCTCGATCCAGTTCTGCTGGTCCAGGATGCGGAAGAACTGGGGGGACTGCACGATCCCGGCGTTCGGGTCGGCGTCCATGTACGGCAGCAGCTCGTCGAGGAGGTCGGCCCGGGGGGCGAAGTCGGCGTCCAGGATGAGGACGAACTCGCCGTCGGAGTGCTGGAAGCCGTGGCGCAGGTTGCCGGCCTTCTTGAACCAGCCGCGGTTGGGCCGCACGAGATAGCGGAAACCGAAGTCGTCCGCCATGGCGGCGACCTCCGGGCTGTCGGAGTCGTCGAGGACGAGGGGGGTGACCTGCCCGGGGTAGGTCTCGGCCAGCCGCCGCAGGTGCGTCCAGGTGTTGTGCAGCACCGCGATGGGCTCGCCGCACACCGGCAGGAAGACGTCGACCGACGGGTACTCCCGCGGCGACCAGGAGCGCACCAGGGCGCGGTGGGCCTCCAGGTCGAAGTCGGGAGTGAACAGGTCCAGTCTGAGCGATATCAGGAAGCCCAGCGCGGACAGCAGCAGGACCGGAGTGAACAGCCAGATCCACGGTCCGTGCCGGGCCGAGTCGATCTGGCTGTAGGCGACGCAGACGAACCCGACGAACGACGTGAGGCTGAGCAGCCAGGTGCGGCGTACGACGTAGGAGTACTTCTCCCGGTCGTCGGGAGGGGTGGGGAGCAGCCCCTCGGGAGCCGCCGGGCGTGCCGCCCGGCCCTCCCCGGGGCGCCACGCCCCCCGGGACGGCCGTGCGGACCCGGGGGAAGCAAGAACACGGTGGGCAGCCATGACGTCGGGCTCCAGGGACGGCTGGTGAAGATGCTGTCCGGACGCGCCGACGCGGCGACCGACGCCGCTCGGCCGACAGCACGACGGCCAGGCTAGGAACCCGCCCGGCGGGCCACGCCCGTCCGGGCCGAACCAGGGCTGTTGGGGCACGAACCCTGCACCAAGGGACGGGGAAGGGGGTCGCCCGCGCCGCCCGGGAGGCCGCGGGCGGTGGAGTCGCCGGCGCCGCCCGGTGAGCCGTCCGGCCCGCGGGGGCGGGCATGACCGCCGCGTCGGGTGATGAGTGCTTGCGGGCACCGCTGGAGCCCTTAAGGGCAGTACTGGACGACCGCCTTGGCGTACTGCGAGTAACAAGATCATCATCCGGTTTCGAAAGCCTCAGGCAACCTTCACTCCCTCATCTCCCCGCAGGGCGCCCCCCTGCCCGCTCCCGCGGCGCACGGCGCGGCCCTGCACGTCAGGAGCCCCCGTGCAGTCACCGAATCCCACCGCCGCCTCCGTCGACCAGGCACGCGAGGACTACGAAGACCACCGGCGCTACTGCCGCCAGTGCGCGGTCAGTCCTTCCCCCTGCCCGGCGGCGAAGCACCTGAGACGCCTGTACAACAACGCCGCCCGGGCGACCCGGTCCGGCTAGTCCCGCCGTACCTCGCCCGGAACTCCGGCCGGCCCGCCGCGGCGCGCCCGGGACGCGGGCGGGCCGGGCAGGCACGCGCCGTGCGCCGCCGGTCCTCAGCCGGCGGCGGCGCTCTGCGCCGTCGCCTCGCCGTCGGCTCTCGCCCGACGCGTGCGAGCCGAGCTCGCCAGCTTCTCGGCAGCCGCCTGGCGGGTGAGGTCCTGGATCTCCTCACCCGCCTCGATGGCCGCACGTCTGACTTCGAAGGTCAGGCCGACCGACGTCTTGATGACGCCCCGTACCAGCGTTTTCCCCACTGCCTTGACCAGTGGGGCCGTGATCAGGCCGATGAGGAAGGGAGGAACGACAGGGGGCATGTGGGAACCCTCTCTTGTGTGCACAGCACGGCTGCCGCCGCCGCGGGTGCCGGCATCGCCTGGCCGGCGCCGCCGCGGCAGCGATGTCACCCCCACCGGAAAACACGGTAATCGGACCCCGGCCGATGCGCCTGGGACGCCGACGCCTTTCATTCGTTCGGGCGGAGGCACACCGGAGCGGACCGCGGCCGCGGAGCGGGATCAGAACGGGTCCGGCGCCCCGCGCCCGTGTCCGTCCAGCAGCGAGCCCACCACCTCGACGACGAACTCGGGTACGCGGTCCGGGAAATCGTGGCCGGTCCCCTCCGGGGTGTAGACCCTCCGGGACGCGCTGGAGGCCGCGAGGAAGCGTTCTCGCACCGTGAGGAAGAAGTGCCGCACCCGGGCGTTCTCCGCCGGATCGCCGACCGCGTCGAAGATCCGGTCACCGCCCGTCAGATCGCGCGGCGCCACCAGGAGGAGGGGGAGCGAGCCCAGTTCGCCGTCGTGCACGACCGTCTGCCAGCCGTCCCGGGTGATGCCGTCCGGTGACAGCTCGCGCAGGATCGACGCCGCGGCGCAGTTCGCCTTGGTCCTGGTCTCGATCACGGCGAGAACCCGCGCCGGGTCCTCGGGAACGTGTGCCGCGCCCCTGGGCACCAGGGGGTGGAGGCCGAAGAGATGGCGCAGCGCGAGGGCCGTCTGGTCCCGCGCGGCATGCCGCAGGGTGGCGAGCGACGGGCCGAAGGCGACGACATCGGGCGGAGTGGGATCGAGCAGCACCAGACCGGCCGTCAGGTCGGGGCGGCGCCTGGCCGCATTGGCCATGAGCAGTCCCCCGAAAGAGTGCCCCACGAAGACGTACGGCCCCGTCTCTCCGGCCCGCTCCAGCACCGTGAGCAGTTCGACGGCCTCGGCCGCCGTCGTACGCGGGAACGGGCCCGGGTCGCTCCAGCCGGAGCCCGGACGGTCCACCAGCACCGAACGTGTCCGCTCCCGTGCCAGCGCGTGCAGCCGGTACATGGCGTACCCGCCGGCGTGGCCGCCCGGCATCCAGACCACGGTGGGCCTCGGCCCGGCGTCTCCCTCGGCGAGGACGTGCATGCGGTAGCCGCCCACGTCGACCATGCGTCCGGGAGGCGGATACCTCATCCGTACCCGGGCCACCTGCACCAGATGGCGGAGGGACCCGAGACCGAGCGTGAGCGCCAGGGCGCAGAGCACGCCGCCGAGGACTCGCCAGCCGGTTCCCAGGGTGACGCACCAGGCGCCCGCGGCCGCCGGCAGCAGGGCGATGGCCAGCCCGGCCCAGTCCCGGCCGAGCAGCCGGAGTATCGCGTCGGCGCCACGTGTGCCCGGTCGCATGGTTCCCTCTCCGTCCCGGCCGTCAGGGCCGCTGCCGGGGACACCGCGCGTCTCGGCGCCCGGCACCGGCATCGTCCCGTGGAAACCCGCCGCGCGCCATGCGCGACCGCGCCGCCGGGCCGCGCGCGGCGGTACGGCCGTACGGGCTGCCGCCGGGGCGTGTGTGCCGTGGACGTCCCGGTCTTCGCTCCCGGCACACCGCCCTCAGACCCGGTCCGCGCCGCACGTGCGCGCCAGGCGCGCTGCCACGTCCGCGACCACTTCCGCCTCCCGGGTCACGAGATAGAAGTGGTCCCCGGGGAACGAGCGCAGCTCGAAGGAGCCCGGGGCGGTGAGCTCGGACCAGGCGAGGACTCCGCCGAGCAGGCAACTCGGATCGTCCTGGCCGACGTACGCGGTGATCGGTGCCTTGACCGGGGCCGGACGCGGGGGGCGGTAGCCCTCGACGAGCCGGTAGTCCGCGCGGAGGGCGGGCAGCAGCAGGTCACGCAGCTCCGGGATGTCGTAGGCCTCCGAGTGCAGGTCTCCGAGGTGCCGGACGTGGCTGATCAGGGTCTCGTCGTCGGCGCTGTGCGGTGCGGCGCGCTCGGCCCGGTGAGGGGCCTCGTGCGCGGAGACCAGCAGGTGGGCGGCGACGATGCCGCGGGCCTCCAGCCGCAGGGCCAGTTCGTAGGCGACGCAGGCGCCCATGCTGTGTCCGAAGAGCACGAGCGGCCGGTCGAGCCAGGGCCGCAGCGCGTCCTCGACCGCGTCGGCCAGGGCGGCCATGTCCTCGATGCAGGCTTCCGCGAGCCGGTCCTGACGGCCGGGGTACCGCACCGCGAGCACCTCGACGTCCTCCGGCAGCAGCGCGGGCCAGCCGTGGAACAGCTGTGCCGTGCCGCCGGCGTGCGGGAAGCACACCAGCCGGAGCCTGGGGTCCGCCGTGCGCCGGTGGACACGGAACCACCTTGTCGTGTCGTGCGCCGTCATCGCTGTCGGAGCCCGCCCACGTGCAGGGTGTCGAGCTTGGAGAGGAAGGTGGGAAGCTGCTCCACCACCCTCCTGGACACGTACGTGGTCTGCACGGTGTGGCGCAAGCGATCGGTCACGACGAGTTTGTAGGCGTTGCCTTCCTGGATCAGTTCGGCGGAATACAGGGGTGTTCCGGTCGCTGACATCTGTCCTGTCTTCCTCGGGGGCCCGCCCTCTTCGGTCATGCCGTCAGTGCGCCTTGGCGGGGACCGGACCGGCGCCGCGGGATTTTCCGGTGGCCTTGGTCTCGCCGCCGGCCCGCGGGGCGCCGGTGTCGGTGCCGTGCTCGGTGCCGTGCGTCATCCGGGCGGCGATCAGCTCGGCGGTCGCCTCGGCCGCGAGATCCTGGATTTGCTCACCGGCCTCCTGGACGGCCCTCTTGACCTCGATCCCCAGGCCCACCGACGTTCTGACGATTCCTCGCAGCACGGGTTTGCCCAGCTTCTTGACCAGGGGCGCGGCGATCAGGCCGATCAGGAAAGAAGGTACGACAGGCGGCATGGCAGGGGATCCTTCTCTTCCGTCGAGGAGACGATGACCGAACAGGCGACGGGAGGAGGACGGGAAGGCCGCGATGGCATGCATGGATTCGTGTCGTCGCACCCGCACCCCTCATCACAGAGAGTATCCAGGGTTGAGCGAACGGCCACCGGTTCCGCCGTGGCCTTCACCCGTTCGAGTAGAACGGGCCGTGCGTGACGGCCTGTTCAGGCCGTGCGTGACGGTCTCTTCAGGCCGTGCGGCGGCGGGAACCCGGAGTCACCGGCCTGCTCCGGGGGACGGGGCCCGCTGCCGACGGCCGGACGTCCCGTGCAGTTCTCTCGCCACCCGCCGGCGCAGGGCGGGAAACGGCAGTGTGCCGCCGGCCAGCACGGCCTCGTGGAAGGCGCGCACGTCGAACGCCGCGCCGGCGGCGCTCTCGCACGCCGTCCGCAACGCCGTGAATTCCGCATGACCCGCCCGGTACGTCAGCGCCTGCCCCGGCATGTCGGTCGCGTAGCGCAGCAACTCGGTCGTGATCTGTCCCTCGGACTCGGCGGCCGCGTGGGCGCGCATGAAGGCGCGCGCCTGCTCCAGAGTCATCGTCCCGAGGTTGAGGCCGGTGTCGACGACGAGGCGCTGCGCGGTGAACCGTTCATGGGCGAGGCGCCCGTACGCGTCCCACGGGTCGTCGTACAGCCCCATCTCCCAGCCGAGCCCCGCCGCGTACTCCGCCCAGCCCTCCTGGAACCCGTCGAAGACCGCCAGTTCGCGGCGCAGGTCGGGCAGCGCGGTGTTCTCGGCCTGACGGGCGAGGTGGAAGTGATGTCCGGGCGCCAGCTCGTGGTAGATCAGCGCGGCCGCGCCGAGCAGTGACCGGTGTGCCAGGTCCGAGGCGTTGTAGCGGTAGCGTCCCACCGGTTGCGCGACGCTCGGCGGTTCGTAGTAGCCGAACGTCATCGACGCCTCCAGCGCGGGATCGAGGCGGGCCACGCCGTAGGGGGCGCGGGGCAGCACCGCGAACCAGCGCGGCAGCAGCGGCGTGAGACGGTCCAGGTGTCCGCGGTAGCGGGCCTCGACCTCCGCCGGGGCGACGGCGTACAGGCGGGGCTCGGTCGCGAGCCGTGCGTGGAACTCCGCTTCCGTCCCCGCGAAGCCGAGCGCGCCGCGCATCTCCCGCATGCGTTCGCTGAGTTCGCGGCAGTGTTCCCGGCCGAGTTCGTGGAGGCGTTCGGGTGGTGTGTCGCCGGATGTGTACGTCCCCGCGAAGGACCGGTAGGCCGCTTCGCCCTCCGGGTAATGGGCCCATCCGACGGTCCGCGGTGCCCGCCCGACGTAGTCCGGGTCGCCGAGGAGGGCGAGAAGGCGGTCGAACGCCGGCTCCAGCTCGGCGGCCACGAGCCCCGCCACCGCGTCGCGCAGGTGGCCCCGGCCCGCCGCGTCGAGTCGCGTGAGCCGCTCGGCGCCCGCCCGGACGAACTCCGCCGCCGACGCCCGCAGACGGGTGAGGGTGGTGTGGACCCCGGCCAGCGCCGGGGCCGGGATGCGGAAGCCCCGTGCCGCCTGCCCGGCGGCCTTGTCGGCGATCGTCGCGACACAGCGGGCCAGGTCCCGTACCAGGGACACATACCGGTCCGCGTCCGCCCGGTGCTCGAAGCGGAACGGGCGGAAGACCGTGTCGCCGTACTGCTGGAGGCGGAAGAGCTGGTACGGCGTGGCGGTGGGGGTGAGCCAGTGGAAGCGCCCGGCAGCCGCCTCCTGTTCGGCGAGTGCCCGGAGGAAGCCCGCGGTGTCGGCGGCGGGACCGGGCAGCCCCGCGGGCCGCAGTGCGCCCAGCCGGTCCAGCACCCCCGCCGCGAACCCGGCGCGCTCGTCGGCCTCCGCGTCGGACACGCCCGGCAACGACTCGACCGGCAGCCCGCGGCGTGTCCGCAGCGACGGCTCGCGCGCGAGCAGGAAGTCCCAGTAGGAGGCCGCGATCGCGTCGGCCTCCCGCGCCGCCGAGCCGTCCGGAGAGTCCACTGCGTCGTTCGCCATGGCGCCAGTGTGCGCGCCGACATGACGTCACGTCAGGAAGCACGGGGACCGCGCGCCGGGCGGCCTCACTCGGACGGGGGAAATAGTCCGGCCCGTTCGTGTCCGGCCCCGCGGAGCCGGTCCGGTGCCGTCGCTCCCGGTGGCACGATGAGCACCATGCACCGCCGAACCGTGTCGTTTCCCAGGGCCCGGTCGGCCGCGGTGGCGTCCGCCGTCGTCGCGTCGGCCCTGACGGCGGGTTGCGGCGGGGGCGACGTGTCGTCGACGCACACCCCCGTCGTCGTGGGGGGCACCGTCACGATCGCCACCGCCTCCGAGACCCCCGGCTTCCACCCCTACGCGCAGTTCGGCTCCGCCCTGGCTCCCTATGCCTACGACTCGTTGGTCACCATGGCGCCGGACGGGAGCGTGGTGTCCGCACTGGCCGAGAAGTGGCGGGCCGGAGCCACTTCGGCGAGCTTCACCCTGCGCAAGGGGGTGACCTGCTCCGACGGCACGATCCTCACCGCCTCCGGAGTGGCCCGCTCGCTGCGCTATGCGAGCGATCCCCGAGGCGGCCTCGTCGGCGCCCGGGCGGCACTGCCCGGCGTGCCCTTCACGGTGTCGGCCGACGACGCGGCACGGACGGTGTCGGTGCGGATGGCGTCACCGTACAGCTTCGTCGTGCGGACGATCGGTCTGGTGCCCGTCGTCTGCCCCGCCGGGCTGGCGGATCCCGGCGCGCTGGACCGGAGCACACAGGGCACCGGGCCGTACGTGCTGAGCGGATACACCTCGGGAGGTCCGTACCTCTTCACACGGCGCAAGGGGTACGCGTGGGGGCCGCGCGGAGCGACCAACGCGGCCGCGGGACAGCCCGAACGGATCGTGGTGTCGGTGGTGCCGCAAGAGTCCACGGTGGCGAATCTGCTGCTCACGGGCGGCGTGAACATCGCGGCGGTGACCGGCCCGGACCGTGCCCGGCTGACCGGCCACGGCCTGGCCACCGCCCGGGTGCCCACCGTGGTGGGGCTGACCTTCTTCAACGAACGCTCCGGCCGCCCCTTGAGCGATCCCACGCTGCGCCGGGCACTGGTGGGCGCCCTGGACCGCAAGGGCCTCGCCAACGTGGCGATCGGCGGCGACGGCACGCCCGCGAGCCACCTCACCGCGGCGGACGCCGTCTGCCACGCCGACATCGCCGGCGGAAACCTGCCCTCACGCGGCGCCGTGGGGGCCCTGGGCGCCGCGGGCTGGACGAAGAACGCACGGGGCAGGCTGGAGAAGCACGGCAGACCGCTGCGGCTGCGGCTGCTCAGCAGCGCCGACTTCGGCTCCACCCTTCCGTCGGTCGCCGAACTGATGGCCGCCACCTGGCAGGCGCTGGGCGCGGACGTCGACCTCGTCGGCGAGAGCCGCAACGCGGTGATGCAGGCCATGTACCAGAGCGGCGACTTCGACGTCGTGGTCGGCAGCTCTCCGGGCCCACCGCTGCCCGCGCAGCTCGTCCCGTACTTCTCCGGTCCGCCGCCGTCGCGGGGACTGAACTTCGCGCACGTCGCCAACTGCGCCTACGACCGCTCCGTCGCCCTCGCGCTGCGCTCGGCGGGCACGGCCAGCTGCGCGGACTGGAACAGGGCCGCCGCGGCGCTGTTCCGCTCGGCCGACGCGCTGCCCGTCGCCGACGGCACGAGCACGGTGTACGGCTACCGGACGACCTTCGCCGTCGCGCCCGGCGGCCGGATCGTGCCGACCAGCATCCGCCTGCACAGATAGCGGCGGCCGACCCCGCACGCCCGCCCGCCACCAGTCGAGGAGGTCTCCCATGACGACCGTGTCCCCGCGGCTCGGTGCCCTGGCCCGGCACCACCCGTGGGTGGTGTTCTGCTGCCGGCGCGCGGTGCGGCTGACGGTCTCCCTCTGCGTGGTCGTCACCGCTTCCTTCGCGATGATCCGGCTGGTACCCGGCGATCCGGTCCGGGCCGCACTGGGCGTGGACGCCCCGCCGGACCTCGTGGCGGCGAAACGCCGGCAACTCGGTCTGGACCACGGCCTCCCGGAGCAGTACCGGCAGTACCTGCGGCAGCTGGCCCACGGCGACCTCGGGGTCTCCCTGGTGACCGGCGAGCCGGTGGCCGACCTGGTCCGAGCACGTCTGCCGGCCACCTTGCTGCTGGCCGTCCTGGCCTTCGCCTGCGTACTCGTCGTCGCCCTCCCCGGGGGACTGCTCGCCGCGCTGTGGACCCGCGGAGGGCGGCGGCCCCGGTCGGAGCTGGCGTTCACCGCCACGACCGCCGTGCTGGCGGGCACGCCGGACTTCGTGCTCGCTGCGGGTCTCACCGCGGGACTGGCGGTCGCCCTGCGCCTCTTTCCGGTGGCCGGGGACATCGGACCCCAGTCGTACGTGCTGCCCGTGCTCGCGCTGGCGGTCGCTCCGACCGCGGTCCTGCTGCGGATCGTACGGGTGGAGACGCTCAAGGTCCTCGCGACGGACCAGCTGCGTGCCGCCCGCGCGAAACGGCTGCCCGCCCGCACGCTCTGGCTGCGGCACGTGGCACCGCACACGCTGACCGCGTCGCTGACGCTCGCCGGGAACCTCCTGCCGGCGCTGATCGCGGGGACGGTGCTGGTCGAGAAGGTGTTCGCCTGGCCGGGCATCGGTTCGGCGATGGCGCAGTCCGTGGCGGCGCAGGACTACGCGGTCGTCGAGGCGTCGGTCCTGGTACTGGGCTCGGCCGTCCTCGTGGTGAACTTCCTGGTCGATCTCGCTCTCGCGCTGCTCGACCCCCGATCGGTCATCCGGAGGACGTGATCCGATGGTGCTGTCCTCCCTTTCCCCTTCCGCCTCGCGCGCCGCCCCCGGCCGGACCCGGGCGTCCCGGCCGGGCTGGGCCTCGCCCATGGGCGTGATCACCCTGGCGATGCTCGGCTCGCTCGCCGTACTGGCCGTCGCCGGCGCGCTGTCGTGGGGGCGGGCGGCCGACCGTCCGGACCCGTCGGCGGTGCTGCGGGGGCCCACCGCGGACCACCTGCTCGGCACCGACCACCTCGGGCGCGACCTCCTGGCCCGGCTGCTCTCGGCGACCTGGCTCTCCCTCCTGCCGGCGGTCGCGGCCACGCTCCTCGGGGCGGCGGCCGGGATCACGCTGGGCGCGCTCACCGCCGTCGTGGGCGGGCGCGCCCGCCGTCTGCTGGGCGCCCTGATCAACCTGCTGCTGGCCTTCCCCGCGCTCCTCGTCGCGATGTTCTTCGCCGCCCTCTTCGGCGCGGGCGCGGGCGGGGCGGTGGGCGCACTCGCCGTCGCCTGCGCGCCGGGCTTCGCACGGATCACGCAGACCCTCGCCGCCCAGGTGGCCGGCACCGACTTCATGGCGGCGGCGCGTGTGCTGGGCCTGCGCCGCCACCGGCTGCTCCTGCGCCACGTCCTGCCCCACATCGCCGAACCGCTGATGCTCAGCACCACGGTCGCCGCGGGCTCGGCACTCGTGGCCCTGTCGGGGCTCAGCTTCCTCGGACTGGGGGTGCAGCCCCCTTCCTACGACTGGGGGCTGCTGCTCAGCCAGGGGCTGGACCGCGTCTACACGGAACCGCTGCCCGCCGTGGCACCCGGCATCGCCATCGTCTACGCCGCCGTGGCCTTCCAACTGCTCGGCGAGGTGCTGGCCGGAGCCGCCGGGCGACGCACCCGCCCACACCCGGAGGAGGAGCCCGGGGCACGCCCGGCACGCGCCGGCCGCCCGGCATCCGCGGACCACGTGCTGGAGGTGGAGGATCTGCGGGTCGTCCTTCCCACGACGGACGGGGTGATCCGGCCCGTCCGCGGTGTCACCCTCGCGCTGCGGCGCGGGGAGATGGTCGGCCTGGTCGGGGAGTCCGGCTCCGGCAAATCGCTGACGGCGCTCGCCCTCGCCGATCTGCTGCCGGACGGCGCCCGCGCGACCTGGGCCACCCACCGGTTCCTCGGCGCGGACGCGGAGTCCTCGTCACGCAAGGAGCGACGCGGACGGCTGGCGACCGGAATGGCGATGATCTTCCAGAACCCGGCCTCGGCCTTCAACCCCTCGCTCCGCATCGGAACCCAGATGACGGAGGCCGTGCGCGCACACCGTGGCACCCCTCGGGCCGAGGCCGTCGAGCAGGCCCTGGTCCAGCTCCGGCGGGTCGCGCTGCCCGGCGGGCGTCGGCTGCTGCGGTCCCGCCCCTTCCAGCTCTCCGGCGGTCAGCGCCAGCGAGTGGCGATCGCCGCCGCTTCGATGATGCGGCCCGACCTCGTCATCGCGGACGAGCCGACGACAGCCCTGGACGTCACCGTGCAGCGGCAGATCATGGAACTGCTCCGCCGCGTCCGGCGCGACGACGCCACCGCGATCCTCTTCATCAGCCACGACATCGCCCTGGTGGCCGACGCCTGCGACCGGGTCCTCGTCATGTACGGGGGAACCGTCGTGGAGAACCTGCCGGCCCGAGAGCTGGCGGTCGGCGCACGGCATCCGTACACGCGGATGCTCGTCGCCTCGGTCCCGGACCTGGCCGCGGACCGCGACCGCCCCCTGCCCACCATCGAGGGAGGGCCGCCCGATCCGTTCGGCGCGGCCCCGGGCTGCGCGTTCCACGACCGCTGTCCGCACCGGCTGGACCGGTGTGCCGTGGAGAGCCCCGTGCTGTCCCCGCTCGGCCCGGGACACGAGGTCGCCTGCTGGGGACCGCTGCCGTCGGCACCGCGCCCCGGACGGAACGAGACCGAGGAGGCGGAGAAATGAAGGAAGGGACGGGACTGGCGCTGTACGACGTCACCGTCCGCCACGACGGGCCGTTCGGGCCGGTCACGGCGGTGGACGGGGTGTCGCTGGAGGTCCCCCGGGGCACGACCGTCGGCCTGGTCGGCGAGTCCGGTTCGGGAAAGTCCACCCTGGCACGCGCGGTCGTGGGACTGGACAGCCCGTGCGCCGGACGGATCACGGTCGGCGGACGGGAGTACCGCGGGCGCCGGGCGGCCGATCGGCGCCGGCTCGGGCAACAGGTCCAACTGGTCTTCCAGGACCCGGACACGGCACTGGACCCGCGCATGACGGTCCGGCAGTCGCTCGCCGAAGCAGCCGGGGCCTTCGTCCGGCTGGAGCGCCGCAGCCGCGAACAGCGCATCGGCGGACTGCTGGAACTGGTCGGTCTCGACGCCGGCTGTGCCGGCCGTCTGCCGCGGCAGCTCTCGGGCGGCCAGCGCCAACGCGTGGCCGTCGCCCGCGCGCTCGCCGTCGGTCCGGCGGTTCTCGTCGCCGACGAGATCACCTCGGCTCTCGACGTGTCGGTCCGGGCGGCGCTCCTCACCATGCTCCGGGACCTGCAACGACGCATGGGCTTCGCCATGCTGTTCATCAGCCATGACCTCGCCGCCGTCCGCCATGTGTCGGACGTCGTCGCCGTGATGTACCTCGGCCGGATCGTCGAGACCGCCCCCACCGAGAGCCTGCTGCGCGGCCCACGGCATCCCTACACCCGAACGCTGCTGTCCGCCGTGCCGAGCCTGCACGCCGGACGACGACCGGCCGGGGAACCGCTCCTCGCCGGAGAGGCGCCCGACCCCGCGTCCCCACCGACCGGATGCCGCTTCCACCCGCGCTGCCCCGTCGGGCCGAACCACCGTCCCGGACGGGACGTCTGCGCGAACCGGGACCCCCACCAGGACGCCGCCGCACAGCCGCACCGCACGGCCTGCCACTTCCCGTCTCGCGCCGACGACCGCCCGCCCCACGCCGGCGGCGTTCACCAGGACGCGAACGGCGGCCCGACTCCGCGCACTCCCGGGGAGCCGCCCTCATGACGGCCACGGAACCGGACACGCTTCCCTCCGGCGCGGACGCCGTCGTCGTGGGGGCCGGGGTGATCGGTGCCGCGGTGGCACTGGAACTGGCGCGCACCGGCCGGCACGTGGTGGTCGTCGACAAGGCCGGCGGCGTCGGCCACGGATCCACCAGCGCCTCCAGCGCGATCATCCGTTTCAACTACTCCACCTGGGACGGTGTCGCCACCGCCTGGGAGTCCCGGCACTGCTGGGCACGGTGGGCGGAGCACCTGGGCACCGGGTGCGGTCCCGGCCTGGCGGCGTTCCGGCGGACCGGAGCGGTGCTCCTCGACGCGCCGGGCTCCGGGACGCCGGAGGTCGTCGCACTGTTCGAGCGGGCCGGCGTGCCGTACGAGCGCTGGGACGCCGCGACGCTGCGCAGCCGGGTCCCCGGCATCGACACGGGACGCTACGGCCCCCCCAGGCCCCTGCTCGACGAGGAGTTCTTCGCCGGCCCGGAAGGGGAGCTCGGCGCGCTGTTCACCCCCGACGCGGGCTTCGTCGACGACCCCCGGCTCGCCGCGCAGAACCTCGCGGACGCGGCGGCCCGCGGCGGGGCCCGCTTCCTCTTCCGTCGCACGGTCGTCGGTGTGCCGCGCCGCGGGGACCGGGTGGCGGGCGTCCGGCTCGCCGACGGCGCCGTGATCACGGCACCGGTGGTGATCAACGCCGCCGGGCCCTGGTCGGGCGCGTTCAACCGGACGGCCGGGGTGGGAGCCGAGTTCACCGTCGGGGTGCGCCCGCTGCGCGAGGAGGTCCATCAGGTGGCCGCACCGGCCCGCCGGGGCGACACCACCTCGTCGAGTCCCGCCGGCGCCAGGGCCGGGAGCGGGCCCATCGTGGCCGACGCCGACCTCGGCACCTACCTGCGCCCCCACGGCGGACACGTCCTCATCGGCAGCACGCTGCCCGCCTGCGACCCCAGGGAGTGGCTCGACGATCCCGACGCGTGCAACCCGCACCCGACGCCCGCCCGGTTCGACACCCAGGCGACCCGGGCCGCACGGCGGTTCCCGCTGTTGCGCGTCCCGAACCGGCCGACCGGCATCGCCGGTGTCTACGACGTCGCCGACGACTGGACCCCTCTCTACGACCGCACCGACCTGGCCGGCTTCTACGTCGCCATGGGGACGAGCGGCAACCAGTTCAAGAACGCGCCCCTGGCGGGCCGGTTCCTCGCCGCCCTGGTCGACCGCGTCGAGGCCGGCCACGACCACGACGGCGATCCGCTGCGCTACACGGGTGAACACACCGGCGTCGTCATCAACCTGGGCGCGTTCTCCCGCAAGCGGCCCATGGCCGAGGGCGCCGCCTCCCGAACCGTCATGGGCTGACCCCCGACGCGGCGGGGCCGGTGCCGTCCGGGAGCTGTCGCACCGGACGGCACCGGCCCCGTGCCGTAGGAAGAGGGCTACCAGCGGCCGCGTGACGATGCCGAGCCGAGCTTGGAACTCAGCACCGACAGGAAGACCGGGAGTTTGTCCACCGCGGCCTTGGGGACGGCGGTGACCTGGACCGTGTCCCGCACCACGTCCTGTACGACGAGCCGGTAGCCACCGTCCTGCTGGACGAGTTCGGCGGCGTAGAGCACTGTTTCCACCAGAGGTCCTTCGGTCGAGTCGGGCGACGGGTCAGGCGCCGTTGAGCCAGGCGGTCCACGCCTTGGTGGCCTGCTGTTCGTCGGCGTCCCCGGCGAACAGGTGGTGGCCCGCCCAGATCGGCCAGTTCCAGGAGCTGCCGTTGAAGAACCGGTACAGCGCGTCCCGGCCGCGCAGGCCGACGAAGTCGGGGCTGAGCCAGTCCACGACCACCTCCTGCGCGCCGCCGTCCGTACCGGGGACGTCGAGCGACAGCCGGTCGCCCACGGTCGCGTCGTCGGCGAGGCCGAGGCGCCGGCGCAGAGCGGCGAAGTCGGCGGGGTCGTCGGTGCGCTCTTCGCGGGCGGCCTTGACGTAGACGGCGGGACGGCCGGCGAAGTGCCGCAGGTACTCGGCGAGGCCGTGCTGGTAGAAGTCGACGTGCTTCTCGGCCGCGTCCGCCTTGGTGTCCCAGTAGTCGTCGACGACTCCCGTGTGCACCCAGTGGATTCCCATCCGCAGGTGGCTGGTTCCGTCTTCGAGCGGCTCGATCCGGTAGGTGAGCGTGTTGGAGAACCCGTCGTCCATGGCCACGCGCACGGCGAAGTGGTGCGGCGGGTCCCACGCCACGACGGTGCCGTCGGCCCGGGTGACCTTTCCGCCGACGCGCGGCTCGACCTCCATGGGGTACAGCCAGCCGAGGTTGCCGGCGCCGGTGGCGACCGCCCGCCAGACCTGTTCGGGCGCGGCGGTCAGATCCTGCTCCCGGCGGACCTCGAACTCTCGGGGCATGGTCGGTTCTCCTTCGTCGTCGTTCATGGGTCAGTAGCTGAGCGGGAGGGCTGTCAGCCGCCGTTGCAGGGGGTTGGGGCGCCATTCGAGGGCCGCCCCGTCGGCCGGCCGCAGGTGCGGGAGCCGGCGGACCAGCGTGCCGACGGCCACCTCCGCCTGGAGTCTGGCCAGCGGGCCGCCGAGGCAGAAGTGCGGGCCGTTGCCGAAGCTCAGGTGCCGGTTGCCGGGGCGGGACAGGTCGAGCCGGTCGGGCTCCTCGAAGCGCTCGGGATCGCGGTTGGTCGCGGCGAGGAACAGGTACACCAGCTCGCCCTCGCGCAGCGTCCGCCCGCCGATCCCGACGTCCTCGGCCGCGACCCGGACGATCGCCTGGGTCGGCGTGTCGTAGCGCGTCAGCTCGTCGACGGCCGTGCGGATCAGCGCCGGGTCCTCGCGCAGCCGGGCCAGCTGGCCGGGGTGGCGCAGCAGGGCGAGCACGCTGTTGCCGATCAGGTGGGTGGTGGTCTCGTCGCCCGCCGTGATCAGGACGAAGCAGGTGGCCAGCAGTTCGGAGTCGGTGAGCCGGTCGTCCCGCGCCTGCGTCGCGACCAGGGCGCTGACCAGGTCGTCGCCCGGGTCGCTCCGGCGCCGGCGGACGAGCCGGGCGAGGTACTCCTCGTACTGCTCGATCGCGGCCTCGGACTCGTCGATGTCCTCGGAGAGCCGGCCGAAGCGGCGGAACCAGCTCTTGACCTGCGGGCGGTCCTCGGCCGGGATGCCGAACAACTCGCAGACGACGGAGAGCGGCAGCGGGGAGGCGACCGCCTCGATCAGGTCCATGGACGGTCCCGCCGCGACCGCCTCGTCGACGAGCCGGTCGACGATCCGCTGGATGCCGTCGCGCAGGGCTTCGACCCGCCGGGCGGTGAAGGCGCGGTTGGCCAGCCTGCGCAGCCGGGCGTGGTCCGGCGGGTCGGTGTTGCTCATCACCCGGCCGAGCCGGTCGGTGAGCCTGCTGAAGGCCTTCAGGTCGCCGCCGAGCGCGCTGTAGGCCAGGGTCATCCGGTCCCGGTCGCTGGACAGCCGCGGGTCTCCCAGGGCCGCCTCGACATCGGCGTACCGGGTGAGGTACCAGATGCCCTGGGCGCTGCGGTGGACCGGGCTCTCGCGCCGCATGCGGGCGTAGAACGGGTACGGGTCCCGGCGGGCCTCGGGCGTCTGGAGCGCCGCGGCGAGGTCGCCGGGCGGGACGGGGCCCGCGGCGTCGCGGGCCCCGTCCAGGGTGTCGGGGGAGGTCAACGTCGGCCGCGCTACCGCTGGGCGTCCATGGCGTCGGCGAGGCTCTTGGGCCGCATGTCGGTCCAGTTCCGCTCGACGTACTCCAGGCACGCGGCGTGGCCGTCCGGGCCGTGGGCGACGGTCCAGCCGGCGGGGACGTCCGCGAACTGCGGCCACAGCGAGTGCTGGTTCTCCTGGTTGACGAGCACGAGGAACGTGCCCTCCTCGTCCTCGAACGGGTTGGTCATGGGAATCAGTCCTCCTGGTTGCGGGTGGGGGTGTCACCGGTGGCCTCGGCGAGCCTGGCGGCCAGCACCGGTCCGATCTGGGCCAGCGAGCCGGCCTGGGTCATCCGGTCGTGGCGGGTGGTGATCTCGTGCGATTCGATCCGGCCGGCGATGTACGGGCGCCAGATGCCGGGCCCGGCGTCGTCCGCGCCGCGGTCGATCGTGGAGTTGAACAGCAGCAGGTCTCCGTCGAACCTGCCGGGGACGAAGTCCACCGCCAGCCTGGCGTTGTTGATCATGATCTGGACGACGACCTCGATCTGCCGCCCCGTCAGTCCGGCCAGCGCGCTGCCCCGCTCGCGCAGGATCTCGGCGACCTCGCCATAGGTCAGCGGCCCGTCGCCCAGCTCGTCCGGGTTGCAGTCGAGCACACCGACGAGCACGTCCCGCTCGGTGGGTACGGGCACCTCCTCGAACGTCACGTCCTTCACCGGGTAGGCGTCGAGGATCGCCAGCAGCGCGGTCCGCTCGCCACGTGCCTGGAGCTCGCAGGCGATCGCGTGGGCGATCAGCCCGCCGGCGGACCAGCCGAGCAGCAGATACGGGCCCTCGGGCTGGACCTTGCGGATCTGGTCGACGTAGTCGGCCGCCATCTCCTCGAAGGACGCCGGCCGCGGTTCGGGGCGGCCGAGGCCGCGGGCCTGGATGGCGTAGACCGGGTAGTCGGCGCCGATGTGGTTCAGCAGTCCGCTGTACGACCAGCTGATGCCGCCGCCGGGGTGGATGCAGAACAGCGGTGTCCGGCTCCCCGTCGTGCGCAGCGGCAGCAGCACGTCCAGCGCGTCGTCGGGATCGTTCATGATCAGGCGCTCCGTGAGCCCGGCGACGGTCGGCGCTTCGAACAGCGTGCGCAGGCCGACCTCGACGCCGAGGGTCTCGCGGACGCGGGAGACCAGACGGGCGGCGAGCAGCGAGTGCCCGCCCAGGTCGAAGAAGCTGTCGTCGATGCGCACCTGTTCCCGGCCGAGGACCTGGGCGAAGAGGTCGCACAGCAACTGCTCCTGCGGCGTCCGGGGACCGCGCCCGGCGCCCGGCGCACCGTAGTCGGGGGCCGGCAGGGCGGCCCGGTCCAGCTTGCCGTTGGCGGTCAACGGCAGCACGTCGAGGGTGACGAACGCCGACGGAACCATGTAGTCGGGCAGCTCGCGGCGCAGCCGGTCGGACAGCTCGCCCGCTTCCGGAGCACCCTCGGCAGCGGCCACCAGGTAGGCGACGAGCCGCTTGTCGTCCGGCTGGTCCTCGCGGACGACGACGGCCACCTGGGCGACGCCCGGGCAGCCCGCCAGCACCGCCTCGATCTCGCCGGGCTCGATCCGGAAGCCGCGCAGCTTGACCTGGTGGTCGGCCCGTCCGGCGAACTCCAGGGTGCCGTCGGCCAGCCACCATGCCAGGTCGCCCGTGCGGTACATCCGGCTCCCGGCCGGCCCGAACGGGTCGGCGGTGAACCGCTGGACCGTCAGGCCGGGCCGGCCGACATAGCCCCGGGCCACGCCCAGCCCCGCGAGGTACAGCTCGCCGACCACGCCCGGCGGCACCGGCCGCAGACGGTCGTCGAGCACATAGGCGCGCATGTTCGCCATGGGCCGGCCGATCGGCACGGTCGCGGCGTGTTCGGGGAAGGTGCGCACCGGGTGGCAGGTGGCGAGGGTGGTGGCCTCGGTGGGCCCGTAGCCGTTGACCACCGTGATACCGGGGCAGGCCGCCAGCACCCGGGCGACGGCGGCCGGGGAGACCACGTCACCGCCGGTCCACACCTCGCGTACGCCTGCGAGCAGGCCCGGCCGTTCCTCGGCGACCAGGCGGAACAGGCCGGCGGTCAGCCACAGTCCGGTCACCTCGTGCTCGCCGACCGCGTGGTGCAGCAGGTCGAGATCGAGCCGCCCGGGCGGGGCGACCACGATCCGGCCGCCGATGAGCAGCGGCACCCAGTGCTCGTACGTCGACAGGTCGAACGCGGTGGGGGAGTGCAGCAGTACCCGCTCGTGTCCGCCGTCACGCCAGCAGGGCGTCAGCGCGTGGGCCACCACGTCACGGTGTGTGACGGCGACGCCCTTGGGCCGCCCGGTCGAGCCGGAGGTGTACATCACGTACGCCAACTGGCCGGGGTCACACGGAACCTCGGGATCGGAGGAGTCGGTCTCGGACCGGATCAGTGCGGTCAGCACGTCCTCGGTCAGCACCAGCGCGGCCCCGGCCTCCTGGAGGATCAGGTCGATGCGGGACCGCGGGAACCGCGAGTCGAGGGGCACGTAGGCGCCGCCCGCCTTGATGACCGCCAGGATCGCCACGACCAGATCAGCCGAGCGCTCCAGCAGCACCGCGACGGACGTCTCCGGCACCACGCCCTGGCGGATCAGGGCCCGCGCCAGGCGGTTGGCCCGCGAGTCGAGTTCCCGGTAGGTCAGCTCGGTGCCGCCCGCCACGACGGCCACCGCGTCCGGGGTGGCCCGTACCTGACGGGCGAACAGCTCCGGCAGCGCGGCCTCCGGCAGCTCGACGGCGGTGTCGTTGAACTCGGACAGCAGCCGGTGGCGTTCCTCGCCGGACATGATGTCGATCCGGCTGATCGGCCGGCCGGGGTCGGCGACCACCGCGGACAGCAACCGCGCCCAGCGGGCGAACAGGATCTCCACGGTGGCGGGGTCGAACAGATCGGTGGCGTACTCCACCGCACCGGTCATGCCGTCGAGGCTGCCGTCCGGCCGGTACTGCTCGGCCAGGCTGAACGTCAGGTCGACCCGCGCGGTGCCGGTCGGTGCCTCCAGGTGGCCGGTCGACAGCCCCGGCAGCGTGAACTCGCCCGACGGCGCGTTCTGCAGAGCCAGCATGATCTGGAACAGCGGGTGGTGCGACAGCGACCGGGCGGGGTTGACCACCTCGACCAGGTACTCGAAGGGCACGTCCTGGTGGGCGTACGCGGAGAGCGCCTTCTGCCGGACCCGGCCGAGCAGTTCGGTGAAGCCGGGGTCGCCGCTCGTGTCGGTGCGCAGCACCAGGGTGTTGACCATGAACCCGACGAGGTCGTCCAGCGCCTGGTCGGTGCGCCCGGCGATGGGGCTGCCGATCGGGATGTCGGTGCCGGCGCCGAGCCGGGTGAGCAGCGCGGCGAGGCCGGCCTGGAGCACCATGAACATGCTGGCGCCGTGCGCGGTGGCCAGGTCCCGCAGCGCCTGGTGCAGTTCGGCGTCCAGCCGGACGGCGAGCTTGCCGCCCAGCTGGGAGGCCACGGCCGGCCGGGGCCGGTCCGCGGGCAGTTGCAGCCGCTGCGGCAGCCCGGCCAGCTCCTCGCTCCAGTAGGCGAGCTGGCGGGCGAACAGGCTGTCCGGGTCGGCGGCGTCGCCGAGCAGCTCGCGTTGCCACCGGGTGTAGTCGGCGTACTGCACCGGCAGCGGGGACCACTGCGGTTCCTCACCCCGGCTGCGGGACGTGTAGGCCGTCGCCAGGTCGCGGGAGAGCGGGCCCATCGACCAGCCGTCGGCCGCGATGTGATGCACCACGAGGAGCAGCACGTGCCGGTCGGGGGCGAGCGCGTACAGCTCCGCGCGGATCGGCGGCTCGGCGGCCAGGTCGAAGCCGCGCTGCGCCCCCTCCGCCAGCCGGCCGGGCAGCCGCGCGTCGTCGAGCTCGACGACCGGCAGCTCGGGGCGGGCGTCGTCCGCGCTCAGCACGAGCTGGTACGGCACGCCGTCCGCCTCCCGCAGGACCGTCCGCAGGCTCTCGTGCCGGCCAATCACGTCGGCGAGCGCGTCATGCAGCGCCGCCCGGTCCAGTTCGCCGTCCAGGCGCAGCGCGAGCGGCATGTGGTAGGTGGCGCTCGGCCCGTCCAGGCGGTGCAGGAACCACAGGCGTTGCTGGGCGAAGGACAGCGGGATCCGCTCCCCGGCCCGACCGCTGGGAGGTGCCCCCACGGGGCGCGGCCGGGCGGTCAGCGCGGGCCGCTCGGTGACCGAGCCGTCGAGGCGGGCCGCCAGGGCGGACACGGTCGGGTGTTCGAAGAGCGTGCGGACTTCGAGCTCCGCGCCCAGCGTCGCGCGGACCCGGGCGGCCAGGCGGGTCGCCAGCAGGGAGTGCCCGCCGAGGTCGAAGAAGCTGTCCTCGACGCCGACCCCCGGCAGGCCGAGGACGTCGGCGAAGAGTTCGGCGAGCAGCTGCTCCTGCGGGGTGCGCGGTGCCCGCCCCGTCGCGGCCGTCCCCAGGTCGGGAGTGGGCAGCGCGCGGCGGTCGACCTTGCCGCTGGCGGTCAGCGGCAGTGCGTCCAGGACGACGACGGCCGACGGCACGAGGTAGTCGGGGAGCCGGTCGCGCAGCCGGTCGCGGACCGCGCCGACCAGGGCGTTCGTGGCGCGGCTGCCCGTCGGGCGGTTGGTGAGCGAGGACAGCGCGGTGCCGGACGCCCGCAGCGGCCGGTAGGCCTCGACGGGGACGTCGTGCGGGGTGCCGCCGAAGACCACGTCCAGGGCGTCGGGCGCGACGGCCGACCAGGTGACGTCCACCCGGCGGCCGAGTTCGTCGCCCAGCTCATGGAAGTCCTCCGGGTCGGGCAGGTCACCGCTGTCCGGGCCGTGCAGCCGGTCCAGCAGTTCGGTGAGCGTGCCGTCCCCGTTCTGCACCGCCCGGGCCAGTGCCGCCTCGCGGGCGACGCGCCGGTTCGGCACCCCGGTGATGCGCACCGGGTCCGTGCCGGTGCGGGCGAGCCGCTCGCGCACCTCCGCGAGGCCGGCGACCTCTCGGCCCCAGGTCAGCTCGCGCGGCGCGGCCGGTGCCGTCGGGACGGCCGGCCGCTCGTGCAGCGTGACGTCGTAGCGGTGGCGCGTGAGCTCGTTGTGGTGCCGGCCGCGCTTGACCTCCACGGTCACGGCTCCGACGGTGCCGCGGTCGCGCAGGACGCTGAAGAAGTCCGGGTCGACCAGGAGTTCCTTCTCCACCACGAGGGCCTGCTCCACGGCTCGGCGCACCGAGGGCAGGTCGGCGCCGTCGTCGGCCCGGTGGAGCTGGACGGCCGTCGCCAGCGGGCGCAGCAGGCGCAGATTGCGGACGTCGCCGACGAAGAGGGCGCCGCCGGGGGCGAGCAGCCGCATCAGCCGGTCGATCACGTCCGCGAGGTAGTCGGCGGACGGGAAGTACTGCACCACCGAGTTCAGCACGATGGTGTCGAACCGCCCGGCCGGCAGCCCGTCGGTGTCGTGCGCGGGGCGGGTCTGCAACACCACACGCCGGGCGAGGCGCTCCTCCCGGGCCACCTGGGCGGCCAGCGCGTCGATCGCGGTGGCGGAGAAGTCGGTCGCCCAGTAGTCCGCGCAGTGCGGTGCGATCTGCGAGAGAAGCAGGCCGGTGCCGACACCTACCTCCAGCACCCGGCGGGGGCGCAGGGCCAGGATGCGCGCCACGGTGGCGTCCCGCCACTCCCGCATCTGCTCCACCGGGATCGGGCTCGCGTCGTAACTGCTGTTCCAGCCCACGAAGTTCTGGCCGAACGCGGCTTCCTCCGGGGCGATGGGCAGGGCTTCGTAGATGTCCCGCCACTCGCCCACGTGGTCCGCTTCGAGGCCGCTGTCCCGGGCTGCCTCCTGGCACGGGACG
>NZ_JAINRE010000062.1 GCF_020400595.1 Streptomyces naphthomycinicus | reverse complement strand
GGCCCCCCGGGGGGCCCGGCCCGGGGGCCCCCCCCCCCGCCGGCCCGCCCCCCCCCCCCCCCCCCCCCCGCCCCTTTCTCAGGCCAGCACCTTCTCCAGGGCCGCCAGCGCGGACCGCAGTTCCTGCGCCGTGACGGTCAGCGGCGGCGCCAGCCGGATCGTCGAGCCGTGGGTGTCCTTGACCAGGATCCCCTCGCGCATCAGCCGCTCACTGATCTCGCGCCCGGTGCCGAGGGCCGGGTCGACGTCCACGCCGGCCCACAGCCCGCGCGAGCGGAACCCGGTCACGCCCCGGCCGACCAGCTCGGTCAGCCCGTCCCGCAGGATCACGCCCAGCTCGGCCGCCCGGCGCTGGAACTCGCCGGTCTCCAGCAGCTCGACCACGGCCGTGCCGACGGCCGCCGCGAGCGGATTGCCGCCGAACGTCGAGCCGTGCTCACCCGGGCGCAGCACCTCCAGCACCTCGCGCCGGGCCACCACCGCGGACACCGGCACGATGCCGCCGCCCAGCGCCTTGCCGAGCAGCAGTACGTCCGGGACGACGTCCTCGTGCTCGACGGCGAGGGTACGGCCCGTGCGGCCGAGGCCCGACTGGATCTCGTCCGCAATGAACAGACAGCCCGTGCGGCGGGTCAGCTCCCGCACCCCGGCGAGATAGCCGTCGTCCGGGATGATCACGCCGGCCTCGCCCTGGATGGGTTCGATCAGGACCGCGGCCGTGGTCTCGTCGACCGCCGCCTCCAGCGCGGCCAGGTCGTTGTACGGCACGATCCGGAAGCCGGGCGTGAAGGGGCCGAAACCGGCGCGGGCCGTCTCGTCCGTGGAGAAGCTCACGACGGTCGTCGTCCGGCCGTGGAAGTTCTCCGCCGCGACCACGATCGTCGCCCGGTCGGCGGGGACGCCCTTCACGTCGTACGCCCACTTGCGGGCCACCTTGATGCCGCTCTCCACGGCTTCCGCGCCGGTGTTCATCGGCAGCACCATGTCCAGGCCGGTCAGCTCCGCGAGCCGCTCGGCGAACTCGGCGAGCCGGTCGTTGTGGAAGGCCCGGGAGGTCAGGGTCAGCCGGTCGAGCTGGCGGTGGGCGGCCTCGATCAGCGCCGGGTGCCGGTGGCCGAAGTTGAGGGCGGAGTAGCCGGCCAGCATGTCGAGGTAGCGGTTGCCCTCGACGTCCTCCACCCAGGTGCCCTCGGCCCGGGCGACGACCACGGGCAGGGGGTGGTAGTTGTGCGCGAGAACCGGCTCCTCCGCGCGGATCAGGTCGTCGGACGTGCGCGGGCGCGCGGGTGCGGTCATCAGCGGATCTCCTGGGTGCAGCACTTGATGCCACCGCCGGCCTTGTGGAACTCCGACAGGTCGACGGCGACGGGGGCGTAACCGTGGTCGGCCAGGCGCTCGGCCAGCGCCTCGGCCCGGGGGGCGATGAAGACGTGCCGGCCGTCGGACACGGAGTTCAGGCCGAACGCCATGGCGTCGTCGCGGGTGGCGAGCACCGCGTCCGGGTACAGGCGCCTGAGGACCTCCCGGCTGCCCGCCGAGAAGGCCTCCGGGTAGTAGCAGACGTTGTCGTCGTCGAGGACGAACAGCGCCGTGTCCAGGTGGTAGAAGAACGGGTCCACCAGGGTCAGGCCGATCACCGGGTGGCCGAGGAACTCCTGTGCCTCCCGGTGTGCCTCGCGGGTGGTGCGGAACCCGGTGCCGGCCAGCACGTAGCGGCCCGTCCACACCAGGTCGCCCTCGCCCTCGGTCACCGACTCGGGGCGGTACACGTCGTAGCCGGCGGCCTTGAACCAGGTGTCGTAGTGATCCGACTCGGGGCGGCGCTCGGGAGCGTGGAACAGGGAGCCGAAGACCCGGCCGCCGACCACGAACGCCGCGTTGGCGGCGAACACCATGTCCGGCAGACCGGGCACCGGCTCGACGCTGTCGACGGTGTGGCCGTGGGCCCGGTAGGTGCGGATCAGCGACTGCCACTGCTCTCGCGCCAGGTCCACGTCGACGGGCCGGTCGGGATGCATCCAGGGATTGATCGCGTACTGGACGGCGAAGTGTCTGGGTTCGCAGACGAGAAACCGCCGGGAACGCGGCACACGACTTTCGGACACAGAGGGTTTCCTCCGGTTTCCTGTGTGTCACTGAGGGGTGACACCACGGTAGGAAGGGAGGAATACGGACGACAAGTGAGAAGAGCTGCGTGGATGCGCAGGATCACTGCGTTGTGAGCGGGGCGTGCGCACGACTCCTGCGCGCCCGCCGGCTCACTCGGGGGCCGCGTGGACGGCGCCCGCTTCCGGGCTTTCCGGGAGCAGATGGGACAGCACCATCACACTGATCGTCTTCCGGATGAAGGGCTCGGCGCGGATCCGCTCCAGCACCTCCTCGAAGTGCTCCACGTCGCGGGCCCGCACGTGCAGCAGGGCGTCGGCGCCGCCGGTCACCGTCATGGCCGCCGCGATCTCCGGATGGTTGCGGACCACCTCCGCCAGGCGCCGGGGCGGAGCCGCGCCCTCGCAGTACACCTCGACGTACGCCTCCGTACGCCAGCCCAGTGCCGAGGGCTTCACCGTGGCCGTGAACCCGGTGATCACCCCGGTCTCCCGCAGCCGGTCCACGCGCCGCTTGACCGCCGTGGCGGACAGCCCGATCGCCGCCCCGATCTCGGCGAAACTGGTCCGGGCGTTCCCCATGAGCGCGGTGATGATCTGGCGGTCCAGCTCGTCGAACGAGGGCGTCCTGCTGTTCATGCGGGCACTGTAACCAGCCCCGCCCCGGCGCCGCGGCTCAGGACTGGGTGACGACCAGCGCGAGTGTCAGCAGACCCAGCACCACCCACCCGAACCACAGCCAGCCGTTGCTTCCCAGCGCGACCGTGTAGGCGGTCACGACGACCAGCCCGCCGACCGTGAGTGCCCCCATCGCTTTGGTGGAACCGTTCGTGTAACCGGGCATCGCGACACCCTCCTCGTGGTCCGTCCTCGACCATGGTGCCCCCATTCCGGCCCGGAGGGGATACGGCCACGGGCCGGAGGCGATGCCTCCGGCCCGTGGGAAGGGGTACGGCCGCTCAGCCCTCGCGCGCGTTCAGCGAGGCCAGGTAGGCGTTGTACGCCTCCAGCTCCTTGTCGCCGTCGCGGTCCGCGGCCCGGTCCTTGCGCTTGGCCTGCCGCTGCTCGGAGCCGTACCACTGGAACAGCAGCGCGATCAGCACCAGCACGGACGGGACCTCGCTGAACGCCCAGGCGATGCCGCCCGCCGCGTTCTGGTCGGACAGCGCGTCGATGCCGAGCGAGGCGGGCGGGTTCTTGAAGGTCTCCACCATCGGCGTCGACGCCATCATCAGCGCGATGCCGAAGAACGCGTGGAACGGCATGCCCGCGAACAGCTCCAGCATCCGCATCAGATAGCCGGGCCGGTGCGGCCCCGGGTCCACGCCGATGATCGGCCAGAAGAACACGACGCCGACCGCGAGGAAGTGCACCATCATCGCGATGTGCCCGGCCCTGGAGCCCATCAGGAAGTCGAACAGCGGGGTGAAGTACAGGGCGTACAGGCTCGCGATGAACAGCGGGATGGTGAAGGCGGGGTGGGTGATGATCCGCATGTACCGGCTGTGCAGCAGTGTCAGCAGCAGCTCGCGCGGCCCCTTGCGGCCCCTGCCCGCGGTCGGCAGCGCGCGCAGCGCCAGCGTGACCGGGGCGCCGAGCAGGATCAGGATCGGCGACAGCATGCTGATCACCATGTGCTGCACCATGTGCACGCTGAACATGACCATGCCGTAGTCGTTCAGCTTCGTGCACATCACCAGAGCGATGGTGAGCACGCCGACGACGTACGACACGGTGCGGGCGACCGGCCAGGAGTCCCCGCGCCCGCGCAGCCGCACGACCCCCCAGCCGTAGAGAGCCAGCCCGGCCAGAGTGGCGATGAGAAAGAACGGGTCGGCCGACCACTCAAGCCCTCGCGCCAGCGTGAACGGCGGCAGATCCGTCATCATGCCGTGCCCGCTGTGATCCATCCGCCGGCTCCTGTTTCGTGGGGGTTGTGCGAAGTCTGTCCCGCCCCAGGGTAGAACCGACCCCGGTCACCGGCTTGACCGGGGTGGGGTGCGACGCGCCCCGAAGGGACGCGGGGAACCGCGCGAGCCCTCTTCCGGGACCCGCGCCGGGCGACGGAACGACAACCCCTACCGCGCGCCCCCTACAGGACGCATTCGGCCTCTTCGTACCGCTCCGCGGGAACCGTCTTGAGGGTCTCCACGGCCTCCGCCAACGGCACCGTGACGATGTCGGTCCCGCGCAGCGCCGTCATCCTGCCGAACTCGCCCCGGTGCACGGCCTCCACCGCATGCCATCCGAAACGGGTCGCCAGCACCCGGTCGTACGCCGTCGGCGTGCCTCCGCGCTGCACATGACCGAGGATCACCGGACGGGCCTCCTTGCCGAGCCGCTGCTCCAGCTCGATGGAGAGCTGCCGGGCGATGCCCGCGAAGCGCTCGTGGCCGTAGATGTCCTTGCCGCCCTCGTCGAACTCCATGGAGCCGGGGCGCGGCTTGGCGCCCTCCGCGGCGACCACGATCGCGAACCGCTTGCCCGCCGCGAAGCGCTCGCCGACCTTCTGCGTCAACTCGTCGATGTCGAAGGGACGCTCGGGGACGACGACGGCGTGGGCGCCGGCCGCCATGCCGGAGTGCAGCGCGATCCAGCCGGTGTGCCGGCCCATGACCTCCACGATCAGCACGCGCTGATGGGACTCGGCGGTGGTCTTCAGCCGGTCCAGGGCCTCCGTCGCCACGGTCACCGCGGTGTCGAAGCCGAAGGTGACGTCCGTGACGGCGATGTCGTTGTCGATGGTCTTGGGCACGCCCACGATGGGCAGGCCGTTGTCCGACAGCAGCCGGGCCGCCTTCAGCGTGCCCTCACCGCCGATCGGGATGATCGCGTCGAGGCCGAGTTCCGCGACATGGCCCCTGGCCCGCTCGACTCCGTCCCGCAGGTGCTCCGGACGGACCCGGGAGGAACCGAGGATGGTGCCGCCGCGGGCGAGGATGCCGCCCACGGCGTCGAGGTCGAGCTTCAGATAGTCGCACTCCAGGAGGCCCTTCCAGCCGTCCCGGAAGCCGATGACCTCGTCGCCGTGGTCGACGACGGCACGGTGCACGACGGACCGGATGACGGCGTTCAGGCCGGGGCAGTCGCCGCCGGACGTGAGGACACCAATGCGCATAGCCCGAATACCTTCTCAACGTGGGCCGGGTAGACCGGACCACGTTGTCCGGCGGATTCCCGGCCACCCTACCGGCGCGAGGGGGTGGCGCCGTAGCGGGCGTCCGCCTGCTGGACGCGCCCGCACATGTGAGCGGACGAGCCGTCAGGCGGGCCCGCCACGGGCCGGCCGTAGTACGCCGGGATCGCGCCGGGTGAAGGGGTTACGCGGGCTGCTGAGCCGCGGTGATGCGCTCGCTCCGCAGCGCCTCGTACCAGCGGTCGTCGATCGGCGGAAGGGCGTTGACGTCCAGCGCCAGCTTCAGCATCAGGTCGGCGATCAGCGGGTTGCGGGCGAGGACCGGCCCGTGCATGTAGGTGCCGAAGACGGTCCCGTTGTACGCGCCCTCCGTGCCGTCCCCGGTGCCGTTGCCCTTGCCGATCTGCACCCGGGCGAAGGGGCGGGCGGTGGGGCCGAGGTGGGTGACGCCCTGGTGGTTCTCGAAGCCGGTCAGCTGGGGCAGGCCCAGCTGCGGGTCGATGTCCGCCAGCACGTCACCGACGCACCGCTCGCCCTCGCCGCGCACCGAGACCACGTCGAGCAGGCCGAGGCCCGGCTCGCGCTGGCCGAGGTCGTTGATGAACTCGTGGCCGAGGATCTGGTAGCCGGCGCAGACGGAGAAGACGATCGCGCCGTTCTCCACCGCGCGCTGCAGGTGCCCGTCACGGCGCAGCCGCTCCGCCGCGAGCCGCTGCGGCCGGTCCTCGCCGCCGCCGATCAGATAGATGTCGCCGGAGGTCGGGATCGGCTGGTCGCTGCGCACGTCGAGCCGGGCCACGTCCAGCCCGCGCTGCCGGGCCCGCCGCTCCACGACGAGGGCGTTGCCCTGGTCGCCGTAGGTGCTCAGCAGGTCCGGGTAGATCCACACCAGCCGCAGTTGGTTGTCGCTCATGAGGTGATCGCCCTTCGAAGATCAGTTGCCGACGCGGCGGCGCAGGTCCTGGAACGCGGTGTAGTTCGCGATGACCTCGATCCGGCCCGGCGGGCACATCTGCACGGCCTGGTCGAGGTTCTCGCAGACCTGGAAGTGCTGGTTCGCGACCTCCAGCCGGACGGCGAGGTCCAGCTTGCGGTCGCCGATGACGAAGATCGGGTGACCGGTCAGCCGGGTGTAGTCGACGTCCCACAGCCAGGAGGTGTCGGTGCCGTCGGCCCCACGGGCGTTCACGGACAGGATCACCGGCGCCGGCGGCGGGTCGATCAGGGAGAACGTCTCCAGCCAGCCGGCCGGGTTCTTCGCCAGCAGCAGCCGGAGGTCGCGGTTCTCGAACTGGACGACGTCGTACCGGCCGGCCACCGCCTGCACCTGGTACATCCGCTCCAGGGCGACCTGCGGCGGCACCCCGAAGACGGCGGCGACGGCCGCGGAGCTGGCCGCGTTCGCCTTGTTGGCGCGGCCCGGCAGCTGAAGATGGATCGGCCAGGCGGACCCGTGCGGGTCCAGCACGTGGTCGCCGGAGAGCGCCCAGGTCGGCGTGGGCCGGCGGAAGCCGCACTCGCCGCAGAACCAGTCGTCGCCGGGGCGCTGCATCACGCCACCGCACGACGGGCAGGACCAGGCGTCCTCCTGCCACATCTGCCCGGCCGCGACCCAGATCACGTTCGCGGAGGAGGAGGCGGCCCACACGACCAGCGGGTCGTCGCAGTTGGCGACGACGACGGCCTTGGAACCGGCCAGTCCCTCGCGCCAGTTCTCGGCGAGCATCCGGGTCTCGGCCGCGCGGTCCAGCTGGTCGCGGGAGAGGTTCAGCAGGGCGATGCACTTGGGGTCGGTGTCACGGGCCACACCGGCCAGGTACTTCTCGTCGACCTCGATGACGCCGAACTTCGCGTCGGAGCCGCCCGCGAGCGCGGAGGTGATGCCGGCCGGCATGTTGGCGCCGAGCGCGTTCGACACGACCGGGCCCGCGGCGCGCAGCGCCTCCGCGATGAGCCGGGTGGTGGTGGTCTTGCCGTTGGTCGCCGACACCAGGACCACGTCCAGGTTCTGGGCGAGCCGGGCGAGCAGGTCGGGGTCGAGTCTCAGTGCGACCCGGCCACCGATCACCGACCCGCTGCCGCGTCCGGCGGCACGCGATGCCGCTGCGACCGCCTTGCCCGCGGTCACGGCCAGCTTGGCCCGCGGCGAGAGCGGGTCCGAGTTGCCTGCCATCAGTTCTCGATCCTCCTAGCGTACGCGCCGCGCCTGGGGCCATCCGGCAGCGTGGTGTGAACCTCAGCCTATCGAGATCCATTCCCACACCCGAATCCCGGCCCGGTCTTCCACGGCGGGCATGAGCTGAACGAACCGTACCCTTGCCGCCATGCGACACGGTTCCATTCCGGGCGCCCGCGGGCGCGTCCGGCCCCTCATCCTGCTCGGCGACGCACCCCTGCGCGAGCCCTGCCGGGACGTCACCGACTTCGGCCCCGACCTGGCGGCCCTCGTGGAGGACTTGTTCGCCACGATGTACGCGGCGCAGGGGGTGGGCCTGGCCGCGAACCAGATCGGGGTCGGTCTGCGGGTGTTCGTGTACGACTGTCCCGACGACGAGGACGTGCGTCACCTCGGGCACGTGGTGAATCCCCGTCTGGTGACGGCGGACGGGGTCGTCGTCAGGGGGCCGGAGGGGTGCCTGTCCCTGCCCGGGCTGGAGGCGGGAACCGAGCGGTACGACCACGCGGTGGTCGAGGGATTCACGGCCACCGGGGAGCCGGTCACCGTGCACGGCACGGGCTTCTTCGCCAGATGCCTGCAGCACGAGTGCGACCACTTGGCGGGCCGTGTGTACGCGGACCACCTCACGGGCCGGCGCAAGCGCAGACTTCTGCGGCAGATCTCCCGGGCCTCCTGGAGCCGGTGAGGGCTCAGAATCCGGGTCCGCCCACCTTGTCTCCCGCCGCCGCGAGCCGTCCCCACAGCAGATCCGCCAGGGACCGCACCAGCTCGGCGCGGGAGCAGGGCCGTTCCCCGAGCCACCAGTCACCGGCCGCGTGCATCATCCCGACGATCCCGTGCCCCCAGACCCGGGCCAGCTGCTGGCTCTCGGGGCCGAGGTCCACCCGCTCCTCGATGACCTGGGCCAGCTCCTCGCCCATCCGCCGGAGCAGCGGGACGCTGTGCTTGCCCACGTCGAACCCCTGGTCGCCGCCCTGGCTCCCCTCCGCGGGGTGCATGAGGAAGCGGTAGACCTGGGGCCGGGCCTCGATGGCGGCGAGGTACGTCTCCAGCGTGGACTCGACCCGCTCGCGGCGGTCGGCGGGGGCGTCCAGCGCGGCCCGCAGCGAGGCGAGCAGGGCGTCGGTGTGCCGCTTGGCCAAGGCCGCGTAAAGCCCGCCCTTGTCGCCGAAGTGCCGGTACAGGATCGGCTTCGTGATACCCGCTTCCGCCGCGATCGCGTTCATCGACGCCTGCGGGCCGTCGCGCAGCACCACCCGGTCGGCGGCCTCCAGCAGCTCGCGCCGTCTGCGGTCGGCGGACCGCTGCTGATCGGTCCGCTGCGTGGTGTCCATGTGCTCTCCCCACCCGTGCTGATTCGGTGACGCCTGCGCAAAGTAACACTGACCGGGCCCCTGACATCGAACGGGAGGCCGAGGCGTCATCAGCGGTTGACTTTTCTTACCGATCGGTAACACACTCCTGTTACCGCAAGTAACATCGCATTGCCGCCGCTGGAGGGGACATGGCCGAGTTCACCATGGAGCTGAACGACGAACAGAGGGAAGTCAGGGACTGGCTCCATGGCTTCGCGGCGGATGTGATCCGCCCCGCGGCGGCCGAGTGGGACGAGCGCGAGGAGACTCCCTGGCCGGTCATCCAGGAGGCGGCCAAGGTCGGCATCTACTCCCTCGACTTCTACGCCCAGCAGTACTTCGACCCCACCGGCCTCGGCATCCCCATGGCCATGGAGGAACTGTTCTGGGGCGACGCGGGCATCGCCCTCTCCATCGTGGGCACGGGCCTCGCCGCCGTGGGCGTCCTCGCCAACGGAACCGAGGAACAGATCGGCACCTGGATCCCGCAGATGTACGGCGACCAGAACGACGTCAAGGTCGCCGCCTTCTGCTCCTCCGAGCCCGACGCCGGCTCCGACGTCGCCTCCATGCGCACCCGCGCCGTGTACGACGAGGCCAAGGACGAGTGGGTGATCAACGGCACGAAGACCTGGGCGACCAACGGCGGCATCGCCAACGTCCACGTCGTCGTCGCCGTGGTCGACCCGGAGCTGGGCTCCAAGGGCCACGCCTCCTTCATCGTCCCGGCCGGCACGGCCGGTCTGGCCCAGGGGCAGAAGTTCAAGAAGCACGGCATCCGCGCCTCGCACACGGCCGAGGTCATCCTGGACAACGTCCGGGTCCCCGGCTCCTGCCTGCTCGGCGGCAAGGAGAAGCTGGACGAGCGGCTCGCCCGGGCCCGGGAGAAGGCGAAGGCCGGGGGCGGGGAGCGGGTCAAGAACGCGGCCATGGCCACGTTCGAGGCGAGCCGCCCCGCGGTCGGCGCGATGGCCGTCGGCACCGCTCGGGCCGCCTACGAGGTCGCTCTCGACTACGCCAGGACCCGGGAGCAGTTCGGGCGGCCGATCATCGACAACCAGGGCGTGGCCTTCCAGCTCGCCGACATGCGGACCCAGATCGACGCGGCCCGGCTGCTCGTCTGGCGGGCCTCGTGGATGGCGGTCAACGGCAAGCCGTTCACCGCGGCCGAGGGGTCCATGTCGAAGCTGTTCGCCAGCGAGACCGCCAAGAAGGTGACCGCGCAGGCCATCCAGATCCTGGGCGGCAACGGCTACACGCGCGAGTACCCGGTGGAGCGGATGCACCGGGACTCCGCGATCTACACGATCTTCGAGGGCACGAGCGAGATCCAGCGGCTCGTCATCGCCCGCACCCTGGCCGGGATGCCGATCCGGTAGGGCCACCTGGGCCCGGGTGCCCCACGGTCCGCCGGCCGGGCGCGGCTCGCCGCGCCCGCGCGGCGGAGCCGCGGCCCGGCCCCGCGCCCCTCCGGCCGGTCCGCTCACCGGTGCCGCAGAGGGGTCAGCTGCTCGATGTCGTACTTGGACCGCAGCGCCTCGATGGCCACCTGGTCGGGTGGGCCCCCGTTGCCGAGGATCTCCAGCAGCTCCTCGAAGTAGCGCTCGTGATCGGGTGGGGGAGACGCCTGGAAGAACATCTTCGCGGGGGTGTCCGTGGGGTTCGCGAAGGCGTGGGGGCAGCCGGGCGGTACGACGATGACCGTGCCCGGCGTCGCCCGGACCACCCGGTTGCCCGAACTCGACTCCCACGTCCGCCAGTTGTCGGGCGTGCGGATGCGCGGCTCGAAGGCGAGCACGTCCAGTTCGCCCTCCAGCACGTAGAACAGCTCCTCGCTGCGCGTATGCACGTGGGCGCCGACGTCGAAGCCCGGCGGCACCTCCACCTCGAAGGTGGAGGAGGTCCGCGAGTGCGTCCCCGTGACCTTGAACGTCACACGCTGGGCAGGCGTGGCGACCACGCGTCCGTGGCCCGGTGGTACGAGCAGTCCCTCGGTCGACATGGGCGGCTCACCAGGTCACCGGCAGGGCCTCGGGCCCCCGGATCAACGCCCCCCGGCGGAAGGCGACTTGATCCGGCGGTACGGCCAGTCTCAGGCCGGGCACACGGTCCAGCAGGGCGTCCATCAGGAGTTCCTCCTCCAGTCGGGCCAGCATGCCGCCGGGGCAGTAGTGCGGGCCGAAGCCGAACGCCACATGGGGGTTCGGGCTGCGTTGGAAGTCGATGGTGTCCGGGTCGGGGAAGACGGCCGGATCACGGTTGGCGGCCAGGTAGGACACGTAGACGGGGTCGCCCGCACGGATGCGGACACCGCCGATCTCCACGTCCGACAGGGCGATCCGGGACAGACCGACCGCGTTGCGGTGCGGGATGTAGCGCAGGAGTTCGTCGATCGCCCGGGGGCGGATCTCCGGCCGCGCGCGCAGCCGCCGGACCAGCTCGGGGCGGCTGAGCAGCAGATAGAACATCTGTCCGCTGTTGGCGGTGACCGCCTCGCCGCCGATCTGGAGGAGGACGGCGAAACCGACGGCCTGCTCCGGCGTGATCTCGCCCCGGCCCACCGCGGCTCCGAGGAGCGAGGCGACGTCCTCGCCGGTGCTGTTCTCCCGCAGTCCGATCAGGTCCGAGAAGTACCCGGCCATCTCCCGCTTGGCCCGCTCGCTCACCTCCCTGCCGTGCGAGGAGGACAGGATCAGCTGGGTCCAGGCGTGCATGCTGTGCCGGTCGCCGGCCGGGACCCCCATCAGCTCGCAGATGACCGCGATGGGGAAGGGGCCGAGGACCGCCGCCGTGAGATCCACGGGCGGGCCGTCCAGGAGGAGTTCGTCGACCAGCGCGTCCAGCATGACCCGGGCCCTCTTGCGCACCCTTTCCACGCCCTTCGCGGTGAACGCGGCGGCCACCGAGCGGCGCAGCAGGGTGTGGTCGGGCGGATCGAGTAAGCCGACCGCGCCCCGCTCCGGGATGAAGTGCGGGGCGAGCCGGGTGACCTGCTGGTTCTCCGTGACGGCCGCACGGCTGAAACGGGGGTCGTTGGCCACCGCGCGCACGTCGTCGTACCGGGTGACCAGCCAGGCCCAGCCCTCGCCGTGGGGCAGTTGGACCCGGGTGACCGGGCCCTCCGCCATCAGGTCGGACAGCACCGGGTCGAAGTCCGTCCCGGCCAGGTCGAGCGCCGGCCAGTGCCGGACCGGGGGCGGTTCCCCGGTGACCGCGGCCCTCGGGGTCATCGGCCGTCCTCGTCCGTGACCCAGCGGCCCACCGTCATCTCGGCGGTGATGCCGGGCCCGAACCCGGCGAGCAGTCCGCGGGCCCGCTCGGCCGCGCCGCCCTCGTCGAACAGCCGGCGCAGGGCGTCCAGGACGACGGCGCTCGCGATGTTGCCGTACTCGGTGAGCGTGGCCCGGCTGAACCGGAAGGCGTGCGGCTCGACCTCCAGGAACTTGCTGAGGTCGTCGAGTATTCGGGGACCGCCCGCGTGGATGATGTAGAAGTCCAGGTCGGACGCGTCCCAGCCGTGCGTGCCGGCCAGGTCCTTCAGCGCCGGGGCGAGGGGCTCCATGGTCGTGGGCACCCGCTTGTCCAGCAGGAAGTGGAAGCCGGTCGCCCGGACGTCGTAGGCGATCCAGTCCTCCGTCTTGGGGATCAGGTAGGAGCCGTTGCGTTCCAGCCGGACGCCGGTGCCGCCGCGTCCGCGGACCACGGCGGCGGCGATGCCGTCGCCGAACAGGCCGTTGGACAGCAGCGAGCCGACGCCGAGGTCGGTGGGCTGGTAGCACAGCGAGCAGAACTCGCAGGCGACGATGAGCGCGTTGGCGTTCGGGTAGGCCGAGCAGAAGTCGTGCGCGCGGTTGATCGCCGCGCCGCCGGCCGCGCAGCCCAGCTGGGCGATCGGCAGCTGGCGGGTGGTGCTCTCGAAGTCCATCTCGTTGATCAGCCAGGCCGTGAGCGAGGGCATCATGAAGCCCGTGCACGACACGTAGATGATCGCGTCGATGTCGCTGGTGAGCAGTTCCGCGTCGTCCAGCGCGCGCTGGATCACCGCGGGAACACGGGCCTTGGCCTCCGCCTCGTAGAGCTTGTTGCGGTCCTCGAACCCAGGGTGCTTGAGCGTCTCCTCGATGGGCTGGACGATGTGTCGCGTCTTGACGCCTGTGTTCTCGATCAGCCTCAGTGCCAGCGGGAGTTGTGGGTGGTCCGCGTGGCGGGAGCGCGCCAGTTCCAGCGTCTCCTCCATCGTGATCACGTGCTCCGGAACCGACACCGAGGGTCTGCACAAAGTCGCCATGAACCGTCCCTGCTTTCCGTTGTCCAGAGGGGCGTCGCCCACCGGTCAGAAGGTGGTTCACCTCTGTGGGTGCTACAGCCACCGTCACCCGGGAGAGCGACGATCTCGCGTTGGATTACTCCGAATCGGGGACCCCGCCACCGGCTCGACGGCCGATTTCTGCCGCCGGACGAGGGAAAACGCGATGACCGTCGTTAGGGCGGAGAAACCCGCCGGGGACCGCCGCGCGGGCGCTCGACCGCGGCCCGGCGGGCCCCCGCCGGCTTACGCTCCGGACGAACGGGGACGTGCTGCGGATCAACGGGGACGTGCTCTGGACGAGCGGGGACGTGCTCCGGATCATCGGGGACGTGCTCTGACGAACGGGGACGTGGACGTGCTCTCGACGCATACGGGCGTGCTCCGGACGGTGCCGGAGGATTCCGGCGCGGGGCGCGTGGCCCCGGGCGGACGGCCCGGGGCGCGAATACCCCCTACGGCGCCCCGCTGCTGTGCGCGATGCAGGCCACGTCGATACGGTCCGCCAGCTTGGCCAGCTCGATGGTCAGCGCGGCAACCGTGTCCTCGTCCAGCCCCTGCTCCCCGGCATCGACAAGATGCAGCCACCGCGCTCCCACGGTCCGCAACAACTTACTCACGTCGGCCGCCGACACCTGCAAGGCACCGCGGTCGTCGACGATCAGAGGCAGAGTCACTTCGCGGTTCACAAAACGGGATGGTAGCCGCGCGGCGCTCACGCACCCTGCCAAACCGTGGTGATGTTGCAGAACTCCCGGATTCCGTGCCCGGACAGCTCACGCCCGTACCCCGACCGCTTCACCCCGCCGAACGGGAACGCCGGATGGGAGGCGGTCATCCCGTTGACGTACACGGCACCGGCCTCCAGGTCCCGGGCGAACCGCTCCACCTCGTTGTCGTCCCGCGTCCATACGTTCGAACTCAGTCCGAACGGGGAGTCGTTGGCGATGAGCACGGCCTCGTCGAGGTCGGCCGCCCGGTACAGCGTGGCGACCGGTCCGAACGCCTCCTCGCGGTGGATGCGCATCTCCCGGCCGATGCCGGCGAGGACGGTCGGCGGGTAGTACCAGCCGGGCCCGTCCGGCCGCCGGCCGCCGCACAGCACCTCGGCCCCGCTGCGCCTGGCGTCGTCCACCAGCTCTTCCAGGTCCTTCCTGCCCTGCTCGCTGGCGAGCGGCCCGATCTCGGTGTCCTCCGACAGCGGGTCGCCGATCGTGAGGGCCCGCATGCCGGCCACGAACTTCTCCGCGAACGCGTCGTAGACGTCGGCGTGCACGATGAACCGCTTGGCGGCGATGCAGGACTGCCCGTTGTTCTGTACACGCGCGGTCACCGCGACCCGGGCGGCGCGGTCCAGGTCGGCGGAGGGCATCACGACGTAGGGGTCGCTGCCGCCCAGCTCCAGCACCGTCTTCTTGATCATCTCGCCGGCGGTGGCGGCTACCGCCCGGCCCGCCGGTTCGCTGCCGGTCAGGGTGGCGGCCTTCACGCGCTCGTCGCGCAGGATGTCGTCCACCGCGCCGGAGCCGATCAGCAGCGTCTGGAAGCAGCCCTCGGTGAAGCCCGCCCGGTGGAACAGGTCCTCCAGGTACAGGGCGGTCTGGGGCACATTGGAGGCGTGCTTGAGCAGGCCCACGTTGCCGGCCATCAGGGCCGGCGCGGCGAACCGGATCACCTGCCACAGGGGGAAGTTCCAGGGCATCACGGCCAGCACCGGGCCGAGCGGCCGGTACCGCACCCGCACGCGCGAGGCGCCGGAGTCCGTGACATCGGCCTCGGGGGGCTCCTCGTCGGCCAGCAGCCCCTCCGCGCGCTCCGCGTACCAGCGCATCGCCTTGGCACACTTCGCCGCCTCCGCGCGGGCCTGCTTGACCGGCTTGCCCATCTCGGTGCTCATGACACGGCCGATCTCCTGCTGGTCCTCGTCCAGCAGATCGGCGGCTTTGTTCATCATCCGGGCGCGGTCGGCGAACGAGGTCGTCCGGTACGTGCGGAACGTGGCCTCGGCGAGCTGGAGCCGGCGCTCCAGCTCCTCCTCGCCCATGGCCTCGTACGTCTTGAGCGTCTCGCCGTTCGCCGGGTTCACCGTCGCGATGGGCATGGCTGACCTCCCTGGGAGCGGGCTTGTCTCGACCTTCGCGCGCGGCCGGGCCCGGCGCAACGCGAAAGCCCCTGCTCAGCCCGAGTGCTCCGCCAGCCGGTCGAGAAACGCGGCCTGCGCCGTGACGATCACCGCACGGGCCCGGTCCAGACCGAACCACGCCACCCGGTCCAGCTCCGGGAACTCCTGCGTCCGGCCGGACCGGGGCGGCCACTCCATGGTGAAGGTCCCCGGGACGATCGTCTCCGGGTCGAGGTCCGCCTCCACCGCCCACGCCGTGACGATCTTGCCGTTGGTCTGCACGACCTCGCCCAGCGGCACGGCCTCCCCGTCGGGCGGCGCCAGCCCCAGCTCCTCGCGGAATTCCCGCCGGGCCGCCTCCCAGGCCGGCTCCCGAGCGTCGTACTCGCCCTTGGGAACGGTCCAGGCGCCCGCGTCCTTCCGTGCGAAGAACGGGCCGCCCATGTGGCCGAGCAGGACCTCGGTTCCCTCGCCGGTGTGCCTGAACAACAGCAGTCCCGCGCTGCGCTTCGTCGTCCGCACCGTCACGGCCTGACCTCCGGGTGGGCTGCCAGCAGAGCCTCCACCGTATCGGCTTCCCCGGGGCGCTTGTCCTCGCGGTAGCGGACCACGCGGGCGAAGCGGAGGGTGACGCCGGCCGGGTAGCGGGTGGAGCGCTGGAGGCCGTCGTAGGCGATCTCGACGACCAGCTCGGGCCGCACCCGGACGCCCCAGCCCAGTTCCTCGACCGCCAGCTCCCGGAGCCGCTCGGTCTGCCAGGCGAGCATCACGTCCGTCATGCCCTTGAACGTCTTGCCGAGCATCGCGAAGGTGCCGTCCGGGTTGCGGGCGCCCAGGTGGAGGTTGGACAGCCTCCCGGTGCGCCGCCCGTGGCCCCACTCGGCGGCCAGCACCACCAGGTCGAGGGTGTGCACGGGTTTGACCTTGAGCCAGGCGGCGCCGCGCCGGCCGGCGCTGTAGGGCGCGTCGAGCGCCTTGACCACCACGCCCTCGTGGCCGCGGGCCAGGGTGTCGGCGAGGAACCGTTCCGCCTCCGGGGTGTCCGGCGGTCCCGCGGCCACCGTGCGCCGCACCCGCATCGGCTCGGGCACCAGCCGGGCCAGTTCCGTGTGCCGTTCGGCGAACGGCAGGTCGAGCAGATCGCGGCCGTCGACCGAGAGGACGTCGAAGAAGACGGGGGAGACCGGGGTCTCCCCGGCGGCCTTCGCCACGTCCGTCCGGGAGCCGACCCGGCCCGCCGTCTCCTGGAAGGACCGGGGCCGGCCCGCGGCGTCGAAGGAGATCACCTCGCCGTCCAGGATGAACCGCTCACCCCGCAACTCCAGCGCGGCGGCCGTCACTTCGGGCAGCCGGTCGGTGATGTCGTCCAGGGTGCGGGTGTGGATCCGCACCGTGTCGCCGTCCCGGTGGAGCTGGACCCGGATGCCGTCCAGCTTCTCCTCCACCGCGCAGGCGCCCAGCTTCTCCACCGCCTCGGCGACCGACGACGCGCTGTGCGCCAGCATCGGCAGCACCGGGCGGCCCACGGTGAGCCGGAACCGCTCCAGCGCCGCGGGCCCCTCCCCGAGCAGGGCCTGGGCCACCGTCTGCAGCGACCCCGCGAGCATCACGGCCCGCCGCACGTCCGCCGGGGCCGCGCCGGTCGCCTGCGCCAGTCCCTCCACCGCGACGGCGTCCAGGGCCCCCTGGCGGACCTCGCCGGTGAGCAGGCCGAGCAGGAAGCGCTGCTCCTCCTCGGTGGCCGCGCCCATCAGGTCCCCGACGATCCGGGTCCGCTCCGCCTGGGAGCCCGGCCCGGACACCTTGCCCAGCTCCGTGAGCCGGGCGTCGACCTCCCGGACCGTGAGAGCCGGCTCCGCGGCGGGCGGCACCCGGCGCCCCAGCACCTTCCAGCCGACCCCGAGCCGGCCCTGCGGGAGCCGTCCCGCCAGGTAGGGGATGACGATCGGCACGTCGTCCGCCTCCGCGTCCCGGAACAGCTCCGCGAGCAGCGCGGTCTTGCGGGACCGGGCCGCCGTGGCGGCCACCTCCCGGGACACCTGGGCGAGCCGGGTCAGCAGCATGCAGTCATGGTGCCTCAGCGCCACGCCGGACGCGCGGTGCCCGGCCGGCGGGCCCGTCGTGTCCCGCGGCCGGTCGCGCCCGTGCGGTGCCGGCCGCACACCCGGCGCGGTCCGCGCCCCTCACCGGGCCTCCCCGTCCAGGTCGGCCATGAGCAGCTCCCCGTTGATCGCCGCTCCGGCGCGGTACCCCCGGCTGGCCGCGTTCACCACCTGTTCGGCGAAGCCGCTCGCGTTGCCCGCCGCCCACAGTCCGGGCACGCTCGTCAGGCCCCGTTCGTCGGTCACCGGGTAGCTGCCGAACGGCGTCTCGCGCAGTTCGGCGCCCAGCGCGACGAGCAGGTGGTTGTCGGGGACGGCGCGCGGGGCCGCGTACAGCACCTCCCGGTCGTGGACCGTGCCGTCCGCAAGCCGGACCCCGGTGAGCCGGTCGCCGGTGACGACGAGTTCCGCCACCGCTCCGGGCACGACCGTGACCCGGGCGGCGGCCAGCCGGCGTACGTCGTCCGCGGTCAGCTCCGCCTCGCTCACCTCGTGCAGGAAGAGCCGTACGTCCTTCGACCACTGGGTGACCATGAGCGCCTGGTGCACGCCGAGCGCGGAGGTGGCGAGGACGCCGGTCGGCAGGTCCCGGACCTCCCAGCCGTGGCAGTACGGGCAGTGGACCACGTCCCGGCCGAACCGCTCGGCCAGCCCCGGGACCGGCGGGAGCTCGTCCCGCAGGCCGGTGGCGAGCACCAGCTGCCGGGCCCGTACGGTCCGGCAGCCGGCGAGGACGACGGTGAAGTCCCCCTCCCGGCTCGCGTCCACCACCCGGTCCCGGACCAGCTCCACCCCGTACCGGGCGATCTCCTCGCGCCCCACGGCCAGGAACCCGGCCGGGGACATGCCGTCCCGGGACAGGTACCCCTGCATGTGCGCGGACGGCGCGTTGCGCGGCTCGCCCGCGTCCACGACCAGGGTGCGGCGCCGCGACCGGCCCAGCACCAGCGCGGCGGACAGGCCGGCGGCCCCGCCTCCGACGACGACTGCTTCGTAGCTGTTGTTCCCGGGTTCGCGGCTGTTGTTCTCGGTCATGACGCGACGGTCGCCGGTGGCTGCGGGATTGACAAACGGATTTGCCGTTCCTGCAATAGTCGTCATGAGCACAGACGACGTACTGGCGGACGTGGGGCCGAGGCTGCGCCGCATCCGCAGGGAGCGGGAGGTGACCCTGGCCGCGCTGTCCGAGGCCACCGGCATCTCCGTGAGCACGCTCTCCCGGCTGGAATCCGGCCTGCGCAAGCCCAGCCTGGAACTGCTGCTGCCCATCGCGCAGGCCCATCAGGTGCCGCTGGACGAGCTGGTCGGAGCGCCGCCGGTGGGGGACCCGCGGGTGCGGTCCAAGCCGATCGTCCGGGGCGGACGCACCCACTGGCCGCTGACCCGCCAGCCCGGCGGCCTCCAGGCGTTCAAGGTCCTGGAACCGCAGCGCAGGCAGGAGCCGGACCCGCGTACCCACGAGGGGTACGAGTGGCTCTACGTCCTCTCGGGCCGGCTGCGGCTGGTCCTCGGCGACCACGACGTCGTGCTGTCGGCGGGGGAGGCGGCCGAGTTCGACACGCGCGTGCCGCACTGGTTCGGCTCCACGGGGGAGGGGCCGGTCGAATTCCTGAGCCTGTTCGGGCCGCAGGGGGAGCGGATGCATGTGCGGGCCCGGCCGTCGGCCGGGAAGTGAGACCGGCTGACTGTTCCCTGATCGGCAAGCGACCGCTTAGTATGCGAGCGGACCCGGTCAGACGAAGCAGTCGCGTGGAGGCCCCGCATGCAGGCATGGCAAGTGCACGAGAACGGCGAGCCGAGCAAGGTGATGCGCCTGGCGGAGGTGGAGCCCCCCACGCCCGGTGACGGTCAGGTGCTGCTGCGGGTGCGCGCCGCCAACGTCAACTTCCCGGACGCCCTGCTGTGCCGGGGCCAGTACCAGGTGCGCCCGCCGCTGCCCTTCACCCCCGGCGTCGAGATCTGCGGCGAGACCGAGGACGGCCGCCGGGTGATCGCCAACCCCGTACTGCCGTACGGCGGTTTCGCCGAGTACGCCCTCGCCGACGCCCGCGCGCTGCTGCCCGCCCCCGAGTCGCTGGACGACGCCGAGGCCGCCGCGCTGCACGTCGGCTACCAGACCGGCTGGTTCGCCCTGCACCGCCGCGCTCACCTCCAGGCGGGCGAGACGCTGCTCGTGCACGCCGCCGCCGGTGGCGTGGGCAGCGCCGCCGTACAGCTCGGCAAGGCGGCCGGCGCCACGGTCGTCGGGGTCGTGGGCGGCGCGGACAAGGCCGCCGTCGCCCGGGAGCTGGGCTGTGACGTGGTGGTCGACCGGCGCGCCGAGGACGTCGTCGCCGCCGTGAAGGAGGCCACCGGCGGCCGGGGCGCCGACGTGATCTACGACCCCGTCGGCGGCGAGGCGTACGCCCAGTCCGCGAAGCTCGTCGCCTTCGAGGGCCGGATCGTCGTCGTCGGCTTCGCCAGCGGCACCATCCCGAGCCCGGCCCTCAACCACGCCCTGGTGAAGAACTACTCGATCCTCGGGCTGCACTGGGGCCTGTACAACACCAAGAACCCGGAGCTGGTCCGCCACTGCCACGAGCGGCTGACCGAGCTGGCCGCCCAGGGCGCCGTCAAGCCGCTGGTGAGCGAGCGGGTGCCGCTCGACGGGGCGGCCGGCGCCGTGCAGCGGGTCGCCGACGGGGTGACCACCGGCCGGGTCGCCGTCGTGCTGGAGAACGGAGCCGTCGCATGACCGACGCCGAAGAGCTGCGCAGCCGCACCAGGGACCTGCTGGCCGCGCACCCGCCCGCCACCACCGACCGCCTGGAGTTCCTCCGGGCCCGGTTCGACGCCGGCCTCGCCTGGGTGCACTACCCGCAGGGCCTCGGCGGACTGGGCGCCCCGCGCTCCCTCCAGGGCGTCGTGGACGCCGAACTGGAGGCCGCCGGGGCGCCGGACAACGACCCGCGCCGCATCGGCATCGGCCTCGGCATGGCCGCGCCGACGATCCTCAAGTACGGCACCGAGGAGCAGAAGCGGCGCTTTCTGCGGCCCCTGTGGACCGGGGAGGAGGTCTGGTGCCAGCTCTTCAGCGAGCCCGGCGCCGGCTCCGACCTGGCCGCGCTCGGCACCCGGGCGGTACGGGAGGGCGGGGGAGACGGCGGGGGTGCCTGGGTCGTCAACGGGCAGAAGGTGTGGACGTCGAGCGCGCATGTGGCCCGCTGGGCGATCCTGATCGCCCGCACCGACCCGGACGTGCCCAAGCACCGGGGCATCACCTACTTCGTCTGCGACATGACCGATCCGGGCGTCGAGGTCCGGCCGCTGCGCCAGATCACCGGCGAGGCCGAGTTCAACGAGGTCTTCCTCACCGGCGTCCGCATCCCCGACACCCGCCGCCTCGGCGAGGTCGGCGACGGCTGGCGGGTCGCCCAGACCACCCTCAACAACGAACGCGTCGCCATCGGCGGCATGGCCCTGCCCCGTGAGGGCGGCATGATCGGCCCGGTCGCGAAGGCCTGGCGCGAACGCCCCGCACTGCGCACCCACGAGCTGCACCAGCGGCTGCTGAAGCTGTGGGTCGAGGCCGAGGTGGCCCGGTTCACCGGCGAACGCCTGCGCCAGCAGCTCGTCGCCGGCCAGCCCGGCCCCGAGGGCGCCGGCATGAAGCTCGCCTTCGCCCGCCTGAACCAGGAGATCAGCGGCCTGGAAGTGGAACTCCTCGGCGAAGAGGGGCTGTTGTACGACGACTGGACGATGCGCCGGCCCGAACTCGTCGACTTCACCGGCCGGGACGCCGGCTACCGCTATCTGCGCTCCAAGGGCAACAGCATCGAGGGCGGTACCAGCGAGGTGCTGCTGAACATCGTCGCCGAGCGGGTCCTTGGCCTGCCCGCCGAGCCGCGCACCGACAAGGACGTCGCCTGGAAGGACCTCGCCCGATGACCGATCTTCTGTACTCCGAGGAGGAGGACGCGCTGCGGGCGGCCGTCCGCGACCTGCTCACGGACCACTGCGCGGCGGCCGGCGTGATCACCCGCACCGAGTCGGACGCGCCGCACGACCGGGCCCTGTGGAAGTCCCTCACCGAGGGCATGGGCCTGGCCGGCCTCCTGGTGCCCGAGGAACTGGGCGGCCAGGGCGCCTCCCACCGGGAAGCGGCCGTCGTGCTGGAGGAGCTGGGCCGGGCCGTCGCTCCCGTGCCGTACCTCACCAGCGCGGTCGTGGCCACCGAGGCGCTGCTCGCCTGCGGTGACGACGAGCTGCTCGGGCAGCTGGCCTCCGGGCGCACCATCGGCGCCCTGGCGGTCGGCCTGCACACGGGCCCGGACGCGGATTTCCAGGCCGTACGCGTCGAGAACGGCACCCTGCACGGTGAGTTGACCGGCATCGCGGACGCGGCCGTCGCCGACGTGCTGCTCGTCCCGGCCGCCGACGGCGGGCTGTACGCCGTCGCCGCCGACGCCGTGACCCTCACCCCGCAGCTCTCGCTCGACCTGACCCGCCCCCTGGCGACCGTACGCCTGGAGGGGGCTCCGGGCCGCCGCCTCGGCGATGCCGGGCCCGCCGTACGACGTGCCCTGCGCGCCGCCGCCGGGCTGCTCGCCTCAGAGCAACTGGGTGTGGCGGACTGGGCGTTGACCGAGACGGTGCGCTACCTGAAGGAGCGCAGGCAGTTCAACCGGCCGGTCGGCGGCTTCCAGGCGCTCAAGCACCGGCTCGCCCAGCTGTGGCTGGAGACCGTCAACCTCCGGGCCGCGGCCCGCGCCGCCGCCGACGCGCTCGCCACGGGAGAGGACACCGACGTCACGGTGGCCGTCGCCCAGGCCTACGCCGCCCCCGTCGCCGTACACGCCGCCGAGGAGGCGCTGCAACTGCACGGCGGGATCGGCATGACCTGGGAACACCCGGTCCACCTCTACCTGAAGCGGGCCAAGGCCGACTCGATCGCCTACGGCACGGCCGGGGCGCACCGCGAAGCACTGGCCGCACGGGTGGGCCTCCAGGCCCCCTGAACCCGGCGCGGAAAAGCCCGCCCCGCCCGGGGCGGGCTTTTCCGCGCCCGCTCGCCGGCGAAGTGAACAGAGCGCCAACTCCGCGCGCGAGCGGGGGACTTCGGTGACAGGTGCACGCATACTCTCTCCGGTCCCATCCGGCACCCCCAGGGAGGCAGCGCATGGCCCTCACCACCCGTCGCAGAGCCCTCACTACCCTCGGCGCCGCCCTCGCGGGCACGTTCGCCCTGCCCGCGAGCCCTGCGCCGGCCGGCGAACACGGGCGCCACCCGCGCCCGCTGTGGCACGCCCACGCCCACAACGACTACGCGCACCCGCGGCCCCTGTACGACGCCCTCGACCACCGCTTCGGCAGTGTCGAAGCGGACATATACCTCGTCGGTGACCAGCTCCTCGTCGGCCACGAGCCCGCCGATCTCGACCCGTCCCGCACCCTCGAATCCCTCTACCTCGAACCGCTCGCCGCCCGCGTCCGGGCCGGCCACGGCTCCGTCCACCCGGGCTGGCGCCGGCCGCTCCAGCTCCTCGTCGACATCAAGACCGAGGGCTCCGCCACCTACCAGGCACTCGACCGCCGGCTGCGCCGATACCCGCGGCTGTTCACCCGGTACGCGCACGGCCGGGTGAGTCCCGGCCCGGTCACCGCGGTCGTCTCCGGCGACCGGGCGGCCCGTGGCCCGATGGAGGCGCAGACCGAGCGCCGTGCCTTCTACGACGGCCGGCTGACCGATCTGGGCGGCCCGGCCCCGGCCTCCTTCATCTCGCTGATCAGCGACAACTGGACGCAGAACTTCAGCTGGACGGGCGAGGGCGGCTTCCCGGACGCCGAGCGGCACAAGCTGCGGAGCATCACCGGCGCCGCCCACGCGCGCGGGCAGCGGGTCCGGTTCTGGGCCACCCCCGACACCGCGGGACCGGCCCGGGACGCGCTGTGGACGGAGCTGCTCGCCGCCGGGGTCGACTACCTCAACACCGACGACCTCGCCGGCCTGGAGGCCTTCCTCGACGCCCACCCCTCCGCATAACACCACACGATCGGAGGACACGTCAGCAGCCCGGACGAACCCTCCGCTACGCCACACTTGCGGCCGAACGCCGCACACGGGGCGTGGCGGAGGAGGTTCCCGATGGTCGTTTCCATCTCTGTGGTGCTGCTGCTTCTGACCCTTGCCGTGATCTTTATTCGCAACTGCTCGCTGAAGGTCTCCCATGCCCTGATCTGCACGATGCTCGGCTTCTACCTGGCCTGTACGAGCATGGCGCCCACCATCCACAGCGGGCTCGACGCGACCGCCGACCTGGTGAGCAGCCTGCGTCCCTGAGCCGGCAGGCGCCGCGCCGGCCGGCTTCGGGTCAGCCGGTGGAGAAGACGCCGATACCGTTGGGCACCGGGCGCTCGGCGCCGCCGCTCGGATGGTTGCGCACCGTCACGGCGGTGTCGCCCGTGTCCCGGGTGACCATCTCCGTCGAGCCCCCGCCGTCGAGGTTGAAGGCGTCGGTGGCCCCCAGCGCCCGCAGGGTGGCGGCCTCCTCGGCGACGGTCGTACCGGTGCGGTAGCCGGCGCCGCCGTCCAGCGCCAGCAGCAGCAGTTGCCGCCCGCCGCCCGCCAGGCCCACGCCCGTACGCACCGCCGAGGTGACGTCGTCCAGGCCGGACAGCGGGGTGCCGCCCCGCAGGACCGGGAAGCCGCCGATCGCGAACGCGTACGGCACCTTCGACGAGGCCGCCACCAGGGTGTGCGTGACGTCCACCGGGTCGCCCACCGACAGCTTGCGCAGCCACTGAGCGCCCTCCTCACGGCCCACCAGCACCGTGGTGTCCGCGGGGATCGCGCCGCTGCCCGGGGCGTCGGTGGCGGAGACCACCCGGCCGTCCCGCACGGTCACCTCGTGGGTGTCGCCGCTGCACGGCGCCGAGCGCTGGGTGTCGGTGCCGCAGACGGCACGGGTGCGGGAGGCGCTGCCCCAGCGCGCGGTGAAGGCGCCGACGGAGCCCACCGCGAGCGCGTACTGGTTGAGCCCCCGGAGCGGCAGCTCGCCCTCCGGCGTGCTCACCGAACCGGCGAGGGCGAGGCGGTCCAGGCGGGCCCGCCGGTCGGTGCCCACGCCGAGCACGTCCAGGGTGTCCGTGCCCGGGGGCAGCGAGGGGCCGAACCGCTGGCCCTTCGGCACCGCCGCCTTGAGCGCCTCCCCCGCCGCCACGGCCGGTCCGACGGCCGCGCCGGTGGCCTCCACGCCCGGGTGCTGCGTCTCGGTGATGTTGAAGAAGTCGCCGTTCACCCCGGCGACCGCCCCGGCCGAGTCCGCCAGCCGGGAGACCGTGGCCCGGGCCGCCACCGAGCCCGGGTGGAGCAGGTCGACGCGGACGTGCGGATCGGCCAGGTCCACCGTGACCAGATGGGCACGGGCCGGTCCCGCCGCCGCGTCGATGTCGAACTGCCGGTAGGTGACGCCGGGCGCGATGCGTCTGCCCGCCGGTACGGCACCGGCCGGTGCCGCTTCCGCCTGGGCCGTACCGGCCAGTACCCCGAACGCCGTGACAACCGTGAGAACCGCTCTGCCCGCTGCCGAACGCCTGCGACGTCTGGTCACCGTGCCCCCTGATGTCTCGTCAACTGTCCCTGCTCGCAAGGGCAGTGCACCAGACTCGGGGAAGCGGCGGGCCGACTAGGCGTCGACGACGCGAGAACGGGTGAGAAAACGCACCCCCTCGGGTGCCTCCAGCGAGAAGCCGCTGCCCCGTCCGGGTACGACGTCCACGATCAGCCGGGTGTGGCTCCATGCCGCGTACTGACTCCGTGACATCCAGAACGTCACGGGCTCCGGCACGCCCTCCACCGCCAGCTCGGCCAGCAGGACGTCCGAGCCGCCGGTGCGGAACTCGCCGTCCACGTAGCACATCGGGGCGCTGCCGTCACAGCACCCGCCGGACTGGTGGAACATCAGCGGGCCGTGCTCGTTCCGCAGACGGCGCACCAGCTCGGCGGCCTGCGGGGTGAGTTCGACGCGCGGGATCTCCTCTTCCATGTCACCGTCCTCGACAGCCGGACCTCGGATCCGCTCCGCTCCAGTCTCACGGACGGTCAGGAACCCGTCCAGAAGGCGTCGTCGGCCCGCCCGGCCCGGACACCGCCGGAGGAAGAGGAGGTCCGGCGGCGGCCAGGGCCCTACGCGGTGGTGAACGTGCCGCGCGTCAGCAGCGCGTACACCCCGGAGGCCACCACCAGACCCGCCGGCAGGGCCAGGTCGACATCGCCCAGGGCGGCGGCCACGGGGCCGGTGTACACGGTGTCGACGCACAGCGCGGCGGCCGTCACACCCGCTCCCAGGGCCAGCGCCCCGGCCCGGTTGACGCCGCCCGTGTACCAGAAGGGGCCGTCGGGGGTCTCGTCGGCGAGGGCCGGGCCGTCGTAGCGGTTGCGGCGCAGCAGGATGTCCGTGGCGTAGACGGCCGTGCTGGGGCCGAGCAGGACCACGGTCAGCTGGAGCACGTTGCCGACGGTGTCGAGGAAGTCCGAGACCAGCAGCGCGTACAGGGTGAGGGAGACGGACACGGCGCCGTCCGCCAGGACACTGAGCGAGCGCCGGACGCGCAGGCCGACGGCCTGGAGGGCGAGCCCGGCGCTGTAGGCCGTCAGCGCGTTCAGCGCGATCGTGCCGAGGACCAGCGCCAGCAGGAAGACCGGGCGGAACCAGCCGGGCAGCAGCCGCTGGAGCGAGGACTCCGGATCGTTCATGTCGACGGCGGTCGCCGCACACGCGCCGAGTCCGCACACCACGATGCCCGGCACGAACCCGCCGAGTGCCGTCCAGCCGGCCACCGCCTTCGCGGGAGTGGTGCGCGGCAGATAGCGGGAGAAGTCGGCGCTGGTGGTGTAGGAGAGGGGGCCCGAGGCGATGAGGGCGACGCCGGCCAGCAGGGCCGCCCACAGGGCGCTGCCGGTCAGGGGCCGCTCGGGGACCTGGCCGAAGTCGGTGTGCCGGAGCACGGCGACCCCCAGCACGGCGAACACCGCCGTCAGGACGAGGGTGATCGGCACGTAGAGCCGGACGATCGCCGCATGACCGTAGACGCTGATGGCGAGGGTCACGGCGGCGATGAGCACCACCACGGCCGCCTTGGTCGCCGCGTTCACCGGCAGACCGGCCCGGTCCACCAGGGAGAAGGCGGCGGTCGCCGCGGCGGCCAGGTTCAGCGCGAAGTAGCAGACGGAGATCGTCCAGCCGGTCACCGCGTTGTTCACCCGGTTCCCGCGCACCCCGTACAGCGCCCGCGTGACCACCTCGCTGGGCGCGCCCGCCGCCGGACCCGGGACGGCGAGCAGGCCGGTGAGCGCCCAGAACAGGTTGCCCACGACGATCACGGCCAGCGCCTGCCACAGGCTCAGGCCCATCAGCACGAGCGCGCCGCCGACCACCAGACTCAGGTAGTTGACGTTCGCGGCGGCCCACACGGAGAACAGCTCGCGCGGCCGGCCCCGGCGGTCCGCGTCCGGGATGGGGTCGATGCCGTGGGACTCGATGCCGCCGGTCCGCCCGGGGGCCGGGGAGGCGGCGGCCATCCCGTCGGCGGCGGTGGGCCGTGCGTCGGGGTGCGGGTCGGGGAGCGTGGACGCCATGGGGCCCTCCGGGAGCGGTGGGATCGGCCCGGCCACGCTTATTGGTCGCGTGACCAGTTGCTTATTGGTCGCACACTCAATAGCATCGCCGTCATGTCGTCAAGCATTCAGCCCAAGCGGATCCGCAAGGATCCGGCCGCCCGGCGGGCGGAGATCGTCGACGCCGCCGCGGCCGTCGCCCTGACCGAGGGCCTGGAGTGCGTCACCCTGCGCCGGATCGGTGAGGAACTCGCCGTCCGCCCGGGACTGATCAGCCATTACTTCCCCTCGGCCGAGGACCTCGTCGCCGAGGCGTTCGGCAGCGCCGCGACCGCGGAACTCGACCACCTCCTCCCGGCCGGGCGCCCCGAGGGCACGCCCAGGGGAGACCTGGCCCGCTTCCTCGCCCGCACCTCGGGGGAGGCGTACGACGCGATCAGCCGGCTCTGGCTCAACGCCCGCCACCTCAGCCGCTACCGGCCCGTGCTCCGCGACCGGGTCGCGCGGCAGGAGGCCGCCTGGCGCGAACGGCTGGAGACCCTGGTCCGGGACGGCGTGAGGGCCGGCGAGTTCCGCACCGCCGACCCCCTCGCGGCCGCCGTCCAGATCCTCGTCGTCCTGGACGGACTGGGCGTCCACGCCAACACGGCGACCCCGGAGCGCCCGGCCGCGGTGCTCCGGATGGCCGTCACGACCGCCGAACGCGAACTCGGCCTCCCGCCCGGCGCGCTCGACCGGACCACCGACTGAGCCCCGTCCCCTGCCGGCCTCCCCGGCCCAGGAACTCCGCCCGGTTCCCCTGCCCGCGCCCCCTGCCCGCGTCCTCTCCCGCTGCCCCCGGCAGCCCCCAGCCCGCTCTCCCCGTGAGCCTCTCCCCGTGAGTCAAGGAGCCCGCGTGCCCGCCGATCTCGTCCTGCTCTCCGCCCGGCTGCTCGACCCCGGCACGGGCCGCTTCCTTCCGCACACCGCGCTCGCCGCCGAAGCGGGGCGGATCAGCTTCCTCGGCGACGACCGGGACGCCCGCGCCCTCGCCGGGCCCGGCACCACCGTGGTCGACCTGCGCGGCGCCGTGATCACCGCGGGCCTGACCGACGGCCATCTGCACCCGGTCTCCGGCGCCGAGCGCACCATGGGCGTCGACCTGTCCGGCTGCCGCGACCTGGACGCCGTCCGCACCGCGCTCGCCCGGGCGGCCCGGGAACTGGCGCCGGGCGCCTGGCTGCGCGGCTGGGGTCTGGACCCCAACGCCTTCGGCACCGCCCCGGTCGGTACCGCCGCCCTCGGTCCCGTCCTCGACGGCGTACCCGCCCTCGTCGACCTCTTCGACGCCCACTCGGCGCTGGCCAGCGAACGGGCACTGGAACTGGCCGGTGTCGACGGGCCGCGCACCTTCGAGCAGGGCTCGGAGATCGTCTGCGACGCCGACGGCCGGCCCACCGGCCTGCTGCTGGAGGACGCGGCCTGCGAACTCGTCGAGTCCGTCGCCCCCCGGCCCACCGAGGCGGAGGTACGCGCACGGACCGCGGCGGTGCTGGCCGGCATGGCAGCGTCCGGCCTCACCGGCGGGCACGCCATGGACGCGAACGGGGACAGCCTCGCCGTCTACGCCGCCCTGGAGGCCGAGGACGCCCTGCCCCTGCGGCTGCGGATCGCCCCCTGGTGCCGGCCGGAGGCGGACGACGCCGCCGTCGGCGAGCTGATCCGGCTCCAGGGCACCGGCGGTGCCCTGTGGCGGGTGGCGGGCGTGAAGCTGTTCATGGACGGCACCATCGACAACGGCACCGCCTGGCTGGAGGCCCCCGACTGCCACGGCGAGTCCGGCCACGCCCACTGGCCCGACCCCGAGCGCTACACCCGGGTGATCGCCGCCCTCCACCGCGCCGGCGTGCCCACGGCCACCCACGCCATCGGTGACGCGGCCGTACGCCATGTGCTCGACTCCGTCGAGAAGGCACAGACGGACGGCCCGGACGCGGTGCGCCACCGGGTCGAGCACATCGAGACCGTCCCGGACGACAGCGTCCGGCGCTTCGCCCCGCTCGGGATCGCCGCCTCGATGCAGCCGACGCACTGCTGCGAGTTCACGCGGGCGGACCACACCGACAACTGGTCCCGGCGGCTCGGCGCGGAGCGGGCCGGGCGGGCATTCCGCTGCCGTGATCTGTGGGAGGCCGGGGCGCGGGTCGTCCTCGGCTCCGACTGGCCCATCGCGCCGTACCCGCCGCTCCAGGTCATGGCCGGCGCCCGGCACCGCCGTCCCGCCGACCTCTCGCTGCCCCCGCACGGCCCCGGCCAGGCCCTCACCGCCCTCCAGGCGCTCCAGGGCATGACCGTCAACGCCGCCTGGGCCGCGGGCGAGGAGGACCGCGCCGGCCGGCCGGCCCTCGGCCACCGCGCCGACCTCACGGTCCTGGCCGACGACCCGCTGCGGGTGCCCGACACCGCACTGGCCGATCTGCCGGTGGTGCTCACGGTGGTGGCGGGGCGCGTCACCCACCGGGCGGAGCGGCTCTAGGGGGCTGCTCCCGCCCGGTGGTGGCGGGGCGCGCACCCACTGGGCGGAGCGGCTCTGGGGGCTACTTCCGCCCCGGCGAGCCGGGACCGGACCGCCGCTCCCGCCGCTCCCGCCGCTCCCGCCGCGCCCGCCGCTCCCGGTGGGCGCGGCGGGCCTCCGGCAGCAGGGGCAGCAGGGAGAGGACGACGACCAGCGCGACCAGCGGCAGCAGATAGTCGTCGAGGCGCGGGACGGAGGCCCCCAGCGTGTACCCCGCGAGGACCAGGGTCTGCGACCACAGCACACCGCCCACGGTCTGCCAGATCGTGAAGGTCCGCGCCGGCACGCCCAGCGCCCCGGCCACGGGGTGCAGGACCGACCGCAGCAGCGGCACGAACCGGCCGATCACCAGCGCCTTGCCGTGGCCGTAGCGCGCCAGCAGCCGCTCCGCCCGCGCCGCCGCGCCCTTCACCCGCCCGCTGGACGTGCGCGTGAGCAGCGCCCGTCCGCCGTGCCGCCCGATCAGGTAGCCCACCTGGCCGCCCGCCACCGCCCCGACCGCCGCGCACAGCAGCACCTGCCACAGTGCCAGCCGCGGCGGCTGACCGGCACTGCCCGCACACAGCACCCCGGCCGGGAACAGCAGCGTGTCACCGGGCAGGAAGAAGCCGACGACCAGCAGACCCGACTCGGCGAAGATCACCACCAGGACGCCCAGCGCCCCGAAGGCGGCCAGCACCGAGGCGCTGTCCATCGGGTTGACGGCGATCACCGGCCGAGCCTCCTGGCCTCCTCGGGGACCTGTCCGCTCCCCAGCATCGCCTGCCCGGCGCACCCGTGCGACGCCGGCCGGGAGGTCAGTCGTACGAGATGTGCCGCGACCGCAGGAGGATGTCGTCGCCGTCGACCGTGAGGACGTCCTCCAGCAGGCAGCTGGGCCAGACGTCCGGGACCTTCTCCCCGTGCCGGGTGCGCACGACCAGCGCGTAGAGGGTGGCCCGGACCGAGTCGTCGGGCAGCGGTGTCAGCACGATCTGGTTGAACCAGTGCCGCCGGGTGATCCCGTCGTCCTTGGTCGCCTCCCGGTGGGCCTCGGCGGTGGCGAGGATGCCCGCCCGGGTGCGGGCCGGCGGGGCGCCGGGGGAGTGGTGGAAGATCGCGTCCTCGGTGAAAGTGTCCACGTATTCCTTGAAGTTCCCGCTGTCCAGTGCATGCGTCTGACGGGCGTAGAAGTGCTGTACCCGGGCGTACAGCTCCGGCGTCACCTGCCGCATCGTCGAACACCTCCGTGAAGCGCCGTGGCGAATGGTCCGGGACGGGAACCTAGGTCCGGGTGCTGGAGGCGGAGTGGAACAGCGCTGAACGCCGGACCGGCCACGGGCCGGCCGGTCCGGCGGGCTGGAGCGGTGTTCCAGACGGGTTCCAGCGCGCGGGCCGAGGATCGGGCTCCTCAGACGCGGCACTGCTGGAGAGGACGCTGATGCGCTGATGCCGGGAAACGAAGACGCTCTGGTCGGCCTGGTCGCTGCGGGACGCCGGCTGGCGGGAACGGCCGCACCGCACGCGCCGAAGTCGGAGACGGCCCGGCGGCTGACGCCGGAGGTGGCGGACGCCGTCGTGGAGGCGGGGTTCCCCCGCCACTTCGTGCCCGCCCGCTGGGGCGGCACCGAGGGAACCTTCGCCGAGTGTGTGCGGGCGGCGGCGTACACCGCGGAAGGCGATCCGTCCGCCGCCTGGGTGGCCTCGGTCGTCGCCTCGCTCGGCCGGATGGCCACCTATCTGCCCGAGGCCGGGCAGCGGGCCCTGTGGCAGGCGACGCCCGACACCTTCATCGCCTGCGGCCTGGTGGCGAGCGGCACCGCCGTGGAGGAGGACGACGGCTGGCGGGTGAGCGGTGTCTGGCAGTACGTCAGCGGCGTCCACTTCTCCGACTGGGCCCTGGTCGCCTGCCCCGTGCCGGCCGGCGACGCCGGGCACGAGGTGCGCTTCCTGCTGGTCCCCCGGTCGGCGTACACCGCCGAGGACAGCTGGTTCACGGTCGGCATGCGGGCCACCGGCAGCGACAGCCTGCGCATCGAGGGGGCCTTCGTGCCCAGGGAGTACTCCTTCCCCCGCGGCGCGCTGCTGGCCGGGACACCCCCCGAGGGCGCGCCCCGCGCCTCCGCCGTGCCGCTGCGCGCCGTGAGCGGGCTGACGTTCGCCGGTCCGGTCCTCGGCGCGGCGCGCGGCGCGCTGCGGGCCTTCGGCGCCGACCTGGCGCAGCGCCGGGCGAGCGGCCCCGGCCACCGGGTGCTGGCCGGGAACGACGCCGCCGCGCGGACCGCGCTCGCCCGCGGCCTCGCCCGCACCGAGGCCGCCGGGCTGCTGCTGGACCAGGCCGCCGCGGCGGCGGACGGCGGCGTCGGACCGGGCACCGACACGGCCCGGCTCGCGCTGCACCACGCCGTGGCCGCCGAACTGCTCGCCGACACCGTCCAGGACGTCCTACGGCTGTCCGGTACCTCGTCCCACGACCAGCAGGCGCCGTTGCAGCGCTTCTGGCGGGACGCGACCACCGCGGCCAGTCACGCCGTCCTGCGGCTGGAGCCGGCGGGCCGGGAGTACGTGGACGCGCTCGTCGCCGCGGACGCCTTCGGCGGCGCGCACACCGAGGAAGGGGAGGCGGGGCGTTGACGATCACCCCGGGGAAGATCGTCCTGCCGGGCTCGGTCGAGCCCGTGCGCTGGACGGTGGAGGCGGGCCGGTTCCTGCTGCGCGGCACGGACACCGGCGGGCTGTTCTCGCTGATGGAATTCATCACCCCGCCGGACGGAGGGCCGCCGCTGCATCTGCACGAGAACGAGGACGAGACCTTCGTCGTGACCAGCGGGGCCTACGAGTTCCGGCTCGGCGACCAACGGTACGAGGGCGGGGTGGGCACCGTCGTCTACGGGCCCCGCGGCACCAGCCACGCGTTCCGGAACATCGCCGGGACGACCAGCACGATGCTGTGTTTCGCCACGCCGGGCGGCGCCGAGCTGATGTTCGAGGAGCTGATCGAGCTGCGCAGCAGTGAGCCGAAGCTCACCTGGCAGGACGTCCTGGGGCTGGCCGCCAAGCACCGGATCAGCTATCCCGAGGGTCCGCCGCCCGGACGCGGCTGACCTTCCGGGGCGTTCCGCGTCCGTCCCGCACGGCCTTCGGGGCCCGTGCGGGGCGGACGTCCTGCTGTGTGCGGACCGGGTCCCGGTCAGGCCTCGACGGCGGCGTCCGTGTCCGCGTCCGCGGGTTCGGGCTTCGGCGCGTTGGCGCGGGCCACCGTCCTGGTGATGACGTGGATGAGCAGGGTCATCAGCAAGGTGATGCCGGACGCCACCCACGCGGAGATCCCGGCCGCGTGCGCGTAGGCGCCGGTGTCCGTGCCGCCGCCCAGCGTGGCGAAGAACAGGGTGCCCACGCAGGCGAGACCGGTGACGCTGGCGAACTGCTGGAACGTGGACAGCATGCCGGAGGCCACACCCGCCTGCGCCGGCTCGACGGTCGACAGGGGCACCCCCACCAGGGACGGCAGGATCAGGCCGTTGCCCAGGCCCATCAGCGTGAGGGCGACGAGGAGCACCGGCACCGAGTTGCCGTCGCCGACGACGTTCAGGCCCACCGCGACGACCAGGACGCTCACCGTGGTGACCGCCGCGCCCAGCGTCATGATCCAGAGCCCGTACGAGGCGATGAGGCGCCGCCCGACCAGTGAGGTGACCATGGCGCCGACCGCGAGCGGGACGAAGCACAGGCCGGCCCGCAGCGGGCTGAGTCCGAGGCCGTCCTGCACGAAGAGGCTGAGCACGAAGCTGATGCTCATGAAGAAGAGCATGAAGGCGGCGTTCATCGCCATGCCGACGTTGAAGACGCGGCTGCGGAAGAGCGAGACGTCGAGCAGCGGCTGACCGCCCGTCCGGCTGATCCGGTGCTCCCAGCGGACGGTGAGGACCAGCGTGGGCACGGCGGCCACGAGGAAGATCCAGATCCAGGCGGGCCAGCCGAGTCCGCGGCCGAAGATCAGCGGGACCAGGGCCAGTCCGAGGGAGCCGGAGACGCCCGCCACGCCGACGAGGTCCAGCCGGGGCCGCTTGTCCGTGACCGTCCGGGGCAGCAGCCGGTGGCCGAGGGTCACCAGCACGGCGCCCACCGGCACGTTGACCAGGAAGATGGTCCGCCAGCCGAGGCCGGCGACGTCCGCGACCAGCAGCAGACCGCCGACGATCTGGCCGAAGATGCCGGCGAGCCCGGCCGTGACGCCGTACCAGGACAGGGCCCGCGGGCGCTCGTCCGCCGGGAAGATCACGGTGACCAGGGCGAGCATCTGCGGCACCATCGCCGCCGCCGCGAAGCCCTGGAGCAGCCGGCTCACCACGAGCTGGGCCGGGGTCTGGGACGCGGCACAGAGGGCGGACGCCAGGGTGAAGGCGGTCATGCCGCCCAGGAACATCTTGCGGTAGCCGATCAGGTCGCCGAGCCTGCCGCCCGTCACCAGGCCGGTCGCGTACACGAAGACGTAGCCGCCGACGACGAGTTCGAGCGCGGCCTCGCCGGCGTGCAGATCGTGGCGTAAGGACGGAAGCGCGACATTGACCACCTGTGCGTCGAATCCGTACATGAAGAAGGCGGACATGATGACGGGCAGGGTGAGCCAGCGCCGCGTGTTGTCGGCCTGCACGGGTACCTCCTCGGGGAAATGTGAAGAATCTGTGGATGGCAATTACGGGAAATGAATTCGCAATCCTAAAGGAATTGCGTTACGGGGTGTCGTTTCATGTCGCAGGGGTTCGGGATATTACCCTGAATAAGTTGTGTATATAGCAACGACGGGGTAAAAATGTGCACCTGACCAGGGTGATTGGCGTGAACCTTGCGGTGCCGCGTACCTGCTGTTAGCGTGATCAAGATCGGTTTTCCGGACGTCGGCTGAATGAATGTGACGGACGGCCGGATTCGATGTATTACGCCTTTCTGGGAGTGTTCGATAATGGGGGATTCGTACATCGTTGGGGTGGTTCACGGGCACCCGTTGATCCGCTGGGCCATGGACCGGATCCTGAGCAGCGACCCGGCCATCACCGTCATTCCCGACCTTGACGGCCGCGGACTTCCGGAGCTGGACGCCGTCGTCACCGACTCCCCGCTTCCGGCGCGCATCGGGTGCCGGGTGCCCGACGCCAAGGTGCTGATGCTCGGGCCCGACGACCGGCCCTCGCCGCAGGAACTCATCGCCTCCGTCCGGGCCGTGCTCGGCACCCCGGCGGCCGAGGGCGGTGACCGGCAGATCCCGCTGACGGTCCGTGAGCGCCAGGTCCTGCACCATCTCGCGGCCGGCCTGACGCAGCGGCAGGTGGCGCGCCGGCTGCAGATCAGCCCTCACACGGTGGACACGTACGTCAGACGGATACGCAAGAAGACGGGGCCGGGAAACAAGGCGTACCTCACCCGGGCCACCCTGGTGCAGCGGGTGTGACATCGGGTGGGAGCATACATGTTGTGTCGGTCGCGACGGCTGACACCAGATGTTGTGTCTCCGATGTGGCGGCGGTTCGGACACCCCGTGAAGCGGGCGGCCCTTACCGCGTTTCCAGAGCGCTTCCAGAGCCGGCGGCGAGGCTGAACCCGGCAGTGCCCGGCCGGGGCACGGGCTCCGGCGTGCGCCGGTGGAAGCGAAAGGTGATCAAAGATGGCTGAAAGTCGGTCCGTCACCCACAGCATCGAGATCGAGGCACCGGCGACGGCGGTGTACGGCCTGGTGGCCGACGCCGCACGCTGGCCGGTGGTCTTCGGGCCGACCGTCCACGTCGACCTGCTGGAGCACGGCCCCCTGGAGGAACGCTTCCGGATCTGGGCCTTCGCCAAGGGCGCGGTGGCGTCCTGGTCCTCGCGCAGGCACTTCGACGCCGAGCGTCTGACGGTCGGTTTCCGGCAGGAGCGCAGCGTGCCGCCCATCGCGTCGATGGGCGGGCTCTGGGAGTTCCGGGACCTGGGCGCGGACGGGACGGGCGGGAGCCGGACGCGGGTGCTCTTCCGGCACGACTTCGCCCTCGTCGAGGACACCCCCGAGTCCCTCCGGCGGATCACGGAGATCCTCGACCAGAACAGCACGGCGGAACTGGAGGCGCTCAAGAACGTGGCCGAACTGGGCGTTCCGCCGGAGGAGTTGGTCTTCTCCTTCGAGGACACCGTGGAGTACGAAGGCGACCCGGAGCCCGCCTACCGGTTCGTGTACGACTGCGCGGCCTGGCCCCGGCGGCTGCCGCACGTCGAGGCCCTCGACGTCACCGAGGACGTACCGGGCGTCCAGCACATGGAGATGGAGACCAGGGCCGCCGACGGCACGACGCACCGCACCACGTCGGTCCGGGTGTGCACGCTCGGCGAGCGGATCGTCTACAAGCAGACCAAACTGCCCGAGGTCCTCCTCGGACACAGCGGCAGCTGGCACTTCACCCGGACCGCCGACGGCCGGGCCGCCATCACCTCCCGGCACCTGGTGATGCTCGACCCCCGCCGGGTGGCACCGGGCGGCCTCGCGGCTTTCCGGGACCAGGTCGAGGCGACGCTCAAGCGCAGCAGCCGCACCACGATGGAGGCGGCCCGGGCCGCCGCGACCGGGGAGCCGACGGCACCGGTGCACAGCGCCTGAGACACCGCACGTCCCGCAGTCCCGCACGCCCCGACGCCCCTCACATCCTGCCTGTCCCGTCCGTCCCGTGCCGGACGACGAAGGCC
>NZ_JAINRE010000061.1 GCF_020400595.1 Streptomyces naphthomycinicus | reverse complement strand
GGGGGGGGGGCGGTGGGGGGGGTGGGGGGGGTGGGCGGGGGGGGGGGGGGGGGGGGGGGGGCCCCCCCCCCCCCCCCCGCCGTGCGGTCAGCTCGTGCCGAGGAGCTGCCTCATCTCCTTGATCTCGGCGTTCTGCGCGGTGACGATGGCGTCCGCCACCGCCTTGGCCGCGCTGTCACGGCCCTTCTGCTGCTCGGTGGTGGCCATCTCGACGGCACCCTGGTGGTGTTCGACCATCAGCGACAGGAACCGGCTGTCGAAGTCCTTGCCGGTGGCCTTCTTCAGGGCGGTCATGTCGGCGTCGCTCATCATCCCGGCCATCCCCGAGTGACCCGAGTGGTCCATGCCGGCCATGGGCACCTGCTCGCCCCAGGCCTTCAGCCAGCCGGTCATGGTGCGGATCTCCGGGTCCTGCGCCTTCTCGATGCGCGCGGCGAGGTCCTTCACCCGGGCCGAGGAGGCCCGGCCGGCGGCGAGTTCCGCCATCTCCAGGGCCTGCTGGTGGTGCGGGATCATGCCCTGCGCGAAGGCGACGTCCTGGGCGTTGTGGGCGCCGGCCGACGCGCTCGCGGTGGCGGAGGAGCCGTGGCCGGTGTGGGCACCGGTGTCGCCGTCGTCGCCGTTGCCGCCGCAGGCGGCGAGGACGAGGGCGCCGGTCACGGCGACCGTGGCGAGGACGGCACGGCGGACGAGGGTACGGGTGGTCATGCGGGAACTCCTGCTGTTTCGAGGGATTTCGGGCACGCGTGCGCACGACCGCGGCACCTGCGTACGGCAGGGCGTGCGGCCGGGGCGGCCTCTAGATCCGCAGGAGTTGGAGTTCGGCCAGGTCGGGCGGGGCGCGGGCGCCCTCGGGCGAGCCGGCCGCGGCGGAGTGCGGGCAGACGATCGCGGCGGGGGCGGTGACCGGGCCGGGGAGCGGTGCGGGCAGCTGCGGGCCGCCGTCCACCGCGCCCGAGGCGCAGCTGGGGTCGGCGTGGTGCAGCCGGTGACCGCCGCAGTGACCGGCATCGTCCGGGCAGTCGTCCGGCGCGGTGACGGAGACCGCGTGGTACGCGGCGCGCACGTGTCCGGCGTGCCCCATGGCCCCGCCGGGCGCCAGGGCGTGCATGCCGAGGATTCCGGCGAGCAGGGCCAGCACGAGCAGCGCACGGTGCCGCCGGGGCGGTCGGTGTGCGCGGGTGCGGGTGCCGGTCATCGGGGACATCGTACGGGGGGCGGGGGGCGGACGACGGACAGGGGCGCGCGGCCGTTTGCCCGTCGGGGTTCCCACCTCGGGCCGGGCGATCTCGGCACGCGCTCTCGGCCCATCGGCTCCTTGCGGCCCGGAGCTCCTCGTCGATCACTTTCCACGAACGCTCCATGATCGCAGGGCGCACCCGTCCGACGCCGGCGACACCCGGTACGACGTCGCGCCCCGGGCGTGACCTGACCGTGCGTCAGTGAACCCGGCCGAGGTCAGCATAAGACCGGCTGAACCTGGCTACAGATGACGACAGGTGCACAGCAGCCCATGTCCCCGATCTCCGCGCCGCCCTCGGGAAACGCCGGTCCCCAGGGAGCCGGCCCAGTGAGGAGCGAGCCGTGTTCTACTACCTGCTCAAGTACGTGGTGCTGGGTCCGCTGCTCAAGCTGGTCTTCCGGCCCCGGATCGAAGGGCTGGAGCACGTGCCCGCGTCGGGTCCCGCGATCGTCGCCGGGAACCACCTGTCCTTCGCCGACCACTTCCTGATGCCGGCGATGCTGAAACGCCGCATCACCTTCCTCGCCAAGGCGGAGTATTTCACCGGGCCCGGGGTGAAGGGCCGGCTCACCGCGTTCTTCTTCCGCAGCGCCGGGCAGATCCCGGTGGACCGCTCCGGGAAGGAGGCGGGGCGGACCGCGATCCGCGAGGGGCTGAAGGTGCTGCGCGAGGGTGAGCTGCTCGGCATCTATCCGGAGGGCACACGGTCGCACGACGGCAGGCTGTACAAGGGCAAGGTGGGGGTCGCCGTGATGGCGCTGACGGCGGGCTGCCCGGTGGTGCCCTGCGCGATGATCGGCACGTTCGAGGCGCAGCCGCCCGGCAAGGTCGTACCGAGGATCCGCCCGGTGACGATCCGCTTCGGCGAGCCCCTGGACTTCTCCCGCTACGCCGGCATGGAGCAGGAGAAGGCCGTGCTGCGGGCGGTCACCGACGAGATCGTCTACGCCATCCTGCACCTGTCCGGGCAGGAGTACGTCGACGAGTACGCGGCCGTCGTCAAGGAGCGGGCGGCGGCGGAGCGCGCGAGGGAGCGCAGGTTCCCGCGGGCGCCGCTGAGCTGAGCTCTGCCGTCGGCAGAAGAGCCCCCTCGCCGCCGGCCGGCGTGCCTAGTCTCGCCGTCATGAAGAAGGCTGTGGTGATAGGGGCGACCGGGCAGATCGGCCGTCCGGTGGTGGCGGCGCTGGTACGGGACGGCTGGGCGGTGACGGCCGCCTCGCGCGGCGGCGGCCGGGACGCGGCCTGGGACGGGGAGGTGCGGGCGGTCCGGCTGGACCGCGCCGACGGCGCCGCCCTCGCCGAGGTGGTGGGCGACGGCTGCGACCTGGTGGTCGACATGGTCGCCCACGACGCCGGGCACGCACGGCAGTTGACGGGCCTCGCGGACCGGATCGGCTCGGCGGTGGTGATCTCCAGCGTGTCCGTGTACGAGGACGGGGCGGGACGCGGCTTCGACACGCAGGGCGAGCCCGGCGGCTTCCCGGCCTACCCCGTGCCGGTTGCCGAGACCCAGCCGACGGTGGCTCCGGGCGAGGGCTCCGCCGGCACCCGCAAGGCCGCGGTGGAGCGCGAACTCCTGGACCCCGGACACGGGTTGCCGGTCACGGTGCTGCGGCCGGGCGCGGTGCACGGACCGCACAGCCCGCTGCCGCGCGAACTGTACTTCGTGCGGCGCAACCTGGACGGGCGGCGCGAACGGGTGCTGGCGTACGGGGGCCGGAGCCGGTTCCATCCGTCGAGCGCCCGGAACATCGCCGAACTGGTGCGGCTGGCGGCGGCCCGGCCGGGCTCCCGGGTGCTCAACGCCTGTGACGGCCAGACGCCGACGGTCGCGGAGATCGGGGCCGCCGTCGACGCCGTGATGGGCGTGGCGACGCGGACCACGTACCTCGACGGGCCGCCGGCCGGCTCGGTGGGCCTGACGCCGTGGTCGGTTCCGCTGCCGGTGGTGTTCGACATGTCCGCCGCGGCGCGGGAGCTGGGCTACCGGCCGGTGGTGTCGTACACCGAGAGCCTGCCGGAGACGGTGGAGTGGCTGACGGGGGCGCTGCGCGGGCGGGAGTGGCGGGCGTGCTTCCCGCTGCTGGCCCGGGTCTACCCGGACCTGTTCGACTACGCGGCGGAGGACGCCTGGCGCGGGGTGTGAAAGAGGGGCGGCCGGGATTCCGGCCGCCCCTCGTCACCGTACCGGCGGGGTTACGGCTTGGGCGTGGCGTGCGGGGCGCAGGTCACGTCCTTGGCGTCCAGGGTGCCCTGGAGCAGGTAGGCGTCGACGCGCTGGTTGATGCACGGGTTGACCAGGCCGGTCACGCCGTGGGAGCCCGCGTTCTTCTCCGTGATCAGACGCGAGCCCTTGAAGCGCTTGTGCAGATCGACGGCACCCTCGTACGGGGTGGCGGCGTCGCGCGTGGACTGCACGATCAGGACCTGCGGCAGACCCTTGTGGGTCTTGACCTCGACCGGGGTGTGCTGCTTGGCCGGCCAGGTGGCGCACGGCAGGTTCATCCAGGCGTTGGCCCAGGTCATGAACGGGTAGTCCTTGTTGAGCCGGGTGTTGTCCCGGTCCCACTTCTGCCAGCTGGTGGGCCACTTGGCGTCGGCGCACTCGACGGCCGTGTAGACCGCGTTGCTGTTCTCGGCGCTGATGTTGCCGGCCGTGTCCGACAGGTCGGGGGCGGCCGCGTCGACGAGCGCCTGGGTGTCGCCGGCGACGTACTTGCTGAACACCGTGGCGATCGGCACCCAGGAGGAGTCGTAGTACGGCGCGCTCTGGAAGAAGGAGATCAGCTCGGCCGGGCCGACGACTCCGCCGAGCGGGCTCTTCTTGGCGGTGGCGCGCAGCTGGAGCCACTTGGCCTGGACGGCGGCGCGGGTGGTGCCGAGGTGGAAGGCGGCGTCGTTCGCGGCGACCCAGTCCTCCCAGTCCTTCCACCGGCCCTCGAAGGCGATGTCCTGGTTCAGGTTGGCCTGGTACCAGATGTTCTCGCGGGCGGGGTCGACGACACTGTCGACGATCATGCGGCGCAGATGGCCGGGGAAGAGGGTGCCGTAGACCGCGCCGAGGTAGGTGCCGTAGGAGACGCCGAGGTAGTTGAGCTTCTTCTCGCCCAGGGCGGCACGGATGACGTCCAGGTCACGGGCGGTGTTCGGCGTGGTCATGTGCGGCAGCATCGCGCCGCTGCGCTCGCCGCAGCCGTCCGCGTAGGCGCGGGCCAGCTTGCGCTGCGCGGTCTTGTCGGCCTTGCTGTCCGGGACCGGGTCGGCCTTGGGCGCCTTGACGAACTCCTGCGGGTCGATGCAGGAGATGGGCGCCGAGTGGCCGACGCCGCGCGGGTCGAAGCCGACGAAGTCGTAGGCCTTGGAGACGTTGGCCCAGATGGGGTTCTTGTTGGTGACCCGGGTCGGGAAGCGCATGCCCGAGCCGCCGGGACCGCCCGGGTTGTAGACGAGCGCGCCCTGGCGCTCCTTCTCCGTGCCGGTGTTGCCGATGCGGTCCACGGCGAGCTTGATCTGCTTGCCGTAGGGGTGGGCGTAGTCGACCGGCACGCTGACCCAGCCGCACTGGATGGGCTTCGCCAGCCCCCAGTCGGCCGGGCAGTCCTGCCAGTGGATGCCGGCCTTGGCGGCCCGCGCGGCGGCGACCTGGGCGCCCTTGGCCTCCCGGTCCGGGCCGGGCCGGCCGACGGCGCCGGCCGTGGGCGCCGACATGGCGCCGGCGATCAGGGTGGCAGTGACGAGTGCTCCGGCGGAACCGAGTGCCAGCAGGCGGCTCTTCGGTCTGTTCTCCCTCAAGTGGGCCCCTCCCCGTACCTCGCTGTGAGTGGTCAGAGGGGGATCCTCTCGGTTGTGAACCCGCTGAGAACAGGGGACGCCACCCTTCTTTACCAATCCGATAACCGGATGATCAAGTCCCGCTGAGCGAAGTGCGCGGCCGCTCGGCGGCGTTGAGCCGTCCCGGGTGTCCGGCAGCGCGACGGCGGCCCGGGCCCCCGCCCGCCCCTCTCTTCGGCGAGTGCCTCAGCCGAGCTGGGCCAGCAGTTCGTCCAAGAGCCTGCGCAGCCGCAGCGCGTCCGGGGCGACGGCGCTGACCAGGGCGGCGGGGCCGGTCAACGGCACCAGTGCGGCGTACTCCCCCAGCACCCGCGCCGGGACCGGGTGCGCCTCGAACTCGGGGCGCACGACGACCAGCTGGCCCACCGCGCGATGCCCGGACAGCACCGCCGGCCCGTCCCAGCCGCCCGGTGCGCCGGGCCCGCAGGCCAGTTCCTGGTCGAGCACGGTCCGGCCGGCGACCCGCACCGTCAGCCGGCTGGTGAGCCGCCCGGACGGCTCCCCGACGCGGCCCAGCACCTGCTCCTCGCGCAGTACGAGCCGGGCGCCGGCGCCGAGTTCGGCCCGGGTGGCGACGTGCAGGTCGCTGCCGTCGGCGGAGATCAACTGCTCGGGCAGCCAGTGCAGTTCGGCGCCGTCGGCCACGTCGAGCGTCACGTCGTACCGGGCCTCTCCCTTGGCCTGGCCCGGCAGGGCGATGGTGGCGGCGGCCGATCCGACGTGCAGCCGGGCGCCCTCCTCCACCCGGGCGGCCAGCGTGAAGCGGTCGCCGCCGAGCGGTCCGCTCATCGCGCCGACCACCATGACCCTCGCCTCGGTTCCGGCCGACCGGACGCGGCGCAGCGCCAGCGGGCCCTCGCCGTCCAGAACGGGCAGGACCGTCGCGCCGCGCCCGTCGGCGCGGGCGACGATCCGGGCGCTCGCCCGCACCCCCGTCGCGGTCACGCCGTCCATGCGCCGAGCCGCTCACGGACCCAGGCGGCGACGTCGGCCACACCCGTCTCGCCGCGCAACGACTGCAGGACCACCGGGAGTTCGGCGCGCTGTGCCTTGGCGTCGGCGGCCATCCGGGCGAGGTCGGAGCCGACGTACGGGGCGAGGTCGGTCTTGTTGACGACCAGCAGGTCGGCGGTGGTGACGCCGGGGCCGCCCTTGCGGGGGATGTCGTCGCCGCCGGCCACGTCGATCACGAAGATCTGGGCGTCCACGAGCCCCTTGGAGAAGGTGGCGGTGAGGTTGTCGCCGCCGGACTCGACGAGGATCAGGTCCAGCGGGCCGACCGCGTCCTCCAGGTCCTCGACGGCTTCGAGGTTGGCGGAGATGTCGTCGCGGATCGCGGTGTGCGGGCAGGCGCCGGTCTCGACGGCGGTGATCCGCTCGGGCGGCAGCACGGCCTCCCGCAGCAGGAACTCGGCGTCCTCGCGGGTGTAGATGTCGTTGGTGACGACCGCGAGGGACAGTTCTTCGCGCAGCGCCCGGCACAGGGCGGCGACGGTGGCGGTCTTGCCGGATCCGACGGGCCCGCCGAGCCCGATGCGCAGGGCGCGCCGGGTTCCGTCGGGGCGGTGCGCGTCGGCGCTGACGGCGGCGGGGCCGGTGTGGGGGTGGTCGAGGTGCATGTACGGCTCCTTGTGCGAGAGGGCTCGTGCGGGCGACGGCCGCTCCGGGTCCGGGGAAGGGAGGCGGGCGGGGGGACTCATGAGGCGAACAGCCGCACCGGCCAGGCGGCATGGGCTTCCGCCATGACCTCCAGCAGCGGTGCCGACCCGGCGGGCAGGGCGTCGACGCCCTCGGCCGCCGCCCTGCGCGCCGCCTCCACCGCGGCGTCCGCGACGCGGTCCAGCTCCGGCGCCAGCCGGGCCAGCACGCCGGTCGCGTCGAACGGGTCGAGGCTCAGCAGCCGCACGGTCGCCGTCGCCGGCCCGCTCACGCTCTCGTAGAGCGCGCAGTGGGCGGCGTCCGCGGGCCCGAGTCCGGCCGCCCGGGCGGCCAGCCCGAGCACCACCGGCTGATGGGCGCCCTTGGGGAACGCGGCCGCCAGGGCGTCGAGTTCGGGGGACGGCCAGGTCGTCCGCGCGGCCCGCAGCAGCTGCCGGCCCAGGCGCCGCGCGACGCCGCGCAGGGCCGGGGACGGGGTGCGCGCGTCCGCCGCCGCGTCCAGTTCACCCGGGTCGGTGCCGAGGGCGGCCGCCGCCGCGAGCGCTCCCGCGACCAGTCCGGCGGTGTGCAGCCGGCCCCGGCAGAACTCCGCCAGGGTCGCGGCGTCGGTGATGCGGCCCGCCCGCACGGCGGCCTCCGCCCCGCCGGAGTGCGCGTGCCCTCCGGCGGGGAAGCGGCCGTCGGCCAGGACGAGCAGTGCTGCTCGTGACATCACACCGCCCTCAGAAGAGGAAGTAGCGCTGGGCCATCGGCAGTTCGACGGCCGGGGCGGCCTCCACCAGTTCGCCGTCGATGCGCACGGCGAAGCTGTCGGGGTCGATCCGGACGTCCGGCCGGGCGTCGTTCTCGCGCATGTCGGCCTTGGTGACCGCGCGCGTGGACTCGATCGCCACGAACCGCTTGCCGAGAGCCAGCCGTTCCGGCAGCCCGTCCTCGATCGCCGTCCCGGCGACGAAGTTGACGGAGTTGGCGGCCGGGGCCCGGCCGATGGCTCCGTACATGGGGCGGGGCAGGATGGGCTGGGGGGTGGGGATGGAGGCGTTGGCGTCGCCCATCTGCGCGTACGCGATCTGTCCGCCCTTGAGCACGAGGAGCGGCTTGACGCCGAAGAACGCGGGCTCCCACAGCACCAGGTCGGCGAGCTTGCCGCTCTCGACGGAGCCGATCTCGGCGGCGAGGCCCTGGGCGAGCGCCGGGTTGATCGTGTACTTGGCGACGTAGCGCCGTACCCGGTGGTTGTCGGCGTTCCCGTCGCCGGGCAGGGCTCCCCTGCGCCGCTTCATGACATGGGCCGTCTGCCAGGTGCGCAGCACCACCTCGCCGACGCGCCCCATGGCCTGGGAGTCGGAGGAGATGATCGAGATCGCGCCGAGGTCGTGGAGTATGTCCTCGGCGCCGATGGTGGACGGCCGGATCCGGGACTCGGCGAACGCCAGGTCCTCGGGGACGGCGGGGTTCAGGTGGTGGCACACCATCAGCATGTCGAGGTGTTCCTCGGTCGTGTTGACGGTGAAGGGCCGGGTGGGGTTGGTGGAGCTGGGCAGCACGTTCGGCTGGGAGACCACGGACATGATGTCGGGCGCGTGGCCGCCGCCCGCACCCTCGGTGTGGTACGAGTGGATGCCCCGGCCGGCGATCGCGGCGAGGGTGTCGCCGACGAAACCGGCCTCGTTCAGGGTGTCGGTGTGGATGGCGACCTGGATGCCGGTGCGGTCGGCGACGGTGAGCGCGGCGTCGATGACGGCGGGCGTCGAGCCCCAGTCCTCGTGCAGCTTCAGGCCGACGGCGCCGCCGCGGATCTGGGAGAGCATCGCCTCGTGGCTGACGGTGTTGCCCTTGCCGAGGAAGCCCACGTTGACCGGGTAGGCCTCCATCGCCTCCAGCATCCGGGCCAGGTGCCAGGGGCCGGGCGTGACGGTGGTGGCCTTGGAGCCCTCGGCGGGGCCGGTGCCGCCGCCGACCAGGGTGGTGACGCCGGAGGCCAGCGCCTCGTCGGCGACCTGGGGGCAGATGAAGTGGACGTGTGCGTCGATCGCACCGGCGGTCAGGATGCGCCCGTTGCCCGCGATGATCTCGGTCTCGGGGCCGATGACCAGGGCGGGGTGGACGCCGTCCATGGTGTCGGGGTTGCCGGCCTTGCCGAGGGCGGTGATCCGGCCGTCGCGGATGCCGACGTCGGCCTTGACCACGCCCCAGTGGTCGACGACCACGGCACCGGTGATCACGGTGTCGGGCGTGCCCTCGGCGCGGGTGGCGCGGGACTGGCCCATGGACTCGCGGATGACCTTGCCGCCGCCGAAGACGGCCTCGTCCCCGGAGGTGCCGGGGCCGCCGGAGCGGTCCTCCTCGATCTCGATCAGCAGGTCGGTGTCGGCTAGCCGGATGCGGTCGCCGGTGGTGGGTCCGAACAGGTCGGCGTAGGCGGCGCGGGAGATCTCAGGCATCGAGGGCCCCTCCGGTCTCCCCGCGCAGTCCCGGCACGATCCGGGCGCCGGTCAGCGGCACGAGTTCGATCTCCACGGGGATGCCGGGCTCGAAACGGACGGCGGTGCCGGCGGCGACGTTCAGCCGCTTGCCGCGGGCGGCGGCGCGGTCGAACTCCAGACCGGGGTTGGCCTCGGCGAAGTGGTAGTGGGAGCCGACCTGGACCGGCCGGTCGGCGGCGTTGAGGACGGTCAGCCGGGTGACCTCGCGGCCCGCGTTGCAGACGACGGGATCGTCCGCGAACAGGATCTCTCCGGGAATCATCGCGGCCCCCCTCAGATGATCGGCTCGTGGACGGTGACGAGCTTGGTGCCGTCCGGGAAGGTGGCCTCGACCTGGACGTCGTGGATCATCTCCGCGATGCCGTCCATGACGTCGTCCCTGGTCAGGATCTTGCGGCCGGAGGACATCAGCTCGGCGACGGTACGGCCGTCGCGGGCGCCCTCCAGGATGTGCGACGTGATGAGGGCGACCGCTTCCGGGTGGTTGAGCCGCAGCCCGCGGGCCCTGCGCTTCTCGGCCACGTCGGCCGCCACATGGATCAGCAGCCTCTCTTGCTCATGCGGGGTCAGTTGCACGTCCCACCTCACAGTCCTTGCTCCGGACCGTGCGGGGCCCGGCTGCCGCAGCCACCGCGACGGGGATAGGTGTAACACACAGACAAATGCCCGGATCGTCGTCGATCCCGGGCATCAAAACCCCTGGTGGCGTGGATCGGCAGGCTAGAACGCCGGAGTTTCAACGACGTTAACCAGACCTTGGCCCGCGCATGACCGCGCTATGGGCTCCCGCAGAGGCGGAGAGGGGCTCAGGAGGCGCCCGGCCGGCGGTGCTCCGCCGCGATCCCGAAGCGCTGCTGCTCACGCGGCACGGAGCGGGCCTCGCGGACCCCGGACACCGAGCTGATGACATGCTCCTCGGCCTGCTCGTCCAGCGCGTCGAGCCGCTCCAGGTCGGCGGCCGAGACGAGCGCGACCAGCGGCTTGCCGTGCCGGGTCACGACGACCCGCTCACCGCCGTACACCACCCGGTTGATCAGGTCGGCGAGCTCAGCCCTGGCTTGCGTCACCGGAATCTCGTAGGCCATACCCCCAGCTTACGGGGCGCCCCCGCGGGACCTACTTCTTCGGCAGCAGCAGGTCGGTGCTCCAGTCCTCACCGAAACGGGTGACGTGACCGTCGTCCGTGGTCGCGCCGGCATTGAGGCTGTACTTGCCTTCGAGCGGGAGCTTCTCCCCGGGGGTCGCGGACTGCAGGACGTCGCAGAGGTCGCCGACCGTGGCCACCGGAGTGTCCTTGACGGAGGTGATGATGTCGCCGATCTCCAGGTTGGCCTTGGCCGCCTCCGAGTTGGTCGCCACGTCCTCCACGAACAGTCCGCTGGTGCCGCTCTTCACCAGCCGCTCCTGCGTGTCGGACACCAGCCGCTCCGACTTGGGGTCGTCGGCATAGGTGGAGCTGAGTTCCGGGTCGTCCAGGGAGCCGACCAGCCATCCGGGGTCGTTCTGCTTGTCACCGGCGGCCAGCCCGTCCAGCAGGGGGCGCACATGGTCGCTGCTGATCGAGTAGTACTGCCCCTGCGCCTCGGGATTGCCGAGGGTGTTCACGCCGATCACCTTGCCGTCGTTGTCCAGCAGCGGTCCGCCGGAGTTCCCCGGGTTGATCGCGGCGGAGTGCTGGATCGTGTCCGCGTAGTGGGGCAGCGAGGGCGAGGGGTCCGCGGGCACGTTCGGCGACTGGACGGTGCCGGCGGTGTAGACGGGCTTCTGCGCCTCCTCGTTCTTCTCGAAGGACGCCGGGTAGCCGATGGCCGTGACGGAGTCGGCGGCCTTCACATCGCGGCTGTCGGCGAACTCCAGGTGCTTGAGGTCGCCCTGGGGCGCGCTGAACTGAAGGACGGCCAGGTCCTCGCACGGATTGATGCCGAGGATCCGGACGGGCACCTCGCCCTTGTCCTGGACGACGACCTTGAGGGCGCTCTCCCCCGCGACGACATGCGCGTTGGTGAGGATGAGCCCCTTGTCTGCGTCGTAGATGAAGCCGCTGCCGGACCCCGTCTTGCCCACCACGTGGACGGTGGCCGGCGCGGCCTCCTCGAAGATGTCCTGCGGCGAATCGTCCGCCGGGGCCGCGTACGCCACCGTTCCGCCCATGACCAATGACGCGACCGCTGTTCCGGCGAGCGCGGTTCTCACTATCGCACCCACGGCGTGGAGCCTTCCGACGACGGGCGGCACCCCACCGGGACCAGCCCGGAATGATCGCTTACCCATCCAGCTTAGGCGCGCAACCCCTCGCTGTCCTGGCGGGCGTTGCGAGGACGGGGCCCTCAATGATCTGTACGTCCTGTACATTTTTTACAGAGAGCCGCCGACGGCGGCTCCACCGCGAGGAGGGGTGTGCCCATGTCCCGACCGTCCGCCCGACACGTCCTGCCCGAGTTCACCGAGCGCACCGGGGCCGCGGTGCGCACCCTCGATCCCTACGCCAGGCTCTTCGAGGACCGGATCGTCTTCCTCGGCACGCCGGTCGACCACACGGCGGCCAGCGATGTCACGGCACAGCTCATGTACCTGGAACACGCGGCCCCCGACCGGGACATCACGCTGTACATCAACGCGCCGGGCGGTTCCTTCGACGCCATGACGGCCGTCTACGACACGATGCGGTACGTCAGCTGCGACGTGGCGACCTACTGCCTGGGGCAGGCCGCCGCCTCGGCCGCCGTGCTGCTCGCGGCCGGCACCCCGGGCAAGCGGTTCGCCCTCCCCGGCGCCCGCGTGGTGATCGAGCAGCCCGCGCTGCCCGAGCCGGTGCGCGGCCAGCCCAGCGACCTCCTCATCCAGGCCGAGGAGTTGACCCGGATCCGCGCACGGATGGAGGAGATGCTCGTCCGGCACACGGGGCGCACGGCCGGCCAGGTCCACGAGGATCTGGAGCGTGACCTGATCCTGGACGCGCCCGGGGCGCTCGCGTACGGACTGGTGGACGGCATCGTGCCGAGCCGCCGGAACACGCCCGGCGCACCGGACGCGAGGTGAGCGGTCCATGCTGCCGGAACTCCCGCCGCTGCCCGCCCTGACCCGCGCCGAGGGCGAGTTGATCGACCGGTACCTGGAGGCGGTCGACCTGCTGGGCCGCGTCAACCCGGCCCGCCCCGGGGACACCTACCGCGGGCTGCGGGCGGCCCAGGCCCTGGTGCGCAAGGCGGCAGAGCTGCGGGACGCGCTCACGCTGATGCATCAACGGGGCGAGACGGAGCTGCACGGGGACACGCTGGCACGGGCGCTGCGGGTGCTGGACGGCGAGCGCCGTGCCGCTCGCGTCGCGCTCCCGCCGGACGGCGTCGACTGAGGCGGACACCTCCGCCGCCCGGCCGGGTCCGCGCGTCGACACGTGCCGCCGACACCGGAGTTGAAACGACCCGAACGACGTACCACCGACCGGTGTACTTCCAGATCGTTTTCCGGGCCTCCCGAGTTGCGCGACGCGTGGGTCCGTGTGTCACCGGGAAGACGCATCGCCCCAGGTCCGGGGCTACGTACGGGATCTGACGGGAGCTCGAACAGAGCAGTGTCCACCCGAACGGGTGAGTGGTGAGTAACGCCACAAATCCCCGATTCCGTTGGGATTTTCGGACAGTAGTGAGTCAAGATCCCTGTCTGACGACAAGCCCCCGCCACCGCGGCGGGGCGGTCCGGGCGGACGCCGAGTCCTGCCGCCGCCCGGATGACCGGTCGACAGGAGTGGATCGGCAGGAGTGGAGGACCCAAGCAAGGCGGGTCGCCGGAACGGATGCGCGTCTGTTCGACACAGACGGGCGTCGGTCTCCGAGCAGCCCTTGGGGTGAAGCCGTGGCAACGCGGCCGGGCTACTTCGCCAGCCCGAATCCGACAGGTCATCCTTCACAGGCGGCTGACGAAGGGTTGCGCATGACTGCGCTCAATCGTGTCCCGTCGCTGATGGCCCGGGCCGGCACGGCCTCGGCCCTCACCCTGGCCGCCGTGGGCGGCTCCATCGCCGTACCCGGTCTCGCCACCGAGGCCTCGGCCGCGACGACAGCGACGAAAGCACTCCAGATCGCGGCGTCCAAGAAGGGCGCGCCGTACTCGTGGGGTGCCACCGGACCGCGCCGGTTCGACTGCTCGGGGTTGACGCTCTACTCCTACAAGAAGGCCGGCAAGAAGCTGCCGCGCACCGCCGCCCAGCAGTACAACAAGACCCACCACATCTCCGCCCGCAGCCGCAAGGCGGGCGACCTGGTCTTCTTCCACTCGGGTTCCAGCGTCTACCACGTCGGCATCTACGCCGGCCACGGGAAGATCTGGCACGCCCCGAAGACCGGAGACGTGGTGAAGCTCCAGAAGATCTGGACGAAGAGCGTGTGGTACGGCCGGGTCAGCTGATCCGTCGTCAGTCCAGGAGCGGCTCCAGCAGCAGGGCCGCTCCCAGGGCCGTCAGCGTCACCCCGGTGCCCGCCTGGAGCCCACGGGCGGCCCGGGGCCGGCGCAGCCACCTGCCCAGCCGGTGCACCAGCAGGGCGACCGTCTGGAACCACACCAGCGCCAGCGCGCACACGATCAGCGCGAGCAGCAGCGTGCGGGGAAGGGCGGAACTCCCCGCCGGCACGAACTGCGGCAGCAGGCTCAGAAAGGTCAGCGAGGCCTTCGGATTGAGCACGTTGGTCACGAAGCCCTGCCGGAGCGGGTGGGCGGCTCCGGCCGCGGTCTCCCGCTCCGCCGGAGCGGGCCGCCGCAGCGCCCACAGGGTGCGCAGCCCGAGTTGCAGCACATAGGCGCCGCCCAGCAGCTGAAGCGCCCGGAAGAGGGCGGGTACGGCGACCAGGACGGCCGCCACACCGGCCACCGCCAGAGTGGTGTGCACGAGAAGGCCGCCCGCGATGCCGAGCCCGCAGATCGCGCCGGCGCGCCGCGAGACCAGCGCGTTGCGTACGACCACGGTGAAATCGGCACCCGGCATGGCCACGAGTCCCGCCGCTGTGCCGGTGAAGGCGATGAGCTGTCCGTCCATGCCCCCAGGCTGCCCCGCCCGGGCCTTCAGCAGGTATTTCGAATCGGCGGGGTCTGCCTTAAGCACTGCTTTAGGCTGACGGCATGTACGACCCCACTCGGCTGGCCGCGCTCGTGGCGGTCGCGGAGGCCGGCTCGATCACCCGGGCGGCCGACCGGCTCGGCTACACGCCGCCGGCTCTCTCCCAGCAGCTGGCCAAGCTGGAGCGGGAGACGGGCACGGCGCTGCTGGTGCGCCATCATCGCGGGGCCCGGCTGACCGAGGCCGGCGAGGTGCTGGTGGCCCACGCCCGGCGCGCGCTCGACGAGCTGGAGCGGGCCCGGCACGAGCTGGCGCGGCTGACCGGTCTGACCGGCGGGGCACTGCGGCTCGGTACCTTCCCGACCGCCGGGGTGCATCTGCTGCCGCCGGCGCTCAGCGCGTTCCGCCGGGCCCATCCCGACGTACGGCTCTCGGTCGCGGACTACGACCCGCCGGCCGGGGTCACCGCCGTGGCGGCCGGCGAGGTGGACCTGGCACTCACCCACACCTACCATCCGGCCGAGCCCTCGCCGGTCCCGGCCGCGGTGCGGCTGGAGCCGGTCCTGGTGGACGAACTGGTGCTGGTGACCGCCCCGGGGCACGCGCTCGCCGCCGCCTCCTCCCGGCTGCCGCTGACGGAGCTGGCCGGGCAGCCGCTGATCAGCATGGCGCCGCACCACGCGGCCCGGCGGGAGATCGAGGCCCTGCTCGCCGAGGCGGGTGCCACCCCGGCGCTGCTGGTGCCCACCCCCGGATACGCCGTGGTGTGTGCGCTCGTCAGCGCGGGGCTGGGGGTGGCCGTCGTACCGGAGATGGTGGCGCGGACCGCGACGACACCGGTCGGGGTACGGCCTCTGGAGGGGGGCCGGCTGCGCCGCACGATCTCGGTGGCGTACCGCGCGGACGAGACGAATCCGGCGGCGGACGCCTTCCGGGCGCTGCTGCGAGGGGCGTTCGGCCGGGCCCGGCAGGGCTCCGCGCGCTAGGTTTCCTGCTGTCCCGCCGCCACCGGTGCGGCCGGAACCGCCCAGGGGAGTTCGATCGAGACCGTCTTGCCGCCCTCGCGGGTGGGCCGGATCCGGAGCCTGCCGCCGCACTCCGCGGTGAGCCAGCGGATGATGACCATGCCGCGGCCGTTGTCCTGCTGGACGGCGGCGGGCAGTCTCTTCGGGAAGCGTGGATGACTGTCCGTGACGCCGATACGCAGGTGTTCGTCACGGTGCAGTGCGATGTCGACCGTGAAGGTGGGTGACTGTCCGAAGGTGTGCTGTACGGCGTTGGTGGCGAGTTCGGAGACGATGAGTCGCACGGTGTCGGCCGCTTCGGTGTCCGACGGCAGGCCCCACTCCGCGAGGGTGCCCACCACGTAGGAGCGCGCGGCGGAGACCGAGGCGGGATCGCTCGGCAGAGTGACGGATGCTTCCAGATGGTCTGCCATGGCGACGTCGTCCCTTTCCCACGGGACCGCGGTCCGACAGACGGCGGGGGGTTCGAGTACGGTCCCGGACTGGTGCTTGTTCGCCAGACTGCCACCAACGGGCCGGTCACGGGGAGCGATCCACCGAGATGTGCATATATCTGTCGCTCGATGCGGTGAACTCTGCGACGGGAGACCGTATTTGGGCGGCCCGGAAGGAGTAAGGAGGAGCCCATGCAGAACGGTCCGGCAGTGCGCCGCCGCAAACTGGGCGCCGAACTGCGCATGCTGCGTACCGGCGCCGGGCTCACGAGCGGTGAGGCGGCCCGGCTGGTGGGCTGGCACCAGTCGAAGGTGAGTCGCATCGAGACCGGCTCCAGCGGTGTGAAACCGGCCGATCTGCGGTTGCTGCTGGACGCCTACGGGGTGCGAGACCGGCATCTGCGCGAGTTGCTGCTGATGCTGGCGGGACCGCAGGACGCGGGCGGGCGGCACCGCTGGTGGCACGCCTATCGCGGGGAGCTGCCGCCCACCTACCGGGACTTCATCAGCCTGGAGTCGCAGGCGAGCGCGATGCGCACCCTGGAGACCACGGTCGTACCGGGGCTGCTCCAGACTCCCGAGTACGCCCGCGCGGTGACCCGGGCGGCGGTGAAGGACGTGGCCGAGGACCGTCTGGACACGCTGGTGGAGGTGCGTCTGGCCAGGCAGGACGTGCTGCGTTCGGAGCCGCCGCTGGTGCTGAGCGCCGTACTGGACGAGGCGGTGCTGCGCCGCGAGGTCGGCGGCCCGGAAGTGATGGCCCGGCAGCTTCGGCGGCTGACGGAGGCCGCCCGTCTGCCCCAAGTACGGCTCCAGGTACTGCCGTTCGGGGCCGGAGCGCATGTCGGCCTGACCGGGCCTTTCGTTATCTTCTCATTTTCGAGCACTTCTGATCTGGATGTAGTTGTTCTCGACCAGTTGACGAGTAGCCTCTATCTGGAGCGGAAAGAAGACCTCATGGCCTACTCCGAGGCCTTCAACACCCTTCAGTTCCACGCCCTTTCCCCCGAGGAATCGTTGGACTACATCGCCGGGATAGGTGACGGCGCGTAAGGAGGCACCATGTCAGCTCTGCCTCGGAACGTCCCTGCCAGTACCGATCTGCACGACGTGCGCTGGCTGCGCAGCAGTTACAGCACGGGCGCCAACAACTGCGTGGAGACGGCCCGGCCGCGCTCCGGCCCCGGTGCCGGACTGCTCGCCGTGCGCGACTCCAAGAGGGCGGCCGGACCCGCGCTGCTCTTCTCCGCCGACAGCTGGGCCGGCTTCGTGACCACCCTCTGATCAGATCAGATCAGATCAGATCACATCGGATCAGATTAGGTCTGATCAGAGCCGATTAGATCGTTTCTAATCACTTCATCCCCTATTCACTCGTCGAGCGACACACGGCCGTGTCACGCCGACTCATGGTCGCGTCTCGCCGATGACCCGTACAGCGCGTTCGATCTCGGCCCCGGAGAGGTCCGCGCGGGCGGTGAGCCTCAGCCGTGAGATGCCGTCGGGCACGGAGGGAGGGCGGAAGCAGCCCACGGCCAGGCCCGCCGTGCGACAGTCGGCCGCCCAGCGCACCGCCTGCTCCGGGGACGGGGCCCGCACGGAGACCACCGCGGCGTCCGGACGTACCGCCTCCAGGCCCGCGGCGGTCAGCCGTGCGTGCAGTTCCCCGGCCACCTCCCGGGCCCGGGCCGCCCGTTCGGGCTCGCGCCGCAGCAGCCGCAGCGCCGCCAGCGCGGCACCGGCCGCCGCGGGCGCCAGGCCCGTGTCGAAGATGAACGTACGGGCCGCGTTGACCAGATGGTCGATCACCCGCGCCGGGCCGAGCACCACCCCGCCCTGGCTGCCCAGCGACTTGGACAGGGTGGCCGTGACGACCACGTCGTCCGCGCCCGCGAGCCCCGCCGCGTACGGCGCGCCCCGGCCGCCGTCGCCCAGCACGCCGAGCCCGTGGGCGTCGTCCACCACCAGACCCGCGCCGTGCTCCCGGCACGCCGCGGCCAGCGCGGCCAGCGGCGCCTCGTCCCCGTCGACGGAGAACACCGTGTCGGAGACGGCGATGGCCGGACCCCCATGAGTGGCCAGGGCCTTGCGCACGGCCTCGGGATCGGCGTGCCCCACGACCTGGCGGTCGCCCCGGGCGAGCCGGCAGCCGTCGATGAGGGACGCGTGGTTGCCCGCGTCGGAGACGATGAGCGAGCCGTGCGGGCCGAGGGTGGTGACCGCGGCCAGGTTGGCCGCGTACCCGGAGGAGAAGACCAGGGCCGCCTCGAACCCGCAGAACTCGGCCAGCGACCGCTCCAGCTCCGTGTGCAGCGCGGTGGTGCCGGTGACCAGCCGGGAGCCGGTGGAGCCGGCGCCCCAGGTCCGGGCGGCTTCGGCCGCTCCCCCGGTGACCTCGGGATGGCGGGCCAGGCCCAGGTAGTCGTTGCTCGCCAGGTCCAGCAGCGGCGAGTCGGCGGGGCGCGGACGCAGGGTGCGGACCAGTCCGGCGGCGCGACGCGCCCGGGCCTGCTCGTCGATCCAGCCGAACGCCATGGGTCCTCCGGTGCTTTTGTAGGTAGCGGACAGACCCTAGCGGCACGACCGGCTACCCAGGGTGTGGCAATACCCACACGGTGAACCGGCTCTGTTGTGCGAAGTCTCCTTGGCCCGGGGCGGTCCCGTAGGACAGGATCGGGCCTCATGGACCTGCTGAACACGCTGGTGGACAAGGGGCTTCGGCGCGAGCTGCCGACCCGCGAGGAAGCGCTCGCCGTACTGGCCACCGCCGATGACGACCTGCTCGACGTGGTGACCGCGGCCGGAAAGGTGCGCCGGCACTGGTTCGGGCGCCGGGTGAAACTCAACTATCTGGTCAACCTCAAGTCCGGCCTGTGCCCGGAGGACTGCTCCTACTGCTCCCAGCGGCTCGGCTCCAAGGCCGACATCCTGAAGTACACCTGGCTCAAGCCGGACGAGGCCTCGCAGGCCGCCGCGGCGGGCCTCGCGGGCGGCGCCAAGCGGGTCTGCCTGGTGGCCAGCGGACGCGGTCCGACGGACCGGGACGTGGACCGGGTCTCCGAGACCATCAAGACGATCAAGGAGCAGAACGAGGACGTCGAGGTGTGCGCCTGCCTCGGCCTGCTCTCCGACGGCCAGGCCGAGCGGCTGCGCGCGGCGGGTGCGGACGCCTACAACCACAACCTCAACACCTCCGAGTCCACGTACGGGGACATCACCACCACCCACACGTACGCCGATCGGGTGGACACGGTGCACAAGGCGCACGCGGCCGGTCTGTCCGCCTGTTCGGGCCTGATCGCCGGCATGGGCGAGACCGACGAGGACCTGGTGGACGTCGTCTTCTCGCTGCGCGAGCTGGACCCGGACTCGGTGCCGGTGAACTTCCTCATCCCGTTCGAGGGCACCCCGCTGGCCAAGGAGTGGAACCTCACCCCGCAGCGCTGCCTGCGGATCCTCGCGATGGTCCGGTTCGTCTGCCCGGACGTGGAGGTCCGCATCGCGGGCGGCCGTGAGGTCCATCTGCGCACGATGCAGCCGCTGGCGCTGCACCTGGCGAACTCGATCTTCCTCGGTGACTATCTGACCAGTGAGGGCCAGGCCGGCAAGGCCGACCTGGAGATGATCGCGGACGCGGGCTTCGAGGTGGAGGGCACGGACCGGATCACCCTGCCGGAGCACCGGGCGGCCGGCGGCGGCTGCGGCTCCCACGCCGAAGCCGGATGCGGCTCCCACGCCGAGGCCGGATGCGGCTCCCAGGCCGAGGCCGGGTGCGGCTCGCACGCGGGCGGCGGTGTCTGCGGTACGGCGGAGGTGCCCGCCGCGACCGGCGAGCCGCGCACCGACCTGGTCGCGGTCCGCCGCCGGGGCGCCGGTACGGATCTCGCGCCCAATGCCTGACGGGCCCGGCCTGAGCGTGTCCGAGCTGCTGGAGCTGGACCGGCGGCACGTGTGGCATCCCTACGGCCCGATGCCCGGACGGGTGGAACCGCTCGTCGTGGAGGCGGCGAGCGGGGTCCGGCTGCGGCTGGCGGACGGGGCCGGCGAGCTGGTCGACGGCATGTCGTCATGGTGGTCGGCCATCCACGGCTACGGCCACCCGGTCCTCGACGAGGCCGCGCGGGGGCAGCTCGGGCGGATGAGCCATGTCATGTTCGGCGGGCTCACGCACGAGCCCGCCGTCCGGCTCTCGAAGCTCCTTGTCGACATGTCACCAGAGGGCCTGGAGCATGTGTTCCTGGCCGACTCGGGCTCCGTGTCGGTCGAGGTCGCGCTGAAGATGTGCCTTCAGTACTGGCGTTCGCTCGGCCGGCCGGCCAAGCGACGGCTGCTGACCTGGCGCGGCGGCTACCACGGGGACACCTGGAACCCCATGTCGGTGTGCGACCCCGAGGGCGGGATGCACGAGCTGTGGCACGGCGTGCTGCCGCGTCAGCTCTTCGCGGACGCCCCGCCCGCCGCCTACGAGGAGTCGTACGCGGAGCATCTGCGCGAGCTGATCGCGCGGCACGCGGACGAGCTGGCCGCGGTGATCGTGGAGCCGGTGGTGCAGGGCGCGGGCGGGATGCGCTTCCACTCCCCCGGTTATCTGCGGGTGCTGCGCGAGGCGTGCGACGCGCACGACGTGCTGCTGGTGTTCGACGAGATCGCCACCGGCTTCGGCCGCACCGGTGCGCTGTTCGCGGCGGACCACGCGGCCGTCACCCCGGACGTGATGTGCGTGGGCAAGGCGCTGACCGGCGGCTATCTCACGCTGGCGGCCACCTTGTGCACCGCGCGGGTAGCCGACGGCATCTCGCGGGGCGAGGTGCCGGTGCTCGCGCACGGACCGACGTTCATGGGCAACCCGCTGGCCGCGGCCGTGGCCTGTGCCTCGATCGGGCTGCTGCTGGAGCAGGACTGGCTGTCAGAGGTCAAGCGGATCGAGGCGGGCCTGCGGGAGGGCCTGGCGCCGGCGCTCGGTCTGCCCGGGGTGCGGGACGTCCGCGTCCTCGGCGCCATCGGGGTCGTCCAGCTCGACCACGCGGTGGACATGAAGGCCGCGACCGACGCCGCCGTGCGGGCGGGCGTGTGGCTGCGTCCGTTCCGCGACCTGATCTACACGATGCCGCCGTACGTCACCTCGGACGAGGACGTGGCACGGATCGCGCGCGCGGTGTGCGCCGCGGCGCGGGAGGGTTGAGATGCCGGTACTGGTGATCACGGGGACGGGCACGGAGGTCGGCAAGACCGTCACCACGGCCGCCGTCGCCGCCGCCGCGCTCGCGGCCGGGCGCTCGGTGGCCGTGCTGAAGGCCGCGCAGACGGGCGTACTGCCGGACGAGCGCGGGGACGCGGACGAGGTCGCGTGGCTGGCGGGTCCGGTCACGACCGACGAAATCGCCCGCTACCCGGAGCCGTTGGCGCCGGGCACGGCGGCGCGGCGGGCCGGGCTGGCACCCGTGCATCCGCACGAGGTGGCCGAGCGGGCCGCCAAGCTGGCCACCGAGCACGATCTGGTGCTGGTCGAGGGGGCGGGCGGGCTGCTCGTCCGGTTCGACGCGGCCGGCGGCACTTTGGCCGACGCGGCCCGGCTGCTGGACGCGCCGGTGCTGGTCGTCGCGCAGGCCGGGCTCGGGACCCTCAACACCACGGAGCTGACGGCGCGCGAACTTCGGCGCCGCAAGCTGGAGTTGGCCGGAGTGGTGATCGGCAGCTGGCCCGGGGAGCCCGATCTGGCGACCCGCTGCAACGTGGCCGATCTGCCGGAGGTCGCCGGCGCTCCGCTGCTGGGCGCGGTGCCCGCCGGGTCCGGGGCGCTGCCGCCCGCGGTGTTCCGTACGGCGGCACCGGGCTGGCTCGCACCGCGGCTGGACGGCACCTGGGACGCGGAGGCGTTCCGGGTGCGCGAGGCGCCGTAGCCCCGACCGGCCACTGCCGCACCTGTACTCGGGGTGCCGACCGGGCCCGGAAGACGGGGTCTGCCCTTTTGGGTGCGGGTGCGGGTGCGCGGGCGGGTCCGGGAGACGGGGTCTGCCCCTCGGTACGGACGCTGGGACGGTTCGGAAGACGGGCTCGCTCCCCCCGGTACGGGTGCGCGGGCGGGTCCGGGAGACGGGGTCTGCCCCTCGGTACGGACGCTGGGACGGTCCGGAAGACGGGCTCGCTCCCCCCGGTACGGACGCTGGGGCGGGGCCGGAAGACGGGCTCGCTCCCCCGGTACGGGTGCGCGGGCGGGTCCGGGAGACGGGGTCTGCCCCTCGGTACCGACGCTGGGGCGGGGCCGGAAGACGGGCTCGCTCCCCCCGGTACGGGTGCGCGGGCGGGGCCAGAAGGCGGGGTCTGCCCCTCGGTACGGATGCGCGGGCGGGTCCGGAAGACGGGCTTCGCCTCTCGGTACGGGTGCGCGGGCGGGTGCCGGGGGAGACTTCTGCCAGGACCGTCCTGTCCCCGGGAGGTTGCCATGCGGCTGCTGTCCACCCGCTCCGGTCGGCCGGCACGGGATCCCGGCCGTCATCCGCTGTTCGCCCGCTCCTACGCCCGGCTCAGCGTGGGCGCCGAGTCCCGGCTCGGGCTGGCCGGGTTGCGGGAGCGGCTGCTCACCGGGCTGTCCGGGCGGGTGATCGAGATCGGGGCCGGCAACGGGCTGAACTTCCGGCACTACCCCGGGACGGTCGCGGAGGTCGTCGCGATCGAACCGGAACCCCTGCTCCGCCGGCTGGCGCTGGACGCCGCGCTGCGCGCCCGGGTGCCGGTCGACGTGGTACCGGGCGCGGCGGAGGCGCTGCCGGTCAAGAGCGAGGCGTTCGACGCGGCCGTGCTGTCGCTGGTGCTGTGCAGCGTGCCGGATGTCGCGCGGGCGCTCGGCGAGGTGCGGCGGGTGCTCCGGCCGGGCGGCGAGGTGCGGTTCTTCGAGCACGGGCGGGGCGGCGGCCGGATGATGACGCTGACCCAGCAGGCCCTGGACCGCGGCCCGTGGCCGTTCCTGGCCGGCGGCTGCCATCTCGCCCGGGAGCCGGTCGCCGCGCTGCGCGAGGCCGGGTTCCGCCTCGGGCCGCACCGGCGGGTGATGGTCCCGGAGAAGGGGCCGGCGCTGCCGACCTCCTACTGCGCGCTGGGGGTCGCCTGGCGGCCCGACGAGCCGGGCGGACGCTGACCGGGCGCTGGTCTCAGCCGCTCCAGCGGCGCAGCTCGCGCGCGATGTCGTCGACGCCGGCCGTGCCGTCCTTCACCAGCCGGGCGAGGTCCCGGACCTGCTCGGGTGTGGTGATCACCTTCACGCCGCTGGCGACCAGATAGGCGTAGGCGACCGCCGAGGCGAACAGCGCGTTGGAGCGTTCCAGCGCCGGTACGTGGATCAGCAGCTGGAGCAGGGAGGCGGCGCGGGCGTGCGGGTCGTCGTAGACGGGCACGCCGAATATCTCCGCCCGGTGCCGGGCGACGGCGGCGACCAGCGCGCCCCAGTCGGTGACCTGCGGGTCCCCAGGGGTCCGCTGTTCGGCGAGCATGAGCAGCCAGGCGAGGTCGATACTGAGATCGTTCAAGGGATCGGATGCGAAGGCTCAGGCGCGGCCGTCACCGGAGTCGGTGCCGCGGGTCTCGGCGAACTCCTCGGCGAACACGGACTCGTACTGCGTCATGAAGTCGGCGGCGGCCTCGACGAAGGTGCGTCCCGTCTCCCCGGCGTCCTGTCTGACCAGCTCTTCGATGTAGCGGTTGACGCTCATGCCGCGGGCCAGGGCGCGCTCGCGGGCCGCGCGGGCGGTCCCCTCGTCCACGCGCACGTTCAGCTGGGTCTTCGCCATGCCTCGACGCTAGCGCCGCGACGCTAGCGACGGCAAGGGCGCACGGTCGCACCGCGCCGGACCCCGTGCGCCGGGTCGCGGGTGTCCCTTACGCTCGCCCGGGACGGGCAGTACCGGCGACCGGGAGGCGGTCTTGTCGACACCTGCTGCGCGGCACGTATCCGACCGCGCGCCGGACGGCGCGGTCGCGGCCCGCGCCCGCGGACTGACCAAGGCGTACGGCTCCGGTGAGACGGCCGTGCTCGCCCTGGACGCGGTGGACGTGGACATGGCGCGGGGCCGGTTCACCGCCGTGATGGGTCCCTCGGGGTCGGGGAAGTCCACGCTCATGCACTGCCTCGCCGGTCTCGACACCGTCTCGGCCGGCCGGGTGTGGCTGGGCGGCACCGAGATCACCGGGCTGCGGGAGCGCGAGCTGACCCGGCTGCGGCGGGACCGGATCGGTTTCATGTTCCAGTCGTTCAACCTCGTCCCGACGCTGACCGCGGGCGAGAACATCACCCTGCCGATGGACATCGCGGGCCGGAAGCCCGACCCGCGGTGGCTGGACCGGGTCATCGACACGCTCGGGCTGCGGGACCGGCTGCGGCACCGGCCGGCCCAGCTCTCCGGCGGCCAGCAGCAGCGGGTCGCGTGCGCGCGGGCGCTGGCCTCCCGGCCCGAGCTGATCTTCGCCGACGAGCCGACCGGCAATCTCGACTCGCGGGCCGGCCTGGAGGTGCTGGACTTTCTGCGCGGTGCCGTGGACGAGCTGGGGCAGACCGTCGTCATGGTGACGCACGACCCGGGTGCCGCCGCCCACTCCGACCTGGTGCTGTTCCTGGCCGACGGACGGATCGTGGACGAGATGCCGCAGCCGACGGCCGAGGCCGTACTGGAGCGAATGAAACGGTTCGACGTGGTCCGGGACCGGCCCGGCGACGGCCGTACCGCCCAGGAGGGCTGACCCGGTGCTGAAGGCGACCCTGCGGAGCTTCCTCGCGCACAAGGGGCGGCTGGCGCTCTCCGCGCTGGCCGTGATCCTGTCCGTGGCGTTCGTCGCGGGCAGCCTCATCTTCTCCGACACCGTCACCCGCACCTTCGACCGGCTGTTCGCCTCCACCGCCGCCGATGTGACGGTCCGGCCCAGACAGGACCTGACGTCGGCGCGGACCAGCGGTGCGGTGCAGACCGTGCCGGCCGCGCTGCGGGACCGGGTGGCGAGGGTCGAGGGGGTCGCCGCGGCCCGCGCCGAGGTCTCGGTGCAGAACGCCTACGTGGTCGACGGCCGCAACCGGTCGGTGGGCCCCACCACCGGCGCCCCGACCATCGTCACGGCCTGGTACGCCACCCGCCACAGCGCGGTGCGGCTCACCTCCGGGCACGCCCCGCGCGGTGCCGGCGAGGCGCTGCTCGACGCGGACACGGCCGGCAGGAGGCACGTGCGGATCGGTGACACGCTGACCGTGCAGGCCCAGCCGGGCACCTTCCGGGTCCGCGTCGCCGGCATCGCCACCTTCACCACGACCAACCCGGGCGCGGCGTTGCTCTTCCTGGACCCGGCGGTGGCCGGCCGGGAACTGCTCGGCTCGGCCGCGAAGGCGACCGGCATCTCCGCGGACGCGGCCGTGGGCGTGTCCGACGCGGAACTCGAACGCCGGATCGGCGCGGCGATCGGCACCAGGACGTACGACCTGAAGACCGCCGGCGAGCAGGCCAAGTCGGCCGCGGCCGCGCTGGGCGCGTTCCTCGACGTGGTCAAGTACGTGATGCTCGGCTTCGCCGGCGTCGCCGTGCTGGTCGGTGTGTTCCTGATCGTCAACACGTTCTCCATGCTGATCGCCCAGCGCACCCGCGAACTGGGGCTGCTGCGGGCGCTGGGCGCGGACCGGCGGCAGGTACGGCGCTCGGTGCTCGCCGAGGCCCTGCTGCTGGGAGTGGTCGGCTCGACGCTCGGGCTGGCCGCCGGCATGGGCCTGGCGTTCGCGCTGATCCGGCTGATGAGCGCGTTCGGGATGAACCTGAGGGCCGCGGAGATGGTGATCGGCTGGCGGACGCCTCTCGCCTCCTACGTCGTCGGCCTCGGGGTCACCTTCGTGGCCGCCTATCTGCCGGCCCGGCGGGCGGCGGCCGTGTCGCCGATGGCGGCGCTCGCGGACGCCGAGGTGGGCGGCGTCGGCAAGCCGTTGACGGTGCGGGCGATCGTCGGGGCGGTGGTGGGGGCGGTCGGCGCGGCGGCACTGGCCGGGTGCGCGGCGGCGACGCGGACCGCGCAGGCGGCCTCGCTGCTCGGTGCCGGTGTCGCCCTGACGCTGATCGCGACCGTGGTCGCCGGGCCGCTGCTGGTACGGCCGGTGATCCGGGTGCTGGGCGGGGTCTTTCCCGCGCTGTTCGGTCCGGTCGGCCGGATGAGCCAGCGCAACGCCCTGCGCAACCCGCGCCGGACCGGTGCCACGGCCGCCGCGCTGATGGTGGGCCTGGCCCTGGTCGGCGGCATGTCGGTGGCCAGCGCCTCGATGTCCGCGTCGTTCGACCGGCAGATCGACCGCACACTGGGCGCCGACTTCGTCGTGCAGAACGCCAACTTCACGCCGTTCACCCGGCAGATCGCGGACCGGGTGGGCGCGACACCGGGGGTCGGGCTCGTCGTACCGCAGCGGCTCACACCGGTCGCCGTGCGGCTGCCGGACGGCCGGCGGGTGACGACGATCGCGGCCGGATACGGCGACCGGCTCGACGACGTCGCGCACCTCACGTACGCGCGGGGCGGTTCGGCGGCCGGCCTGGCCGACGGACGCCTCGCCCTGGACGCCGACTACGCCGAGGACCACGGCGTGCGGGTGGGCAGTGTGCTGCCGGTCGACTTCCCGGGCGGACGCCGGGCGGAGCTGACCGTGGGGGCGCTGACCGACCAGGAACAGGCGGAGGGCTTCGGCACGCGGGGCGGCGTCTTCTTCGGCCTGACGACGCTGGAGAAGTACGCGCCGGGCGGTCAGGACGCGGCGCTGTACGTCAACGCGGCCCCCGGTACGGACCCGGCGGAGCTGCGGACCCGGCTGGAGCGGACGCTCACCGCGTTCCCGCAGGTCCAGGTGCGCGACCAGGCCGACTACAAGGATCTCGTGCACGACCAGATCGCCGTCCTGCTGTACCTGGTGTACGCGCTGCTGGGGCTGGCGATCGTCATCGCCGTGCTCGGTGTGGTCAACACCCTCGCCCTGTCGGTCGTGGAGCGGACCCGGGAGATCGGGCTGCTGCGGGCGATCGGGCTGGGGCGCCGGCAGCTGCGCCGGATGATCCGGCTGGAGTCGGTGGTGATCGCGGTCTTCGGGGCGGTCCTGGGACTGGCTCTGGGTCTGGTGTGGGGGGTGTGCATGCAGCAGGTGCTGGCCCTGCGCGGGCTGACGGCGCTGGCGATCCCCTGGGGCACCATCGTCGCCGTGGTGATCGGCTCGGCGGTGGTGGGCGTGGCCGCGGCCCTGCTGCCCGCGCTGCGGGCGTCACGGCTGAACGTGCTGGCGGCGATCGCCCACGAGTGATCGTCCTGAGGGGATCGCCCTGAGGTGATCGCCCGGGCATGAGGGCCCGGGCATGAGGGCCCGGGAGGATCGTCAGGAGCGGTCTGCCAGGAGCGGTCTGCCAGGAGCATCGCCCGGGAGCGGACATGATGGAATCGGATACGGCTCAAGTCGTCCTTCACTGAGGAGAGTTCATGCCGCGTCCGTTCCGCTTCGGAGTCAACCTGCTCACCCCGGCGCCCGCCGCCGAGTGGCGCGCCAAGTGCCGTCGCGCCGAGGAACTGGGCTACGACGTGATCCTCGTACCGGACCATCTCGGGATGATCGCGCCGTTCCCGGCGCTGGTCGCGGCGGCGCAGGCGACGGAGCGGCCGCGGCTCGGCACGTTCGTGCTCAACGCGGGCTTCTGGAACCCGGCGCTGCTGGCCCGCGAGGTCGCGACGACGGACGCGCTGAGCGGCGGCCGGCTCGAACTCGGCCTCGGTACCGGGTACGTGGGGGCGGAGCACGAGGCGGCCGGGCTGCCGTACGGCTCGCCGCGCGAGCGGGTGGACCATCTGCGGCGGACGGTGACGGAGCTGGAGCGGCTGCTCGGTTCCGAGGAGCACCAGCCGCGTCCCGCCCAGTCCCGGGTGCCCGTGCTGATCGGCGCCAACGGCGACCGGATGCTGCGCCTGACCGCCGAGCACGCCGACATCGCCGCCTTCACCGGGGCCCGGCCGGGGAACACGCCGGGCACGCTGGAGCCGCTCGGCGCCGACGAGCTGGACGAGCGCGTGGCCCGCTATCGCGCGCTGGCGGCGGACCGGGCGGAGCCCGCCGAGCTGAACCTGCTGATCCAGCTCGTCGCCGTCACCGACGACCCCGGGCCCGTGCTGAAGCCGCTGCTGGAGCGCCAGCCCGGGCTGACCCTGGACGAGGCCCTCGCGCTGCCCATCGTGCTGGCCGGCCCGCTGGAGGACGTGGTGGCGAAGGCGCGGGCGCAGCGGGAGCGGTTCGGGTTCTCGTACCTGACCGTGCTGGAGCCGTTCATGGAGGAGTTCGCGCCGGTGATGGAGCGGCTGCGGGAGGAGTCCGCATGATGGAAATCCCGGTGCGGCCGGGGCCGTGACGCCACCATGACCGCATGACAGACCTGCGCATCCGTGCCGCCGTACCCGCCGACGTCGACACCGTCCTCGCCTTCTGGAGGACGGCCGCCGAGGGGACGAGCATCAGCGACGACCGTGCCGGTGTGGAGCGGCTGGTCGCCCGCGATCCCGAGGCGCTCCTCCTCGCCGAGCGGGACGGCGAGCTGGTGGGCACGGCGATCGCCGGCTTCGACGGCTGGCGGTGCCATCTGTACCGGCTCGCGGTGCGTCCGGGGCTGCGGCGGCAGGGCATCGGCTCGGCGCTGCTGACCGCCGCCGAGGAGCGGTTCGCACGGCTCGGCGGGCGGCGCGCGGACGCGATGGTGCTCGTGCGCAACGAGACGGCGCAGCACGCCTGGCGTGCGGCCGGATACGGGCCGGAGGAGCACTGGCGGCGCTGGGTCAAGCCGCTCACGGACTGACCCCGGAGGACTTTTTGCTCATCCTTTACCATTGAGGGAGCACTCGGCCCTCTATGAAAGGTTGTGAGCGTCCGCCCATGGGCGAGCCTCCCGGTGCGCGACACCGCGCATTCTCCCCCACCCTGTCCGATCATGGGACGGGGGTGACCCGATGACCGAAGTGCTCCTCCTCCTGGTGGCGATCCTGCTGTCGCTGGCCTGCGGCGCCTTCGTGGCGGCGGAGTTCTCGCTGACCACGGTGGAACGCGGTGAGCTGGAACGGGCCGCCGAGCGCGGCGAGCGCGGTGCCGCCGGCGCCCTGAAAGCCGTACGGAACCTGACCTTCCAGCTCTCCGGCGCCCAGCTCGGCATCACCGTCACCAACCTGGTGGTCGGCATGCTCGCCGAGCCGTCGATCGCCAAGCTGCTCGCCGGCCCCTTCACGGCGATGGGGCTGTCGCGGACCACCGCGAGTTCGGTCGCGCTGGTGCTGGGCACGGCCCTGTCCACGGTGTTCCTGATGGTCGTCGGCGAGCTGGTGCCCAAGAACTGGGCGATCTCCTCGCCCCTGGCCGTGGCCAGGCGGGTGGGCAGCGCGCAGCGCTGGTTCAGCGCCGCCTTCCGGCCCTTCATCACCCATCTGAACAACACGGCCAACCGGTTCGTGCGCCGCCTCGGCATCGAACCGGCGGAGGAGCTGGCGTCCGCGCGCGGTCCGCAGGAGCTGGCCGCCCTCGCCCGGCACTCCGCGAAGCAGGGCGCCCTGGAGCCGGACACCGCGGAGCTGTTCGTCCGGACGCTGAACCTGGCCGACCTCACGGCCGAGAACGTGATGACCCCGCGTGTCCAGGTCGTCGCCCTGGACACCCAGGCGACCTGCGAGGACGTCGCCAACGCCACCCGGGCCACCGGACTGTCCCGGTTCCCCGTCTACCGCGGCAGCCTGGACACGGTCGTCGGCACGGCCCACGTCAAGGACGTCCTGGCCGTCCCCGCGGACCAGCGGCGCCACCGCACGGTCGCCCAGGTGATGCGCGAGCCGCTGCTGGTGCCCGAGTCCCTGACCGTCGACCGGCTGCTCGACCGGCTGTCCGGCAGGCGCACCATGGCCGTCGTCATCGACGAGTACGGCGGTACGGCCGGCGTGGCGACCCTGGAGGACATCGTGGAGGAGGTCGTCGGCGAGGTGCGGGACGAGCACGACCCGCACGAGACGCCCGACCTCGCCCCCGCCGGCGCGGACGAGCGGGGCCGCGCCCTGTACTCGGCGGACGGCGCCGCCCGCACCGACCAGCTCGCGCGCGTGGGACTGCGCGTCCCCGAGGGTCCGTACGAGACGCTGGCCGGCCTGGTCGCCACCGAGCTGGGCCGGATACCCGCCGTCGGGGACAGCGTCGAGGTGGCCGGCTGGCGGCTGGACGTGGTCGACGCCTCGGGCCGCCGGGCCGCCCGGGTGCTGATGCACGCACCGCTGAACGACGAACGGACCGACGGGGCCGACGGGAGCCGCGGGACGCGGGAGGGCACGCGATGACCGCCGTACAGCTGCTGATCGGTCTGGCGACCCTGGTCGTCAACGCCTTCTTCGTGGGTGCCGAGTTCGCGCTGATCTCCGTGCGCCGCTCGCAGATCGAACCGCTGGCCCAGGAGGGCGACCGGCGCGCGCGGAGCGTGCTGTGGGGGCTGGAGCACGTGTCCGCGCTGCTGGCCGCCGCCCAGCTCGGCATCACGCTGTGCACGCTGGTGCTGGGTGTGGTCGCCGAGCCGGCCATCGCGCATCTGCTGGAGCCGGTGTTCCACGCGCTGGGCGTGCCCCCGAGCGCGGGCCACGTCATCTCCTTCGTGATCGCGCTGACCCTCGCCACCTATCTGCACATGCTGCTCGGCGAGATGGTCCCCAAGAACATCGCGCTGGCGGAACCGGTGCGCAGCGCGCTGCTGCTCGGCCCGCCGCTGGTGGCGCTCTCCAGGGCGCTGCGCCCGGTGATCTTCGCGATCAACTCCTTCGCGAACGGGCTGCTGAAGCTGCTGCGGGTGGAGGCGAAGGGCGAGGTCGCGGCGACCTTCACGGACACCGAGCTGGCCGAGATCGTCAAGGACGCCAGCGAGGCGGGCCTGATCGACGGCCGGGCGCAGGAGCGCCTGCACGACGCGCTGGAACTGGGCAGCCGGCCGGTGCGGGACGTGGTGGTACCGCTCCAGCGGGTGGTCTACGCGCGCGTGGGCGTGACCCCCGAGCAGCTGGAGCGGCTGTCGGCGGAGTCGGGCTTCTCCCGGTTCCCGGTGGTCGACACGGGCCGCCGGATCGTGGGCTATCTGCACGTCAAGGACGCGCTGGACGCCTCACCCCGGGACGTGCCGTTCCGGCTGCGGGACATGCGGTCCATCGCGCGGGTGCGGGAGGGGACTCCGCTGGACGACGTGCTCACCGCGATGCGGGGCAGCCGGACCCACCTCGCGGCCGTGCTCGGCGACGACGGGCGGCTGGCGGGCCTGGTGACCATGGAGGACGTGCTGCGGGAGCTGTTCGGCCGGCGGACTCCGGGGTGAGGCCGTGGGGGACGCCGTGAGGGGACGCCTCGTGGGGACGCCCCGTGGGGACGCCCTGCGGGGACGCCTCGGGGGGACGCCTCGGGGGACGCCCTGCGGGGATGCCTCGGGGGATGCTGAACGACGGGCGACCGGCCGGGCGGGGACGCGGCGGCCGACGGGTACGGCGGGTGGACGACGGGGCGACCGACCGACGGGTATGGCGTCGGGATACCATCGCTGTCGCCATGCAGACGAATCCCGCATCTCCCCCGTACACCAGCCTGGTCGCGGTCGGCGACTCCTTCACCGAGGGCATGTCGGACCTGCTGCCCGACGGCTCCTACCGGGGCTGGGCCGATGTGCTCGCGGCACGGATGGCAGCGAGCACCCCCGGCTTCCGGTACGCCAACCTGGCCGTGCGCGGGAAGCTGATCGGGCAGATCGTCGACGAGCAGGTGGACGTGGCGGCCGCGATGAACGCCGACGTCGTCACCCTCGTCGGCGGGCTCAACGACACCCTGCGCCCCAAGTGCGACATGGGCCGCGTCCGGGGCCTGCTGACGGAGGCGGTGGAACGGCTCGCGCCCTCCTGCAAGCAGCTCGTGCTCATGCGCAGCCCCGGCCGCCAGGGCCCGGTGCTGGAGCGTTTCCGGCCGCGCATGGAGGAGCTGTTCGCCTGCGTGGACGAGCTGGCCGGCAAGCACGGCGCGCTGGTGGTCGACCTGTACGGGGCACCCTCGCTGGCCGATCCCCGGCTGTGGGACGTGGACCGGCTGCATCTCACGGCGGAGGGGCACCGCCGCGTCGCCGAGGCCGTGTGGCAGAAGCTCGGCCACGCCCCCGAGGACACCGAGTGGCATGTGCCGATACCGGCGACCGCCCCGCCGGGCTGGGTCACGCGCCGGGTCACCGACGTCCGGTTCGCCCGGCAGTACCTGCTCCCGTGGATAGGCCGCCGCCTCACCGGCCGCTCCTCGGGCGACGGCCGCCCGCCCAAGCGCGCGGAACTGCTGCCGTACGAGGGACAGGCGTGACCGGGACGCCGGCCTGCCGCCGCGTCCCGCGGCCGTGCCGGGCGGACGTGCCGGCGGAGCCCGGGGGCACGGGGCGAGTGGCGCGCGTCTCGTAGCTTCCGCCGAATACGGGCGTGGCGCTGGCCTGCACAAATCGCCAGTAGAATCTGGACACGTGACTTCTGCGCCCGCCAAGCCCCGCATCCCGAACGTCCTCGCCGGACGTTACGCCTCCGCCGAGCTCGCCACGCTCTGGTCCCCCGAGCAGAAGGTGAAGCTGGAGCGGCAGCTCTGGCTCGCCGTGCTGCGGTCCCAGAAGGACCTCGGCATCGAGGTGCCGGACGAGGCGATCGCCGACTACGAACGCGTCCTCGACACCGTCGACCTTGCCTCGATCGCCGAGCGCGAGAAGGTCACCCGGCACGACGTGAAGGCGCGGATCGAGGAGTTCAACGACCTCGCCGGGCACGAGCACGTGCACAAGGGCATGACCTCCCGTGACCTCACGGAGAACGTCGAGCAGCTGCAGATCCGGCTCTCCCTGGAGCTGATGCGCGACCGTACGGTGGCCGTGCTGGCGCGCCTCGGCAAGCTCGCGGGCGAGTACGCCGAGCTGGTCATGGCCGGCCGTTCGCACAACGTGGCCGCGCAGGCCACCACCCTCGGCAAGCGCTTCGCGACCGCCGCCGACGAGCTGCTGGTCGCCCACGGCCGCGTCGAGGAGCTGCTGGGCCGCTATCCGCTGCGCGGCATCAAGGGTCCGGTCGGCACCGCGCAGGACATGCTGGACCTGCTCGGCGGCGACGCCGCCAAGCTCGCCGAGCTGGAGAACCGGATCGCCCGGCACCTGGGCTTCTCGCAGGCCTTCACCTCCGTCGGCCAGGTCTACCCGCGCTCGCTGGACTACGAGGTGGTGACGGCGCTGGTGCAGCTGGCGGCGGCCCCGTCCTCGCTGGCCAAGACGATCCGGCTGATGGCCGGGCACGAGCTGGTGACCGAGGGCTTCAAGCCGGGCCAGGTCGGCTCCTCCGCCATGCCGCACAAGATGAACACCCGCTCCTGCGAGCGCGTCAACGGCCTCATGGTCATCCTGCGCGGCTACGCGTCGATGACGGGCGAGCTGGCGGGCGACCAGTGGAACGAGGGTGACGTGTCCTGCTCGGTGGTGCGCCGAGTCGCGCTGCCGGACGCGTTCTTCGCCCTAGACGGTCTGCTGGAGACCTTCCTGACCGTCCTCGACGAGTTCGGTGCCTTCCCGGCCGTCGTCGCCCGCGAGCTGGACCGCTACCTGCCGTTCCTGGCCACCACCAAGGTGCTCATGGGCGCCGTGCGGGCCGGTGTGGGCCGCGAGGTCGCGCACGAGGCGATCAAGGAGAACGCCGTGGCCACCGCGCTCGCGATGCGCGAGCAGGGCGCCGAGCGCAACGACCTGCTCGACAAGCTCGCCGCCGACGAGCGCCTGCCGCTCGACCGTGCGCAGCTGGGTGCCCTGATGGCCGACAAGCTGTCCTTCACCGGTGCCGCCGCCGACCAGGTCGGTGTGGTCGTCGCCCGGATCGAGGAGATCGTCAAGCAGCACCCGGAGGCCGCCGGCTACACCCCCGGAGCGATCCTCTGACCCGCCTGACCAAGGCGGACCTGGAGGCCGCCCGCGACCGCCTCGTCCCGGACGTGGTCGCGGACGGCCTTCATGTGCTGTTCTGCGGGATCAACCCGGGACTGATGACGGCGGCGACCGGCCACCACTTCGCCCGCCCCGGCAACCGGTTCTGGCCGGTGCTGCACCTGTCCGGCTTCACACCACGGCTGCTGAAGCCGGCCGAGCAGAGCGAACTGCTGTCGTACGGGCTCGGTATCACCAACGTGGTGGCGCGGGCGACCGCGCGGGCGGACGAGCTGACCGCCGAGGAGTACGTCGCGGGCGGACGGCTGCTGACGACGAAGGTGACGCGGCTGAGGCCGAGGTGGCTGGCGGTGGTCGGGGTGACCGCGTACCGGGCCGCCTTCGGTGACCGCACGGCGCGGGTGGGCCCGCAGGAGCGGTCGATCGGGGACACCCGGGTGTGGGTGCTGCCCAATCCCAGCGGTCTGAACGCGCATTGGACGGCGGCCACGATGGCCGAGGAGTACGCCCGGCTGCGAGAGGCGGCGGGCGCGGCCGGTCACGGCGGGTCGGCCGACGTCACTATGCCGAGCAGCTGAAACGGCAGCTCCTTGTCCCACTGCGAGACGGCCAGGGCGACCCACCGGCCCGTCCCGGGCTCCTGCCACAGCTGGACGTCCGGGACGTGGCCGCTGAGCCCCGCCCAGGGTTCCGCGATGTCCTCGCCCGCCATGGTGCGGTCGAACACGCTGTACAGGCTGACGTGCTGAGGCGTCCCCCATCGCTCGGCGAGCCGCTCCGCGAGGCCGTCGCGGTCGGCCTCGTACTGCGCCCACGTCGCCTCCCGCTCGCTGCCGTCGCCCTCCCAGAACTCCTCGCTGGTCTGTAAAGCGGCTATGTGATGGCCGGGCCCGCTCTCGCCGTGCTCCGTCCTGCCGTGCGCGGCCGGGAACTCCCGGGCGCACAGCAGGTCGATGAGGGTCAGGCACTCCGCGATGTCCATGCGTTCCAGTAAAGCGGGCACCACTGACAATTGGCGGCCCGTCAGACGTGCCCGCGGCGCCCTCCGCGCCGCCGTGCGGCGTCAACTCCCCGGCCCGGCCGGGCAGGAGGCCGGTGATCCGGCCGGGGCGGCCGCGGGAGGCGAGCCCGTCCACGGCTCACCGGCCGCCGCGCCGGGCGGGCCGGGCGGGCGGGCGGGCGGCCAGGCCGGGCAGGCGGACAGGCGGACAGGCGGACAGGCGGACAGGCGGACAGGCGGACGGACGGGCGGACGGGCGGACGGGCGGACGGGCGGACGGGCGACCGTGCCCGGGTGGTGATCGCGGCCCGTGAGCCGGGGTTCGGGGAGCCGGGGTGACGGAGGGGTCGGGCCGCGGGCGGGGCGCAGCACTCGCCGGGGGTGCGCCGGGCCGAGTACGATCCGGCCAACACGCCCGCGAGCTGGGAGGACGGACGGTGGGGCAGCTGACCGGCGGCGATCCCTCGCTGCTGCGAAGGATCAATTCCGCGGTGGTGCTGCATGCGCTGCGTGCCACGGACTGCGCGACGCTCACCGAGATCACTCGCGTCACCGGACTGTCCCGGCCGACCGTCGAGGGCGTCGTGGAGGGCCTCATCGAAGGGGGCCTCGTGGTGGAGACCGCCGCCGACGACGGCGGCACCCGCCGGCAGGGGCGGCCGGCGCGACGGTTCCGGTTCCGTGCCGAGGCGGGGCATCTGCTGGGTCTGGAGATCGGTCCGCACCGGGTCGCCGCGCTGCTGTCCGACCTGGACGGGCGGGTGCTGGGCGCGCAGGCCAAGGAGGTCGACGAGACGGCCCCGGCGGACGAGCGGCTCGACCGGCTGCGCGGCGCGGTGGCCGAGCTGCTGCGCCGGGCCGGGGTGGCCCGTAGCTCACTGCGGGCGGTGGGGGTGGGCACCCCGGGCATCGTGGACGCGGACGGCACGGTGGGGCTGAGCACCGCCCTGCCGCAGTGGACGGGGCTGAAGCTCGGCGAGCGGCTGAGCCGTTCCTTCCGGTGTCCGGTGCTGGTGGAGAACGACGCCAACGCGGCGGCGGTCGCCGAGCACTGGAAGGGCTCGGCGACGGAGACGGACGACGTGGTGTTCGTGCTGGCCGGGCTGAGCCCGGGGGCGGGGTCGCTGATCGGCGGACGGCTGCACCGGGGCTACGGCGGGGCGGCCGGGGAGATCGGCGCGCTGCATCTGCTGGGCCGGGAGGCGACCCCGGAGGCGTTGCTGTCCACCACCGACGAGCCGCTGCACCCGCTGGACGAACAGGCGGTCGCCGAGGTGTTCGCGCTGGCGCGCAAGGGCGATCAGCGGGCGCTGGCGGCCGTGGAGCGGTTCATACAGCGGCTGGTGCACGACGTGGCCGCGCTGGTGCTGGCCCTCGATCCGGAGCTGGTCGTGGTCGGAGGCTGGGCGGCCGGTCTGGACGGCGTACTGGAGCCACTGCGCCGCGAACTGGCCCGCTACTGCCTGCGTCCGCCCCGCGTCGCCCTGTCGCTCCTGGGCGAGGCGGCGGTCGCGACCGGCGCGCTGCGGTTGGCCCTGGACCACGTGGAGGAGCAGTTGTTCGCGGTGGACGGCACGGTGACGCGGCGCTGAGCGGGGCGCGGAGCGCGGTGAGGGTGAGCGGAGCGCCGTAAGCGGAGCCCGGTGAGCGGAGCGCCGTAAGCGGAGCCCGGTGAGCGGAGCGCCGTAAGCGGAGCCCGGTGAGCGGAGCGCCGTAAGCGGAGCGCCGTAAGCGGAGCGCCGTAAGCGGAGCCCGGTGAGCGGAGCCCGGTGAGCGGAGCCCGGTGAGC
>NZ_JAINRE010000060.1 GCF_020400595.1 Streptomyces naphthomycinicus | reverse complement strand
AGACAAGCTTAGGGCCTGTTACGAAGGTGAGCGCTGAGGTAGCACTGGCTACGAAGCTGGGTGAGCCGTTGGTTGCGCCCCTGCTGCCCGGAGGATCTCGGCAGTGTCGGTGTGAGGTCCATTGTTCGCCCAGTACAGCGGGGATTTGCCTGTGCCGTGGTCTTCGCGAAGGTTGGGATCGGCACCATGTGCCAACAACTGCCGGATCGTTTCGGTGTGCCCCCAGCAGGCGGCTGCGCACAGCGGTGTGCCCTCCGAGCCGAGGCCGCTGCTTTCGGTGTCGGGAGAGGCGCCAGCTTCCATGAGTAAACGAGCTATCTCGGCCTCACCCTGCACTGCAGCCAGGTACAGCGGAGTAGTGCCGTCACTGTTCCGTCTCTCCGGACTTGCTCCACTGCGCAACAGAGCCTTCGTGCGCATGGCGTCGCCTGCCAGCACCGCTTCGAAGAGGTGGTGGGAGAGCTTCTTCTGCTTGCGCTGCTTCATAACCGGTAAAGCTAGCGATCATGAGTACGCCGGAGCTACTCATATCCATTCGTTGATCGCCGCGACCAGCACAGTGGCTTCGTAGCGGACGGCGAGCTTGTCGTACCGGGTGGCGACGGCGCGATGTCTCTTGAGTCGGTTGATCCCGCACTCGACCGCATGGCGTTCGCGGTAGTCGACCAGGTCGAAGCGCGGCGGCCGGCCGCCGCGGGAGCCGAGCTTCTGGCGCTTGCGCGCTTGATCGGCCTTGTCCGGGATGGTGCAGCGGATCCCGCGTCGGCGCAGGTAGGCGCGGTTTCTGCGGGAGGCGTACGCCTTGTCGGCCCGCACGCGGTCGGGGCGGACGCGTGGCCGGCCCGGTCCGAGGCGGGGCACGCGGACCCCAGCACGGGTTCGAACTGCGGCGAGTCCCCGCGCTGTCCTGCCGTCACCACGATCGACATGGGTTTCTGACCTTGCTCGACGGCCAGGTGCAGCTTGGTGGTGAACACACCGCGTGACCGTCCCAGCCCATGATCATGGGGCTCGATGAGATGCCGCCCGGTGGTTCCTTCTGCAGGTAGCCCTGCTTGCGGGCCCCGGCCGCGTGCTGGTGGGCGCGGCAGACCGTGGAGTCGACGCTCAGGTCCCAGACAATTGCGCCCGACGGGTCTGAGATGACCAAGGGCCGGCGGACACGCTGATAGCGGCCCGCTGCCCGGGCCTGTTCGACAACCTCGGCCCGGTCTCACTCCACGTAGGCGACCACCTCCTGGACGGTGCTGTGCGGGACGTAGACCCACCGGGCGGAGAAGTTCTTCGCGATCACGCCGGGCAGCCAGAACCGCTGATATCCGCCCAGAACGATGCTGGTGGGGACCTCGAAGACGGTGACGCTGGCCTGCTCGGTCAGCCGCAGCCCCGTGCGGACCATGAGGTCGCTGAACGTCGCGTTGCGGGCCGCCCACCGGCCGCGGAACCGGCCAGAGGGCAGCCCGTCCGGGCCATAGCCCCGAAGCCCCACGTCCCGCCAGAGCCGGTAGGTCGCCGGCGGCATCCACTCGATGCGCTCCCCGTTCTCGTCATGCGCGTAGGTCGCCGGGACCGTCGATGAGTCGAAGGCCCGAACAACCGAACCCATGGGCACGGGGCGGCGGGCGCAGTGCGGGATCGGGACAGCCGCGACGTAGCGCTCGCGGACCGCCCACTCGTAGAACTGGTTGACCAGCGACACCTCGTGATTCCAGGTGCTGCCCTCGACATGCGGCCCTGCCTCATCCCGGCGGCGCCACTGGTGGAACGCCAGGTGGTCCACCTCCGTGGCGGCCCGCCACGACTTCCCACCGCGCGCGGTATGCAGGAACGTGAAGAACCGGGCCAGGGCTCGGGCCCGGTTGGCGTTGCTGTTCCACGGCGCTGTCAGATTCGCCTTAAGGAAGTACGCGACCCCCAGGGTCGCGCCGCCCTGCACCGTCTCCTCCAGTCTGCTCTCACCTCCAGGGCGGCGATTCCCGCCATCCGCAAGGGCAGCAGGATCGAGGTGGCGCGTACCTATCTGGCCGGGCGCACCGGTGCCTCCCTGCACCAGGTCAGCCGGATCTCTCTCGTGCACCGGCTGCGCCAGGCCGTCGTCGAGCGGCCCGGCCCCTGTCCGCTGGATGTCCCCGTGACGGGGACCGTCGCCGGTCGGCCGTGGCGTACCCATCTCGACTACGCAGAGACCCCGGCGCTCCTTCGGCATCTGGGTACCGCCGCGTTCATCGTCTGTGCCTACCTGACCGGCATGCGGCCCGAGGAAGCTCTCGCCATGCGCTCGGGCTGCTGTCCCGATCCGGCCGCCAGCGACGGCGACGGCGAGGGCGCCTGGCATCTGATTCGCACCCGCCAGTTCAAGACCGCCGTCGACGAGGACGGCAACCACCTCTCCGCCGGCACCGAGCGGGACGTGCCGTGGGTCGCCATTGCCCCGTCGTCGCCGCGATCCGTGTCCTGGAGCGCATCGTTCCGCCCGGCGAGTTGCTCTTCGCCAGCGACTACCACCGGGGCGCCATCCGTCACCGCGGCAAGGCCCTGGGCGGCGACGGGATCCGTGAACGCATCACCGACTTCATCGCCTTCGCCAACCAGGAGGCTGCTCGCCACGGTCTGACCGGCGAGTTCATCCCGCCGGATCCGGCCGGCGCGGTCACTCCGGTGCGCTTTCGGCGGTCTCTGGCATGGCACATCTCCCGCCAGCCCGGTGGTCTGGTCGCCCTCGCTATCCAGTACGGCCACCTGCGGACCGTCCTCGACACCGACATCGCCGGCGGCTACGGCACCCGTTCCCGCCGCGGCATCCACGACCTCATCGACATCGAGACCGCGCTCAGCACCGCCGAGACCGCAGCCGACCTCCACAAGCGCTACAACCGAGGCGAAGGCGTCTCCGGGCCCGCCGCCCGCCAGGCTCTCCACCAGGCGAGCACCACCCCCCGCTTCGAAGGCACCACTGTCAAGGCCGACTTCGCCCGCAAGTACCTCTCCCGCGACGGAGCCGTCCTCTACGACAACCCCCACGCCCTGCTGCTCTGCCGCTACAAACGCGACCTCGCCCTATGCGAACGCACCACCGGCCACGACGTCCCGGCCCTGGACCGCTGCGTCGCTGGCTGCGGCAACATGGTCCGCACCGACATCCACGCCCAAAAGCTCCGCGCCCAGGCCGACCGCCTCGCCCGTCAAGCGGCCCATCAGCCGGACCCGATCGCCCGCCGCCTTCTGGCGACATCTGGCCGGCTGCGCGGCTTCGCCGACACCCACGACCGCACCCCGCATCACCAGTCAGGATCCCGCCCATGAGTCCGACCCCCGATGAACGAGACCGCATCCGCGCGGCCATGCAGCGCATCCTCACCGACACTCCCGAGCACTCCAACGGAGCCCTGACCATCGTCGCCCGTGCGATCGAGGCGCAGGTCCCCCGCAACGCCCTCACCCAACGCCATCCGGATCTCCGCAACGAGTTCTACGCCCGCGTCCAGGAGCGAGGCGCTGTCCCCGACGTAGAAGCCCGACTCCGCTCGACGATCGTGAAGCTCAAGGAGACCATCGCCAACAAGAACGAGGAGCTTGCCCGCTTGCGTGAGGATGTCCCTGCACTTGTCCGCGTACTCAGTCAGCTCACCGCTGAGAACGAAGCACTGCGCCAACAGCTCCAGCTGCCGGCACCGAACGTCATCCCCCTCCGGCCCTGACCGGCAGGCGTGAGCAGCCCTCACGGCAGGAGAACTGGGCCGCCGGGTGGCCGAGGAAATCCGGTGGAGTCTCAGCGGCCGGAAGTGGTTGGGTCCTGCTCAATGCTTCGCTGACACGGCCCGGCACAGTGCGAGGCACAAAGTCCGAATCGCAGGCGTGGTCTATCCGACGATCGTCGAGTGATGGAGGTTATCGCGGTGGCTGGCTATGGGGCGCTTTCCGACGTATACGAGTGGCTGATCGGGGACGACAGGTTGACCCCCGCCAAGGCAGCCGCGGTTTACTACAGCGATGTTGTGAGCTCTCTGCCGCCCAACGCGCGCGTCCTGGACTGCGCGTGTGGAACCGGCCAGCTCGCCGTCGGTCTCGCGAGTCTTGGCCTTGACGTGGTCGCCGCAGACGCCAGCAGCGGGATGGTTCGCCGGACCGAGAAGGCCGCCGACGAGCAGGGTGTCTCGCTTCGAGCCCTCCGCGCGAGCTGGGACGAGCTGCCCGACCACCTGGAGGACTCCGCGTTCGATCTGGTGTTCTGCGTCGGCAACTCGCTCGGGCACGCCGAGGGCGCAGCCGGGCGCCTGACCGCACTGGAAGCGATGTCGCGGCTGCTGAATCCGGGCGGACGCCTTGTGCTCCACTCACGCAACTGGGAGCTCGTGCGCTCCGCCGGCTCACGGGTAGACGTCCGTGATCGACTCATCCGCCGCAACGACCGCGATGCGGTCGTCAGCTACTACTGGCAGATCGAGCAGAGTTGGGAGCAGGAACACTTCCTCGAGATCGTGGTCGCCCAGATCGAGCCGGATGGGGCAGTGCGAGCCTGCTCGGAGCGGTTGTCCATCTGGCCCTACCGGTACGAGGACCTCGTGGCTCAGTTGCGGAGTGTCGGGCTCACGGTGCAGTCCACCACCTTCGACCCCGAGAGCGATGGATACCTGGTGGTCGCCAGCCGCGACCAGGCGCGAGGCACGTCTGAGCCGGCGCGCTGATCCGCCTTTCGTCGTTGTCGTTGCCGACCTGCCAGCTCGCGACCGCCTGCAGCGCTTCGCGAAGTGTTCAGCGCTTGAAGCAGTTGCTGCGGGTACGGTCCTCACCCTGCGTCTGACCTGCTCAAGCTGAGGTTGAGAACAATCTGTTTTACCGTCAGCTCACGTCAGTAGCTGGGCAATAACGTGAACTTCCGCCTGGGGAATTTCGCGATCGTCCACACCGGACACACACCACGTAGGCGTCGCTGTCCACCGCGCCCTCAGGCAGCGCGGTGTTGGAGTACACCGCCTTCTTCCGCGCCGGCGGCACCAGCTCGGCGTCGATCTCCTTGGGCAGCAGCGAGCGCTGGGTCACCCTTGCGCCGGGCCAGCACCGGCAGCCGACGCACCGCCTTGAGCGCCCGCCGACCGCCCTGCGCGGCGCCCAGCGCCCCCGGCACCACGCCACGCAGGGGCGCCTGCCTCAACACGCTGACTTGCCAAGGAAGACGAAGCCGACCGGGTAGAGGTGATCGTCGGCGGGGTCGTCGATGCCGGTGACGTGCATGCCGCGATGGACGATGAAGCCGTTCTCCACCGCGTCCTCGCCGGGCGTCCAGAGCTGTTCGGCGGGGTGCCTGGTGCCGTCGTCGCCCTCGCTGGTCACGAGGTCGTACAGGCCGGTGGTCGTCATGCGCTCGCTCCGGTGCTGGTGTCGGCCGCCTTGAGAACGCGCGGGAGATGGACGTGGAGGTGTTCGACGTCGACCTGGCGGCCGCGGGCGCGCAGTTCGCGGGCCAGGAGTTCGGTGAGTCCGGATGCCCTTTTCCGGACTAAGGGGTCGATCACGAAGCGAGGGGTTCTGCAGCGTTCTCACGCTGCCTGAGTGCTGGGGACGTCAGACTGGTCTGCGTGGGTGAACTTGGGATAGCGCTGATCGCCGCAGGATCAGCCCTCGCAGGCAGCGTCGCCACTGGTTGGTTCACGCGGAGCGCAGGCCAACGCCAGGCCGCAGCCGCTCAGCATGCAGGTGACCGGCAAGCAGACGCTCTGCTTCAGACGGTGCGGGAGACGCTACGAGCGCAACGCATGACGGGTGACCTGGCAAATCGTCGGCTGGCCCTTGCGGAGTTCATTCGTGCGGCCGAAACAGCTCGCCACGCAACCGAAGCTGGCGAGATCGATGCGTCGAAGAAGGCCGACCTTGAGCGGGCCAAGGCATTGTTGGAGGTTGAGCTGTATTCGGATGACGCAGCTGGCTATGAGGTGTGTGATGTGATGCGACGCGTGGCGCGGACAGCGCTGATTCGAGACGAGGGGCGGGACTACCGCTCTGCCCGCGACCTGCTCATTCGCGAAGCTTTCCATGCTCTGCGGCGCACGGAACGTGACGAGATCTTCCTTTAAGCCACGCGGTCCATCAACCACGGCGCAGCGTTCAGCACACAGGGAAGTATCTTCACCGGTTCTTCGGGTGGCACCGAAGAGACACCGATACGAGTGGCTTGTACCAGGGGGACAAGGGTGGATCAGGGCGTAGCCGCTGTCGTGGCTTCCGCTGTGACAGGAGTGACCGCAGTAGCTGTCGGAGGGTTGACCTACCTCGCCACGCGGCTGCAGTCCCGCACCGAGCACATGCTTTGGCGCAGCCAGTCTCGCCTAGAGACGTATGTGCAATGGCTTAACCTCGCAGGGAACGCGCACGATACGGCCCTGCGGGCGCTCGACACTCTCGAAGATGACCCAACCGAAGCAGCAGCCATAGCGAGAGCAGGACGGCAGCAGGGAGAAGATCTACTCAAGCTTCTGCTCACTCTTGACCTGCATGGCCCTGCCTATCTCGCCGACCAATTCAGGTACCACGGTGCCACGGTGGTGCTCCTCTTCGATGACATCGCCGGTCTCACCTCTCCAGTGACCGAGGAGGCTGTGAATGGCCTAGTGGCGAAGCACACAGAATGCGGAAGACGACTCAACGCTCTGAGGGACGAGGCACGCGAAGCCCTCGACGCCCCAACATGTCGCCGCGAGCGATTCCTTGAACGCCTGACACCGGAGGCTTGGCACCGGCTGAACCGGTAGCATCCCACGGCCGAGGCACGGAGCCGCTCAGGAATGTCCTCGATGCGGTCAGCGGTCGGGCCCGGCTTCTCCCGGGGCCGTGGAATGTGGCGGTGCGGGGTCGGTGAAGACTGGCATGCCGAGGTCGACCAGCTGCGGCCGGCCATCGATAGGAGATCGCTTAAGGCTGTTCAGCTTGGCCATCGCGGCGTCGAAGCTGACCTGGAGTCCTTCGACCTCGCCGAGCCAGCCGTTCCCGCGGGCTTCGGCGATGCGCTCGCGGAGGTTCTGGATGATCTCGATGAGGCGGGGCCGCTGGCGGGGGTCCATCTGGAGAACGGGGCAGCGAATGCAAGCGTGTTCGTGCTTGCAGGGGGTGCCATAGGGGCGCCCGCAGGTGCCGAGGGAGACCTTGCGGAGCTCGAAGTGCTGCTGGAAGTCGTGCCACTCCGCCGCGGTCGGCTCGCGATATTCCTCTTGGGGGCGCTCGGCCCGGCGCCGGTCGAGGAAGCCTCGGTAGGTGCGTACCAGGTCGTCCTGGAAGACGGCGAGGTATGCCTGGGTGGTGGTCAGTGTTTTGTGACCGAGGATGCGGACTGCGATGTGAACGGGCAGTCCGCCGGTGACGGCCTCGGTCGCGAACATCCTTCGGAAGTCGTGCGGTGTGTAGCGCAGTGGCTCGCCGGCCTGGTCGCGTAGTCCGGTGGCCTCCAGGGTCCGGTCCAAGCCGCGCTTGATGCCGGCCTCGCTCATGACCTGCGGCTGCCAGTAGGGGCGGCGCTGGAACAGGTGCGGCAGCTGGGGGCCCGTGACGCGCTCGTGTGAGTCGTAGCGGGAGATCAACGGGACTTTCCCGCCGTTGGCGTCGCGCAGGCGCTTGATGATCGTGGCCAGGACGCTGGCCAGTTCGGGGCTGACCAGCAGTAGCCGTTCCTCGTTGCTCTTGGAGGGAACGATCTGGAGGAGCGGACGACCTCGTTGGTGTCGGGCAGTTTGTAGGAGACCAGCGCGAGGTGGGTGAGCTCGGTCAGTTCTTCGGCGCGAACTCCGGTGTGCCGTAGCGTCTCGATGATCGCCCAGGCCCAGAAGGCGTCATCCTCCACGAGGCTCTGGTTGATCCTTCGTTCGGTGCTGTCGACCTCCTTGATGTAGACATGCGGCGAGCCGTGGTCGAGGCGGCTGGGCACCTGATTCACCTTGGGAAGGACCCGCAGGTATCGCGTCTCGCCGTGCTCGAAGGTCTCGTTGAACGGGGTGGCGCGGGCGGCCTCCAGGAGAGCGACGGCCTCTCGGTGTACTCGCTCGGCTGTCTCCAGCAGCACGGGAAGATGGGGCAGCCGCTCGCGGACTCGCTGGTGCATCCGGGATGTGGTCTGCTTGATGATCTTGTGGTTCCCGGCGCCGTCGCCCCGGGTGATCGGGCTTGGCACTGCCCACTGGACCCAGAACGGGTCCTCGTGGGCCCACTCCTGGATGTCGAGGTAGAAACCGCGCACCCGCATCATGACGTCGATGCGTGAACGGCGCTCTTTGACCTCTCCGCTCTTGTTGACGTAGGTGACCAGGCGTTGTTTCCAGCCGTCGACGACCTCGTCGGGCAGACGGAGGGTGTCGATGCCGGGGTGGTGTGCCTCGATGTCCGCCCAGAACACGCCGGCCAGTTCGCGTACCAGTCCTCGGAAGGTGCCGTAGTCGATCCCGGGGCGGCGTTCTTCGAGGTAGCGGACGAGCAGGTTGCGGACCTGCGTGGACTGGATGTTGTAGGCGTCGACCAGCTCGGCGGTGGGCCGCTGCCCGTGCCGCAGCGCGTCCTTGAGGGTGTCCTTCGAGTCGATGACTCCGGCGCCCCGCAGCAGGTCCCAGGCGCTGTGGGTACCCACGTATGCCTCACCGGTCTCCCGGCGTCCGACGGCCCGCAGGTAGAAGACGTCCTCGGCGGTGAGCTGAGCGAGGTCCCGGCCCGTGTGCAGGATGATCGAGGAGATGACGCGCAGGCCCTCGTCGATGTGGCGGGGTGTCATGCCGATCTCGGCGCCGAAGTCGCGCATTCGGTCCAGCTGCCCGGCGGGGAACATCTGGTGGACGTCCTTGAAGAGTCGCATCGCCTTGTAGCCGCGTAGGAAGACGTAGCGCGGGAGAACCACCCGGCTGATGAGCAGGCTGTTGAGGCCCATCATGAGCTCGTTGCGCTTGGACTCCGCGCAGCGCGGATCGTCCTCGTTCAGGGCCAGGATCAGCTCTTTGCCCTGGTCCGCCCCGGCTGCCAGCCACCGTCCCTGCCACCCGTCTTCGGGGAAGGTCAGCAGCCAGTCGAGGATCTTGGCTGCCCCCGCGAGCCGGATAGTTCCGGTCCACATGCCGCGGCTGTACGTTCTCTGCGGCCAGAGCGGCGACGTCGGCAGCAGGGCCAGGACCTCGTCCCGGGTGAGGTGGTCGTGCGGGCCGACGCGTTCCTTGTCCGCTTTGAGGTCGTGCTCGATGAACAACGGCTTCGCCGGCGCGGAGCCGGTTCCGGCCCGGCGGACGGAGTTGGCTCGGCGGCTTCCTTGTCGCGTCACGCCTGGCCACCTCCGAACAGCACGGCCAGGTCGCTTGCCTCGTAACCGGTCGCGACGGCGGTCGGCACGGGGTGCTTGGCGCGTTCCTCGCGGTCGGCGAGGTATTCCTGAACCCGGGCGATGACCTGCTCTTCTTCCTCGACGAGATACACGTCGGCGGTGGTGCTCAGATTGGCGTGACCAAGGATGGTCTGCACGTCCCGCAGCGGCAGCCGCTTGTCCCGGGACATCCGCAGCGCGGCGGTGTGCCGCAGGTCGTGCATCGACCAGTTCGTTCCCAGCAGGGCGTTGGTCCGGCGGAACACCGTGCGCAGGGCCTCGTAGTTCATCGGCTGGTAGGCCAGCCCGGCGCCGTGGTCACGACGCCGGAGTGCCCACCACAGCGGGCTGCGGGTCCAGCGGCGGGCCCTCGCTCTGGTAGAGCCGCAGCCAGATGAACGACTCCGGGCTGGAGGGAAGCCACTGCTCGGCCTGGGATCCTTTGCGTTCGACGCGTACCAGCTGGTCGCCCCAGTCGACGTCGACACCGCGGACCCCGAGGAGCTCGGAGGCGCGGGCGGCGTTGCTGATGCCGAGCGCGAGGATCGCCCGGTCCCGGTTGGAGCGCAGGGCAGCGAACAGCTCGTTCCATCGCTCGTCTGGCATCTGCCGTGGGCGCCGGCGCGGGACCTTGGGGTTGTAGCGCAGTCGGCCCTCGCCGCCGTAGGGATCCAGCGGGTTGTGATGGGCGTGCGGGCGGCGCCTCGCGCTCCGGGCCAGCGGCACCGGGTTGACCAGCGGGCCGCTGCCCGACTCGATCCAGAATTCGTAGAAGCTGCGGAGTACGGCGTTGCTGTGCCGGATCGTGCGCGGCTTGTAGAGATCGTCCAAGTACGGCTTCTTCGTGATCGTGTTGGTCGTCCCCGCAGTCGCCGCCGAGTGCGTCCGCGCCGACGCCTGAGGTTTCGTCGTGACCCGCAGCCACAGCACGAAGTCGCGCACCTCGGCGGACGTAGCCCGGTCCCATTCGACCTGGACCACGCGAAGCCATCGCCACCAGCGCAGGAGATCGAAGGCGTAGCTGCGGACGCTGCCCGGCCGGTTGTCCCGAGCGACGAAGTCGATCAGGAACCTGCGAATCGGCTACACCGCTCTTCCCTCCTCGTCGAAGACCAGCCAGGGCACCGCCCCGGCTCCCACGGCTACCCGCCCCCATCGCGGCAGGCGGATCAACTGGATGTCACGAGACGCTGCGTCCAACTTCGGTGCGCTCCTTCGTCGTTCGGATGCGCAACGTCTACCGACTAGGCCACGCGGGGGATGCGCTCACGTCCGGCGTGTCGTGCGGTAGTCCGGTCAACACCTCTGTGCCTGCCGCCTGCACATCCGATGGCGATGCGGCGGGGGCCGGCGGGCAGGTCGGCGTAGTCGGCGAGGTTGGCGAGCAGCTCGCGGGCGCCGGGCGTGTTGAGGACGACGTCCTGGACGCGGGGGTTGAGGCCGTCGAGGTCGAGGATGTCGCGGGCGGCGGCCGGGTCGCGGAGCCGGTCGCGTACGTCTTCGATCCGGTCGGCGGCGGGCGGGAGGGGGGAGCCGTCCGGGCCGGTGGGCAGGTGCAGGTAGCCGAAAGAGATGAGATGGATCGGGTGCAAGGGTGCCTCCTGCTAGGGGGGAAGGGCGGGAACGTGCGGAGCGCCGCGCCCGGCCGGGAAGGGCGGGGCGCGGCGCTCCGGGGCGGTGCTACTCGGTGGTGGTGTCGGTGACCACGAGGAACTGGTCGGTGTGCAGGTCCATCACGACGTGTGCGCTGATGCCCTGGGCGCGCTGGGCTGCCGCGTACTTTTCGGCTGGCCAGGAGCCGCGGGGAGCTCCGGCGGGGAACCGCTCCAGGACGGTGCGGGCCTGCGGGCTGGTCATGGCCATCAGGCGTCACCGCCGTTCACGCGCTCGTGGATGTCGATGAGGGTGGCGATGGCGTCGGGGTTGTCCGCCTCGCCGACCCACTGCCCGAGCGCGGTGAAGACGGGCACCTTCTCGCGGTCGGCGTCGAAGATGACGCAGTAGTCGCCGTAGCGGTCCATCACCATGTCCCGTAGGACCGGGATGAGTCCGGTGTTCAGGACCTCCAGGGCGTCGACGGTGAGCCGGGCGGGCTCACCGGGCGCCGGCGGCTGGACCAGGGTGCCGGTGACACGCAGCAGATCGCCGGGCTGTATGCCGTTCAGCAGCTCGTGGGTGATCCGAGGGTCGCCGCTGGTGCAGGTGACGACCGTGTCGGGGGCGTCGTCGTCGAGCGTGTCGATGTCGGCGGGCCGGACGATCAGGTCGAAGGTGGCGGTCCCGATGCGCGGGCCGGGGACGGGTATCGCGTCGACCCAGCCGTCGACGGCGCAGTGCTTGGTGTCCATCAGCTGGCCTCCGCCAGGGTCTCGGTGGGGCGAGGGGAGCGGGGTCGGGTGGTGCGCTGGGCGATGTCCAGCAGCTCACGGTTGCGCCGCTGCTGGGCGGGCGTGAGCGGGCGGGCCTTTGCGCCGTGGCGGTGCCAGAGCGGGGAGGCCGGCGGCTCGGGGTAGGCGAGGGCGTGGTCGACGTCGCGTTCGGTGCTGCTCATGGGAGTCCTCCAGGTGGAGGTCAGGAGTGTTCGCCTTGGCCCTTGGACTTGGGTGTGGGCTTCGGCATGAGGTCGGAGGCGAACCGCCCGCGGCGGGCCTCCACGGGGTTGGCGGTGATCCAGTCCTCCGCGCAGGCCTTGTGCACGGGCTCACCGGAGTGGGAGCGCATGGGCGTGGGCTGGCCGCACAGCGTGCAGGGGAGGTCCTGCCAGCGGTCGAAGTGCTGGCCGTCCCGCCAGACGAGAAGCTCGCCGGGAGCCGGGATCAGGCCCGGCTCGAACGGCGGCTTCTCCTTCTTCGTGCGTCCCTTGCGGGTCACGGCCGGAAGTCGGGCAACTGCTGGAACACGCGGTCCAGCAGGTCCGGCGAGGGCTTCCAGGGCACGACCTGTCCGCGTGCGGGAACAGGCAGGGGCAGCTCCTGGACGTCGGCGAGGACCAGGTGCCAGGCGCCCGGGTGCGCCCACTCCGAGCAGGGCGGCGCTCCGTCGGGGTCCTGGTGGCAGTCGGTGATCCGGGCGACGCCTACTACGGCGCCCGCGATCAGCTCGCGGCCTCGGATCGTGCGGCCGATCAGCGGGGTGCGCAGGGCGGGCTGGTCGATGGTCTTGCTCGTGTGCAGCAGTACCCACCCGGTCCGCCATGGTGTGGGCCGGTTCTCCACCGTCTTGGCACCTGCGAGGATGCAGGCCGCGTACGGCTGCCGGATGCTGATGCCGCGGATCCAGTCGCCCTCGGGCAGGGTCGCGGTGCTCATGCTGCCCTCCCCCATACGGCCGTTCCCGGACGCCCGGCACGGCGGCCGTTGATGGACGGCACCGTGGTGTGCGCGGGCGAGGCGACGGCGGCGTGGCCCGAGTGCTTGCCGTCGTACAGCGCTGCGTCGGCGGCCCGCTGCAGCACGGTCAGCTCGCGGGAGCCAACGGTGTGCGGGGTCGCGGCGCCGACCGAGGCAGCGACGTCGACGGTGCGGCCGTCCTCGAGGACGACCGGGGTGTGCAGCATGCGGACCAGCTGCGCGAGACGCTGCTCCAGGCGGGCGGCGGGCAGCTCCAGGACGACGGCGAACTCATCGCCTCCGAGGCGGCCGACGGACGCGCGGGGGCCCGCCCACGCGGTGAGCCGGGCGGCGGTCGCGGCCAGGACGGCGTCCCCGGCCGGGTGGCCCATGGCGTCGTTCACGGCCTTGAAGTGGTCCTGGTCGACGATGACCACGGCCACGTCGTCGCGGCGGGCCAGGAGCCGGCGGGCGCGGGCGGTGTAGGAGTCGCGGCGCAGCAGGCCGGTCAGCGGGTCGCGGCGCGTGGCGGCGAGCTGTCGGTGCAGCGTGACCGCGTGGACTGCCCAGCCGGTCAACGGCACGGCGGCGGTCGTCAGTAAGAGGGTGCGCTGGCCGATACGGCCCTGAACGCGCAGGAGGGTCGACATACTTGGGTTCTCCGTCTCGTCTCGTGCGGGATGGATGGGCCCGGGGCAGCCGTCCAGCCGCCAAGCAGAGCGGCTGTCCCGGGGCGGAGCTACAGCGCGAAGTCGCTGCGGGTCGTCCAGCTGACGGGGTTGTGCCAGAGACCGGCCTTCGCGGCGGGCCACTCCATCTGCCAGCCGGGCCGAAGCTCGCGCGCTCCCCAGCTGTCCGGCTGTTTGCCGGGGATCTCGAGTCCGGCCGTGTGCGCGGCGAGCGCGGCGTCGTATACCTCGTGGGCGCGGCGCAGGGCAGCGGCGGGGGAGTCGGCGACGCCGGTGAAGACGTGCACGCCGTGCCGGTCGGGGTGGTTGGTGTCGTGTATCGGGACGTCGACCTCGTAGATCCGCAGGTGCATGACGCCCAGCTCCTCTCTGTGCTCGGTGGTGAGGGACCACCGCGACCGCCCCGGCCTCCGTCGAGCAGGGAGAGCCGGGGCGGCACGGAACGTCCGTCACGCCGGTGAGAGCGGGTCAGAACTCCAGGTGGATCGTGATCGGGCGCCGGGAATCACCGGCGCTGGTGTGGACGGTGCGGCGGTGCGCGGCGAGGCCGGCGGCCCCGCCCTGGATCGGCAAGTGGCAGTCCCGGCAGCCGTGCCACCACTCATCACCGGCCGGAAGTTCGGCCGGGGTGAGCGGGTGCGGGTGCGGGCCGTCGGCTGCGCGGCTCACGCGACCGCGTCCGCGTACTGCGCTTCCAGGTCCGCGCGGCCCTCGGGGTCGTCGTCCTGGTCGTCGTCGACGCCGTCGCCGTGGACGGTGCAGACGATGTCCGGGTCGCTGTCCATGGCGCCGGTCAGCGCCTTGTACAGGTCGGTGACCGAGTAGACCGGCGCCCACGCCTGGCCAGCGCACTCCGCATCGAAGGGGCACGGCAGCAGGACGTCGAAGCCGAAGTCGCCCTCTCCGTCGACATCGTCGCGGAACGCCAGGATGAGGGACTGCTGCCCGAGGCGGATCTCCGCGAGGCGGTCCCGGCCGGTCACCAGGTCCGAGCCCGGCCGCCACCGCCACAGCGGCAGGACCTCCGAGCCGAAGAAGCGGCGGACCAGCAGCAGATCACCCAAGCCGGCGCTGCCGTCGCGCCCGAGTTCGGCCTCCCTCACCTGCGAGAGCCGCTTCAGGAACGGCTCCAGGCGGTACAGGGCATCGGCGAAGACCACCGTGTTGAAGCCTTCGGCGGCGAGCTGCTGGTGCGAGTGGACCCTGGCCTGGTGCTGGGCGCGGACGGTGTCCTCGGGAACGCGCCGGTTGTCCGGCCGCGGGCCCTGCCGCTCCAGGCAGACGTCGAGCGGTGTGGCGACGACGACCGCGACGGTCGGCATGCCGTGCCGCTTGGCGGCCATCACCAGCTCCACCCGCACGGACTGTTCGACGTTGGTTGCGTCGATGACCGTGTTGAGCTTCCGGGCCATCCGGCGCTCCAGGATCAGCTTGAGAACATCGGCGGCATCAGCCGTGACGTCCTGTCGGCCCGGGTCGTCACCGACCATGCCCCGCAGACCATCGAGCGAGAGAACCTGAGAGGCTGGCCAGGTGCGGGCCAGCGTCGACTTGCCCGCTCCGGAGGCGCCGATCAGCACGATCAGCCCGTTCTCCGGCAGGTCCGGGTACAGCACCGAGGTCATTCGACGTCTCCTTGCGGGTCGAGGGAACGGGCAGCCAGTTCAGGCGCTGCCCGGCGTTGTAGGTGATCAGGGCGGCGGCCTCATGCAGCGGGCAAGAGGCGTCACCGTCGCGGTCCGGCTCGATCTGCTCCGCCCGGCGCGCTGCGGTGCTGACCACCTGCGCGAGCATCGGGAAGAGACCGCCGGGGACGTCGACGTCCTCCTGGAGCTCGCGCAGGATCGCGGCGAGCTCGCGGGCGTCGACGTCGTCGGCGTTCAGGTCGTCCTGAACCTGTTGGAGGGCGAGCTGGGCGATGCCGAGCGAGGCACGCACCCGGTCCAGGCGCGTGCGGGAACGGCCGGTCATCGGGTGGTTGCCTTGGTGGTGGCGACCACGGCCGCGACCGTTTCCCAGCCGTGGTGCCAGGCGGAGTCGAGGTGGAAGGCGCCGTTCATGCCGAAGTCGGCGAGCTTGTAGAAGCCGCCCTTGCCGGTGTTGGTGGCGATCCGCTCCAGCAAACCCTTGCCCGGGACGCGTCGGTCCGCGGCGTAGTGGGTGCCGAAGGAGATGGCGAGCGCGACCGCGGCGGCGGCCGGGTGGACCCGGATGCCGAGCGCGCGGGCGCCGGCCCCGGCGACGATCGCCTGCGTGGCCGTGTAGGTCAGGCAGTGGTGCAGGCACGCCTTACGGCCGTCGGCCGTGCCGTGGGTCGTCTTCTTCTCGGTGACCGGGTCCTGGTAGGTGACCGGGTGGTCGTCGGATGCGCCCTTCACACGGGCACAGAAGTCCGACTGCACCCAAAAATCTCCGATCGCGCTCCCGGCGCGGGTCAGTCCGAGAAGGGCGGCGAAGACGGCGGGACGATGCTGCATGCTGGATCTCTCCTGAGCTCGGAGGGGTGAAGGAGCGGGCGGCCGGCCTTTGCCGGTGCTGCGGCCGCCCGGTTGTGCGGGCCCCGTCCCGGCCTGGACGGTCGGGACGGGGCTGGCTCACGCGGCCAGCCGGTGAGCGGCCGGGGCCGGGAGGGTCATCAGGCTGCTGGGGTCGACGGGCGTACCGTCGAAGCACTCCAGGCAGCAGCCGAGCTTCTTCGAGAGGCAGATATAGAACCGCCTCCCGCACTGGCCACAGGTCTGCCTCGCTGCCATCGCCCGATCGAGCGCCCACTCCTGAGCGAGCGTCGGCGTCCGCTTGGGCTTGGCCAGGTCGACGCGGAGCAGGTAGCCGCGTGTGGGATGACGGCAGGACCACTGTGGGCGGGTCGCGCACAGCCTGCAACGCAGGATCGCGACCGGGCCCTCGTTGTCGCCGGGGCTCAGCCCCACCTCCCGTAACTGCCGCCTGGTGATCAGGCCTTCGGGCACCGTGCTGCGGTCGTACTCGGGCAGCGCCGCTTCACTGCGCGGCACCCGGGTCACCTCGGGACGGCGGCGCTTCTTCCTCGGGCGTGGCATTACCTGCTCCAGGCGCCGGACAGTCGGTCGGGGCGGTGCGGGTAGCGGGGGCCGGGGCGCTGCGGGCGGGGCCGGCCGATCCGGCGGCGCGGGCGGGGGATGAGCACGAGCGGTTCCTCCGGTGGTTGGTGGACAGCGCTGCGCCCCGCCGACGTCGTGCTGGTGTCGGCGGGGTGCCACGTGCGGCCGGGCGGCCTGTCCGGTCCTCGCCCGGCCCCGGGCGCGGGGCGGGCGAGGGCCAGGCAGGGCGTCAGGTCAGCGGGCGGTGCGGAAGCGGCGGGTGGCCCACGACCGCAGCCGGTCGAAGCGGGTCGGGTGGGTGTGCCGCCAGGCGGTGGGGAACACGTCGTGCTCGGTCGAGAGGGCGCGGGACGTGCCGCAGGTGCATGTCCAGACGTACGGCTCGGGGCGGGTGTCGTCGCGGGTCGCGATGACCTTTGCAGGGGAGCCGTCGTGGCTCCCGTGGAAGGTGCCGACCCAGAACTCGGTCTCCTGCTGCGGCTTCATCAGGTTCCTTTCAATGCGCGCTAGTGGTGTGGGGAAGGCGGTGCTGGTCAGCGCTGGAGCGGGTGGATGTTGTCGGGACCGAGGTCGTCGCCGGCCGGGGTCGGGGCGGGGATCGTGGCGTGCAGGTGGAGCGCGGGGTTGAACTGGTACTGCGGGTGGGTATGGACGATGGGCCGAAGCGTCAGGCCGCGCAGGGCGAACACGCTGGCCAGTGACCACATGAGGGCGGCGAGCCCGGTGGCGGCGGCGCGGCCCCCGGCCGGAGCGGCGGACCAGATCATGGCGAGGCTGCCGATCCCGAACAGCACCCAGGCGATGCGGGCGCCGGCGTTGCAGAAGAACCCGCCGACCAGGCCGATCAGCCCGGTCAGCTGCCAGAACGCGTACAGGGCGGCCGGGGCGACGGACAGGTGCGCGGCCTGGTCGGCGAGGAAGACCCGGATGGGGTGGTCGACCGTGCCCCACAGGCCGCCGCCGTCGCCGCCGTTGGTGGCCGGGACGGCGGACAGGCCCTTGAGCATGGCGGAGGCGATGTCGCCGGCGGCGTCCAGCATCAGCACGATGAGGCTGAGCCCGCCGAACAGCGCGGCGGCCTTGATCCAGTTGGCGACCTCGTGCCAGCTGGCGTGCCGGGCCTGGAAGACCTCTTCCCACCGCTGGTAGAGGAAGCCGCCCTCCTCCCACGATGCCTTCCACGCGGCACGCAGCCCGGCGAAGCGCTTCGGGCGGGGCCAGTCCTTCGCGTCAGGCGGCGGGGGCGTCTGGTTGAGCACGTCGAGGAAGGACGGGTTGTCCTGGCCGTTGACCGGCTTGTCGTTGTAGGTCATGGCGTGGCTGCTCCTTCTGCCGGAGGGCGGTGGTGGGCGGGTCAGCGGATCTCGTTGCGGGTGCGGGCGAAGAACGCCCCGCGCGTGGTGCTGTTGTTGTGGATCTCGGTGTGGTGGGTGACCGGACCCTCGAAGACGGTCTTGGTGACGGCCGCGCGGGCCTTGCTGATCGCGCCGCCGATGGCGGTGGCGGCCATGGCCAGGCCCGCGAGCGGCAGGGTGACCATGAGGACGCCGTTGAGCGTGACCGAGGACAGGCCCTGGAGCACGAGCCAGGCACCGCAGCCGATGCCGGTGATCCCGGCGCCGACGCCGATGGAGGCCACCGCGATCCCGGCCGCCCAGGCCGGGACGATCCGGTGGTCCTCCTGCCGCACGGGCGGGGTGGTGCCGAAGGCCGGCGGCTCGGTGTCGTCGCGGAACGAGGTGGGGTGGTGGCGTACGGGCCGGGCCGCCCAGTCGTCGATCAGGCGGCGGGCTTCGGCCGCGGCCTCGGACTCGGGCATGCCGGACTGGGTGGTGTTCAGGGGGCCCATGGGGGTTCTCCGATCACGCGGGAAGGGACGCGCCCTCCTGGCCGTGACGGCTGGAGGGCGCGTGGGGGAGTGTCCGCGCGCAACGGCGAAGGGCGTTGCCAGAGTCGTGTCCGGCGGCGCCCTTCGGCGTTGCGCAGCAGGTGAGTGGGGGCTGACGGGTGGGTAGTCACCGCACCGGCGCCCCGGGCATCCTCGATCCGACAGGCGCGATGGAGGGAATCGGGTGGAGTTCGTCTTCGAGTGCGGATGGTGCGGCGGGGACAACTACTTCGTCGGCAGGCAGGTCGGCTTCTGGGTCGACAAGTGGGAAATCCCGTCGGAGTGGGACTGCCGCTTCTGCGACGGGCTCAACTACACGCCGGACCCGCCGTGGACCGAGGCGTAAGTCAGAAGCTGGAGATCAGTCCGGCGATCGAGGCCAGGCCGCTGTTGATGGTCGGGGCCAGGCCGGTCGCGGCGAGAGTGAAGCCGAACAGCGTGCAGGTCAGCGCGGAGCCGACGCGGACGTAGCCGCCCTTGACCAGGACGAAGACGATGACGCCCAGCAGCACGGCGGCAGAGATGGACAGGGCCACGGTGGCGGTGCTCCTTCGCACGGGGTCCGGTGGGGCCGGCCACGCTCGGGCGGGCCGGCCCCAGGGATGGGTGGGTGTGATCAGGCGTCGGTGAGGCTCTTGATGGCCTCCAGCGCCTGGCGGGGAGAGGCGACCTGCTCGGAGCGGCGAGCACCGCCCTTGGAGCCGCGCCCGCCACCCTTGCCGCCTCCGCCTCCGCGCCGGCTGGAGCGGCCGTCGCCGTCGTCGTCCTCGTCGGGCTCGGGCCAGAACTCGCCGGGCCGCACGGGCTCGGTCCAGTCGAACCACAGGCCGCGCTTCTCCAACTCCGCGATCTCGTGGTCGGTGAGCCGGTTGACCTCGTCGGGGAACAGCTCGGAGAGGTCGGTGTCGAAGTCCGCGTACAGCGACCGCATCAGGACGGCGCGGCCGTTGTCGAGGACGATGACCGCGACGCCGCCGGTGCTGACGCCGTTCTCGGGGTCGGCCTCGCCGCGCATGGCCCGCTCGATCGCGGAACCCTCGGTGCGGGAGTAGCGGGCCGGGATGGTCGGCACGTCGTAGGCGTTCTCCATGGTGCCCTCCGCGGCCTTGCGGGTGGCGCCGGGCGAACCCATGTTGAAGATGACCGGCCTCGAGTTCTGGCGCAGGTTGTCCTTCATCTCGGTGGAGAACCCGTTGTGCGCGAACGGGCTCTGTCCGGCCGGATTGAAGCCGATGCCGTACTTCAGGCCGGTGACCGTGAGGTCCTCGCCGTCCTTCTGGATGAACTCGCCGAAGTCCGCGTCCTGCGCCGCGGTCATGAACTCATCGCCGTAGACGTTGAGCTGCCGGTACGGGCAGCGCGGGTCGCCCGGCTTGTAGTCGTGCGGCTGGCCGTCGTGCGGCCAGGGCATCTCCGCCCTGATCTCGCACAGCGCCTTCGCCGCCCGCAGCGAGCGGGCCATCCACAGCGCGTTCGAGCCCTGCCGGTCGATGTACCGGCCGAGCACCGTGGTCTTCTCGTCCTTGCGGACGGTGCCCAGCCACACCACATGGCCGTCCAGGGACTGGGCGGCCATGTGGATCGCGAAGAACTGCGTCTTGCCCGACCGGCTGACCCCGAGGGTGAGGCCGTGGGCCGGGGCGTTCTTGTCGTGCTGGTACACCATGGTCTTCACCGGCTGACCGGTGATGGTGTACCCGCACACGTACATGCCCTTGGCGTCCGGGGTGAGCAGCTCGCGGGTGGCAGGGAAGATCTGCGACAGCGGCGGCTCATCGAAGACACTGATCAGGAACTCGGAGCCGTCGATGAGGACGAACACGCAGGAGTCGTCCTCGGGCAGCTTCAGTCCGCGGCAGACCTTGGCGAGGTCGATGCGCGGGGTCTCGGTGGAGTCGGTCATTTTGGCCCGGTAGAACGTGACCCCGCGTTCGTCGTCGCGGGTCTTGTGGACCAGCTCGGAGCCGGGGGCACCGCCCTTGGGTGAGCCGACCTTGTCCACCCAGCGCTCCTGGTCGGTGGGGGCCTTGCGGCGGCGCTGGTTGGCGTCGGGGGTGATGCGGGCCTCCATCCAGCCCGGTCCGCCCTGGCGGCCGGGCTGGATGGCGACCTCCGCCAGGACCACGTCACTGGAGTGAACGCCGAACGGCGTGGCGACCGCGGCCTCCGTGAGGCCGGTGATCGGCCGTCCGGTCTCCGAGGCGCGCAGCAGGATCGTCATGTCGTGCCGCTGACCGGGGTGCCGGGTGGCCTTGACGATGTGCGTGCGTCCGGGCATCCCGGCCTGCTCCCACAGCACGCGCGCGTCGCGGGTGAGCGGGTCCGCTCCGTCGTCCGGGATGACCGGGGACGGCTCGGGTGCTTCGGCGGGCTCCGGCTGCGGGGCCGGGGTCGGAGCCGCGAGGGCGGGGCGGTGCCGGCGGCGGGTGTGCCGGGAGAACGGCATCACCAGGTAGCCGGCCGCCGCCCATCCGGCGGCGAGCAGCCCGTCCATCCAGTACGGGCCGAAGCCGGTGGTGTGCCCGGCGGCGACGTCGACGGCGGCGGCCAGGACCAGCGGGGACCAGCGCAGGATCTTGCGTCCGGCGCCGGGCTCGTCGCTCTTGGCGGCGAGGACCCAGCCGCCGATCCCGGCGGCGCCGGCTAGCTGCACGACGGAGTTGACGGGGTTGTCGGGGTACAGGTTCGGGGCCACGGCCAGCACGGGCGCGGCGAGGGTGTAGGCGAGGCGTTCGAGCGCGGCACTGCGCGGCGTGGTCACCGGTTCTCCTTCGGGAACGGGAACGGGCGGCCCCGCGGTCTGCGGGGCCGCCCGTGGCGGGGTGGGGGGAGGTCAGCGGTCGAGGAACCCGGGCCTGGGGGTCTTCTCGGGCCGGTTGGAGCGGATGTCGTCCAGCGCGCCGTAGAGCCGTGCGTGGGTCCGCCGGGCCGTGTGGGCGAGGTTGGCGGTCTCCCGGGCGGTGGCCTGGAGCTTGCGGACCTCCCGGGCGGCACCGACCAGGGCGAGGGCCACGTTGGCGGTCAGGCGGACGAACTTGGCGTCCAGCTCGGCATTCTCGATGTCGGTGGTGACGTCCTCGGTGCGGGCGGCGTTGCTCCACATGCTGCGGTGCAGGGCCTGCAGTTCGAGGGTGATGTCGTCCATGGCCTTGGCGAACTTGTCCAGCTTGGCCTGGACGGCCTTGTACCGGTTGTCGTTGTCGGCCGGGACGGGCGCCGTGCTGGGGGTGCGGGGTGTGAGGTCGCTGCTCATCAGTGGTTTCCTCCAGAGCTTTTAGTCGTGGTGGGCAGCGGCCGAGGCGTGCTTGAGGCCGGCGTCCTCCTTGGCGGCCATGTCCTCGCCGTAGACCCGGGCGACCATCGCGGCCGCGAGTTTCGCGGCCTCCTTCGCGATGCCGCATTGCTCGCCGCATCGCTTGGCCTGCTGTTTCATGCGGCCTGCGGATTCGGCCAGGTCCGTGATCAGGTCGGTGACCTCGGAGGCGATGTTGTGGTCGTCGACCAGGTCGGCGGCCATCTCCAGCAGAGCCTCGGTGACCTTGCCCAGCGCTTCCATCAGCGCCTCGGCGCGCTCCTCGTCGGAGGCCGCCCTGATGGCGATGTTTGCCATCGCCATCAGGTACTGGTCGAACGTGATGTCCGTGTGGTGCTGGGCGCCGAGGCTGCCGTGCCCGGACGGCCTGCTGGGTTTCGAGCTGCTCACGCTGCTCCCTTGGGTGCTGGGCCGGCTGGTGCCGGGCCGTTGGGTGTGCTGCTCCGGCGCGGGCGGCAGGCCCTTGACGCGGGTCGTCAGGGCCGCGGGTTCGTCGGGAACGATGTCCGCGTCGACGGTGTCGTCCTCGCCCTTGCCGTCGGGACGCGGCGGGTGGGCGGGACGGCCGGGCCACTCCACCGTCGGGGCGGAGTCCTCCGCACTGAACGGGCTGTCCGCCGGGCGTTCCTGGCGACCGGCGCGCCCCTTTCGGCCGCGTCTGGTCCGGCCGGTGCGTCCCGTGCGGCGAGCGCGTCCGCGTCGACCGGGTCGGCCCACGCGCGTGCGCCGGCGCCGGAACCAACGCCTTTTCTTCGAGCCGTCAGACGGCCCGTCCCCGGCCTTGGACTCCTTGTCGTCCTCTGGGGCGCTGGACGTCCCGTCAGAGCCGTCCTTGTCCTTGGACAGGCTCACTTTCTCAGTGCCGGCCTTCCCGGTCTTCGCGTCGGCGCGGCGCTTGTCCCAGCGGCGCTGGGCTTCCTCTGAGACGGCCTGGCCCAAGGTCGTGCGGCCTGGCTCGGACGGCGCTGCAGCTCCCCGCTTCGCCTTCCGTGCCGCGTCCCGCTCCTGCCGCTTCGCGCGGCGGTCCTCCCATGCCTGCTGCCGATGCGCGCGGGCCTGGTCGCGGTCCTTGGTCCGGTCCGCGACACCGGCGGCGTGCCCGGCGTTGCGCCGCTCCTGCCGCCCGGCCTGCCGGGCCCCGGCGCGCTCCTGGCGGCCGCGGGCCCGCTCGGCACGGGTGCCGGACGCCTGACGCGCGCCGTCACCCGTGGAGTTGCCGTTCCGACCGGCGCTCCCAGAGCCCGCCTGAGAGCCTTTCGGCCCCCCAGATGAACCGCTGCGCCCGGAACTGGGTGCACGGCCGCCAGAAGGCCGGTCAGGGCCCTTCGCGCCGCCTTTCGCGCCTCCGCCACCCCCGGTCGCTCCGGGCCCCGAACGGCCGCCGGGTCCACCGGAGTTAGAGCCACGCGAGGACCCGGACCGGTTCGGCCCCGGGCTTGTGTTGGTGCGAGACGGTCCGCCGCTGCCCCCGCCGCGCGAGGACCCGCCCCCGCCGCCGGCCTTCGAGCGGCCCTTGTCCGCCCCCAGGCCGGAGCCGGACGCCTTCGTACGGTCGGCATCGGCCTTTCCACGCGCCGCCGCCTTGTCGCCCTTCGTTTTCATCATCGCGGCGTGAAGCTTTCCGTTCTGCTCCATCATCGCGACTTCCTGCGCGGTGCGGCCCTCCAGCAGCGCCACCTTCCGCGCTATTTCAGCCTCCCGAAAAGGCGCTTCGCTTTCGTGAGTGGCCCGCGCCCTTTCCAGCCGGAACTCCAGCCAGTCACCGAGACGGTCGGCGAGAGAACGCGGCTGCTCGTATTCGCCCGCCTCGTATTCGACTTCACTTTCACCGGTTTCCGGTGCGGAAATCCCGTCGGAGCGCAGCGCCGTCGCCGGGTCCGGGGCAGCCGGGATCGGCGGCAGTTCCATCGTCGTCTCTTCCGGGGTCTCCGGGGGAGCCTCCGGAATGTCTTCCGGCGGTGGAATGGTGTCGATGAAATCCGGGGTCGGCGGCAGCGGGTACGTGGAATCGCCACTCCAGGGGCCGTGGACCAGGGTTCCGCTGCCGGTGTCGTTGGACTCGTCGGACACGGTGCACCTCCCTTCCAGGGGACTTGACAGACAGTGGGATCTCGTGTGCACGCGCGTGCACGTGCACGTGTGCACGCTTTACGCGCGCGAGGCCCCGCCGGAGCCCGGCGGGGCCTTCGTGCGTGACGCTCAGTGACGCGGGCCGTGCTGCTTCAGGACGGTGTCCGCGTACTGCATGAGGTGGTCGAACAGCCGCGGGTCGCCCGCCTGCCGCTTCTCCAGCACGAGCTTGAAAAGGCGGCAGACCAGCGTGAAAGCGGTGATGGCATCGCCGCGGCCGGCCTTGATTTCCCTGGTGATTTCGGACCGAGTAACGCGGAGCCAGAATTCCATCCGGCCAATTTCCCCGCGACTTTCGATCGCCTTGTGCTCTTCTTCCTGCAGCCAGCTGTTCCGCCCTTGAACGGAGCGTTCGGCGCTACTGAGGGGGCGCATCACGCCGACTCCCTCTTACCGAGGTCGTAAATCGACGTGGGACCACCATACTCAGAATTTTGGCTCTGTGCACCCTGCTGCGGCGAATTGGGTGCAGCCTGGAGGGTTGGCGGGTTCTTCTTCCGGTGCCTTTCCAGCTCCTTTTCCTTCCTGTCCTTGGCTGTATTCACAACCGCCTCGTCGTGGGCACGGCGCTTGTAGGCGCTCTTTTCCAGGCCCTCGGTGAGGTTGTTCAGGTTCCTGAGGACCTGCCCGAGGGCCTTTTCGACGGGCATCGCGCGCAGCCTGGCGTGGTACCAGCGGTCGCCCTCCACGTGGGTGTCGCGCAGGTGCACGCGGGTCTCGTGCGCGAGGGTCTCTAGGTTCTTGCCGATGTCCAGCAGGACCCGCTGGACATCGGCCAGATACCGGGCGGTGGCCTCCGGGCTCTGCGCGACGTCGCGCAGAGGTGAGTAGTTCGGGTCGTTGGTGCTGTTCACGGCGGGGGTTCCCTCCTGGTGTACTGGTGGGGCTGTCGACTTGCTTCCGGCAGTCGCAGCGAGGGCCAGCCCGCTTCCTTCGGGCTGGCCCTCACTGGTGTGTGCCGGACGGTGGATCAGGGGCGGTATCCGCCGGCGAGCAGCTCGGCTGCCTCCTGGCGGTACTCCGATGCCGTGCCGGGCGAGGTGACCGCCAGCTCGCGCTGGATGTCGGCGAGCGGCAGCCGGTCGGTGTCGCCGCCGGCCGCGAGGATCATCCGGGCCACCTTGCGGACCGCGCGCTCGCGCGGCTTGAGCTTCGCAGCGTCCTCGGCTTCGACCGCGCGCCGCTCGATTTCGGCAGCGGCCCGCCGGGCTTCGGCAGCAGCCCGGTCGGCTTCGGCGGCCTCCTTTCGGGAGCGCGCGATGTCGGCGAGGGCGGCCTCCCGGCGGCGGTCCTCCTCCGCGTTCTTGCGGTCGGTTTCGGCAGCAGCGCGCCGGGTTTCGGCAGCGGCCCTCTCCGTTTCGGCAGCACGCCGGTCGGCTTCGGCAGCGGCCTGGCGGGCTTCGGCGATGGTCTGGGTCTCGATGGCCTGTGCCTCCGCCGCGGCGATGCGGTCGGCCTCCGCCGCTTCCTTCCGCTTCTGTGCGGCCTGGCGCTCCAGCTCGGCTGCCTCCAGGTCCGCGGCGGCCGCCGTACGGCGTGCCTGCGCGATCCGCTCGGTCTCGATCGCGCCGGTCTCGGCAGCCGCGACCTTGTCGGCCTCGGCCGCCGCCTTGCGCTGCTCAGCGGCCTTCCGCTCGAGCTCGGCCTTCTCCAGGTCGGCGGCGGCAGCAGCCTTGCGCTCCTGGGCTTCCTTGCGCTCCGCCTCCGCCTCGCGGGCGCGGGCTTCGGCGATCACGGCGTTGTCGAGGGCCTGCTGCTCCAGCTCAGCGGCCCGCTCTGCGGCGCTGACCTGGGCTCGGGCGTGGGCGCGGGCCTGGCCGGTCCGGCCGTCGACCTCCGCCTGGACCAGCTCCACCTTGCCCTTGGCGCGCAGCCGCTCCGCCTCGGACTCCGCCTTGGCGACCTCGCTGCGCGTCTCCGCGTCCAGGCGGCGGCGCTCGGCCTCCTCCGCTCGCTCCTGAGCTGCCTGTTCCTGCTCGTCGGGCATGGCCAGCGCCTGGGCGACGGTGTAGCCGTAGGGGGCCATCGTCATTGGCAGCCGCTCGTCCTCGGTGGCCTTGGTGATGTCGCCCTTGTACTTGCGCTTGAGCCACTGCTCGTAGGCGATGAGCTCCTGATCGCGGCGGATCATCTCCGGGTAGGAGGTGACGCCCCACAGCCGCATCCGGCGGAAGATCCGGGCCGTCGCCACCGGGGCGAGCACCCAGCGCAGCCACGGGATCGAGTCGCGTTCGGCCTGCTCAGGCCGCACGACGCGGTCGATCGCGGTGCGCCCAATTTCGACGACCGTAATGAAAAGGACCGGGACGACGCCGTGGGCGCCGGCCGCGACGTAGTCCAGCAGCTTCCAGGCGCCCTCGGGGGCGCCGGACGCGGCGTTGAGGACGACGGTCGCGGCGGTCAGCAGCCACACCGGGTAGCGGATCCAGCTGATGGGGCGCTTGAGCCAGGCCATCAGCAGGTCGACCGCGATCATCACCATGATGCCGACGTCGACGCCGACCGCAAACATCTGGCCCTGGCCCATCGAGCCGAAGCGGAGCTCGGTGAACGCGAACTCCGCGACGTGCTCGAAGGACAGATACAGGCCGATGCCCGCGAGCGCGAGCGCGGCAGCGACGATCGCTCCGGCCGTCCACTTCTGGGTGCCGGTCAGCTTCGCCGGGGAGGGCTTTGTTCCGGTTCCGCTTTCCGTCTCCGAAACGAACGCCGTCGTTTCCGAAACGGTGTCGGGCGTCTGCGAAACCGGCTTGGGCGTTCCCGAAACGGCGGCCGGTGACGCCGAGTCGGGGTCGGGTTCAGCCGCGGTTCGCGGCCAGTCGGTGATCGTCATGAGGGCCTCCGGAGGGGGTCGTTCAGGGTGTGCGCGAAACGGCGGGGGCTGCTCCCGAAACGCGGTGAGGCGTTCCCGAAGCGGTCGGTTGTGCGGATGGTTGCTTGCGAACCGGACACCGGCTCTACCCGCTCCGCACACACGAAAAGGCCGGCGGCCCGGAGGGCGGGCGGCCGTACTCGCGAAGCCGCGCAGGGCGGGCGCGAAACTGGGATCGGCTCCCGCTGGGCGGGCGCGAAGTCAGCTCGTGTGAAGCTGCGCGCCGTGGCGGCGGAGGTCATCGGTGGTGATGCCGTAGATCCGGCACTTGTCGATCAGCGGCTTGAGCGCGGTGCCGGCGGCGCCCGCCTCGGGCGATCCCTCGCCGAACAGTGTCTGGGTGTTCAGCAGGTCGTTGATCGCGGTCGCGGTGCGGGCGGCGTGCCGCTCGACACGGCCCTCGCCCACCCACTCCTCCGCGATGACGTGGAGGGTGATGCGCCAGCTGCCGTCGTAGTCGTCGGGGTCGATCGGCGGGATGTCGCTGCCGAAGATCGCGAAGGCGGCGGCCTGGGCGGCGGCTTCCGTGCCGGGCTGGAGCGGGGTCATCGTCGTGGCCATGAGGGCCTCCCTCGGCTGTCGGTCCGGGCTGTCCGGCTCCCCGTCACCGCCCGTCCCGGCCGCCGTGGTGCGGCGGTCGGTGCGGGCGGATCAGGCAGCCGCCAGAGCGGATCAGCCTGCGGAACGGCGACGGGCGGCACGGCGCTTGAGGGAGCGGCGCTCCTTCTCGGACAGCCCGCCCCACACCCCGGCGGCCTCGCCGCGCTCCAGCGCGCCCTGGCGGCAGGCCTCGACCAGTGGGCAGCGACGGCAGACAGCCTTGGCCTCTTCCTCCTGGAGTAGGGCCGGGCCGCTGTCGCCGACCGGGAAGAACAGCTCCGGGTCCTCATCGGCGCAGGCGGCCCGGGGCCGCTCAGGCGCGGCCGCGGTGGAGACGGCGCCGTAGTACGGGGTGCGTACGAAGGACGTGCGATTCATCAGGGCCTCCGAGCGGGTCCAGAGTGAGAAGACAGCCCAGGGGCGGCCACCCCGGGGCTGTTGCATTGCGGTGGCCGAATGGCCGGCGGGCTTTCAGCGCGCGCGGCGCTGCTTGAGCCGGGTGAGGTAGGCGTCTTGCAGCTGGGCGAAAGAGAGGAACTGCTCCTTGCCGTCCCGGCATTCGGGGGTGTCGCGGGTGCAGCCGCCGCAGGACGCGGCGTGGGCCTCGTAGGCGCGATGGGCCGCCTGGTAGCGCTGGTACAGGTCGTCAGGCACGGGCCCGTCTCTCATGGTGCTGTCGGCGGACGGGGTGGAGGTCGGTGACGCGGTGCCCGGCATCCCACGCAGCCGCGGCCGCCAGCGCCGCAGCCGCCACCAGCAGACGCGCCAGGGGATGCGCCGGACCGACCGCGAGAGCAGCTCGTGCGGCGCGGTGCTGCGCCGCACGAGCTACCTCTATGAGCGACACGGTCACCTCGGTCGCTTCTCCGACTGGTCGTTGACCTCGCGGACTTTGCGCGACAGCTCGTCGTGCCCCTCGTCGTCCAGGGCCGGGACGGGGATGCAGTCACGCATCAGGCCACCGCCGTCCCGGCCGCCTGGGCACCGCCCTGGGCGCAGCGGCACTGCCAGTAGCCGCACATGGGGCAGGCGTCCGACTCGTCCTCGGTCAGCGCGGCGAGCCGGGCCCGCATCTCGGCGGCCGTGCGCGGCACGCGCCGGCCGGGCGGGATCGCGGCGTCCTGGGCGCGGACGACGGCCAGGAGGTGAGTACCGAGCGCGGCACCCGGCTCGACGGCCCGGGGCCGGGCCCGGCGGGCGGTGCGGTGGGAGTTGACCGCGTCCAGGACTCGGGCGAACAGGTCGTCCCGCTGTGGCGCGCGGTCCTCAGGGCGTGTGATCATCGTCGTGGTCACGGGCAGTCTCTCGCTTTCCTGTTGACCAGACGGCCCCGGAAGGTCAGAGTTCCGGGGCCGTCACTCTCGGCCGTGAAGCCGTGGCTGCTGTACGAGCAGCCACGGCCCCGGCCACCCCTCTGTGGGGTGGCCGGGGCCGTGGTCGTTCGTCCGGAGCGGGTCAGCTCGTGCGGCGCTCGGGGTGCAGCGTCTTGAGCGGCACCGGCGGCGCCCCCAGCGGCGCTTCGCCGGCGGGCAGCTGCGCCCGGCGGGTCTCGGCGTCGCGGACCGCCGACTCGGTCGACGCCCACTTCATCTCGCGCAGCAGCCACAGGGGGCAGCCGTCGCTGCGCTCGTCATCCGCCGGCATCTGCTTCTGCGCGGCGATCTGGCTGACGGCCGGGGCGACCGCGACCTTGGGCTTGCGCCGAACGGTGGTCCGTCGGCGATGGACGGTCTCCGAGTGGCCATCCGTCAGGCGCTCCTCCCACTTCCGGACCGTGACGTCGACCGTGACCAGACGGTTGCTGCCCTGGCAGCGGACAGCCGGGGCCTTGCCCGCCCGTCCGGTATCGTGCGGCACGAGCTTGGGCTTTTTAGCCTGTAAGCCGGTGATCGGCACCCACGTCTTACAGTCGGGGCAGACCAGCGACGCGCAGGCCGGCCGCAGGTCGTACTGATGGGGCTTGAGGGTGGAGACGGCCAGCGCCGGACGTCCGTTGACAGTGCGGGAGCGGGTCCGGCTCCGGCGAGGACGGGCGGTGCGCTCAAGGGACGAAGCAGACATCTAAACTCCTAACGAACGGAGTGGCGGGGGGCACGGGTCGCGATGCTCTCTCCGCCCTCCAGGCCGCGGCGACACAAGGTCGGCGTCCCGCAGGACAGACAGCGCACAGCGCTGCGACGTTCACACAGTCGTCGTGCTGTCAGGCCCGAGGGAGTTTGATGAAGCTCTCGACCCCGGCCGCCCCGAAGGGCAGACGACGCAATGCAGTGGTGTTTGGCTTGGAAGGGGACCGTGGATCCGGCACCCTCAGCCGGCCCCGCCGTGGGCGGTTTCAACGGGGAGCCAGATCAGAAGACCCGGATAGAAACGCGTGAAGTCAAACCGCTTCGGAAGGGACGCTGCGACCGAAGGCGCGTAGGGCAGCTATGCGGAGTAGGGGAGGAGCACATCGACTAGGCGCTTGCGGACACGGCCGTGATGGTGGGGTCGTCGGCGAGGACGTCAAGCGCCAACGTGCCGACTCGTCCATGAGTTCCTTCTGGACCTGGTCCGGCTGGCTCTCCCAGCCCTCGAAGCAGACCAACTCCCTTGGATTGGCCGGCAGTTCTCCCTAGATCGGGCCGGGAGATCGAAGTCCCGGCGTCGAAGACCTCGTGAGCGAGGCGGGGGGGGCGGGGGGCGGGGGCGGGGGCGGGGGCGGGGGCGTCGAGAGAATTGCACGCGATCGTTCTCCTCTGTGTCGGGCTGAGGTCCTCGAGCACTATTGGCACGGGACTTCACCACTCTCCGCTGTCCTGGGACTGCGAAGTCGGGTCGACACGACATTGCCCCATAGTCCTGGGACTGTCAACAGTCCCAGGACTATGGTTGACTTAGTTCATCGGAAGGGGTGAGCATGGCACCGAAGTGGCGAGAACTCGCGGACAGGATCGCCGCGAGGATCAGGAACGGGGACTATGCCCCTGGCGAGCGGCTTCCCCACATCCGAGAGCTAGTAGAAGCAGGCGCTGGGTCCAAGTCGACCGTTCACGCTGCTTATAAGGCGCTCGAGGCCGAAGGTCTGGTCACGTCCTCACGTGGTCACGGCACGGTGGTCAGGTCCCTTGCCCCTCTGAAGCGGCTTGGAATTGAGCGCTACGACAAGGCGAAATGGCGTGATGGCGACCAGGTGGCGTTCATTGCCGATCGCGTGGCCTCAGGCCGCGCCTACCGTAGGAACGAGCAGACGCAGACTGTCGGCCTGGTCGCCGCCCCACCGATAGTTGCCGCCGCGTACGGTGTTCCCTCCGGTACTGAGGTGTACGCCAGAGCCCGCCTTGTAAAGGAAGGTGACCGCCCTACCCACACGCTCACCAGTTACTACTTGCCAGAGATTGTCGAAGGCACGCGGCTCATCGATCCAAATCCGGGGCCCGCAGGACGCGGTGGAGGCTTCCGCGTTCTCTATGACGCTGGCTACGAGATCGATCACATGACTGAAGAGCTGTTCACTCGGCCTGCGGCTGCCAACGAGGTTGCGCTTCTTCAGCTCCCATCCAGCGAGTGGGTGATTGAGCTGCACCGCAGCACATATACAGCCGAGGACCTACTGGTGGAGTTCGCGATCGGCGTGCATGCCGGCTCGCGATTCTCGTGGAGGTACGACTTTCCCGTTCCGGACTCCACTGCCAATAAGGGGAGGCAGTAGTGATCTCTGCAGACGTTTGGTCCGATGCCCGCCGCCTCTGGGATTTTCAGCAGATGCACCATGAGGTCCATCCGTGTTCGGTCGCAGTGGGCTTGGGCAGCCATGACCTTGGTGTCGCGGACACATCTGCCGCCCTTTACCACCGCGGCATGGCACCTTTCATCGTCTTCACCGGCGCCACGAGCCGCACGACTCAAAGCCTCATGCCGCGTGGTGAGGCAATGCACTACCGTGAGCGGGCACTGACTCTCGGAGTTCCGGACGCGGTGATCCTGATAGAGCCACGCGCTCGAAATACTGGCCAGAACATTACTTACTCGAAGGCGCTACTGGAAGCGGCTGGCATCCCCGTGTCGTCCGTTCTGCTGATCAGCAAGCCATACGAGGAACGACGCGCATATGCCACCGCCCGCAAACTGTGGCCTGCCGTGGAGATCGTAAGTGCATCCACTCCCATGTCACTCGAAGACTACGTCGATTCGATCAGCGATCCACGCCTCGTCATCGACATGCTCGTCGGCTCTCTGCAGCGCCTACTGATTTACCCCCAGCAGGGCTTTATGATCAAGATGCCGGTCCCTGAGGACGTCGTCGGTTCCTATCAGCGTCTACGTGACGCTGGATTCGTCAGCCGACTCATCCCAACAGAGACGGTCCTCCAGTAGATCGCCTTGCCCCTTAACACTCCCTCAGGGTGACTTAGCGACAAGTGAAATCAGGTCTCCTGATGGAAGCATCGTGTCAATCGAATTGATCAATAATTACGATGGCCCCCATCATCTCGACCTTGAGCAAGCCGAGTGGGGCCAACGCGGCCGAGGACCTTATAGCGGGGGCCCGCGGTCGGCCGACCACAGACGAGAGCTAGGTGATCGACGTGGTTCAGGGCACCTGCGCCCTGCCCCAAGCGAACAACACCCCGCTGTGGTGCCAGCAGCGCGTCGGCGCGGGCTGGCACCACAGTGGGGTGTTTGTGCTGTCTGAGCCGTCCCGCACCCCTGAGGGGGCGGTCATGACGTAAATCTCGCGGGGGCGGCGCCTGCTTCGCAGGACTTCTGGCCGCCCCAGGCCTCCGTCACCGGTGATTGCCGTCACCAGGACCTAGGCCCATCTGCACTCCACGAGGCTTGCCGGCCTCTTGGAGGAGCTACTCGCCCCGGTGCCACCCGGCTGCGAGCGGTTCGATCTCGGTTCTCCCAGAACCCGAAGCGCCACGAGGGGCTTCGTCATGCCGCTTTGGCGATGCCTCCACGACAGGAGTCATTGTGCAGGACTGTCATGCCGTTTTCCAGCCCGGCTGCGCCCGTTTAATCCAATTCCACACCTTTTGGGCGCTTTCATCTACGGCACTACGCGCTGTCGCTTCCTCCCTGAGTTCGGCTCGGAGTAGCCAGCGCGCGGTCGCGGCGCCGGCTGCCCCGCTCGTGCACCCGCTCTTCGAGGGCAGCGTCTGTGAAGGCATCGTCCCGTGTGGTGGGACGCGATCGGAAGTTTCTGCCCGCCGGGCGGGAGGGGCCGGGGGTCTCGCTGCTTCACGGGCTCTGTCCACAGGCGGCCCGCGCAAGGCTGCCGGGATGATCTCTATCTCGTCCGTCCGGGTGGGCCGGTGAGCGTGCCCTCTCCGCGTCCGGCGGTCGACGACGCCGGGGCGGTCGCCGTGCTGCCCGGTCTGGTCGTGCCGGAGGCGCGGCAGTGGCTGTCGACGTCGGCGGGCCGGATCGCGGGCGAGGGCTACAGCTGGATGCAGGCGGTCCACTGGGTGGCCGGGGCCGGGCTGTACCAGCCACGGCGTCACCGGTCGCACGGCCCTCGCTCGTTCGGGCCGACGACCGTGCGCGTCGCCCAGGAGCTCGCTGAGCTGTTCCCGTGTCGTCCGGGGATCGATTACCTGGTGCGGCGCACCGGCCTGTCCGAGCGGTCGGTGGAGTACCACCTGGGCATGCTGCGGGAGGCCGGGCTGCTCGCGTGGATCGTCAAGGGCACGCGGGTGTCCGGCGGTCCGGCGCTGGCCAGTGAGTTCGCGCGGATGATCCCGCGCGAGTTCGACGTCGCGCTGGGGATCCGCACGGTGCAGCGGGACGAGGACGCTCCGGCGTACACGCGGGCGGTGTCCGGGATCGCGGAGGCCGGCCGGGAGCTGATGGCGAAGCTGGCGAAGAAGGCGTCGCGGAAGGTGCGCAAGCCGCGCTCGAAGACGTCGTCGAAGGCCCCGGCGAAGGGTGCCCGGAAGGGCGCTGAGCAGGGGGTGGTGACGGCTGTTTCGGATGAGGCCCGTTGCACCCCAATGCAGGTTGGTACCTCAACTGTTTCTTCTGCGGGTGGTACTTCCTTCCCCCCTGAGAGCAAGCTCGCAAGCGGGGATGCCAAGTCCCCCACCCCGAAGAAGCCCAAGGCGAAGACCGGCGGCCGCCGGAAGCTGAACGTCGTCGGGCGCCGCTTCCAGCTGGCCCGTGAGCTCACCCAGGAGCTGGACTGGCTGCGCGGCTGCTCGGTGGCCCGGATCGCCTGGGTGGCCCGGGGCGTGGCTGATGCCGGATGGACGGTGACCGACGTCCGTGGCTGGCTGCACCTGCGCGGCGAGGCTGCCCGGGTCCACCGTGGCTCGGGTCTGCTCGCCGTGCTGCTGGCCGGTGCCGAGACGATCCTCGACACCCCCGCCAAGCGGGCCGACGCCGTCGAGCAGTGGCGCGGTGCCCAGGAAGCCGCCCGCCGTCACCGCATTCAGCAGGTCCGCGCCCGCACGGAGCGCTACGACGGCGACTGGGACGCCCCGACCAGCCGCGCCGTCCAGCGGCAGGTCACCGAGGCGTTCGCCGCCGCGTTCGGCCCCACGCCCCGGGCTGCCGCGCCCGACACGGAGTCCCTGCCCGAGGTGTCCGACGTGGACGGCCTCGAGGACGCGGAGGTGGCGCAGGCCCGCGCGGAGGCCCGGCAGCGGCTGATGGTTGGCGACACCTCACTGATCACCGTGGCGGTCGACGCCATGGGCCGCGAGACCGCGGAGCAGCTCTACGGCCCCGACCTAGTGCGCCGTGCCCTGCAGCTGGCGAGCGGCGCCCGCAGCTCGCTGATGACGTACGGACGCCGGTAGGAGGCCGAGATGACCGACACGACCACCCCCATCGAGCAGCCCGCCGACGACGACCCGGAGCTGTCCGGCGTCGACCTCGCCCGGGTCGCACTCCACCAGGCCCGCTAGACCGCCAAGAAGCACGGCGAGAGCGAAGCCCGCGCCCCGCGCCACCGCCGGACCTGGGTCGTGCAGGGCGACAGCCGGGAGCCGGCCGGGTTCGCCGCCGTGCTCCCGGGCCTGATGGCCGACCGGGCCTGGGACCTCCCGGCCGTCGGCGGCACCGTCCTGGACCGCTGGCCCGACATCGCGGCCGCCACCGCCCCGCAGCTGCCCGACCACGTGGCTGCCGTCGCCTTCCACATATCGCCCAAAGCGTGCTTCCGAGACCGACTGCTATCACCCGTCAATGCGACAAGGGCCCAACGGCAGTCTCCACGGGCGCGGCCGGCCCAGGTGTCGAGACCTGGCGGCCGGGACCATCCCCGCGGGCGCGGGGGCACTCCGTGACCGTCACATGATCAGGACCGTGGAACCATCCCCGCACGCGCGGGGAGCACACTCACTGACCTGCATTCATACCGCGCCAGCAGCCCTCGCTTCATGACTTCCGCTGCATCCGGCATATCAGTGAAAGCACTCCGCAGCAGTTCGGCGTCGCGGTCGCTTGGCGCTCGCTTCTTCGGCATCGTCCCCCTAAAGGGCCACCCCCGCCCGGGCGCGGATTCTCACCGACCAGCCCAGGACCGAAGGATCATCCCCGCGGGCGCGGGGAGCACACCCCGGATCAGGTTGCACGTGCCTGCCGAAGAGGACCATCCCCGCCTACGCGGGAAGCACTTGTCCATGCCGCCGACCACGATCACGCTGCCGGGACCATCCCCGACACGCGCGGGGAGCACTTCGAGCCGTCGGGATTGATCCGGTCCGGGGTGGGACCATCCCCGCACGCGCGGGGAGCGCGGCATGATGATCACACCGTCCACTACGCCGCCGGGACCATCCCCGCACGCGCGGGGAGCACCTGCTCGGGCACTGGGACACGGCATACCTGGCGGGACCATCCCCGCAGGCGCGGGGAGCACGGCTCCCCGCCCGTGCGCGGCAAGAGCCCGACGGGACCATCCCCGCCTGCGCGGGGAGCACTACTCGACAGATATATGCAGGGTGAGTCCAGAAGGACCATCCCCGCCTGCGCGGGGAGCACTCCGCAGCCCTGCCCGCGAACGCGAACGCCCCGGGACCATCCCCGCCTGCGCGGGGAGCACCGCCAGCCGATCCGCGTGCCGCTGGTGGTCGAGGGACCATCCCCGCCTGCGCGGGGAGCACACTCACTGACCTGGATTTATACCGCGCCAGTGGCCCCTCTTTCATGACTTTCACCGAATCCGACATACAGGCTAAAAGCCCTCTTTCGAAACGTACTGCCGTCCCTCATCAGCGGCGATGAGGGCGCGGCGGCAGCCCCGATCCTGCATCGCCAGCAGGGGGAGTCCCATCCCAATGGCCAGCCGCAGGGTCGTCCCCGCACGTACCGCGTCACGTCGACCGGAGGGTTCGAAGAGGGATCATCCCCGCACGCGCGGGGAGCAGACCGGGGTCTGAGCTGCGACGGCGCTGGTCTTGGGATCATCCCCGCACGCGCGGGGAGCAGGTGCGAAGAAGGCAGTGGGCCCGCCGGGCAGCGGGATCATCCGCGCGGGGAGCAGTCCCGGTGGCCCCTGATCTCGTTGCCAGCGCCGGGATCATCCCCGCACGCGCGGGGAGCAGTCCACGAAGACGCCGTTTCCCAGACCGTTCGCGGGATCATCCCCGCACGCGCGGGGAGCAGCTGCTGGGGGTGCCGGTGACGATGCCGACGTGGGGATCATCCCCGCACGCGCGGGGAGCACGAGGACATCGCTGGCGGTCTCATCGCCACCCGGGGACCATCCCCGCACGCGCGGGGAGCACTTCCCGTGGACGCTGGCGCAGGTCGAGGCGGCGGGACCATCCCCGCACGCGCGGGGAGCACGTCCAGGGGGACACCGAGCTGGAGCTGGTGAAGGGACCATCCCCGCACGCGCGGGGAGCACCGGTCGATGCCGGCCTTCATGGCCTCGTTGGCGGGACCATCCCCGCACGCGCGGGGAGCACGGTGCGGAGCGGCTGCCGGTGGCCTCGTCGACGGGACCATCCCCGCACGCGCGGGGAGCACTTGACGCCCAACTCGCTGGGGAACACGTCGGCGGGACCATCCCCGCACGCGCGGGGAGCACAACCGGGTGGCGACTCACTGGCCGCCCGGAAGGGGACCATCCCCGCACGCGCGGGGAGCACCCGTTCGCCGGGGTCACCGACCTGGCCCGCTCGGGACCATCCCCGCACGCGCGGGGAGCACGAAAGCGGCTGGGTTACCTGGTTCCTGAAAGCGGGACCATCCCCGCACGCGCGGGGAGCACTTGACGTCCTTCAGCCGGAGCGTCCGGGTGATGGGACCATCCCCGCACGCGCGGGGAGCACGAGGGGTTCGACCCCGACCGGGACATCCTGCTGGGACCATCCCCGCACGCGCGGGGAGCACCAGAACGAGCGGCGCAACGTCCAGCGGGACACGGGACCATCCCCGCACGCGCGGGGAGCACAGTAACTGACCTGCATTCTTACCGCGCCATCGGCTTCTTTTTCATGACTTTCACTGAATCCGACATATAACCCAAAGTGCGCCTCCGGGACCGACTTCCGTCACCCGTCAATGCAATAAGGACCCAAAGGCAGCCTCCACGGGCGCGGCCGAGCCAGGCGTCGAGACCTGGCGGCCGGGACCATCCCCGCCTGCGCGGGGAGCACCTGCTCGGGCACTGGGGCACGGCGTACCTGGCGGGACCATCCCCGCAGGCGCGGGGAGCACGGCTCCCCGCCCGTGCGCGGCAAGAGCCCGACGGGACCATCCCCGCCTGCGCGGGGAGCACCGGGATCCGGCACTGGCCTTACCGGTTTCCGTGGGACCATCCCCGCCTGCGTGGGGAGCCCGCACGCGCGGGGAGCACGCGATGACCCGCTGCGCCCGCTCGATCTGCTCGGGGCCATCCCCGCACGCGCGGGGAGCACGTACTGGTGGACGCGGATGCCGGACACCGTATGGGGGCCATCCCCGCACGCGCGGGGAGCACTTGGTGGTGGTCTATACGGCGAGGGCGCCGGGGTCATCCCCGCACGCGCGGGAAGCGCCAGCTCCCGCAGGCGGACGGCCGGTAGCCAGCGGACAGTTTCTGAAGCCCCACCTGCGGGGTGGCTTTGTTCACGACTT
>NZ_JAINRE010000005.1 GCF_020400595.1 Streptomyces naphthomycinicus | reverse complement strand
ATATTAAGAAAACCCCCGCATCGATTCGATGCGGGGGTTTTCTGCGTTCTGGAGCTCTGGGTCCGCGGTTAGGGAGTTGTGGGCTCGCGAAAGGGCGGCGGCGGAACGCGGCCACTCAGAGCCGGCCCGCCGCTTTCAGAGCAAGATAGGCATCCGCCAGAGCCGGCGCCAATCCCTCAGGAGTCGCGTCCACCACGGTCACCCCGTGACGACGGAGCTGTTCCGCGATACGCCTGCGTTCGCTCTGCGCCTGAGCCGCCGCCGCTGCCTCGTACACGGTCTCCGTACCACCCCGGGCCCCCGCCATGAGAGCGATGCGTGGATCCGCTACCGACGCCACCAGAACAGTGTGGCGCTGAGTGAGCTGGGGAAGCACCGGCAGCAGACCCTGTTCCACCGGTGCCGCGTCCAGCGTCGTGAGGAGCACGACGAGAGAGCGCCGAGGCGCGCTTCGAAGCACGGTGGCGGTGAGACCCCGGGCGTCGGTCTCGACGAGCTCCGGTTCGAGCGTGGCCATCGCGTTGACCAGGGAAGGCAGCACATCGCCTGCCGAGCGGCCCTGGACCAGGGCGCGGACCCGGCGGTCGTAGGCCAGCAGGGCCACACGGTCGCCGGCACGGGAGGCGAGGGCCGCGAGCAGCAGAGCCGCGTCCATGGAAGCGTCCAGTCGAGGAGCATCCCCCACCCGCCCCGCCGAGGTACGCCCGGTGTCCAGGACCAGCAGGATGTGCCGGTCGCGTTCGGGGCGCCAGGTGCGGACGGCGACGGCGGACTGCCGGGCCGTGGCACGCCAGTCGATCGAGCGGGTGTCGTCCCCGGGGACGTACTCGCGCAGACTGTCGAACTCCGTTCCCTCGCCACGGGTCAGCACGCTGGTGCGTCCGTCGAGTTCACGCAATCGGGCGAGTCTCGACGGAAGATGCTTGCGGCTGGTGAACGGGGGCAGGACTCGTACCGTCCAGGGCACCTCGTGGGCGCCCTGACGGGCGAAGAGTCCGAGGGGGCCGTAGGAGCGGATCGTCACTCGGTCCGCGTGGCGGTCGCCGCGGCGGGTGGGGCGCAGCCGGGTCGTCACGCGCCGGCGTTCGCCCGGGGGAACGGTCAGCCGGTGCCGGGAGGCCCCGGTCTCCGTGCCCCGCTGCCAGCTGCTGGGCGGCCACGCGTCCCGCAGCGCCGCCCGCAGCGGGCGGCGGGACGGGTTCGTGATCGTGAGGGTGACGTCCGCCGTGTCCCCGAGGCGGGTGGAGGTGTCACCGGAGCGGGTCAGCAGCAGCCGGCGCACCGGCGCGGCCAGCGCGTAGTCGCAGGCGCAGGCCAGGGCCAGGGAGCCGTTGACCGTGAGGACGCCCGTCCAGCTCGGTGCCAGGACGCCGACGGGGATCGAGCCGAGTGCCGCGAGCAGGGCGGCGCGTCCGGTGACCGCCATCAGCGGGGGACCGGAACGTGGGCGAGGACGGCGTTGATGACGGAGTCGGCGGTCACGCCCTCCATCTCGGCCTCGGGGCGCAGCTGGACGCGGTGGCGCAGAGTGGGCAGGGCGAGGGCCTTCACGTCGTCGGGGATGACGTAGTCGCGTCCCGTCAGCCACGCCCAGGCGCGTGAGGTCGCGAGCAGGGCGGTGGCGCCGCGCGGGGAGACGCCCAGGGTCAGGGAGGGCGAGTCGCGGGTGGCGCGGCAGATGTCCACGACGTACGCGGTGATCTCGGGGGACACGGTCGTCTCGGCGACGGCGGCGCGGGCCGCCGCCAGGTCGGCGGCGCCGGCGACCGGGCGTACGCCGGCGGCGCGCAGGTCGCGCGGGTCGAAGCCCGAGGCGTGCCGGGTGAGGACGTCGATCTCGTCCTGACGGGAGGGCAGAGGGACCGTCAGTTTGAGCAGGAAGCGGTCCAGTTGGGCTTCGGGAAGGGGGTAGGTGCCCTCGTACTCGACCGGGTTCTGGGTCGCGGCGACGAGGAAGGGGTCGGGCAGCGGGCGCGGCGTGCCGTCGACCGTGACCTGGCGCTCCTCCATGGCCTCCAGGAGGGACGACTGCGTCTTGGGCGGGGTCCGGTTGATCTCGTCCGCGAGGAGGAGGTTGGTGAAGACCGGGCCGGGCTGGAAGGAGAACTCCGCGGTGCGGGTGTCGTAGACGAGGGACCCGGTGACGTCGCTCGGCATCAGGTCCGGGGTGAACTGGACGCGCTTGGTGTCGAGTTCGAGTGCGGAGGCGAGGGCGCGGACGAGCAACGTTTTGGCGACCCCGGGGACTCCTTCTAGCAGTACGTGTCCGCGGCAGAGGAGGGCGACGACAAGACCGGTCACGGCGGGGTCCTGGCCGACCACGGCTTTGGCGATCTCGGCACGCAGGGCCTCCAGGGAGGCTCGGGCGGCGCCCGGGTCCCCGCTCCGCCCGGCGTTGTCAGTGGTCGGGTCCGTCATGAACGGCGTACCTCTCTTTCGAGGGCGTCGAGTTGGTCGGTGAGCGCGAGGAGGGCCGCGTCGTCGCCGGGCGGCGGTCCGAAGAGGAGGGAGTGCAGGGTGCGTCCGTCGCCGGCGAGGTGCGCGGACAGAGCGGGAAGCAGGGCCTCGGGCGACTGCGCCTGGGTGGCGGGGACACCGACGAGGGGGGCGAGGCGGGTGCGTGTGGCGGAGCGAAGCGCGTCCGCGGCGCGGTCGCGGGCGTTGGCCTTGCGGTAGAGGCGGGCGCGGCCTTCGGCGGTCTCGGAGGCACGGATCGCGACGGGGAGCCTCTCGGGCACGAGAGGACCCAAGCGGCGTGCCCGCCAGAAGGCGGCGAGGGCCGCCGCGACGAACAGCTGGAGGGTGGCCCACAGCCATCCCGAGGGGAGCAGGTCGAGGAAGTTCTTCCGCTCGCCGGTCCCGGTGGCGGAGGCGTCGGACAGCGAGGGGAGGTACCAGACCAGATGGGGGCGGGAGCCGAGGAGTTGAAGGGCGAGCGAGGCGTTGCCCTGTTCGTCGAGACGGTCGTTGTAGAGGATGCGGGGTGCACCGAGCACGACCGTGTCGCCGCCGGAGGCCGCGGGGACGCGCAGCAGGGTGGCCAGGCGTGCGCTGGGGTAGCAGGAGTCGGCGTCGAGGTGGGTGGTGGTGTAGCGGATGCCGCCGGTGTCCGCGGAGCCCGCACGCCGCGCTTCGGGCAGCGCGCAGTCCGGGGCGAGCGTGGAGTCACCGCTGGTGGCCGGGTCCGCGGTGACGCCGGGTGCGAGTCGTTCGACGGACCAGCTGCCGGCCGCGACCAGGACGGTCCGGCCGCCGGAGGACGCCGTCGCCGTGTGAAGTCGCGTCTGCTGGCTGTGCGTCAGCCGGTCGGGTACGGCCACCAGAAGGGTGGTGTCCGGGTCCGCGGCGGTGCGCGCCGCGTCGAGTGTGGTGACCACGCGTGTGGAGACGCCCCGCTCGGCGAGCAGTTCGGCGACGGCGCGGCTGCCGTGGGGGTCGGGCGAGCGCGGGTCCAGGGCGCCGTGCAGCGTGGTGGAGCGGACGGCGGCCATGGCGACGGCCGCGGCCAGGATCAGTACGACGGCGAGCGCGATGCCCCGCGTCCGGGTCCAGACCTGGCGGCCGGTGCGGGCGGTGGAGGTGGTCGTCGGCGTGGCCTCGGTGGTCACTCGGCTGTCCCCTGGCGGGTGCTGTGGGCCGTGCTGGTGGCGCTCGCGGTGAGAGTCGGCCTGGTGCGTTCCAGGTCCCGGTCGAGTTCGGCGAGGCGGTGGTACGACTGCTCGCCGGCCCCGCGTCCACCGTATGTGACGTCGTCGAACTCGCGGGCCGCGGCACGCAGTCGGTCCGCGTGGGCGGGCAGGACGCGGCCGGCCTCGGCGGCTGCCTCGTCGGCGGTGCGGCCGGGGCGCACATCGAGCAGGGCCCGTTCCTCCAGGGCGCGGACGAGGGCCCGCATGCGTTCCTGGACGGCCTGGTTCCAGTGGCCCTGGGCCGCGTGTGCCTCGGCGGCCGCGCGGTGCTCGGCGGCGCTGCGGGGACGCTCGTCGAACAGGACGGCGGCGGAGGCGGGTTGGCGGCGGGGGGTGCCGAGGCGCCACCAGAGGGCGGCCAGCACGGCGACGGCGAACAGGATCACGACGGCCAGGCCGACCGCGCCGCCGGGGGTCGCCGAGGCGGCCGTGCCGAACAGCCGGCCGAGGAAGTCCCAGAACGCGTTCAGGGCGCGCTGGAGCAGGCCGGGGTCGTTCTCGTGGTACATCCGCTTGGACAGCTCGCGCCGGGCCGCCTCCCGGGCGGGGTCCCGCGGGATGGTCACCGGCGGTTCGTCGCCCGAGCCGCCGGCCGCCAGGACGGCGCGGTCCGTCGCGCCCAGCAGCCGTCGTACGGCCGTGGCGGCGGCACCGGACGGGGCCGCCGCCGTGAGAACTCCCCCCGTGACGCTCACCGCATCAGCTCCGGGGGACGGCACCGGGGGCGCCGGTGCCGTAGCCCTGTACGCCGGCGGCGCGGGCCAGTTCGAGGTCGAGGGCCTCGCGGCGGATCCGCTGGTCGATGTAGAGGAGGACGGTGACGCCGGCGCTGATCGGCAGGGTGAGCGTGGTGCCGATCAGGGAGCCGATCCCCCGGATGATCAGGAACGTCCAGCTGAGGTGTCCGCCGTCGGGGCCGAGGAAGTTGTCCATGCTGTCGCCGCTCACGGCGGATCCGATGAGGGCGAACGGGATGGTGACGATCGCCGAGACGATGCCGGCGATGAGCCAGGCGAGCAGCTGGATGCCGAGGACGCGCCACCAGGCGCCGCGCACCAGCTTGGCGGAGCGGCCCATGGCCTTGAGGATGCCCTGGCGCTCCAGCATCAGGGCGGGTGCGGCCAGGTAGTAGCGGATCGCCAGCCACACCGCGACGACGACCCCGGCGAGGATGCCCAGGGCGAACAGCGCGGATCCGCCGGCGTCGCTGCCGCCGGCGACGCGGATCAGGAGGCCGGGCAACGCGCCGGCGACGATCACTCCGACGGTGATCAGGCCGAGCAGGATGAGCAGACCCGCCAGCTTCGGGATCTGTGCGCGGGCCTCACGCCAGGCCTCGCCGGCGCTGACCGGCTTGCCCAGCACGGCGCGGCTGGTGATGGTCGTGAGCAGCGCGGTCGCGACGATGACGGCGGCCGCGGAGATCACCGTGACTATGCCGCTGCCGATCATGGAGTCGCGCAGGGCGCGGTACACCTCGTCGGGGGTCGCGGTCCGGCTGTCGAGAGAGGTACGGGAGAGGGCGTCGTCGAGGACGAAGCCCTGCACGAGGACCAGACAGGTCTCCGTGACCACGGCGACGGCCAGCGCTATGCCGAGGACCGTGCGCCAGTAGGTGCGCATGGTGGAGACGGCGCCGTCGAGGATCTCGCCGACGCCGAGCGGGCGCAGCGGGATGACACCGGGCTTGGCCGCGGGGGGCGGGCCGCCCCAGCCGCCGCCCCATCCGCCGCCCCAGGAGGGGTGGCCGCCGGGGGTGCCGTATCCGCCGTAGCCCGGGGGAGGGCCGCCGTGGCCGCCGGGTGGGCCCGCGTATCCGCCGCCGTGGCCGCCGGGGTGCGGGCCGCCGGGATGCGGGGCGCCCCAGCCCGGACCGGGCGGCGGGGGCGGAGGTGCCTGGTCAGGGCTGGGGGTACCGGTGGGTGCCGACCACTGGCCGGGTGGCGGCTGCTCCTTGGACCATTTCACGCCCGGGCCCTGCGCGTCCGAGCCCGGCTGCGGCGCGGGCCCGGCAGGGCGGTCGGCGGGTTCGGCGGGGCCGGACGCACCGGGTTCCCGCCCCTCGGACGACGGGGCGGATCCGGGCGAGGCCCAGCCCGGAGTGTCTGTCATCGAAGCTCCTTCTCGGTGCCCCTCCGCCGACGCGGCGGCAGGTTGGCAGCCATCGTGTCATGGGCCGGTCGCCGGGGGGCCGGCCGCGGTAGGGGCTGGACACCTTCAATTGTCCGCCGGATCCGGGGCAGACTGACGGCATGGCTGATCAGCAGGCGCGAACCGGCGGAGACGAACGGCCGACCGGGATACCGGTGATCCGATGGGAGGAACCACCAGAAGGTCCCGTACTGGTCCTTCTTGATCAGACAAGACTGCCGGCCGAAGAGGTCGAGCTGGTGTGCACGGACGCGTCGGCGCTGGTGGAGGCGATCCGGTCGCTCGCCGTGCGGGGGGCGCCGCTGCTCGGGATCGCGGGGGCGTACGGGGTCGCGCTCGCCGCCGCGCGTGGCTTCGACGTGGCCGAGGCCGCGCGGGCGCTCGAAGAGGCCAGGCCCACCGCGGTGAACCTGTCCGTCGGCGTGCGCCGGGCCCAGGACGCGCACCAGGCGGAGCTGGCCAGGACCGGCGACCCCACCGCCGCGGCCGTGGCGGCACTGGCCGCGGCGCGGGCTCTGCACCAGGAGGACGCCGAGGCCAGCGCCCGGATGGCGGCCCATGGCCTGGCGTTGCTGGACGAGCTGCTGCCCGGCGGCGGGCACCGGGTCCTGACCCACTGCAACTCCGGATCGCTGGTGTCGGGAGGGGAGGGCACGGCCTTCGCGGTGGCGCTGGCGGCGCATCGCGAGGGGCGGCTGCGGCGGCTGTGGGTGGACGAGACGCGTCCGCTGTTGCAGGGCGCTCGTCTGACGGCGTACGAGGCGGCCCGTACCGGCATGGCGTACACCCTGCTCACCGACAACGCGGCGGGTTCCCTGTTCGCGGCGGGCGACGTGGACGCGGTGCTGATCGGCGCGGACCGGATCGCGGCCGACGGTTCGGTGGCGAACAAGGTGGGCAGTTACCCGCTCGCCGTGCTCGCCCGCTACCACCATGTGCCGTTCATCGTGGTCGCGCCGGTGACGACGGTCGACCCGGGCACCCCCGACGGGGCGTCCATCGAGGTCGAGCAGCGTCCCGGTTTCGAGGTGACCGAGGTCGCGGCTCCGCACGTGCCGGTGACGGGTGCGGGAGGCGGGATTCCGGTGGCTCCGCTGGGGACCCAGGCGTACAACCCGGCGTTCGACGTGACGCCGCCCGAGCTGGTGACGGCCATCGTCACCGAGGAGGGAGTCGTCTCACCGGTGACCGCCGAGGCTCTTGCGGAGCTGTGCGCCAGGGCACGCGGGGCCGCGCTCGGCTAGGGACGACGTCGGCACGACAGCCGGCAACGGCCCCTCTGCCCGCGGTGACGCGCACGGAAGAGGGGCCGGGCCGTGAAACCGGGCGGCAGAGCCGGAGTACGGGGGCGACCGGGGCACGGAGGCGGGGCCGGACAGGGGCGGGTCGCCGGGCGGCCGCGGACGTCTCGGCGGACAGGGGCAGACAGTGACGGCTTCCTACGGCTAGGGTCACCGGCCAGTGACCTCCCTCACCAGGGCGCCTGTCGCTGTTATGAGAATGGGATGATGTCGTTTATGAAGGGACGAGTCCTTGTCGTCGACGACGACACCGCACTGGCCGAGATGCTCGGCATCGTGCTGCGTGGTGAAGGTTTTGAGCCGTCTTTCGTAGCCGACGGCGACAAGGCGCTGGCCGCTTTCCGGGAGAGCAAGCCCGATCTTGTGCTGCTGGACCTGATGCTGCCCGGCCGGGACGGCATCGAGGTGTGCCGGCTGATCCGGGCCGAGTCCGGGGTGCCGATCGTGATGCTCACGGCCAAGAGCGACACCGTCGATGTCGTCGTGGGCCTGGAGTCTGGCGCTGACGACTACATCGTCAAGCCGTTCAAGCCGAAGGAGCTGGTGGCCCGGATCCGGGCGCGGCTCAGGAGGTCGGAGGAGCCGGCGCCGGAGCAGCTCACCATCGGTGACCTGGTCATCGACGTCGCCGGGCACTCGGTGAAGCGGGACGGGCAGTCGATCGCGCTGACCCCGCTGGAGTTCGACCTGCTGGTCGCGCTCGCGCGCAAGCCGTGGCAGGTGTTCACGCGCGAGGTGCTGCTGGAGCAGGTGTGGGGCTACCGGCACGCGGCCGACACGCGGCTCGTCAACGTGCATGTCCAGCGGCTGCGCTCCAAGGTCGAGAAGGACCCGGAGCGGCCGGAGATCGTGGTGACCGTCCGTGGTGTCGGTTACAAGGCCGGACCGAGCTGACATGTCCGGGGACAGCGCCGCTTCGGCTCCCGGCGGGTCCGGGACCCGTCCGGGGCGGTCTGTCGGCCGGAAGGCGGCGCGTACGCGTTTGCGGAACCTGCTCGAGGGCGGGCTGCTGGAGGGCGGTGTCCAGGGCAGCCCGGTCCTGCGGCTGTTCCTGCGCTGGGTGCGCCGGCCGCTGCTGCCGGTGATGCGGCTGTGGCGGCGCAACATCCAGCTCCGGGTCGTCGCCACCACCCTGGTGATGTCGCTGGGTGTCGTCCTGCTGCTGGGCTTCGTCGTGATCGGGCAGGTGCGCAACGGCCTGCTGGACGCGAAGGTGAAGGCGTCGCAGAGCCAGGCCACGGGCGGGTTCGCGGTGGCCAAGCAGAAGGCGGACGAGGCGGCCGGCGGGACCGGTGCGGCCGGCGACGCCGGTACCGGTGACGGCACGGCGACCGCGGACGGACGGCAGTCGCAGAACGTCATCCAGTGGATGAGCGACCTCGTGGAGTCGCTGTCCAGCGGTGGCGCGGGCGCCTTCGACGTGGTGACGCTGCCCGTGGGTGACGACAGCGGCGGCGGGCGCAGCCCGCGCGGCTCCGGGAACGTCAACCCGACCTCCAGCGTGCCCGCCGACCTGCGCGAGCGGGTCAACAGCGGTACGACGGCCGTTCAGAGCAACACGCGGATCATCTACTACGGCGGCAAGGAATCGCAGCCGGGGCTGGTCATCGGCAAGCAGGTCAACGACCCCAACGGCCGCCCGTACGAGCTGTACTACCTCTTCCCGCTCACGCAGGAGGAGAAGTCCCTCAGCCTGGTCAAGGGCACCCTCGCCACCGCCGGGCTGTTCGTCGTCGTCCTGCTCGGGGCCATCGCCTGGCTGGTGGTGCGGCAGGTCGTCACGCCGGTGCGGATGGCGGCCGGGATCGCGGAGCGGCTGTCCGCCGGGCGGCTGCAGGAGCGGATGAAGGTCACCGGCGAGGACGACATCGCCCGTCTGGGCGAAGCCTTCAACAAGATGGCGCAGAACCTCCAGGTCAAGATCCAGCAGATGGAGGACCTGTCGCGGATGCAGCGGCGGTTCGTCTCCGACGTCTCGCACGAGCTGCGCACCCCGCTGACCACCGTGCGGATGGCCGCCGACGTCATCCACGAGGCGCGTGAGGACTTCGATCCGGTGACCGCGCGGTCGGCGGAGCTGCTCGCCGACCAGCTGGACCGGTTCGAGTCGCTGCTCGCGGACCTGCTGGAGATCAGCCGGTTCGACGCCGGGGCGGCGGCGCTGGAGGCCGAGCCGATAGACCTCAGGGAGGTCGTCCGCCGGGTCGTCAGCGGCGCCGAGCCGCTCGCCGAGCGCAAGGGCACCCACATACGGGTGCTCGGCGACCAGCAGCCCGTCGTCGCCGAGGCGGATGCCCGGCGCGTGGAGCGCGTGCTGCGCAATCTCGTGGTCAACGCCGTGGAGCACGGCGAGGGCAGGGACGTCGTCGTCAAGCTCGCCGCGGCGGGCGGGGCCGTGGCCGTCGCGGTGCGGGACTACGGCGTCGGGCTGAAGCCCGGTGAGGCGACCCGGGTCTTCAGCCGCTTCTGGCGGGCCGACCCGGCACGCGCGCGCACCACCGGTGGCACGGGCCTGGGGCTGTCGATCGCCCTGGAGGACGCGCGGCTGCACGGTGGCTGGCTTCAGGCATGGGGCGAGCCGGGCGGCGGCTCCCAGTTCCGGCTGACGTTGCCCCGGACCGCGGACGAGCCGCTGCGAGGCTCGCCGATACCGCTGGAGCCCAAGGACTCGCGCCGCAACCGGGGTCTCGACGACGCCGGAGCGCCCCGCCGCAGCGAGGAGAAGCGGGCGACCGTCCCGGTGCAGCCGGCGAGCGCCCAGGGGCCCGCGTTGCCGCCGCGGTCGTCGATCGCGCCGCGGCTGGCCTCGGCCACCCCCGCCGCCGACCCGACGGCACTGCCCGGCAACGGCAACGGCGCGCGCGTGGTGCCCCGGCCCACCGGTGGCGTACGCCGTCCGGGCGACGGGCCCGCCGCACGTCCGGCGCCCGAAGCGAGCGAGGGCGGGTCCGATGCCGCCGCGCCGGAGGACTCGACCGAGCCAGGGGAGGCATTTCGTGGTCGCTGACCGCGAGGGGGGCGCACGGCGGCGGCCGGGGCGCGCGGTGGCGTACGCCGCCTTGGGTGTCGTACTGCTGGCCGGTTGCGCCTCGATGCCCGACAGCGGAGATCTGCGGGACGTGGAGTCCACGCCGCGGCAGGACACCGGGGTCCGGGTGTTCGCCATGCCACCGGCCGACGGCGCCGGTCCGGGCGAGATCATGCAGGGCTTCCTGGAGGCGCTGACCAGTGACGACCCGGAGTACGACACGGCGCGCAAGTATCTGACGGCCGACGCGGCGAACACCTGGCGGCCGGAGCGGTCGGCCACGGTCCTCGCGAACGGGCCGACCATCGAGACCGACTGCGGGCCGAGCGGCCGGGAGGAGACCAACAGCGTCACCTGCGTGCTGGCCGGTACCCGGGTCGCCACGGTCGACGCGCAGCAGGCCTACCAGCCCGCCGACGGCACCTACCGCAAGAAGCTGCACCTCACCAAGAACCCCAAGAGCGGGCAGTGGCGCATCGACGGGCTGCCCGACGGTGTCGTCATGGGCAAGTCGGACTTCCAGCGCAACTACACGTCGGTCGACAAGTACTACTTCGCGTCCGACGCGGCGGTCGGGGCGGGCGGGCAGCCGGTGGCGGTGGCCGATCCGGTGGTCGTGCGCAGCAAGGTCGACCCGATGACCCAGCTGGTCCGTTCGCTGCTGCACGGGCCCACCGCCTGGCTCAGGCCGGTGGTCAGGTCCAGCTTCCCGACCGGTACGGCACTGCCGAAGGACGCGTCCGGGCTGTCGCCCGACGACCAGAACAAGCTGACGGTGCCGCTGAACCTGAAGCCCTCCCAGGTCGCGGCGAGCAAGTGCACCGAGATGGCGACGCAGGTGCTGTTCACCCTGCGGAACCTGGCGCCGACGCTGGAGGCCGTCGAACTGCGGGGGACCGGCGGCGACCGGCTGTGCGAGCTGACCGAGGAGCGCGCGGAGACCGTTGCCTGGCACGGGGCGTCCAAGCGTCCCGAGTACCTGTACTTCATCGACGGCAAGCACCGGGTGGTCCGGATGCCCACCGGGAGCACCGGCACCGGCTCGGTGCCGGTGCCGGGGCCGCTGGGCGAGGGCGGCAAGGGGCTGCAGTCGGTGGCGGTGTCGCGCGACGAGCACACCGCGGCCGGCATCGGCGACGAGGGACGGTCGCTGTACGTGACACCGCTGGCGTCGGGCGGATCGCTCGGCGAGGCGCTGGTGACCAGCGTCGGCGCCACCCCCGACGAGCGGTTGACCACCCCGAGCTGGGACGCCCGCGGCGACCTGTGGGTGGCCGACCGCGACCGGCACCACCCCCGGCTGTTCGTCATGGACCCGGACACCGAGAAGCCGGAGCAGGTCGCCGTCCCGGACCTGTCGGGCCGGATCAAGGACGTGCGGGTGGCCGCCGACGGGGCGCGGATCGCGCTGGTCGTGGAGAAGGACGGCAAGCAGTCCCTGCTCATCGGCCGGATCCAGCGCGACGACGGGACCGGGCAGGGCATGTCCGTGGACGGGCTGCGGTCGGCGGCACCGGACCTGGAGCAGGTCAGCGCGATCTCCTGGGCCGGTGACAGCAGGCTGCTCGTCGTCGGACAGGAGCAGGGAGGCGTGCAGCAGATGCGGTACGTCCAGGTCGACGGGTCCACGCTCGACGGCCCGGCACCGGGCGCGCTCACCAGCGTCAAGGCCGTCGCCGCGTCCGAGGACGAGCGGGTGCCGCTGGTGGCGTACTCGGAGGACGGGATCGTACGGCTGCCGTCGGGGGCGCAGTGGCAGAAGGTCGACAAGGACGGGACCGCGCCGGTCTATCCGGGCTGAGGCCGGCCGGTTCGGCCGGCAGCTCGCGGCTCCCCGGGCGGGCGGCCCCCGAACCTTCCCCGGGTGGGCGGCCCCCGCCCCCTCCCCGGCGGGCGAGTTGTCCACAGGGCGTTGTCCACAGGGGTGGCCGGCCGGCGGTGGTGTTGGCACAGTGGTGGTCATGCGGGGGTGGTGGCAGGACCTCACCGACCTGGTGCTGCCGGCCGACTGCGCGGGCTGCGGCGCACCTCGTACGGCGCTCTGCCCGCGGTGCCGGGCCACGCTGGAGGGGGCCGCGCCGCGGCGGGTGCGGCCGGTGCCGGAGCCTGCCGGGCTGCCGGTGGTGCACGCGGTGGCGCCGTACGCGGCGGAGGTGCGCGCGCTGCTCCTCGCGCACAAGGAACGGGGTGCGCTGACGCTCGCGGGAGCACTGGGCACGGCGCTGGCGAGAGCCGTGCGCGCGGGGCTCGGCCACGGCGGCCCGGGCGGCGGCGGAAGCGGTGCCGGCGCGGGTGCCGGTGGTGGATCGGACGGGTCGCCGTGGCGCGGGCCGGTGCTGCTGGTTCCGGTGCCCTCCGCCCGGTGGGCCGTGCGGGCACGCGGGCACGATCCGGTGCGGCGGATGGCGCTCGCGGCAGCGGGGGAGCTGCGGCGCACCGGCACGCCGGCCCGGGTGGCGGCCGTGCTGCGCCAGCGGCGGCCCGTGGCGGACCAGGCGGGACTGGACGCGCGGCGGCGCCTGGAGAACCTCGCCGGGGCGCTGGAGGTGACCGCGGGCGGCGGCCGGCTGCTCGGCGCCGGCCGCCTCGTGCTCCTCGACGACCTGATGACGACGGGCGCCAGTCTCGCGGAGGCGGCGCGGGCCCTGCGTCAGGCGTCGGTATCCCGCCGGGATGACGAAACGGCTGTGTATCGGGCCATAACTCGGGAAGGTAGGGGGGAACGGAACGGCGTGCGGCCGGAGAGGAGGGAGTGGGTGCACAGTGCACCGGAAAAGGCGCTGCCGAACGCCCCCCGCCGGGTGCTCCATGCCGCCGTGATCGCGGCCCCCGGCGATTCTTTCGAAATAAACAGGAACTGACTGTCAGCTTGCATCGTTGCAGGTAGTGACGGGGGCAATTCACCTGAACGGAGGTACGGCGCAGTAGAGGGTGACGACATCCGTCCGGGCGAGATATGTTCGGTTGTAAGGAAAGGCGCAGGCCAGGCCTCGCTTATCCGAATGCCGTGCTGCGGGTTTTCCCGCAATCACCCGCACTGGTGGGGTGGAGATCTCGTCCATGGGGGAGGAGGAGGTGGAAGTCACCGAGTCCGAGGTCCGGTGATCACCGGACCTGGTGCAAAAGGGAGATGCTCCGCCGATGGAGCGGAGCGATCCGGGAACGGAGTTCTGCGTGGACATCGTCGTCAAAGGCCGCAAGACCGAGGTGCCCGAGCGGTTCCGCAAGCACGTGGCCGAGAAGCTGAAGCTGGAGAAGATCCAGAGGCTCGATGCCAAGGTGATCAGCCTCGACGTCGAGGTGTCCAAGGAGCCCAACCCCCGACAGGCCGACCGCTGTGACCGAGTGGAGATCACGCTCCGCTCCCGCGGTCCGGTGATCCGGGCGGAAGCAGCGGCGAGCGATCCGTACGCGGCACTCGATCTGGCGGCGGAGAAGCTGGACGCCCGACTGCGCAAGCAGCACGACAAGCGGTTCTCGCGCCGAGGCGCGCGCCGGATCTCTGCGGCAGAGGTCCCGGACCACGTCCCGGGCGCAGCGACTCTCGACGGCAACGGCCTCCTCGTCCAGGAGGAGGAGACGAACGGAGTGCCGACCAAGAAGATCGGCTCGCTGGAGGTCACGGGAGAAGGCCCCCTCATCGTCCGCGAGAAGACCCACGTCGCCGACCCGATGAGCCTCGACCAGGCCCTCTACGAGATGGAACTGGTCGGCCACGACTTCTATCTGTTCGTCGACTCCGAGACGAAGGAGCCGAGTGTCGTCTACCGACGGCACGCCTACGACTACGGCGTGATCCATCTCAGCACGGACCCGATGGTCGCCGAGGCGCAGACCCCCGCGGCCGGTGGCACGCTGGGCGGCTGACCCATCCGGCTGAAGCTGATCCGGTGCCCCTGGAGCGCGTGTGCGCCCCCAGGGGCACCGGTGTGCGACCGGTTCGCGCCCCACACGTCACCTCGGTGTCGTCCAGGCATGGAATCATGGCCGCACCGGCCCAACCGGTGGGCCGCTGCCTTGGGTTGGCGATGGCACAGGACCACAGGCCACAGCCTTCAGGGGGAGGAACGATGGCGGACACCTTCGGACCGATGCGGGACGGGGACGCCGACGACGATGTCATCGGCGCGGGCCCGGACACGGGCTCTTCACGCGGCGAGCCGATCAGAGTCCTGGTCGTGGACGACCATGCCCTCTTCCGGCGCGGCCTGGAGATCGTGCTCGCGGCCGAGGAGGACATCCAGGTCGTCGGCGAGGCGGGTGACGGAGCCGAGGCCGTCGACAAGGCCGCCGATCTGCTGCCCGACATCGTGCTGATGGACGTCCGCATGCCCAAGCGCGGCGGGATCGAGGCCTGCACCTCCATCAAGGAGGTCGCCCCCAGCGCGAAGATCATCATGCTGACGATCAGCGACGAGGAGGCCGACCTCTACGACGCGATCAAGGCGGGTGCGACCGGATATCTCCTCAAGGAGATCTCGACCGACGAGGTGGCCACCGCCATCCGCGCGGTGGCCGACGGGCAGTCGCAGATCAGCCCGTCGATGGCGTCGAAACTCCTCACCGAGTTCAAGTCGATGATCCAGCGCACCGACGAGCGCCGGCTGGTGCCCGCGCCCCGGCTGACCGACCGGGAGCTGGAGGTCCTCAAACTCGTCGCCACGGGGATGAACAACCGGGACATCGCCAAGGAGCTGTTCATCTCGGAGAACACCGTGAAGAACCACGTCCGCAACATCCTGGAGAAGCTGCAGCTGCACTCCCGGATGGAGGCCGTGGTCTACGCGATGCGGGAGAAGATCCTGGAGATCCGCTAGCGCCCGTCCCCGGGGCCTATCCGAGGAGGCCGGCGAGTTCCCTGGTGAGGGGCTCGCGCAGCTCGGGTGCGTCCACGCGCTCCACGCGCACGTTCGTGCAGTTCACCCAGGTCGCCGCCTCGGCCAGGGCCTGGGCGACCGCCGGGACCGCCTTCGGGCCGTCCAGGGTGGCCTGCTTGGCCACCAGCGTGCGGCCCTCGCGGGCCGGGTCGACACGCCCGACCAGCCGGCCGCCGGCGAGCACCGGCATGGCGAAGTAGCCGTGGACCCGCTTCGGCTTGGGTACGTACGCCTCCAGCCGGTGGGTGAAGCCGAAGATCCGTTCGGTGCGCGCCCGCTCCCAGATCAGTGAGTCGAACGGCGAGAGCAGCGTCGTGCGGTGCCGGCCGCGCGGCGGCGTCGCCAGGGCCGCCGGATCGGCCCAGGCCGGCTTCCCCCAGCCCTCGACCTCGACCGGTACCAGACCCGAGTCCGCGATCACCGCGTCGACCTGCTCGCCCCTGAGGCGGTGATAGTCGGCGATGTCCGCGCGGGTGCCGACACCGAGCGACTCGCCCGCGAGCCGGACCAGCCGGCGCAGGCACTCGGCGTCGTCCAGCTCGTCGTGGAGCAACGCGTCCGGGACCGCGCGCTCGGCGAGGTCGTACACCCGCTTCCAGCCGCGCCGCTCCACGCACACCACCTCGCCGTACATCAGCGCCCGCTCCACGGCGACCTTCGTGCCCGACCAGTCCCACCAGTCGCTCGTCTTCTTCGCGCCGCCCAGCTCCGTGGCGGTCAGCGGGCCCTCCGCGCGCAGTTGTTTGACGACCTGGTCGTAGGCGCCGTCGGGAAGCTCGTGGCTCCAGTGCGGGCGGTTGCGGTAGGCCCGGCGGCGGAAGGCGAAGTGCGGCCACTCCTCGATGGGGAGGATGCAGGCCGCGTGCGACCAGTACTCGAACGCGTGCGCCTGCGTCCAGTACGCGGCGTCGACCGTCTTGCGCGCGACCGCGCCCAGGCGCGCGTACGGCACCAGCTCGTGGGAACGGGCGAGCACCGAGATCGTGTCGAGCTGGACCGCGCCGAGGTGGCGCAGCACCCCGCGCACACCGGCGCGCCGGTCGGGCGCGCCGAGCAGGCCCTGCGCCCGCAGAGCGATCCGGCGGGCTTCGTCCGCGGTGAGGGTGGTGGTGGGGCGCGGCAGGGTCGTCATGCGTCGGACGATAGAGGGTGCCACTGACAGCCCGCGAGGAGCTGCGCGTTCTTCAGGCCCCGGCCGGCTCGCGCGCGCCGTCACCACCCGCACGCGCGCGTGCGGGCCCTTCAGACGCGCGCGGGCAGATAGGGGGCCGTGGAGGGCAGGCTCAGGTCCGAGGGGAGGAGGGAGCCGATCCAGCAGTCCCGGCGCACGCCCTTGTTGTTGACACCGGAGCGCAGGGTCCCCTCGACGGTGAAGCCCGCGCGCTCGGCCACCGCGCGGGAGGCGTGGTTGCCGACCTCGGCGCGCCACTCCACGCGGTCGACGCCGACCTCGGTGAAGACCCAGCGGCAGGCGGTGAGCGCGGCCTCCACGACATGCCCCCGGCCCCGGTGCTCCCTGGCCGCCCAGAAGCCGATCTCGGCGGTGCCCAGCGAGCGCATCGTGAGGGCGAGCATGGCGGCCAGCTCCCCGCCGGTGAGGAACACGCCGAAGGTGAACATCGACCGCTGTGCCCAGCCGTCCGGGACGATCTGCTCCGTGAAGCTGATCGCGTGTTCCGGCAGATAGGGCGAGGGGACCGTCGTCCAGCGCTGGATCTCCGGGTCCTGCACGGCCGCGTACACCGCGTCCGTGTCGGCGGGTCCGACCGGGCGCAGCACGAGACGGCGGGTGGTGAGCGTGACGGGTTCCATCGCCCGATTCTGCTCGGGACGTCCGTCCGGGACCATGGTTTTTCGCGATGCGTGAGCGGGCGATCACATTTCGCACAAATCCTCGCGCCGATGCGGCACCATCCGGATGCCCCGGACGTTGTCCCGGGTGAAGCAGCAGTCGGACCGCCAGGCCTCCCGGCACGGCCGGGTCCTCGCATACGATGGCCGTTGCTCAGTACGTCAAATGGAAACCGACCGTCCCAGGCCCGACCGGCAAGGAGACAAACCCCCGTGTCCGTCCTCTCGAAGATCATGCGTGCAGGCGAAGGCAAGATCCTGCGCAAGCTGCACCGCATCGCGGACCAGGTCAACTCCATCGAAGAGGACTTCGTCGGCCTCTCCGACGCCGAGCTGCGGGCCCTCACCGAGGAGTACAAGCAGCGGTACGCGGACGGCGAGACCCTGGACGACCTGCTCCCCGAGGCGTTCGCCACCGTCCGCGAGGCCGCCAAGCGCGTCCTCGGCCAGCGTCACTACGACGTGCAGCTGATGGGCGGCGCCGCGCTCCACCTCGGCTATGTCGCCGAGATGAAGACCGGTGAGGGCAAGACCCTCGTCGGCACGCTGCCCGCGTACCTGAACGCCCTCTCCGGAGACGGCGTCCACCTGATCACGGTCAACGACTACCTGGCCGAGCGCGACTCCGAGATGATGGGCCGCGTCCACAAGTTCCTGGGCCTGAACGTCGGCTGCATCCTGGCCAACATGACGCCGGCCCAGCGTCGCGAGCAGTACGAGTGCGACATCACGTACGGCACGAACAACGAGTTCGGCTTCGACTACCTGCGCGACAACATGGCGTGGTCCCAGGACGAGCTGGTGCAGCGCGGCCACAACTTCGCCATCGTCGACGAGGTCGACTCCATCCTGGTCGACGAGGCCCGTACGCCGCTGATCATCTCCGGCCCGGCCGACCAGGCCACCAAGTGGTACGGCGACTTCGCCAAGCTGGTCACGCGTCTCAAGCGCGGCGAGGCCGGCAACCCGCTCAAGGGCGTCGAGGAGACCGGCGACTACGACGTCGACGAGAAGAAGCGCACGGTCGCCATCCACGAGTCCGGTGTCTCCAAGGTCGAGGACTGGCTGGGCATCGACAACCTCTACGAGTCGGTGAACACCCCGCTCGTGGGTTACCTGAACAACGCCATCAAGGCCAAGGAACTCTTCAAGAAGGACAAGGACTACGTCGTCATCGACGGCGAAGTCATGATCGTCGACGAGCACACCGGCCGTATCCTCGCCGGCCGCCGCTACAACGAGGGCATGCACCAGGCGATCGAGGCGAAGGAAGGGGTGGACATCAAGGACGAGAACCAGACGCTCGCCACGATCACCCTGCAGAACTTCTTCCGCCTCTACTCCAAGCTGTCCGGCATGACCGGTACGGCGATGACCGAGGCCGCCGAGTTCCACCAGATCTACAAGCTCGGCGTGGTCCCGATCCCGACGAACAAGCCGATGGTCCGCAAGGACCAGTCGGACCTGATCTACCGCACCGAGGTGGCCAAGTTCGAGGCGGTCGTCGACGACATCGCCGAGAAGCACGAGAAGGGCCAGCCGATCCTCGTCGGCACGACCTCCGTCGAGAAGTCGGAGTACCTCTCGCAGCAGCTCAGCAAGCGCGGCATCCAGCACGAGGTGCTCAACGCCAAGCACCACGAGCGTGAGGCGTCGATCGTCGCCCAGGCCGGCCGCAAGGGCGCCGTGACCGTGGCCACCAACATGGCCGGCCGTGGTACGGACATCAAGCTCGGCGGCAACCCCGAGGACCTCGCCGAGGCGGAGCTGCGCCAGCGCGGCCTCGACCCCGAGGAGCACATCGAGGAGTGGGCCGCGGCCCTGCCCTCCGCCCTGGAGAAGGCCGAGCAGGCCGTCAAGGCGGAGAAGGACGAGGTCGAGGAGCTGGGCGGCCTCTACGTCCTCGGCACCGAGCGGCACGAGTCGCGCCGGATCGACAACCAGCTGCGCGGCCGTTCCGGCCGTCAGGGCGACCCCGGCGAGTCCCGTTTCTACCTGTCGCTGGGCGACGACCTGATGCGCCTGTTCAAGGCCCAGATGGTCGAGCGCGTGATGTCGATGGCCAACGTGCCGGACGACGTGCCGATCGAGAACAAGATGGTGACGCGCGCGATCGCGTCCGCGCAGTCGCAGGTCGAGCAGCAGAACTTCGAGACCCGCAAGAACGTCCTGAAGTACGACGAGGTGCTCAACCGGCAGCGCGAGGTCATCTACGGCGAGCGCCGGCGCGTCCTGGAGGGCGAGGACCTGCACGAGCAGGTCCAGCACTTCATGAACGACACGATCGACGCGTACATCCACGCCGAGACCTCCGAGGGCTTCCCCGAGGACTGGGACCTGGACCGGCTGTGGGGTGCCTTCAGGCAGCTCTACCCGGTGAAGATCACCATCGAGGAGCTGGAGGACGCGGCCGGCGACCGGGCCGGTCTCACCGCCGAGTTCATCTCGGAGTCCATCAAGGAAGACATCTACGAGCAGTACGAGGGCCGTGAGACGCAGCTCGGCTCCGAGATCATGCGTGAGCTGGAGCGCCGGGTCGTGCTGTCGGTGCTGGACCGCAAGTGGCGCGAGCACCTCTACGAGATGGACTACCTCCAGGAGGGCATCGGCCTGCGCGCGATGGCGCAGAAGGACCCGCTGGTCGAGTACCAGCGCGAGGGCTTCGACATGTTCACCGCGATGATGGACGGCATCAAGGAGGAGTCCGTCGGCTACCTGTTCAACCTGGAGGTCCAGGTCGAGCAGCAGGTCGAGGAGGTCCCGGTCGAGGAGGCCCAGCCGGTCGGCGAGGGCGTGCAGGACACGGTGCCGGCGCAGGCGGGCGCGCGTCCCGAGATCCGCGCGAAGGGGCTGGACGTTCCGCAGCGGCGGGAGCTGCACTTCTCCGCGCCGACGGTGGACGGTGAGGGCGGCATCGTCGAGCGGGACCTGGAGGACGACGACGAGCCGGTGCGCTCCGAGTCGGACGGTCTCACGCGGGCCGAGCGGCGCCGGCAGGCCAAGGGCGGGCGACGCCGCAAGAAGTAGGACCGGGGCGCCCGCGGCGCCTCAGCCGGGCGCTCGCGGCGCTTCGGCCGTTCGGGAAGGGCCGGGTCTCCTGTCGGGGACCCGGCCCTTCCGCGTCGCCGGGCGGCGGGCTGCGCGAGGGGCCGGTGCCCGGTCACGGCGTGCCCGTCTCCACCGCGGTGCAGCGCCAGCGGAGGTCCTTGCCCAGTTCCAGGCGGAAGGCCATGGCCTTGAGCCGGTCTCCGGCGGCGATGCGGGCGAAGACCTCCAAGGCGCCCTCGCTGGGGACGTAGTAGCCGATGTCGTGGACGACGGGACGGCGGCCGGGGATGCGCAGGGGGCTGAGTTCGGCGAGCCGGGCCAAGTCGTCGTAGGCACGGCCCGCGGTGTGGCGGAGCATCCAGTGGACGGGCCTCTGGCCGCTCAGGACGGCCAGCAGGCGGTCCGCGAAGACGTCGGTCGGACGTGGCTGCCGCGCGGCCGTCGCAGGCGCTGTACGGGGCGTCTCGGAGCGCGCGGCGGCTGCCGGCCGGCCGGCCGCGCGGGGCGGTGCGCCGCCGGGGCGGCGGGAGTCGCGGCGGGTCGGCGGGCGGTGCCGCGGGCGGGACTGGGCGGTGCGGCTCATGACCTTGTTCATGGGGGTCCCCGTTCGGCGGGCCCGGGGATACCGGGCGGTAACTCGCTGCTGGGGATCTTGTACGGGGCGCGGGAGGGGCTCGCAAGAAAGGGACGGGGGCCGGGGAGGGGCCGCGAGGTTCACCTATCCGAGGGGCTCGACGGGCCCTCGGCCCCGTGACCAAGCGGCCGAGGGGGGTGAATCGGCGGCCCGGAGTGGACGCCCGCGGGGGCGTGGGCAGGGCCCCGAAAGGGGACGGGCGCACGTATCCTGAAGGCCCTCCCGGGAGACGCGCCAGCCGCTCTCCCCGGGGCCCCAGCGGAGCCTTTGACCAGGAAAGAGCGGCCAGTATGCGCGTCTACGTCCCCCTGACCCTCCCCGCTCTCGCCGAGGCGCACAAGACGGGTGAGCTGGGGAGCGGTCCGTTCGTCGCGTATGCCGTCACGCCCGCGCTGCGCGAGTGGTACGTCTCCGAGGACGTCGAGGAGCTGGAGTACGCGGCGCTCGGCCGGGCGGCGCTGGCCTCGCTGCGGCTGCTGGCGGCGGCGCCGGGCGCGGTGCGGCGGCGGGTCGTGGTCGCCGTGGACGTGCCCGACGGCGCCGTGAGCGGGGACCCGGACCGCGGACGCGAACCGTCCGCCCTCGGCGAGGTGACCGTGAAGGTGTCGGTGCCGCTCGCGAAGGCGGCCGCGGTGCACGTGGACGCGGACGACGCGGAGGCGGACGTGGCCGCGGCGGCGGACGCGCTGGAGGCGGCGGACGGCGGGGACGACGACGCGCAGTTCGTCGTGGACGAGGCGGACGACCAGGAGCTGCTGTGGTACGCCACGCAGGAGATCCCCAACCTGGTCGGGCAGGGCTGACCCGGCCCCTGCGGGAGGCCGGCGCGGGCAGGAGCCGGGCCGGACCGGGGCGCGCCCTGAATGTCAGTGGCGGCGGGTACGGTCTTTGACATGGGGATGCACGGAAGCGCGCACATCGTCTGGGACTGGAACGGGACGCTGTTCCACGACAACGACGCGATCATCGGGGCGACGAACGCGGCCTTCGCGGAGCTGGGGCTGGCCCCGATCACGCTGGAGCAGTACCGGTCGCTGTACTGCGTGCCGGTGCCGAAGTTCTACGAGCGGCTGATCGGCCGGCTGCCCACCGACGCCGAGTGGGAGCTGATGGACGGGGTCTTCCACCGGCACTACGCCCGGCACCGGGTGCGGTGCAGGCTCACCGAGGGGGCGGAGGAGCTGCTCGCGGGCTGGCGGTCGGCGGGGCACAGCCAGTCGCTGCTGAGCATGTACGGGCACGAGGACCTGGTGCCGCTGGTGCGGGGCTTCGGCATCGAGGCGCACTTCATACGCGTCGACGGGCGCACCGGGCCGTCCGGGGGCAGCAAGGCCGAGCACATGGTGCGGCATCTGGAGGCGTTGGCGGCGTCGGTGCGGCCGGCGCGGACCGTGGTCATCGGGGACGCGGCGGACGACGCGGTCGCCGCGCGGTACGTGGGGGCGAAGGCCGTGCTGTACACCGGCGGTTCGCACAGCCGGGCCAGTCTGGAGGAAGTGGGGGTGCCGGTGGTGGACACGCTGGCCGACGCCGTGGCGGAGGCACGAAGAATCGCGCAGTAGACGGCGCCACGGCGTCACGGCGGGGCGGCGGGCCTCAGCTCACGGGGGCCTTCGTGCGCAGGACGTTCAGGAACTCCCGCATCCAGGCCGGGTGGTCCGGCCAGGCGCGGGCGGAGACCAGGGTGCCGTCGACGACGGCCTCGGCGTCCTGGAAGCCCGCTCCGGCCGCCTGCATGTCCGGCTCCAGCGCGGGGTAGGCGGTGACCCGGCGGCCCCTCAGAGAGTCGATCGCGGCGGTGAGCAGCGGGCCGTGGCAGATCTGGGCGACCGGCTTGTCGGCGTCGAAGAAGGCCTTCAGGATCTTGCGCAGTTCGGCGTCGTTGCGCAGATACTCGGGGGCCCGGCCGCCGGGGATGACGAGGGCCGCGTACTCTCCCGGGTCGACCTCGGAGAAGGCCAGGTCGGCGGGCCAGGTGTAGCCGGGTTTCTCGGTGTAGGTGTCGTAGCCGGGTTCGAAGTCGTGGACGACGAAGCGGAGCGTCTTGCGGGTGGGGGCCGCGATATGGACCTCGTAGCCTTCCTCGCGCAGCCGCTGGTAGGGGTACAGGACCTCCAGGGACTCCGCTGCGTCGCCGGTGACGATGAGGATCTTGGTGGGCATGTGGGGCTCCTCGGGGCAGACTCCGGGCTCTGCGGATGGAACTCTGGGCACCGTGCCCCGGCCGGGCGCGCTTGCCAAGAGGGCCCGGTGGTTTTCAGAGTGCGACCAAAGACGCGGGGCCGCGACCGGTCGGCGGGCGCAGCCCGCGTCCCCGAAGCTCCCCGGCGCGCCGCGCCCCCGAAGCTCCCCGGCGTACCGCCCCTCGGCGCACTCGTCACCGGATGCCGGGGTACCCGTCGGCGGGTTCGGCTGGTACGTCGCTCCGCTCGGCGGATACGCCACTCCGCCCCGTACTACCGCTGTGCAGAACGTCAAACTTCACCCCTAGGTTTTGTACACATACGGCTCATGACGGGCCCCGGGTAAGTGGCGATAGCCTTGTGGCGTGATCAGCGCGATATCTCGCGGGGGCGAACCTGCTCCTGCCCTGCGCCCGGGTTGCACGGAACGCTTCCGTGACCGGGCGGCGGTCGCTGGTCTTCGCGGGCGGGACGGGGGCGCGGAAGCCTCCGGAGCGCCGAGGTCGGTCCGGATGGCGACGGTGCCGAGAGCAGCGTCACACTCGACGGACGTCTCGACAATGGCCGAATACCCCCCGCTCATCTCATCTCGCGGCATACCGTCGGAACCGACCGGACACCCCGGGCCGTGGCGTTATGTCGCAAGGGAAGAGACCGTACTTCCTTCTACGTCACGCAACGGCGCGCGACAGGAGCCAGAGGACAATGCAGACCAAGCTGGACGAAGCCAAGGCCGAGCTGCTCGACAGGGCCGCGCGGGTAGCTGAGAACAGCCCGGTCGGGGGGCACCTACCGACCGGGACGACGAACGAGGGCACCCCCGGCACCCCGGACAGCGAATCCGTGCTCGCGTTCCTCCAGCGCTACTACCTGCACACCGCCCCGGAAGACCTCGCCGACCGCGACCCGGTCGACGCCTTCGGCGCCGCGGTCTCGCACTACCGTCTCGCCGAGACCCGTCCCCAGGGCACCGCGAACGTCCGGGTGCACACCCCGACGGTGGAAGAGAACGGCTGGACCTGCAGCCACACCGTGGTGGAGGTCGTCACCGACGACATGCCCTTCCTCGTCGACTCCGTGACGAACGAGCTGACCCGGCAGGGGCGTGGCATCCACGTCGTCATCCACCCGCAGTTCGTCGTCCGGCGCGACCTGACCGGCAGGCTGATCGAGGTGCTGCCGACCCCGCCCGGCGGCGACCTCCCGCACGACGCGCACATCGAGTCCTGGATCCACGTCGAGATCGACCGGGAGACCGACCGCGCCGACCTGAAGCAGATCACCGCCGACCTGCTGCGCGTCCTGTCCGACGTCCGCGAGGCCGTCGAGGACTGGGAGAAGATGCGCGACGCGGCGACCCGGATCGCCGACGGCCTGGAGGGCGAGCCCGTCCCCGACGACCTGCCCCGCCCCGAGGTCGAGGAGGCCCGCGAGCTGCTGCACTGGCTGCACGCGGACCACTTCACCTTCCTCGGCTACCGCGAGTACCAGCTGCGCGACGACGACACGCTCGCCGCCGTGCCCGGCACCGGTCTCGGCATACTGCGCTCGGACCCGCACCACGCCGAGGCCGACCAGCACCCGGTCAGCCCCTCCTTCGAGCGCCTGCCGGCCGACGCCCGCGCCAAGGCCCGCGAGCACAAGCTGCTCGTGCTGACCAAGGCCAACAGCCGGGCCACCGTGCACCGGCCGTCGTACCTGGACTACATCGGCGTCAAGAAGTTCGACGCGGCCGGCAACGTCGTCGGCGAGCGCCGCTTCCTCGGCCTGTTCTCCTCCGCCGCGTACACCGACTCGGTGCGCCGGGTCCCGGTGGTCCGCCGCAAGGTCGACGAGGTGCTGGAGCGCGCCGGCTTCTCGCCCAACAGCCACGACGGCCGCGACCTGCTCCAGATCATGGAGACCTACCCGCGCGACGAGCTGTTCCAGACGCCGGTCGCCGAGCTCCAGTCGATCGTCACGAGCGTCCTCTACCTCCAGGAGCGCCGCCGGCTGCGGCTCTACCTGCGCCAGGACGAGTACGGCCGCTACTACTCGGCCCTCGTCTACCTCCCGCGCGACCGCTACACCACCGGCGTCCGCCTGAGGATCATCGACATCCTCAAGGAGGAGCTGGGCGGCACCAGCGTCGACTTCACCGCCTGGAACACCGAGTCGATCCTGTCCCGGCTGCACTTCGTCGTCCGCGTCCCGCAGGGCACCGAGCTGCCCGAGCTGTCGGACGCCGACAAGGACCGCATCGAGGCGCGTCTGGTCGAGGCGGCCCGCTCCTGGGCCGACGCGTTCGCCGAGGCGCTCACCGCCGAGTGCGGCGAGGAGCGCGCGGCCGAGGTGCTGCGCCGCTACAACCACGCCTTCCCCGAGGGCTACAAGGCCGACCACAGCCCGCGCGCCGCGGTCGCCGACCTGGTCCACCTGGAGCAGCTGAGCGAGGACAAGGCGTTCTCGCTGAGTCTGTACGAGCCGGTGGGCGCCGCGCCCGACGAGCGCCGCTTCAAGATCTACCAGAAGGGCGGCACGGTCTCCCTCTCCAAGGTGCTGCCGGTGCTGAGCCGCCTCGGCGTCGAGGTGACCGACGAGCGCCCGTACGAGCTGCGCTGCGCGGACCGCACCACCGCCTGGATCTACGACTTCGGTCTGCGCATGCCGAAGTCGCCCGGCGGCGGCAACGGCGACTACCTGGGCGACGACGGCCGTGAGCGGTTCCAGGAGGCATTCGCCGCGACCTGGACCGGCAAGGCCGAGAACGACGGCTTCAACGCCCTCGTGCTGAGCGCCGGGCTGACCTGGCGGCAGGCGATGGTGCTGCGCGCCTACGCCAAGTACCTGCGGCAGGCCGGCTCGACCTTCTCGCAGGACTACATGGAGGACACCCTCCGCAACAACGTCCACACCACCCGGCTCCTCGTCTCCCTGTTCGAGGCGCGGATGTCCCCGGACCGGCAGAAGGCCGGGCTGGAGATCACCGACGCCCTGCTGGAGGAGCTGGACGCGGCCCTGGAGCAGGTGGCCAGCCTGGACGAGGACCGCATCCTGCGGTCCTTCCTGACCGTCATCAAGGCGACCCTGCGCACGAACTTCTTCCAGGAGGCGCACGGCGGCACGCCGCACGACTACGTCTCCATGAAGTTCGACCCGCAGGCCATCCCGGACCTGCCCGCGCCGCGCCCGGCGTACGAGATCTGGGTGTACTCGCCGCGGGTCGAGGGCGTGCACCTGCGCTTCGGCAAGGTCGCCCGAGGCGGCCTGCGCTGGTCGGACCGGCGTGAGGACTTCCGCACGGAGATCCTCGGCCTGGTCAAGGCGCAGATGGTGAAGAACACCGTCATCGTGCCGGTCGGCGCCAAGGGCGGCTTCGTCGCCAAGCAGCTGCCGGACCCGAGCGTGGACCGCGACGCCTGGCTCAGCGAGGGCATCGCCAGCTACAAGACGTTCATCTCGGCGCTGCTCGACATCACCGACAACATGGTGGCCGGCGAGGTCGTCCCGCCGCGGGACGTGGTCCGGCACGACGGCGACGACACCTACCTGGTGGTCGCCGCCGACAAGGGCACCGCGACCTTCTCGGACATCGCCAACGGGGTCGCCGAGAAGTACAACTTCTGGCTCGGCGACGCCTTCGCCTCCGGCGGCTCGGCCGGCTACGACCACAAGGGCATGGGCATCACCGCGCGCGGCGCCTGGGAGTCCGTGAAGCGGCACTTCCGCGAGCTGGGCGTGGACACGCAGTCCGAGGACTTCACGGTCGTCGGCATCGGCGACATGTCCGGTGACGTGTTCGGCAACGGCATGCTGCTCTCCGAGCACATCCGGGTGGTCGCCGCCTTCGACCACCGTCACATCTTCATCGACCCCGTCCCGGACGCGGCCACCTCCTACGCCGAGCGCCGCCGCCTGTTCGAGCTGCCCCGCTCCAGCTGGGCCGACTACGACACCGCGCTGCTGTCGGCGGGTGGCGGGATCTTCCCGCGCAGCGCCAAGTCGATCACGCTGAACAGCCACATCCGCGAGGCCCTCGGCATCGAGGACAAGGTCGCCAAGATGACCCCGGCCGACCTGATGAAGACCATCCTCAAGGCGCCGGTGGACCTGCTGTGGAACGGCGGCATCGGGACGTACGTGAAGTCGTCGGCGGAGTCGAACGCCGACGTCGGCGACAAGGCCAACGACGCCATCCGCGTCGACGGCGCCGACCTGCGGGTCAAGGTCGTCGGCGAGGGCGGCAACCTGGGCCTGACCCAGCTCGGCCGCATCGAGTTCGCCATGCACGGCGGCAAGATCAACACGGACGCGATCGACAACAGCGCCGGCGTGGACACCTCCGACCACGAGGTGAACATCAAGATCCTGCTGAACGGCCTGGTCACGGACGGCGACATGACCGTCAAGCAGCGCAACAAGCTGCTCGCCGAGATGACCGACGAGGTCGGCGCGCTGGTCCTGCGCAACAACTACGCGCAGAACACCGCCCTCGCCAACGCCCTGTCCCAGGCCAACGCCATGCTCCACGCCCAGCAGCGGTTCATCCGCCACCTGGTGCGCGAGGGCCACCTGGACCGCGCGCTGGAGTTCCTGCCCACCGACCGGCAGATCCGCGAGCGCCTCGCCCAGGGCCAGGGCCTGACCAGCCCGGAGACGGCCGTCGTGCTGGCGTACACGAAGATCACGGTCGCCGAGGAGCTGCTGCACACCTCGCTGCCGGACGACCCGTACCTGCGCACCCTGCTGCACGCGTACTTCCCGACGGCCCTGCGCGAGCGCTTCGCCGAGGCCATCGACAACCACCCGCTGCGTCGCGAGATCACCACGACCGTGCTGGTCAACGACACGGTGAACACGGGCGGTACGACGTATCTGCACCGCATGCGCGAGGAGACCGGTGCCTCCCTGGAGGAGATCGTCCGCGCCCAGACGGTGGCCCGCGCGATCTTCTGCTCGGCACCGGTGTGGGACGCGGTGGAGGCCCTGGACAACAGGGTCGACGCGGCCGTCCAGACCCGCATCCGGCTGCACTCGCGCCGCCTGGTCGAGCGCGGCACCCGCTGGCTGCTGAACAACCGGCCGCAGCCGCTCCAGCTCGCCGAGACGGTCGAGTTCTTCGCCGACCGGGTCGAGCGGGTCTGGCAGGAGCTGCCGAAGCTGCTGCGCGGCGCGGACCTGGAGTGGTACCAGCACGTGTACGACGAGCTGTCCGAGGCCGGCGTCCCGGACGAACTCGCCACCCGTGTGGCGGGCTTCTCCTCCGCCTTCCCGGCGCTCGACATCGTCTCGGTGGCCGACCGCATGGGCAAGGAGCCGCTGGACGTCGCCGAGGTCTACTACGACCTCGCCGACCGGCTCAGCATCACCCAGCTGATGGACCGCATCATCGAGCTGCCCCGCGCCGACCGCTGGCAGTCCATGGCCCGCGCCTCCATCCGCGAGGACCTGTACGCGGCGCACGCGGCCCTCACCGCGGACATCCTCGCGGCGGGCAACGGCACCTCGACGCCGGAGCAGCGGTTCAAGGCCTGGGAGCAGAAGAACTCCGCGATCCTGGGCCGGGCCCGCACCACCCTGGACGAGATCCGCAGCTCGGACTCGTTCGACCTCGCCAACCTGTCGGTGGCGATGCGCACGATGCGGACGCTGCTGCGCACGCACTCGTAGCCGGACGCGCGCGCCCGCGCGGCCGTACGGCATGAAGGCGCCCCGGACCGACCGCGGTCCGGGGCGCCTTCGTCTTCGTCTTCGTCTTCGTCGCCGCCCGCTCCCGATCGCGCTCTCCTGCCCGCCCCCGGCGAGAAGCCGCGGGGCGGGAAACCCGTGGCGAATCAATCCTTTTCCTGTCGATAGCGGCGATTCGGGTAGGGTCGGTGCACCATGCACACCGCGTCGCCCGAGACCCAGCCGGAGCGCCGTACGGCACCGACACGCGGCAGGGTGGCCCGCGTCGGCCGGGCGGCGGCGCGGGGCGCCGCCGCGCTCACGGTGCTGTTGCTGCTCCTGGTGGTGATCCGCCTGCCGTGGGCGGGCGACCTGGGTATGCACGCGGCCACGGTCCAACGTCTCCGGCACAGCCTGCTGCACCCCGGCAACCCCCTGGTCGACGCCGACACGCCGAGCCCGTACTACTCGCCGTGGATGCTGGTGCTCGGCGTCGTCGCCAAGCTGACCGGCCTGTCGGTCTTCGTGGTCCTGCGCCTGGCCGCGCTCGCCGGTCTCGGCCTGCTGGTCACCGGGGTGCGGCGCTACGTCCGCACCCTCAGCGCCCATCGCGCCGCCCCCGCCCTGGCCCTGCTCGGCCTGCTCTTCCTCTGGGGCCCCCGGCTCTTCGCGTGGAGCGGCTTCCTCGGGCTGAACTCCCTCGCGCTGACGGTGTCGTACCCCAGCGTGTTCGCGCTCGGGCTCACCTTCCACTTCTGGGCATGGCTGACGCGTTCGCTGCGCGCGGAGGCCGGCCGGCCGGGGTGGCTCGGGCCGGGGCTGCTGTGGGCGGTGATCCTGCTGTGCCATCAGTTCACCGGGGTCGTCGCCTCGCTCGGTGCCCTCGCCGTGCTGCTCGCGGCCCGGCCGTCCCGGACGGTGCTGCTCCGGCTCGGTGCCGGGGCGGCGGCGGGGCTGCTGGTGCTGTGGCTCTGGCCGTACTACGACTTCTTCGCGCTGTTCTCCGCGGGCGCGGACCTGGAGGCCGTCCACCGGCCGCTGTACCAGGACCTCGCCGGGCGGTTCGGGCTGGTGCTGCCGGGGGTGGTGGCGCTGGCCCTCCGGTGGCGGCGGGACCACCGGGACCCGCTGGTCCTCTTCTTCCTCCTCGGCGCGATCGTGTTCGCCGCGGGCGGCCTGACCGGCCACTACTCCTGGGGCCGCGCCCTGCCCGCCGTACTGATCCCGGCGCAGCTCGCGGCCGCGCTGGAGGTGGTGTCGGCGGGGCGGCGGGCGGTGCGCCGGGGCTGGGCGTGCCTGCTGCTCGCGGCGCTGGCGGCGGGGGCGTGGACCCAGGCCGGGACACTCGGGTACGTGGTGGGGCGGGACGGGCTGCCCGGGGTGATCGCGGCGAAGTACCGGACGCCCTGGGCGGGGTATCGGTGGATCATGCGGGCGGGGGTGGCGTACGGGGACGTGGTGATGGCTCGTACGTTTCCGGCCCGGCAGATCCCCGCGTACGGGCCGTACACCGTGGCGCCCGGCTATCCGGACGTGTTCCTGCGGGACGGCGCGCGGCGGGAGGCGGCGGTGGAGCGGTACTTCGCGGCGGGCGTGTCCGGGGAGGAGCGGCGGGGGATTCTGCGGGAGTACGGGGTGCGGTGGGTCGTCGGCGGCCCGTCGTCGACGGCACCGTGGCTCCGGAAGACGGCCGTGGGACCGGGCCACCAGGTTCTGTACCGGGTGCTGCGCTGAGCGGTGCTGAGCGGTACGGGCCGCGGTCGCCCACGAGGACACACCACCACCGCCCTCCGCACCACCACCGCCCTCCGCACACCACCGGCCCCCGCACACCACCGGCCCCCGCACACCACCGCCCTCGGCACCACCACCGGCTTCCGCGCACCACCGGCCTCCGCGCACCACCGGCCCCCGCACACCACCGGCCCCCGCGCACCACCGGCTTCCGCCCACCACCGGCCCCCACTAGCCCCCGCACACCACCGGCCCCCGCAGATCACCGGCCTCCGCGGTCGGCGCCCTCACCGCAAGGCGCTCGCCACCAGCCGCAGGGCGTTCCGCACCCGGGGCCGGGCCACCCGTCGCACCACCGGACGGATCACCCGGGCCGTCACCCCGACCGGACGCCAGCGGAGCTGGAGGCGGCCGGGGTTGCGGGACTCCGGTTCGACCGTGAGTTCGTGGCCGCCGACCCGGATCCTGCGCGTTGGGATGTCGAGGGGCGCCAGCAGCAGACCCGAGTGGGACAGGCCCTGCTGGTCGAGGCGGATCACGGGGTGGCGTACGCCCTCGAAGCCGTACGGGGGGAGCGAGGCGGCGGCGAGGTCGAGGCGGACCGTGCCGTCGAAGACACCGGGACGGACCGGGTCCAGCCGGAAGGGGATCGTCATCCGGCGCCGGCCCGGCGTGAGGAGCAGGGACGCGCGCTGCGGGCCCACGGGCAGGCGGAGACCGGGGTCGTACGTGCGGATCGCGAGGGTGAGTGACGCACCCGCACCGGGCGTCAGCCGTGTGATCTCGTGGCGGAACTGGGCCGCGGAGAACGGCCGGGTGTCCAGCTCCAGTTCGGACAGGTCCAGTTCCCGGCGGGCGCGGTCCGTGACGGGCAGCGCCTCACCCCAGTACGGGGTGCCCGTGGCGTCCGTCGTCACCTGCCGCGGCGCCACCGCGTGCCCCAGCCCGCGCGCCGCCAGCCGGGCCTCGGCCGTGCGGCCGTCCCGCACCAGCTCCAGCACCACCCGCTCCGGGCGCGGCAGCCGTTCGTACGCGCCGGGGGACAGCGTGTCCAGGTAGGGGTTCATCAGGTCCGCGAAGGACGTCAGCCAGTCCTCGTCCCGGTACGGCAGGTCGCCGGCGTACATCCGGAAGTCGTGCTTGAGGAACTTGTAGTCCTTGTGCTCCCGCAGCCCCGCGTGTCCGCTGCTCACCAGGAACTCGTCGATCAGCCGCTGCACGTGCACGCGGTCGCGGACGTTGGAGAGCCTGTGCCGCTGGTTGGAGATGGAGGCGGCGGACGCGGCGGCGAACGGCTCGATGTACCAGACGTACACCGGGTCCGGAATGATCGTGAACGCCTCGGCCAGGCAGTACGCCTGCGCCGAGAACAACTGGTCCTCGTAGTGGATGCCCTCGGGAAAGCGCAGCCGGTGGCGGTCCAGGAACGAGCGGGCGTACATCTTGCTGGTCGCCAGGTGCTCGAAGAGCAGCCGCGGCTCCTCCTCGATGCCCTTCAGCGTGCGGCGTTCGGCGACCAGGTGCGGCATCCAGGTCGAGCGGCGGCCGTTGTCCACCCGGACCCGGCGGACCGCGCCCATGGCGAAGTCCACCTCCCGTTCGCGATGCGCGGCGAGCAGCAGCTCCACCGCGCGCGGCGGGAGTTCGTCGTCGCTGTCCAGGAACATCAGATACGGCGCCCGGGCGATCTCGACGGCCCGGTTGCGCGGGGCGCTGCACCCGCCGCTGTTCTCCGGCAGGCGGATGCAGCGGATGCGGTGGTCCCGTGCCGCCAGCGCCCGTGCCACGGCCGGCGTGTCGTCCGTGGAGTGGTCGTCGCTGATGACGATCTCGATGTTCGTGTGGGTCTGCGCGCGCAGGGAGGCGACCGCGCGCGGGAGCCGGGCCGCGTCGTTGTGGACGATGACCGTGACCGTGACGTCGGGGAGGGTCATGCCGTGGCCTCCTCGGGGGTGGGGGCGGGGGTGCGGTCCTCGACGGGGAGCACCGGTGGCAGTACCTCCTCCGGTTCGTCCAGGAACACCCGCCGGACGACCCGCTCGGCGGCGCGCCCGTCGTCGTACTCGCAGAACCGGCGCCGGAACACCGCCCGCGTCTTGGCCGCGCTCTCGTCGCGCCAGGCGCCGGAGACGAAGATCTCCGCGAGTTCCTCCTGGGTGCGGGCGACCTGGCCGGGGGGTTCGGCCAACAGGTCGAAGTAGACCCCGCGGGTGGTCCGGTACATCTCCCAGTCGTCGGCGTGGATCACGATCGGCCGGTCCAGGTTGGCGTAGTCGAACATGATCGACGAGTAGTCCGTGACCAGCGCGTCGGCGGCCAGGCACAGTTCCTCGACGGGGTCGTAGGAGGAGACGTCGATGAGGTGGCCGGAGCGGCGCAGGCCGGTCAGCGGGGAGGCCGCGCCGCCGTAGAAGTAGTGGGCGCGGACCAGCAGGACGGTGTTCTCGCCGAGGCGGTCGGCGAGGGCGGCGAGGTCGACCCGGGGGGTGAAGCCGGCCTCGTAGTCGCGGTGGGTGGGGGCGTACAGGACGGCCGTCCGGCCGGGCGGGATGCCGAGGCGGTCACGGGCCGCGCGGACGTCGGCGGCGGTGGCCGTGTAGTACACGTCGTTGCGCGGATAGCCGTGGTCCAGCGAGGTGTAGCGGGACGGGTAGGCGCGCTCCCACATCCGGGTGGAGTGGCTGTTGGCGCTGATGCTGTAGTCCCACTTGTCGATGCGGGCCAGCAGGGCGGCGAAGTCCAGGCCCTGGGCGGCGGCCGGGTGGTCCATCTGGTCCAGGCCCATGCGTTTGAGCGGGGTGCCGTGATGGGTCTGGAGGTGGACGGCGTCCGGGCGCTTCACCACCGGGTTCGGGAAGTTGACGTTGTTCGTGAGGTACTTGGCGGTGGCCAGGGTCTCCCAGTAGCGGCGGGTGCCGGGGATCACATGGTCGGTGCCGGGCGGCAGCAGGGCCGCCTTCTCCTTGCTCACCACCCACACCGGGTGGATGTGCGGGGCGAGTTCGGCGAGCTTGGCGGCGATCGCGGCCGGGTTGCAGGCGACCCCGCGGTCCCAGTACGCGGCGAACACGGCCAGGCCGGGGTCCACCGGGCGGCTCAGGGCGCGGCGGTACTGGTGGTCGCGGACCTTGGCGCCCAGGTGCCGTTTGCGGGTCCGTACGGCCGCGCGGGCGGCGCGACGGGTGCGGTTGGCGGCCTGGAAGGCGCGGTACCGGGCATAGGCGCCCTCCTCCAGCAGCCGGTGCCGTACGCCCTCCGGGCCGGCCGGGCGCCGGTGGCCCTCGGGGCGCCAGCGGACCGCGGCCAGGGAGGCGCGGCGGAAGAACTCGCGGGCCAGCGGCTCGGGCAGGTCCTCGCGGGCGAAGGTGCGCACCAGGTCGCGCACCATCAGGTCGTACAGCACCGCGCGGGGGGCGCGGCGGTCCCGGGTGAGCGGGAGCAGGGACTCGTAGCGGTCGATGAGCGCGAGGCGGTCCTCGGGGGCGCGCGGGGGGAGGCTCTCGGGGCGCAGCACGCGGTGTTCGTAGGCGGGCTGGTTCAGGCAGGCGACGCGGTCGGCGCGCAGCAGGGCCGCGTGGGCGGCGCACGGCTCGTCGTCGGTGCTCAGCTGCTCCTCGTGGGCCTGCCAGAACGCGGCGCGCAGGGCGCGGTTGCCGAGCAGCGGGGTGAGCCGCAGCAGGTCGGCTGCCTCGGCCAGGGGCAGACCGGCCCGGCCGACGGCGGCGAGTCGGCGCCCGTCCCGGGAGGGGGCGGCGGCGGTCTTCCAGGTGGTGGTGACGTGGTCGAAGAGCAGCACGTCCACCGGGGGGCCGGCGGCGTCCAGCTCGGCGGTCCGTTCCGCGATCAGGCGGGCCGCGCCGGCCGGCAGGCCGTCCTTGGCGTGGACGAAGTGCAGCCAGCGGCCGGTCGCGCGGGCGGCGCCGGCCGTCCGGGCCGCCGCGTCACCGGTGCCGTCCGGGAGCGGTACGACGATCGTCTCGGGGGTGTGGCGTTCGGCCGTCTCCCGGGCCCAGTCGCCGACGGCGGCGACGATCACCTCGGCGTCGGGGAGGGGGTGGGCCGCCAAGGAGTCCAGTAGCTCGGCCAGATGTCCCTGCGTGTTCGGTCCGTGGACGATCACGCTCAGCTGGGGCATCGCGGGGACTCCTTCGGCTCGCCGTCTCCGAGTACACCTTTCATAACATACTGCTACTAAGTGGATGAAAGGGATAATCGTGCTCCGGATGGGAGCCGGGCTCAGGAGGGAAGAGGGACTTTCGGCGTCTCCGGGTTCCCCGCGGCCGGCGTCTCCGGGTTGGCCGCGGCCTTCGCCTCCGGGCTCCCCGCGGCCTTCGCCTCCGGGCTCCCCGCGGCCTTCGCGTCCGGCTTGGGCGCGGCGCTCTTCGGCGCGGGCTTCTTCGGGGCCGGCTTCTTGTCGCCGGTGAAGGCCTCGTACTCCTTCATGACCTCCTCCGTCGGCCCGTCCATGCGCAGCTCGCCGCGCTCCAGCCACAGGACCCGCTCGCAGGTGTCGCGGATCGACTTGTTGTTGTGGCTGACCAGGAAGACCGTGCCCGCGTGCTGCCGCAGTTCGCGGATGCGTGCCTCGGAACGCTTCTGGAAGGAGCGGTCGCCGGTGGCCAGCGCCTCGTCGATCAGCAGGACGTCGTGGTCCTTGGCGGCGGCGATGGAGAAGCGGAGCCGGGCGGCCATGCCGGAGGAGTACGTGCGCATCGGCAGGGTGATGAAGTCGCCCTTCTCGTTGATCCCGGAGAAGTCGACGATGTCCTGGTACCGCTCCTTGACCTGTTCCCGGGGCATGCCCATGGCGAGCCCGCCCAGGAAGACGTTCCGCTCGCCGGTGAGGTCGTTCATCATGGCCGCGTTGACGCCCAGCAGGGACGGCTGGCCGTCGGTGTAGATGTGCCCGTTCTCCACCGGGAGCAGTCCGGCGACGGCCTTGAGCAGGGTCGACTTGCCGGAGCCGTTGGTGCCGATGAGCCCGATCGCCTCACCCTTGTAGGCGACGAACGACACCTTCCGCACCGCGTGCACCTTGCGCACGCCGGCCGCCTTCTCGGCCTGTTTGCGGCGCAGGATGCGGTTGAGGGCGGCGGTGGCGGTGCCGCGGCCGGCGCCGGTGCCGTTGACCCGGTAGACGATGTCGACGGAGTCGGCGACGACGGTGGGGACCTGCTCGGAATGCTCGGGGTGCCCGGGGTTCCCGGGGGTCTGCTCAGCCACGGCCGTACGTCTCCTCAGCCTTCCAGAAGTAGATGAAGCCGCCGATGCCGGCGAGCAGGGCCCAGCCCGTGGCCGCCGCCCACACGTGCGGGGGCAGCGACGCGGCGTGGAAGCTGTCGATCAGCGCGAACCGCATCAGGTCGATGTAGACGGCGGCCGGGTTCAGCTCCAGCAGGATCGTGACGAGGTGCGGCAGCTTGTCGTGCGAGGTGATCTTGTCGATGCTCCACATCACCCCGGACACGTACATCCACGTGCGCAGCACGAAGGGCATCAGCTGGGCGATGTCCGGGGTCTTGGCGCCCATCCGGGCCACGATCATCGACACGCCCGCGTTGAACGTGAACTGAAGGACGAGCGCCGGGATCGCCAGCACCCACGAGACGGCGACCGGCACGCCGAAGGCGAGCAGGATGACGATCAGCGCGGCCATCGAGAACAGCAGCTGCTGGAGCTGCTGGAGCGCGAAGGAGATCGGCAGGGCGGCGCGCGGGAAGTGCAGGGCGCGCACCAGGCCGAGGTTGCCGGAGATCGCGCGGGTGCCGGCCATGATCGAGCTCTGCGTGAACGTCCAGATGAACACGCCCGTGACCAGGAAGGGGACGTAGTCCGGCACGTTGTGCTTGGTGTTCAGCAGCACGCCGAAGATGAAGTAGTAGACCGCCGCGTTCAGCAGCGGGTTCATGACCTGCCAGATCTGGCCGAGCTTCGCCTGGCTGTACTGAGCGGTGAGCTTGGCGGTGGCGAAGGCGCTGATGAAGTGGCGTCGGGCCCACAGCTGGCGGACGTACTCCGGCAGGGAGGGGCGGGCGCCGCTGACCGACAGGCCGTGCCGGGCCGCGAGCGCCGCGAGATCGTCGCCCGCCGGGGCCTGGGTGGGGGGCGGTGTGTGGAGGACCTGGCTCACATCCGCTGCTTTCGCTCGGGGGAGGGGGTGCTGCGCCCGGCTCTCGCCGGGTTCGCCGTGTCCGAGCCCGTCGCCCGGCGTTTCCTTACGCTTCTCTTCATGTTCTCTTACGTCGGGACGGGACCGTATCGTCGCAACGTGAGACTAGGGCCAATGCACGTCGGAACGCAACCGTTTCGTCGTGACGGCCTATGCTGTGCGGTATGACGACGAACGCCGCCGGGCCCGCCGACGAGCCGCCGGGGCGTCCGCGCCGCCGGGTGCCCGCCGGGGCGGCCGTGCTCCGGGAGGACGTGACCGAGGCCATCAGGGCGGCCGTCTTCGAGGAACTGGCGGCCGTCGGCTACGCGCGCATGTCCATCGAGGGGATCGCCCGCCGGGCCGGCGTCGGCAAGACGGCGGTGTACCGGCGCTGGCGTTCCAAACTCCACCTGGTCCTGGACGTCGTCTCCGCGATGGCGGTGACCGGCTTCCCGGTCCCGGACACGGGCTCCCTGGAGGGCGACCTGCGTCTTCTCTACGAGGTCACGTCCCGTGCCCTGCGCCACCCGGTGGCGTCCCAGATCATCCCCGACCTCCAGGCGGAGGCGGCCCGCAGTCCCGAGATCGCGGAGGCGCTCCAGAAGGCGCTGCGGGACGGCCAGGAGGGGGTGGCCAGCAAGATCGTGGCTGCGGCGCGGACACGGGGGGAACTGGGTCCGGGCGTCGACGCGGACCTCGCCCTGGACCTGATCTCGGGCCCCCTCTACTGGCGCTCGGTGGTCATCCGCTCCCCGAAACTCCCCAAGGGCTACCTGGAAAAGCTGGCCCGGGCCACGGCAGGGGCGCTCAAGGCGCTGTGACACCCGCCGGCCGGGCCGCCGGGGTCCGCCAGGGCCTGTCTGGCAATTTCCGTCTGCCGCGAATTGCCGGACAGGCTCTAGGAGCGCGCCGCCTCCGGGTGGTCGCGCAGCCATCCCTCCCAGGCCGACACGACCATGTCCTGGACGTCGTACTTGGCGTGCCAGCCGAGTTCCGCGGCGATCCGGGCGGCGGAGGCCACCACGCGGGCGGGGTCGCCGGGGCGGCGGGGGGTGACCGTCGGGGGGCGGTCGTAACCGGTGACCGCGTTGACGCGGTCGATCATCTCGCGGACGGAGACGCCCTCGCCGCGGCCGATGTTGAGGGTCAGGGCGGTGCCGGGGGAGGAGCGCAGGGCGCGGGCGACGGTCACATGGGCCTCGGCCAGGTCGGCCACGTGGATGTAGTCGCGCACACAGGTGCCGTCGGGGGTCGGGTAGTCGTCGCCGAAGACCCGCGGCGCAGTGCCCTCGCCGAGCCGTTCGAAGATCATCGGGATCAGGTTGGACACGCCGTTGTCCGCCAGGTCGGGGGCGGCCGCCCCCGCCACGTTGAAGTAGCGGAGCGAGGCCGTGGCGAGACCGGTCGCCCGGCCCGTGGCGCGGACCAGCCACTCGCCGGCCAGCTTGGTCTCGCCGTAGGGGGACAGCGGGTGGCAGGGGGTCTCCTCCGTCACCAGGTCGACGTCGGGCATGCCGTAGACGGCCGCGGAGGAGGAGAAGAGGAAGGAGGGGACCGCCGCCCGCGTCACCGCCTCCAGCAGCACGCGCAGACCTTCGACGTTCTCCCGGTAGTAGTGCAGCGGGCGGTCCACCGACTCGCCCACCTGCTTCTTCGCCGCCAGATGCACGACCCCGGTGACCTCGTGCCCGGCGAGGGCCCGGGCCACTCCGTCCGCGTCCAGGACCGAGCCGCGCACCAGCGGAACCTCGGCCGGTACCCGCTCGGCGACACCCGTGGACAGGTCGTCGTAGACGACCGTGCGCTCGCCCGCCTCGGTCATCGCCCGTACGACGTGCGCCCCGATGTATCCGGCGCCGCCGGTGATCAGCCAGGTCATGTGCGGCCGTCTCCTCGTCAGCTGGTCGGTCGGCCCGGGTGCCCTCCGCCGGGTCGCGGTCCCGGGTCTCAGTGAAGCAGGCGGCGGAGCCGGCCGCGGGCCACGCTCAGCACGCCGCGCGGGCCGGTCGCCACACGCACCGCCAGCGCGCCGGAGTGCGTGGCGTACGGCTGCGCCAGGAGTACGCCGTGCACGGCGCTCGGCACGGCGCGTCGGCGCAGCCGTCCGCCGCCCGCGAGGGCGTGCGCCGTGACCTGCCGCCGCGCGCCGTCCGCGAAGCGCAGGGTCAGACGCAGGTCCCAGGTACCCGAGCCGAGTCCCGCCAGGTCGACGGGCACCTGTGCCGACCAGACGTCCGCGCCGGCGGGCGTGAGCGCCACCGTCGTACGCCCGCCCGTGCGCGCGTCCTCGCGCGCGTGCCACTCCACGTCCACCTCCCGCGGGCCCGCCCCGGCCACCCGTCCGTACAGCTCGTGCAGCCGCAGACGCAGCAGCGAGGCACGCGCGCGCGGGCGCAGTTCCGCGTCCACCGCGAGGGGGAGCACGGAGACGGGCCCGGTCAGCAGCGGGGCCAGGGAGACCTGGGGGAGGCCGGGGGACCAGACCGGGGTGCCGTCGGCGGCACGGGCGTAGGGCGGGAGCAGCCGGGCGGGGCGGGCGGCGAGTTCGCGCAGGCGGGGCAGGTCGCGGGGCTCGGGGGAGGTCAGGACGACCCGGGCGAGCAGACGGCCGGGGGCGGCCGGGTTCAGGTTCCAGTCGGCCGCGTCGTAGCGCGCGAGATACTCCCGGGTGCGCGCCCACCATGCGCGCTGGTAGTGCGTGTCGCGCAAGCCCAGTTCGCGCGCGTACATGCGCACCTCGTGATCGAGGAACTTGGCCCGTGCCGCCCGCGCCAGCGCCTTCTGCCCGCCGCCCAGCAGAATGTCGTACGCCAGCGCGCTCGCCTCGACGCGCGCCGTCCAGTTCTCGACGCGCTCCCGGTCCAGCGAGAGCGACAGCCGCTCGGCCGACCGGCGTACCTGCCACACGTACACCCGGTCCGGGACGAGCGCGATGCGGGGGCTCGCGGCCAGCACGCGCGCGGTGAAGACGAAGTCCTCGTAGAGGAAGCGGCCCTCGGGGAAGCGGATGCCGTGTTCGCGCAGGAAGTCGGTGCGGTACAGCTTGTTGACGCACAGCGTGTCGTGGACCAGCCGGGGGCGCTGGGAGGGGCGCGCGAGGACGGCGGGCGCCGTGTAGAGGGGCGCCTGCCAGGGTTGTTCACGCCCCGAGGGCAGCTCCCGGCGCACGCACAGGCCGCTCGCGACCTCGGCGTGCGCCCCCGTGGCCGCCGCCCGCAGCGCGTCCACCGCGCCGGGCGGCAGTACGTCGTCGCTGTCCAGGAACATCACGTACGGCGCCGTCACCGCGTCGATCCCGGTGTTGCGGGGGCTGCCGCAGCCGCCGCTGTTCACGCTCCGGCGCACCACCCGCAACCGCGGTTCGCCGGCGGCCAGCTCGCCGAGCAGCCCGTCGCTGCCGTCGGTGGAGCAGTCGTCCACCGCGATCACCTCGGCGACCGAGGGCCCCTGCGCCAGCGCCGAGCGCACGGCGTCGGCCACATGGGCGCGGTCGTTGTACCCGATGACGACGACGGCGGCCCGGGGCTCCGGCTCCACGGCCGGTTCCGCATGCGTCTCTCGCGGTCGTCGGGGTTCTGGAGGCAAGGGGTGCACGGATCAGTCCACGGATCGAGGGGGTGGAAATGTTCGGTTATACCCCGTTAGGAGACGCTTAGTACTCGACCCGGAAGACGGCCGGAACCGGCTCGGGGTTCCGCCCCCGGCACGCTCTTCGCGGCCGGTGGCCGCGCGGCCCGCCACAGCCGTGCGAAGGACAGCACGGCGGCGGCCGTCAGCAGCCCGTTGCGGCCCAGCATCAGCAGGCATCCGGTCCAGGTGCCCCGGACCACCTCGTGGTAGTTCAGCGGGTACGCCACGGTGCTCAGCGCGCACGCCGCCAGGACCAGCGCCGCCACCGGCCGCTGGCTGGTGTGCCGCGAGGTCAGGCACACGGCGGCCAGTCCGACCAGCCAGATCATGTACTGCGGGCTGATGACCCGGCTGGTGACCGTGAACAGCAGCACCGCGCTCAGTGCCGCGTCGTACGGCGTGGCCGCGCTCCAGTGCCGCGCCCGCACCCGCCACAGCACCAGCAGTCCGAAGGCCGCCGCCGTCAGTACCAGGGAGGCGGTGGCGACGGCGTGCACGTGCGGGCCCATCAGCTCGATCGCCCCGTACCGGTAGCGCGACCGGCCCGGCCAGCCCGCGTGCCGGGCCAGATTGAGCGCCGTACCGCCGAGCGACTCGATCTGCACCCCCCGGCCGCCCTGCTCCCGCAGGAAGGACAGGGGGTGGGTGAAGAAGGCCGCGAACACGGCGAGGCACGCGGCCGAGGTGCCCGCGGCCCACGTCCACGCCGTCCGCGTGGGCCGGCCCCGGGGCGTGCCCAGCAGCACCAGCGCGGGCCACACCTTCACCACCGCGCCCAGGGCCCCGAGCACACCGCCCGCGCGCGGGGAGCGCCCCGCGGCCAGCAGGGACAGCACGGCCAGGGCGGTGACCTGCGCGTCGTACCGGGCGAGCGGCAGGTGCAGCAGCAGCGGCAGGCCGCCGGTCCACAGGGCCGCGCCCAGCGGACTCCGTCCGGGCCGGGTGCCCGCGCGGACCAGCGCGGCCGTGGTCAGCGCGTCCACGGCCAGCGTGAGCAGCACGAACGCCTGAAAGTACGTCAGACCCGGCAGCAGGCCCGGCGCCAGCAGCACCGCGCCCGCGCCCGGCGGGTACTGCCACAGGCTGTCGTGCGCCGGGAAGGAGCCGTGCGCGAGGACGCCGTACCAGTGGAAGTACAGCCGCCACACCTCCCGGGTGACCGAGCCCCCGCCCAGCGGCCGGGCACCGCTGTGGGCGATCAGCCACAGCATCAGGGCACGGGTGATGAGCCACATGGCGGTGACGGTGAGGACCGGACCGGGAGTGACGCGGAGACGGTTCATCACATGGGAGCCTAAGCGGTGCGGATGGGGTATCCATGCTGATACACCGTCAATTACTGTAAATACTGGTTAATCCCAAAAGATCGGTCCAGGGTGAACGTCGGGCTTCCTGCGAAACCGCGGTCGCGTCGGGCGGCCGGAGCGACCACTGCCGTGCCGACCGGTGCAACGAGCGACACACCGCATCGGAAACCGGGGCACCGCCGGGAGCGGCTCGCGCGGACCGCCGCCGTGGGCGTGCCCGCGCTGGTGATGCTGACGCTCGGACTGTGGGGGCTCGACCGGGGCGGCATGTGGCGCGACGAGGCCGTCAGCTTCCAGGTCGGACGCCGCACGGTCCCGCAGATCTGGCGGCTGCTGCACGGCGTGGACGCGGTGCACGGCCTGTACTACCTGCTGCTGCACGCCGTCCTCGCCGTCCACCCCGGCGAGGTCGTGCTCCGCCTGCCGTCGGTGCTGGCGGCGGCCGGCACGGCGGCCCTGGTGGCCGCCCTCGGCACCCGGCTGGTCCGGCCGCGCGTCGGCCTGTGGGCCGGACTGCTCTACGCCGTCACGCCGATGGCCGGGCACTACGCGCAGGAAGGCCGCTCCTACGCCCTCGTCGCGGCCGGCGCCACCGGGGCGACCCTGCTGTTCGTGCGGGCCGTGCGGGACGGCTCCTGGTGGCCGTACGGCGCCGTCCTCGGCCTCACCTGCTGGCTGCACGAGTTCGCGGTGCTGCTGCTCCTCGCCCACGCGGTGTCGCTGGCGCTGGCGCGGGCCGGGGCGCGGGTGTGGCGGGGCTGGGGGTGCGCGGCGGCGGCGGTCGTGCTCGCGCTGCTGCCGATGGTGGTGGTGTCGCGGCGGCAGGCGGCTCAGCTGGCGTGGCTGCGCACGCCCACGGCGGACACGGCGCAAGGGCTGCTGCGGAGGTTTCTGGGGCCGACGGACTCGGTGTTCTGGGTGTGCCTCGGGCTGGGCGCGGTGGGGCTCGTGACCTTGGTGGGGCGGCGCGGGGAGGTGACGTGCGCGGGCGTGGCGGTGCCGATGGCGGTGGTGCCGCCGGTGGTGCTGATGCTGGCGTCCCAGATGTCGCCGCTCTACGTCGACCGGTACGTGCTGTTCGCGCTCTCGGGCGCGCCGCTGGCGGTGGCCTGCGGGGCCGAGCGGGTGGCCGGGGCGGTGGCCTGTGGGGCGGCGCGGGTGGGTGCGGTGACGGCCCGCGGGGCGGCGCGGGCGGGTGCGGTGGTGGCCCGTGGGGCCGGGCGGCCGGCCGGGGCGGTGGGGCGGCCGCGGCCGGGCGGCCGGCCGGGGAGGCGCCCCCTGTCGCGCGCCTTCTCCGTCACCCTCACCGGTGTGCTCGCCCTCGCCCTCTCCCTCCTCCACCAGTTCCCCCTTCTCCAGAAGGACCGGGAGCCGGGATCACGGGCCGATGATCTCGCCGCCGTCTCCCGGTCCGCCGCGCGGCGACTGGGCCCCGGCGACGCGGTGCTGTTCCTGCCGGCGTCCCTGCGGAACGTCGCGCTCACCTACCCCCGTGCGTTCCGGGGGACCGTGGACGTGGCGCTGGTGACGGGGGCGGCCGAGTCCGGGACGCTGTACGGGCGGGAGGCCGGCGCGGCCGAGCTGCGCCGCAGGCTGGCCCGGCTGGACCGGGTCTGGGTCGTCGCGGACCGCAGGGTGCTCGCCGGCCGCGCGGCCCCCGCCGACCCCGTCGAGCGCGCCAAGGCCGCCGTCCTGTGGCAGCAGTTCACCGGCCGTGAGACGACCGTACGGGGCGGGGCGGCGGTCCGGCTGTACGTCCGCCCGGTCAGCGGGCGGACCGGGCCTCCGACTGCGCCGCCGCGTCCAGTGCGGTCGTGAGCTGGTCGAGCCGGGCGCGCAGCTCGCCGATCTCCGCCAGGTCGAAGCCGGTCGCCGACATGATCCGGCGCGGCACCTCCAGGGCCCGCTCGCGCAGCGCCGCGCCCTCCTCGGTGAGGTGGACCCGGACGGACCGCTCGTCCTCGGCGCTGCGTTCGCGCCGCACCAGACCGGCCCCTTCCAGCCGCTTGACCAGCGGGGACAGCGTGCCCGAGTCGAGCCGCAGCTGCTCGCCGAGCTTCTTGACCGGCAGGTCGCCCTGTTCCCACAGCACCAGCAGCACCAGGTACTGGGGGTAGGTGAGCCCGAGGTCCTTGAGGATCACGCGGTAGACGCCGTTGAAGGCGCGGGACGCGGCGTGCAGGGAGAAGCAGATCTGGCGGTCCAGGCGGAGCCAGTCGGCGTCGGGGGAAGCGGTGGCGGTCATGACTCCAGGGTAGCTCTTTCAAGCCACTTAATTGTGCACAACTTAATTGTGTGCTCTACTTGTGGTCGTGCGGCGGTCAGGACAGGGGCCGCCGGAACACCGACTTCGTACAAGGGATGGGTCTTCCATGGACGCGCTCTACACCGCCGTCGCCACCGCCACCCACGGCCGTGACGGCCGTGCCGTCTCCTCCGACGGCAAGATCGACCTCAAGCTGGCCCCGCCGGTGGAGCTGGGCGGCAACGGCGAGGGCACCAACCCGGAGCAGCTCTTCGCCGCGGGTTACGCCGCCTGCTTCGGCAGCGCCCTCGGACTGGTCGGGCGCCAGGCCAAGGTCGACGTCAGCGACGCGGCCGTGACCGCCGAGGTGGGCATAGGCAAGCAGGGCGAGGGCTTCGGGCTGAAGGTGACCCTCCGCGTCGAGCTGCCCGAGACCGTGGACCAGGAGACCGGCCGCAAGCTGGTCGAGACCGCCCACCAGGTCTGCCCGTACTCCAACGCCACCCGCGGCAACATCGAGGTCGACCTCGTCATCGAGTAGTCCCCGAGGGGAAGCCGGGGGCCGGTCCGGGGCGGGCCGGCCCTTTCGGGCGTTCCGGGCCGGGGCCGGCTCTCCCGGGCGTGTTCCGGCCGGGGCCGGCCCTCTCGGCCGTGTTCCGGCCGGCGGTTACGCCGACGCCAGGGCGTCCGGGGCCGCGGACTGCCCCACGACCCGGGCCTGCGGCCCCGGCACCGGCTCGCCGAGCAGCAGCGTCCGCACCACCCGCTCGGCCGCCCGCCCGTCGTCGAACTCGCAGAACCGGGCCCGGAAGTCCGCGCGCAGCCGCTCCGACTCCTCGTCCCGCCACGCACCCGAGACGAACAGCCAGGCCAGCTCCCGGGCCGAGTACGCGACATGGCCCGGCGGTTCGGCGGTGATGTCGAGATACGCGCCCCGGCTCGCCCGGTACGCCGCCCAGTCGTCGGCGTGCAGCACGATCGGCCGGTCCAGGAGGGCGTAGTCGAACATCAGGCTCGAATAGTCCGTGACCAGCACGTCCGCCGCCAGCAGCACCTCCGCCACCCGCGGTTCGTCGGTCGCGTCGACCACGACCCGGCGCCGGGCCAGCTCCGTGAGCCCCATGCCCCGCGCGGGGCCGCCCGCCAGCGTCGGATGCAGCCGGACCACGAGCGTGTACCCCTCGCCGAGATCCGCCGCGAACCGGGCCAGGTCGATCCGGTCCACGTGCCCGCCCCGGCGGTAGTCCCGGCGGGTCGGCGCGTACAGCACGACCCGGTGGTCCGCCGGGATGCCGTGCCGCTCCCGGAAGTCGCCGGCCCCCCCGTTCACCAGCACGTCGTTGCGGGGACTGCCGGTGCGCGCCGAGGCGAAGTGACAGGGGTAGGCCCGCTCCCAGACCAGCTCGGAGTGGCGGTTCGCGACCAGGCTGTGGTCCCAGCGGTCGGCCCGGCGCAGCATCTGCGGCACGTCGAAGCCGAGCCGGGCGCCCGGCTTGTCGAGCAGATCGGCGCCCGCGTACTTCAGCGGGGTGCCCTGGTGGGTGTGGATGTGCACGCTGCCCGGACGCTTGACCAGGGCGCCGGGCCAGTTGACGTCGTTGACGAAGAACTTCGCGCGCGCCGTCACGTCGAGATAGCGCCGGGAGCCGACGATCACATGCTCGACGCCGGGCGGCAGTCCGGCGGCCGTCTCCGCGTCCCGCACCACCCACACCCCCCGCAGCCGCGGGGCGATCTCGCACGCGGCGGCGTAGACGGCCGCGGGGTCGCCCAGCATGCCGCGATGGGAGGACGCGGAGTACACCACGAGGTTCTCGTCCAGCGGCCGGTGCGCCTGCACGGCCGCCCAGCCGGTGCGGGCCCGCGCGGCGGCCGCCCGGCGCGCCCGCTCCGCCCGCCGGGCCGCCTCCCGCCCGGCCCGCACCGCCTGCCGCCGCAGCCGGTACCCGGTCCAGGACCCCTCCAGCACGGCGACCTCGCCGTCCACCACGGCGTCCGCGGGCCGGTGCCGGCGGAACATCCGCGCCGTCCGCCGGAAGAACTCGGCCTTGTCGGCGGGCGGCAGCCGGTCCGGCTTGGCGAGGATGTCCAGGCAGTGCTCGCCCATCTTGCGGTGCAGGTACGGCCGCCAGCCCGCCAGCTCCGGCCGCTCCGCCACGAACGCGAAGACCCGCTCGTACTGGTCGTGGATGTCGAAGTGCTTGCGGCTGGTGGTGGACAGGATGTTGCCCTGCCGGCGCTGCCGGTAGTGCACGCAGATCCGGTCCAGGGCGGCGATCCGGCGGGCGCTGAGCATGACCGGGAAGGTCCAGGGGGTGTCCTCGTAGTAGCCGGGCGGGAACTCGAAGCCGTGCTCCGCGACGAACTCCCGGCGGTAGACCTTGTTCCACACCACCATCAGCAGGTCCAGGACCTGCGGATACTCCGAGGCGCTGAACGTGCTCTCCCGGGCCAGCAGGTCCGCGAGGACGTTGCGCCGGGTGCCGCCCCACCAGTAGGTGCGCGCGTAGTCGAAGACGAGCACGTCCGGGTCGGCGGCCTCCGCCAGCCGGTCGGCGATCGCCCGCAGCGCGCCCGGGGTGAGCGTGTCGTCGCTGTCCAGGAAGAACAGATAGTCACCGGTGGCCTCGGGCAGGCCCGCGTTGCGGGCCCGGCCGAGGCCCACGTTCTCCGGCAGGTGCAGCACCTTCATCCGCGGGTCACGCTCCGCGTACTCGTCCAGGATCGCGCCGCAGCCGTCCGGGGAGCAGTCGTCCACGGCGATCAGCTCGAAGTCGCCGAAGGACTGCTGGAGCACCGAGTCCAGGCACTCGCGCAGAAAGCCCTGCACCTTGAAACAGGGCACGATCAGACTGAAGCGGGGCATGGCGGGTCAGCTCCTCACGAGGGTCGCGGCGGCGGGGGCGGGGATGCGCTCGGCGAGCGGGATCACGGGCGGCACCGCCTCCGGGGGCTCGCCGAGCAGCACCCGCCGCACCACCCGCTCGGCGGCCTGCCCGTCGTCGAACTGGCAGAACCGCTCCCGGAACGCGGCCCGCAGCGCACCGGCCTCGCGGCCCGCGTAGGAACCGTCGCGGAAGACGGCGGCCAGGGCCTCCGGGGTGCGGGCGACCAGCCCCGGGGGTTCGGCCGGCAGGTCGAAGTAGACGCCCCGGGTCTCCCGGTAGACGTCCCAGTCGTCGGCGTACACGACGATCGGCCGGTCCAGGTTGGCGTAGTCGAACATGATGGACGAGTAGTCGGTGACCAGCGCGTCCGCGGCCAGGCACACGTCCTCGGCGGAGCGGTGCGCGGTGACGTCGATGATCCGGCCGGAGCTTCTCGCGGGCCCCCGGTCGTAGAAGTAGTGGGCGCGCAGCAGCACGACGACGTCGTCGCCGGCCGCCGCGCAGAACGCCTCCGGGTCCAGGCCGGGCTCGAAGCCGGTGTGGTGGTCGCGGTGGGTCGGCGCGTACAGCACGGCCGTCTTCCCCTCCGGGACGCCCAGCGCGCGCCGGATCCGGGCCACGTCGCGGGCGGTCGCCGTGTAGTAGACGTCGTTGCGCGGATAGCCGTACTCCAGGTGCTCGTAGGAGCCGGGGAAGGCGCGCTCCCACATCTGGGTGGAGTGGCGGTTGGACGACAGGTTGAAGTCCCAGCGGTCCACCCGGCCCAGCAACTTGGTGAAGCTGCCGGACCGCGCGGCCACCACCGGATACGCCGACTGGTCCACGCCCATCGTCTTCAGCGGTGTGCCGTGCTGGGTCTGCAGGTGCACGCTGCCGGGCCGTTTGACGACGCCCTCGGCGAAGTTCGCGTTGTTGACCAGGTACGTGGCGCGGGCCAGCACCTCCCAGTAGCGACGGGAGCCGATCACCGCGTACTCGACGTCCCGGGGCACGGTGTGCTCCTGGCCGGCCTCGACGAGGAACACCGAGCGGATGTGCGGGGCGAGTTCGCGGGCCTTGGCGTGGATCGCGGCCGGGTTGCAGGTGTAGCCGCGGCCCCAGTAGGCGCAGTACACCGCCAGCCGGGGGTCGAGCGGGCGGCGCAGGTCGCGGGCGTAGCGCAGCCGGGTGCGCAGCATGTGCGGGCGGGGCAGCCGCCGGGCGGCGCCGCCGGCCGCCCGGTTGGCGCCGCGCAGGGCCCGGAAGGCGGCGTACGCGCCCGCCGCGAGCAGCCGGTGCTGCACGCCCAGGCTGCCGGCCGGCAGCGGGTGGCCGGCCGGCCGGTGGCGCCGGTGGAGGCGGGCCGCGCGGCGGAAGAACGCCCGGTGCCCGGCGGGCAGCCGCTCCGGCCGGGACGCCGTCTTCAGCACCACCGCGAACAGCTGGTCGAACAGGGGCCCGGTCCGCTCGACGGGCAGGCCGCGCTCCGCCGCCCGCGTGAGTACCCGCTCCACCTGGTCCAGCAGGGCGTGCTGGTGCGGCCCGGGCAGATTGAGCCGGCTGCCCTGGCGGCGCAGCCGGTGCCGGACGACCGGCCGGCGCAGCACCGCGATCCGCTCGGCGGCGATGCCGGCCAGTCCGCCCCAGCCGAGGTCGGTGAAGCAGCCGTCCGGGAAGGTGAGCCCGTGCTCGGCGATGAAGGCCCGGCGGTGGACGGCGCTCCACGCCGGCAGGTGCACACCGGTCAGCTCCGGCAGGTCCGCGGGGGCGAAGGCGCCCTCGGGGGCCCCCGTCAGCAACGGCGCGGCCGGGTTCGTCGGCTCGCCCTCCCACCAGGGGGCGCGCTCGTGCTCGGCGTAGAGCACGTCCACGCCACCGGTCTCGGCGAGCCGGGCGTCCAGCGCCGCGAGCGCGCCCGGCAGCAACAGGTCGTCGCCGTCCAGGAACAGCAGGTACGCGCCGGTGGCCGCCCGCATCCCGGCGTTGCGCGCCCCGCTCAGACCGGCGGACGGCGGCGAGTGGACCGGGGTCACCCGGGAGTCCCGCTCCGCGCGACCGGCGGCCACGGCGGCGGCCGGGGCGTCGGGGGCGTCGCAGACCGGGATCAGCTGGAGGTCGCCGAAGGACTGGCCGAGGACCGAGTCCAGGGCCTGGGACAGCCGGCCGGCGACCCCGTGGGAGGGGACGATGATGCTGAAGCGGGGCATGTGGTTCTTTCTGTCGTCTTGCGGACGCGGCCGGGCCGTCCCGCCGGACGCCAGGTGGACGGCCGGCTCGGGGCGGGCCGCGTCGAGCCGAGGGGCATGGGAACTCCCGGTGGGACCAACGGTGTTCAGCCGCTCTCGGTGACGGGAAGGGGGCCGGAAGGTTGCGGCACGGTGGCCAGCGGCGACCGTGCGCAGGCCGACGGCACCGGCCGCCGGTCCGCGAGCGGCACCATCGCGGGCGGCTCCGTCTCGCCCAGCACCACCCGCCGTACGACCCGTTCGCCGGCCCGCCCGTCGTCCCACGGGCAGAACCGCTCCCGGAACGCGGCCCGCAGTTGTTCCGAGCGCGAGCCGCGCCAGTGGCCGGTGGCGAAGATGTCGATCAGCTCGTCCTCGCTGCGCGCCACCGCGCCCGGCGGGAACGCCCGCAGGTCGAAGTAGGCGCCGCGGGCCGCCTCGTACGCCGCCCAGTCCTCGGTGTGCACCACGATCGGCCGGTCCAGGTTCGCGTAGTCGAACATGACCGGCGCGTAGTCGGTGAGGAGCGCGTCCGAGGCGAGGCACAGGGCGGACGGGTCCGGATGGGCGGAGACGTCGATGATCCGGGTGCCCCGGACGGGACCGCCCGTGCGGGACAGGAGTACGAAGCCCGGGCCCAGGCGGCGCAGGATCCGCTCCAGGTCCAGCAGGGGGCGCTGGGTGCGCCGGTAGTCGCGGTGCGCGGGCGCGTACAGGACGGCGACCGCGCCCTCCGGGACGCCCAGCGCCGAGCGCAGCCGGGCCACGTCCGCCGTGGTCGCCCGCTGGAGGACGTCGTTGCGGGGCAGCCCGTACTCCAGGGTGGTGTAGCGGCCCGGGTGGACCCGCTCCCAGGTCAGGGTGGCGTGCCGGTTGCCGGACAGGACGTAGTCCCACTGGTCGACGTCCCGCAGCAGCTCCGCGAAGTCGGTGTCCCGGGCCGCCGCCGGACGCTCCCGCAGATCCAGGCCCGCGTGCCCCAGCGGGGTGCCCTGCTGGGTCTGCACGAAGACCTGTCCGGGCCGCTTGCGCAGCCGCCGCCCGAAGCCGCTGTCGCTCACCAGGTAGCGGGAGCGCGCCAGCGCCGTCCAGTAGGCGGCCGTGCCGGGCGTCAGCCGGCGCGGACCCGGGGGGACCGCGTGCTCCTGTCCGGGCCGGGCGATCCACGCGGTGCTCAGGTGCGGGGCGTGGATCCGGAAGGCCTCCTCCAGCGCGGCCGGGTCGCCGCGCCCCTCCTGGGCGCCGAACACCGCCCGGTCGGCCCGCAGCGGCAGCCGCAGCTGGAGGCGGTAGTGCAGCCGGAGCGCGCCGGTGCGCAGGGCACGGGCCGGCTTCACCGCGGACCTCACCGCCCGCCGGCGGACGGCCGCGACGAGCTGGAGGGCCCGGAAGGTGCGGTGCAGTCCGAAACGGACCAGGGTGTGCCGCAGCCCGGCCCGCCCGCAGGGCACCCGGTGGCGGGCGTAGTGGGCGCGGGCCCGGCGCAGGTACTCGCCGTGGCTGCCGCGCGGCAGCCGGCCCCGCCGGGTGAACACCACGATGTGGTGGTCGACCATCCGCCGGAACAGCTCCGGCCGCCAGTGGTGGAGTTCGGGCCGCTCCGCGACATAGGCGAAGACCCGGTCGTACTGCTCGAACAGATCGAAGTGCCGGCGGCTGGTGGTGGCCAGGATGCTGCCCCGGCGCTGCCGGTAGTGCACGCACACCCGGTCCAGGGTGGCGATCGACCGGGCCGTCAGCAGCACTGGGAAGGTCCACGGGGTGTCCTCGTAGTAGCCGGGCGGGAAGGCGAAGCCCCGCTCGGTGACGAACTCCCGCCGGTACGCCTTGTTCCAGGCCACCATCAGCACCCGCAGCAGCCCCGGCCGGTCCGTCAGCGGGAACGGCGCCGGGCCCCGCTCGGTGAGCTGGGCGGCGAGCTGGTTGCGCACCTCCCGGCCGTCCCAGTAGGTGCGCGCGTAGTCGAAGACGAGCACGTCCGGGTCGCCGGTCTCCTTCAGCCGGTCGGCGATCGCCCGCAGCGCGTCCGGGGTGAGCGTGTCGTCGCTGTCCAGGAAGACCAGGTAGTCACCGGTGGCCTCGGCCATGCCCGCGTTCCGGGCGCGGCCCAGCCCCCGGTTCTCGGGGAGGTGTACGGGCTTCACGCGGGCGTCGCGGGCCGCGTACTCGTCGATGAGCGCCCCGCAGGCGTCGGGCGAGCAGTCGTCCACGGCGATCAGTTCCAGATCGGGCCACGACTGCGTGAGTACCGAGTCCAGGCACGCGGGGAGATACGCCTGGACCTTGTACGCGGGGACGATGACACTGAACCTGGGCAAGGGGCATCCATGGGTCGGTCGGCGCGGGCGTTCTGCCCGGCAACGGCCGATGGAGTGACGTGGTTACGGGCCCGTACGGCATTTGGGCTACATCAGGTGAACGCGAAGGGGCGGGCCCCTGAAGGCCCGCCCCGCGAAAGGTGTCCGTTTCCCGGCTACTTGACCGCGCCGGCCATCACCCCGGACACGAACTGCCGCTGGAACGCGAAGAACACGGCCAGCGGGATCACCATGGAGATGAACGCGCCGGGTGCCAGCACGTCGATGTTGTTGCCGAACTGCCGTACCTGCGTCTGGAGGGCCACCGTGATCGGCTGGGTGCCCGACTTGGTGAACACCAGCGCGACCAGCATGTCGTTCCACACCCACAGGAACTGGAAGATGCCGAGCGAGGCGATCGCCGGGCCGCCCAGCGGCATCACGACCCGTGCGAACAGCCGGAGTTCACCGGCGCCGTCCAGCCGGGCCGCCTCCAGCAGTTCGCGCGGGATCTCCGCGAAGAAGTTCCGCAGCAGGAACACCGCGAACGGCAGTCCGAAGCCGGTGTGGAACAGGATCACCCCGAAGATCGTCCCGAACAGGCCGAGGTCACCGAAGAGTTCGGCGATCGGGATCAGCGCCACCTGCACGGGCACCACCAGCAGGCTGACCACGCCGAGGAACCACCAGTCCCGGCCCGGGAACTCCATCCACGCGAACGCGTACCCGGCCAGTGCCCCGATCACCACGACGAGGACGGTCGCCGGGACCGTGATCAGCACCGTGTTCACCAGGGAGTGGGTGATGTCGGAGTTCTCCAGCAGCTTCTGGTAGCTGTCCACGGTGAGCTGGGAGGGCTTGGAGAACACCGTCCACCAGCCGCTCGCGCTCATGTCCTGGGGCGCCCGCAGCGAGGACACGAGCAGACCGATCGTCGGCACGAGCCAGAACAGGCCCACGACGAGCAGGAACACCCGGACCAGTCCGCCGCTCAGCTTCTCCGCGACACGGGAGCCGACCGACTGCCTCGCCCCGGCCGTCCGGACCGGCTCGGCCTTCCCGACGCTTCCGGCGGTCGCCGTCATCGCCGCACCTCCCGCCGCAGCCTGCGGATGTTGAACAGCATCACCGGGATCACCAGGAGCAGCAGGAACACCGAGATCGCGCTCGCGATGCCGGGCTGGCTCTCCGCGAAGCCCTTGCGGTACAGCTCCAGCGCCAGCACGTTCGCGTCGTCCTGGGAGGAGCCCGGCGCGATGATGAACACCAGGTCGAACACCTTCAGCACGTTGATCATCAGTGTCACGACGACGACCGCCAGCACCGGCGCCAGCAGCGGCACGGTGACCTTGCGGAACACCTGCCACTCGGTGGCGCCGTCCACTCGCGCCGCCTCCAGCAGCTCCCGCGGCACGCCCGCGAGCCCGGCCGCGATCAGGACCATCGCGAAGCCCGCCCACATCCACACGTACGCCCCGATGATCGACGGGGTGACCAGCGCCGGGCCGAGCCACTGGACGCCGTCGTACGGCTCCCTGAAGTTGCTCGCGGGCAGCCTGAGACGCGCTCCGTCGGCCGCCGCGGGCAGCGTGAACGTGCCGTCGCCGGCCGCCGTCGCCGAGGCGACCACCTTGCCGTCCTTGACCGCCTCGATCCGCATCCCGGCATAGCCCACCTCGGACGCGTCGGGCGCGCCGAGCCTTCCGACGCCCTTGCCGCGGGTGAAGTCCTGCCAGGTGGTGCCGGTGACCTTCGCCGGCTCCGGGCGGGCGGCGGCGGCCTTCTCCGCACCGTCCGGCAGCTGGTCCGGGGCGACGCCGACGAGCGGCAGGGCGACCGGCCGCCCCGCGTGCACGACGGCCTTGGTGACGAAACCGCCGTCCTCCGCCACCAGCGGCGACTCACGGCCCGGGTGGGCCTTGGGGAACGCCGACGCCTGCGCGAACGTGTCGTGCACGCCCACCCACACCGCGTTCGCGACCCCCTTGTCCGGGTCCTGGTCGTACACCAGCCGGAAGATGATCCCGGCGGCCAGCATCGAGATCGCCATCGGCATGAAGACGACCAGCTTGAACGCCGTCCCCCAGCGCACCCGTTCGGTCAGCACCGCGAAGACCAGACCGAGCGCGGTGGAGACCGTCGGCGCGAACACCACCCAGACGACGTTGTTCTTCAGGGCGGTCCGGATGCCGTCGTCGGTGAACAGGGTCTTGTAGTTGTCGAACCCGGCGAACCCGTCGCCGGAGGCGTTGGAGAAGCTGCGGACGATCGAGTACCCGATGGGGTAGACCACGAGCGCACCGAGCAGCACCAGCGCGGGCAGCAGGAACAGGGCTGCCACGGCCTTGCGGGTGCCGGTCACGCTCTTGCGGCCGCGGGGCGCGGCGGGGCCCGGTGGAGCCCCGGCCGCCGCTGCCGACGCCATGGCCGGATCAGCCCCCGTTCCCGTATGCCGCCGCCGCGTCCTTCTCCAGCTTCGCCTGGGCGCCCGCGACGTCCTTCGGGTTCCTCAGGAAGTCCTGGAGGTCCTTCCACTCACCCTTGCCGGGTGTCCCGCCGAAGGCCTGCGGGGCCTGGTCGGACATGTCGAAGCGGAAGTCGTCGCCGGACGCGATCAGCGCCTTGGCGATCTTCTGCTGCACCGCGTTCGGGTACGCCGTGACCGGCACGTTCTTGTTCGGCGAGAGGTAGCCGCCGAGCTTCGCCTGGATCGTGGCCGCGTCCGGGGAGGCGAGGAAGGTGACCAGGGCCTGTGCCGCCTTGGAGTCCTTCAGGATCACGGCCGCGTCACCGCCGGAGACCACCGGCGCGGCCGGGCCGACGGCCGGGAAGGGGAACACCTTCGCGTCCGTGCCCACCTTCGCCTTGGTCTCACCGATGTTGACCTGCACGAAGTCGCCCTCGTAGACCATCGCGGACTTCGGCTGGTCACCGCCGGTGAAGGTCTGGGTGACCGACTGCGGGAACTCCGTCTGCAGCGCGCCGCTCTGGCCGCCCGCCAGATAGTCCTTCTTGCCCCAGATCCGGGCGAGCGTGGTCAGCGCCTGCCTCACCGACGGATCGGTCCACTTGATCTTGTGCTGGGCGAGCTGGTCGTACTTCTCCGGGCCTGCCTGGGAGAGATAGATGTTCTCGAACCAGTCGGTCAGCGGCCAGCCGTCCGCGCCGGCCACCGAGAACGGCGTGACCCCCGAGTCGTACACCGCCTGCGAGGCGGTCAGCAGGTCCTGCCAGGTCTTCGGCTCCTGGGCGCCCGCGTTCTCGAAGACCTTGGCGTTGTACCAGATCAGCGACTTGTTGGCGGCCTTGTAGTAGACGCCGTACTGCTTGCCGTCGACCTTGCCGATGTCCTGCCAGCCCTGCGAGTAGTTCTTCGCCAGCTCCTTCCGGCCCTCCGGTCCGACGGGCTTGGCCCAGCCCTTCTGCACCGCCTGCTTGATGGCGCCGGGCTGCGGCAGCAGCGCGACGTCCGGCGGCTGGCCGCCCGCGATCTTCGAACCGAGGAAGTTGATGATCGGGTCCTGCGCGGGCACGAAGGTGACCTTCGCGCCGGTGCGCTTCTCGAACTCGGCGAGAACCTTCTTGAAGTTGGCCTGCTCACCACCGGTCCAGACGGCGGCCACCTCCAGGTGGGCGCCGTTCAGTTCCGGCAGGGTGACGGTGGAACCGGTGGGCGCGCCGCTCTTCCGGCCGCTGTCCTTCTTGTCGTTGTCGCCGCTGGAGCAGGCGGTGAGCGCGAGGGCTCCCGCAAGCAGTGCGGCGAGTGTGGTGACGGCCCTGTCTGTCCGGAACGTGCTGCTCTTGCTGCGCATCACTTCCCCGTTCGTCGTTCTCCGTTGAACGTCGTTGAACGTCAGAACTCTGTCCCGTGCGGTCCGGTGTACGCCGGGCCGCTCCGGGTGGGCAAGGGCGCCTGCGGTGTCGACCGGCGCATCGTGACCGGCTCGTGACCAGGGGTGTATGCGCACCGGTTTCCGGCGATCGCCGGACGGCGGGATCACTCAGAGGAGCGACGGCACCTCCGCCGCCGAGACCTGCCGGGCCGCCCGCTCCACCGCGCTCGCCAGCAGGGCCAGGTCGGTCGGGCCGTTGCCCAGCTCCCGCACGGGCCGGCGGGCCGGGGGGTCGCCCATGCGCTGCCAGTCCAGCGGGACGACCGTGGGCCGCTGGGTCGCCGTACGCGGGATACGGCCGGTGACCCGGCCGCCCTGGAATCCCACGGCCCGCCCGTCCGCGCACACCAGCGTGCCGCGTCCCGGCGCCGGCTGGTCCGGCCCCGGCTGCGGGGCGTCCAGCGCGACCCGCAGCGCCGCCAGGCGCGCGGGTTCCGTCTCCGCCGTACGGCCGCCGGCCGCGGCAGCCGCCACCAGATGCACCCCGAGCCGCTCGCCCTCCCGGGCCACCGCCTCCAGCGCGCGTATCACCGAGCCGGCCGCGGGCCGTCCCGGCGAGCCGAGCGGGGGCGAGACCAGCGCGTCCAGGTCGTCGACGACCACCACCAGCCGGGGCAGCGGCGGCACCGCCCCGGCCCGCTGCCGGGCCGCCGCGCCCGGCCGCAGCCGCAGGGTGGAGCTGGGCGGCGCCTCTATGTCACCGGAGCCGGAGCCGGAGCCGGTGCCGGGGGAGGGGGCGGGGGCGCGCTGGGCGACGATCCGGCCGGACACCTCGTGTCCCGCGTGCCACCGCGCGAAGTCCGTGCGCCCCAGCAACTCCGCCCGGCGCTTCAGCTCGGCGGTCAGGGACTGTGCGAACTCCCGCATGCGTACGGGGTCGTTGGCGATGAGGTGCGTGGTCACATGGGGTATGTCCGTGCAGACGCGCAGGCCCTCACCGTGCCCGGCGCCCGCCCCGGCGCCGTCCCGGCCGTCGAGCAGCACCACGGCCAGCCGGTCCGGCCGTTCGGCGGCGGCCAGCGAGGCGACCACGGTCCGCAGCAGCTCGGTCCGGCCACTGCACGCCGGCCCCTCGACCAGCAGATGCGGCCCGTCGGCCACGAGGTCGGCGGTGACCGGCCCGCGCGGCCCGGCACCCAGCACCGCCCGCGCCCGGCCGCCCGGCGACTCCGTGTCGTCCGCCGCGTCCGCCCAGCGTGCCATCAGCGAGGCCGGGGTGGCCCGGGCCAGCCCCAGTTCGTCCAGCAGCCGCGCCGACTGCGGCAACGGCGTGGCCACGCGCGCGTACGGCTCCCCGGACGGGCCGTCCGGGCGCAGCGGCGCCAGCGCCCGCGCGAACCGCTCCGCCCACGCGGCGGAGACCGCGTCCACGGTGGCGAGCGTGCCGGGGCCGACGGGACCGCCCGGCGCGACCCGCAGCACCTGGAGCGTGGCGGCGACGTCCCCGCTGAGCAGCGCCACGGCACCGCAGTGCCGGAACGTCGGCGTCACCGCGCACGCCTCCTCGTACGTCCGGCTCGCGGAGCCGGTCACGGGGGATCCGGGCGAGCCGGACGAGCGGGTGGAGGCGGGCGCGGCGGGCTCTGTCTCGGCGAGGCACACCACGTGGATCCCGGCCCGCGGCCCGGCCACGGCCAGCCGCGCGAGAGAGTCCCGCAGCGCGGTCCCGCCCGGATCGCCGTCCACGACGACGACGGTGAAGGGCCCCGCGAAGCCGCCCCCGCCGGCCGGGCCCGCGTCCTCCCTGGCCCAGGAGGGGCGACGGGTGGCCGAGAGGTGAGCGGGAGCGCCGGTTCCGGCGTGCGGTGCGGGCCCGGGACCGGCGGGCGTTCCGCGGTGAGCGTCGGCGCCGGGGAGACCGGGGGGCCGGGAGGGGGCGGCCGGTGCGGACACGCCCGGGGTGCCGGGGAGCGGGGATCCGGGGGTGCCGGGGCGCGGGTTCGGTACGGGGCTGCCGGGGTGTGCGGGATGCGAGGGGTGTCCGGGAGCGCCGGGGCCGCCGGGGTGCGCGTCGGCGTCGGGGTGGGCGGGGGGCCGGGAGGGCGAGCCGGACGGGAGGGGCCACCCCTCGGGGCCGGGGGCCGTCGCGGGGTCCGTGTCGCGTGCCGGGCCGGGGTGGGCCGCCGTCCGGCCCGTCGCCGCCAGGTCGTCCACCCGGCGCAGCAGTTCCTCCGCGCGGGCCGCCGCCTGTTCGCGGTCGTAGGCCAGCAGCAGGCGGCAGTCCTGCCCGTGGCCCGGCCGCACGTGCGGCAGCCAGCCCAGCCAGGCCCACTCGGCCGCGCGGTCCGCCACCGGCCGCGCGCGGTCCGCGCTGATCAGCACGATCTCCAGCAGGTCGGGGGAGTGCAGTGCGGCGAGCTGGGCCAGCACCGCGCGCGCCAGCCCGGACAGCCGGGGGCGCGGACCGGCCAGGCCCAGTGCGCCCGCCTCGCGCAGCGCGGTGGTCACCGGTACGGCCGGCAGCAGACCCGAGCCGTCCGGTGCGCTCCGGTCGGCCGTGCCGAGCCGCACGGTCAGCGCCTCGGGGTGCCCGGGCCCCCGCTCCCACAGCCGGGGCCCGGGGCCCAGGGCCGTCAGCAGCAGGGCGGCGGGGTCCGGCCAGGTCTCCGGCTGCCGGGGGACACCGGCGGCCGGTATGCCGCCGGGACGGGCGGCCGTACGGTCGTACGCCTCCGGGCCGGCCGGCTGCTCCCCGCGTCCGCCGGCCAGCCGGCGCGCCCAGGCGCCGAGCCCGCGCCGCCGGGTGGCCTGCGGCGCCTCGGTGCCCCTGAGCGGGGTGTGCTTGCGCCCGTCCGCCCGCGTGTCCCCGGCGTCCGGCGTGCCGGTGTACGGGGCGTCACTGTAGGGGGCGTCGTTGTAGGAGGCGTCGTTGTACGGAGCGCCCGTGTGCGGGGTGCCGGCGTGCGGGGTGCCGGACGCGCCCCGGGAGGTCCCGCCCGGCCCGTTGACGCCGAGGCGCCCCGCGTGGGTGTCCCCGCCGGACGCCGTACCTCTCCTGCTCTCCACGCTCGGGGCCCCGGCCTGCCCCGGCACCACCGGCGACCGGCCGCGCCGGTGTTCCTGAGCGTCCGCGCCACCGCCGGAGGAGCCCCAGCCGGCGGAGCCGTGGGCGCCGTACGCGTGCTGCGGGCCCCCGGCGGGCCCCGCCGCGCCGCCGCCCGGCCCGCCGGCCCGCCCCGCACCGGCCGGAGACGCCGTTGTCCCGCCGAAACGATCCTCACCACCGGAACGGCTCTCACCGCCGAACCGGCCCGCACCCGTCGAAGGCGCCGCGGCCCCGCCACGGGCTCCCGCCCCCGCCGACGGCGGCCGTCCCCCGCCGGGGGCCCCGGCCGCGCCCGGCGACGCTTCCCGCCCGTGCGCCGCGGCCGCGCCGACGGAGCCCGCCCCCGCGTCCGAGGAGCCGCCGGCCCCGTCCCCCGGGGCGACCCGCACACACCCCTCGCCGTCGGGCACCGTCCGGACGCGCGTCCCGGGGCCCGCGCACGGTGTGACCCGCAGGGCGGACTCGCCTATCCGCAGCAGGCCCCCCGCGGGGACCCGCACCGGCCGGTCCGTCACCCGTACGCCGTCGAGCGACGTGCCGTTCGTGGAGCCGAGGTCGGCGACCGAGACCCGGCCGTCCGCGCCGACGGTGACCACGCAGTGCAGGCGCGAGACGTCGGGGTCGTCCAGCGGCACGTCCGCGTCGGCGGAGCGGCCGACGGTGATCCGGCCGCCGTGCAGCAGATGGACCCCGCCCGCGTCCGGACCCGCCACCACGTGCAGCTGGGTCGGGGCGTCGTCCAGCTCGGGATGCGGCTCGGGCGCCGCCGGGGCGCCCAGGGACAGCACGGCGCCGTCGACCAGCGGCGGTTCGCCGAGGGTGCTGCGGCGGGGGTCGAGCCGCTCCGCGCCCGCGTACAGCACCACGGACGCGCCGCCCGCCTCCCGGCCCGCGCCGGTCTCGCCGGTGACCGCCCCGGCCAGCGCCGACGCGACCGCGGCCAGCTCCGTGCCCGCGGGCGCGGTGACCAGCACGTCGCGGCTCGCGGCGCGGCCCCGCTGCGGGGACGGGCCGAGCGGGTCTACGACGGTCAGCCGGATCTGCATCGGCGTCAGCGGTCCCTTCTGCGCGGGTCTGCGCGGGCGCGGACTTCCCCCCACCCCCACGAGCACGTCGGCCAGCAGCCGCCGGAGCCGTCCCGGCGAGCTGCTGGAGGCATCCTCGCACCTGCCGCCGACAACGCGCCCGGGACCCGGGCAGAAGTGATCTTGATTGGTCGGCTCTGCCCCCAAAAGTGCCTGACCAGTACGCCACCGGCGATCAGTTGAGATCGGTCACGTCCGGCTGCGGCAACCAGGAGACCGGCACACGCGTCTTTCCGTCGAACTCCCCGAACATGCTCGGGAACGCGTACGTAGTGCCTTGAAGCACGGCACTACAGTGGATCGGAACACCGGAACACCGGAACACCGGAACCCGGGACACCGGAATGCGGGAAAGCAGCAACAGCAACCAGCAGGGAGCGCGTGAGGTGCGGCCAGTCGGCAGCAAGTACCTGCTTGAGGAGCCGCTCGGACGCGGCGCCACAGGCACCGTCTGGCGTGCCCGCCAGCGCGAGACCGCGGGCGCCGAGGCGGCCGTGCCCGGCCAGCCGGGCGAGACCGTCGCGATCAAGGTCCTCAAGGAGGAGCTGGCGAGCGACCCGGACATCGTGATGCGCTTCCTGCGCGAGCGGTCCGTCCTGCTCCGGCTCACCCACCCCAACATCGTCCGGGTCCGCGACCTGGTCGTCGAGGGCGACCTGCTGGCTCTGGTCATGGACCTCGTCGACGGCCCCGACCTGCACCGCTACCTGCGCGAGAACGGCCCCCTCACCCCGGTCGCCGCCGCGCTGATGACGGCCCAGATCGCCGACGCGCTCGCCGTGAGCCACGCCGACGGCGTCGTGCACCGCGACCTGAAGCCCGCGAACGTGCTGCTCATGCAGCACCAGGGGCAGATGCACCCGATGCTGACCGACTTCGGCATCGCGCGCCTCGCCGACTCCCCGGGGCTGACCCGCACCCACGAGTTCGTGGGCACGCCCGCGTACGTGGCACCGGAGTCCGCCGAGGGCCGCCCGCAGACCTCCGCCGTCGACATCTACGGCGCCGGCATCCTGCTGTACGAGCTGGTCACCGGGCGCCCGCCGTTCTCCGGCGGCAGCGCCCTGGAGGTGCTGCACCAGCACCTGAGCGCCGAGCCGCGCCGCCCCTCCACCGTCCCGGAACCGCTGTGGACGGTCATAGAGCGCTGCCTGCGCAAGAACCCCGAGCAGCGCCCCAGCGCCGAGAACCTCGCGCGCGGGCTGCGGGTCGTCGCCGAGGGCGTCGGCGTGCACGCGAACGCCGCGCAGATCGCCGCGGCCGAGGGCGTCGGCGCGCTGCTCGCGCCCGACCCGGACCCGGCCGCCGTCCCGGGCGTGCCCGGCGCCGCCGACCCCACCCAGGTGCTGCCGACGAACGCGCCGCAGGGGACGTACGACCCCAACGGCGCGACCAGCGTGCTGCCGCACACCGGCGGCCCCGCCGGCGCGGCCGACCCCACCGCCGTGCTGCCGAACACGGGCGCGGCGGACCCGACGGCCGTGCTGCCGCCCGTACCGCAGGGCCGGCCGGGGCAGCAGGGGCAGCAGGGGCAGTACGGCCAGCAGGGGCAGCAGCCGGACGAGCCGCACCCCTGGCAGTCGCAGCTGCGGGCCGCCCGCGACCGGAACGAGCAGACGCAGATCCAGTACCTGGACCCGGACGAGGACCCGCTGCGCCGCCGCCCCCAGCGTCAGGTCGCCCGGCCTCAGCAGCAGCGTCCGGCCCCGCAGGGCCGCCCGCAGCAGCCCCAGCCCCGCGGCCGGCAGCCCCAGCAGGCCCCCGGCTACGGCTACCCGCAGCAGCAGCCCCAGCAGTACGCCCCGCCGCAGCAGCCCCGGCAGCCGCAGCGGTACGCGCCGCCCGCCCCGCCCGAGCCGCAGCGGCCCGCGCGGGAGCCCCGGGCGCCGCGGCAGCGCGGCGCCAACCCGATGAAGATCCCCGGCCTGGGCTGCCTCAAGGGCTGCCTGTTCACGATCGTCATCCTGTTCGTGGCCGGCTGGCTGATCTGGGAGCTGACCCCGCTCCAGGACTGGATCGGCACCGGCAAGGGCTACTGGGACCAGCTGACCGACTGGGTCGGCACGGCGGCCCACTGGGTCAAGGATCTGGGCGGCTCGTCCGGGAGCGGAAACTGATCGCTGGTTTAGGGATTTGTCGACATCTGGCGGGTGATTTCCGTCTCCGCGGTGAAGGTTGGCTCCCCGGACGCGTAGTTTTAACGACAACACGCGTCTGTAGGAGCAGTCTTGGCACGGAAGATCGGCAGCCGTTACACCGCGAACCAGATCCTGGGGCGGGGGAGCGCCGGCACGGTGTGGCTGGGCGAGGGGCCGGACGGCCCGGTCGCCATCAAGCTGCTGCGTGAGGATCTCGCCTCCGATCAGGAGCTCGTCGGACGCTTCGTGCAGGAGCGCACCGCGCTGCTCGGCCTGGAGCACCCGCACATCGTCACCGTGCGCGACCTGGTGGTCGACGGCAACGACCTGGCCCTGGTCATGGACCTCGTCCGCGGTACCGACCTGCGCACCCGGCTGGAGCGGGAGCGGCGGCTCGCCCCCGAGGCGGCCGTGGCGATCGTCGCCGACGTCGCCGACGCGTTGGCGGCGGCCCACGCGGCCGGGGTCGTCCACCGCGACGTCAAGCCCGAGAACGTCCTGCTCGACATGCAGGGCCCGCTCGGGCCGGGCGGCTCCCACCCCGCCCTGCTCACCGACTTCGGCGTGGCCAAGCTGATCGACTCGCCGAAGCGGACCCGCGCCACGAAGATCATCGGCACCCCGGACTACCTCGCCCCGGAGATCGTGGAGGGCCTGCCGCCCCGCGCCGCCGTGGACATCTACGCCCTGGCGACCGTCCTGTACGAGCTGCTGGCCGGCTTCACCCCCTTCGGCGGCGGACACCCCGGCGCGGTCCTGCGCCGGCACGTGACCGAGACCGTGGTCCCGCTGCCCGGCATCCCCGAGGAGCTGTGGCAGCTCCTGGTCCAGTGCCTGGCCAAGGCCCCCGCCTCCCGGCTGCGCGCCTCGGAGCTGGCGGCGCGGCTGCGCGAGCAGCTGCCCCTGCTGGCCGGGATGCCGCCGCTGGACGTGGACGAGCCGGGGCCCGCCGACGAGGAGGCGGCGGAGCCGGCCCCGGCGGCTCCGCCGGGAGAAGAGCCGGTACGGCGCCGGGGCGCGGTCTCCCTGGTGCCCGGCGCCAGGCCGGACTCCAACCGGGACACGCACACGTCGATGCGGGTGCCGGCGCCGGACGAGCTGGCCGGCGGGGCCCACGGGACCGCGCGTGCTCCCCGCACCAGCGGTACGCCCCGGCCGGGCTCGGCGCGGCACCGGGCCACCCTGCGGCGGCGCCGGATCACCCTGGGCGTGGCCGGGGCGGTGGTGGCGGCGGCGGTGGGCGTCGGCGCGTGGCTGGCGTCCGCCGACGGGGACGACCGGCCGGCACCGGCCAACCACAGCACCTCGGCCCCCTGAGCCGCCTTCCGGCCGCTCGGCACGGGCGGCCGGGCGGGTGACGGGGCCGGCGGCACCGCGGCTGCGGGCCCCCCGCGGACAAGGGCTCACTCGCCACTCGGCGGAGCCGTTAGGCTTGAAGCGTGGCAGTCGTCGATGTATCCGAAGAGCTGAAGTCCCTCTCCTCGACCATGGAGTCGATCGAGGCCGTTCTGGACCTTGATGCGTTGAGGGCAGAAATCGCCGTGCTTGAGGAGCAGGCGGCGGCCCCGTCCCTGTGGGACAACCCGGACGAGGCGCAGAAGATCACCAGCAAGCTCTCCCACCTCCAGGCCGAGGTGAGGAAGGCGGAGGGGCTGCGCGGCCGCATCGACGACCTCGCTGTCCTCTTCGAGATGGCCGAGGAGGAGGACGACCCGGACACCCGTGCCGAGGCCGAGTCCGAGCTGGTCTCGGTGAAGAAGGCGCTGGACGAGATGGAGGTCCGTACCCTCCTGTCCGGCGAGTACGACGCCCGTGAGGCGCTCGTCAACATCCGCGCCGAGGCCGGTGGCGTCGACGCCGCCGACTTCGCGGAGAAGCTCCAGCGCATGTACCTGCGCTGGGCCGAGCAGCGTGGCTACAAGACCGAACTCATCGAGACGTCGTACGCGGAAGAGGCCGGCATCAAGTCGACCACCTTCTCCGTGCAGGCGCCCTACGCCTACGGCACCCTCTCCGTGGAGCAGGGCACGCACCGCCTCGTGCGCATCTCGCCCTTCGACAACCAGGGCCGCCGTCAGACCTCCTTCGCGGGTGTCGAGGTGCTGCCGGTCGTCGAGCAGTCCGACCACGTCGAGATCGACGAGTCCGACCTGCGCATCGACGTGTACCGGTCCTCGGGCCCCGGCGGCCAGGGCGTCAACACGACCGACTCCGCGGTCCGCATCACGCACCTCCCCACCGGCATCGTGGTCTCCTGTCAGAACGAGCGGTCGCAGATCCAGAACAAGGCGACCGCGATGAACGTCCTCCAGGCCAAGCTGCTGGAGCGCCGCCGGCAGGAGGAGCAGGCCAAGATGGACGCCCTCAAGGGCGACGGCGGCAACTCCTGGGGCAACCAGATGCGTTCGTACGTGCTGCACCCGTACCAGATGGTCAAGGACCTGCGCACCGAGTTCGAGGTGGGCAACCCGGAGGCCGTGTTCAACGGCGAGATCGACGGGTTCCTGGAGGCAGGCATTCGCTGGCGCAAGCAGCAGGAGAAGTAACTTTGTCGACATGACAACTGCCGTCCGCGGGACGGCAGTTGTTCTTTTGTCTGGGTTTTACATCACACTCACAGGCTTCAACTCTCCGCAAACACCTCCCCACCGGACATTGCGCCCGCAACGCCCTTGACGTTGCTTTGAAAAATGGGAAAGGTGAGCCGCGGCATGCGTACTTGCGGGGCGCATGTGAACCGGGGGATCGAGTTGACGCCACTTCGTCACCAGCTGCCTCCGTCGATCACGGCACGCCCCACGCGAAGCCTCATTGACGAACAGCTACTGGGGGTAGCAACCATATGACGAAGAAGACGCGGATCCGGGTCGCGCGGATAGCCGCCGGCGCCGTGATCGCGGCCGGTGCGTCGCTGACCGCGGCCGGCGCGGCCTCCGCCCTGGACCTCGATGTCCAGGCGGGCCCGATCAGCCTGGGCGTGAGCGGTGTCGGCGCCGACGGCGGCAACACCGACGGTGGCACCGACGGCGGCTGCCCGATCGGCATCTGCACCGACGGCGGCACGGACGGCTCGGGCGGTGCCGCCGCCAGCGGTGGCGACGCCTCGACCGGTGGTGACGCCAGCACGGGCGGTGACGCCTCGACCGGTGGTGACGCCTCCACCGGTGGCGACGCCTCGACCGGCGGTGACGCCAGCACGGGCGGTGACGCCTCGACCGGCGGTGACGCCAGCACGGGCGGTGACGCCTCCACCGGCGGTGACGCCTCCATCGGTGGTGTCATCGGCGGCGACAGCGGCACCGACGGTGGCAACGGCACCGACGGCGGCACCACCGACGGCGGCAACGGCAACTCGGGCGGCAACGGCAACTCGGGCGGCAACGGCAACTCGGGTGGCAACGGCAACTCCGGCGGGAACTCCGACGGTGGCAACGGCAACTCGGGCGGGAACGGCAACTCGGGCGGCAACGGCACCTCGGGCGGCAACTCCGGCGGCAACGGCGGCACCAGCGGTTCCAGCACGGGCGGTGACTCCGGCAGCACCGGCGGTGCCACCGACGGCGGCACCGGTGGCAACCACACCACCCCCGACGGCGGCAACAACAACGTTCCGCAGGACGAGGGCTCCTCGCAGCTGACCGACACCGGATCCGACACCACGGCCCAGGGCGGCGACAAGCAGCTCGCCGAGACCGGTGCCGGCCAGACCGCGTTCCTGCTCGTGGGCGCCGCGACGATGATCGCCGGCGGCATCGGCTTCCGCGTTCTGCCGCGCCTGGTGAACGGCCGGGGCGGCGCCGCGGCCTGAGCGTAGCCATACGCTCACGCATCGCACGCACAGCACGCGCGTAAGGGCCCGGAGCTTTCGCTCCGGGCCCTTACGACGCTTCCGCGGGCTCCGTCACACGGTCTGGTGCGCCAGCAGCGCCACCGCGGCGATCAGCAGCGCCAGCAGCGCGATCAGCGCCGTCGGGTTCAGCCCGTTCAGGCCCCCGAAGAAGCCCTCCTGCTGAAGTCGCTGGCGGTTGGCACGGCACACCGGGCACCGGCCCTCGCTCACGGGCGCCGCGCAGTTCGCGCACACCAACCGGTCGTACGTCATGCGCTCGCCCTCCTTGCACCGGCCATCACACGTACAACGCTCGCGGGAACGAGAACGTTCCCCTTCGCTTCCCCTTCCACTGTGCCAGGTTCCCGCCCGGCGTGCGCGGGGCCCGTGCGGAGGAGGGGGCGGACAGGGGCCGGTACAAATAGGCACAAGTATTGTCCAACCTCAACCTGCGACTGCACTTGCACACCCGGTTCGCGTATGGTCACGCTCATCTACCCCCGGCGACCCGTGGTGCATCCGTGATCCGATTCGACAACGTCTCCAAGGTCTACCCCAAGCAGACCCGGCCCGCACTCAGGGATGTCTCCCTGGAGGTGGAGAAGGGCGAATTCGTCTTCCTCGTGGGGTCCTCAGGCTCCGGAAAGTCCACCTTTCTGCGGCTCCTCCTCCGCGAGGAGCGGTGCAGCCACGGCCAGGTGCACGTGCTGGGCAAGGACCTCGCCCGCCTCTCCAACTGGAAGGTGCCGCAGATGCGCCGCCAGCTGGGGACCGTGTTCCAGGATTTCCGGCTGCTGCCGAACAAGACGGTGGCGGAGAACGTGGCTTTCGCGCAGGAGGTGATCGGCAAGTCCCGCGGCGAGATCCGCAAGTCCGTGCCGCAGGTGCTCGATCTCGTCGGGCTCGGCGGCAAGGAGGACCGGAGGCCGGGCGAGCTGTCCGGCGGTGAGCAGCAGCGCGTCGCCATCGCCCGTGCGTTCGTGAACCGCCCCAAGCTGCTGATCGCCGACGAGCCCACCGGCAACCTCGACCCGCAGACCTCCGTCGGCATCATGAAGCTGCTCGACCGCATCAACCGGACGGGAACCACCGTCATCATGGCGACGCACGACCAGAACATCGTGGACCAGATGCGCAAGCGCGTCATCGAGCTGGAGAAGGGCCGCCTCGTCCGCGACCAGGCCCGCGGCGTCTACGGCTACCAGCACTGACCGCACCCAGCTCCCGAAAGGCCTGAAGAACCCGCCATGCGCGCCCAGTTCGTCCTGTCGGAGATCGGTGTCGGTCTCCGCCGCAACCTGACGATGACCTTCGCCGTCATCGTCTCCGTCGCCCTGTCCCTGGCCCTGTTCGGCGGCTCGCTGCTGATGAGCGACCAGGTGAGCACCATGAAGGGCTACTGGTACGACAAGGTCAACGTCTCGATCTTCCTGTGCAACAAGCACGACGCGGAGAACGACGTCCACTGCGCCAAGGGCGCGGTCACCGACGACCAGAAGAAGCAGATCCTCACGGACCTGAAGAAGATGCCGGTCGTCGAGAACGTGACCCAGGAGTCGCAGGACGAGGCGTACAAGCACTACAAGGAGCAGTTCGGCAACTCCCCGCTGGCCGGCTCGCTGACGCCGGACCAGATGCAGGAGTCGTACCGGATCAAGCTCAAGGACCCGCAGAAGTACCAGGTGATCGCGACCGCGTTCAACGGGCGCGACGGCGTGCAGTCGGTGCAGGACCAGAAGGGCATCCTGGACAACCTCTTCCAGCTGCTGAACCTGATGAACCGGGGCGCGCTCGGCGTGATGGCGATGATGCTGATCGTCGCCCTCCTGCTGATCGTCAACACCGTGCGTGTCTCCGCGTTCAGCCGCAGGCGCGAGACCGGGATCATGCGCCTGGTCGGCGCCTCGGGCTTCTACATCCAGGCGCCGTTCATCGCCGAGGCCGCGGTCGCCGGACTCATCGGCGGCGGCCTCGCCTGCGTGGGCCTGGTGGTCGGCCGGTACTTCACCATCGACCACGGCATGGACCTCTCCCACAAGCTCACCCTCATCAACTTCGTGGGCTGGGACGCGGTGTTGACCAAGCTGCCGCTGATCCTCGCCACCAGCGTGCTGATGCCGTCGCTCGCCGCCTTCTTCGCGCTGCGCAAGTACCTCAAGGTGTGACGCATGCCAAGGGGGCCGTACGGACTTCGGGCCGTGCGGCCCCTTCGCGTTCCCCTAGACTCACCGCCATGTCAGGCCGCGACCTGTTCTGCCAGCCCCGCCGTGTCCGCCGCGGGGCCGCCCTGACATTGGTCTTCGCCGGAGTGTTGATCACCGGCGCCGCCACCGGCTCCCTCCCGGAGCCCGCCGGGTCCGCACCGGGGGCCGCCGCCGGTCCGGTGGGCCCGGCCAGCCGGCACGAGGCCGTCGAGCGGGCAGCCGCCGAGGCGATGGCCGACGGCAAGTCCCCCATGGAGGCCGCCGAGCGGGCCGTCAGCCGCAGCGGCGACCGCTGGGGCGCGGTCTACTCCGAGGGCGAGTACGAGGAGTTCCGGGACGCGCTCGACGGCCGGTACACCGGCGTCGGGCTGTGGGCGCGGCAGGAGGCCGACGGCCGGATCGCGGTCACCCGGGTGCGGTCCGGCTCGCCCGCGGCCGACGCCGGGATCCGCGCCGGCGACCGGCTGCGCAGCATCGACGGAGGCAAGGTCGAGGGGCGGCCGGTCACCGAGGTGATCGCCTTACTCCGCGGCGACGCGGAGGACGCCCCGGCCGGCACGACGGTCACGCTCGGCCTGGAACGCGGCACGCGCGCGTGGAGCGAGACCGTGCGCCGGGCCCGGCTGTCCACCGACTCCGTGACCGTGCGGCGGCTGCCCGACGGGGTCACCGTCCTCAAGATCGCCGCTTTCACCAAGGGTTCCGCGGACGCGGTCCGCGAGGCCCTGCGCGCGGCCCCCGCCGACGGCCGCACCGTCCTCGATCTCCGGGGCAACTCCGGCGGGCTGGTCACCGAGGCGGTGGACACCGCCTCCGCCTTCCTGGACGGCGGCCTGGTCGCCACCTACGACGTCGACGGCGACCAGCGCGTCCTGCACGCCGAATCCGGCGGCGACACCACCCGGCCCCTGGTCGTCCTCGTCGACGGCGGCACGATGAGCGCGGCCGAGCTGCTCACCGGCGCCCTCCAGGACCGGGGCCGCGCGGTGGTGATCGGCTCCCGCACCTTCGGCAAGGGCTCCGTCCAGATGCCGACGAAGCTGCCCGACGGCTCGGTGGCCGAGCTGACCGTGGGCCATTACCGCACCCCCGGCGGGCACGCGGTGGACGGCCGGGGCATCACGCCCGACCTGGAGGCGGGGGCAGGGGCCCTGGAGCAGGCAGAGACGGTCCTCGCCGGCCTCGGCGACCCGTCGTGAGCTCCCGTTAAAGCGCTTCCCCCACACCCCCTCCGTGGTGCGAAAATGGTCGGCACTATGAGCAAGGGAATGTACGTACCCAAGGAGTCCCAGCCCAAGCAGGGCGGCGGGGCCGCCAAGGCCAGGGACGGCGAGAAGGGCGGCAAGCGCAAGATCGTCGCCCAGAACAAGAAGGCCCGGCACGACTACGCGATCATCGACACCTACGAGGCCGGGATCGTACTCATGGGCACCGAGGTCAAGTCGCTGCGCGAGGGGCGGACCTCGCTGACCGACGGCTTCGTCCAGATCGACCGGGGCGAGGCGTGGCTGCACAACGCCCACATCCCCGAGTATCACCAGGGCAGCTGGACCAATCACTCCGCGCGCCGCAAGCGCAAGCTGCTCCTGCACCGCGAGGAGATCGACAAGCTGGAGTCGAAGTCCCAGGAGACGGGTCACACGATCGTGCCCCTCGCCATCTACTTCAAGGACGGCCGGGCGAAGGCCGAGATCGCTCTCGCCCGAGGCAAGAAGGAGTACGACAAGCGGCAGACGCTGCGGGAGAAGCAGGACCGGCGGGAGTCGGACCGGGCGATCGCGGCGGCGAAGCGCAGGCAGCGGGGCGTCTAGCCGGCCGACAGCCCGGGAATAGGCTGGCATCGTCGCGCGTTGGTCACGTACGATGGCACTGCACTCCACAGCGGGTGCGCGCCCCCTCCACGGAGGGATTGAAAAATCAACATGGGGATGATCGGTTTCGACAGCGGTTGTCGAAGCAGGGGAAGCGTGTCGAGGAAGCGGCAATGATCTCGTAAACCATATGTCGCAAAAAATAATCGCCAACACCAAGCGCGATTCCTTCGCCCTCGCTGCCTAAGTAGCGACTTGCGAAGTGTCAGCCCGGGGCTGTTCCCGACCCGGATCCTGGCATCAGCTAGGGAACTAAACCTTGATCCCGGTCACGGGGTGAAGAGGGAAATCTAACAGTGACTGAGCCCGTCGGCGACTTGTTCGCGTGATCGCCGGGGCTGAGAAAATCACAGCGAACTGCACACGGAGAAGCCCTGATTCCGCACCGTTGGACGCGGGTTCGATTCCCGCCATCTCCACGATCGGGAGGCTCCCGAGCCTCCTTACCCATGTGGGCGAAGGCCCCGTCGCTTCGAGCGGCGGGGCCTTCGTCATGCCGCCGTGCCGTCCGCCGTGCCGTCCGCCGTGCTGATGAGCAGTGCCAGAGCCGCCGCGGCGGCCGGTACGGCGAAGGCGGTGACGGGGGAGAGGTGCTCCGCCGCCCAGCCGCCCGCCGCCGAGCCGCAGCCGATACCGATGAGCAGCCCGGTCACCATCAGGCTCATGCCCTCGTTGAGCCGGTCGGCCGGGGTCCGCCGCTGCACCAGGGTCATCGCCGTGACCATGGTGGGCGCGGTCGCCATCCCCGCGACCAGCAGCGCACCGGCGAGCACCAGGAGCGAGCCGGTGGCGGCGGTCGCCCAGGGCAGGGTCATGAGCACGGCCATCGCCGTCAGGCACCGGGTCAGCCGGGGCCCGGCCGGCTTCCGTGCCCCGTACACCAGCCCCGCCGCGCACGAGCCGGCCGCCTGGAGGGCGAGCACGGCACCGGCCGCCGTCCGCTGACCCTGGGCGTCGGCGTAGGCGATCGTGACCACCTCCATCGACCCGAACACCGCCCCGGTGGCCACGAAGCAGACCAGCAGCGGCGGGATACCGGGGCTGCGCAGCGGTGACGGCGCCTGCGACCGGGCCCGGGTGGGCGGCTCGGTCGCCCGCTGCGCGGTGAAGATCAGCATGCCGACGAGCAGCAGCAGAGCCCCCGCGAGCGTTCCCGCCTCCGGGAAGAACGTGCCGGCCAGGAAGGACGCGAGCACCGGCCCGAGCATGAAGCAGAGCTCGTCCGCGGCCTGCTCGAAGGAGTTCGCGGTGTGCAGCGCACCGGGCTCGTCGCGCAGCAGATGGGCCCAGCGGGCGCGGGACAGGCCGCCGATGTTCGGGGTGGCCGCGGTGCCGGCGTAGGCGGCGAACAGGGACCAGTCGGGAGCGTCGTAGCGGACGCACAGCAGCAGGGCGAGGCTGCCGAGCACGGAGACGACCGTGGCGGGCAGCGCGATCCGGGCCTGTCCGTGCCGGTCCACGAGCCGCGCGACGAAGGGCCCGGCCAGCGCGGTCGCCGCGAGCCCGGTGGCGGTGACGGCTCCGGCGAGGGCGTACGAGCCGCGCGAACCGGCGATCATCACGACCGCGCTCACGCTGAACATGCCCATGGGCAGCCGGGCGAGGAGATTGCCGGCGGTGAAGGCGCGGGAGCCGGGCAGGGCGAAGAGGCGGCGGTATCCGGTGCGCCGGTGTCCTGCTTCCGGTATCCGGCTGTCCTGGGAGGTCTGTTGCGGCATGGCTCCACGGTCGCCCGAAGTGGATCACCGGGTCCAACACCTGCGCCGCACCGATTGACGCACCTCCGTTGTAAGTTCTCCGTCATGCCCGTTCCCGCCCACCTCGATCCCCGCCTGCTGCGCGCCTTCGTCGCCGTCGCCGAGGAACTGCACTTCACCCGTGCCGCGGTCCGCCTGTACGTCGCCCAGCAGGCGCTCAGCCGGGACGTACGGCGGCTGGAACGGGAGCTGGGTGCCGAGCTGTTCGTGCGGACCACCCGGCAGGTCACACTGACCCTGGACGGCGAACGCCTGCTGCCGCACGCGCGCCGGGTCCTCGCCGCCCAGGACGACCTGCTCGCCGCGTTCGCGGCCGGCCAGGCCCGCCCCCTGCTGGTCGACCTCAACACCGTCGGCCTGGTCACCGGCCGCAGGGTGCTGTACCGGGCGCGGGAACTCGCCCCCGACTGCGAGCTGATGGCCCGCTACGAGAGCGGCCTCACCGGAGCCGCCGCCGAACTGCTGGCGGGCCGCCTGGACGTGTCCTTCGGCCGGTTCGCCGGCCTCGACCCGGCGCTCCGCTCCGGTCTGGAGCAGCAGCCGGTGCGGTACGAGCCGATGGCCGTCGTACTGCCCGAGGACCACCCCCTGGCCGGGCTGCCCGAGGTGCCGGTGGCCGCGCTGGCGGGAGAGACGGTGTACGCCGGCGCCGGCAATCCGCGGACCCGGGAGTGGACCGACCTGGCCCTGCGGCTCTTCGGGGAGTGGGGGGTCCGGTCGGCCCCGGCCCTCCCGCTGGCCGTCGGCGACGAGGAGTTCGGCCGCATCATGGCGAAGACCGGGAACCCGGTGCTGGCCGTCGTGGACTACCCGCCCCTGCCCGGCACGGTGTGCCGCCCCCTCGTCGACCCCGTCCCGCTGTCACCCGTCTCCCTGGTGTGGCGAAAGGGGCTGGTTCATCCAGGGCTGACCGCGTTGCGCAAGGCGGTGGCCGAGATCGCTCGGGTGGAGGGGTGGCTACGGCAGCCCGTCGGCGGTTGGATTCCGGCCATGGACGAGGCGGCGATGAGCGCCCACGCGTGACGAGGCGGCGAACGGCACCGCTGCGCGTGCGCTACATTCATGGCCCGGGCACAGGGTGGTAGTGGGGGCGCTCGGGCCGGGTGGGGGCCTGGTTCGGTCGACGGATGCCCGGGATCGTGAGCGCGCCCCGGAACTGTCCCGTGGGGGGATGTACGCGCGTGAAAAAGTGGCCTGAAGACGCCCAACCGGAGGGGCAAGAAATGACGTCCGCAGGACGCGGCCTGCCGGTGGGCGAGGACGAAGAGCGGGTAATTCCGGACGCCGACACGGACGCGGCCAGGGGTGCGGCCAGCGACGCGGAGGCGGACGCTGAGGTGGTCAGCGACGCGGAGGCGGACGCTGAGGTGGTCAGCGACGCGGAGGCGGACGCTGAGGTGGCCAGCGACGCGGAGGCGGACGCTGAGGTGGCCAGCGACGCGGAGGCGGACGCTGAGGTGGCCAGCGACCCGGAGGCGGACGCGGACGTGGCCAGCGCCCCGGAGACGGAACAAGCCGCTCAGCCCGCCGAGCCTGCTCAGCCTGCCGAGTCCGCTCAGCCCGCCGAGCCTGCCAAGCCTGCCGAGTCCGCTCAGCCCGCTCAGCCTGCCGAGTCCGCTCAGCCCGCCGAGCCTGCCAAGCCTGCCGAGTCCGCTCAGCCCGCTCAGCCCGCCGAGCCTGCCAAGCCTGCCGAGTCCGCCGAGTCCGACGAGTCCGTCGAGCGGGCCGGTTCCGACGAGTCCGGGAAGTCCGTTCCGGCGGTCGGCCCGGAGGGCTCCGCCGAGCCCGGCGCCGATCCGTCGGCCCCCGTCCCGGCCCCGCACGACGTGACCGTCCGGCTGGACGACGCGCGGTTGGACGACGTGCGGTTGGACGACGTGCGGTTGGACGACGTCCGGCTCGGCGCGGTGTCCGCCGCCGGCGGCCCGCGGGGGGCCGGCGGGCCGGTGTTCGTGGACGAGTCGGGGCGTCGTAGCCGCCGTTTCCGCCGCCTCGGCGTGGCCGTGGCCGTCGCCTGCACCGGTTACGCCGCCCTCATCGTCGCCACCCTGCTGTCCGGGAACTCCGCCGCCCCCTGGCTGCCGGTCCCGGGGCAGCACGAGGACAGGCCCGCCGGCAAGGTGGAGACCTCGCCGCTGCCCAGTGCCTCCACGACCCCGGTTCCGCCGGGTACCGGCACGGTGACCGTGCCGGCCGTGGGCGCCGCGGCGACCGGCGCCGCCGTACCCGGCAGCGGAACACCCGCGGCCGGTACCGGTGCCGCCTCGGCGTCGGACCGGCCGGCGGACGGCACCTCCTCCGCGCCCGGCGCCGAGGACGGCATCACCGGCTCCCCGGCCCCGTCGGCCCCGTCGGGCGAGTCCCCGGTCCCGTCCGCCTCCGGCACCGCCACCGCCACCGCCACCGCCACGGCTCCCACGCCGACCCCGTCGGGCCGTACCCACACCCCGCCCGGCCGCACCCGGCACCCGCACCCCAAGCTCACCCTCTGACCCGGCGGAACACCCACAGATGGCTTCACACCCCCGGCGCCGCCCCCGGCTGCCGCTGCGCTACCTGCTGCCCCTGCTGGTCCTGGGCGCGACCCTGGCGATGCTGATGCTGCGCGGCTACGTGCACAACGAGATCCTCGCGGACCACCGCGTCCGGCCCGCCGTGGCGAACGACGAGGTGCCGCGGCGGATCCTGGACGGCGGGCCGGTCGTCGACACCCGCGACGGCCGCAGCGCCAGCCTGCGCGTCCCGGACCACCGCATCGTCCTCACCTTCGACGACGGCCCCGACCCGACCTGGACCCCACGGGTCCTCGACGTGCTGAGGAAGCACCACGCCCACGCGGTCTTCTTCGTCACCGGCAGCATGACCTCACGCCACCCGGAGCTGGTCCGGCGCATGGTCGCCGAGGGACACGAGGTGGGTCTGCACACCTTCGGCCACCCCGACCTGTCGTACCACTCCACGCGGCGCGTCGACTGGGAGCTGTCCCAGAACCAGCTGGCGCTCGCCGGAGCCGCCGGCATCCGCAGCTCGCTGTTCCGGCCGCCGTACTCGTCCTCCGCGAACGCCATCGACAACAGGTCGTGGCCGGTCACGCGGTACATCGGCAGCCGCGGCTATCTCACCGTCATGGACGACACCGACAGCGAGGACTGGCGCAAGCCGGGCGTCGAGCGCATCGTCCGCAACGCCACGCCCCACGGCGGCCGGGGCGCGGTCGTCCTCCTGCACGACTCGGGCGGCGACCGGCACCAGACCGTCCAGGCGCTCGACATCCTCCTGCCCCGGCTCCAGCAGCAGGGCTACACCTTCCAGACCCTCACCGGCGCACTGCGCGCCCCGAGCGCGGACACCCAGGTCACGGGCCTCGACCTGTGGAAGGGCAGGGCGTGGGTCTTCCTGGTGCGGGCGGCCGACGACATCACCGGCGTCCTGGTCGTCGGCCTCGCCGCCGTCGGCTGCCTCGTCCTCGCCCGCTTCGGGCTGATGCTGCTGCTGTCCGGCGCGCACACCCGCCGCACCCGGCGCAGCGACTTCCGCTGGGGCGACGAGCCGGTCACCGAACCGGTGTCGGTGCTGGTACCGGCGTACAACGAGGCCAAGTGCATTGAGCACACCGTCCGTTCGCTGACGCGCGGCGAGCACCCGGTGGAGGTGCTCGTCATCGACGACGGTTCCGCCGACGGCACCGCGGACCTCGTCGAGGCGCTGGACCTGCCCGGTGTCCGGGTGATCCGCCAGGAGAACGCGGGCAAGCCCGCCGCCCTCAACCGGGGCCTGGCCGAGGCCCGCCACGATCTGGTCGTGATGATGGACGGCGACACCGTCTTCGAACCGGCCACCGTCCGCGAACTCGTCCAGCCCTTCGCCGACCCGGGCGTCGGCGCGGTCGCCGGCAACGCCAAGGTGGGCAACAAGAACCGGCTCATCGGGGCCTGGCAGCACATCGAGTACGTGATGGGCTTCAACCTCGACCGCCGGATGTACGACGTCCTGCGGTGCATGCCGACCATCCCCGGCGCGGTCGGGGCGTTCCGCAAGTCCGCGCTGGAGCGCGTCGGCGGCATGAGCGACGACACGCTCGCCGAGGACACCGACGTCACGATGGCCCTGCACCGGGACGGCTGGCGCGTGGTGTACGCCGAGAAGGCCCGCGCCTGGACGGAGGCGCCCGAGTCGGTCCAGCAGCTGTGGTCCCAGCGCTACCGCTGGTCGTACGGCACCATGCAGGCCATCTGGAAGCACCGCCGCGCGATGTTCGAGCGGGGTCCCTCCGGCCGCTTCGGCAGGGTCGGCCTGCCCCTGGTCTCCCTCTTCACGGTGGTCGCCCCGCTGCTGGCCCCGCTGATCGACCTGTTCCTCGTCTACGGCCTGGTGTTCGGCCCGACGGGACGGACGATCGCGGCCTGGTCCGCCGTCCTCGCGGTGCAGGCGATCTGCGCGGCCTACGCCTTCCACCTCGACCGGGAGCCGCTCACCCCCCTGCTCTCCCTCCCCCTCCAACAGCTGCTCTACCGCCAGCTGATGTACGTCGTCCTGCTCCAGTCCTGGATCACCGCCCTCACCGGCGGCCGGCTGCGCTGGCAGAAACTGCGGCGCACGGGAGGGGTGGCGGCGCCTCCGTCGGCACCGGCCGGGCGGCAGCCCGCGCGCGCGGGGAGCCCGGCGGGATGACCGGGGGTGGCCTGCCCTAGGCGGGGCGGGCCACCGCCTCCTTCTGCAACTGGACCGCCGCCAGCAGGCTCAGAGTCGGCTCTGCCCGGCGCAGCGCCTTCACGGCGGCGACCGAGGCGATGTCCCCGGTGAAGCCGACGTCGGCCAGCCGGGCGCGCACCCAGTCGGCACGCAGCCGGCCCTCGCCGGCGCCGGCGGTGGCGGTGACGAGCGCGGCCGCCCGCTCCAGCCCCGGCCGCTCCTCGTCCGACGCCTCGGCCAGCGCCTCCCGCAGCGCCGCCGCGATCAGGTCCGAGTCCCGGATGACCAGCACGGTGTCGTTCTTCTTGCTCAGGTGCGCGAATCCCTTCATAGGGATCATGGTGACGTGCCCGCGTCGCCGTCCGCACGTCACTTGAGCGGTTTCAGAGCCGGCGGCCGCGGCGCGGACGTGCCTCACCGGCCGCTTCCCGGACGAGTGAGAGCAACGTTCCCTTGCGGTCACTCACAGCCACAGGCCGGAAACGCGCCCTCCCTACCTTCGGGCTCAGTCAGTGGTTGGCAGACCGAGCAGCCGGAGCCCCGTGGAGGCGTGATGACAGCCCCAGCCCCAACCCGTCGCAGTGGCCGCTGGATCGAGCGCTGGGATCCGGAGGACGAGGAGTTCTGGAACGCGACCGGGGAGCGGATCGCCCGCCGGAACCTGTGGTTCTCCGTGCTCTCCGAGCACATCGGGTTCTCCGTCTGGACCCTGTGGTCCGTGCTGGTGCTGTTCATGGGGCCCGAGTACGGGCTCACCCCGGCCGACAAGTTCCTGCTGACCTCGGTGGTCACGCTGGTCGGCGCGGTCGTCCGGGTGCCGTACACCTTCGCCGTGGCCGTCTTCGGCGGGCGCAACTGGACGATCGTCTCGGCGAGTCTGCTGCTCGTGCCGAGCGTCGCCGCGTTCCTCGTGATGAAGCCGGGGACGTCCTTCTCCACCTTCCTGCTGGTGGGCCTGCTGGCCGGCATCGGCGGCGGCAACTTCGCCTCCTCCATGACCAACATCAACGCCTTCTTCCCGCTGCGGAAGAAAGGATGGGCGCTCGGGCTCAACGCGGGCGGCGGCAACATCGGGGTGCCCGTCCTCCAGCTGGTCGCGCTCGCCGTCATCGGCGCGAGCGGCGGCCCGCGGGTGCTCCTCGGGATCTACATCCCGCTGATCGTCGTGGCCGCCGTGCTCGCCGCGCTGTTCATGGACAACCTGGCCGCGGTGCGCAACGACACCGGAGCGGCCAAGGACGCCGCGCGGGACGCCCACACCTGGATCATGGCCTTCCTCTACGTCGGCACCTTCGGCTCCTTCATCGGCTACAGCTTCGCCTTCGGCCAGGTGCTGACGAACGAGTTCGGCCGGACCCCGTTGCAGGCGGCGTACCTCACCTTCATCGGCCCGCTGCTCGGCTCCCTGATCCGCCCCGTGGGCGGCCGGCTCGCCGACCGCTACGGCGGCGCCCGCATCACCCTGTGGAACTACGTGGGCATGGCCGCCGCCACCGCCGTGCTCATCGTGGCCGGCATGCGGAAGTCGCTGCCGCTGTTCGTCTGCGTCTTCGTCGTCCTGTTCGTGCTCAGCGGCCTCGGCAACGGCTCGACGTACAAGATGATCCCCGGCATCTTCCAGGCCAAGGCGCTGGCCCAGGGTTTGACGGGCGAGGCGGCCGTCGCCCACGGCCGGCGGCTCTCCGGCGCCTCGATGGGCCTCATCGGAGCGGTCGGCGCGCTCGGCGGCGTCGGCATCAACCTCGCCTTCCGCCAGTCCTTCCTCTCCTACGGCTCCGGCACGGGCGCGTTCGTCGCGTTCCTCGCCTTCTACGGCGTCTGCTTCGCGGTCACCTGGTCCGTATACCTTCGCCGCCCGGCCGGGCAGCCCACGGTCACGACAGCGGCTTCGCAGGAGAAGGCCGAGCTCAGCTACGCCGAGGTGTGACGTAACACCGGCGACATAGAGTCGAACCGAGCCTGTCACGGATCGTTGACAGGCTCGATCGGCGTGCCGGTCAGCTAGGAGAGCCCATGTACGACGAAGAGCAGCAATCCGAGCACGGTCCCCTCGCCGGGTTCACCGTGGGCGTCACCGCCGCGCGCCGGGCTGACGAGCTGGGCGCCCTGCTCCAGCGGCGCGGCGCCACCGTCCTGCACGCCCCCGCCCTGCGGATCGTGCCGCTCGCCGACGACAGCGAACTGCTGGCCGCCACGAAGGAGATCATCGACCGGGCGCCGGACGTCGTGGTGGCCACCACCGCGATCGGCTTCCGCGGCTGGGTCGAGGCCGCCGACGGCTGGGGGCTCGGCGAGCACCTGCTGGGGCGGCTGCGCGGGGTGCGGCTGCTGGCCCGCGGTCCGAAGGTCAAGGGTGCCGTCCGGGCGGCCGGACTGACGGAGGAGTGGTCGCCGTCCTCGGAGTCGCTGGCCGAGGTGCTCGACCGGCTGCTGGAGGAAGGCGTCGACGGCAACCGCGTCGCCGTACAGCTCCACGGCGAACCCCTGCCCGGATTCGTCGAGTCGCTGCGCGCCGCCGGGGCGGAGGTGCTCCCCGTCCCGGTCTACCGCTGGATGCCCCCGGCGGACCTCGGCCCCCTGGACCGTCTGCTGGACGCGGCCGTCACCCGCGGCCTGGACGCCCTCACCTTCACCAGCGCCCCCGCGGCGGCCTCGCTGCTCTCCCGCGCGGAGGACCGCGGGCTGCTGGACGACCTGCTGTCGGCGCTGGCCCACGACGTCCTGCCGGCCTGCGTGGGCCCGGTCACCGCGCTTCCCCTCCAGGCCCGCGGGGTGGACACGGTCCAGCCGGCACGCTTCCGCCTCGGCCCCCTGGTCCAGCTGCTGTGTCAGGAACTCCCGTCCCGGGCCCGCTCGTTGCCCGTCGCCGGCCACCGGATGGAGATCCGCGGCCACGCGGTCGTGGTGGACGGCGAGCTGAAGCCGGTCCCGCCGGCCGGCATGTCCCTCCTGCGCGTGCTCTCCCGCCGCCCCGGCTGGGTGGTGGCCCGCGCGGATCTGCTCAGGGCCCTGCCCGGCGCGGGCCGCGACGAGCACGCCGTCGAGACGGCGATGGCCCGCCTGCGCACGGCACTGGGCGCGCCCAGGCTGATCCAGACGGTGGTGAAGCGGGGGTACCGGCTGGCGCTCGATCCGGCGGCGGACGCGAAGTACGCCGACGCCTAGGGCCTGTCCGACAGGCCCTAGCGGGGATCGGGCGCGCAACACCAGCCGGTACGAGGGGTTCCGGCGCACCCGGCGAGCAGGCACTGTGAGAGGTGAGGAACGCGACGGTCCCCCCGGAGCGGTTCCCCGCACGCTTCCGCACGGTTCCTGCCCAGGCGGTGACTCGCACATGGCATTCGGTGGCGCCACGCCCGCGTACGAGCTGCGATTCGATGCCGGGCGGGTCTGCCTGGACCTGCTCGCCACCACGCATCCGGGCGAACGGCTCGACGGCACGGGGGCGTTGCGCGCGTGGATCGCGGGCGCCGGACTGGTGCCGGCCGGGACGCCGCTGGACCATGCCGACGGGTCCTGGCCGGCGGGCTTCCGGGAACTGCGGGGAGACGTGGAGCTGCTGGTGCGGAGCGCGCGGGGCGTTCCGGCACCGGGCTGCGGGCGTGCGCTGGACCGCGTGAACGAGGCCGCGCGGGCCGCGCCCCCCGCGCCTCTCGCCGTGCGCGGGGCGGACGGCCGTCTTCTGCGGGAGCTGGCCGGTCCGCCCGGCTGCGCCGCGCTGCTCGCCGTCGTCGCGCGGGACGCCGTCGAGCTGCTCACCGATCCCGTCGCGTGGGCCGCCGTGCGGGAGTGCGAGGGGGACAATTGCCCCCTGGTGTACCTCGACACGTCCCGTGGGCGGCGTCGGCGCTGGTGTTCCAGCGAGGTGTGCGGGAACCGGGAGCGGGTCGCCCGGCACCGGCGACGGGCCGCGCTGACGCGGGCGTGAGGGTGCCGGGACGTCCGGGACACGAGTGATTTCCGTAACACCAGGTTTAGTTGGCCCGTACACGGGCATCTCCGGGCGTCTTCGGCAATGTGTCGGAAATGTAAAGATCATGCGGTGGGAATGTGCACGCATGTCCCGCTCGTCACACCGTCCTCAAGAAATCTGTCACTCCGGTTTGAACACGCGGGCACCCCGGTCCGTACGGGTGGGCGAGCGACCGACTGGGGGAACCCCCGGACACCGGAGGTGGGCGTGCGCAAGGATGCGGCCGTGGCCAATGAACGTGGAGCGAGGGCCCGACATCGCATGTCCTCATCACAGCCCTCTGAACCCGATGAGGAGCTGATGCGTGCCCTGTACCGGGAGCACGCGGGGCCCCTGCTCGCGTATGTCCTGCGGCTGGTCGCCGGCGATCGGCAGCGCGCCGAGGACGTCGTACAGGAAACGCTCATCCGTGCCTGGAAGAACGCCGGTCAGCTCAATCGGGCGACCGGTTCGGTACGCCCCTGGCTGGTGACGGTCGCGCGCCGCATCGTCATCGACGGCCACCGCAGCCGGCAGGCCCGGCCGCAGGAGGTCGATCCGTCGCCGCTGGAGGTCATCCCCGCGGAGGACGAGATCGACAAGGCGCTGTGGCTGATGACGCTGTCTGACGCGCTCGACGACCTGACCCCGGCCCACCGGGAGGTGCTCGTCGAGACGTACTTCAAGGGGCGTACCGTCAATGAGGCGGCCGAAACACTGGGCATACCAAGCGGAACGGTCCGTTCCCGGGTGTTCTACGCCCTGCGGTCGATGAAGCTGGCACTGGAGGAGCGGGGGGTGACGGCGTGATGAGCAACGGGTACGGGGGGATGCAGGGATTCGGCCCGGGTGGTCCGGGTATGTCTGGGCCCATGAACCCCAGTCAGGGATCTTCGGTGCCGAGCGAGCACGAGACCGTCGGCGCCTATGCCCTCGGGATTCTCGACGACGCCGAGGCAACCGCTTTCGAGGCGCATCTCGCCGGCTGCGAGTGGTGCGCCCAGCAGCTGGACGAGCTGGCCGGGATGGAGCCGATGCTGGCCGCGCTCGCGGACCTGCCGGGCTCCGGCAGCACGCCCGCGATCGGCGACTCCCTGTCCGCCAGACCCAGTCCGCGGCTGGTGGAGAAGCTGGTCGACGAGGTCGCCGAGAAGCGAGCCCAGAAGCGCCGGCGCAGCTTCTACATGATCGCGGCTGCGGCGGCACTGATCATCGCGGGCCCGCTGGCCGCGGTGGCCGTCAACGGCGGCTCGGACGGGGGCAAGCAGGTCACGGCGACGCCCGCCCAGGCGACCTTCGAGACGATGTCCGACAAGAAGTCGGCCACGGACCCGGCGTCCCACGTCAGCGCCACCGTCGGCATGGCGCAGAAGGACTGGGGCACCCAGGCCGTCCTGGAACTGAAGAACGTCAAGGGCCCGCTGAAGTGCTCCCTGGTCCTCGTCGCCAAGAACGGGCAGCGCGTGACCATGTCGTCGTGGTCCGTGCCCGACTGGGGGTACGGCATCCCGGGCGCCAAGACGGAGACCGCCAAGAACCCGCTCTACATCGGCGGCGCGGCGGCCTTCCAGCCGAACGAGATCGACCACTTCGAGGTCGTGACCTTCGAGGGCAAGAAGCTGGTGCAGGTCGACGCCTGACGGGTGCCGTCCCCGGGGGCCGCGGCCCCCGGGCCTCCCGGCCCCGTAGCTTTGACGGGCCCCCTTCGCGTACGGTTGACGGCTGCCCAGCACGTCAGAAGGGGGCCCGGTGGCCGCTCAGGTTCAGCAGTCCGCGGTCGGCTCGGTACACGACGCACAAGATTCCGTCCGTGACCGGGAGATCAGCGTCGAACAGGAACACCTGGACCGGGTGTACCGGCGGCTGGAGGAGAAGATCCACGAAGCCGAGTTCCTGATGCACGACGCGGCCCAGCGCGGCCAGGTCGGCACGCCCGGCGCGCTCGCCGAGCGGGACGCGCAGGTCTTCCGGGCAGGTGTCCACCTGAACCGGCTGAACAACGAGTTCGAGGACTTCCTCTTCGGCCGGATCGACCTGCTCCTCGGCAAGGACGGGAAGAAGGGGCCCGACGGGGCCTACACGGCGGTCGAGCCGGCGGAAGGCGCCGTGCGGCCGGACAACACCGCCGACATCGCCGAGACCCTGCACATCGGCCGGATCGGCGTCCTCGACGAGGACTACTCCCCGCTGGTCATCGACTGGCGGGCCCCCGCCGCCGCGCCCTTCTACCGGGCCACGCCCGTGGAGCCGGGACGGGTGGTCCGGCGCCGGGTCATCCGCTCCAAGGGGCGCCAGGTGCTCGGCGTCGAGGACGACCTGATGCGGCCCGAGCTGACGGCCTCCCTGGACGGCCGCGAGCTGCCCGTCATCGGCGACGGCGCCCTGATGGCCGCCCTCGGCCAGGCCCGCGGCCACACCATGCGGGACATCGTCTCGTCCATCCAGGCCGAGCAGGACATGGTCATCCGGGCCCCCGCCGCCTCCATCACCTACGTGGAGGGCGGGCCGGGCACCGGCAAGACCGCGGTCGCCCTGCACCGCGCCGCCTACCTGCTCTACCAGGACCGCAGACGCTACGCGGGCGGCATCCTGATCGTCTCGCCGACCCCGCTGCTCGTGGCCTACACCGAAGGCGTGCTGCCCTCGCTGGGCGAGGAGGGCCAGGTCGCCATCCGCGCGATCGGCTCGCTCGTCGACGGCGCGGAGGCCACCCTGTACGACTCCCCGTCCGTGGCCCGCGCCAAGGGCTCGTACCGCATGCTGAAGGTGCTGCGGAAGGCCGCCCGGGGGGCTCTGGAGATGGGCCCGGCCGCTCCGGCGGGGCAGCTCGCCCTGGACGAGGACGGCGAGCAGCCGGCCTTCGACGGCCCGCCCTCGCGCCTGCGGGTCGTCGCCTTCGGCCGCCGGCTCGAACTGGAGGCCGGTGAGCTGGAACGTATCCGCCGTACCGCGCTCGGCGGCACCGCGCCCGTCAACCTGCTCCGCCCGCGCGCCCGCAAGCTGCTGCTGGACGCCCTGTGGGCCAAGTCCGGCGCCGGTTCCCGGCACGCCGACCCGGAGCTGGCCGCCGAACTGCGCTCCTCGTTCGACGAGGACATCACCGGCGAGGACGCGTTCATCGGCTTCCTCGACGCCTGGTGGCCCGAGCTGACCCCGAAGACCGTGCTCACCGCCATGGCCGACGACAGACGGCTCGGCCGCTGGGCCCGGCGCGTCCTCAACCCCGGCGAGGTCCGCAAGGTGGCCCGCTCGCTGCGGCGGGACGGCCACACGGTGCACGACATCGCCATGCTCGACGAACTCCAGGCGATCCTGGGCGCGCCGGCCCGGCCGAGGAAGAAGCGCGAACTCGACCCGCTGGACCAGCTCACCGGCCTGGAGGAGCTGATGCCGGTGCGCGAGGAGACGCAGCGGGAGCGGGCCGAGCGGCTCGCGCAGGAGCGCACCGAGTACGCGCACGTCATCGTGGACGAGGCGCAGGACCTCACGCCGATGCAGTGGCGCATGGTCGGCCGCCGCGGCCGGCACGCCACCTGGACGGTCGTGGGCGACCCCGCGCAGTCGTCCTGGTCCGACCCGGACGAGGCGGCCGAGGCTCGTGACGAGGCCCTGGGCACCCGGCCCCGGCGCCGCTTCCAGCTCACCGTGAACTACCGCAACCCGGCCGAGATCGCCGAGCTGGCCGCGAAGGTGCTCGCGCTCGCCATGCCCGGCTCCGAGGCCCCGTCCGCCGTCCGGTCCACCGGGGTCGAGCCGCGCTTCACCGTCGTACGGGACTCGTGGGAGAAGACCGTGCGGTCCGAGGCCGAGCGGCTGCTCGGGCTGGTGGACGGCACGGTCGGCGTGGTCGTCGCGATGAACCGGCGCGAGGAGGCCCGGCGCTGGCTGGCGGGGCTCGGCGACCGGGTGGTGGCCCTCGGCAGCCTGGAGGCCAAGGGCCTGGAGTACGACGCGACGGTCGTCGTCTCGCCCGCGGAGATCGCCGACGAGTCGCCGGCCGGGCTGCGGGTGCTGTACGTGGCGCTGACCCGGGCCACCCAGCAGCTGACGGTGGTGTCGGGGGAGCGGGACGAGCCGGACGAGGCGGGCGTCGCGGACCTGCTGCGGGATTAGTGCCCAGGATCTCCCGGCGCGGGAATGGGCTTTCGGCATCCGTTTGTTAGCCTTGGTGTGGCACCGGCCCGATCCAAGCCCCCGGGCCCAACCTTCGTCCCTCAGAGGGACCACTTGCCGCGAGGCGAGCATGGCGGGTCGGTGTCATGAACGTGGGAGGCCCACGTCACGCATGTGACGTGGGCCTCTTTCTTTGCCCTGTCGGCCTCTTTCCACACCTGATCGAATCTCGTATGGTGGAAGTAGGTTTCCGAAATCAGCACCCCTCGGTCGGTCGCGTGTGAACACAACGTCCGCAACTCGGGGCGACTACCACGTACTGAGCGGTAGGTGCGACGATCGGACGGCACAACTCGCGACACGGTGAAAGCAGAGGAAGTCGGCCATGGCAACGGCGCCCAGCGTCTCCTACTCGATGACGATCCGGCTGGAGGTGCCCGCGAGCGGAACCGCCGTCTCGCAGCTCACCAACGCCGTGGAGTCCTCCGGAGGCTCGGTCACCGGCCTCGACGTCACCGCGTCCGGCCACGAGAAGCTCCGTATCGACGTCACCATCGCGGCCACCTCCACGGCCCACGCCGAGGAGATCGTCGAGAAGCTGCGCGGCATCGAGGGCGTCACCCTCGGCAAGGTCTCCGACCGTACGTTCCTGATGCACCTCGGCGGCAAGATCGAGATGGCGTCGAAGCACCCCATCCGCAACCGTGACGACCTCTCCATGGTCTACACGCCGGGCGTGGCCCGGGTCTGCATGGCCATCGCCGAGAACCCCGAGGACGCCCGCCGCCTCACCATCAAGCGCAACTCCGTTGCGGTCGTGACGGACGGTTCCGCCGTGCTCGGCCTCGGCAACATCGGCCCCAAGGCCGCGCTGCCCGTCATGGAGGGCAAGGCGGCCCTCTTCAAGCGCTTCGCCGGCATCGACGCCTGGCCGATCTGCCTGGACACCCAGGACACCGACGCGATCGTGGAGATCGTCAAGGCCATCGCCCCGGGCTTCGCCGGCATCAACCTGGAGGACATCTCCGCGCCCCGCTGCTTCGAGATCGAGGCCCGGCTGCGCGAGGCCCTCGACATCCCCGTCTTCCACGACGACCAGCACGGCACCGCGATCGTCGTCCTCGCCGCCCTGACCAACGCCCTGCGCGTCACGACCAAGGCGATCGAGAACATCCAGGTCGTCATGTCCGGCGCCGGCGCGGCCGGTACGGCCATCCTCAAGCTGCTGCTGGCCGCCGGTGTGAAGAACGCGGTCGTCGCCGACATCCACGGTGTCGTCCACGCCGGCCGCGAGGACCTGGTGAACGCCCCGGCCGACTCGCCGCTGCGCTGGATCGCCGACAACACCAACCCCGAGGGCCTGACCGGCACCCTGAGGGAGGCCGTGCGCGGCGCCGACGTCTTCATCGGCGTCTCCGCCCCGAACGTCCTGGACGGCGACGACGTGGCCGCCATGGCCGAGGGCGCGATCGTGTTCGCGCTCGCGAACCCGGACCCCGAGGTGGACCCGGCGATCGCCCGGCAGACGGCGGCCGTCGTGGCCACCGGCCGTTCCGACTTCCCGAACCAGATCAACAACGTGCTGGTCTTCCCGGGTGTCTTCCGCGGCCTGCTGGACGCCCAGTCCCGGACGGTGAACACCGAGATGATGCTCGCTGCCGCGAAGGCCCTCGCCGACGTGGTGAGCGAGGACGAGCTGAACCCGAACTACATCATCCCCAGCGTCTTCAACGACAAGGTCGCGGGCGCGGTGGCCGGAGCGGTCCGCGAGGCCGCCAAGGCGGCCGGCGCGACGGCCTGACCACGGCGTGGCGTACTGTGCGAGGGGCTGTGAGGATCACCACGGCAGCCCCCCGCACCGGCGCGTCGTGGAACCACGCGATGCCGGGCGCGCTCTAGGGTGACGGCCGAGCGGGCGCTTTTCGTGTGACTCCCCAGGGTGTTCTCACGACTCCTACGGGTGCCGGATTGGCTTTCCCGCCGCAGGTAGGGGCAGGATGCGTCCCTGGGCGCGAGCGCATCGGCATCGCAGTGCCTCGGGCGGCTCCGCCGCGTGGCACACCCCAACGGCAAGAAAAACACGGGAGTAACAACATGAACCGCAGTGAGCTGGTGGCCGCGCTGGCCGACCGCGCCGAGGTGACCCGCAAGGACGCCGACGCCGTGCTGGCCGCGTTCGCCGAGACCGTCGGCGAGATCGTCGCCAAGGGCGACGAGAAGGTCACCATCCCCGGCTTCCTGACCTTCGAGCGCACCCACCGTGCCGCTCGCACCGCGCGCAACCCGCAGACCGGCGAGCCCATCAACATCCCGGCCGGCTTCAGCGTGAAGGTCACCGCGGGCAGCAAGCTCAAGGAAGCCGCCAAGGGCAAGTAAGCGCTCCCCTTCGAGCGCCGTGGGCGACTGCAGGCCGGTGCTGGCCGGCCGAGCAGTTCCCCGCGCCACCTCAGGGGCGCAGCCCAGCCTGAGACGCCAAAGGGGCGGCCCTCCTTCACCGGAGGGCCGCCCCTTCGTCGTACGGCCGTGTCTGGGGCTTCAGGTCCCGTCAACCGGGCGTCCCGCCCGGCAACCTCGCCGTCGTTCCCCGTTGCCCGTGTCGTTCCCCGCCGCGCCCGTCCGGGGGCGCCGCGCCGGTCCCCGGCCGGGGGCGGTGCCGTCCGCGGCCGGGGAGCGGGGGAGGCGGTGGGGTCAGCCGAGGGCCTTGCCGGGCAGCTCGACCTTCGCGCCCAGTTCCACGAGCTTCTCCATGAAGTTCTCGTAGCCGCGGTTGATCAGGTCGATGCCGTGGACCCGGGACGTGCCCTCGGCGGCCAGGGCCGCGATGAGGTACGAGAAGCCGCCGCGCAGGTCGGGGATGACCAGGTCGGCGCCCTGGAGCCGGGTGGGGCCGGAGACGACCGCGGAGTGCAGGAAGTTGCGCTGGCCGAAACGGCAGTCCGAGCCGCCCAGGCACTCGCGGTAGAGCTGGATGTGCGCGCCCATCTGGTTCAGCGCCGAGGTGAAACCGAGCCGGGACTCGTACACCGTCTCGTGGATGATGGACAGGCCGGTGGCCTGGGTCAGGGCCACGACCAGCGGCTGCTGCCAGTCGGTCTGGAAGCCCGGGTGGACGTCCGTCTCCAGGGCGATGGACTTCAACTGGCCACCGGGGTGCCAGAAGCGGATGCCCTCGTCGTCGATCTCGAAGGCACCGCCCACCTTCCGGTAGGTGTTCAGGAACGTCATCATCGAGCGCTGCTGCGCGCCGCGGACGTAGATGTTGCCGTTGGTCGCGAGGGCGGCCGACGCCCAGGACGCGGCCTCCAGACGGTCCGAGAGGGCACGGTGGGTGTAGCCGCCGAGCTTCTCCACACCGGTGATCCGGATCGTCCGGTCGGTGTCCATCGCGATGATCGCGCCCATCTTCTGCAGCACGCAGATGAGGTCCTCGATCTCCGGCTCCACGGCCGCGTTGGACAACTCCGTGACGCCCTCGGCCAGTACGGCCGTCAGCAGCACCTGCTCGGTCGCGCCGACGGACGGGTACGGCAGCCGGATCTTCGTGCCGCGCAGGCCCTTCGGCGCCTCCAGGTACTGCCCGTCGGCCCGCTTCTCGATGGTCGCGCCGAACTGCCGCAGCACGTCGAAGTGGAAGTCGATGGGCCGGCCGCCGATGTCGCAGCCGCCGAGGCCCGGGATGAACGCGTGGCCGAGGCGGTGCAGGAGGGGGCCGCAGAAGAGGATCGGGATACGGCTGGAACCCGCGTGGGCATCGATGTCGGCCACGTTGGCGCTCTCGACGTGCGTGGGGTCCATCACCAGTTCGCCGGGCTCCTCGCCCGGACGGACCGTCACCCCGTGCAGCTGGAGCAGACCCCGGACGACCCGCACGTCACGGATGTCCGGAACATTGCGCAGTCGGCTGGGGCCGCTGCCCAGCAGGGCGGCGACCATGGCCTTCGGCACGAGGTTCTTCGCACCGCGGACACGGATCTCGCCCTCCAGCGGGGTTCCGCCGTGGACAAGCAGGACATCGTCGTTGACGGTCATGAATCTCGCGTTCCGATGAGTTGGTCAGGGGCCGGCCGATCACTGTGCGCAGGGGCCGGGAAGACAGGGTAATCGCCGATTACCCCCCTCCCGTAAGCCCAAGGACCGCCCAGCCACGTCATAGCTGTGTCACAACACGAACCGTTCCTCATCGGGCACATGGGGTCACCGTCGTGGTGCGGGTGCGCCGGGGCCGCGCCCCCGCGCCTGAGCTGGCTTCACTCCGGTGCCCCCGATTGGCTCCCCACTCCGGGGGAAGATGCGGGATCATGTCTGGCATGACCGAGGTGTCCTCGCTCACAGGGCGGCTGCTCGTGGCCACCCCCGCCCTGGCGGACCCGAACTTCGACCGTGCGGTCGTGCTCCTTCTCGACCACGACGAGGAGGGCTCCCTCGGTGTCGTCCTCAACCGGCCCACACCGGTGGTCGTCGGCGACATCCTGGAGGGCTGGGCCGACCTCGCCGGCGAGCCCGGCGTCGTCTTCCAGGGCGGACCCGTCTCGCTGGACTCCGCGCTCGGCGTCGCCGTCATCCCCGGCGGCGCGAGCGGGGACGGCGCGCCGCTCGGCTGGCGGCGGGTGCACGGCGCGATCGGGCTGGTCGACCTGGAGGCACCGCCGGAACTGCTCGCCGCCGCCGTCGGCAGCCTGCGCATCTTCGCCGGATACGCCGGATGGGGCCCGGGCCAGCTGGAGGAGGAGCTGGTGGAGGGCGCCTGGTACGTCGTGGAGTCCGAGCCGGGCGACGTGTCCTCGCCGGCCCCGGAGAGACTCTGGCGCGAGGTGCTGCGCCGGCAGCGCAACGAGCTGGCGATGGTGGCCACGTATCCGGACGACCCTTCGCTCAACTGATGCGTGTGAGCTTTCAGTACCCTGGGCGGTATGAGCACTCTTGAGCCCGAGCGCGGGACTGGTACGGGGACCCTCGTAGAGCCGACGCCACAGGTGTCCCACGGCGACGGTGACCACGAGCGCTTCGCCCACTACGTCCAGAAGGACAAGATCATGGCGAGCGCCCTCGACGGCACGCCCGTCGTGGCGCTGTGCGGCAAGGTATGGGTGCCGGGCCGCGACCCGAAGAAGTACCCCGTGTGTCCCATGTGCAAGGAGATCTACGAGTCCATGGGCAGCGGCGGCGAGGACAAGGGCGGCAAGGGCGGCGACAAGAAGTAGGCCCCCCTCCGCCCGGTGGTGCCGAGATCCCCGGGGCGCGTGTCAGGCGCGTCCCGGGGATCTTCGTGTTTTCCGGCCGCCGAGTGGTCCAGACCTCTTGTGGGGTCCCCGCGCAGTCCCTAGCCTTCGATGCGTGGTGCACGCGTTGTGCAGGAAGCAAAGGTCGTTGCGTCATGTGCAACGACCGTGGGCTGAGGGGCTGATGTCGTGGAACTGATTCCGGCGCCGCGCGCCGTCGAGGAACCGGCGGGGGCCGGTGTGCCGCTCGGCCGGGACACCGTGCTGTGGGCCGGTCCGGGCACGGAGCGCGCCGAACGCTGGCTGCGCGCCACTCTCGGCGCGGCCCTGGGGCTGCCGCTGCGCCCCGGTCCGCGAGACGCCCAGGACTGCGTACGGCTGCTCCTGGACGACACCCTGGAGCCCGAGGCGTACCGGATCGACGCCGCCGCCGGGCGGGGCGTGGAGATCCGCGGCGGCGGGCCCGCCGGCGTGTTCTGGGGCGCGCAGACCCTGCGCCAGCTGCTCGGCCCCGACGCCTTCCGGCGCGCCCCCGTACGGCCGGGCGCCGCCCTCGCCGTCCCCCGGCAGGTCGTCGAGGACGCCCCCCGGTTCCGCTGGCGCGGCCTCCTCCTCGACGTCGCCCGCCACTTCATGCCCAAGGAGGGCGTGCTGCGCTATCTGGACCTGATGGCCGCGCACAAACTCAACGTCCTGCACTTCCACCTGACGGACGACCAGGGCTGGCGCATCGAGATCAAGCGGTACCCGAAACTGGCCGAAATCGCTTCCTGGCGCTCACGGACCAAATTCGGCCACCGGGCCTCGCCGCTCTGGGACGAGAAACCCCACGGCGGCTACTACACCCAGGACGACATCCGCGAGATCGTCGCCTACGCCGCCGAACGGCACATCAGCGTCGTCCCGGAGATCGACGTGCCGGGCCACTCGCAGGCCGCCGTCGCCGCGTACCCCGAACTCGGCAACACCGACGTCGTCGACACCACCGCCCTCTCCGTCTGGGACACCTGGGGCATCTCGGCCAACGTGCTGGCTCCCACCGACACCACCCTGCGGTTCTACGAAGGGGTGTTCGAGGAGGTCCTGGAGCTGTTCCCCGCGGACGCCGCCGGATTCTCGGAGTTCGTCCACGTGGGCGGCGACGAGTGCCGCAAGGAGCAGTGGACCGAGTCCGTGGCGGCCAAGACCCGGATCGCGGACCTCGGGCTCACCGACGAGGACGGCCTCCAGTCCTGGTTCATCGGGCACTTCGACGCCTGGCTCGCCGCGCGCGGACGCCGCCTCATCGGCTGGGACGAGATCCTGGAGGGCGGGCTCGCCCCGGGCGCGGCCGTCTCCTCCTGGCGCGGCTACGGAGGCGGCGTCGCGGCGGCGCGGGCGGGCCACGACGTGGTCATGTGCCCCGAGCAGTACGTGTACCTGGACCACCGTCAGGCGCCGGGCGAGGACGAGCCCGTGCCGATCGGTTTCGTGCGCACGCTGGAGGACGTCTACCGGTTCGAGCCGGTGCCGGACGGGCTCACCGCGGACGAGGCCCGGCGGGTGCTGGGCACCCAGGCCAACGTGTGGACCGAGGTGATGGAGGACGCGGCGCGCGTGGACTACCAGACCTTCCCCCGCCTCGCGGCCTTCGCCGAGGTCGCCTGGAGCCGGCTGCCCGCCCCGGCGGAACGGGACTTCGCGGACTTCGAACGCCGGATGGCCGCCCACTACCGGCGACTTGACGCCCTGGGCGTCGCCTACCGGCCACCCACCGGCCCCCGCCCCTGGCAGCGGCGCCCCGGCGTGCTCGGCCGCCCGATCGAGGGGCCGCCGCCGAACCGGTGACGGCGGCGCGGGCCGCCCCGAACAGGTAACGGAAAAATACCGCCAGGATCACCGAAGAGTGGCAATCCGTGCGCACCGGCAATGCCGTACGAAAACGGACCATCCCCCTGGTGAGGTGGGCGAATGCCTCCTAGCGGACCCCCGCGTTCGAGCGTTGCGAAGATGTGCCAGAGTTGCGTCGTCCGCCCTGTCAGCACGTACCGTACGGCAACACAGGCGGGACCATGTGGGGCAGCGGGAAGGGGCAGCCGGTTTGACCACGCACGCACCGCAGACGGCGCAGGCCGTCACGTTGCCCACGACACTGGACGAGGCCGTGGCGGCACTGGCCGCCATGCCCGCCGCGGTCCCCGTGGCGGGCGGCACCGACCTGATGGCCGCCGTCAACTCCGGCCAGCTCCGGCCCGCCGCCCTGGTGGGCCTCGGCCGGATCAGCGAGATCCGCGGCTGGCAGTACCAGGACGGCCACGCACTGCTCGGCGCGGGCCTCACCCACGCGCGCATGGGCCGCCCCGACTTCGCGGCCCTGATCCCGGCGCTCGCCGCCGCCGCGCGCGCCGCGGGCCCGCCGCACATCCGCAACGCCGGCACCCTCGGCGGCAACATCGCCACGGCCGCCCCCACCGGGGACGCGCTGCCGGTGCTGGCCGCCCTGGAGGCGACACTGATCATCGCGGGCCCGGGCGGGGCCCGCCGGGAGATCCCGGTGTCGCACCTGCTGGCCGGTGTGGAGATGCTGCGCGGCGGCGAACTCATCGGCTACGTGCGCGTACCGCTGCTGCACGCCCCGCAGGTCTTCCTGAAGGCGACCGGACGCACCGGCCCGGGGCGCGCGCTCGCCTCCGTGGCCCTCGTCCTCGACCCCGCCCGGCGCGGTGTGCGCTGCGCGGTGGGGGCCATAGCGCCGATGCCGCTGCGGCCCCTGGAGGCCGAGGAGTGGGTCGCGCGGCTCATCGACTGGGACAACGACCGCGCCCTCGTCCCGGAGGCCCTGCACGCCTTCGGGGAGTACGTCGCCGCGGCCTGCATCCCGGACCCGGTCCCCGAGCCCGACGGCTCGGTGACCCCCTTGCCGCCCGCCGTACTGCACCTGCGGCGCACTGTCGCCGCGCTGGCCCGACGAGCACTGGGGAGGGCGCTGTCGTGACCGACGACCAGCACGGAGAGGGCACGCCCCAGGGCGGCGGACGCTGGAACCCGCTGCCCCAGGGCGACTACGACGACGGCGCCACCGCCTTCGTCAAACTCCCCGAGGGCGGCATCGACGCCCTGCTGAACGGCGACAGTCCGCTGGCCGCGCCCGGACACGGCTACGTGCCGCCGCGGATAGCGGCCAGGCGCGCGGAGGGCGCCGTCGACGACTGGCCCACGCCCGACGGAGGCGGCCGGTGGCCCGACGCGAACGCCGCGCCGGCCCAGCCGGAGGCCGCGGACGACCGGTTCACCTACCAGCCGGGCGCCACCCAGCACTGGACCTTCGAGGACCCCGTGGCACCGGCCGCCCCGGGACACGATGTCACCGGGCAGTGGTCCATCCCCGTCGCCGGCGGCGATCTCCCGGACGAATCGGGCGAGTACACCACGTCCTCGCTGGTCGAGCAGTGGGGCGGCACTCCGCCGGCCACGCTGCCGGGCGGCGCGCCGGCGCCCTGGGCGACGGACGGCGCCGGCCACGCGTGGGGCGAGTCCCCGGGCCGGCCGGCCACCCCCGAGCAGGACGCCCACACCGGCCACCCGGGCCTGCCCGACCACACCGGCACGCACCCGGCGGGCGCCGCCCCGGGCCCCGCGCCGGACGCGTACGCCCCGGAGGACGGCTACGCCCCAGAGGACGGCTACGCCCCGGAGGACGGCTACGCCCCGGAGGACGGCTACGCGCCGGAGGGGGCCTACGCGCCGGAGGCCCCGGAGGACGGCTACGGGCACGGCCCGGCCACCGGTCACGGAACCCCGTTCCCGCAGGACGGCCGGGCGGACACCGCGCACGCGGAGGACGGCCACGCCGGGAGCGGTCACGAGGGCGCCGGTCACGAGGGCGCCGGTCACGCCGGGAGCGGACACGAGGGCGCCGGACACGCCGGGAGCGGACACGAGGGCGCCGGTCACGAGGGCGCCGGTCACGCCGGGAGCGAGTACGCCGACGCCCCGCACGCTGGGAGCGGTCACGCGGACGGTCCGCACGCCGGGAGCGGGCACGCGGCCGCCGGGCACCCCCGGACGGCTCACGGCGACACCGCCGACGCCGGCCCGCACGGCGGACCGGCGCGGCCGGCCCCCCGGTCGGCCGAGCCCGCGGCGGCGCCGGGGACGGAGACCCACGGCCTCGCCGAAGCCCCTGAGCGCCCCGCTGACACCCTCGCGGGCCACGAGCGGCACGCCGCCCCGGGCGGCGCGCCCCGGCCCGCCACAACGGCGGCCACGGCTGCCGCGCCCGACCCGGCGGACGCCGAGGGCTCCGTGACGGGGGCTCACCCGACGCACCCCGCCGACCCGTCCGGCACGCCCGACGCGACCGGCACACCCGACGTGTCCGGCACGCCCGACGCGACCGGCACACCTGACGCATCCGGCCCCGCGGCGGCCACCGGCCCGGCGGACCCCGCCGGCCCGGCCGCGTCCGCGCCCCCGGCGGCCGTACCCGAGGGCACCGCGGGCGCGCCCGCGCCGGACGACGACGCCGAGGGCGCCGAGGGCGCCGCCGGGGAGTCCGCGGCCGAGGAGGCCGGGGAGCCGGCCGCCGCGCCCCTGCCGCCGCACGACGACCACCCCCTCGGCTCCTACGTCCTGCGCGTCAACGGCACCGACCGCCCGGTCACCGACGCCTGGATCGGCGAGTCCCTGCTGTACGTGCTGCGCGAGCGGCTCGGTCTCGCGGGCGCCAAGGACGGCTGCTCGCAGGGCGAGTGCGGGGCCTGCAACGTGCAGGTCGACGGCCGCCTGGTGGCCTCCTGCCTGGTTCCGGCGGTCACCGCGGCCGGCAGCGAGGTGCGCACGGTCGAGGGTCTGGCCGCGGACGGGCAGCCCTCCGACGTACAACGCGCCCTCGCCCGGTGCGGCGCCGTGCAGTGCGGATTCTGCGTGCCCGGCATGGCGATGACCGTGCACGACCTGCTGGAGGGCAACCCGGCGCCGACCGAGCTGGAGACCCGGCAGGCCCTGTGCGGCAACCTCTGCCGCTGCTCGGGCTACCGGGGGGTCCTGGAGGCCGTCAAGGAGGTCGTCGCCGAGCGCGAGGCGTCCCACGCCGACCCCGAGACGGACCCGGACGAGGCGCGGATTCCCCACCAGGCGGGTCCCGGCGCCGGCGGTGTCCACCCCTCGGCGTTCGAGGCGCCGGGCGCGTTCGACACCCCGCACACGCCGGGCGCGTTCGGCACTCCGGGGAGCGCGCCGGACGGCTACGAGGACCACGGCGGGGCCTACGAGGACCACGGCGGGGCCTACGGCGACGCGCCGGACCCGTACGGCGACGCGCCCGCCCCGTACGGCACGCGACCCGGACCGCAGGACCAGCACTACGGCCAGGACGGAGGCCAGGGGTGAGCAACGAAGCCGGTATCGCGCCCCCCGCAGCGGAACCCGCCCCCGCGGCCGAGCTCTCGCCGCACGGCCTCGGCGTCTCCCTGCCGCACGCCGACGCCCGCGCCAAGACCGAGGGCACCTTCCCGTACGCGGCCGACCTGTGGGCCGAGGGCCTGCTGTGGGCGGCCGTGCTGCGCTCCCCGCACGCGCACGCGCGCATCGTGTCCATCGACACCACCCACGCGCGCGAGATGCCCGGTGTCCGGGCTGTCGTCACCCACGAGGACGTGCCCGGCACGCCCCGCCACGGCCGGGGCGCGCCCGACCGGCCGGTGTTCGCCTCCGACGTCGTACGGCACCACGGCGAGCCCATCGCCGCGGTCGCCGCCGACCACCCGGACACCGCGCGGATGGCCGCCGCGGCCGTCATCGTCGAGTACGAGGTGCTCGACCCGGTCACCGACCCCGAGCAGGCTTTCGAGGCCGAGCCGTTGCACCCCGACGGCAACCTGATCCGGCACATCCCGCTGCACCACGGCGACCCGGAGGCGGCGGGCGAGGTGGTGGTCGAGGGCCTGTACCGCATCGGCCGCCAGGACCCGGCCCCGATCGGCGCCGAGGCCGGCCTCGCCGTGCCGCGCCCCGACGGCGGGGTGGAGCTGTACCTGGCCTCCACCGACCCGCACCACGACCGCAACACGGCCGCCGCCTGCTACGCCCTGTCCCCGGAGCGGGTGAAGATCGTCGTCACCGGGGTGCCCGGCGCCACCGCCGACCGCGAGGACCAGGGCTTCCAGCTCCCGCTCGGCCTGCTCGCGCTCAAGACCGGCTGCCCGGTGAAACTCACCGCCACGCGCGAGGAGTCCTTCCTCGGTCACGTCCACCGCCACCCGACCCTGCTCAGGTACCGGCACCACGCCGACGCCGAGGGCCGCATCGTCAAGGTCGAGGCGCAGATCCTGCTGGACGCGGGCGCGTACGCCGACACCTCCGCCGAGGCGCTGGCCGCCGCCGTCTCCTTCGCGTGCGGCCCGTACGTCGTCCCGAACGCGTTCATCGAGGGCTGGGCCGTCCGCACCAACAACCCGCCCTCCGGCCATGTGCGCGGCGAGGGCGCCATGCAGGTGTGCGCCGCCTACGAGGCGCAGATGGACAAGCTGGCCAGGAAACTGGGCCTGGACCCGGCGGAAGTGCGCCTGCGCAACGTCCTCGCCACCGGTGACGTCCTGCCGATCGGCCAGACGGTGACCTGCCCGGCGCCGGTCGCCGAACTCCTCCAGGCGGTGCAGGACTTCCCGCTGCCCGCCCTGCCCAAGGACACGCCCGAGGAGGACTGGCTGCTGCCCGGCGGCCCCGAGGGCGCGGGCGAACCGGGCGCGGTGCGCCGCGGCGTCGGCTACGGCCTGGGCATGGTGCACATGCTCGGCGCCGAGGGCGCCGACGAGGTGTCGACGGCGACGGTCAAGGTCCACGACGGCGTCGCGACCGTGCTGTGCGCGGCCGTGGAGACCGGCCAGGGCTTCACCACCCTGGCCCGGCAGATCGTCCAGGACACCCTCGGCGTCGAGGAGGTCCACGTGGCCCCCGTCGACACCGACCAGCCCTCGGCCGGCGCGGGCTGCCGGGGCCGGCACACCTGGGTGTCCGGCGGCGCGGTGGAACGTGCCGCGAAGATGGTCCGCACCCAGCTCCTCCAGCCCCTCGCGCACAAGTTCGGCATGTCGACGGAGCTGCTCCAGATCACCGACGGCAAGATCACCTCCTACGACGGCGTCCTCTCCACGACCGTCATGGAGGCGATGGAGGGCAAGGAGCTGTGGGCCACGGCCCAGTGCCGCCCGCATCCCACCGAGCCGCTGGACGCCTCCGGCCAGGGCGACGCCTTCGTGGGTCTCGCGTTCTGCGCGATCCGCGCGGTGGTGGACGTGGACGTCGAGCTGGGCTCGGTCCGGGTGGTGGAACTGGCGGTCGCCCAGGACGTCGGCCGGATCCTCAACCCGGCCCAGCTGGCCGCCCGGATCGAGGCGGGCGTCACCCAGGGCGTGGGCATCGCCCTCACGGAGAACCTCCGTACGCCCCGCGGCCTGATCCGCCACCCCGACCTGACCGGCTACGCCCTGCCGACCGCCCTGGACGCCCCCGACATCCGGATCGTGAAACTGGTCGAGGAACGGGACGTCGTCGCCCCCTTCGGCGCCAAGTCGGTCAGCGCGGTCCCGGTGGTGACGGCCCCGGCGGCGATCGCCTCCGCGGTCCGCGCCGCCACCGGCCGCCCGGTCAACCGCCTCCCGATCCGGCCGCAGGCAGCGGTGGTCACGGACCGATGAGCACGCCCGGCGGCGACCCGCGCTACGAACCCGCGCCCGGCGTGGGCAGGCTGCTGCTGTGGATCCTGCTGTTCGCCGTGGCGGCCCTGGCCGTCGTGCTCGGCGGGATCTACCTCACCTGAGGGACGGCGCCGTCCTGGGACGGACGCCGGAGGAGACGGTGGAGGCGATCCTCGCGGACGCGCAACGGGCGCGGGGCGCCTGACGTCCTTTACCGTGCGGGCCGTTGTCAGTGGGGCGGCGTAGTGTGCCGAGTGGTGGGGGCACCTGCCCGGAGTCCGCGTACGACGGTGTGCGCGGGCCTGTCACGTACGGGGAAGATCGCGGGGGAGCGATGAGCACGACGGACGCGGGTACGACGGCGATCACGCTGACCGAGGCGGAGCTGGAGCGCTACGTCACGCACGTGCCGACCCGCGGCCTGCTCACCGGCGCGGGGCTGCCCCCGGAGACCGACCTGCTGACCTTCTCCCCGCTGCGCACCCACGGCCTGCGCACCCTCGCCGACGCCGCCGACGGCCCCGGCCCCTTCCACGTGGCGGAGGAGCTGCGCAGCCGCCTGGTGATAGGCGAACTCCTGACCCCGGCCGGCATGGAGCGCGAGTCGATCCTGCTCGACGGCGCCACGGGCGAGATCACGACGGCCTACCTCTTCGACCCGTCCGACCCGCAGCCCTTCGCGCCCTCCCTGGCCACGCTGCTGCGCTTCGCCGCGGTCACCGAGGAACTGGCGGGCCTGCGCGGCCGTTTCGCCTCCCTCGCGGGCCAGTACGGCCCCCGGACCGTGGCCGAGGCGTCCCGTCGCCTCCTCACGCTCTTCGAGGCGGACACGGACGGCGCGGTCCCGCCGTACTGGAAGGCGGCGGCCCTGATCCGCCCCCTCGCCCTGGTCGCCGGTCCCGGTGCGGCCTCGGGTCTCGCCCTGGACGTCCCCGCGCGCGTCCTGGACCAGCAGTTCGGGCACGGCAGGGTGGCCCGCTTCGAGGAGGTCGACTTCCCGGCGACGCTCACGCACGAGCCGACCCGCCGCTTCCTGTGCGAGACGGGGCTGCCGGAGGAGGCGGTCTTCTTCCGCGCGGACACCGACGTCCCGCTGCCGACACTGCGTGAGCACTTCACTCAGGAGCGCACCGACTACCCCGTCGCGGAACTCCCGGCCCACTGCGACCACTTGATCCGCCTCGGCGCGCTGCCGGCGGAGAACAGCCTGGTGGTCGACGGCAGAACGGGCCGGGTCCTCACCTTCAGCGAGCCGGACGCCACGCTCCACTCCCTCAACACCGACATCTCCACCCTGGCCTGCACGCTGTGGCTCATCCACCACGAGCGCACGATCGACGCGCACCTGGGCCACGAGCTGGCGACAGACGCCTACGACCATCTGGTCGCGGCGATGATCCACGCCCTGAACACCCTGGACCCCACGGGCACCCTGTCCGACTCGACCTGCCACTACTGGACGGAGCTGTTCCAGGACGAGGCGCGCGGGGTGTTCTGAAGCACCCCCGGAGCCGGTGAACTTCCGCTTTCCGGTCACTGAGTGTGCGGACGCGCCCCTACCGTGAGGGTGACGGTGCCGAAACGCTGGGTGACGGAGGGGTGCGGAATGACGGCCGACGCGGGCGAGGGGCTTCTCAAGGACGAGATGAGCGAGCGGGGCTGGGAGGTCGAACCCGACGACGAGTGGGGAGTCGCCGTCATCACCACGGTCGGTCGCCAGTTGAAGCTGCGCCGGGAAGCTGTCGGCATGAGGGCCCGCGACTTCGCCAAGGCCGTCGGCTATGGCGAGGACATGGTGTACAAGATCGAGAGCGGCCAGCGCATTCCCCGGCCCGAGTACCTCGACCGCGCGGACGAGGTACTCGGTGCCGACGGTCTCCTCTCGGCGATGAAGGAGGACGTGGAGAAGGTCCGGTACCCGAGGAAGGTGCGGGCTCTGGGGCAGTTGGAGGCCAAGGCGGTGGAGATCGCGGTGTACGAATGCCACATCATCGCCGGACTCCTGCAGACGCCGGAGCACGCGCGGGCCGTGATCGGAGCAGCGCAGCCGCCGTACTCGCCGGACGACGTGGAACGCATGGTGGCCGCCCGACTGGCCCGGCAGTCCGTGTTCGGGCGCTCACCGGCTCCAGCAATCAGCTTTGTCCTGGAGGAGGGGGCCTTGCGGCGCCCCATCGGAGGCACAATGGTGTGGCGTCAGCAGCTTGAACGTCTGCTGGAGGTAGGGCGGTTGCACAACGTCACGCTTCAGGTGATGCCGACCAAGTGCGAGACCCATTCCGGCCTGGACGGTCGGATCGAACTGCTGAAGTTCCCGGACGGGACGGCGGTGGGGCGCTCCGACGGGGCGTTCAACGGACGACCGACCTCTGAACTCAAGCACCTGCGGATCCTCGATCTGCGGTATGGCACCATCCGGGCCCATGCCCTCTCACCGGGGGAGTCGCTGGCCTTCATCGAGAATCTGCTGGGAGAATCATGATCCGTAAGACGACCGCTGAGGACGCCTCCGAGCTGGCTTGGTTCAAGAGCAGTTACAGCGGGGGGAACGACGGCGAGTCCTGCGTGGAGGTGGCCACCGCTCCCGGCACGGTGCACGTTCGTGACTCGAAGACCGTCGGCGGTCCGCAACTCGCCGTCGCGCCGGATGCCTGGGCGGACTTCGTGTCGTACGTGTTCAGTCCACGGTGATACCGGGACAACCGAAGGGCGACACCCCCGCGGGGTGCCGCCCTTTCGTTCCTGGCCTGCACGCTGTGGCTCATCCACCACGAGCGCACGATCGACGCGCACCTGGGCCACGAGCTGGCGACAGACGCCTACGACCATCTGGTCGCGGCGATGATCCACGCCCTGAACACCCTGGACCCCACGGGCACCCTGTCCGACTCGACCTGCCACTACTGGACGGAGCTGTTCCAGGACGAGACGGGCGGGCTGCTCTGAGGCACCTCGTCCCGGTGCATTTCCGCCCTTAGGTCACTCGGCGTGGCCGCACCGCCCTACCGTGAGACGTGATGCTGTCGGCACGCACGGTGACGGAGGGGTGCGCATGACGGTCGGCGTGGAGGCGGAGCCGCTCACGGACGAGGCGAGTGAGCGCGGCTGGCAGGTGGACCCGGACGACGAGTGGGGCGTCGCCGTCATCACCACGGTCGGACGGCAGTTGAAACTGCGCCGGGAAGCGGTGGACATGAGGGCCGGCGACTTCGCCAAAGCCGTCGGCTACGGCGAGGACTTGATCTACAAGATCGAGAGCGGCCAGCGGATCCCCCGGCCCGAGTACCTGGACAAGGCCGATGACGTCCTGCGGGCCGGCGGCCTGCTCTCGGCGATGAAGGAGGACGTACAGAAGGTCCGCTACCCGAAGAAGGTGCGGGCCCTGGCGGAGATGGAGGCCAAGGCGGTCGAGATCGGCGTCTACGAGTGCAACAGCGTTCACGGGCTCTTGCAGACGCCGCAGCATGCCCGTGCCCTGATCGAGGCGGCGCAGCCGCCGTACTCGCCGGATGATGTGGACCGCATGGTGGCTGCTCGACTGGCCCGGCGGTCGGTCTTCGAGCGCACACCGGCCCCGTCCATCCACTTCGTGCTGGAAGAAGCATCGCTGCGTCGCCGGGTCGGAGGCACAATGGTGTGGCAACAGCAGCTCGAACACCTGTCGGAGGTCGGGCAGTTGAACAACGTCTCGCTCCAGGTCATGCCGACGGACACGGATGCCCACCCCGGCCTCGACGGAAAGATCGAGCTGTTGAAATTCTCGGACGGCAAGGCGGTGGGTCGCTCCGACGGCCTGTTCAACGGCCGGCCCGTCTCCGACCCGAAGCAGCTTCGCATCCTGGAGTTGCAGTACGGCACGATCAGGGCGCAGGCTCTCCCACCGCGGGAGTCGCTTGCCTTCATCCGGAAACTGCTGGGAGAGACATGATGCGCAAGGCCTCCGCTGGGCACCCCTCAGAACTGGCGTGGTTCAAGAGCAGCTACAGCAGCGGCACCAACGGCGAATCCTGCGTCGAGGTGGCCGTCACTCCCCGCACGGTGCACATCCGCGACTCGAAGTCCCTCGGCGGTCCGCAACTCGCCGTCGCGTCGGATGCCTGGGCGGACTTCGTGTCGTACGTGTTCAGTCCACGGTGATACCGGGACAACCGAAGGGCGGCACCCCCGCGGGGTGCCGCCCTTTCGTTCTGCCTGGTCAGGCAGGTGGAGGCCGTGGCGGGAATCGAACCCATGTAACTCGCTTTGTAGGTTTGTTTCTCCTGGGCAGAGCGGCATCCGGTGCCGTTCGGGCCCGTTCACCCCAGTGCTCGTGCCCACCCCATGAACCACCCCAGTGCTCGTGCCACCCCATGAACCACTGGGGACGGCTCCGGACGCGGCTGAATGAGACGGAAACTGAGACGGACAGGCTGGGTCTTCGGGTGCTGGTGCACCGAGTACTTCGTCCAGCGGCGTCAGTAGTCGAAGAAGTGAGGGGCTGGGTCCCTGGCCTGCGGCCACGTGATCGATCAACGCTGCGACCTGCGACTTAGCTGTCGGTGATTGTCGGCATTGGTCGTCGTTGAGCACCCTCGGACGGCACACAGACGGCCCGGCCTGAGCTGGGGAAGAGCCGCTTACGGCCAGCGCGCCACCAGCTAGCCGCTCAACTCGGTAGTTGCCAGAAGCAGTCCGTTGGGGAGCTCCGGGGCCGGTCGCCGAGGGGCTGAACAGGTGAAGTGCCGACGCCGTCCGCGTGCCAGCCGATCGTTCACCAGGGCCATCTTGGGATCTTTTCCGCAGCGGTTACACGCCCCCACGCTGCATGAAAGGCAGGCCACAATGAGGCTTACGAAGAGGCTCGCCACCATCGGCACCGCGACCATGGCGGCGGTCGTCCTCGGAGCCGGCGGCGCCCACGCGCAAGGCGACGGAGGCCTACTCTCCCTCCTCGGGCACCCCTCGATTGTCCTGGCCTGCTTCCCCGCGGGGCAGGTCGGGCATGGCAACACCTTCAACGGCACCCAGAACATCAACTGCAGCCAGTCCGCCACTGCCACGACGACGAACCCTCCGGCCGAAAACGGTTTCACCGGCTACCAAGTAGTGCCGAGTACCATCCAATTCGTCCAGGCGGACACCAAGACGGCGCAAGACGTGTTGTGTCCCGGGGGGAAGAGAGTCCTTGGGGGAGGGGTGACGGCCATCAGCGGCAGCCGATTCGATCTGAATCTGCTCGAATCCGGTCCTCTCCCAGATGGAACGGGTTGGAGCACCACGGTCGAAGGCACCGGGGGAGTGGTCGGGGTTCAGTTCTATGCCATCTGTGCGGACGTCGACACCTGACGGATCCTCATGGGCAATGCCACTTAGGTAAGTGACTGGTGTCCAGTAGTTCACTTTTGCGCAGTGACACGCCCCGGTTGGCTGTGGATGGTCTACTAGGTCGGTGTAGCGACTTTGGCCGGGAGCTGCTTTGGCGCGAGTGATCATGGCCCCGTAAGCTTCCGGCGCGTTGGGAGTGGGCGGTCACGGTGGTCACGGCCGGTGCGGCCGTGTCCGTGACTGCTCCCTGTACGCCGGTAGCGGTGGCGTTGGCGGCTGCCTCAGATGTGGGGCCTGCAAGACTCTCACTCATTGGCATCGCCCCCTGCGACCGTCTGAGCGCTCTGCGAGGGGCCGTCCGGTCGACCGTCTAGGCCGTCTCTATTGTTGCCGGACGCTACTTCGCTTTCACTCGTTCTCTCGGCCAACAGCTTCTCAAGGGCAGCATGTGCTTCCTTAGCCGTGGCACATGTGCTTCCTTAGCCGTGGCACCAGTCAGCTCGACCCGCTTGCCGTCGACCTCCACGATGATGGATGTCTCTCGTGGGCGCCGGAAAATGGATCCTAGGAGACCACGGAAAGTGTCGCTCGCAAGCGCTGCGACGACTGCGGCTGCTACTGATGACGCGAGAGTGAGTAGTTCTGGGTCCATACGTCTCCCCTCAGGCGATGGGCTCCCTACGCGGCGATCACCGAGTGAGATTGTGCCCGTACGCGGCAGGCGGCGCGTCGGGTTCATCTGGATTGGGCCTCTGTTAGGCGCGCACTGAGACGGATAGCCAACGGGCGGCACCCCTGTGCAGGGTGCCGCCCATACTCTTTGCCTGGTCAGACGCTGGAGGCCGTGGCGGGAATCGAACCCACGTAACTCGCTTTGCAGGCGAGTCCCTAAACCACTCGGGCACACGGCCGTGTTCGTGAGAAGAACGTACGGGGGCGCGGAACCGGGGCTCAAGGGGATCCGGAGGGCCGCAACGGGACTGCCATGCGGCGTTCACAAACGGTGGGGACGGACAGCCAGTGGGGGCGTACGACCAAGGGCGGAGGGAAGGTCCGACTCCTGACAGGAGTCAAACCGGGTGGTGCCGCTTACTCTGACGGAATGAGTGCCCTCGGATCCCGCGACCCCGCAGTCCTCGACACACCCGCTGAGCAGGGCGGCGGCGTGCTGAGCCGGTCGTACCGGGCACTCAGCGTCGGGATCGTGTCCGTCGTGGTGCTGATCGCCTTCGAGGCGACCGCCGTCGGAACCGCCATGCCCGTCGCCGCCCGGGAACTGGACGGCCTGGCGCTGTACGCCTTCGCCTTCTCCGGGTACTTCACGACCAGCCTCTTCGGCATGGTGCTCGCCGGGCAGTGGTCCGACCGCAGGGGTCCCCTGGGGGCGCTCACCACCGGCATCGCCGCCTTCGCCGCGGGGCTCGTCGTCGCCGGCACCGCGCAGGCCATGTGGGTGTTCATCCTCGGCCGGGCGGTACAGGGCCTGGGCGGCGGGCTGGTCATCGTGGCGCTGTACGTCGTCGTAGGCCGTGCCTACCCGGAACCGCTGCGGCCCGCGATCATGGCGTCCTTCGCGGCCGGCTGGGTCGTCCCCTCCATCGTGGGCCCCCTCGCCTCCGGCGCCGTCACCGAGCACCTCGGCTGGCGCTGGGTCTTCCTCGGCATCCCGGCCCTCGTCGTCTTCCCGCTCGCCCTCGCCCTGCCCCAGATACGGCGCCGGGCCTCGGGCCCGGTGGACGAGGAGGCCGGCGCCGCCTCCTTCGACCGGCGGCGGATCCGGCTCGCCCTCGGGATCTCCCTCGGCGCCGGGCTCCTCCAGTACGCCGCCCAGGACCTGCGCCTCCTCTCCCTCGTCCCCGGCCTGGCCGGTGCCGCGCTGCTCGTGCCCGCCGTCCTCGGCCTGCTCCCGCGCGGTACCTACCGGGCGGCCCGCGGCCTGCCCTCCGTCGTGCTGCTGCGCGGACTCGCCGCCGGTTCCTTCATCTCCGCCGAGTCCTTCGTGCCGCTGATGCTGGTCACCCAGCGCGGGCTCTCGCCCACGCTCGCCGGGTTCTCGCTGGCGGCCGGCGGCGGGACGTGGGCACTCGGGTCGTTCGTGCAGTCCCGGCCGCGCCTGGCGCCCTACCGCGAGCCGCTGATGACCGTGGGAATGGTGCTGGTCGCCGTCGCGATCGTGACCGCGCCGAGCGTGCTCGTGCCCGCCGTGCCCGTGTGGACCGTCGCCGTCGCCTGGGGCGTCGGCTGCTTCGGGATGGGGCTGGTGCTCTCCTCCACCAGCGTGCTGCTGCTCCAGCTCTCCGCCCCGGAGGAGGCCGGCGCCAACTCCGCCGCCCTCCAGATCTCCGACGCCCTCTCCAACGTCGTCCTCCTGGCGGGGACCGGCGCCGCGTTCGCGGCCCTGGGCGGCGGCAGCACCGCCGCCACCACCGCCGCGTCCTCGGGCCGTCCCGCCGCCTACGCCGCCGTCTTCCTGCCGATGGCGGCCGTGGCGCTGGCGGGGACCTGGGTGACCCGCCGGCTGCGGCAGCGGGACGCCTGAGCGAGCCGGTCGCGCCCGGGGGCCGCAGACCCGGCGTCGCCTCGGCGAGAGCGCGAAGCGGCGGTGATCGCGGGACGGGCGCGGCAGTTGTGACGTGGCTCCCACCCATGGGCGCCCCGGGCTTGTTCGCGCGTCGACCGGAGGGCGGCGCCGGTAGGGTGGCCCGGTTGTCATACGTAGCCACCGACCACTGATCTACGGAGACCGTGACTACCACCGCCGCTTCCTCCGCTTCCTCCCACCACCTCTCGCCCGCCTTCCCCGGCCGGGCCCCCTGGGGTACTGCCAGCAAGCTGCGTGCCTGGCAGCAGGGGGCGATGGAGAGGTACATCCAGGAGCAGCCCCGTGACTTCCTCGCCGTCGCCACGCCCGGCGCGGGCAAGACGACCTTCGCGCTGACGCTGGCGTCCTGGCTGCTGCACCACCACGTCGTGCAGCAGGTCACCGTGGTCGCGCCCACCGAGCACCTGAAGAAGCAGTGGGCCGAGGCCGCGGCCCGGGTGGGCATCAAGCTCGACCCCGAGTACAGCGCGGGCCCGCTCGGCCGGGAGTACGACGGCGTCGCCGTGACGTACGCCGGTGTCGGCGTCCGGCCCATGCTGCACCGCAACCGGGTGGAGCAGCGCAAGACCCTCGTGATCCTCGACGAGATCCACCACGCCGGCGACTCCAAGTCCTGGGGCGAGGCCTGCCTGGAGGCGTTCGAGCCCGCCACCCGGCGCCTGGCGCTGACCGGTACGCCGTTCCGCTCCGACACCAACCCCATCCCCTTCGTGACGTACGAGGAGGACAACGCCGGCATCCGGCGGTCCGCCGCCGACTACACGTACGGCTACGGGTCCGCCCTGGCGGACGGCGTCGTCCGCCCGGTGATCTTCCTCAGCTACAGCGGCAACATGCGCTGGCGCACCAAGGCCGGTGACGAGATCGCCGCCCGGCTCGGCGAGCCGATGACCAAGGACGCGGTCAGCCAGGCCTGGCGTACGGCCCTCGACCCGCGCGGCGACTGGATGCCCAGCGTGCTGCGCGCCGCCGATCAGCGGCTGACCGAGGTCCGCAAGGCCATCCCCGACGCGGGCGCCCTCGTGATCGCCTCCGACCAGGACTCCGCGCGCGCGTACGCCAAACTCATCCGGGAGATCACGGGGACGAAGGCGACGCTCGTGCTGTCGGACGACGTCGGCGCCTCGAAGAGGATCGACGAGTTCAGCGACGGCAACGACCGGTGGATGGTCGCCGTGCGGATGGTGTCCGAGGGCGTCGACGTACCGCGGCTCGCGGTCGGGGTGTACGCCACCACCATCTCGACCCCGCTGTTCTTCGCGCAGGCCGTCGGGCGCTTCGTGCGGTCCCGGCGGCGGGGCGAGACCGCGTCCGTGTTCCTGCCGACCGTGCCCGACCTGCTGACCTTCGCCAACGAGATGGAGAAGGAGCGGGACCACGCCCTCGACAAGCCGCAGAAGGAGGGCGAGGAGGACCCGTACGCCGAATCCGAGAAGGAGATGGAGGAGGCGAACAAGGAGCAGGACGAGGACACCGGCGAACAGGACATGCTGCCCTTCGAGGCGCTGGAGTCCGACGCCGTCTTCGACCGGGTGCTGTACGACGGCGCCGAGTTCGGCATGCAGGCCCACCCCGGGAGCGAGGAGGAGCAGGACTACCTGGGGATTCCGGGGCTGCTGGAGCCCGATCAGGTGCAGATGCTGTTGCAGAAGCGGCAGGCCCGGCAGATCGCGCACAGCCGGAAGAAGCCGGACACCGACGCGGATCTGCTGGAGCTGCCGGCCGAGCGGCGGCCGGTGGTCACGCACAAGGAGCTGATGGAGCTGCGGAAGCAGCTGAACACCATGGTCGGCGCGTATGTGCACCAGAGTGGGAAGCCGCACGGGGTCATCCACACCGAGCTGAGGCGGGTGTGCGGGGGGCCGCCGAGTGCGGAGGCCACGGCGGGGCAGTTGCGGCAGCGGATCGCCAAGGTGCAGGAGTGGGCCACCCGCATGCGGTGACGCTGCGCCGGCCCGGCCGACATCCTCGCCCACCCACCCGACTCGGTCGGCCGCGACCCCACCCTCGCGGGGCTCCGCCCCGGACCCCGGGGGGTGGTGGGGGCCCCGGGAGGGGGTGGGGTGGGGTGGGTGGTTCGGGTGGCCCGGTCTCACGCTCACGGGGCTTCGCCCCGGACCCCGGGGAGTGGGGGTTCGGTCGGCCGCGACCCCACCCTCGCGGGGCTTCGCCCCGGACCCCGGGAGGTGGTGGGGCCGGGGGAGGGCGGGCGGCTCCGGTCTCGCTTCGCGGGGGTTCGGCCCCGACCTCGGGGGTGGGAGGGCGTCCTCGGGAGGCTTCGCCTCGGGGGCGGGGGCGGGGGCGGGGGTGTTCGGGTGGGGTTCGGGGGTGTGTTTGCGGTGTGGCTTCGTTTCTTGTCGCGGTGTGCGTATCCGGACGAATGCAGCCAGGCCGGATCTGGTCTTGCCCGGATTCTGGACGAAGGCTTCCGCTCAGCGAACCGGCTTCGCTACTGTCCGGCTACGCACACGCCCCGTGGCAGCGCCGCCGCGGAGCGCAGCCGTGAAGCGACTCGGCCCGGAGCCGCCGGGCAGACATGCCGATCGGCGGCCTCTGAAGCGCGTCGCCGACGGGACTCGACGACGCATTCTTCGCTCAGGGGGCGCCGACCTCACCGCCGAAGGAGTGGGCGTCGTGACCGCGGAGACCTCTCAGACGCTCGACCGGGGACTGCGCGTCCTCAAACTGCTGGCCGACACGGACCACGGGCTGACCGTCACCGAACTGTCCACCAAACTGGGCGTGAACCGGACCGTGGTGTACCGGTTGCTCGCCACGCTGGAGCAGCACGCACTCGTACGCCGTGATCTGGGCGGGCGAGCCCGGGTCGGGCTCGGGGTGCTGCGGCTCGGGCGGCAGGTGCATCCGCTGGTACGGGAGGCCGCGTTGCCCGCGTTGCGGTCATTGGCCGAGGACATAGGGGCGACGGCGCATCTGACGCTCGTCGACGGCTCCGAGGCGCTGGCCGTCGCGGTCGTGGAACCGACGTGGACGGACTACCACGTCGCCTACCGGGCCGGGTTCCGGCATCCACTGGAGCGGGGCGCGGCCGGCAAGGCGATCCTCTCCGCACGGCAGTCGCCGTCCGTCGATCCGGGGTACACGCTGACCCACGGTGAACTGGAGGCGGGGGCGAGCGGTGCCGCGGCGCCGTTGGTGGGCGTCACCGGCGTCGAGGGCAGTGTGGGCGTGGTGATGCTGGTCGATGCCGTGCCGGAGCGGGTGGGCCCGCGGGTGGTGGAGGCGGCCCGGGAGGTCGCCGAAGCCCTGCGCTGAGCCGCGGTCCGGGCGTGCGGGACACGGGGTGGTTCCGGCCGGGCGTGCGGGATGCCGGGTGGTTCCGGCCGGGCGTGCGGGACGCCGGGTCGTCATGTCCGGGCGTGCGGGACGCCGGGTCGTCATGTCCGGGCGCGCGGGATGCCGGGTCGTCATGTCCGACGGGCGTGCGGGATGCCGGGTGGTTTTTCGCGGCCGCCCTTCGGTCGCCCCGGGTCGCTCTTTGAGTATCAGCCAATCGGACACCGCTCACTTTGGCCGATCGGCGTACGCGGGGGTCGTTCCGGTGGTGGACCATCGGGGATCGAGCAAACCCGAGGCGGAGGGAGCGGCCCGGGTGCCGGTGGCCGGGGCGTTCCCGTCGGCCTTCCCGGTGCCCACGGCATCCGGTGCTCCCGGCCCGCCCGGATTCCGGGAGGCCCCTCGTATGACCGTCCTCGATCTCACCGCCGACGTCGTCACGCTGACCCGCGCCCTCGTCGACCTGCCCTCCGAGAGCGGGGAGGAGGCGCGCATCGCGGACGCCGTGGAGGCGGCCCTGCGGCGCCTGCCCCATCTCACCGTGGACCGCGTCGGCGACTCCGTCATCGCCCGCACCGGTCTCGGCCGCCCCGAACGCGCCCTGCTGGCCGGCCATCTGGACACCGTCCCGGCCGCCGGGAACCTGCCCTCCCGGCTCGCCGACGGCCGGGTCCACGGACTCGGCGCCTGTGACATGAAGGGCGGCGTGGCCGTCGCGCTGCGGCTCGCGGCCACCGTGCCCGAGCCCACCCGCGATCTCACCTACGTCTTCTACGAGTGCGAGGAGGTGGAGGGGGAGCGGAACGGACTCGGACGGATCGCCGCCGCCCGGCCGGGGCTGCTGGAGGAAGCGGACCTCGCACTCCTCATGGAGCCCTCCGACGCCGGTGCCGAGGCCGGCTGCCAGGGCATCCTCACCGCCGACATCGTGGTCGAGGGCGTCCGCGCGCACACCGCCCGCGCCTGGCGGGGCGTCAACGCCGCGCACAAGGCCGGCCGGGTGCTCCGGCGGCTCGACGCGCACACCCCCGAGCGGGTGGTGATCGACGGGCTGGAGTACCGGGAGGGGCTCGGCGCCGTCGCCGTACGCGCCGGGGTCGCCGGGAACGTCGTGCCCGACGAGTGTGTCGTCACCGTCAACTGCCGTTTCGCGCCGAACCGTTCGCCGGAGGAGGCGGAGCGCTACGTGCGCGGGCTCTTCCCGGAGTACGAGGTGCGGGTCACCGAGGTCGTCGCGGGCGCCCTGCCCCGCCTCGACCGGGTCGGCGCCCTCGTCGCCGCGCTCGGCGCCGAGCCGCGGCCCAAGCTCGGGTGGACGGACGTCGCCCGGTTCGCCGCGCTGGGCGTGCCCGCGGTGAACTACGGCCCCGGGGACCCCTCGCTGGCGCACACGGCGGGGGAGTACGTGCCCGTGGAGCATCTGGAGCGGTGCGAGGCCCGCCTCAGGGCGTGGCTGAGCTGAGCCCCGCCAGCGCCCGCAACTGCAACCACAGCACCAGCCGTTCGTCGGGGTCGTCCAGGGCGACCCCGGTGTGCTGCTGGAACTGCTTGAGCCGGTAACGGCAGGTGTTGGGGTGCACGGCCAGCAGCCGCGCCGCGCCCGCCATGTCGCAGCCCGCGTCGAACCAGCAGACCAGCGTGCGGGCGTACTCGGTGCCGTGCTCGGCGTCGTACGCCAGCACCCGCCGCCAGGCGCCCGCGGTCAGCTCCCGCCGCTCGCCCATCACCTCGGTCAGCCGCAGCAGCGTCACCCGGGCCCGTACCTCGTCCACCGCGGCCACCGGCAGGTCCGCGTCCAGCACCCGCAGCACCAGGTCGGCGTCCGCCCGCGAGTCGGCGAGCCCGTCCGCGCCCGGCACCGTTTCACCGAGCGCCGCCCGCACCGGCACCCGCAGCGCCTGCCCCGCCCGCGCCACGATGTCCTCGGCGAGCCGCCGGTGCCGTTCGCCGGGACCCGGCAGCACCGCGTACACCACCCCGTCCACCAGCACGCACGCGTGCCGGCCGTAGCGGGCCTCGCACTGCAGGCGTACGACGTCCAGCAGCCGCAGCGCGGTGCGTTCGGCGTCCGGGACGCTCGCGGCGGAGTCCAGGACGAAGGCCGCCACCCGGGCCGGGCCGTCGGCTCCCAGGCGGGCGGCGGCGGTCGCCGGATCGGTCGCGGTGCCGTCCAGCAGCCGGCGCAGCAGATCGCTGCCGCGGTGCCGGGCCAGTTCCCGGGCCGCCCGCGCGCGCAGCAGGAGCAGGGCCGCGGTGGAGGCGCCCTGGGCGAGCGTGGCCTCGGCGTCCGGGGCGAGCGAGCCGCCGTCGATCACCCACACCGAGCCGAGGGTCTCCCCGCCGGCCCGCACCGGCATGGCCAGCCGGGGCAGGCCGGTGCCGGACAGCGCGGGCAGCCGCACCGGCCGGTCGGCGGCGAACAGCCGCCGGTACTGCTCGGTGTTCTCCGCGCTGGCCGGCACCTGCCGCCCCAGGATGCCCTGCCGGCGGTCCTCGTCGACCGTCTGGCCGGAGACGGTGGAGTACGCGAGGATGCGCTGCCGCGGGTCCTCGACGGCGGTGGCCCCGCCGGTCGCCGTCGCGATCGCGTCGGCCAGCGCGAACAGGTCGCCGAGCCCGCCCTCGGCCCAGGCGGCGGCGGGCTCGGCGGAGACGGCCGAGGCCAGCAGCAGATGGACCCGATGCCAGGGGGCGTCGTCCGCGACCGACAGCAGCGCCACCCCGTGCTCCCGCGCCGCCGCGACCGGCCCGTCCGCGCCGCGCACCACCACCCCGGTCAGCCCCGCCCGCGCCGCCTCCGCCAGCAGCGGCCCCGCGTCCGCCGCCCGCACCCCGACCGCCAGCAGCAGCCCGCCGGGCAGCCGGGGCAGCGGGGCGCGGCCGTCGTGGAGCACGGTCTCGGTGACCGGGGCCCCGAGGCCGGCGGGCGCGGTGTGCAGGCGCAGGCCGGGGCCGCCGACGACGTCCAGGAGATCGCCGAGGGTGCAGGCGTCCATGAGGGTCCTCAGCAGGCTGTTGGCGGATGATGAAACGAACGTACGGGTGTGTTGGCCGCTCGCACAACACGTGCGGCCGCGCCGCCGCCGAGACTCGTGCCATGACAGCAGCACCACCGACCACCGGGGTCACCGTCCGTACCGTCCACGACGTCGCCGGGCTCGCGGCCGTCGCCGATCACTTCAGCGACGTCTGGCGGACGCCCCGCACCGCACCGCCCTACCCGGCCGAGGTGCTGCACAGCCTGGCGCACGCCGGGGGCGCGGTACACGCCGTCCACGCCGGGGAGCGGCTCGCCGGGGCGTCCGTGGCCGTCCTCGGCCCGGAGCGCGGCACGTACTCGCTGGTCGCCGCCGCCGAACGCGGTCTCGGGCACCGGCTGAAGCTGGCCCAGCGGGACTGGGCCGTCGCGCTCGGCGCCCGCACCATGCGCTGGACCTTCGACCCGCTGGTGGGCCGCAACGCCCGCTTCAACCTGGCCAAGCTGGGTGCCGTCGGCACCGAGTACCTGGTCGACTTCTACGGCCCCATGGCCGACGGCGTGAACGACGGCGACGAGAGCGACCGGCTGACGGTGACCTGGGACCTGACGGCGCCCGGCGGATCGTACGACGCCGGCCGCGAGGGCCCCGTCCTGCGGACCGCCCCCGACGGCGGGCCCCTAGTCCGGCGCGCCGGACGGCACCTGTGGTGCCGGGTCCCGGACGACATCGTCGCGCTGCGCGCCGGCGCCCCCGGTCTGGCGCTGGCCTGGCGGCACGCGGTGCGCGAGGTCTTCCTGGACGCCTTCGCAGGGGGGTTCCGCGCCACCGGGATGTCCCGGGACGGCTGGTACACGCTCACCCGGGCGGAGGAGGCCGCGTGAAGCTGGAGCGCGTGGAGATCGTGCACGTGGCGATCCCCCTGGTCACCCCGTTCCGTACGTCCTTCGGGACCATGACGGCGAAGGACACCTTCCTGCTGCGGGTCGTCACCGACTCCGCCGAGGGCTGGTCGGAGTTCGCCGCCGACCCAGAGCCGCTGTACTGCTCGGAGTTCGTCGCCGGCGCCGAGATCGTGCTGCGTGACTTCCTGCTGCCCCGGGTGGCCGCCCTTCCCCGTCCGACCACGGCCGCGCTGGCCCCGGTCATGGCGGAGATCAAGGGGCACGAGCTGGCCAAGGCGGCCCTGGAGACGGCCGTGCTCGACGCCGAGCTGCGCGGCCACGGCATGTCGCTCGCCACCTACCTGGGCGCGGTACGGGACCGGGTGCCCGCCGGGGTCTCCGTCGGGATCAGGAACTCGGTGCCCGAACTGCTGGACGACGTCGCGCGCTACCTCGCCGAGGGGTACGTGCGCATCAAGCTGAAGATCGAGCCCGGCTGGGACGTCGAGCCGGTGCGGGCGGTCCGCGAGCGCTTCGGCGAGGACCTCCCCCTCCAGGTGGACGCCAACACCGCCTACACCCTCGCCGACGCCGAGCACCTGCGGCGGCTGGACGCGTTCGGGCTGCTGCTGATCGAGGAGCCGCTGGAGGAGAACAACCCGCACGCCCACGCCCTCCTCCAGCAGCGCCTCACGACCCCGATCTGCCTGGACGAGTCCCTGCACCACGCCCGCGACACCGCGGCCGCGATCGCCATGGACGCCTGCCGGGTGGTGAACGTCAAACCGGCCCGGGTCGGCGGCTACCTGGAGGCCCGCCGGGTGCACGACGTGGCCCACGCCCACGGGGTGCCCGCGTGGTGCGGCGGCATGCTGGAGACCGGCATCGGACGGGCCCCCAACCTCGCCCTGGCCGCGCTGCCCGGCTTCACCCTGCCCGGGGACACCTCGGCGTCCAGCCGCTACTTCGCGGAGGACATCACCGAGCCGTTCGTCCTCCAGGACGGCCAGCTGCCCGTGCCCACCGGCCCCGGCATCGGTGTCGAGCCGCTCCCGGACGCCCTGCGCCGGTTCACGCGGGAGCGACGGGACCTGTACACGGCGTGAGGCGGGCCCGGTACGCGGCACGAGGGGACCCGTGGCGGTCGCGTTAGATTGAACCCGTGCTCTCACGTCTCACACGCCCCCAGGCCCTCGCCGTCTGCGCACTGCCCGTCGTGGGCCTGCTGGCCACGGCGGCGTTCGCGCCGCTGCCGTTCTCGCTGGCGCAGCCCGGCCCCACGGCGAACGTGCTCGGCGAGAACCGGGGCACTCCGGTGATCACCGTCTCCGGTGCGGCCACCCGGAAGACCAGCGGGCAGCTGCGGATGGTCACGATCGTGGCGACCGGCCCGGACGCCCGGGTCTCGCTGGGCGACGTGGTCGGCGACTGGTTCCGCACCGACCGGGCGGTCATGCCGCGCGACTCGGTCTACCCCAGCGGGGACACCGTCAAGGAGGCCGAGGAGCACAACAAGGCGCAGATGCGGCAGTCCCAGGACGCGGCGACCCGGGCGGCGCTGAAGTACCTCGGGCTGAGCGCCGACAAGGTCAAGGTCACGCTGAAGCTCGCCGACGTGGGCGGGCCCAGCGCGGGGCTGCTGTTCACCCTGGGGATCATCGACAAGCTGGACGGCGACGGCAGCGGCGGCGACCTGACCGGGGGCCGCACCATCGCCGGTACGGGCACCATCGACGCCGCCGGCAAGGTCGGCGCGGTCGGCGGGGTGGCCCTGAAGACGCAGGCCGCGCGCCGCGACGGCGCCACCGTCTTCCTGGTGCCGAAGGCGGAGTGCGCCGACGCCGAGGCGGAACTGCCCGAGGGGCTGCGGCTGGTCCCGGTGACCACGCTCAAGAGCGCCGTCGACTCCCTGGTGGCCCTGGAGAAGGGCAAGGGCCCGGTCCCCAGCTGCTAGGTGTACTCGGCCCATTCCCGTCGCGCGGCAGACGGGGATTGTCAGACAGGTCCTAGGGCGGAAGCTCACCCGCGCTCACCCCCGGTCGGTCGTGTCTCTTCCCGGTCCGTGCTCCGCCGGCTCACCGGCGGCCTGCTCCACCAGCGGGATGATCCGCAGCGGGACGGGGTTCTCCATGACGATCGCCGTGGAGGCCCGGACGATGCCATCAAAACCGACAACCCGGTCGATCACCCGTTGAAGATCGGCGTTGGAGCGGGCCACCAGACGGCACAGCATGTCCCCGCTGCCGGTGGTGGTCAGCAGCTCCAGCACCTCCGGCACGGTCGTCAAGTACGCCCGGACGTCGGCGCCTTGGCCCTGCCGGATCTGGAGCGTGGCGAACGCGGTGACCGGGTAGCCGAGGGCCGCCGGGTCCACCTGCGGTCCGAATCCGCGGATGACTCCGCTCGACTGAAGCCGGTCCAGGCGGGCCTGCACCGTGCCCCGGGCGACGCCCAGCCGCCGGGACATCTCCAGCACGCCGATGCGCGGCTCGCGCGCCAGCAGCACGATGATCCGCCCGTCCAGATGATCGATCGCCACGGGACCCCCTGAGATGGTCATCATGTACAGAAAGACCGCCGATACGGTCGTACCGCTAAACAGATTGCCCAGCGGATTCGCGAACTATTGCGCACCTTGCAGAGCGAGGCCACCCTTCCGCTATGACGCAGACCACCCAGCACACTCCCGAGACGACCGCCCGGCAGGCCGACCCCTTCCCGGTCAAGGGAATGGACGCCGTCGTCTTCGCCGTGGGCAACGCCAAGCAGGCGGCGCACTACTACTCCACCGCCTTCGGCATGCGGCTGGTCGCCTACTCCGGACCGGAGAACGGCAGCCGCGAGACCGCCAGCTACGTGCTGGAGAACGGCTCCGCCCGGTTCGTCTTCACCTCGGTCGTCAAGGCGACCACCGACTGGGGCCGCTTCCTGGACCGGCACGTGGCCGAGCACGGCGACGGCGTCATCGACCTGGCCATCGAGGTCCCGGACGCCCGTGCCGCGTACGCGTACGCCGTCGAGCACGGCGCCCGCTCCGTCGTCGAGCCGTACGAGGTGAAGGACGAGCACGGCACCGTCGTCCTCGCCGCGATCGCCACCTACGGCGAGACCCGCCACACCCTGGTGGACCGCTCCGGCTACGACGGCCCCTACCTCCCGGGCTACTCCGCCGCCGCGCCGCTCGTCCAGCCGCCCGCCCAGCGCACCTTCCAGGCCGTCGACCACTGCGTCGGCAACGTCGAACTCGGCAAGATGAACGAGTGGGTCGGGTTCTACAACAAGGTCATGGGCTTCACGAACATGAAGGAGTTCGTGGGCGACGACATCGCCACCGAGTACAGCGCGCTGATGTCCAAGGTGGTCGCGGACGGCACCCTCAAGGTCAAGTTCCCGATCAACGAGCCCGCCGTCGCCAAGAAGAAGTCCCAGATCGACGAGTACCTGGAGTTCTACGGCGGCGCGGGCGTCCAGCACATCGCGCTCAACACCAACGACATCGTGGCGACGGTGCGCACCATGCGCGCGGCCGGCGTCGAGTTCCTCGACACCCCCGACTCGTACTACGACACCCTCGGCGAGTGGGTCGGCGACACCCGGGTGCCGGTCGACACCCTGCGCGAGCTGAAGATCCTGGCCGACCGCGACGAGGACGGCTACCTGCTTCAGATCTTCACCAAGCCGGTCCAGGACCGGCCGACCGTGTTCTTCGAACTCATCGAGCGGCACGGTTCGATGGGCTTCGGCAAGGGCAACTTCAAGGCACTGTTCGAGGCCATCGAACGCGAGCAGGAGAAGCGGGGCAACCTGTAGCCGACGGGTCCCCCCGCCGGACGCGCAGGGGGGACCGTGGAGCAGCCCATCGACCTCGCCGCACCGGCCGTCCGCCGGCTGCGGGAGCGGCACACGCTGCGCGAGCCCACGGTCCTCCAGTCCTTCGCCTTCGACGACGTCCACCACCACCTCTACGTCCTCCAGCTCACCCCGGGCGGCCGGGACGCCGGCGACCTGTGCCTGAACCGCCTGGACCAGGAGGGCGGCCACCTCGGCCACATGTACCTCAAGGGCTTCGGGCACGGCGTGAGCATGGGCGTCCAGCACGCCGCCGACGGCACGGTGTGGATCTGGACCGAGACCGACGCCCTGGCCGGCTACGGACGGGGCGTCACCCGTTTCCGGTTCGTGAGCGGCGCGACCCGCACCCCGCGGGACGTCAAGGTCCGCCACCCGGTCGAGGGTTCCCGCACCAACCAGCCCACGGTCTGCCCGGCCACCGGCCGCCTGGCCGTCCGCTACCGGCTGCACGGCGGCCCGCGCTACCGGATCTGGGACCTGGCCGCCTTCACCGCCCGCGACTACGCCTCCCCGCTCGCCGACCTCCCCCAGACCGGCGCCCACCCCGACCCCGGCGTCCCCTTCCAGGGCTTCGCCCTGCACGGCGACCACCTCTACCAGCTCGCCGGCAGCGCCTACGACCCGCGCACCAACCCGCCCGCCGGCCACGGCGACACCTGGCTGTCCTGCCTGGACATCCGCACCGGCGAACTCCTGGCCCGCCACCGCACCGAGGCGGCCTGGTCCCTCGACCACCGCGAACCGGAGGGCCTCGCCGTCCGCTCCACGGGCACCCCGCGCCTGTACATGGGGTTCGCGTCCGGCCGGGAGGGCGCCCGCAAGTTCTCCCTCTACTACAAGCCCGGCCCCTAGGCGGCCTCGACAAGCCCGGCCCCTAGGCGGCCTCCCCGGGCAGCGGTTCGTCCGGTACGTCGCCGAGCGCGTTCAGCGCGTCGCGGGCGTCGGGCGCCCAGAGCGGGGAGAAGACGGGGTTGATGCGCAGCGCCTCCTGCAAATGGCGGCGCGCCGGCGCGTACTCCTCCAGCTCGCCCTCGATCATGCCCCGGTGGAACGCGTACAGCGCGCTGCGCACCCCGCCCCCCTTCGCCTTGTCGGTCGCGACGGACGCGTAGGTCAGCGCCTCCTCGTCCTCGCCGGCCCGGTGCAGCGCCCACCCCAGCGCGTCGGCCACCTCGATCCCCGGCTGCCGCCGCCACTCCTCCCGCAGCCGCTCCACCGCTTCCCACGGGTCCCCGTGGTCCGCCTCGTACCGCCCGATCAGCAGCTCCTCGTCGACCCCGCCGGCCACCGACTGCCGTACCGCCGTCTTCAGCAGCGTGTACTGCTCCTCGGCGAGCCCGGGCTGCCCCAGCGACTCGTACAGCTCGCCCAGTTCCAGCAGCTCGCCGGCGTCCGGCCGCTTCGCGACGACGGCCCGGTACGCGGCCAGCGCCTCGTCCGTGCGCCCCAGCGCGGCCAGTGTCCGCGCCCGCCCGGCCGGCGCCGCCCGCTGATCGGGATCGAGCCGCAGCGCCGCCTCGAAGTGCCGCAGCGCGTCCGGCAGGTCCCCGCGCTCCCAGGCCAGCTGCCCGACCCCGGCCAGCCAGGCGGCCCGCTCGGCCGGGGTGCGGGCGGCGGCCGCCGCGTCGGTCAGCTGGGCCACCGCGTCCTCGCGCCAGCCCCGGTCCCGGTACACCGCCGCGGCCCGCGCCATCACGGCCGGCCGGTCCGCCGCGCCGGTGCGCAGCGCCAGCAGCTTGTCCAGGGTGGAGCGGGCCTTCTCGTAGTCGCCGAGCCCTGTGTAGGCGTCGATCAGCGGCGGATACGCCGTCCACCGCTTCGGCTCCGCCTTCACCGCCTGCTCGGCGTTCTGTTTCGCCGCGGGGAAGTCCCGGCGCGCCAGCGCCAGCGAGGCCAGCCCGTCCAGCGCCGCGGTGTTCCGCGAACCGCGCGCCTCCAGCGAGGACCGCAGCGCCCGCTCGGCCCGCGGATAGTCCGCCGTGTCGCCCGTCCGGCGCCCCCGCTCCACGTACGCCGACCCCAGCACGGCCCAGGCCCCGGCGTCCCGCGGCCGCGCCCGCACCCGCGCCTCCTGCCGCCCGATGAGCGCGGTCAGGCCGGGCAGCGCGGCCGGCACGCCGTAGGTCACCGTCGTCAGCGCCTCGGTCCGGGCCTGGGCCCGCGGCCCCGCGGCCGGCGCCGTGACCCCCCGCTCCTGCCGCTCCTTCGGCAGCAGCGTCAGCACCGTGCCGGCGACGACCCCGCCCGCGAGCACGGCGACCAGCAGCCGGCGCAGCACCCGCCGGGAGCGGCGCGGCGCGGGCGGCCCGGCGAGCGGGGACGGACCCGGCACAGACCCTCGGTTGTCCATGGCGCTCACTGTGCGCCAGTACGACGAGCACATCCGGGTGGCCCAAGGGCGGGGCGGGCGGGGTTCACACCGATGGCCGCGAGTGCCACGCTGTGATCATGAGCCGTATCGAAGCACCGCGCGACGAGCACACGGGCAACCTCACCGACCGGCTCCTCGCCGGCCTGCCCCCCGAGGCCGTGCTGACCGATCCCGACGTCACGGCCTCCTACGGACGCGACATGGCGAGCTTCTGCCCGGCCGGCACCCCCGCCGTCGTCGTCCTCCCGCGCACCGTCGAGCAGGTCCAGCACGTCCTGCGGACCGCCACCGAACTGCGCGTCCCCGTCGTCCCGCAGGGCGCCCGCACCGGCCTGTCCGGCGGCGCCAACGCCACCGACGGATGCATCGTGCTGTCCCTCGTCAGGATGGACCGCATCCTGGAGATCAGCCCCGTCGACCGGATCGCCGTGGTGGAACCGGGCGTGGTCAACGCGGCGCTCTCCCGCGCGGTCGAGGAACACGGCCTGTACTACCCGCCGGACCCCTCCAGCTGGGAGACGTGCACCATCGGCGGCAACATCGGCACCGCCTCCGGCGGCCTGTGCTGTGTCAAGTACGGCGTGACCGCCGAGTACGTCCTCGGCCTGGACGTCGTCCTCGCCGACGGCCGTCTGCTGTCCACCGGCCGCCGGACCGCGAAGGGCGTCGCGGGCTACGACCTCACCCGCCTCTTCGTCGGCTCCGAGGGCTCCCTCGGCATCGTCGTCCGGGCGGTCCTGGCGCTGAAGCCCAAGCCGCCCCGGCAGCTGGTGCTGGCCGCCGAGTTCGCCTCCGCCACCGCCGCCTGCGACGCCGTCTGCCGCATCATGGCGGGCGGGCACGTGCCGTCCCTCCTCGAACTGATGGACCGTACGACCGTCAAGGCGGTCAACGCCCTCGCCCACATGGGGCTGCCCGAGAGCACCGAGGCGCTGCTGCTGGCCGCCTTCGACACCCCGGACCCCGCCGCCGACCTCGCCGCCGTCGGCGCCCTGTGCGAGGCGGCCGGCGCCACCCAGGTCGTCCCGGCCGACGACGCCGCCGAGTCCGAGCTGCTGCTCCAGGCCCGGCGGCTCTCGCTGACCGCGCTGGAGGCGGTCAAGGGCACGACGATGATCGACGACGTGTGCGTGCCCCGCTCGCGGCTCGGCGCCATGCTGGACGGCGTGGAGCGGATCGCCGCCGAGTACGACCTCACGATCGGCGTCTGCGCGCACGCCGGCGACGGCAACACGCACCCCACCGTCTGCTTCGACGCCCAGGACCCCGAGGAGTCCCGCCGGGCCCGTGAGTCCTTCGACGAGATCATGGCCCTCGGCCTGGAACTGGGCGGCACCATCACCGGCGAACACGGTGTCGGTGTGCTGAAGAAGGAGTGGCTGGCCCGTGAGCTGGGCCCGGTCGGGGTGGAGATGCAGCGGGCCGTGAAGCAGGTCTTCGACCCGCTGGGCATCCTCAACCCCGGAAAGCTGTTCTGACGCCCCCCTCACCGGGCGAGCAGCTGGTCGAGCGCGTCGTCGATGCCCAGCTGCCCGCCCTCCGTCCCCGGCGGCACCGCCCGCAACGTCCGCTCCAGCCAGGCCGACACCTGCCGGACCGGCGCCTCCAGCAGCGCGTCCCCGTCCGGCGAACTCAGCGCCACCAGGACGACACCGCGCCCGTCGGCCTTGCCGGGCCACGCCCGTACGTCCCCGTGCCCGCACGGCCGGAACACCCCCTCCACCAGCAGGTCGCGGGCGAACGTCCAGTCGACGGGGTGCTCGGAGTCGATGTGGAAGGCGATGTGGACGGCGTAGGGGTCGTCGGAGCGGTAGCTGAGCCGGGCCGGGACGGGGACGCTGTGCCCCGGCGACAGAATCAGCCTCAGCTCCAGCTCCCGCTCCACCACGATGTGCTGCATGACCTGCGTTTCCTCTCTGGCCGGGGCCCGCTCGGACCGGGCCCGCACCACAGAGAGGGGGCGGGGGCCGGGGCATTACGCGGGTTCGGGGGATTTCCTTCGCGAGACCGGGGGATCCGGCGCGTCGTTGCCCGGATCGGGGTGGGTCCGGCGGGACTGGCGGTGGGGAGATGCCCGGGTCTGATAGATGTGTAGCCCCCCATCCCACCCCCGAGCAGATACGGGACGACGGACATGAGCGCCCCAACCCCGGCCCCAGGTGACGACCGGCCCCGCGAGGGCTACTACCCGGATCCGTCCATCCCCGGCTACGTCCGGTACTGGAACGGCGCCTCCTGGGTGCCCGGAACCAGCCGCCCGGCACCCAAGGACGGCGAGCCGCTCACCCCGCCCCCCGGCGTCCATCCGGCTTCTGTGTCCGTGGAGGAGACGGGGCCGCACTTCTTCGACGAGGACCCGGCGGACCCGGGCCGCCCGGACGGCACCGACCAGCAGGGCCGGTCCGGGCAGTGGGCCCAGGACGCCCAGCCCGCGCAGGGCGCCCAGTGGGGCCGGCCCGGCCAGTCCGGCGCGCCCGGACAGTGGACCGGTTCCGGTCCGGCGGGTCACCCCGGTCACCCCGGTCGCTCCGCGCAGTTCGCGCACCCCGGTCAGCCGGCCGGCGCCGGCGGCGACCCCGGCCTGGGCGCCCCCTGGGGCACCGACCCGCGCATGCCCGCGGACCCCCGCGACGGGGACTTCCCGAACCCGGCGGAGGGCCCTGGGACCGACGGCCCCGCAACGGCCGCGCCGGCGGCGGACGGCGGCGCGCCGGACCCCGGGACCTTCATCTTCCGCCGGCCGATCCCCGGCCCCGCCGCGCCCCGGACCGACGACGGCACGATGACCTTCCGCCCGGCACCGCCCGGCCCGTCCGAGGGCGGCGCGTCCGGCGGCCCCGGCCCGGCCGGTTTCGGCACACAGGGACCGGTCGGCGCGCCCGCGAACCCCGGTTTCGGCGCGGGGAAGGCCGCGGCGGCCCGCGCGGCCTCCGCCCAGCCGCCCCAGGCGTCCCAGGGGCCGCAGACCCCTCGCATCCCCCAGCCCTCCCCGCCCCCCAACCCGGCCGCCGCGCCTCCCTCGGTACCGCAACAGGCGGGCCCCGTGCAGGCGGGCGCTGTGCAGGCGGGTCCCGTGCAGGCCGGGCCCCCGCGGTCCGGTGCTCCCGGCACTCCGCTGAGCAGCGGATCCGGCGGCGGACAGGCCTCCTGGGCCCAGCAGGTGCACCAGCTGGCCGGAGGCGGGGACGAGCAGCCGGTGGCGCCGTGGAAGCCACCCGTGGAGGACCCCTTCCAGGCCGCCGCGCGCCGGCAGGCCGCCGCCCGTCCCGCCGGACTCGGCAAGCGGCTCGCCGCCCGGCTGATCGATCTGCTGGTGGTGGGGGCCGTGACGGCCGTCGCGGCGGTCCCGCTCGGCATCCGGGCCGTGGATCACGCCCAGGAGAAGATCGACGCGGCCCGGGTGTCCGGCCACGAGGTCACCGTCTGGCTGCTCGACGGCACGACCGGCGCCGGCCTCGGCATCGTCCTCGGCGTCCTGCTCCTCGCCGGTGTCCTGTACGAGGTGCTGCCCACCGTCAAGTGGGGCCGCACCCTCGGCAAGAAACTCTGCGGTCTCCAGGTGCGGGACATCGAGGGGCACGAGCCCCCGACGTTCGGCCCCGCGCTGCGCCGCTGGCTGGTCCTGAGCGTGCCGGGGCTGCTGGTCGTCGGCGTCGTGGGCGTGCTGTGGTGCCTGTTCGACCGGCCCTGGCACCAGTGCTGGCACGACAAGGCCGCCCACACGTTCGTGGCGGGCTGACCGGGGCGGGCGCACCGGGCGTACTCCGTCCGGCCGTCTGCCGGATGCGGAGCCGGGAGGCTCGGGTTCCACTCGGGCCATGAGCAGCGAACCGCCCCCCGGCTCCGGAGAGCAGCCCCCCGAGGACGACCCCTTCAGGAAGCGGCCCCCCTCGGACCAGGGGTCGGGCTCGCCGTACGACACCCCGTACGGCGGCGCCCAGCAGCCCCCGCCGCCGGGCGCGGGCCAGCCTCCCCCGTACGGCGGCGCCCAGCCACCCCCCTACGGCGGCGCCCAGCCCCCGGGCGGCCAGCCTCCTCCCCCCGGCGGCCCCTACGGCGGCGGCCCCTACGGCGGTGGTCCGTACGGCGGTTCGCCCTACGGTGGCGGCCCGGAGGGGCCCCACGGGGCCGGCGGCTATCCGGCGGATCCGCTGGCCGGCATGCCCCCGCTCGCCGACAGCGGGAAGCGGACGCTCGCACGGATCATCGACATGATCCTCGTCGGCATCGTCGTCTGGCTGCTCACCTGGGCGTTCGGCGTGCGGGAGTACACCGTCGACGGCGACCGCATCGAGGTCGGCAGATCCCTCGCGCAGTCCTTCATCGCGGCCGTGCTCTACATCGCCTACGACACCTTCCTGATCAGCAGGTCGGGGCAGACCCTCGGCAAGAAGTGGCTCCGTCTGCGGGTGGCCGACCTGTCGAACGGCGCCACTCCCTCCGTGCAGACCTCGCTGCTCCGCGCCCTGGTGCTGTGGCTGCCGTTCGCCTTCTGCTGCGCGTGCATCTGGACGGCCGTCTGCGGTGGCTGGAGTTTCTTCGACAAGCCGTACAAACAGGGGCTGCACGACAAGGCGGCCAAGACGGTGGTGGTCAGCACCCGCTGAGCGAGGTGCCCCGGGCCGCCCGTACGGTCACGGGGCCGGAGCATGCCCGGACCCGCCGCCGTACGGGCACGGGGCCGTACGGTCACGGGGCCGGTCGTACCGTCACAGGGTCGTGGGGACGCGCTCCTCGTCCGCCACGGGCTCGGCGGACGCCTGTGCCGTGCGCGCTCCGGGGGCCGGGACCGTCATGGCGACCAGCAGCCCGAGGGCGAGTGCGGCGACGGCGATGACGGCGATCCCGAGGCCCGAACTCGTCTGGGACAGCAGCAGCATGGCGAGCGTCGAGAAGATCACGGTGCAGGAACCGTAGGCGAGCTGTGCGGCGGTCGGACGAGGCATGGCAATCGTGTCCTCGGCAGTCTTCGGGAGTGGGGTGCGGGGGGTGCCGTGCGACTCTCTTGGCGTGCATGCCCGAGCGGAACGCCCGGTAAGCACGACCTAACCCACGGTACCGTTGCACGGGGGGCGCATGGAGTCACCGAACCCGCCGAACGGCCGTTGTCCTGCGCCTGTCGGCCGGACGACACGTGTCCGTAAAGCGAACGCCACCTCCGCATAGTGCACTTGTCCTGCTCAAGTCAAGGTCTGTCTTTTCTGCTAAACCTCTAGTCAAATGTCGTCACTTGATTACACGCGTTGATCATGCGCGCACGGATTCCTCCATGACCCGGAACCCCCTGTCCGTGTGCGCGGCGCGGGGGAGGAACTCAAGTGACCAGCAGATCCTGGACGTTCAGAGCGGCTGCCATCGGCGTGACGCTCGCGGCGGCCTCCGCCACGTTCGCGACCTTCGCCGTCGCGGAGGCGAGCACCCCGGCCCGGTCCGCCGCCGCCAACCGGCACGACCCGGCCCCGGTGAAGCAGCAGAAGCACGACCTGGACGGTCCGCTGAGCAAGACTCAGGACGCCCAGCGCGAGGAGGCCCTGAACCAGCTCATATCGGGCAAGGCGAAGGCCCAGGAGCGCAACGGCTCCAAGGTCGTCCAGCTCAAGAGCCGCAAGGGCAAGAGCAAGTACGTCGAGCTGGGCCGCGAGAAGACCGACAAGATCTTCACGATCCTGGTGGAGTTCGGGAACCAGACCGACCCCAAGTACGGGGGCACGGCGGGACCGCTGCACAACCAGATCGCCGCGCCGGACCGCAAGAAGGACAACTCGACGGCCTGGCAGAAGGACTACGACAAGAAGCACTTCCAGGACCTCTACTTCGGCACCGGCAAGAAGACCGAGTCGCTGAAGAAGTACTACGAGAAGCAGTCCTCGGGCCGCTACTCGGTCACCGGCGAGGTCACGGACTGGGTCAAGGTCCCCTACAACGAGGCCCGTTACGGCAACAACGCCTGCGGCTCGACGAACTGCCCGAGCGTGTGGAACGTCGTCAGCGACGGTCTGAGCGCCTGGGTCGCGCAGCAGAAGGCGGCCGGCCGCACGGACGCCGACATCAAGGCGGACCTCGCCAAGTACGACCAGTGGGACCGCTACGACTTCGACGGCGACGGCAACTTCAACGAGCCCGACGGCTACGTCGACCACTTCCAGATCGTGCACGCCGGTGAGGACGAGTCCGCGGGCGGCGGCGTCCAGGGCAAGGACGCGATCTGGGCCCACCGCTGGTACGCCTTCGGCACCGACGCCGGCGCCACCGGCCCCGCGAACAACAAGCTCGGCGGCACGCAGGTGGGCAGCACCGGCATCTGGGTCGGCGACTACACCATCCAGCCCGAGAACGGCGGCCTCGGCGTCTACGCGCACGAGTACGGCCACGACCTCGGCCTGCCGGACGAGTACGACACCAACGGCGGCGACAACTCCACCGGCTTCTGGACGCTGATGTCCTCCGGCTCCTGGCTGGGCACCGGCAAGGAGTCCATCGGCGACCTGCCCGGCGACATGAACGCCTGGGACAAGCTCCAGCTGGGCTGGCTGAACTACGACACCGCCGCGGCCGGCAAGCAGTCCACGCACAAGCTGGGCCTCGCCGAGTACAACACCTGGGACAAGCAGGCCCTCGTGGTCAACCTGCCCGACAAGGCGGTCACCACCACGATCACCCAGCCCGCCGAGGGTTCGACCCAGTGGTGGAGCGGCAGCGGCAACGACCTCAAGAACACGCTGACCCGTTCGGTCGACCTGACCGGCAAGTCGTCGGCGAGCCTGGACCTGGACGGCTGGTGGGCCACCGAGGACGGCTACGACTACGTCTACACCGAGGTGTCGACCGACGGCGGCGCCAACTGGACCGCCCTGGACGGCACGGCCGACGGCCAGGCCCTCCCGCATGACGCCAGCGGCAAGCCGGCGCTGAGCGGCTTCTCGCAGACGCACAAGAAGCTGTCGTTCCCGCTCGACGCCTACGCGGGCAAGAAGATCGACCTGCGCTTCCGCTACGCCACCGACGGCGGTGTCGCGGAGAACGGCTTCACGGCCGACAAGATCACCGTGACCGCCGACGGCACGCCGGTCTTCTCGGACAACGCCGAGACCGCCGACGCCGGCTGGACCGCGGCCGGCTTCTCCCGCATCGGCGCGTCCTTCACCAAGGACTACAAGCAGTACTACCTCGCCGAGAACCGCCAGTACGTGTCGTACGACAAGACCCTCAAGACCGGCCCGTACAACTTCGGTTACCTCAACACCAGCCGGCCGGACTGGGTGGAGCACTACGCGTACCAGAACGGCCTGCTGATCTGGAAGTGGGACACCTCCCAGGCGGACAACAACACCAACAGCACCAACGGCCACCCGGGCACCGGTCTGATCCTGCCGGTCGACGCCCACCCGAAGGCGCTGAAGTGGTCCGACGGCACGCTGCTGCGCAACCGCATGCAGGCGTACGACTCGCCGTTCAGCCTGGAGGCCACGGACGCGATCACCCTGCACCAGGCGGGCGTGGCGACCAAGATCAAGTCGCAGAAGGGGGTGTCGGTCTTCAACGACCACACCAGCACCTACTACGACCCCACGAACCCGACCGGCGGCGTCAAGATCACTGACACCAACACCAAGATCGCCATCGTGAAGCAGGCCAAGGACGGCTCCACGGTCCAGATCAAGGTCGGTCCCGCGGTGAAGTAGTTTCCTGTCATCGCAGGTCACAGGCGTATCGGCGGCAGCCCCTTGGCGGGTTGCCGCCGATCGTGTTTAGGTGCGTCCTGTGGGTCTCTTATTGACAGCGATCGAAACGGGGATGTGACCGCATGGCCGCAGGAGGCTTCTGCAAGCTGCCGAACGGCACGGTGGTGGTGGCGCTGAACCTGCCCAGTCCGGCCGGCGGGCCGGGCGGGGTGCGGGTGCTGGTGCACGCCCAGAACCGGGCGCGCGCCCTGACCCGGCTGCGCAACCTGGGCCTGCGCGCGATCTACCTGCGCGGCAACGCGGCTCCGCCCAGCCCGGACGAGATCACGGCGGTGCTGCACCATCCCGACGGCCTGATATGGCGCACGGCCCCGGACAACGGTGTCAACGGCACCGAGCTGTGGCATCCGATCCGGGCGCTGCTGCGACGGCCGATGACGCAGGCATGACGCACGGCCGAGCGGCCCGCACCCCTGTGAGGGTGCGGGCCGCTCGGTGCGGACCGGCCGGCCGGTGCCGCTTCGTGCTCTCGTGCCCCACAGGGGGGTGCGCCGCCGGGGTCAGGAGGAGACGACCGGCTTCCCGGTCAGCTCGACACCCGCCTCCCGCAGTTCCTCCAGCGCCCGGTCCGTCGTCCCGGACGCGACCCCGGCCGTCAGGTCCAGCAGCACCTGGGTCCGGAACCCCTCCCGGGCCGCGTCCAGGGCGGTGGCCCGCACGCAGTGGTCCGTGGCGATGCCCACCACGTCCACCTCGGTGATCTCCCGTTCCCGCAGCCAGTCGGCCAGCCGGACCCCGTTCTCGTCGGCGCCCTCGAAGCCGCTGTAGGCCGCCGAGTACGCCCCCTTGTCGAAGACCGCGTCGACCGCGCCGGAGGCGACGGCCGGGGCGAAGTTCGGGTGGAAGCCCACGCCCTCGGTGCCCGCGACGCAGTGCGCGGGCCAGGAGCGGACGTAGTCGGGGTTGTCCGCGAAGTGGCCCCCGGGCGCGATGTGGTGGTCGCGGGTGGCCACCACGTGCCGGTACCCCGCCCCCGCCGCCTGGCCGATCAGCTCGGTGATGGCGGCGGCCACGTCGGCGCCCCCGGACACCGCGAGACTGCCCCCTTCGCAGAAGTCGTTCTGCACGTCTACGACGATCAAGGCGCGGCGCATGGTGGGTGTCCTTCGACTAAGAGTTAAGTAACTGAGCCTAGAGACTTCCGGGCCCGTGCGGGAGGGGGCGTTCGAAGGAGCGGCGGTCCCGCTTTAGCTACCCGAGCGCCCGTGGACGTACTCCGTCGGAAGGACGGGTTCCCCACGGGAGAGCTGGATCGCGGAGAGCGGCAGGTTCGCGCGGGCCGCGATGTGGCGCTCCCGGGGCGCGTCCAGCGGCTCGCGGGCGACCACCTCGCCGCCCTTGACCAGTTCGACCAGCAGCTGCCGGTCGGCCAGCTCGGCCGGGACCGGTCCGGTGCCCACGACCTCGGCCTCCGCGACGCCCTCCGCGTCCAGCCGGCGCGCGGCCCACTTGCGCCCGCCGACGGACGTCTTGCCCCCGGTGGACTTCTTCGCCACCGGCACCAGCGGCGCCTTCGGGTCGGTGGTCTCGGCGCGGGCGACCAGCTTGTAGACCATGGAGGCGGTCGGGTGCCCGGAGCCGGTGACCAGCTGGGTGCCGACGCCGTACGCGTCCACCGGGGCCGCGGCGAGCGAGGCGATGGCGTACTCGTCCAGGTCGGAGGTCACGACGATCTTCGTGTCCGCCGCGCCCAGCTCGTCCAGCTGCTGCCGCACCCGGTGGGCCACCAGCAGCAGGTCGCCGGAGTCGATGCGGACCGCGCCCAGCCCGGGGCCGGCCACCTCCACCGCCGTACGGACGGCCTCGGCGACGTCGTAGGTGTCCACCAGCAGGGTGGTGCCGCGGCCGAGGGTGTCCACCTGGGCCCGGAAGGCGTCCCGCTCGTGGTCGTGGAGCAGGGTGAAGGCGTGCGCGGAGGTGCCGACGGTCGGGATGCCGTAGCGGAAGCCGGCGGCCAGGTCGGACGTGGTGGCGAAGCCGCCGACGTAGGCGGCGCGGGCGGCGGCCACCGCGGCCAGCTCGTGGGTGCGCCGGGCGCCCATCTCGATCAGCGGGCGCTCCCCGGCGGCGGAGGCCATCCGGGAGGCGGCGGCGGCGATCGCGGAGTCGTGGTTGAGGATGGAGAGGATCACGGTCTCCAGCAGGACGCACTCGGCGAAGGTGCCCTCGACGCGCATGATCGGCGAGCCGGGGAAGTACACCTCGCCCTCGGGGTAGCCCCAGATGTCCCCGCCGAAGCGGTAGTCGGCGAGCCACCCCAGGGTCTCCTCGTCGACGATCTCCCGCTCGCGCAGGAAGCCGAGGACACCGGCGTCGAAGCGGAAGTTCTCCACCGCGTCCAGGACGCGCCCGGTGCCGGCCACCACGCCGTAGCGGCGCCCGTTCGGCAGCCGCCGGGTGAAGACCTCGAACACGCTCCGCCGTTCGGCCGTACCGGCCTTCAGCGCGGCGCGCAGCATCGTCAGCTCGTACTGGTCCGTGAAGAGCGCCGTCGAGGGAACATCCACCGGCAGCCCAAGGTCCGCTGTGTTCATGGCAAGGATCGTACTCCCTTTTCGTCGGTGTGACGATTTGTCGGGGCCGTGGCAGCATGGGCATGTGACGTCACCCGCGCCCGTAGAGATCGAACGCACCGAGTCGGCGGAGGAGGTCTTCGCCGTACCCGAGCCCGACGTCCCCTGGGTCACGATCGTCCACAACGACCCGGTCAACCTCATGAGCTACGTGACGTACGTCTTCCAGACGTACTTCGGCTACACGAAGGACAAGGCCATCAAGCTCATGCTCGACGTCCACCACAAGGGCCGGGCGGTCGTCTCCAGCGGGAGCCGCGAGGAGATGGAGCGCGACGTGCAGGCCATGCACGGCTACGGTCTGTGGGCCACCCTCCAGCAGGACCGGAAGTAGCGACCGAACTCATATGCCCGGACATTTCGAACCGCTCCCCGGCGGCGGCGCCGCCGTCGCGCTCGACGACGTCGAGATCTCCATCATCCGGTCGCTGGCCGTCCAGCTGCTGGAGCTGATCGGCCCCGGCCCCGCCGCCGACACCCCGGACGACCCGCTCGCCGAGCTGTTCGCCGAGGGGCCGAGCGAGCCGCCCGCCGACCCGGTGCTGCGCCGGCTCTTCCCGGACGCCTACAGCGACCCGGAGCAGGCCGCGGGCACGTCGGCGGAGGCCGAGGAGCGGCGGGCGCACTCCGCCGAGTTCCGCCGCTACACCGAGAACGACCTGCGCGCCGGCAAGCGGGAGAACGCGCTCGGGGTGATCCGCAGCCTGGACGCGCTCGCCCCGGTCGACGAGGGCGGGGCGGTGCTCAAGCTCTCGCCCGAGGAGTCCCGGGAGTGGGTCGGCTCCCTCAACGACCTCCGGCTGGCGATCGGCGCCCGGCTGGAGATCACCGACGAGGACGACACCGATCTGCTCTACCGCCTCCCCGAGGAGGACCCGCGCAAGCCGATGGTGCTGGCCTATCTCTGGCTGGGCGGGCTCCAGGAGACCCTGGTGACGACCCTTATGCCGTGATCGGCACGATTTGCCGTGCCGGGAGTGTTCGCTCAGAGGACGCTCAAATCCGGATAACGATCCCGTCACCTTAGTGGCCGGTTTTAGCGCATTCAGCTGCACTTTGTCCGCTTTTTCCTGTGCGATGCCTCACAGCGCCCCTCTGTGATCAATATTGCGGCCGTGATAAATCTTCACGACCGCCCGGCCAACACCACCCATGTTCGGCCGGGTGCGCCACCGAGCCGACGACCGTCGGCCAGGCAACAGCTCCAGCAATCCGGGGGGATCGAGACCCGATCCGAGGCCGACGAAAGGCCCGGGTCGGCATGGAGAAAGGCGCACCACACATGACCTCAGCGCAGGTCGACCAGCATCGCGACGGCAACGAGGCCGTGCGGGCGGAGGACAGCGAGGGCGGCGAGGGGTATCAGCGCGGGCTCGGTTCCCGGCAGATCCAGATGATCGCCATCGGCGGTGCCATCGGCACCGGTCTGTTCCTCGGCGCCGGCAAGGGTATTTCCAAGGCCGGCCCGAGCCTGATCCTGGCGTACGCCGTCGCGGGCCTCGTCATCTTCCTCATCATGCGCGCGCTCGGCGAGCTGCTGATGTACCGCCCGGTGTCGGGTTCGTTCTCGGACTACGCGCGCGAGTTCATCGGTCCGTTCGCGGGCTTCGTGACCGGATGGACCTACTGGCTGTTCTGGGTGGTCACGGGCATCACCGAGGTCACCGCGGCGGCCGCCTACATGACGTACTGGTTCGACATCCCGCAGTGGGTGTCGGCCCTGATCTTCACGGTCATCCTCTACGGCGCCAACCTGATCTCCGTGAAGCTCTTCGGTGAGCTGGAGTTCTGGTTCTCCATGGTCAAGGTCACCGCCATCATCGGCATGATCCTGATCTGCGCCGGCATCCTGACGATCGGCTTCTCCGACGCCGGCGACACCGCCTCCGTGACGCACCTGTGGAGCGACGGCGGCTTCTTCCCGCACGGTGTCGGCAACACGCTGATGACCCTCCAGATGGTGATGTTCGCCTTCCTCGCCGTCGAGCTGGTCGGTGTGACCGCGGGCGAGTCCAAGGACCCGAAGACCGTGCTGCCCAAGGCGATCAACACCGTGCCGTGGCGCATCGCCGTCTTCTACGTCGGCGCGCTGATCATGATCCTGTCGGTCGTGCCGTGGACGAGCTTCCACGCGGGTGCGAGCCCCTTCGTGGTCGCCTTCGAGAAGATGGGCCTGCCCGCGGGCGCCGGCATCGTCAACTTCGTCGTCCTCACGGCCGCGCTGTCCTCCTGCAACTCCGGCATGTACTCCACCGGCCGCATGCTGCGCGACCTCGCGCTCAACGGCCAGGGCCCGGCGTTCTTCACCAAGCTCACGCGCAGCGGTACCCCGCTGGTCGGCACGACGTTCTCCGCCGCGCTGATGCTGGTCGGCGTCTGGATCAACTACCAGTGGCCGGGCAAGGCGTTCGACTACGTGGTGTCCTTCGCGACCATCTCCGGCATGTGGGCGTGGATCGTCATCCTGATCTGCCAGATCCGCTACCGCGCCAAGGCCGACCGCGGCGAGCTGCCCCGGTCGGAGTTCCGCGCGCCGGGCGCGCCGTTCGCCAGCTGGATCGCGCTCGCCTTCATCGGCATGGTGATCGTGCTGATGGGCATCGACAAGGACGCCAGGGTCTCGCTGTACTGCGCGCCGCTGTGGGGTCTGATCCTCGCCGTCGCCTACCTGGTGCTCAAGCGCCGCAACCCGGAGGCCGCGGCGTTCCGCAAGCGCTGACGGACGCAGACACCCTCCCCAGGACGTCCGGCCGCCGGGTGCACTCGTGGCGCCCCCGGCGGCCGCCGCTCAGGACGTCCGGCATATGGGCCGTCCCGTACCATCCCTCGGTACGGGACGGCCCCTCTGCTTATCCTGACCCCCATGCTGACCATCACCCAGGCCCTCGTGGACCAGATCGTCGCGCACGCGCGCAAGGACCACCCCGACGAGGCGTGCGGCGTCGTCGCCGGCCCGGCCGGCTCGGACCGCCCCGAGCGCTTCATCCCGATGCTGAACGCGGCCATGTCGCCCACGTTCTACGAGTTCGACTCGGGCGACCTGCTCAAGCTCTACCGCGAGCTGGACGACCGCGACGAGGACCCCGTGGTCATCTACCACTCCCACACGGCGACCGAGGCCCACCCGTCCCGCACGGACATCTCCTACGCGAACGAGCCCGGCGCCCACTACGTCCTGGTCTCCACGGCGGACACCGACGGCCTCGGCCCGTTCCAGTTCCGTTCCTTCCGGATCGTGGAGGGCGAGGTCACCGAGGAAGAGGTCCGGGTCGTCGAGGCCTACTGAGGGCACGGTGTCCGACCCGGTGCCCCGCGACATCCCGGGGGCATCTACGTCTCGCCCTCCGGACGCATAGCGTCCGGCATACGGAATCACACTCCGGGAAACGAAGGGGGAATCGATACGATGAGCCCATGGTTTTCCACGACGTGAGCGACAGGACGCCGGGCACGCTGCTCGTCGCGCGGCTGCACGTCGACCTGTGCAGGCTCGCCAGCGCCATCTGTTGACGCCGGCCTGCCGCCGTACGGCCGTGAGCCGCGGCGTCCAGACCCGCGTACGTCGCCCGTGCGCTCCGCGCCGCCGCGCGCCCACCGACCAGACATCTTCCGACAGGAGCCCTGAGCCATGGCCATCGAGGTCCGCATCCCCACCATCCTCCGCCAGTACACCGACGGTCAGAAGGCGGTGGAGGGCAGCGGGAGCACCCTCGCCGAGCTGTTCGCCGACCTCGAGACCCGGCACGCGGGCGTCCAGGCCCGCATCGTGGACGGCGACCAGCTGCGCCGCTTCGTCAACGTCTACCTCAACGACGAGGACGTCCGCTTCCTGGACGGCATCAACACCAAGCTGTCCGACGGCGACAGCGTGACGATCCTGCCGGCCGTGGCCGGCGGCATGCGCTGATCGGCCGCTGACCAGCGATGCGTTACGACTCCCCGCTGGCCGCGGTGGGCAACACCCCTCTGGTGCGCCTGCCGCGGCTGTCGCCGTCCCCGGACGTCCGCATCTGGGCCAAGCTGGAGGACCGCAACCCCACCGGATCGGTCAAGGACCGTCCCGCCCTGCACATGATCGAGCAGGCGGAGAAGGACGGCCGGCTCACCCCGGGCTGCACGATCCTCGAACCCACCTCCGGCAACACCGGCATCTCCCTCGCCATGGCGGCCAAGCTCAAGGGCTACCGGATGGTGTGCGTGATGCCGGAGAACACCTCCCAGGAGCGCCGGGACCTGCTCGGCATGTGGGGCGCCGAGATCATCCCCTCGCCGGCCGCCGGCGGCTCCAACACTGCCGTGCGCATGGCCAAGGAGCTGGCCGCCGAGCACCCCGACTGGGTGATGCTCTACCAGTACGGCAATCCGGACAACGCGGGCGCCCACTACGCCACCACCGGCCCCGAGATCCTCGCCGACCTGCCCTCGGTCACCCACTTCGTGGCGGGCCTCGGCACCACCGGCACCCTCATGGGCGTCGGCCGGTACCTGCGCGAACACAGGCCGGGCATCCAGATCGTCGCCGCCGAGCCGCGCTACGACGACCTGGTCTACGGCCTGCGGAACCTCGACGAGGGGTTCGTCCCCGAGCTGTACGACGCCTCCGTCCTCACCACCCGGTTCTCGGTCGGCTCGGCCGACGCGGTCACCCGCACCCGCGAACTCCTCCAGCAGGAGGGCATCTTCGCGGGCGTCTCCACCGGCGCCGCCCTGCACGCGGCGATCGGCGTCGGGAAGAAGGCCGTCAAGGCGGGCGAGAGCGCCGACATCGTCTTCGTCGTGGCCGACGGCGGCTGGAAGTACCTCTCCACCGGCGTCTACACGGCGGCCACCACCGAGGAGGCCATCGAGACGCTCCAGGGCCAGCTCTGGGCCTAGGTGTGTTGTCCGACAGGCCCTGGCGGGGGACTGGCGCGGTACCGGCGGTGGATCCGTTCGCGCCGGTGGTACGTCACATCTGCACCAAGGCCGCCGGGCCGGCCGGGCCCGGCGGCGGACGGCAGAAAGGCGGACCCATGCGCCGTACGACGCCCCTCGCCCTCGCGGCGGCAGCGCTGCTCCTCGCGGGGTGCGGCGCCCGGCAGGACACCGGAAGCAGCGACAAGGTGTCCGCGCCGCCCCGCGACGGCACCCTGTCTCCCACCCGGTCCGCCGGGGACTGCGCCGCCGCGCAGGAGCTGACCGCCGCCGATCACGGCCGCACCGTCTGCGTGACGAAGGGCGGCGAGATCCGGCTGACCCTGGACGGCACCAAGGCCCGCCCCTGGAAGCCGGTGACCGCGAGCGGGACGGCGCTGGAGGCCGGCAACGCGGGCTTCGTGCTCCAGCCGGGCGACGCCACGGCCGCCTACCGCGCGGTGGCCGCGGGAACGGTGAAGCTCACCTCCTCCCGCCCCCTGTGCGCCGAGCCCACCGCACCGGGCCAGGTGTCCTGCAAGGGCATCGAGGAGTGGGCGGTCACCGTGCGGGTGAGCTAGCGAGCCCCTAACCGGCCAGGTGCCGCACCTGGTCCCACAGGACCGGGTCGACCACGCCCACCCGGCGCCGGAAGCCGTCCACGGGCACCTCGCGCAGCTCGTCGGTCTCCAGGAAGCTGGGCCGTCCCTGGGCGTCGCCGACGGCGCCGGGCGGCAACGGGATCACTCCGCTGCGCTCGTCGTGGTACTTGCTGGTGATCTTCGCGACCGTGGCCCGGTCGCCGCGCACGGCCAGCACCAGACACGGCCGGTCCTTGATCCCGGGCCGGTCCTCGTAGGGGACGTTCGCCCACCAGATGTCCCCGGGGGACGGGCGCTGCGCGTGCGCCGTACGGGTCCCCGCCCGGCCCGGCGGCCTCAGGCGCCGCCCGCCGGGCCGGCGACCGCGGCCCCAGCCGTCGACCAGGGTGGCGACCAGGGCGAGCAGCACCACGGCGGCGAGCGCCAGCCACCAGGACGTGTCCATACGACGACGTTACCGGCGCGCGCCGAACATCGCGCGCCCTCTGTCAAAGCTTGCGCGCCCCCAGGGCCATCCGAACCGGTGACAGCACAGGTGAGTTCCCCCACAACGGCCCCTGGCGGAGGAGCGACCCGTGCTTTCGCGCCTTACGCTCGACGAACCGCACGACCCCCGAGAGCCCTCATCCCGAGCGGTCTTCCGTCCTCACCCGTCGCTTTCCCGCCAACGGAGGTTTCTGCTTCATGAAGCTCACCGTCGTCGGCTGCTCGGGGTCGTTCCCGTCCGCGGAATCGGCCTGTTCGAGCTACCTCGTAGAGGCCGACGGCTTCCGGCTGCTGCTCGACATGGGCAATGGCGCCCTCGGCGAGCTCCAGCGCCACTGCGGTCTCTACGACCTCGACGCGATCTTCCTCAGCCATCTGCACGCCGATCACTGCATCGACATGCTCGCGTACTTCGTCGCGCGCTACTACCGGCACGACGGCGGGCGCTGCGCCCCCATCCCGGTCCACGGCCCCGAGGGCACCGAGCACCGGCTGACCACGGCGTACGCCGACACCCCCTCCGCCTCCTCGATGAGCGAGGTCTTCGACTTCCACACGGTCAAGCCGTCCACGTTCGAGATCGGCCCGTTCACCGTGCACACCGAGCGGGTCCGCCACCCCGTGGAGGCCTACGCCATCCGCCTGGAGCACGGCGGGAAGTCCCTGACGTACTCCGGCGACACGGGTGTCACCGAGGTGCTGGACGAGCTGGCCCGGGACACCGACCTGTTCCTGTGCGAGGCCGCGTTCACGCACGGCAAGGAGAACATCCCCGACCTGCACCTCAACGGCCGCGAGGCGGGTGAGGCGGCGGCCCGCGCGGGCGCCCGCCGCCTGGTCCTCACCCACATCCCGCCGTGGACGGACCCCGAGGTGAACCTGCGGGACGCCCGCGAGGTGTTCACCGGGCCGGTGGAGCTGGCCGTTCCGCGGGTGACGTACGAGATCTGAGCCCGGGCACACGGAAAGGCCCCGGAACCGAGAAGGTTCCGGGGCCTTTCCGCGGCTGCCGCCGGCCGGGCTACTTCGCCTCGGCCTTCTGCAGTTCCGCCAGCTCCTCGTCGGACTCGCGGCCCGGGGTGGGGAGATTGAACTTGGTGATCGCGAAGCGGAAGATCACGTAGTAGACCGCCGCGAAGCACAGGCCGACCAGGACCAGCCCCCACGGGTTGCTGGCGATGCCCAGGTTCAGGCCGAAGTCGACCGCGCCCGCCGAGAAGCCGAAGCCGTCCTTCATGCCCAGCGACCAGGTCAGCGCCATCGAGACACCGGTGAGGACCGCGTGGATGGCGTACAGGACCGGCGCGATGAACATGAAGGTGAACTCGATGGGCTCGGTGACGCCGGTGACGAAGGACGTCAGCGCCAGCGAGAACATCATGCCGCCGACGACCTTGCGGCGCTCGGGCCGGGCGCAGTGCACGATCGCCAGGCACGCGGCCGGCAGGGCGAACATCATGATCGGGAAGAAGCCGGTCATGAACTGGCCCGCGTGCGGGTCGCCGGCCAGGAAGCGCCCGATGTCACCGCTCTTGCCGTGGTACTCGCCCGCCTGGAACCACGGGAACGAGTTGAGCAGGTGGTGCATGCCGATCGGGATCAGCGCGCGGTTGGCGACACCGAAGATGCCGGCGCCGACCGCGCCCGACTTGACCAGCCACTCGCCGAAGTTGTGCAGACCCGTGCCGAGGACCGGCCAGATGTAGCCGAAGACGATGCCGATGACCAGGCCGGCGAAGGCCGACAGGATCGGGACGAGGCGACGGCCGCCGAAGAAGCCCGCCCAGTCGGGCAGCTTGGTGCGGTAGAAGCGCTGGTAGAGCAGGGCCACGACGATGCCCATCACCACGCCGCCGAGGACCTTCGCGTCCACCGGGGCGTTCTGCATGACGATCTTGCCGTCGACGACGGTCGCGACCTTCGGCAGGTTCTTGTCGGTGAACGTGGCGAGGACGTTCTTGAAGACCAGGTAGCCGGCGACCGCCGCGAGGGCGGTCGAGCCGTCCGACTTCTTCGCGAAGCCGATCGCGATGCCCACGGCGAACAGCAGCGCCATGTTGTCGAGGATCGCGTTTCCGCCGGCGGCCATGAAGGACGCTATCTTCGTCAGGAACGTCGGGAAGGAGGGGCGGCCCAGCATGTCGGGGTTGCCGAGGCGCACCAGCAGGGCGGCGGCCGGCAGCACGGCCACCGGCAGCATCAGGCTGCGGCCGATGCGCTGAAGAACAGCCATCACGCCCGCGCCCTTCTTCTTCTGGGCCGCGGGAGCGGCGCTGGCCGTGGTCACAACTTCCTCCAGTGGGCAAGGCGCCGCCCGGGAACCAAGGAAGGGGACGGCAGCGTCTCTGGTCTACACCACCCAGTGGTGTAGACCTGTTGTAGCACGATGAAGGCGAGATAAGGAACCACGAAATCCGCTACGGCGGCGCTACACGCTGTGTGCCCTCAGGGCTTGGTGACGTCCTCCACCTCGTCCACCGGCTCCCGCCCCGGTGTCTTCAGGCCGAACGTCGTGATCGCGAAGCGGAAGACGGCGTAGTACACGGCCGCGAAGCCCAGACCGATCGGGACGATCGCCCAGGGCCTAGTCGCCAGGCGCCAGTTGATGACGTAGTCGATCAGGCCCGCCGAGAAGCTGAAGCCGTCGTGCACCCCGAGCGCCCAGGTCACCGCCATCGAGACACCGGTGAGCACCGCGTGGACGGCGTAGAGCCCGGGCGCGATGAACAGGAACGAGTATTCGAGCGGCTCGGTGATGCCCGTGACGAACGAGGTCAGCGCGACCGAGAGCATCAGGCCGCCGACCTCCTTGCGGCGCTCCGGCCGGGCGCAGTGCGTGATCGCCAGCGCGGCGGCGGGCAGCGCGAACATCATGATCGGGAAGAAGCCCGAGGTGAACTGGCCGGCGTCCGGATCGCCCTGGAGGAACATGTTGATGTCGCCGTGCACCACCGTGCCGTCGGGCTTGGTGTAGCTGCCGAACTGGAACCAGATGGGCACGTTCAGGAACTGGTGCAGGCCCACCACGAGCAGCGCGCGGTTGGCGACGCCGAAGACGCCCGCGCCCCAGGAGCCCGCGTCCCGCAGCCACTGGCTGAAGCTCTCCAGGGCGTCACCGATCGGCGGCCAGACCCACAGGCACAGCACCGCGAGGACGATGGCGACGAAGGACATGAGGATCGGCACCAGCCGGCGCCCGTTGAAGAAGCCGAGCCAGTCCACCAGCCTGGTGCGGTGGAACCGGGCCCAGAAGAAGGCCGACAGCAGCCCTAGGACGATGCCGCCGAAGACCCCCGGGTTCTGGAACGTGAACGCGGACACCGTGCCGTCCGCCGCCTGGCAGCCGGTCACCGCCACCACGGCGCCCGCCGGGCAGGTCTCCGGGAACTGGTGCAGGACGCCGTAGTAGACGAGGAATCCCGCCACCGCCGCCAGCGCCGTCGAGCCGTCGGACTTCTTCGCCATGCCGATCGCGACACCCACGCAGAACAGCAGCGGCAGCCCGAGCGTGCCGTCCAGCAGCGCGCCGCCCGCCCCGCTCATCACCTTGGAGACGTTCGTCCAGCCCAGGCCGTCCTTGCCGAACACGTCCGGCTGCCCCAGCCGGTTCAGGATGCCCGCCGCCGGCAGCACCGCGATCGGCAGCTGGAGGCTCCGGCCCATCTTCTGCATGCCCTGGAAGAGGCGGTGCCAGCGGACCCGAGCCGGGCCGGCCGTGGTCTCGGCGCTCATGCGCGTCCTTTCCGGCCGCTGGACCGGAACGCGGTTTGGCGACCATACCCGCGGTGGTGTAGACCAGTTGGTGGACGGTTCCGCTGTCGTGATCGCCATCATTCGGCACGGACGGCATGACCGCTCGCGAAGATGGGCCAACTGTGGGTTACTGCGACAAAGCGGTTCGGAGCAGGGAGAAGGAACATGGCCAGCAAGGCTGAGAAGATCGTCGCCGGGCTCGGTGGCATCGACAACATCGAGGAGATCGAGGGCTGCATCACCCGGCTGCGCACCGAGGTGTCCGACCCCGACCTCGTCGACGAGACCGCTCTGAAGGCCGCCGGCGCCCACGGCGTCGTGAAGATGGGCACCGCCATCCAGGTCGTCATCGGCACCGACGCCGACCCGATCGCCGCGGAGATCGAGGACATGATGTGAACCCCCCGGTTCACCGGTGAACCCGGTTCACCCTCCAGGGGCTCCTCCCGACGCGGGAGGAGCCCCTTCCGTATCTGCGGATAGGCTCGGCGCCATGTCTCGCATCGACGGCCGTACCCCCGAACAGCTCCGCCCGGTCACCATCGAACGGGGATGGAGCAAGCACGCCGAGGGCTCCGTCCTCATCGCCTTCGGCGACACCAAGGTCTTCTGCACCGCCTCCGTCACCGAAGGCGTCCCGCGCTGGCGCAAGGGCAGCGGCGAAGGCTGGGTCACCGCGGAGTACGCCATGCTGCCCCGCGCCACCAACACCCGCGGCGACCGCGAGTCCGTCAAGGGCAGGATCGGCGGCCGCACCCACGAGATCTCCCGGCTCATCGGCCGCTCCCTGCGCGCCGTCATCGACTACAAGGCGCTCGGCGAGAACACCGTCGTCCTCGACTGCGACGTCCTCCAGGCCGACGGCGGCACCCGCACGGCCGCCATCACCGGCGCCTACGTGGCGCTGGCCGACGCCGTCACCTGGGCCCAGGGCAAGAAGCTCATCAAGGCCGGCCGGCAGCCGCTGACCGGAACCGTGAGCGCCGTCTCGGTCGGCATCGTCGGCGGCGTCCCCCTGCTCGACCTCTGCTACGAGGAGGACGTGCGCGCCGAGACCGACATGAACGTCGTCTGCACCGGCGACGGCCGCTTCGTCGAGGTCCAGGGCACCGCCGAGGCCGAGCCCTTCGCCCGCCGGGAACTCGACGCCCTGCTCGACCTCGCCGTCACCGGCTGCACCGAACTGACCGCCATCCAGCAGGCGGCACTCGCGAGCACCCGCGCGTAAAGAAACCTTCAAGGCCCGGGCAACCCCCCGGGCCTCCCCGGCGTCCCTCTGGGTACGGGCGCACAGCCGACCAGCGTGCGCCCGGCCAGCCGTACCAGGGGAGGGAACACCAGCATGTCCGCCAGCCGACGCGCACGCCGGGGCCGGGCCACCGCCATCGCCGCCGTCGTGGCCGCCGCCGCGCTCACCGCCGGCCTGACCACCGGCTGTGACGCCGTGGACAAGGCGCTGGACTGTGTGCAGACCGCCGACGCCATCGCCGACAGCGTCACGGACTTGCAGCAGGCCGTGGAGAACGCCGCGAACGAACCCTCCCAGACCGACGCCTCGCTCGACTCCATCGAGAAGAACCTGCGGCAGATCGGCGACAAGACGGACAACACCGACGTCAACCAGGCCGTGGACGACGTGACCAAGGCCGTGGAGAACGTCCGTACCGCGATCAAGAACGGCGACCAGACCCCGGACGTCGGCCCGGTCACCGACGCGGCGGGCGAACTGACCAAGGTCTGCACGAACTAGCGGGCACCGGCGGGGGAACGGGACCCGCGGACGCCCGCGGGTCCGCCGCGCGGGGCCGCGCTCGCGCGGCGCTCCCGCGCCCCGTCACCGCCCCGCGCTCCCGCGCCCCGTCACCGCCCCGCGCTCCCGCGGGGCGCCCCCGGCGCTCTCAGTACTCCCCGTCGCGCCGCCGCGCCCGCTCCTCGTAGCGCTCCCCCCGGCGCTCCTCGCGCCGCGCCCGGTGCAGTTCGTGCCGTTCCGCGCGGCGCTCCAGCTGCTCCTGGCGGCGCTGCTCCTTCAGGCGCTTGCGCTCCGCACGCGGGAGCTTGCGTTCCACACCGACCCCGCCCCAGAACGCGAAACCGCCGATGACCACCCGTGGGGCGCCCGGTTCGGGCGGACCGTCGTCCCTCGGGTGCTCGAAGCCCCCCATCACACCGATGCCACGGACGACGACCTCGACCCCCGGGGGCACGATCACCTGCACCCCGCCCATGATCGCCACGCAGTCGATCTCGACCTCGCGCGCCGCGAAGTCCGCCTCCCGCAGGTCCAGTTCACCGCCGCCCATGAAGGTGAAGCAGGAGAAGCGCCTCGGCACCGTCCAGCGGCCCTTGCGCTCGAACCCCGACAGGATCGCCACCGCCCCCGTCGAGGTGCCCTCGCCGCCGGTGATCCGCCCCGCCCAGCCCTCGCCGCGCACCGGCTCCTTGACGAAGGAGACGGCGACCGGCGGAGCCACCGCCCCGGCCGCCGGCAGATCGCGGGTCAGCGGCGCCAGCTCGCCGTACGTCCGGGCCGTGTAGGCCGCCTCCAGCCGCTCCTCGAACTCGTCCATGTCGAGCCGGCCCTCGGCCAGCGCGTCCCGCAGGACCTCGGCGACCCGATCACGGTCGGCGTCGGACGCCCGGAGGTCCGGGGCTGCGTCGTCGCTCATGGCAGCAGACTACGAGACGGTCTTCCCGGCGTACATCCTGGCGATGACGGCCTCGATGTCCGGTTCCCGCACCGACAGGTCCACCAGCGGATAACGGGCCGCCAGATGCGCCACGACCGGCGCCGCCGACTGCCCCGCCGGGAACGCCAGCCACTGCCGCGGCCCCTCCACCCGCACCACCCGCGCCGCCGGCACCTCCACCGCGGGCAGCTCCCGCTCCAGGTCCACCACCAGCGTCCGCTCGCTCTCCCCCGCCTCGTGCAGCCCCGCGAGCGGGCCGTCGTACACCAGCCGCCCGTGGTCGATCACCATCACCCGCGAGCACAACTGCTCGATGTCCTGGAGGTCGTGCGTGGTCAGCAGCACCGTCGTGCCCCGCTCGGCGTTCAACTCCCGCAGGAACTCCCGCACCTTCGCCTTCGACACGACGTCCAGTCCGATCGTGGGCTCGTCCAGGTACAGCACGTCCGGATCGTGCAGCAGCGCCGCCGCGATGTCCCCGCGCATCCGCTGTCCCAGCGACAGCTGCCGCACCGGCACGTCCAACAGCTCGCCCAGCTCCAGCAGATCCACCAGACGGTCCAGGTTCTCCCGGTACCGGGCATCCGGAATGCGGTACATGCGGTGCGCCAGCCGGTACGAGTCGATCAGCGGCAGGTCCCACCACAGCGTCGTCCGCTGCCCGAACACCACCCCGATCCGGTGCGCCAGCCGCGCCCGCTCCCGCGCCGGATCGATGCCCGCCACCCGCAGCCGCCCCGCACTCGGCGTCAGGATCCCGGTCAGCATCTTGATCGTGGTCGACTTCCCGGCGCCGTTCGGCCCGATGTACCCGACCATCTCGCCCCGCGCCACGGTGAACGACAGCGAGTCCACCGCCCGCACCTCACGCCGCTCCCGTTTGAGGAACCCGGTCTTCCTGCGCACCTCGAAGACCTTCTCGACCTTCTCCAGCGCGATGAAGTCGCTCACGCTCAACTCCCTGTGCTGCGATACGAACGAAGACCCGCGCGCCAGGCCAGCCCCGCCAGCGCACAGCACCCCACCGCCACCAGCGGCGGGGTCCACGCCACCCACCGCGGCAGCCCCAGCGGATACGGCCGCCCCAGCACATAGGTGGCGGGCAGCCAGTTGACGAAGGCCAGCGGCAGCACGAACGTCACCCCGCGCAGCAGCTCCTTCGTGAACACCGTCGGCGGATACTGCAACAGCGTCGTACCGCCGTAGGTGAAGGCGTTCTGCACCTCCGAGGCGTCCTGCGCCACGAACTGGAACGCCGCCCCCGCCACGAACACCGCGCAGAAGATGCCGCAGCCGCTCACCACCATCACCGGCATCAGCAGCAGCCTGTCCGCCGTCCAGCCGATGTCCACCCGGGTCAGCGACCAGCCCAGCACCAGCGCCCCCTGCGTCACCCGGCCCAGCCGCCGCAGCGCGAACCGGTCGGCCGCCACCTGCGCCAGCACCGGCGCCGGCCGCACCAGCAGGGTGTCCAGCGTGCCGTCCCGCACCCGCCGGCCCAGCCGGTCCATCGACCCGATCACCAGGTCCGCCAGGCCGAAGGAGACCGCGGACAACCCGTAAAGGAACGCCACCTCGGGCAGCGGGTAGCCGCCCAGCGCGTCCACCCGGGAGAACATCAGCATGATCGCGACGAAGTCCAGGAAGGTCGCCGCGAAATTGCCGAACGTGGTCATGACGAAGGACGCGCGGTAGGCCATCGTGGACCGCACCCACATCGCCGCGATCAGCCGGTACGCCCGCACCCCCTCGGCCAGCCGCTCCACGCGTGTCGGCGCCGCCGCCGGACTCCGGTCAGCCACCCTGCACCACCACCCGGCGCGTCGCCGCCGACTGCACCAGCCGCCCGGCACCCAGCAGCGCCGCCGCCCAGCCCGCCTGGAAGAGATACGTCCGCACCGGGTCGCCCCGCCCGAGCAGGAGGTCCGCCGGCGCCTGGAGCAGCGAGGACCAGGGCAGCGCCCGTACGACCTCGCCCAGGGTGCCCGGGAACACGTTCAGCGGCAGCAGCATCCCCGAGCAGAAGAACCCCGCAAGCCACGCCATCTGCACCACGCCGGTGCCGTCCAGCAGCCAGAACGCGCTCAGCGCCACCAGGTACCGGATGCCGAAACCGACCAGCATCGCGAGACCGACGGAGACCAGGAAGGCCGCCCAGGTGCCGGCGTCGGCGGGCAGGTACACCGGGAAGCACAGCGCGCCGAACACGAACGGTACGACGCCCCGGCCCAGCAGCTGGAAGAACGCCCGGCCCAGGTCGGCCGCCAGCCACCACAGTTGCAGATCGGCCGGACGGTACAGGTCGATCGCCACGTCCCCCGTACGGATGCGTTCCATCAACTCGTCCTCGACGCCGCCACCCCCGATCGCGAGCGTCGACAAGAGCGCCTGCCCGAGCCACACATAGGTCACGGCCTGCGCCTGGTCGTACCCCCCCAGGTGCGGCTTCTCGCTCCACAGCGCGAGGTAGGTGTAGACGAGAATCAGACCGAAGACCGTGTTCGTGAAGACCCCTGCCGCAGTGGCCGCCCGATAGGTCGCGTACCGTCGGAACCCCCCTGCCGCGACGGCCGCGTACAACCGTCCCGCGCCCACACCAGTCCACCTCCTAGGACCGCTCGACACCGAAGCGCAGGAGCCTAGTCCGGAGGCCCGGCGGCCGGCCACGCGTTTTCCGGTCGGAAGCGTGCCGGAATCCGGGAACGGAACGCCAGGTGCGAGAGTCTTCAAACCAGGGGGAGCGCAGAAGCGTACGAGGCGTACGGGAACGTACGACGCGAAACAGGAGTCCGTGCACGACATGAGCGACGAGCCGCAGCCGCAGCAGCCGAACGAAGGCGTGGCACCGAAACGGCCGCTGCCGGCTGAAGGGCCCGGGCGCCCGGGGGGCCGCGACGAGACGGCCACCGAGCCGCGCAGGGCGACGACACCGAAGGGTACGAACGCCGGGAGGGGCGACAGTGTGAGCGCCGAGGGGTCCCAGGGGGACACCGCGAATGCCGGGCGCGACACCGGCGACGCAGCCGCCGGGCGTCCCGCCGGGCCCACCGGGCGTGCCGAGGGCCCGGCGTCTCGTACCGGCGCCGGTCCGGCGGGCCCGGCGGCCCCCGACCGGACCGCCTCCATGGCCCGGGCCCGCCAGGCGGCCCGCGGCGCCCGGACGGACGGGACGGACCGGACGAGCCCCACGGAGCCGCCGAAGGCCCCGGCCGACGGCGACGGCCCGACGCCGGTCCGCGGCCAGGCGTCCGGTGGTGCTTCGGCGTCGGGTCGTGGTCCGGTGTCCGGCCGTGGCCCGGCCGCCGGCGGCGCTTCGGCCGCCGGTGGTGCCCCGGCACCCGGCAAGGGCCCCGGTGCGACCGGTGGCGGCCCGGCTTCCGCCGGCTCCGCTCCTTCCGCCAAGGCCGCTCCCGGCGCCGGGAAGCCGGCCGCGCCCGGCGGCACCGACGGGGCCCAGTCCGCCGAGAGCACCCAGGTGCTGCGGCGCGTCACCCCGCCCAGGAAGTCCGAGGAGTCCGGGCCGCGGTCCGGCAAGGACGGCCGGCCCGAGCGGCCCGGTGAGGGATCCGCACCCGAGACCACCCAGGTGCTGCGGCGCGTCGGCGCGCCTCGCGCGGGTGAGCCGAACCCCGCCGGAACCGGCGCCCGGTCCTCGGTGCCCGGCCCCGCCGGCCAGAAGCCCACCGGTCAGAAGCCCGGCGGCCAGAACCCGGGCGGCCAGAACCCGGGCGGCCAGAACCCCGGCGGTCAGAAGCCCGGCGGCCAGAAGCCCGGGGGCCAGAAGCCCGGGGGGCAGAAGCCCGCAGGCCCGAGCCGCCCCGCCCAGACCACCGGCGCCACCACGGCCGGCACCGGTGCCGCCGCTCCCACCTCCCCGGCCGCCGCGCGTGCCGCCCGTGCCGCACGCGCGGCGAGTGCCGCCGGCGCGGCCGGTGCCGCCGCCGGTGCCGGAGCCCAGGGCGCCAAGGCCGGCGCCGCGGCCGCAGCCGCGGCCGCGGCCGGTGCCGCCGCCTCCGCGCCCCGGACCGGCACCCCGTCCCGGACCGGTTCCGTGCCCCGGACCGGTACCGGCGCCGCGGCGAAGCCGGGCTCCGCCGAGGACGCGACCACCGTCCTCGCCGCCACGGACGGCGAGCACGGCGGAGACGACGGCAACGGCAAGCCCAAGGCCAAGGCCATGAAGGGCAAGCGGCCCAAGCGGACCGGATGGCGGCGGATCATCCCCACCTGGCGCATGGTGCTCGGCACCTTCGTCGTGGGCGTACTGCTGCTCATCGGGCTCTTCTTCGTCGGCTACTCCCTGGTGAAGATCCCGCCGGCCAACGCGTTCGCGACCAAGCAGAGCAACGTCTACCTCTACGCCGACGGCTCCCAGCTGGCCCGCGACGGCGAGGTCAACCGCGAGAACGTCAACCTCGCCCAGGTCTCCAAGGACGCCCAGCACGCCGTGCTGGCCGCCGAGGACCGCGACTTCTACACCGAGTCCGCCGTCGACCCCAAGGCGATGATCCGGGCCGGCTGGAACACCGCGACCGGCAAGGGCAAGCAGTCCGGCTCGACGATCACCCAGCAGTACGTGAAGAACTACTACCTGGCCCAGGAACAGACGGTCACCCGTAAGGCCAAGGAGTTCTTCATCTCGATCAAGCTGGACCAGAACAAGTCCAAGGACGAGATCTTCGAGGGCTACCTCAACACCAGCTACTTCGGCCGCAACGCCTACGGCATCCAGGCCGCCGCGCAGGCCTACTACGGCCGCGACGCCGACGCCCTCGACCCCGCCCGCGCCGCCTACCTCGCCGCGCTCGTCAACGCGCCCAGCGAGTACGACGTCGTGGCCCACCCGGAGAACAAGAAGGCGGCCGTCGCCCGCTGGAACTACGTGCTCGACGGCATGGTCGGGAAGGGCTGGCTCAGCGCCGCCAAGCGCGCCGGCATGAAGTTCCCCATGCCCAAGGAACAGACGATCTCCACCGGCATGTCCGGCCAGCGCGGCTACCTGGTGGAAGCCGTCAAGCACTACCTGACCACCAACAACATCATCGACACCGACCACCTCGCCGCCGGCGGCTACCGCATCACCACCACCATCCAGAAGGGCAAGCAGGACGCCTTCGTCAAGGCCGTCGACGACCAGCTGATGTCCAAGCTGGACAAGAAGAACCGCAAGGCCGACACCTACGTCCGGGCCGGCGGCGCCTCCGTCGACCCCAGGACCGGCAAGGTCGTCGCGATGTACGGCGGCATCGACTACGTGAAGCAGTACACCAACGGCGCGACCCGCGGTGACTACCAGGTCGGCTCCACCTTCAAGCCCTTCGTGTTCACCTCCGCCGTGGAGAACGGGTCCACCACCCAGGACGGCCGGACGATCACCCCGAACACCGTCTACGACGGCACCAACCAGCGCCCCGTCCAGGGCTGGAGCGGCGGCTCCTACGCCCCCGAGAACGAGGACCAGCACTCGTACGGCAACATCACCGTCCGCAAGGCCACCGACCTGTCGGTGAACTCGGTGTACGCGCAGATGGCCGTCGACGTCGGCCCCGCCAAGGTCAAGCAGACCGCCGTCGACCTCGGCGTCCCCTCCGACACCCGGGACCTCCAGCCGTACCCCTCCATCGCCCTCGGCACCGCCACCGCCAGCGTCCTGGACATGGCGGAGGCCTACGCCACGCTCGCCAACCACGGCAAGCACGGCACGTACACCCTGGTCGAGAAGATCACCAAGAACGGCACCGACGAGATCAAGCTGCCGGGACGGCAGGCCAAGCAGGCCGTCAGCCGGGAGGCCGCCGACACCACCACGTCCGTCCTGCAGAGCGTGGTCGAGAGCGGTACCGCCACCGCCGCGCAGGCCGCGGGCCGCCCGGCGGCCGGCAAGACCGGTACCGCCGAGAGCGACAAGGCCGCCTGGTTCGCCGGCTACACCCCCGACCTGGCCACCGTCGTCTCCGTGATGGGCCAGGACCCGGTGACGGCCCGGCAGCAGCCGCTGTACGGCGCCCTCGGCCAGGCCCGTATGAACGGCGGCGGGCCGCCCACCGCGATCTGGGCGCAGTACACGCGGACCGCCCTCAAGGGCAAGCCGGCCGCCGACTTCGACCTCCAGCTCCAGCAGGGCGCCGACCGGATCCAGGAACCCCCGGCCAGCAGCACGGCCGAGCCCGGCACCGACGGCGGCCAGGACGACGGCGGCACCACCACCGACGGCGGCCAGGACACCGGCGGCGCGACCGCCACCCCCACCGACGGCGGCACCACCGGCACCCCCACGGACGGCGGCACCACCACCGGCGGGGGCACTCCCACCGACGGCGGCACCACCACCGACGGCGGCGCCACCACCGGCGGCCAGGACACCGGCGGCGCCACCACGGACGGCGGCGGCACCACGGACGGCGGCGGCACGACCGGCGGCGCGGACACCGGCGGCGGGACCACGCCAGGGGGCACCGACGCCGGCGGCACGACAGGCACCGTCGCCGGCCCCGGCGGCGGCCCGGGCACCTGACGCGCCGACGGCTCAGTGACCGCTGGTCGCCTTCAGCCCCACGACGGCGACCAGCAGTAGGCACACGAAGAAGACGCGGGCGGCGGTGACCGGCTCACCCAGCACCACCATGCCGAGCACCGCCGCACCGGCCGCCCCGATCCCCACCCACACGCCGTAGGCCGTACCGATGGGCAGGGACTTCGCGGCGTACGACAGCAGGACCATGCTGGCGACGATGCCGGCACCGGTGAGCACACTGGGCAGCGGCCGGGTGAAACCCTCGCTGTACTTCATCCCGACCGACCAGCCGACTTCCAGCAGACCGGCGACGACAAGCAGAACCCAGGCCACGACAGGCACCTCCGAGACGGACGACGACTTCTCTCCGGTGCGTCGTCTTTGCCTGCATCCCGGTACGGCGCGTCTCGTCGGGCTCACTCCCGAACATAGCAAAGGCAACGCAAAAGGGGCCGGTGACGATGGTCACCGGCCCCTTCGGCTGCCGTACCGGCCGTGCCGGCCGTGCTACAGGTACAGGCCCGTGGAGTCCTCCGACCCCTCGAAGCGGTCCGCGGCCACGGCGTGCAGATCCCGCTCGCGCATGAGCACGTAGGCCACGCCCCGCACCTCGACCTCGGCCCGGTCCTCGGGGTCGTACAGGACCCGGTCACCCGGCTCCACGGTCCGCACGTTCTGCCCGACCGCGACGACCTCGGCCCAGGCCAGCCGCCGGCCGACCGCCGCGGTGGCGGGAATCAGAATGCCGCCGCCCGACCGCCGCTCGCCCTCACCGGCGTCCTGCTTGACCAGAACCCGGTCGTGCAGCATCCGGATGGGAAGCTTGTCGTGATGGGGGGTTCTGTGCTCGTTTCTGTTGGCGCTCACGCCTCGAACCTACCTGTCCTCGCCCTGCCCGTACCCGCCCGGGTCAGTCCTTGCGCCGCCGGGAGCCCACGGTGAGCAGTCCGACGACACCGACGGCGAGCAGCGCGACCGGCAGGGCCCGCTCCACCCGCAGCGCGCCCTCCTCGTCGACGAACTGCGCCCGTACCTCACTCACCAACCGGTTGACCTGGACGTACGCCCGCCCGACCGTGTGATCGACCTTGGCGACGACCTTGGCCTTCGCGTCCCCGGCAATGGTCTTGGGGTGCACCCGCACCCCGATCTCGTCGAGCGTCTCGGCCAGCACTTCACGGCGGCGCTTGATGTCCGCCTCGATCTGCGCCGGGGTTCTGGTGTCCGACGTGTCCGCCACCGTACGGCCTCCGAAGTCTCCTGATGCTGTCCCGAACAGTCTGTCAGCTTCTGCTCCCGGCGCACCGCAAGGCCCCCCGGTTACGCTGGCCCGATGAGCGAGCGACTCCAGCCGGGGGACGTGGCCCCCGCCTTCACCCTCCCCGACGCCGACGGCAACGACGTGTCCCTTTCCGCCCACCAGGGCCGCAAGGTCATCGTCTACTTCTACCCGGCCGCCCTTACCCCCGGCTGCACCAAACAGGCCTGCGACTTCACGGACAACCTGGAGGTCCTGGCCGGCGCGGGCTACGACGTCATCGGCATCTCCCCGGACGCCCCGGAGAAGCTGGCGAAGTTCCGCGAGAAGGAGTCCCTGAAGGTCACCCTCCTCGCCGACCCCGACAAGAAGGTCACCGAGGCCTACGGCGCCTACGGCGAGAAGAAGAACTACGGCAAGACGTACCTGGGCGTCATCCGCTCCACGATCGTCGTGGACGAGGAGGGCAAGGTCGAACGCGCCCTGTACAACGTCCGCGCCACCGGCCACGTAGCGAAGATCATCAAGGATCTGGGTATCTGAGGGCACCCGTCCCCGCGGTGGGCGGCCCGCACCGGGAGGACCGGTCGCGGGCCGCTTCCGCCCTCCGCGCGTGCGCGTGCGGCGACCGGTGGACCCGGGACTCCGCTGCGCCGCCACGCCCCAATTGCCCTGCGGTCACCGGAATCTGGTGCGGGGGCGGCGGAAGGCGACGGCGCTCTCCCGGTACCATGACAGGCGACCGGCGGCGGTGGCGCAACGGCGACGCAGCAGGTTTAGGTCCTGTGGCCCTTGATCGGGCTTGAGGGTTCGAATCCCTTCCGCCGCACGCGAACGGCCTGCGAGTCGACAGCGCGACTCGCAGGCCGTTTCCGTCTCCTCAGCCCAGCAGTTCCCGGACCACCGGCACCAGCGCCCGGAACGCCTTGCCGCGGTGGCTGATCGCGTTCTTCTCCTCGGGGCTCAGCTCGGCACAGGTGCGGGTCTCGCCGTCCGGCTGGAGCACCGGGTCGTAGCCGAAGCCGTTCGTGCCCGCCGGGGCGTGGCGGAGCGTGCCCCTCAGCTGTCCCTCGACCACCCTCTCCGTGCCGTCCGGCAGGGCGAGCGCGGCCGCGCAGGCGAAGTGGGCGGCGCGGTGTTCCTCCGCGATGTCGGAGAGCTGGGCCAGCAGCAGGTCCAGGTTGGCCTTGTCGTCGCCGTGGCGGCCGGCCCAGCGGGCGGAGAAGATGCCGGGGGCGCCGTTCAGGACGTCCACGCAGAGTCCGGAGTCGTCGGCGACGGCGGGGATTCCGGTGGCCTGGGCCAGGGCGTGCGCCTTGAGCAGGGCGTTCTCGGCGAAGGTGACGCCCGTTTCCTTGACGTCGGGGATGTCGGGGTAGGCGTCGGCGCCGATCAGCTCGTGGGGGAGTCCGGCCTCGGCGAGGATCGCCCTCAGCTCGGTGATCTTTCCGGCGTTGCGGGTGGCGAGGATCAAGCGGGTCATGCCCGCCAGTATTCCTCGCCCGCCGGCCGCGGATCCGCCCGGTCCGCTACAGCTCGGCCTGTCCGGCGCCCTCCAGCGCGCGCAGGTCGAAGGTCTCGGCCATGGTGCGGAAGCCCAGGTCGCTGGGGTGGAGGTGGTCGCCGGAGTCGTACTCGGGGCGCAGCCGGCGGGGGTCGTAGGGGTCGCGGAGCGCCTTGTCGAAGTCGACGACCGCGTCGTAGACGCCGCCGGCCCGGATCAGGGCGTTGATCTGCTGCCGTACCGCTTCCCGGGCCGGGGTGTAGCCGCGGTGCCCCTGGAAGGGCATCAGGGTGGCGCCGACGACCTTCAGGCCGCGGGCGTGGGCCTGGCGGACGAGGGTGCGCAGGCCGGCGACGACGCGGTCGGGGTCGGCGAGCCTGCGGTTGCGGAGGATGTCGTTGACGCCGAGGTCGATGACGACGACCTTGGCGTTGGTGCGGGCGAGTACGTCGCGGCCGAAGCGGCCGAGGCCGCTCTGGTTCTCGGCGGGCCGGCCGAGGCCGTCGGCGAGGACCTGGTTGCCGCTGATGCCTTCGTTGACGACGCTGTAGCGGGGGAGGCGTTCGCCGTTCTCCAGGGCGCCGCGCAGCCGGCCGGACAGGATGTCGGGCCAGCGGTGGTTGGCGCCGACGGTGGAGGTGATGCCGTCGGTGATGGAGTCGCCGAAGACGACGACGGTGCCGGCGGCGTCGTTGCCGAGGACGTCAAGGGCCGTCAGATAGCGCCAGTACGGGGTCTGTTCGGTGTACGGCGTGCCGGTGGTGTCCTCGGTGCGGTCGCCGTTGGCGACGTAGGACAGCTGCCGGGCGTGGGGGTGGTAGGTGACCGGGCCGGACGGGGTGGGGGAGTAGGTGGTGACGAGGACGTCGGCGCCGATCGGGACGGTGAGGCGTACGGCGTCGCTGACGGCCTGTCCGCCGGCGGGTATGACGATGCCGGTGCTGCCGTCGAAGGTGAGGCGGCGCATCGTTTCCGCGTCGGCGGCCGCGCTGCCGTCGCCGCTGGAGAGGGCGAGGGAGGCGTGGGTGAGGGTGAGGGGTGACTGGCCGTAGAGGTTGGACAGCGTGACGCGGGCACTCGTGCCGCCGGCGCTGGTGTGGACCACGTTGCGGACGGTGCGGCCGGCCAGGCCGGCCGTCTCGGTGCCGGGTTCGCCGCCGACGGGGGCGGTGGCCCAGGCGCCCACCCAGGTGCCGGCGGAGGCGGGGGCGGCGGCGGAGTCGCGGTGGGGGCGGCCGGCGGTGAGGGTGCCGCGGGGGGTGCCGTCGTCGGCTGCCACGGTGCCGTATATGACGGCGGACACCGCGATGACCAGGGCGACGAGCGCACCGAGCACCGAATAACCATGACGCTTGGTCACGCTTGTGTTGTTCTCCTCGGGAGATGGGAGCCCGAGGCTCCGATCTTGCTGAGTCCATGATGCGTCATGGGCCGGGGAAGTCTGACAGGACCCTGCCACTACTCCCGTTCAGACAGACGCCGGGAACTCCTGTTCCGTTCCGGGAGTCGGTCAGGAAGGGACAATTGTGGGCGGGATCACCGAACGGGTGGAGCTGATGGAACCTACGGAGACGGGAACACCGGAGCCGGTGGCGTCGTACCGGACCATGACGGCGTTCACCCCGGCCGACGAGGAGCGCCGGCGCGGGGTACGGCGGATGAAACTCACGGCGACGGGGCTGCTGCTGCTGGTGGCGGTGGTCTACGTCCTCGCGAAGACGGCCGGGCATGCGGGAGCCGGGGCGTGGACGGCCTACGTGGCGGCGGCGGCGGAGGCCGGCATGGTGGGCGCGCTCGCCGACTGGTTCGCCGTCACGGCGCTCTTCCGGCATCCGCTCGGGCTGCCGATTCCGCACACCGCGATCATCCCGACGAAGAAGGACCAGCTGGGGGTGTCGCTGGGGGAGTTCGTGGGGGAGAACTTCCTCTCCGAGGACGTCGTGCGGCAGCGGTTGCGGGCGGTCGGCATCGGCAGCCGGCTCGGGGCCTGGCTGGCGGAGCCGGAGCACGCGGACCGGGTGACGGCCGAGCTGGCCACGGCGCTGCGCGGGGCACTGACCGTGCTGCGTGACTCGGATGTGCAGGCGGTGGTCGGGGAGGCGATCACCCGGCGGGCGAACGCGCAGGAGATCGCCCCGGGCATCGGCAAGATGCTGGAGAAGGTCGTCGCCGACGGTGGTCACCGGCGGGCGGTCGACCTGGTGGTGTCGCGTGCGCACGACTGGCTGGTGCTGCACCGGGACGATGTGATGGTGGCCGTGGAGGGCGGCGCGCCGGGCTGGACGCCCCGGTTCGTGGACCGGAAGGTGGGGGAGCGGGTCTACAAGGAGCTGCTGCGGTTCGTCACCGAGACGCGTGACATGCCGGCGCATCCGGCGCGGGGCGCGCTGGACCGTTTCCTCACCGATTTCGCGTCCGATCTGCAGTCCGACACGGAGACGCGGGCGCGGGTGGAGCGGTTGAAGGGCGAGGTGCTGGGCCGGGGCGAGGTGCAGGATCTGATCGCCTCGGCGTGGACGGCCGTACGGTCGATGATCGTGGCGGCGGCGGAGGACGAGCGCAGCCAGCTGCGGCAGCGGGTACGGGCCGCGCTGCTGTCGCTGGGATCGCGGATGGCGACGGAACCGAAGGTGCAGGACAAGGTCGACAGCTGGGTGGAGGGCGCGGCGGTGCACGTCGTGACGACGTACCGCAAGGAGATCACCTCGCTGATCACGGACACCGTGGCGGGCTGGGACGCCGAGCACACCACCCGGAAGATCGAGGCGCACATCGGCCGCGACCTGCAGTTCATCCGGATCAATGGCACGGTGGTGGGGTCCCTGGCGGGGCTGGTGATCTACGCGGTCTCGCGCGGACTGGGTGCCTGACCGGACTGTTCCGGGCAGGTCAGGGCACCCGATTCCCGTCCTTCGGCGAGGAGGGAGCCCATGAGCACAGGCGAGGCCGGGACCGGCCGGACCATCACCACCGACATTCCCGCCCGGCTGGACCGGTTGCCCTGGTCTCGCTGGCACTGGACGATCGTCATCGGTCTGGGGACCGTGTGGATCCTGGACGGCCTGGAGGTCACGGTCGTCGGCAACATCGCGAGCCGGCTGGCGGAGCCGGGCAGCGGTCTGTCGATCACGTCCGGGCAGATCACCGGCGTGGCCGCCGCGCTGTACGTGGCGGGGGCCTGTTCGGGAGCCCTGTTCTGGGGCCGGCTGACCGATCGCTTCGGCCGCAAGAAGCTCTTCATGATCACCCTGGCGGTGTATCTGGCCGCGACCGCCCTGACGGCCGTCTCCTGGGAGGCCTGGTGGTTCTTCCTGTTCCGCTTTCTGACCGGCTTCGGCATCGGCGGTGAGTACGCGGCGATCAACTCGGCGATCGACGAGCTGATCCCGGCGGACTACCGCGGCCGGGTCGATCTGATCATCAACGGCAGTTTCTGGCTGGGCGCGGTCGGCGGCTCGCTGCTGTCGATCGTCGCGCTGAACACGGACCTGCTGGCCGCGAACGTCGGCTGGCGCCTCACCTTCGCTCTCGGCGCCGTCCTGGCCCTGGTCATCCTGCTCGTACGACGGCACGTCCCGGAGAGCCCGCGCTGGCTGCTGATCCACGGCCGGGACCGGGAGGCGGAGGAGATCGTCCGCGGCATCGAGCGCCAGGTGGAGGAGGAGAAGGGCGAGCGGCTGCCGGAGCCGCGGGGCGAGCTGGAGATCCACCAGCGCCGGAGCGTGACGTTCCTGGAGATCGCCCGCACCGTCTTCGGGCAGTACCGCAAGCGGGCGGTGCTCGGATTCTCCCTCTTCATCGGCCAGGCGTTCCTGTACAACGCGATCACCTTCGGTTTCGGCGCGATCCTGACCAAGTTCTACGACGTGCCCTCGGACCACACCGGCTACTACTTCGCGGTGATCGCGGTCGGCAACTTCTGCGGCCCGCTGCTGCTCGGCAAGCTCTTCGACACGGTCGGCCGCCGGATCATGATCTCCTCGACGTACCTGCTGTCGGGTCTGCTGCTGTTCGGCACGGCGTGGCTGTTCGACCGGGGTTCGCTGAGCGCGAGCACGCTGACGGCGTGCTGGTGCGCGGTGCTGTTCTTCGCCTCGGCCGGCGCCTCCAGTGCCTACCTCACGGTGTCGGAGATCTTCCCGATGGAGACGCGGGCGATGTCCATCGCCTTCTTCTACGCCCTCGGTACGGCGGCCGGCGGCATCAGCGGCCCGCTGCTGTTCGCCGACCTCACGAGCACCGGCAAGGTCGGCGACACGGTCCTCGCCTTCTGCGTCGGCGCGGCGCTGATGTGCGCGGCCGGCCTGGTCGCGGCGTTCCTGGCGGTACGGGCCGAACGCCGCTCCCTGGAGGACATCGCCCGTCCGCTGACGGCGGTGGCGGACCGGGCCAAGGCGGCGACGCGGGGTGCCCGGCCGGGGGCGGGGCCGGGTACGGGTCCCGGCCCGCAGGGCCGCGGTCCGACGGCACCGCCGGCGGCGAGCAGGCCATAACCCCGCTTGCGCCCTCACCGTCTACGCGCCCGGCGTCTCCACGCCGGGCGCCTGCCCGTCCGTCGCCTGTGCGCCGGGCGCCTGCCCGTCCGTCGCCTCCGCGCCCGGCATCTGCCCGCCCGTCGCCCGCGCGCCCGGTGTCTGCCCGTCCAGTGTCTGCCCGCCCGTCGCCCGCGCGCCCGGTGTCTGCTCGTCCGGCGTCTGCCCGCCCGCTGCGTGCGCGCCCGGCGTCTACGCGCCCGTCGTGGAGCCGGGCCGCACGATCATCAGGACGGTCACGGCGGCCCACAGCAGGTTGAACAGCCCGGTGAACATGGCTAGCCGGGCGGTCGACGCGGCCGTACCCGTGCCCTCGACGAACGCGTTCTGGGCCGGCAGCACCAGCGCGGCGAGGACGAGGGCGGCGAGGGCGGTCAGCGCGATCGACACGACCAGCCAGGCGCTGCCGAGCACGCCCATCTCGCTCGCCGTGGCGAACCCGAACACGGGGACGACGACGCCGACGACGGCGTACACCCGGCAGATCCGGTGCAGCAGCCGCAGTGTCGCGGCGGCGTCGGAGCGGTCGGCGCCGTCTGAGCGGTCGGCGCCGACGAAGGCGTGGGGGCTGTCGGGGGCGACGAAGCCGTGGGGGCCGTCGGGGGCGACCGGGCCGCCGGGGGCGCCGGGGCCGGCGGCCAGGGCGCGGCGGGCGGCGGGCGGGAACATGCTGGCGGCGACGGCGACGGGCCCGACGGCGAGGATCGCGGCGATGACGTGGACGGCGAGGAGGAACTTGGTCACGAAGGGACGGTAGGAGGCGGCGCGATCCCGCGACCAGTGGCGAGATTGCCAGCTCTCAACGGATTCCCGCCACCCGCTCCCACCGCGGCATCCGACCCGGCACTCGCCTGGGGCCAGGTTGGCGAGAACCCGTCGTACCGCTAGATTCCCGCCATGCACACCGTGGCCGTACTGGCGCTGGACGGGGTCGTCCCGTTCGATCTCTCCGCCCCCGTGGACACCTTCGGCTGGGCGCGGCTGCCCGACGGCCGGGAGCCGTACCGGGTGCGGGTCTGTTCGGCGCGGGAGGAGGTGAGCGCGGGCGCCTTCACGGTCCGCGCGCCCCACGGCCTGGACGCCCTGGCGGAGGCGGACACGATCATCCTGCCCGGGGTCGCGCAACCCCCGGAGGTGCTGCCGCCCGGGGTCGCGGAGGCCCTGCGCGCGGCGGCGGCGAACGGCACCCGTATCGCGTCGATCTGCGTGGGCGCGTTCCTCTTCGCGGCGACGGGCCTGCTGGACGGGCTGCGCGCGACGACCCACTGGGCCGCGGCCCCGGACCTGGCCGCACGCCACCCGGAGGTGACGGTCGACCCGAACGTCCTGTACGTCGACAACGGCCAGTTCCTGACCTCGGCGGGGGCCGCGGCGGCCCTGGACATGTGCCTGCACATGATTCGCAGGGACTTCGGCTCGGCGGTCGCCGCGCACGCGGCCCGGATGTCCGTGATGCCGCTGGAACGGGAGGGCGGGCAGGCCCAGTTCATCGTCCACGACCTGCCGCCGGCCCCGGCCGGCGCCACCCTGGAGCCGCTGCTGGCGTGGCTGGAGGACCACGGTGACCGGGATCTGACGCTGGAGGCGATCGCGGCGAAGGCGGGGATGAGCACCCGCACCCTCAACCGCCGCTTCCGCGAGCAGACCGGCACGACGCCGCTCCAGTGGCTGCACCGGGCACGGGTACGGCGGGCCCAGCACCTGCTGGAGACGACGGACCACCCCGTCGAGCGCATCGCCGCCCAGACGGGCTTCGGCTCCCCCACGGCCTTCCGGGAACGCTTCCGCAGGGTCGTGGGGACGAGCCCGCAGGCGTACCGGAGGGCGTTCCGGGCCGGGGAGAAGACGGCGTAGTGCGGGTGGCGCCGTGGGGTCAGGCGGGGGAGCAGGCGGCGTAGTGCGGGTGGCGCCGTGGGGCCTGTCCGGAGAGGAGACGGCGTAGTGCGGGTGGCGCCGTGGGGTCAGGCCTTGCGGTCGGCGACGGCCCAGGAGGCGACGGCGACGGCGCCGGCGACACCGAGGACGGACGGCCAGGCGCCGACCTTCTTGGCGAGCGGGTGGGACCCGGCGAACGCGGCGACATAGGCGGCGGTCAGCGCGCCCGCGGCCTTCCCGCCGGCCCGCGCCCGCCACTGCTGCGCGGCGGCGACCCCGGCCACGGCCAGCACGGCCCCGCCCAGCTGCCGCTTCTTCGTCCAACGGGCGACACCGTAACCGCCGACGAGCCCTGTCGCGGCGACGACCGCACTGGGAACCCTGGCCATGACTGCCTCCTGTGTCCCTGAATCATCCCCGAGGTCTGCCCCGAGGCTAACGCGCGGACATCGCACCGCCCGGATCCGGGTCCAGGTCCGGCCTGTGTGCCGTTTTTCGCCACACAGGCCGCATCGCGCCACATGCCGCGCATGGGCCGAACTCTCGCCTATGACCACCGTGTTTCGGGGTACCGGGCTTGCGGTGTCCCGACGTGTCCCGAGGAGGAGCCACCACGATGACCGTGACGACCCCGCAGCCGAGAGCGACCATTCCCGCCCCGTCCGCGTCCCTGCGCCCCGCAGCCCACGAGACGCCCGAGGGCGCCGGCTGGGTGAAGCTGGCGGATGCGGTGCGCGAGGCGGGCCAGTACGCGACGAGAGCCGAGGCCGAACGCGTCACCCGCATCGTCCTCCGCGCCCTGGGCGCCCACGTCACCGGCGACGAGCGGGTGGCCCTGGCGCAGGCCCTGCCGCGTGAGGCGGCCCAGGTAATGGTGTCCCAGATCCCTGCCGCGCACGCCGTGTCGGCCCGCGAGTTCGTCGAGTCGGTGGCGAGCCGGATCGAGGGCTCGACCCCGGCGACGGCCCGCTGGGACGCCGGTTCGGTCCTGAGCGTGCTGGCGGACCGGATCGGCGAGCCCCTGACGACGCGCGTGCTGGCCCAGCTTCCGCATGGCTTCGCCCTCCTGTTCGGCCGGGCGGATCTCGCGGCGACGGCGTAGCGCCGGTGGCCCAGGCTCTCTCACCGGGGCGCACAGGCCGACGGCGTACCGGTCGGGAGGATGACCGGTACGCCGTCGGACCAGGGGAAGAGGTGTGCCGGGTGAGTGGTCACCGGCGCGCCGAGGGGTGAGGCTCAGCGGTGGTCGCCGTGCCGACGGCCGTCGTGGCCCGGACCCCGGCGGTCGCCGTCACGGTTGTCCCCGCGGTGGTCGCCGTTGTCGTGGCCCCAGCGGTCGCCGCCGCGGTGGTCGCGGTCGTCGTGACCCCAGGAGACGGAGTCGACGAGCCGTCCGCGGTCGTTGCGCAGGGTGGCGGTGCCGCTGCGGTCGTCCAGGACTCCCGGCGGCGGTCCTGGTACAGGTCGTTGCCGCTGTCCCGGCCGATGCCGGTGTGGACGCGGACGGCCGAGCGGCCGTCCAGGCGGTAGTGACGGAAGGTGTAGATCCGGCCGTTCTCGGTGGACAGGGCCCAGCCGTCGAGGTTCACGGCGCGACGGTCCGTGTTGGCGAGCTGCACCCACTCGCGGTTCAGGACGAGGTTGGAGCGGTTGTCGCGGCCCGGGAAGCGGTACTGCACGTCACTGATGACCACGTGCTCGCCGAACGAGCGGCCGTGGTCGTGGTCGGCGGCCGACGTCGGCAGCGCCGCCGCGCCCACGAGGGCGGCCGCCGCAGCAGCCCCGGCGGCGGCACGGCGCGCGATCACAGAAACAGAAGGGGACACGAGGTCCCCCTTTGCAGGGCCGTGCACACCCCGTCGGCCACGGCCCAGAACCGTGACCAGGGGTGCGATGTACCGGTGGCGGCCGGTCGGCCGCACAGCCACTTCCTGGGCCCGGGCCGTGCCCGGGCGCGGGGCGCCACGCGGCGCCTGTCATTCCTCGGACAAATTCACAACTCTCGCCTGTACGACACATTCATCCTGTAAGCGGATGAATGGTGACACGGCGTCATTCACGAAATGGCCTGAGTAAGGGGAGCGACGGAGCCCGGCGCCCCCGGTCCGACCGCCGCCGGTACGGTACCCATCACCCGAAAGTGAGTAACAGCCGCAGCCGTCCCGCAGGGAGGGCGTCTGGTTCCGGCGGATGCCACGCTCACGCACGGATCGCCTGACAGCGCAGAACCTCTTGACTCGGCTCGCTGTGAAGTCGGCCACAGCCTCGTTGGCGCAGGCCCGCAGTGACGGCCCGGAAGTTCTGGGGGTGAGGATGCAGGCAAGCGCCGACTTGTGCTCCTTGGTGCGGCCACACGCTTTGACAGCAGCGATATCGTACGTGCATTCGAAATCGTCATACGGCTGATGAACGCGGTGGGGCAGGGGATGCCGCACACTGGTGTGTGCCGCCGTGTCCAGTCGCAATGTCAGTGGGTCGTGTCACCCTCTGTGAGGGCTGCCGTATGAGGCGTCACTGGAATTCGTGCAAGAGGAGGGGCCATGACCGGGACTGACCGGGGCTACACGTCGATCGAGATCTGTGCCGGCGCGGGCGGACAGGCGATCGGACTGCACATGGCCGGTTTCAGGCACCTTGCCCTCGTCGAGATCGATAAGTACGCAGCGGCGACTCTGCGTGAAAACATCGAAGTGCATCCGAAGTGGGACTGGGAACGCGACAACTGCGACGTTCTCTGCAAGGACGTGCTTGAGTTCGATCCTGAGCGTGACCTGGAGAAGGGCGCTGGGCTGTACCGGCGCGGCGAGGTTGATCTGCTCGCAGGCGGCGTCCCGTGCCCGCCGTTCTCCCACGCCGGGAAGCAGCTCGGTGAAGACGATGAGCGTGATCTCTTCCCGCGTATCCTGCAACTGGCTGAGATCATCCGCCCGCGCGCTGTGATGATCGAGAACGTTCGCGGTCTCATGGACGCCAAGTTCGACGACTACAGGTCGCGGATCAAGGCCATCCTCGAGGAGATGGAGCCTGACGACGACGGGCTGCCGGGCTACAAGGTAGTGGGGTGGGAGGTTTACGAGGCCGAGAAGTTCGGCGTGCCGCAGCTCCGGCCGCGTTCCATCCTCGTCGCCTTCCGTAAGGACGTCCTCAAGGACCTGAAATACGAAGCCCCGGCGCCCAGCGCTGAGAGGGTCACGGTCTTCGATGCGCTCGAGGAGACGATGAACGAGCGCTTCAAGCTGTTCGAGGACGGGCCTCGGGCTGCCCAGGCGCGAAGGGTGTTCGAGGAGTGGAAGAGGGACGCCCGCAAGGACGTCGCCCCTACGCTCGTTGGCGGCTCGAAGAAGCATGGAGGCGCTGACCTCGGTCCCAGCCGGGCCAAGAAGGCCTGGCGCTCTCTGGGGGTTTCGGGCATGGGTGTGGCCAATGCGCCGGTGGGCGGTGAGCCGACCGGTTCTGAGGACCGGGACCTGTTCGGTCCCGATGGTCCTATGCTCACGGTCCGGCAGGCCGCGATCATCCAGGGTTTCCCGCTGGAGTGGGACTTCGCAGGACGCAAGACCGCCCAGTACCGGCAAGTAGGAAACGCGTTTCCGCCGCCCGTCGCCCAGGCCATCGGCGAGTCGATCATCGAGGTGCTCAAAGCGGACCGCAGGCGCGGTGCCAGTCGGTGACTGAGGGCGGTTGAGGGGCGGCGAACGCAAAGAGTACCGCGGCTCAGCCACCCGTCAGGGGAGCCGGTTGTCCAGATGGGCGAGAAGGGCATGGATGTCATCGGCATCCATGCCGAGCCCTGTGGTCTCCTCCTCCTGCAGATCACCGAGTTGCCGCACCGCAGGGTCATCGAGCACGCTGCCCAGGAAGTGCAGCTTCTTTTCGAGACGCACGGCGACGATTTCGTCGATCGTCCCCCGGGCCGCCAGTACGGTTACGCGCGTATCGGTGCCTGGAGGCAGCCCTAGCCGGTGAATGCGGTCGAGGCTCTGGAGGAAGCGGCCCGCCATGAAATCGCGGTCCACGTAGACGGCATCGTGACAGACCTGATGAAGGCTAATCCCCTCACCCAGTGTCGCGGGGTTGGAGATCAGGACCATGCATGACGGGTCCTCGCGGAAGCGGGTGAGCTCAGTCTCCCGTTCCTGGGTTGAAGTGGACCCGTGGATGGAAGCGGGAGCATGCGGCGCCAGCAGCTTCTCCAGAGTCTTCTGGCTTCGGACGAACCCAGTCCAGACCAGTGTTTTACGGCCAGCTCGCGCGTTCTTCGCGACGATACGAACGGTTTCTTCGTATTTGGGCGACAACTCATGCTGAGGAAGCCGCTGGAGCAGCGTATGCAGCGAGTCCCCATCGGAGACGTCAAGCGTCGGCAGCTGATAGGCGAGCGCTTCATGGGGGGTATCGCTGGGTGCCAGCAGGGCGGGGCTGATCGCGGCCATCAGCGTGCGCATCGCTGCCTTGCCGAGTGAGGTCAGGTCACCTCTGCGAGCGGACGGCTCCCCCTTGAGCGCGTCGTACAACTCGCGGTGCAAGGGAGGTAGGTCGACATAGCGGACCACCGGCTCGAAGGGAGGGAGACCCAGTTCCCTCTTAGTCGTCCGAGTGAACAGCGGGCGCAGGGCCTGACTGGCATAGGCGAGATCGCCGCCGCTGACCGCTTCGACGACGAGTTGTTTCCCCCGTCCTGGCCAGACGAACGAGAGCAGGCTTTCCAGGTCCCGCGCGCCATTTGGAGCCGGTGTCCCGGTGAGGATGAGGCGCCTCCGTGCCAGAGGGCCGAGTGACAGACAGGCGGAACCGTAAGTACCGCGGGCCCCGAGTTTCATACGGTGCGCTTCATCAAGCACGAACATTGCCGGGGCCGTGCGCAGCCACTCTGACAGGTGGCTGACGGAGCCAGCCAGCCGCTCGTAGTTGACCAGGACGACATCGGCTCTCGGGTCCGGAAATCCGCTGTCCATGACGGAGATCAGCAAGGGTTCCTTGAAGCAGACCTCTCCTTCGAACTGCCAAGCTTCATAGGCTGGCTTGGGGCATACGACGAGAAGGCGCCGGACTTCTCCCCGCTCACGCAAGGCACTGAAGACTGCCAGTGCCGTGCGGGTCTTGCCAGCACCAGGAACGCTGAAATTCGCTCCGTGCCCCAGAGACAGCAGCTCTGCGATATCCCGCAGCTGAAACGAAGTGAGGTCTGCCTGCCAGCCTGCGCCCAGCAACGCGTGGACATCATCTGGTGCGAGCGGTGCGCGAGAGCTGAAGGCCGGGGAGCTGAGCCGGGCCTGCACGGTCTCGGCATCATCAAGGACACCGGTGACCAGGCTGGCCAGCTCAGGCTCCCACTCGACATCAGAGTGGGGCCAGCCGGCCAGCTCACCGATGGAGAACAGAAAGCTGTCCAGATCAGCATCCGAGGTCAGCGGGCCGTGCTGGCCACCCGGAGTCACTCGGGTGGCCAGCATCCCGAAGTCCCCTTCCAGGCCAGGCCGGGCACGCAGCACCGCCCGCGTCCTGGTGATGTCGAAGGTGATCCGGAGAGACGGGAGATCGGAGTCGGTCATCGCTGGTCTGCCACGGCGTCGCGCAGCCACGCCAGGCCCTCCCCTGGAAGCTGGATGCTCCGCGATGCTTCGGCTGACAGCTTGGCCAGCGTTTGCCTGAGCACGATCAGCGCGTCATCGAAAGCACCCTCGTCCAGGCTGTTGTTGCCCCGTGCCAGGACCAGGTCAGTGACGCACTGCTGGAGATCATCGACTGCGGCGATGATGCGGTCGGGAGCGACAAGCCGCTTCTTCTGCTTCCGGATGGCATCCTGAGCGGCTTGGATCGATTCGTCGAACGCTTTCTCCAGCAGGGAGACGGACCGGTTGGCCTCAGTCATCTCTTCGGGAGTCGCACTGGTTCCGGACTTCTGTGTGGCCTTGGCCCTGAGGAGCGAGTCCGTGAGGGCGCGCGCCTTGGCCGTCTCGGAACTCGGCCCCGGCACCGTGCGGTTGAGGCCGGGGATGGAGACCGCCTTGGGGAGCTCCGGCGCCGTCTCCCGGGACCCCTCAGGCAGGCGATGAGCCAGATAGTTCTCCCGGAAGTCGGTGCGGATGAAGCGGATGTCGGTCTTGGCCACATCAAGGACGATCGCCGCCAGCCGGTACTCAAGAAGGGTGTCTGCCTTCTCCTTGTCCCTGGCCTTCTCCTTGACGTAGGCCCGGTAAAGCTCGGCGAAGCGCTCCTGTGCATCTTCGAAGTCCATCAGGCGCAGCTTGGTACGGCCGTGCTCGCTGCGTTTCACCAGGTCACGCAACTGGCCGAGAACCCACGTGTCCCGCTCAAGTGCTGGCGTCGAAGTGTGGAACAGCTTGGCGATAGCAGCGAGGGGCAGGCCCTGCTGAATCTGCTCTTCAACGGCCATCAAGCGGTTGATGTAGGAGTACTCGCGCCGGCGGTCGGGCCTGAGCTGCAATGACAATTCGACAGAGCGGATGTCGTCCCAGGTGCAGCTGGCGGGCAGCACACCCACACGGATGGACTGCACGCCCAGTTCCTTGAGAGCGGCTCGCCGGGTGTTTCCGTTGACGAGAACTCCGTCACGGGAGATGAGCCCCGGCTCGTTCTGCCGGTGCTCCTGGAGGCTTTGCTTCAGTTTTTCGAAGTCAGGGTCGCGCTGGTGCGGGTCAGACGGCTTCGCCATCAGCAGCTCATGCAGATAGCCCTGGCCGGCCTCGGACCAGTGATCCTTCGTCAGTGCCTCTTCCCGGGCGGGGTCGTAGGCACGCTGTGCACTGACTCGGTGAGTCGCGGGATTGTAGTAGAGCCGGTCGACGGGCATGTCGATGACTTCGACGTGGATCGGGCGGCCCCGGAACTCCACGCGGAGTGTTTCGGGCACGGAATCTCCCGAGCGCGCATCCTGCAACCGCTGCTCCACCTGGGCGCGGATATCGTCCGCTGTCGGCGGGACGCCGAAGTCCGTCGGCATGACTACCTCTCGTAGCTGGAGTGACGTGTGGGTGGTGAGAAGGAACTGACAGGGGGCGGTTCGCCATCGGCTGGACCGCCTCCGTGGGCGTTCAGGACAGGCCGTCGCGGAAGGCTTCGCGAGCTTCGGCCGGCAGTGCCCGGTACTTCGCCCAGACGGCCTCAATGGAACTGAACGTCCTGGCGTCCTGCTCGATCCAGGACTTCAAGATGTCGAGTTCGAGTGAGGGCAGCGAGGTGGCTTCGGAGAGCAGCGCCGGCACGTCGTACGTGGAACCGATGCCGCCGACCCGGCAGCGGTTGCACTCGACGACGTACTGGAGGGTCTTAGTGCCGTTCGGCATCAGGACTTCGCGCTTGGCCACGTCGAGCTGAGCTGTGACCTCCGAGTCGGCATACGTGTCTCCCGGGGTGGCGCCACACGAACTGCACTTGTGGTTGTAGGCGGCCAGCAGCTCCCGGCGCTGATTCACCGTGATCGCACTCTTGGGCCGGGTGCCGCGACCGGGCTCCCAGACGGGCTCGCCGCGCTGTGCATAGCGCTGTTCGTTGGCGTCGAGGTCGACGTCCTCACGCTTGGTGTCGATCTTCCAGCCGAAATCACGGAGATCCCGCATGCGCCGGTCAATCTGTGCCACATCCGGAAAGGCTTCTCGGAGCTCCGCCTTGGTGAACACATTCCCTTCACCGACCACCTGGACGAGCCAGAGTGCGGCGCGCTTCATCGTGCCCAGTTTGCTGTCCTGCCATGAAGGCAAGGCCGTGCTCATCCGCCACCTCGCAGAGCCTGGGCGGGCCAGCCCGACTGCATGTCAGGGCGGTTGATGCCTGACAGTGGCCCGCTGGGCATAACTGAACGCCAAGCCGACCTGGAAAGTAAGTGGTTCGGTGTTCGGATGGGCATCCGGACATAGGTGAGATGCCAGGCTGTGAAGGGGGGCGGCACACTGTTGTCGAGAGCTGTTGCTTCGCCGTGCGGTGAGGAAAGAAGGAGCTGGCGTGCCGCGACCGGGTCACTTCAGAGAACTGGATGCTGGAATTCCGGAAGAGAGAAAGGCCCTCGCCAGGGCCTTGCGCGGTCTGATGAGGGTGGTCGGACGGTCGCTGAGGCAGACACATGAGGAGCTGGCGAAGCGCAATCGGGGCTGTGATACGTCAGCGAGCGCTCTCTCCGATCTGCTGAACGCACGTATACAAAGGCCCAGGCGAGAGGTGGTCCGGGCACTCTACGACCTGGCGGAGACCGTCGCGCGGACGAGCCGCGCCCCTCTGCCGGTCACCTGGGAAGAGCTTGAGGCGCTCCGGCTGAAGGCGTGTGAACCGCCGGCGCTCCTGTGCACGAACTGCCAGGCGTCCGTGTTGCCGGTCCCCCGGCGGCAGGGGGACCGGCAACACGGGACAGGGCAGTGGCCCACGGCACGGGCCCTGTTGGACATGAAACGGACCAGGCGAGCCGAGGACGTTGCCGGCATCCTGCGGCACGTTGGTACGACTGGTGAGCCGGCGGAGGTGGCTCATGCGGTGGCCGCATGCAGGGCGCGCGGGCTGCGTGCTGAGGCAGACCTGATCCTCCGTTATGCGCAGACCGGACGCGACGGGCGCCAGCTCGCTGCGATTGCCTACGAGTTCATGAGGATCGAGGATAACGTCATGGCCCGGCGCGTACTCAGGATGTCCCTCGTTCAGTAGGCGCGTCCGGCCTGCTGTCGCGGGAGGCGGGACGCCTGGATGTCACCGCTTGGCAGATCGCCTCACTGCACTCTTCCGCCGACTGGTGCTCCCAGAAACGCAGGACAAGCCAGCCGGCTGCCCGCAAGCGCTCGTTAGTGTCGCGGTCGCGGGCCATGTTCCGGGCCACTTTGTCGGACCAGTAGCCTGGATTGGTCTTCGGGGAAACGTAATGCTCAGGGCAGCCGTGCCAATAACACCCGTCGATGAAGACGGCCACTTTCGCGGGCCGGAAAACCATATCGGCAGTGCGGCGAAGAGCGGACTCCGGACGAGCCGCCACTCGGTACCGCAGCCCCTTGGCATGCACCAGCCGACGGATCAGCCGCTCCGGAGTGGTGTCCCGGCTCCGGATCGCCTGCATGTTGCGGCGGCGCGCAGCAGAAGACGCCCATGAGCCCTCGGGGGGCACCCAGGTGGTCTGAGGATCTGGTTCTGGAGGGGAAGCAGTCATCGGTAGTGAGTTACCAGCCGGACGGAATTGGCAGCAGCGTCCCGCTGGGCAGAGCATCGTAGGTTGTCTGACCTGATAGTCCACTTGCAGGATACCGCGGCGTCCCGATATGGACAGGCTCGCATCATCCGTCCTGTCTGGTGTGTGAAGGCAGAGCTGGGCCGGTTTCGACTGGGTCATCTGGCTGGGCGATGACCCATTGCTTCCCGTCCAGGGAGACTCGTGGGGCGTCCTGGTGATGAGGCCTTGCGGTGACCACCCGGGCGCTGACGAATTCGCCTTCGTCGGGGAGAGGGAGTCCTAGCTGGCCGGCGATATCCCGGTGGCTGGCGTAGTCCCCCATGATGAGGATGCCCTCTGTGCGCAGCGCGGACCGGCTGCCGCCGTTGCCGCGGACCCGCTTCATGTAGTCCTTCTGCTGGGCCACCGTGCGCACCACGTTACGGCCGATGCGCCGCTTCTGGACGCGCCGGAAGAGTTCGTTCAGGCGGCGCTGCCCCGAGTTCGCTGTGAACACCGCGTCCCGGTCCGCGGCGTCCATGTGGAGCAGCACGTTCTCCGGGAGGTCCTCGTCGTGCCAGATCCACCGGATCTTGTCCCGGTGGGCCGCCTTGATCGTGAGTTTGAGGTCACGGTTGTTCCCCGTGTTCAGCCACTCGTTGTGTATCCGGACGAGCCCGACGCTCCAAAGGGACTTGTAGTCGTCCGCCCAAGCGAGCAGGCAGAGGTGGCCCACCGCCTCAGGCGGAATCATCCAGCCGCCGAACTGCTGGGAGTACTTGCAGTCCACGTCCACGCCGGCGATCTGGTAGTCCATGACCTTGCCGTCCGCGAACCGGAACTCACGCTGCAGATTGATCTCCACGAGAGTTCCCGCGTGGGTCTTCTCCGTCTTGAAGAGCGTCTTCCAGTCGTAACGTCCGGTCACCTCGCCATTGAGCAGCTGATCGATGGTGTCACGAAGGACCCTGCCGAACCGCCGGCCGTCCGGGTCGAGTGCCTTGACGTGGTCGTAGACCCTGTCGAGTTCAGGGTCTGCTCCTTCTCCCGAGTACTGCGTGGCGACCGACGCGGCGGCCCTGATATCGGCTTCTTCGAAAGGAAGCACGTTCTCCCCGTGGGTTGGTCATCCGTTACGTGGACCACATGCGCGCCTCAGAGCGCATCGACGTACACCGCGTCCGGACGAGTGGAGTCCTTCGTCCTGAAGCGCACGAGCCGCTGTTTCGTGTCGATGGCCGTCTTCGGCGGAATCACGGTGAACGCCATGATGACCCGGTCGGACGCCGCGGTGCCGGTCGAGGCGACGGCTTTCACCTCATCGTCATGGGCGGCCTCGACGACGGGATACAGCAGGATCACACCTCGAGTCGCACCGAGCACAGGGGAGCCGTCCGCGGCTGAGGCTGACTCGGGCCGTTCAATCAACTGCTGTGCGTACAAGCGGTGTTCCAGACCCGAAATGCGGCCGAAGGACAGTTTGCCGGTCTGGCGGCTGCGGCGGAAGAGAGAGAAGGGGCCCTGGCCCAGGACGGTGGCTTCGATCCGGCTGCGCTGTGTGCGCTGCGGGGCGAGGACCAGCCAGTCGTCGACCTTGGCCAGGCGGCCGTCGAGCTGGGACAGGTAGGTCAGGTGCGGGGCGAGTACATTGCCGTCCTCCCACTCCAGAGAGCTGAGGACGGACAGAAGCTGGGCGTGCGAGATCACCGTGGAGGCGGCCTGGAAGCTGCGGGACAGCGGTGAGGTGTCGTCGGGAACGAGTCGGCACGTGGCTGGAGACCCGCTGACTGCCGCGAGGACGGGCTTCCAGCGTTCAGTGTTCCGTGCCGTCATCTTGGCATCCTGAGGGTACGCAGCCGGTTCGATCGGAGTGCCCGGCGACCGGACCTCCACCAGCTCCGCGTTGAACATCTTGTTGCGGGCCGACGGCTTCACCCATGGCAGGTGCTGGGCGACCAGGGGCGGGATCTGGGCGGGGGTGACCTGGGGGCGGCCGTCCACCAGGTCCGCGTAGCGGGCCAGCTCGGCGCGGAACAGTTCCTCGTCACGGCAGATCGCCTCGAAGGCCTCGTACAGGTCGACCGTCTTGGCGTTCCGGCCGCGGCCGAGGGACATCTCACGGCCGATGTAGAGACGTACGAGATCGCGGTAGCCCGGGCGGAAGCCGAACCAGCGGCCCATCTGCATCAGGGTGTCGGCCTGCTGCGTCGTGCGGCGGTAGTACGTGATCGTCAGGCCTTCGACCGTGAAGCCGCGGGACAGCTTGGTGCCGCCGACGAGGATCTTCCAGACGTTGGGGGTACGGTCGAAGTCCAGGTCGGGCTGTGCGTAGTCGCGCTCGCTCTCGCCGTTGACGACGATGACGGGGCTGCCGCCCTGCTTGATCAGCTGGCAGGAGCGGGAGACGAACGGCTTGAGGTCCGCGTACGTCCCGGGAGTGGACAGGGAGCCGTCCGCGTAGGTGTGGAAGTCCCGGTCGAACAGAGACGCCAGGCGGCTGTGGCCCTCCGGGCCGGTGTACGCGGCGTTGTGCCACATGGTGTTGATGCGCAGGGCCAGGGCTGCGTGCTCGGCCATGCGGACCGATTCGTGCACGAGCATCGTGTGATGCCGGAACGGGCCGGAAGGAACACCGTGTTCGGCCCGGTAGAGCTTCAGGGCACCCGTGAGGACGAATGCGTCCAGGGCTTCCTGGAGACGGTCGTCGGTGGAGTCGTAGATGCCGCGGACATGCTTCTCCTCGGCATCCCCCGTCTCGTCGTCGACGGTGTCGAGGTCGTGGAAGTCCTGTACACCCATGTATCCGGTGGGCCGGGGGAGGGAGATCAGGAAGTCGCGCGGGAAGATGTCCTCCTCGTCGCCCGGGTCGATGAACACGTTGGCGAACGGGGTCGCGGTGTATCCGACGTACTGGGCGCGGGGCAGCAGCCCGAGGAGCTTGCTGATCTGGCCGTTGATCGCGGTCCGGGTGACCGTGCCGGCCTCCCACTTCTTCGGGTCTGCCGTGTTCACCGAGGCCTGGTCCGACTCGTCGTCGATGATCAGGGCGGGTATCTCGCCGAGGATCGGACCGATCTTCTTGAGGTCCTTGACCAGCTTCTCCAGCACCGACTTGTTCTTCTTCACGACCATGACGCGGGCGCGCGCGGCGTGCAGGTTCGCCGGGTCGTGCAGTGGGCGGGAGCGATCCGGCTTCTCGAACTCCAGAGCACTGATGCCGCGTTCCAGGGACATGTAGTCGCGGTCGCGTGAGGTGAGACGCTCGATGTCGAAGGCGCCGAGGTCGGACGGACGGGCGCCGAACGAGACGAACTTCGCCGGCCAGTCCTCGTCGTCCTGGTAGTCGATGCCTACCAGGGCGTCCGGGTCGTCCCGGTCGGCGGCTCCGAGGATGTTCTCCTGGCCGATCAGCTCCATGTCGAGGCGCCGCTGGGTCTGGCCGCGCAGCAGGTTCAGGGTGCCACCCAAGACGATGACCAGGCGGTAGCCCGCGTCGATGGCCTTGGCGGTGACACCGGTGAAGTTGGCGGTCTTGCCGGACTGCACATAGCCGACGACGAGTCCGCGTGCGCCGTAGGGAGTCTCGCGAGTGGGGTCGGCCAGGCGCTCGACGACCGCGTGGGCCGCTTCGTCCAGGCTGGACACCGCCGCGTCGCTCCAGCCCTTCCGGCGCAGCAGCCGCTCGTACGAGGTCCAGTAGAAGGAGCGGTTCGCGGCCTGCTCTCGGGTGTACCAGGGCTGGAACTCGCGGCTGATGGTGACAGGGCCCGCTTCTTCGTGCACGGGCACCGCATCATCGAGCGCCTTACGCAGATCCGCGCCGAACCCGAGCTTTTCGTAGACCGCAATGCGGCGCTCCGGGGTGCGGGGCACGGTGTCGGCCGACCACGCGGGGGACTGTTCGAAGTCCCATGCCGTGAGCCTGCGGCGCCACAGGGCGAGCAGTTCGTCGCCCGGATCCGCGGCCAGAAGACGGTCATGGAAACGGCTCATGTCCGCGTCCGCCGGATCGTCGGCGTCGGAGAGCGCGAAGACGAGCTTCTCGAAGTGTCTTGGCCCACGCCGGCTCATCGCGTCGAGAGCCTCGCCGTGCAGGCCGGTGAGATGGTCAAGGGTGGGCGTGTGCTCGGCGGTCACGGCGGCTGGGCGGCCTTTCTGGAGGTACGGGAGGACGTGGGCGAGGGCGTGGTTCAGTCCTCTGCGCGGGCGAGTTCGGCACGCACCGCGGTGACGAGAACGCTGTTCCACAGGGCGACCTTGTCGGTCTGGTTGGCCCAGACGCGTTCCTTCTGGAAGATTTCGTTGAGCATCAGATAGAGAAGGCTCTTGAGGACCGGCGCGTCGTTGGAGCCCCCGCGTCGGCCGCCGGTGAACGCGTGCCGGTAGTCCTTGTTGAGAACGACCAGGCGCTCCTTGTGGTCGATCGTGAAGAGCAGGTCGGCGGAGTCGGCGCCGACAGGCACGTCGAGCTTGGCCCAGGTGAAGGCGATGGGGTCGTCCCCGTCCAGCTGCGGCAGTTCATCCCGCAGAGTCCGCTTGAGCTTCGGGTCGATGCCCTTGCCGGGCGGGATGACGGCCGCGCGCTTGACCTCCGTACGCCGCTTGGCGGCCTCACGGTAGGTCACCTCCGCCTCGTGTACGTACTCGGTGAAAGTGTGGCCGGTGGTGGTCGCGGCCTTCTCCAGTCCTCGGGCGAATGCCGGGGTGACCTGGACGCCGTCCTTCTTGACGGTGAGGGCGAACACGTCGTTGGGTTCGGCCGGCAGATCGACGGCGATGCGGGCGAGGGCGAGGTGTCCCTCCGGGCTCCGGGTGTCGTTCCAGCCGCCGGCCTGGACGAGCCGGTCGTTGCGGTAGAGGTAGAAGCCCTGGCGTTCGGCGAGCGGCCCGATGCCGCGGTAGGCGACGAGTGGTGACTTGGGCGGCCATATGTGGGCGGTGAGAGGGACGTCGCCCACACCCTCCACGGGCGCGACGTACGTACGGGGAAAACCGGGGCGGCCCGGGACCCGGTAGCCGAACGGGTCGATGGGTTCCACGCCCCGGTGGTCCAGCTCCTCCCGGGTGTGGACGTCCTCGACGACGATGTCGATGTGGAAGCCGTCTCGGGCGAGGAAGCGGTGGAAGTGAAGTCCGAGGTGGGTCTCGAGCCGTTCGATCGCGTCGTCGAGGTAGCGGTCGGTCTGACCGGCGGTGATGGTCTCGAACGTGCGGACTTGGTCCCAGCGGACGATCGTGCCGTGCCAGCCGATGATCCCGTCGTAGCGGTCCACCAGGCTCTGGCAGTACGTCGCATCGACGATGTCGCAGCTGAAGTCGGCCTGTGCGCGGGCGGTGAGCCAGCGGCGGCCCGCGGACGGGCTTCGCTTCGTCCGGCTGATCACTGTCAGCGCATCGGCGTGGGAGAGCGAGGCTGCCTTCAGCCCGGCACCGAAGTGCCCTAGGGCACCCGGTGCGTAGGTCTCGCGGCCGCCGACGGTCATCGCCGTGTCCAGGCCCACCTCGTCCATGCCCTCACCGTCGTCGATGACGAGCAGTCCGACCAGACGGTCCCGTCCTCCGCGCTCACCGGTGTCCCGCAGGAAGCTCACGACCACGCTGCGGGCGCCCGCGTCGATGGAGTTGTCGACCAGGTCCGCGATGGCCGCCTCGAAGCCGTATCCCTGGTGGGCCAGCGACTCGAACGACCTCGCCGCCGGAGGGAGCCGCTTGCTTCCGGTGGTAGGTACATCGAATTGCCAGTTGGACGAAGGCTGTTGGGACGGCATAGGGGTTTTCCTCGCGGGCCGGGACATGCCCGGTCGGCGCGCGGGCATGCCAGCTTGGGCTGGGCACATGTGACGTTAGCGTGCGTCAGCCGTGAAGGAATAACGGAATCGGAACAAAAGCTCTCTGTGCTCTTGAATGTCCTCGGGGCGGCAGTTGAGGCCGAGCGCCAGTGGTCTCAGGCTTCCGGGCTCCCGTGGCACACCTCATACCCCTCAGTCGACCCGCACCAGCACCCGACGCCCCGTTCCGGCGGCCAGGCCATCGCTCGGCCTCGGGAGGCCAGGGTCGTCGCGTACTGGGGGAGCAGGGTGGGGTCGTCCGGGGAGGTGGCCTCGGAGGCTGCGAAGGCCTCGTAGGACGGGACCGTGCCCGTGACGATGCCCAGGTTGGGGGTGCCCGAGGCGGAGAGTTCGCGGAGTGAGGACTCTATGGTCGTCAGGTGGTCGGAGTGGGACGGGTACTCCGACGTCAGGGTCGGGTAGGTCGACAGCAGTTCCGACAGTTCCGGTGCCGGCCAGTGCAGGACCGCCACCGGGAACGGGCGGGAGAGGGCCTCCCGGTAGGCGCCCAGTTCCGCGCGGAGGCGGGAGATCTCCGCTTCCAGTTCCGCCGGGTTGTCCGAGCCCAGGGACCACACCCGCTTGGGGTCGTGGAGTTCGTCCAGGGTGATCGGGGAGGTGTGGAGGGTGTCGGCCAGGGTGTCCCAGTCGTCGTGGGGCAGGCCCAGCATGCGGCGCACGCGGTGGCGGCCGTAGAGGACGGGGTGGGTGGCGGGGGACGGCTCCGTGGAGTCCGGCAGGAGCAGGGCCGCCGCCTCCGTGAAGGTCTCCGCCGCCGCCTCCAGCTCGTCGTGGGCTTCGAGGGCCTCCGCGGCGATCACCCAGGGGGCCGGGTCGTGGGGGGCCGTCGTGCGGATGCCCTCGATGATCGCCCTCGCCTCCGCCTCGTGGCCGTACTCCCAGAGGTTCGACGCCTTCAGGGCGCGGACCAGGGCAGCGTTGTCCAGTCCTGTGGCGGACGACAGCAGGCGGTCGTAGAGCGTGGTCGCCGCGGGGCGGTCGCCGGACAGTTCCAGGTGGGCCGCCGCCCGGAGCAGGAGGGTTTCGGCGTCCTCGGGGTACAGGCCGGCGGTCCGCTCCAGGCGTGCCGCTTCGGCGGTGTGGTCGACAATCTCGGCAGGCGTGTCGGGGCGCATGGGGGACACCGTACTGCCGTGCGGTGGTGAATGTGAGGTGCGGCCCCGCACGACGGGGGCCCGGCCTGCCCCGCGCTGCGGGCACCGGCCCGAAAGCCGCCGGGCCTGCCCCGCGATGCGGGTACCGGGCCGAAAGCCGTGGGGCTCGTCCCGCGATGCGGGTACCGGGCCGAAAGCCGTCGGGCCGGTGTGGATATCTTCGGTGCCGACATCTACCTGCGGACACAACGCGGAGTCGTCATGCAGACAACGGGTGCGCCGGTCCGGACGGCGGACGATCAGCCGGCCGGGGGTGCGGCGTCGGCCGACGGGGGTGCGGCGTCGGCCGTCGGGAGTGGGGCGGCGGGCGGGGGCGAGCTGCCTCGGCACTGGCCACTGTTGCTGGCGGGGGCCGCCCTCGTGCCCGGTTCCGTGCTCTTTCTCCTCGGGCGGTGGGGCGACGCCCCGGCCGTGCAGGCGTGGCGAACGGTGTGCCTGGCGGTCACCGTGCAGGCCCTGCCCTTCCTGCTGCTCGGCACCGCCCTGTCCGGCGCGATCAGCGCCTTCGTGCCGGAGGGGGTCTTCCAGAAGATCCTGCCGCGGCGGGCCGCCCTCGCCGTTCCGGTCGCCGGGATCGCCGGGGTCGTCCTGCCGGGATGCGAGTGCGCCTCCGTGCCGGTGGCCGGCAGTCTCGTCCACCGCGGGGTGACCCCGGCCGCCGCCTTCGCATTTCTGCTGTCCGCGCCCGCCGTCAATCCCGTCGTGCTGACCGCCACCGCGATCGCGTTCCCCGGGAACCCCGCCATGGTCCTCGCCCGGCTGCTCGCCTCCCTCGCCACCGCCGTCGTCATGGGCTGGCTGTGGCTGCGGTTCGGGCGGCAGGAGTGGTTGCGGCCCGCCCCACGGCACACCGGGCACCGGGCGGGCCACAGCCGGTGGGACGAGTTCCGGCGCGCCTTCCAGCACGACTTCCTGCACGCCGGCGGGTTCCTCGTGCTCGGTGCCATGGCCGCGGCCACCTTCAACGTCGCCGTCCCGCGCTCGGTGCTGGACACCTTCGCCGCCACACCCTGGCTGTCCGTGCTCTTCCTCGCCGGGCTCGCCGTGCTGCTCGCGGTGTGTTCCGAGGCCGATGCCTTCCTCGCCGCCTCGCTGACCGGGTTCCCGCCCGTGGCGCGGCTGGCGTTCATGGTGGTGGGCCCCATGGTCGACCTGAAGCTCATCGCTCTCCAGGCGGGGACCTTCGGGCGGGCCTTCGCGGTGCGGTTCTCCGCCGCCACCGTCGTCGTCGCCGTCGCATGCAGCGCGCTGACCGGATGGGTGGTGCTGTGAAAAGGTCGCTCCAGGCGGGGCTGCTCGTGCTGTGCGGGCTGGGCCTGCTGCACGTCTCCCTCTTCACCGACCTGTGCCTGCGGTACGTCAAGGAGGGCATGCGGCCACCGCTCATCGCCTCCGGGGCCGTCCTGATCCTGCTGGGGCTCGCGAGCGCCGTCCTCGACCGGGGCGGGGAGGAGCACCGGGAGCCCGACGGGTCCGACGGCTCCGGCGGTGCCGGCGGTCATGTGCTGGACCACGCCGACGGGTTCGATGGGTCCGGCGGTGCCGGCGGTCATGTGCAGGACCACGCCGACGGGTCCGACGGGTCCGACGGTCCAGGCGGTCATGCGCAGGACCACGCCGACGGGTACGGCCGTTCCGGCGTGCGGGGCCATTCCGGCGCGCACGAAAACTCCGGTGCGCACGACCACTCCGGCCTGCCCCGCGTCGCCTGGCTGCTGCTTCTCCCCGCCCTCAGCCTGCTCCTCTACGCCCCGCCCGCCCTCGGCGCCTACACCGCCGCCCGGCAGCCGCCCAAGCCCGTCGCGCATCCGGGCGGCTTCGATCCGCTGCCGCGCACCTCGCCCCTGCCCATGACCCTGTCCGACTTCACCAGCCGGGTGCAGCAGGACCGCGGGCAGGCCGTCAAGGGCCGCGTGGTCCGGATGACCGGCTTCGTCACGCCCGGCTCCGGAGGGCGGAGCGGCGGCTGGGAGCTGACGCGGATCATCCTCAACTGCTGTGCCGCGGACGCCCAGTCCGTGAAGGTACGGGTCTACGGCGGCCCCACGCTGCCCGCCGACACCTGGGTGTCGGTCACCGGGACCTGGCACCCGGACGGGACGCTGGGCACCGGGTCGGCGGCGGTCGCGCTGGACGCCCGTACCGTCACGAAGGTCCCTCGGCCGGTGAACGGCTACCAGGACGCCCTGCCCCTGTCCTGAGCGCCGGGGAACGCCCGGTCGGCATCCCGCCGGCCGCCGCTCACACGGTGACGCCGTCGACCTGGAGGGTCTGCACCGACCTGGCCGCGAAGGGGACGGACACCGACCTGCCGTTCAGATATGTGTCCGACCGCGCCGTGTACAGGTCGCCGCCGCCCGTGGTGACCGTGTTCCAGCGCGGGACCAGGCCGCCGGAGCCGCCGGTGACGGCGGAGAAGCGGGAGAGGCCGAAGGTCAGGGTCTGGGCGGCGGCGGAGGTGTTCGCGGCGACGATCACCAGACGCCGCGCCGGGCGGTCCAGGGCCGCCGCCGCGTACCCGGCGCCCGTGTCCAGGATCGTCATGCCCGGGCGGACGTGCCGGGCGAACTGGGCGAGGACGTAGTCGCTTACGGCGCCTTTTCCCCTCTTTCTCTGGCCAGTTGAGGGCGCTGCGCCTATCGTGCGGGCGGCTCCGGCGGGAGGTGGGGTGCGATGCGGGCTGCGGCGGGCGGGCGGGTCGTGGGGCACGGTGACCGGCGTCGGCGTGCCCGGCGCCGGCGGGTGCTGTGGGGCGGCGGCGAGGTGCTCGTGACGGCCGGACTGGTCCTTCTGCTGCTCGTCGTGCACCAGTTGTGGTGGACGAACCGCGAGGCCCGGCGCGGAGCCGAGCGGAAGGTGGCGGCGCTGGAGCGGGAGTGGGGGAGCGGCGGCGGGGCCGGGGGCGGCGGCAGCGGAGGGGCGGGCGCGCCCGCCGGCGGCGGCACCTCCGGCGGCTCCGGTACGGCCCCCGGGGCCGGGGCCGAGGCCGGATCGGGTGACTCCGGTACGTCGCGCGCGGCGCCGCGCGCGTACGTCCCCGCCCCCCTGCCCCGGCGGTCCCAGGCGTACGCCGTGCTCACCATCCCCCGGCTGCGCCTGCGCGTCCCCGTCGCCGAGGGCGTGAGCAAGGCGGACGTCCTGAACAAGGGGTACGTCGGGCACTACCCCGGCACCGGACAGCCGGGCCGGGCCGGGAACTTCGCGCTCGCCGGGCACCGGAACACGCACGGCGAGCCGTTCCGGTACCTGCCCCGGCTGCGGCGGGGGGACACCGTGGTGGTGGAGACGCGGGCGGCGACGTACACGTACGACGTGGACCAGGTGCTGCCGCGGACGTCCGCCATGGACTCGGGGGTCGTCCGGCCCGTCCCGCGCTCGCTCGTCCGGCACGGGTACGGGTACGACGAACCCGGTTACTACCTCACCCTGACCACCTGCACCCCCGAGTTCACCTCCCGCTACCGGCTGGTGGTGTGGGCCAGGCTGGCGTCGATGCGGCCGAGGTGAGCACGGGGGCGGCCGGGGACCCCGTGCCCGCCCGCGCCCCGCACCCCGTGCGGCCGGGGACCCCGTGCCCGCCCCGCGCCCCGCACCCCGTGCGGCCGGGGGCCCCGTGCCCGCCCGCGTCCCGCACCCCGTGCGCCGCGCCCGCTCACTCCCCGCGCTTTCGCAGTGCCAGCCCGCTCACTCCCCGCGCTCTCGCAGCGCCGCGCCCGCTCACTCCCCGCGCTCTCGCAGCGCCAGCACGCTCACCGCCCCCACGGCCGCCAGCCCCGCCGACACCAGCAGGGCGGTGTTCGCGCCGCGGGCCATGCTGCCGGCCGAGGTGGCGAGGGCGATGGTCAGGGCCACGCCGGCGCAGGAGCCGATGTAGCGGAAGGTCTGCTGGGCGCCGGAGCCCATCGCGGCCCGCTCGCGCGGCACCGACTCGACGGCGAGCAGCGGGAGCGCGCCGTTGAGCAGGCCGCTGCCCAGGCCGCCGACGATCAGACCGGGCAGCAGGCGGGGCCAGGAGCCGGAGCCGATCGCGCCGAGCATCGTCACCACGGCGATCGCGTGCAGGGCGAAGCCGAGGGCGAGCTGGGTGCGCGGGGCGACGCGGCCGGCCAGATGCTTGACCTGGAGGGCGACGGCGAAGCTCAGTCCGGACCAGAGCAGGAACAGCCAGGCCGTGGCCAGCGGGGAGAGCCGGAGCGCCTGCTGGAGCAGTGCCGGCAGGAAGCTGAACATGCCGATCACGGCCAGGCCGGTGAACAGACCGCCCGCGGAGGAGGCCAGGAAGCGGGGACGGCGCAGCAGCCCGAGGTCGATCATCGGGGTGCCGCTCCGGTGTTCCACCACGGCGAACACGGCGACGAGGAGGACGGCCGCCGCGAGGAGCAGGCCGACCGGGGCGCGCAGCCAGCCGTCCCGGCCCAGGGTCAGCGCGGCGACCAGGGCCACCAGGGCCAGTCCGAAGGTGAGGGCGCCGAACACGTCCGGCCGGCCGCCGCGCGGGGCCCGGGACTCGGTGAGCGCCCGGGTGCCGAGCGCGGCCACGACGAGGGCGGCGGCGCCCAGGACGCCGTAGCCCAGCCGCCAGTTCGGCAGCGCGCCGGCGAGCAGCGGGCCCACGGCGATGCCGCCGCTGACGAAGGCGCCCCACACGCCGGTGGCGTGCAGCCGGCCGCGCGGGCTGGGGAAGGCGTGCACGATCAGGCCGAGGGCGCTGGCCAGCAGGGCCGCGCAGGCCGCGCCCTGGGCGATGCGGGCCAGGGTGAACTGCCAGGTCGACGTCGTGAACGCGCCGAGGGCGGTGGTGAGGCCGAGGGCCGCGGTGCCGGCGAGGAAGATCCGGCGGCGGCCGTGGTCGTCGGCGAGGCTGCCGGCCACCAGGAGGAGCGCGGCGAGGCCGAGGGGGGTGCCGTTGAGCAGCCAGGCCTGGGCGGAGAGCGGGGTGTGCAGGTCGGCCGCGGTGTCCGGGAGGGTGACCATCGGGGCCGTGTACGTCATGAGGGCCACGGCGGTGGCCGCGCTGGTCAGGGCGAGGGTGGCGCGGGGGCGTGCGGGGGCGTCACGGGGGACGGCGCCGCGTATTGCCGCGGGGGTGGTGGCGGAGTCGAGCCGGGTCATGGCCTGTCCTGTCCTTCCGGGGCCCCGGTCCGTCCGACGGAGCCCGCGGCAATGGATTCGGTCATTGAACCTACCTGTCGCTCCCACCGTAGCACCGTAGGTTCGTTCACTGAACCTACATGCTGAAGGTGGTTACAGTGGAGGACATGGCACTGGGCAAGGACTACGTGACGCAGGAGTGCTCGATCGCCCGCGCGCTGGAGGTCGTCGGCGAGCGGTGGACGCTGCTCGTCGTCCGTGACGCGATCTACGGCGTCCGGCGCTACAACGACTTCCTCGTCCACCTCGGCATTCCGCGCGCCGTCCTCTCCGCCCGGCTCCGCACGCTCACCGAGGAGGGGATCCTGGACAAGCGCCGCTACCAGGAGTCCCCGCCCCGCGACGAGTACGTCGTCACCGAGCGCGGCGCCGCCCTCTGGCCCGCGCTGCGCGCCCTCGGCCAGTGGGGGCGCGAGTACGTCGACGGCAGCCGGCTGCGGATCTTCCGGCACGCGGACTGCGGCGGAGACGTCGAGGCGTACGGAACCTGCGCGGTCTGCGGAACTCTCGTGCCGGTCGCGGACGTTGTCATGGTGCCGGGTCCCGGACTCGACTCCGCGCCGGCGGATCCGGTCAGCAGGGCGCTGCTGCGGCCGAAGCGGCTGCTGGAGCCCCTGGAGACCGATCCGGCGCAACCGGCACACTGACGGCGGACGATGGGGAAGGGGGGAGTCTCGATGCGCAGCCGTGCCGCCACGCGACCCCTCGCCCCGCTGCTGTTCCTGGCGCAGCTGCTGCTGCTCCAGTCCGCCCTCCTCGGCGCCGGCGGCCTCAGCACCGCCGTAGCCCTCGCCGCGACCGCCACCGCCGCCGCCACACTCACCGCCTGCGCCCTGCTGGCCGCGCGCGCCGTGCCCGCCGTACCTCCCACCCGCGTCCGCACGGCGATACGCGACCGGGCCCGCCGTACGGCCTTCCTGCCGCAGCGAGATCCCGACGCGCCCGGCCGGCGGCGGCCCAGAGCACCCGGACACGCCCGTCCGGCGACCGCCGCGTAGGGCACGTCCACACATCCGCCGGCGCGTGACCCCGCGCGGCTCGTCCTGCCGTTCTCCGCTCCCGACCGGCTCCTTCCGGTCGCTTCCGGCACGACGAGACCCCCGGAGGGCTCACCCATGTCCGTTTTCGCCCACTTGGTCGAGCATCTCGCCGACCTGCTCACCCCGCTCTTCCATGCCTCCGCGGCAGCCGCCGCGATCGTCCTGTGCACCGCGCTGGTACGGCTCCTCGTCCACCCCTTGTCCCGGGCCGCCGCCCGCGGCCGGCGCGCGAGCGCCGCACTCCAGCCGAGAATCGCCGCACTGCGCGAGAAGCACGCCGAGCACCCGCGGCGGCTCCGGCAGGCGGTGCTGGAACTGCACGCCGAGGAGAAGGTCTCGCCGCTCGCCGGCTGCCTGCCCGGCCTGCTCCAGCTGCCCGCCTTCTTCGTCCTCTACCACCTCTTCTCCAGCACCACGATCGGCGGCGAGAGCAACGGCCTGCTCGACCACCGGCTGTTCGCGGCACCGCTCGGCGGACGCTGGGCCGACGCGCTCGCCGACGGCGGGATGTTCGGCCCGGCCGGACTGGTCTACCTGAGCCTCTTCGCCGTGGCCGCGGCCGTCGCCACCGTCAACCAGCTGCGCGCCAGGCGGACGGCGGCCCGGCAGCCCGCGCCGGTCGCCGCCGGCGCCCAGGTGCCCGGCCTCGCCGCGATCACCCGCGTCACCCCCTTCCTGTCCTACTTCACGCTCGTCACCGTGGCGGTCGTCCCCCTGGCCGCCGCGCTCTACGTCGTCACCAGCACGGCCTGGAGCGCGGCGGAACAGGCCCTGCTGCACCGCTGAGCGGTGCCCCCGCCGTACCGCCGAGCGATCACGGTTACGGTCCAGTACCTGAACAGGGTCTTGCGGAGTGGACGGCGTAATTGGAGGATCAGCCAGTCCTCCGATGGCTGCACCCGTCGGCCGGGCGCCCCGCGACAGAGGGAGACGGTGACCATGAAGCTGCTGCGAGTCGGCACGGCAGGGGCGGAGCGCCCCGCACTGCTCGACGCCGACGGAACCCTGCGGGACCTGTCGGGCCTCGTGGCCGACATCGACGGCGCGCTCCTCGCCGACGGCGCCGCGCTCGACCGGGTACGGGCGGCGGCCGACGCCGGTGAGCTGCCCGCGCTCGACCCGGCCGGCCTGCGGACCGGGCCGCCGCTCGGCCGCATCGGGAAGATCGTGTGCATCGGGCTCAACTACCACGACCACGCCCGCGAGACGGGCGTCGAGCCGCCCGCCGAGCCGGTGGTCTTCCTCAAGGCCCCGGACACGGTCGTCGGCCCGGACGACACGGTGCTGGTGCCGCGCGGCTCGGTGAAGACCGACTGGGAGGTCGAACTCGCGGTCGTCATCGGCCGTACGGCCCGCTACCTGGACTCGGCCGAGGAGGGCCTCGCGCACGTCGCCGGGTACGCGGTGGCGCACGACGTCTCCGAGCGGGAGTTCCAGATCGAGCGGGGCGGCACCTGGGACAAGGGCAAGAACTGCGAGACGTTCAACCCGCTGGGACCGTGGCTGGTGACGGCCGACGAGGTACCGGACCCCCAGCGGCTGTCGCTGAGGCTGTGGGTGAACGGCGAGCTGAAGCAGGACGGTACGACGGCCGAGCAGATCTTCCCCGTGGGGGAGGTCGTGCGCTACCTCAGCCGGTTCATGACGCTGTACCCCGGGGACGTCATCAGCACGGGGACGCCGGCGGGCGTGGCCATGGGGCGCCCCGAGCCGAAGCCCTATCTGCGGGCCGGTGACGTCGTCGAGCTGGAGATCGAGGGGCTGGGGCGGCAGCGGCAGGAGTTCAAGGACGCGTAGCCGGCGCGCCGGTGGCGCCGGGAGCCGCGGCTTCGCCTTCGGCCGCGGACGGAGCGCGGCCGATCGCACCGTTCCCCGCGCCCCCGTCCGCGCGAGGGCTCAGCTCAGCAGAGCGGCCAGCCTGCGCCACTCCTCCCTGGGGAGGGCGCCGGCCGTGTCCGCCGTGACCACCTGGAGGGCCACGTGGTCCGCGCCCGCCTCGTGGAAGGCGGTGACGCGCTTGCGGATCCGGGTCTCGTCGCCCCAGGCGAAGACCGCGTCGACCAGGCGATCGCTGCCGCCGTCGGCGAGGTCGGCCTCCGTGAAGCCCAGGCGGAGGAAGTTGCCGGTGTAGTTGGGGAGCTCCAGGTAGCGGGCCAGGAAGGCGCGGGCCGTCTCCCGGGCCCGGGCCGGGTCGGTCTCCAGGACCACCTTGAACTCCGGTGCCAGCAGTGCCTGTCCGCCCAGGATCTCGCGGGCCCGGGCGGTGTGCTCCGGCGTGCCCAGGTACGGGATCGCGCCGGCCGCCCGGTCCCGGGACAGGCCCAGCATCTTCGGTCCCAGCGCGGCGAGGACCCGGCGGTCGGCCGGGACGCCCGCCGTGTCCAGCTCGTCGAGGTAGCCGACCATCGCCGCGTAGGGGCGGCGGTAGGCCGCGACCTGCGGCCCGTGGCTCACGCCGAGGCCCAGCAGGAAGCGGCCGGGGTGGGCCGCCTCCACCTCGGTGAAACCGGTCGCCGACGTGGCGGCGTCCTGCTGCCAGACACTCTGGATGCTGGTGCCGACGACGACGCGGCGCGTCGCGCCGATGAGCGGGGCCGCGTTGTCCGCGGTGCTGTTGCCGCCCAGCCAGATCGCGCCGTACCCGAGTTCCTCCAGCTCGGCCGCGGCCTCGTCCAGTTCGCCGCGCCGGGCCGGGTCCTCCGAGCGCAGCTCGATGCTCCAGACGCCATAGCGGCCGACGGTGTCCTTCGGTGAGGTGGTCATCGGACGTGATCCCTCCGGGTGGTGGGTTGTGCCGTGATCATCACGTCTGCGGCCACCGCCGGCCGGAGGGCGTCCCGGGCCGTCTCCCGCCGTTCCCTCAGTCGGCCGAACGGCCGAGGAACTCCTCCAGCGCCTCCACCACGAACCGGTGGTCCTGAAGCTGGGGCAGCCCGGAGACGGTCACCGAGCCGATCACACCGACACCCTCGACCGTGATGGGGAAGGAGCCGCCGTGCGCCGCGTAGGTGTCCGGGTCGAGGCGGGAGGACTCCTCGAACGTCGTGCCCTTGGCGCGGAAGCGGGCGCCGACCAGGTAGGAGGCGGCGCCGTAGCGCTCCACCACCCGGCGCTTGCGGGCGATCCAGGCGTCGTTGTCCGGGGTGGAGCCCGGCAGGGCCGCGTGGAAGAGCTGCTGGCCGGCCCGGTGGATGTCGACGGCGACCGGTGCCTGGCGCTCCCGGGCCAGCTCCACCAGGCGGGAGCCGAGGGCCCAGGCGTCGTCGTGGGTGAACCGCCGGAAGACCAGGCGCCGCTGCTCCGCCTCCAGTTCCTCGACGGACGGGGTCAGTTCGGCGGTGGTCCGGGAAGTGGTCTGGGACATCAGAGCGTCACCGTCACCTTGTCCCGGGCGGACCGGCGGGCCGCTTCCAGCACGTCGAGCGCGGCGGCCGCCTCCAGGGCGGTCACCGGGTTGGGGCCGGCACCGCGCAGGGCGTCGGCCACGGCCGCGTAGTAGGCGGGGTAGTCGCCGGGGAGGGTCGGCACGGGGGTGCCGCCGCCGCTCAGCGGGGACTCGCCGGACCCGAGACGGCCCCACAGGGACTCGTCCTCCACGCCCCAGTCGGGGGTGGTGCCGGGGCGGCTGCCCTCACGGAGGGCCGCTTCCTGCGGGTCCAGACCGTACTTGACGTAGCCGGCGCGGGAGCCGAGGACCCGGAAGCGGGGGCCGAGCTGGGCGGCCGTCGCGGAGACGTAGAGGTGGGAGCGGACGCCGCTCGCGTGGGTGAGCGCGATGAAGGTGTCGTCGTCGGTCTCGGCGCCGGCGCGGCGCACCTCCGCCTCGGCGTAGACCTCGGTGGCCGGACCGAAGAGGACCAGGGCCTGGTCGACGACGTGACTGCCGAGGTCGTAGAGCAGACCTCCGATCTCCGCGGGGTCGCCGGACTCGCGCCAGCCGCCCTTGGGCCGGGGGCGCCAGCGTTCGAAGCGGGACTCGAAGCGCCAGGCGTCGCCGAGTTCGCCGTCCGCGAGGAGGCGCCGGAGGGTCAGGAAGTCGTTGTCCCAGCGGCGGTTCTGGAAGACCGACAGCAGCAGCCCGCGCTCGTCGGCGAGGGCGGCGAGGTCGCGGGCCTCGGCGGCGGTGCCGGCGACCGGCTTGTCCACGACCACCGGCAGACCCGCCTTGAGGGCGGCCGTGGCGAGCGGGACGTGTGTCTTGTTCGGCGACGCGATGACGAGCAGGTCCAGTGCGGCCGCGCGGTCGAACAGCTCCTCGGGGGTGGCGGCGAGCGTCACGTCCGGGAACTCGGCGCGGGCCTGCCGCTGCCGCTCCGGGGCGGAGGTGACCACGGTGTCCAGGGCGAGGCCCTCGGTCGCGGCGATCAGCGGGGCGTGGAAGACGGAGCCGGCGAGGCCGTAGCCGATCAGGCCGACGCGGAGGGGGGTACCAGTCATGTCCTCCACTTTGGCAACGCTGTTGCGAAAGTGCAAGCGGTGAGGAGAATGGGGGGCGTGGACAGGACGAGGGAGACGGTGAAGGCGACGGCGGGGACGGCACCGAGGCCGGCGACGCGGGGCGGCGGACCGGCGGGGGCCAACCTGGGCCTGGTGCGCAGCCACAACACCGCGCTGGTGCTGGGGCTGCTGCGGGACGCCGGCGCCGAGGGGATCAGCCGCCTGGAGCTGGCCGAGCGCACCGGGCTGACCCCGCAGGCCGTCAGCAAGATCACCGCACGGCTGCGGGCGGAGGGGTTCGCCGCGGAGGCCGGGCGCCGTGCATCGACCGGCGGCAAGCCGCGGACCGTGCTGCGGCTGGTGCCGGAGGCGGGGCACGCGGTCGGGGCGCACCTGGACCGCGACGAGCTGCGGGTGGTGCTCGTGGACCTGGACGGGACCGTGGTGGCGGAGCGGCGCGCGGATCTGGACCTGGGCGCGGGGGCGGAGGCCGTACTGGAAGCGGTGTGCGCGGCGGCGCGGGGGGTGGTCGCGGGGCTGGACGAAGGGCTCGGCGAGGGGCTCTCCGGGGTCCGGTCGCTGGTGGGGGTGGGCGTCGCGCTGCCCGGCCCGCTGGATCACGCGCACGGGGTGCTGCACCGGGTCACCGGGTTTCCCGAGTGGGACGGCTTCCCGCTGCGGGACGCGCTCGCGGAGCGGCTCGGGGTGCCGGCGGTGGTGGACAAGGACACCAACGCGGCGGCCCTCGGGCTCGCCGTCGGGGGCGCGGAGGACGCGGCGGGCGGGTCCTTCGCCTATCTGCACCTCGGTACCGGACTCGGCGCCGGTCTGGTGATCGACGGGAGCGTGCACCGGGGGGCGCGGACCGGGGCGGGGGAGTTCGGGCACCAGGTGATCCAGCTGGACGGCCCGCTGTGCGAGTGCGGGAACCGGGGGTGCGTGGAGGTGCTGTGCCTCGGTGCCGTGGCGCGCGGCGAGGTGGCCGAGGCGGCCCGGGTGCTGGGGGTGGCGGCCGGGAACCTGGTGGGGCTGCTGGACATCGATGTGGTGCTGCTCGGGGGACGGACGGTCGCCGCGGCGCCCGAGGCGTACGTGCGGGGGGTCGGCGAAGTACTGGGGGCGCGGGCCCGCCGGGAGGGCACGAGCGGGGGAACGGTGCCGGTACGGGTCGCTCCGCGAGGGGAGCGGGTGGTGGCCGAGGGAGCTGCGCAGTTGCTGCTGGCACCCCTGTTCGGCCGGGGCGACGCCTGACGCAACCCCTGCCCGCAGCGGTGCCCGAAGGGGCGCGGGGAACGGCGCGACCGGCCACGCCGCCGCCGCGCTGTTGAGACGGCCGGCCACCCCCGGCACCCCCGGCCTCCGCCGCCGCGCCGCCCGGACGGCAGGCGTCCGCGCCGGCCTGTGTGTTCCTGTGACGCTTCGGTTGCCGTCCTGGTCCGTCGGGCGGCTGCGTGGGCGCCCGAAGAGGCGCGGGGAACGGCGCGACCGGCCACGACGACGCCGCACTGTTCAGACGGCCGGCACCCCCCGGGCCTCCGCCGCCGCGCCGCGCTGGGCCGACCGGGCGGACTTCGGTCCGGCTCCCGTGTCGTGCCGCCCGTTCCCCCGGCCCACCCGGCATGGTCATGTGTTCATGCGACTGTGTCCGTTCTTGTCCCCCCGTCTCACCGCAGCCGCAGCCGCCCTCGCCACTGCCGCTGTCGTCCCCCTGTCCTCCGACATCGCCCGCGCCGACGCGACCCCCTCCTGTGCCGGTGCCGACGCGCACTCCTTCCCGCTGGCCGCCCGTATCCGGGGCGGCCCCCCGTCCTACGAGGCCGGCGGCCGATCCGGCACGTGGTACATCGACCTCACCAACACCACCCAGCAGACCTGCACCGGCATCCACCCGGTCGTGGTCCTCGTCGACGACAAGCGCGTCCTGCGGCCGGACCAGCCCCGGCTGGACTTCCACGACGGTTCCCGGACCCGGCCGGTGACCTTCGAGAGCACCGACAAGCACGAGCTGGTCGGCGTGCTGGACGGCACCGGCTTCGGCGGGTTCACCGTCCCCGCCGGCCGGACCGTCAGCGTCCGGGTCCGGCTCGCACTCCCCTCCGACGCCGCATCCGACCAGGTCACCGCCAACGCCGCCGTCGTGCAGCGACGGGGCCAGGACGGGGACTGGGTCGGAGAGTCCAACGCCTACCGCTTCGGGATCACGGAGGAAGGCGAGAACGACACCCAGGACACCCAGGACACCCAGGACACGCAAGACGCCGGGGAAGCCCAAGACGTCCAGGACGCCCAGGACGCCCAGCCCACCCCCGGCGCCGAGGACGCCCAGGACGCCCAGGCGGTCCAGGACCCCCCGCACACCCCCGGCGTCCAGCAGCCCCCGGACATCCCCGCCGCCCCCTCCGGCAGCGCGACCGCCACGCCCACCGGCTCCCCGGCCTCCACGGACACCCCCGCCTCCGCCGCCACCGGCCCCGACTCCCCTGATCCCGACTCGCCCGAATCCTCCCTGTACCTCGCCCGCGAGGCTCAGGAGGCCGAAGCGCGGGCGCGTGAGCTGGCGCGTACCGGGCCGGGGCTCGTACACGGGCTGCTCGCGGCCGTCGCCGCCCTGTTCGGCGCGGGCGCGGGCGCGTTCCTGCTGGCCCGTGGCCGCCGCTGAAGCCGGGCCCGGTCCCCCGCCCGGCCCCGCGTCTGCGACGATCCCTCCGTGGACTACCCGAACGACCAGGCTCCCGGCGCCCCCGTCCGCGCCGGCATTCCCGAGCACGGGCGCATCCCCAAGTACTACGCGGTGAAGGCGCGCATCGCCGCGCTGCTGGAGGAGCTGGGTGAGGACAGCGTCATCCCCACCGAGCGGGACCTCGCCGAGCGCTACGACGTCGCCCGGGAGACCGTGCGCCAGGCCGTGCGGGAGCTGGTGCTGGAGGGGCGGCTGCGCCGCCGGGGCCGCGGCACGGTCGTCGCCGGGCCCAAGCTGGCCCAGCCGCTGTCGCTGGCCAGCTACACCGAGGGCGTACGCCGGCAGGGGCGGACGCCCGGCCGTACCCTCGTCACCCTCGACCGCTTCCCGTGCCCGGAGGCGCTGGCCGCCGAGACCGGGCTCACCCGGGGCGAACCCGTCTGGCACCTGGAGCGCGTGCTGCTCGCCGACGACGAACGGGTCGGTCTGGAGAGCACGTACGTCGCCGTCGAACGCGTGCCGCGGCTGGGCGGTGACTTCGACCCGGACTCCTCCTTCTACGCCTATCTCAAGGAGCAGGACATCGTCTTCGGCGATGCCGACGAACGCATCGAGACCGTGCTGGCCACGCCCCGCGAGGCCCTGCTCATCGGCACACCGCCCGCCCTGCCGATGCTGCTGATCCACCGGGTGTCCCGGGACGCGGAGGGCCGCCCGCTGGAGCGGGTGCGCTCGCTGTACCGGGGCGACCGGTTCTCCTTCACGACGCATCTCGCGGGCTGAGGGTCTCCGGATCAGTCACGACGCATCTCGCGGGCTGAGTGTCTCCGGAACCGGTCACCACGCGAATCGCGGCCTCAGGGTCTCCGGAACGAGAATTGTCGTCTCCGGGCGCGCAGCCCCCCGTGCCGGTGCATCTGTCCAGACCCATGAACATCACAAAAAGATAACGGGTCTAGCCCAAACGTGATGGGTCGTTCACGCTCTCGTTGTCAGCCGGATGTTTCCGGTTCCCGATCCGCGAGGAGCGTTGCCGTCGTGAAAGTGACAGTCGTCGGAGCCGGCGTGGTGGGCACCATGCACGCCTGGCAAGCAGTGCAGCGAGGCCACCAGGTCGTCCAGATCGAGCGTGAGGCCGAGGCGCGCGGCGCCTCGCTGCGCAACTTCGGACAGATCTGGGTCAGCGGGCGCGCCGGAGGAGAAGAGCTGGAAGCCGCCCTGCGGGCGCGGGAACTCTGGGAGGGGATCGGCGCCCGGGTCCCGGCGCTCGGCTTCCGGGCCATCGGCTCCCTCACCCCCGTCCGCGGGCCGCTCGAACTGGCCGTCGCCGAGGCCGCCGTCGCCCGCCCGGACGCCGCCGCCCGCGGCTACAAGCTGCTCACCCCGGGCGAGGCCCGTGCGGTCAACCCCGCCCTGCGCGGCGAGTTCACCGCCGCCCTGTACTGCGAGCGGGACGCGGCCGTGGAGCCGCGCACGGCACAGCTCGCCCTGCGGGCCGAGCTGCTGAAGTCGCCGGACTACACCTTCCTGCCGGGCCGGGAGGTGCGCGAGGTGACCGGCGCGGGCACCGTCCGCGACGACCACGGCGATGTGCACCACGCCGACGCCGTCGTCCTGTGCACCGGCGCCTGGCTCGGCGGACTCGTCCGCGAACTGGCGGGCCCCGGCCTCCCCGTGCGCCGCGTCCGGCTCCAGATGATGCAGACCGACCCGCTCGGCGAGCCGCTGACCACCTCCGTCGCCGACGCCGACAGCTTCCGCTACTACCCCGCCTACGCCTCCGAGGCGCTGGACGAGCTGAACGCCCGGCAGCCGCAGCCGGAGACCGCCGCCGCGCACCGGATGCAGCTGCTCATGGTCCAGCGCGCCGACGGCGGTCTGACCATCGGTGACACCCACGAGTACGAGCACCCCTTCGCCTTCGACACCGTCGAGGAGCCGTACGAGCACCTCACCGGCGTCGTGGAGTCCTTCCTCGGCCGGCCGCTGCCCCGCATCCGGCACCGCTGGGCGGGCGTGTACGCGCAGTGCACCGAGCCCGGCCGGGTGGTGCACCGCCAGCGGGTGCACGACGGGGTGTGGCTGGTCACCGGGCCCGGCGGGCGCGGCATGACCTGCGCCCCCGCGATAGCCGAGACCACCGCGAACGAACTGGGCTGGTGAGCACCCCATGGCCGAGCACCCCGTGACCGAAAACCCCGTGACCGAACACCCGGTGACCGAGCACCCCATGACCGAAGACCCCCTGGCCGAGCACCCCACGACACCGGCCACCGACACCACGGACATCCGGCTCGTCGTCCTCGACATGGCCGGCACGACCGTCGCCGACGGCGGACTGGTCGAGCGCGCCTTCGCCGCGGCCGCCGCCGAACTGGGCGTGGAGACCGGCTCCGCCGAGCACGCCGAGCACCTGGCCTACGTGCGCGCCACCATGGGCGAGTCCAAGATCTCCGTCTTCCGGCACCTGTTCGGCGACGAGGACCGCGCCCGGCGCGCCAACACCGCCTTCGAGAAGGCGTACGGCGAACTGGTCGACGGCGGCCTGATCGCCCCCGTCCCCGGTGCCCGCGAGGCCATCGAGGAGCTGGCCGGCAGCGGCCGTACCGTCGTCCTGACCACCGGCTTCGCCCGCGTCACCCAGGACGCCATCCTCGACGCGCTCGGCTGGCGGGACCTCGTCCCGCTCACCCTGTGCCCGGCCGACGCCGGCGGTCGGGGGCGGCCGTACCCGGACATGGTGCTGGAGGCGTTCGTCCGCACCAAGGCGGCCGAGGACGTCCGGCAGATCGCCGTGGCCGGCGACACGTCGTACGACGTGCTCAGCGGCGTACGCGCCGGAGCGGGCGTGGTCGCCGGCGTCCGCACCGGTGCCCACGGCGACGCGGAGTTCACCGCCGCGGGCGCCACGCATGTGCTGGACTCGGTCGCCGCGCTGCCCGCCCTGCTCGACGGAGACCGGTGACATGGGCATCCGCTTCGACTCCGTCACGGTCGCCTACGACGGCAACGTCGTCCTCGACGCCCTCGACCTGACCGTCGAGCCCGGCGAGGTCATGGCGCTCCTCGGGCCGTCCGGGTCCGGCAAGACCACCGCGCTGCGGGCGGTCGCCGGGTTCGTCCGGCCCGCGTCCGGGCGGGTGCTCCTCGGCGGCGAGGACGTGACGGACTTGCCGCCGTACCGGCGGGGGATCGGCATGGTCGTCCAGAGCTACGCCCTCTTCCCGCACCTGCGCGTCGACGAGAACGTGGCCTTCGGGCTCAAGGCCCGCAGGACGCCCAGGAACGAGGTCCGGCAGCGGGTCGCCGAGGCGCTGGAGCTGACCGGCATGGCCGGTTACGCCCGCCGGCACCCGCGCGAGCTGTCCGGCGGCCAGCAGCAGCGCGTCGCCATCGCCCGCGCGCTCGCCATCCGGCCCCGCGTCCTGCTCCTGGACGAGCCGCTGTCCGCGCTGGACGCCCGGCTGCGCTCCGGCATGCTCGCCGAACTGGCCCGCCTGCACCGCGAGTTGCCGGACGTCTCCATGCTGTACGTCACCCACGACCAGGTCGAGGCGCTCACGCTGGCCGACCGGATCGCGGTGATGGACAAGGCCCGCCTCCAGGCCTGCGGCACGCCCAGGGAGCTGTACCGGTCCCCGGACAACGCGTTCACGGCGTCCTTCGTGGGCGGCGCGAACCTGCTGCCGGTGACCGTTGGGGCCGGAGGCGTCGACTTCCTCGGCACCGAGCTGAAGGTCGACACGGCGGAGGCGGTCGCGGGGGCACGGGCCACGCTGTGCGTCCGGCCGCATCTGGTCGGGCTGGGCGAGGGGCCGAACCGGATCACCGGCACGGTCGCCGAGATCCAGTGGCGGGGCGCGACCCACCGGCTGTACGTCGAGACCGGCGGGCACAGAGTCATGGCGGACGTACGGGAGCTGAAGGAGCCGCCGCTCCACGGCGAGCCGGTGACCCTGCACTTCGCGTCCGAGGACGCGGTGCTGCTGCCCGCGGGGGTGAGCCATGGCTGAGGCCCTCGCGGAACCGCGGACCGCGCGCGGCGGAGCCCGCCCGCGCGGCGGCGGCCGGAAACCGGCCGCGGCCCCCCGCTCCCCCGGGGCGCTGCTGTGGGCCCTTCCCCCCGTCGCCCTCCTCGCCCTCTTCTTCCTCTACCCCCTCGCCCTCGTCGTCCGGCAGTCCCTCCACCCGGACACCGGCGGCACCTCGCTCCAGCCGTACTCCGACTTGTTCGCCTCCGAGGCCTTCCGGCACGCGCTGTGGACCACCGTCTGGCTGGCACCGGCCGCCACCGCCGGCTGTCTGGTCCTCGGGTTCCTGCTGTCGCTGATCATCGCCTTCGTGCCGTTCCCCGGCGCCAAGGCGGTGGCCCGGTTCATCGACGTGTACCTGTCCTTCCCGTCCTTCCTCATCACACTGGCGCTGCTGTTCATCTACGGCACCACCGGCATCGTCGGTTCCTTCCAGTTCCTCACCACGCCCTGGGGGGTGCTGCTGGCGGAGGTCACCTACTTCACGCCGTTCGTGATGCGCCCGCTGCTCGCGGCCTTCGCGCAGCTCGACACCGCCCAGCTGGAGGCGGCCAGTTCCCTGGGGGCGCGGGCGCCGCGGATCGTCCGGCAGGTGATCCTGCCGGAGGCGCTGCCCGCGCTCGCGGCCGGCGGCAGCCTCGTCCTGGTGCTGTGCCTCAACGAGTTCGGGATCGTGCTGTTCACCGGCGCGAAGGGGGTCACCACCCTGCCGATGCTCGTCTACGGCAAGGCCATCCTGGAGTCCGACTACCCGGGTGCCTGCGCGGTCGCCGTCGTCAACGTCCTGATCTCCACGGGCCTGTACGGCCTGTACCGGGTGGTGAGCCGTCGTGCTGGTGCATAGCCGCAAGGCCAGGTGGGCCCTGTGGGCGGTGTTCCTCGTCCTGTTCCTGCCGCTGTTCGCGCTGCCCCTCCTCGTCGTCCTCGGCGCCTCCTTCGCCACCCACTGGTCCGGCGTCCTGCCCTCGGGCCCGACCACCGCCAACTACCATGCCGCCACCCGGGGCGAGGCCCTCCAGGCGCTCACCACCAGCCTGGTCACGGCCGTCACCGCCAGCCTGCTCGCGCTGACCGTCGGCACCTGGGCCGCACTGGCCGGGGCGGCCCTGAAGAAGCGGTACCGCCGGCTGCTGGACGCCGTGTTCGTGCTGCCCGTCGCCGTGCCGTCGGTGGTGGTCGGACTGTCGGTGCTGGTGGCGTTCTCCCAGCCGCCGCTGCTGCTCAACGGCACCCGGTGGATCGTGATCAGCGCGCACACCGTGCTGGTCACCGCCTTCGCCCACCAGTCGGTGTCGGCGGCCCTCGCCCGCCTCGACCCGGCCTACGAACAGGCCGCCGCCTCCCTCGGCGCCCGGCCCGCGTACGTCCTCCTCCGGGTGCGGCTGCCACTGCTGCTGCCCTCGCTCACCGCCGCCGCCGGCCTCTGCTTCGCCCTCTCCATGGGCGAGCTGAGCGCCACGATGATGCTCTATCCGCCCGACTGGACCCCGCTGCCCGTCCTGATCTACGCGGCCACCGACCGCGGTGCCCTGTTCACCGGCTCCGCCGTCGCCGTGGTCCTCATGGCGGCCACCCTGCTCGTCCTGTTCGCCGTCTCCCGGATCCGCACCCGGGCGTCGTACCGCTGACACCTCGGCCGACGCCCCTCCGGCACCGCCCGCCTCCGCCCACGCCCCGGCACCGCAAGGAGTTCATCTCGCCATGCCCAGAAACCGCGTCGCGCTCGCCGTAGCCCTCGCCCTGCTCGCCACCCCCGCGCTGTCCGCCTGCGGCGGCTCCTCCGCCGCCTCCGACGCCAAGGTCGTCACCGTCTACAGCGCCGACGGCCTGAAGGGCGAGAACGGCGACGGCTGGTACGACCAGGTCTTCGCCGACTTCCAGAAGGAGACCGGCATCAAGGTCGAGTACGTCGAGGGCGGCTCCGGCGAGATGGTGCAGCGCGCCGTCCGCGAGAAGAACAACCCGCAGGCCGACGTGCTGGTCACCCTCCCGCCCTTCATCCAGCAGGCCGGCGGCAAGGGCCTGCTCCAGAAGTACGAGCCGAAGGACTCCGACCAGGTCAGCGGAGCCGACAAGGCCCCCGACGGCACCTGGACCGCCGTCGTCAACAACTACTTCGGCTTCGTCTACAACAAGAAGGAGCTGAAGCGGGCCCCCAGGACCTGGGAGGAGCTGCTCGACGCCAAGTACAAGAACAAGATCCAGTACTCCACCCCGGGCGTGGCCGGCGACGGCACCGCGGTGCTCATCAAGGCCGTCCACGACTTCGGCGGCAAGGAACAGGCCCTCGCCTACCTGAAGAAGCTCCAGGCCAACAACGTCGGCCCGTCCGCCTCCACCGGCAAGCTCGCCCCCAAGGTCGACAAGGGCGAACTCCTCGTCGCCAACGGCGATGTGCAGATGAACTACGCCCAGACCAAGACGATGCCCGGCCTCGGCATCTGGTTCCCGGCCGGCGAGGACGGCAAGCCCACCACCTTCGCCCTGCCCTACGCGGCCGGCCTGGTCACCAAGGCCCCGCACGGCGAGAACGGCCGGAAGCTGCTCGACTTCATGCTCGCGCGCAAGCAGCAGCAGGAGGTCAGCGAGATCGGCGGCGGCTTCTCCGCCCGCCGGGACGTGAAGGCCACCGACGCCAACGCCATCGCCCTCACCAAGATCATGAACGGCGTGGACTTCTTCCAGCCCGACTGGAACGACATCGACGACAACCTCAGCACGTACGTCGAGGACTGGAAGTCCGCCACCGGCAGCTGATCCGCCGCAGGTCCCCTCCGATCCCTCCGGGCCCCGCCGCGACCGGCGTCCCGCCGCGACCGGCGTCCCGCCGTCCGCGCAGCACCGCTCCACTTTGCGACGCCCCTGGCACCACCGGGGGCGTCGCCATGCCCGCACGCACGCCCGCCCCCCTTCCCGCCGGAGGTCTCCGTGCCCAGCCTCTCCCGTCGTTCCTTCCTCGTCTCCGCCACCGCGGCGGCCGTGTCCGCCGGCCCCCTCGGCACCCTCGCCCACGCGGCCTCCCGCACCCCCAAGGTGCTGGTGATCGGCCTGGACGGTGCCCTGCTCAGCCGTATCAAGGACGCCGACGCGCCGAACCTGGACGCCCTGATGGCCGCCGGTCTCACCGCGCCCAGCAGCATCTACGCCAACCCCCTCGCCCCGACCCTGTCCGGCCCCGGCTGGTCGACGATCATCACCGGTGTCTGGCCCGACAAGCACAACGTCAAGGACAACGCCTTCACCGGCTCCCGGTTCACGCAGTACCCGGACTTCCTCACCCGCGTCGAGACGGCGAAGCCCGCCCTGTCCACCTACGCCGTCGCCTCCTGGGCGCCGATCACCGACACGGTGTTCTCCCCGAAGGTCGACACCCGCGTCTCCACCCCGAGCGCCGAGTACGACACCGGCACCACCTCCCGGGCGGTGGCGGCGCTGCGGGACGGCAACCCGGACGCGGTCTTCGTCCACCTCGACAACATCGACCACGCCGGCCACACCTACGGCGCCGCCTCCGCCCAGTACCTCGACGCCATCCACGGCGCCGACGCCCAGGTGGGCCGGCTCGTCGCCGCGGTCCGGGCCCGGCCCGCCCGCGCCGCCGAGGACTGGCTGATCATGGTCACCGCCGACCACGGCCACACCGACGCCGGCGGCCACGGCGGCTCCACCCTCCAGGAGCGGCAGACCTTCCTCATCGCCACCGGGCCGACACTGGCGGCCGGATCGGTGCGGTACGACGTGAAGATGCCCGATGTCGCCGCCTCCGCGCTCGCCCACCTCGGCATCGCGCTCGACCCCGCCTGGGAGCTGGACGGCCGCCCCGTCCAGCAGCCCGCCCCCGACGACTTCGACGCCCTGCGCGGCCGGTTGCAGTCCCGCGCCGACGAGACCGGCATCCCGGCGGGCGTCCTCGGATACACCCACACCCCGCCCGCCGGCTGGTCCGTCGACAACTCCGCGATGGGCACCGGCGGGGTCACCGAGTGGCGCGGCTGGACCTTCACCACGGACGAGTTCTGGACCCAGGCCCAGCGCGACCAGAACCGCGAGTGCAACGTCCGCGCCCGGAACGTCTTCGCGGTCGCCGACGGCGACGAATGGAACGACAAGGCGGTCACCGGCACCTTCGACTCCACCCTGGTCAGCCCCGTCTACCCGGTCACCGGCGGCGGCACGGCCGTCCTGACGTACACCACCTGCTACCGGCAGGAGGCCCCGCAGAAGGGCGAGGTCCTCGTCTCCTACGACGACGGCACCCCGGCGGTCGTGCGGACGTACACCACCGACGTGCCCTCGCGCACCGAGAGCATCACCCTCCAGGTGCCCGCGGGCGCGACCGGTGCCCGGGTCCGGTTCCGGTACACCGGCGGCAACAACTGGTACTGGGTGATCGACGGGGTCGGTATCGGCAGGTCCTGACTAGGCTGGGGGGCGTCGGTACGCCGTGGTTCCGGCGCCCCCGCTTCCCGCACGCACGTACGCCAGGAGACGCACAACATGGCAGACCGCAAGCCCATCGAGTCTTGGCTCACCGACATGGACGGCGTCCTGATCCACGAGGGGGTGCCGATCCCCGGCGCCGACGCCTTCCTGAAGAAGCTGCGGGAGTCCGGCCGGCCCTTCCTGGTGCTCACCAACAACTCCATCTACACCGCCCGTGATCTGCACGCCCGGCTGCGGCGCATGGGCCTGGACGTGCCGGTGGAGAACATCTGGACCTCGGCCCTGGCCACCGCCCAGTTCCTGAACGACCAGCGGCCCGGCGGCAGCGCCTATGTCATCGGCGAGGCCGGCCTGACCACCGCGCTGCACGACATCGGCTACATCCTCACCGACCACGAACCCGACTTCGTGATCCTCGGCGAGACCCGCACCTATTCCTTCGAGGCGCTGACCAAGGCCGTGCGGCTCATCAACGACGGCGCCCGGTTCATCGCCACCAACCCCGACAACGTCGGCCCCTCCACCGAGGGCGACCTGCCCGCCACGGGCTCGGTGGCCGCGCTGATCACCGCCGCCACCGGCAAGAAGCCGTACTTCGTCGGCAAGCCCAACCCGCTGATGATGCGGGCCGGGCTGAACGCGATCGGCGCTCACTCCGAGACCTCCGCGATGATCGGCGACCGCATGGACACCGATGTGCTCGCGGGCCTGGAAGCCGGCATGCGCACCTTCCTGGTGCTGACCGGTGTCACCCAGCCCCCGGACGTCGACCGCTACCCCTTCCGTCCCTCCCAGGTCGTCGACTCCATCGCGGACCTGGTCGACCTGATCTGAGGCCGGTGCCCGCCGGACCGAAACCCGGTGTCACCCGTTCGGCGCAGCGGGGCGCCCGCCGAGGATGCGAAGGCGCCCCGGCCGGGGGAACCTCCTCGTAACTGGAGGTTCACGATGGGCTCACTACGCCTCACTGTCTGTGCGGGAATTCTCGTGGTCGCCGCGGGCGCCGCCGTCGCGCCGGCGGCCCACGCGGAGGGCGGCGGCTCGGTCACCGTGACCCCCGCCTCCCCGGCGCCGGGCGACGACGTCACCCTGCGCGTCAGCGGTTGCGGCGGCGGGCAGGGCACCGCCGCCTCGGCCGCCTTCGTCGCCGACGCCGCCCTGACCCCGGGCCAGGGTCTGCTGGACCGTGCCACGGGGGTCCTGAAGGGCGAGACCCGTGTCCGTTCCGCCCTGGCGGCCGGTGCCTACGCCGTCAAGGTCACCTGCGCGGACTCCGTGATCACCGGCCGGCTCACGGTCGGGGGGCCGGGTGCCGCCCAGGCCGCCGAACCCGCCCGGCCGGACCCCGAGCACGCCTCGCCCATCGCTCCGGTGCCCGCGGGCGGCGGCGGCACCGCCCACTTCGCCACGGTGGCCACCAGCGCCTCGGGCCCCGACACCGGCCAGACGGTGACCGGGCTGGCGCTCGCCGGGGTCGCCGCGGCCGCCGTCGGGCTGCGCGCCCGCCGGAGCCGCGGCACCCGCTGAGCGCCCATGTCCGACGACCCCGGGCGCGGCACCGCCACCGGGCGGCTCGTCCCCGCGCTGGCCTGGGCGCTGCTGCTGTTCGGGCTGTGGCTGTGGGGGCGCGGGGTGACCGACGCCGGGGGGAGCGCGGACGGACCCGCCGCGGGCGGCGTCCTCGCCATCGACGGCTCGGTCGACCCCGCTCTGCTGCCCCGCCCGGCGCGGCCGCTGGGCGACGCCGTGCCCCAGCGGGTCGACATCCCCGCCCTGGGCGTGCAGGCGCCGGTGGTGGCCCGCGGTCTGGACGCCCGGGGCGCCATCGATCCGCCGCCCTACTCGCAGGCGGGCGTGGTCGGCTGGTACGGCGCCGGTCCGGGACCGGGCGCCGCCGGTGCGGCCCTGCTGGTGGGCCATGTCGACACCGAGACCCGGCCCGCCGTCTTCTACCGGCTCAGCACCCTCAAGCCGGGCCACCGGGTCCGGGTGTTCCGCGCGGACGGCAGGGTCGCCGAGTTCACCGTCGACGACGTCCGTGTCCTGCCCCGCGCCGGCTTCGACGCCGGGCAGGCGTACGGCCAGCGCGAGCCGGGGCGCGCCGAACTCCGTCTGATCACCTGCGGCGGCACCTTCGACCGCGTCAGCCGCAGCTACACGGCGAACGTGGTGGTCTCCGCGTACCTCACGGGGACGGCCGGCTGAGCGGCCGTGCGGGCGCCCCCGGGGACACGGCCGCCGGGGACAGACGGGTGCGGACGTTGCCGAAGTGGTCCCTTATGGCCCGCTCCGCCCGCAGCGCGTCACCGGACCGGACCGCGTCCAGGATCTCCCGGTGCTGACGGCAGGTGACCCACGGATCCTGCGGCATGTCCACCAGGTCCTGCCCCACCCGGTGGAAGGCGTCCCAGAACGCCTCCAGCACCTCGCCGAGCAGCACGTTGTCCAGTCCCCGGTAGAGAGTGGCATGGAAGGCGCGGTCGGTCTCGGCGAGCCCGGTCCCCTCGGCGGCCTCCCGTTCCATCCGGTCCACGAGCGCTTCCAGTGCCACGAGGTCCGCCTCCGGCAGCCGCCCGGCCAGCCGTGACACCAGTCCGGTCTCGACGGCCTCGCGCAGCTCCAGCAGCTGGAGCAGGGAGTCCTCGCCGCGGTAGTGGCCGGCCACGGTCCGGAAGGCCAGGCCCTCGATCATCGGTGCGAACGACATCGAGCCGACGTACGTCCCGAAGCCGTGCCGGATCTCCACGATCCCCATCGCCTGGAGCGCCTTGAGGGCCTCGCGGACCGAGTTCCGGCTGGCCCCGAGGAGCCGCATCAGCTCGGGTTCGGTGGGCAGCGGGGCCCCCGAGGGCAGCCGCTGGTCCACGATCAGCTTCTTGATCCGCTCCTGAAGGTCCCGGGCTGCCATGGCCAGAGGGTAACCGGCCATTCGGATGAGGCATACGAAAAGCCCCCCGCTTTCGCGAGGGGCTTTCCGGTCGGTGCGCCGCCAGGGACTCGAACCCCGGACCCGCTGATTAAGAGTCAGCTGCTCTAACCAACTGAGCTAGCGGCGCCTGCTGACAGAGAAAACTCTACCCGACCTCCGGGGGTGCTCCCGACCACCCCGAGGTGGCGGGCGGCCGCCCGGAGGGGCCGCGTACATCATTCGGACCGTCAAAATGCGCGTTCCGCGCACGGTTGGGAAACTGATCAATGTGCACACTCGTGGACACATCACCCCCGAATGTGAGGCAGATCGCATGACCGCTCCGGTATTCGAGGAGATCGACCCCGCGAGCGACTGCGACTGCCCTGGTTGCGTCGACGGCCGTCGGCCGGCTCCCGGCCGGCTGCCCGGCCGCGGCCACCCGGCGGCCCGCTCGGTCGTGGTCGTGGCCGCCGCCTCCGCCGCTCTCGGCGCGGCTCCGCCGGCCGCCGCCCTCGCCCCCGCTCACTCCCCGCACCGCCAGGCCCTGCCCGGCGACGGCGAACCCGACACCCCCCAGGGCAAGAAGGCCCCGCTGCACGGCTCGGCCGGACAGTCCGGGGGAACCACCACCGCCCCGATCCCCGCCACCACCCGGACCGACATCATCAAACGGGCCAAGGTCTGGGTGGCCGCCAAGGTCCCGTACAGCATGAGCGCCTTCTGGTCCGACGGGTACCGGCAGGACTGCTCGGGCTATGTCTCCATGGCCTGGGGGCTGCCGAGCAACGAGTGGACGGGCAGCCTCGACCAGTTCGGCACGAAGATCGCCAAGGAGGAGCTCCAGCCCGGCGACATCCTGCTCTACCACAACCCCGACAACCCCGAGAAGGGCTCCCATGTGGTGATCTTCGGCGGCTGGACGGACTACACGCACACCTACTACACCGTCTACGAGCAGACGCCCCCGCACGCCCGCAGCCAGACCACCCCCTATCCCTACTGGAGCAACACCGGCAAGTACGTCCCCTACCGCTACAAGGGCGTGACCAAGAGCGGGGCCGGCACGAAGGGGGCGACCGGCGTGAAGGCCGCGGTGGCCCACCCGGGCGGGGCCTCCTCCGGGCCCGGCGCCGCGGGCCGGGGCAAGGCCGTCACGCCCGGACCCGCCGCCTCGGCCGCGCCGGCCGGCCCCGCCTCGCACGGGGTGCCCGGCTATCCGGGACGGCAGTACTTCCGGCCGGGCGCGACCAACGACCACGTCACCCGCCTGGGTGTCCGGCTGGCGGAGAAGGGGTTCGGCCGGTTCTACGCCCTCGGCCCGGGCCCGCACTGGGGCGAGGCGGACCGGCGGGCCGTCGAGGCCTTCCAGCGCACCCAGGGCTGGCGGGGCGGCGCGGCGGACGGCTATCCGGGGCCGGAGACCTGGCGCCGCCTGTTCGCCTAGCCCGCCCCGGCACCATCTCGTACATCCCCCCTGTTCATGACGCATCTGGCGCGGAGGCTGGAGCACGCATGAGTACGACCACATCCCATACGCCGCCCGAGTCCGAGGGGCAGTCGGACGGCGGTGCGGCGGGCCACGGCACCCGGCCGGCCCGTCTGATCCACAACGAGGCGACCACCGAGATCCCGGTCCATCTGCTGTTCCGGGACGATCCCGATCCGGTGAAGGTGCCGCTCAGGCCGGCGGTGGTGGGCCGCCGGCAGGGCACCGGAGAGCAGCCCCGGCAGCGCCGCCCGGTGCCGGTGCGCAGACGGCCCCTGCCGGAGGTCGACCCCGAGCTGGCGGAACGTCCGGCGCGGGTGCTGCCGGGGGCGGCGGGTCTGCTGGCCGGGGCCTGCGGGCTCACCGGCTGTCTGGCCACCACCTGGTGGGCGGGGCTGCTCCCCTCGCTCGCCGCGCAGGCGCTGCGGCTGCCGGTGCACACGGGCGCCGGGCTCGGTCCGGCGCAGTGGGCCGCGTACGCCGGGGCCGGGCTGCTCGGCGCGTGCGGCTTCGGCGGGCTGGCCCGGGGGCGGACCGGCCGGGCCTGGGTGCTCGGCCTGTTCGGGCGGTACCGGGGGACGGTCCGGCGCACCGGGCTGCTGTGGGTGAATCCGCTGGTGCTGCGGCGCCGGGCGGATGTGCGGCTGCGGCACTGGCGCAGCGAGGCGATGCCGGCGGCGGACCCCGACGGGATGGCGCTGCGGGTGGTCGTGCTGGTGGTGTGGCGGGTGCGGGACACCGCGCGGGCCCTGCTCGGCATCGAGGACCACGAGACGTATCTGCGCGAGTGCGTGGAGGCGGCGCTGGCCCGGGTGCCGGTGGAGCCGACCGGCGGGACGCGGGGCGGGCCGACGGCGGCCGGGGACGCGCTGACCCGGCTGGTCGCGACGGAGACCGCGCCGGTCGGCGTGGAGGTGTTCTCGGTGCAGCCGGTCCGGGTGGACTACGCCCCCGAGGTGGCCGCCGCCGTGCACCGGCGCCGGATCGCCGCGCTGGACGCCCGGCAGCGGGCCACCATGCTCACCTCGGTGGTGGACTCGGTGGAGGACACCGTGACCCGGCTGACCATGCGCGGACTGGTCGAACTGGACGACTACGAGCGCAAGGTGCTGGTCCGTGACCTCACGGTGGCGTTCTGCTCGGGACGCGGAGAGCCGGTCTAGTCCGGTTCGCAATTGGTATGGACATGTTCAACTCACGGCAATAATCTGAGACTTGGTCTAGACCTACCTGCACGGCTCATCGAACTCCCCACGTTCTCCAGGAGCGGCAGCATGCGCACCAAGACCAAGTTGTCCGCGGTGGTGCTGGGCGCGGTGACCGCCGGAGCCTTCGCGCTCTCCACCGGCGGAGCCAGCGGCCACGGCTACACCGACCTCCCCATCAGCAGGCAGAAGCTCTGCCAGAACGGCACCGTGACGAACTGCGGCCAGATCCAGTGGGAGCCGCAGAGCGTCGAGGGCCCGAAGGGCTTCCCGGCCGGCGGCCCGGCCGACGGTCAGATCTGCAACGCGGGGCTGGGCCAGTTCGCCCAGCTCAGCGCGCCGAAGGCACCGTCGGGCGCGGCCTGGCCCACCACGAAGGTGACGGGCGGCCAGTCGTACACGTTCCGCTGGCAGTTCACCGCGATGCACGCCACGACGGACTTCAAGTACTACGTCACCAAGCCGGGCTGGAACCAGAACCACAACCTCGCCCGCTCGGACCTCAACCTCACCCCGTTCCTGACGGTGCCCTACAACGGCCAGCGCCCGCCGGCCACGCTCAGCCACAGCGGCACGCTGCCGTCCGGTCTGAGCGGGCACCACGTCATCGTCGCGGTGTGGACGATCGCCGACACGGCCAACGCGTTCTACGCCTGCTCGGACGTCACCTTCTGATCCGCGCCGCGATACAGCCCGGTAACTGAGCATTCCCTGAGGTCGGCCGCCCGGCCGGTCGGATAGGTTCGCGCCACGCCGGCCGACCGGACCGGCGCCGACCTCGGGGGACACCATGGAGCTCTTCTTCTACGCCGTGCCCGGCCTCATGCTGGCGGGCTTCGTGTTCGCCGCGTATCTGCTGGTCCGCCGCGCCCGGCGGATCAGCAGGACGTGGGCGCACGGTCTGACCGCCGAGGCGCGCTGCCTGCGGACGTACACGACGACCAGCGGCGGCGGCGGGAACACGTCCGTGAGCACGACCCTGCACCACGTCTACGAGTTCACCACCCGCGAGGGCCGCACGGTCCGCTTCGAGGAGGAGGACGGTCCCGGGACCGTCCTGGAGGGCGACTTCGTGACCGTGCGCTACCTCCCCGAGCTGCCCCAGCAGGCCACCGCCAAGCCGCCGGCGCGCGGCAGCCTCGTCGCCGGCACCGGCTGCGGGCTCGCCTTCCTCGGCGTGGCGAGCGCCTTCTGCGTCGGCTTCATGATCTTCGCCCACCTGATCTTCGCCGAGTCGGACGGCCTGCTGCCGTAGCCCTCCCCTTCTGACGCGAGGTCAGCTACCGTGCCCGGCCATGAAGTCCACGCCGCACACGGTCGCCGCGCTGGTCGCGGCGCGCTGGGGTGACGACCGGCCCGGGCTGTGGTGCGAGGACCGGGTACTGACACACCACGAGACGGCCGCCGGTGCCGCCGCACGGGCCGCGCTGCTGGCCGATCTGCTCCCGCCCGGAGCCGTACCGCACGTGGGGGTGCTGCTCGACAACACCGAGGAGTTCCCGCTCTGGCTCGGTGCCGCGGCCCTCGCCGGGGCGGCCGTCGCCGGGGTCAACCCCACCCGGCGCGGCCCCGAGCTGGCCCGCGACATCCGGCACACCGAGTGCCCGCTGCTGGTCACCGAGCGGGCGCACCTGCCCCTGCTGGCCGGGCTGGACCTGCCCGGAGTCCGGCTGCTCGTCACGGACACCCCCGAGTACGCCGCCCTCCTCGCGCCCTACTCGGGTGCCGTGCCCGACCCGTCCCGGGCGGCCCCGGCCGACCGTCTGCTGCTGTACTTCACCTCCGGCTCCACCGGCGCCCCCAAGGCCGCGCTCTGCTCCCAGGGCCGGCTGGCGGCGGCCGGGCAGGCCCTGGCCGGGCAGTTCGGGGTGGGCCCGGACGACGTGCACTACGTCTGCATGCCGATGTTCCACGGCAACGCGGTGATCGCGGACTGGGCGCCCGCGCTGGCCGCCGGCGCCGGGGTGGCCCTGCGCCGGCGCTTCTCGGCCTCCGGCTTCCTGTCCGACGTGCGCCGCTACCGCGCGACCTACTTCACCTACGTCGGCCGGGCCGTCCAGTACGTCCTCGCCACCGAGCCGCGCCCCGACGACCGGGACCACCCCCTGCGGCTCGGCTTCGGGACGGAGGCGGGCGCCGTGGACGCGGCGGCCTTCGAGCGGCGTTTCGGGGTGCGGCTGGTGGAGGGGTACGGCTCCTCCGAGGGCGGGGCGGCGATCCGGTGGGCGCCCGGGACCCCGGCGGGGGCGGTGGGCCCGGCCGGACCCGGTCTGGCGGTGCTGGATCCCGCCACCGGGCACGAGTGCCCGCCGGCCGTCTTCGACGGGGCCGGGCGGCTGCTCAACGGGGAGCAGGCCATCGGCGAACTGGTCAACCGCGCCCCGAACCCCTTCGAGGGCTACTGGCGCAACCCGGCCGCCGAGGCCGAGCGGCGCCGGGCGGGGGCCTACTGGACCGGCGACCTGTTCTACCGCGACACCGACGGCTACCTCTACTTCGCGGGCCGTACCGACGACCGGATCCGGGTCGACGGCGAGAACCTGGCCGCCGCGATGATCGAGAACATCGTCGCCCGGTACGCGGGCGCCGACGCCGTCGCCGTGTACGGGGTACCGGATCCGGTCACCGGGGACCAGGTGATGGCGGCCGTCGCCGGGACCTTCGACCCGGCGGGCTTCGCGGCGTTCCTGCGGGCCCAGCCGGACCTCGGCACGAAGATGGCACCCCGGTTCGTGCGGGTCGTCGAGCGGATGCCGGTGACGGCGACGAACAAGATCGAGCGGGCGCGGCTGCGCCGGGAGGGGTATGCCTGCGCCGATCCCGTGTGGTGGCGGCCGCCGGGGGAGGAGACGTACCGGCGACTGACCACGGAAGACGCCGAGGGGCCCCTCGCTTCCGCGAAGGACCCCTCGGTCTCGTGCGCCGCCAGGGACTCGAACCCCGGACCCGCTGATTAAGAGTCAGCTGCTCTAACCAACTGAGCTAGCGGCGCATGACTCCCGCCACCGCGGTTTTTCTTCCGCGGCCGGCGACGAAGAAAATACTACCTGGTCCTGAGCGGTGCTCGTGACCACCCCGGCGACCGCCTAGAGCGTCAGCGAGAGCAGGACCGGTGCCGCGCTGCGGTTCAGGGTGTCCGCGGCCTGTTTCAGCCGGTGCGCGTGTTCCACCGGGAGCGAGAGGGCCAGACAGCCGACGGAGGCGCCCGCGGTGATCGGGACGGCCGCGCAGACCGTGCCCACCGCGTACTCCTGGAGGTCCAGCACCGGCACCGTGGGCGGCTGCGACTCCAGGCGGGACAGCAGCAGCTTGTCGCTGGTGATGGTGTGCGAGGTGAGGCGGGCCATCTTGTGCCGGGAGAGGTGATCGCGGCGGGCGTTGTGGTCCAGCTGGGTCAGCAGGCTCTTGCCGACGGCGGTGGCGTGCGCCGAGCAGCGGAAGTCCACCCACTCGTTGACCGCGGGGGTGGCCGGCCCGGCCGCGTACTGGGTGACCCGGACCTCGCCGTCGACGTACCGGCTCATGTAGACGGCCGCGCCGACCGAGTCGCGCAGCCGGTCCAGAGTGTGCTGGAGCTTGTCGCGCAGGGCGCGCTCGCGGTCGTGCGCCGAGGTGAGCCGGCGCAGGGTCTCACCCGTGACGTACGCCCCGTCGGTGATCTGCTCGACATAGCCCTCGCGGCGCAGCATCAGCAGCAGGGCGGTGAGCCGCTCGGGGCCGAGGCCGGTGCGGCGGGCCAGCTCGGTGACGGTGACGCCGGCGGAGTGCCGGGCCACGGTCTCCAGCACGCGCAGCGCGTCCTGGGCGGAGTGGTACGGGGCGGTCGGCTCGATTCTCATGGCGCTCCCCCTCGGCCGCGATCCGGGTCGGCGGACCGTCTCCACGATAGCCGTCAAAGGGCCGACCGGGAGAGGGGGTTGGCGAGATTGTGCCCCGCGCGCCCGCGCCCCCAACTGGGGCGGAGATCCTCTGGCATATGCCAGGGACATGCCCCAGCGGGGGGACCTCGGCTGTTCCCTCCCGCACCCCCGCGTTCACAGCACCGCGCTGATGAATTCCCGGGTGCGCTCCTGCTCCGGGTCACCGAAGATCTTCTCCGGCGGGCCCGTCTCGATCACCCGGCCCGCGTCGAACATCAGCACCTGGTCGGAGATGTCCCGGGCGAAACCCATCTCGTGGGTCACACAGAGCATCGTGATGTCGGTGGAGCGCGCGATGTCCCGGAGCAGGTCGAGGACGCCCGCGACCAGCTCCGGGTCGAGCGCGGAGGTCACCTCGTCCAGCAGCAGCACCCGCGGCCGCATCGCCAGCGCCCGGGCGATCGCCACCCGCTGCTGCTGCCCGCCCGAGAGCCGGGTGGGCCGCGCGTCGCACTTGTCGGCCAGACCCACCAGGTCCAGCAGCTCCCGGGCCCGCGCCTCGGCCTCGTCCTTGGACAGGCCCAGCACCCGGACCGGGGCCTCGGTGAGGTTGCGCAGCACCGACATGTTCGGGAACAGGTTGAACTGCTGGAACACCATCCCGATCTTCTTGCGGACCTCCCGGACCTGCTTCTCCGGCGCCGGGAACAGCCGCTGCCCGTCGACGGTGATCGTGCCCTCGTCCGGCTTCGCGAGGGTCATCAGCAGACGGAGGATCGTGGTCTTGCCGGAGCCGGAGGGGCCGATCAGGGTGACGTGCCGGCCCGCGTCCACGGACAGGTCGAGACCGTCGAGGACGGTGTTGTCCCCGAACCGCTTGGTCACGCCCTCCAGCCGTATCAGCTCGGTCGGCAGGGTGCCGGTCGCGGCCGGCTGCTTGCTGGTCTCAACGGACAAGACGTCGCTCCAGGGTGCGCAGAAGAAGGGAAGCCAGATACGAGACGACGACGAAGGCGATCCCGATCACCGTCAGGGGCTCGGTGAACTGGAAGTGCTGCTGGGAGACGAGCCGCGCCCGGCCCAGCATCTCCAGCACGCCGATCGTCATCAGCATCGGCGTGTCCTTCAGCATCGCGATGACGTAGTTGCCGAGCGGCGGCACCACCCGGCGGACCGCCTGCGGCAGGATCACCGCCGCCCAGGTGCGCCGCACCGGCAGGCTCAGCGCGGTCGCGGCCTCCCACTGGCCCGCCGGCACCGCCTCGATACCGGCCCGGTAGACCTGCATGGTGTACGTCGAGTAGTGCAGCCCGAGCCCCAGGACACCGGTGGTCAGCGGGGACAGGGTCACACCCGCCTCGGGCAGCACGTAGAACAGGAAGAACAGCTGCACCAGCAGCGGGGTGTCCCGCACGAACTCCGTGAAGACCCCCACCGGCCAGCGCACCCAGCGGGTCGGCGTCCGCAGCAGCAGGGTCCACACCAGACCCAGCGCGAACGAGATCAGCGACCCCAGGGCCAGTGCCTCCAGGGTGACGACCAGGCCCTTCCAGAAGAAGGGCATGAAGTCGGAGACGGCTCCCCAGTCCCAGGTCATCGGGCCACCTCCGCCTTCAGCCGGCGCTCCAGGCCGCGCATCCCCCGGGTGAGCAGGAACGCGATCACGAAGTAGATGAGCAGCAGATACGTGTAGATCTGGCCGCTCTGCTGGAGGGCGAGGCGCACCAGGTTGCCGCTGAACGCCAGGTCGCCCATGCCCGTGATGGACACCAGCGCGGTGCCCTTGAGCAGCTCCACCAGCAGGTTGGAGAAGGACGGGATCATCTCGGGCACCGCCTGCGGCAGCAGGACCAGGCGGAGCCGCTGCCAGGGCGAGAAGCCGAGCGCGATCCCGCCCTCCCGCTGGGCGGGGTCCACCGCCCGCAGGGCGCCGCGCACGATCTCCGCGCCGTACGCGCCGTAGGTCAGGCCCAGCGCGAGCGTGCCCGCCCACATCGGCACCAGCTGCCAGCCGAAGGCGACCGGCAGGACGAAGAACACCCAGAAGATCATCACCAGCGCGGAGATGCCGCGGAACACCTCGGTGTAGAGGGCCGCGACGAAGCGGACCAGCCGCGAGCGGTGGGTGCGCGCGGCACCGACGACGAACGAGACCGCGCCGGCCAGCAGCGCGCTGTACACCAGCAACTGGAGCGTGGTGCCTATGCCCTGGAGGACATGGGCCCAGAGTCCCCGGGTCATGAGCCGCACAACTCCTTCGCGGTCAGGGTCGTCATCTCGGCCTTGGTGAAGCCGAACGGCCGCATGATCCGGTACAGCTCCCCGCTCCGGCGCAGCTTGTGCAGCTCGGTGTTGAAGGCGTCCCGGAGCCGGGTCTCCGTCCGGCGGAACGCGAACGCGCCGCCGTCCGCCTTGGGCTTGCCGTCGACCAGGGCCACGAACGGCTCCGTCGACTCGGCCTTGGCGGAGCCCCGCGCGACGAGCCGTGCGGTGACGGCCGTGGCCGTGAACAGGTCGACCCGCCCCGACTCCACCGCGTTCAGGCCGGCGACCTGGTCCGGGACGATGACGAGGTCGCTCTCCCGGTAGCCCGCCTCCACGGCGTGCTGGATCTGCGCGTACCCGGTGCCGGTGGCCACCTTGGCGTGCCGGCGCAGCGCGTCCGCGTAGGTGCGCATCCCCAGCGGATTGCCCTTGCGGACGATGAAGGCGTCGGGCATCTGGTAGTCCGGATCCGCGAAGATCACCTGCTCGCAGCGGTCCGGGGTGACGTACATGCCCGCGGCCACCACGTCGAACTGCTGCGCGTTCAGCCCCGGGATCAGCGAGCCGAACTCGGTCGGCACCGGCTGCACCCGGTCCACCCCGAGCCGCTTGAAGACCGCCTTCGCCAGCTCGGGCGCCTCCCCGGTGAGATTCCCGTCCCTGTCGATGTAGCCGAAGGGAATCTCACCGGCGATCCCGAGCCGTACGACACCCTGGGCGCGCAGCCTCTCCAGCAGATCGCCGCCGCCCTTGCCGGACGCCGACGCCACCCGAGTACAGCCCGCCGCGCCCAGCGCCCCGAACGCCGCGAGACCCGCCAGCAACGAGCGCCGGGTGTGTCTGTGTTCCGACCGGACTGTGTGTACGTCGTTCGCAAGTGGTGGAGCCATGGCGGCGCGGCTACCCAAGCGCAACCGGGCTATGCACCCTGGTTTTCATGGCCGATCGATTCGTCACCGTCTCGCTCGAACTGCGGGACGTGCACTGCACGGCACGACTGCTGACCGACCGCGCGCCCCTGACCTGCGCGGCAGTGGGAGAGGCACTGCCGCTGGCGGGGGACGTCTACCACGCCAAGTACGCGCGCAACGAAATCTACGCGCTGTTCCCGCCGTTCGCCTCCACGGAACCCCCACTGGAGAACCCGACGGTCACTCCGATTCCCGGCGACCTCTGTTACTTCTCCTTCGCCGGCACCGAACTGGGCACCCGGGCCTACGGCTACGACCGCGAGGTCCGCCCCGGCACCACGGTGGTCGACCTGGCCCTCTTCTACGAGCGCAACAACCTGCTCCTCAACGGAGACGTCGGCTGGGTGCCGGGGACCGTCTGGGGACAGGTCGTGGAGGGCCTCGACCGGATGGCCGAGGCATGCAACGACCTGTGGCGGACCGGGGCGGCGGGGGAGACCCTGGCCTTCCGGTGGGCCTAGCCGTCCGCCGTCTGCCGCCTTCGCTTGTCATCCGCCGCCTGCCGCCTGCCGCCTGCCGCCTGCCGTCTGCCGTCTGCCGTCTGCCGTCTGCCGTCTGCCGCCTGCCGCCTGCCGTCTGCCGCCCGCCGTCTGCCGCCCGCCGCCCGCCGCCCCGCGCGGAACGGGCCGCGGCCGGCGGCCCCCTAAGGCAGCGGCCGGGGCCGGGGGGCCGCGGCCACCTCGGCCTCGTACAGCGCGTGCGCGGCCCGCAGCACCAGATCGTCACGGTGCCGGGCGCCGACGATCTGCATGCCCACCGGCAGCCCCTCCGGGTCCGGCCCCACGGGGACGGTCGCCGCCGGCTGCTGGGTCAGGTTGAAGGGGTACGTGAACGGTGTCCACCCCGTCCAGCGCCGGTGCGCGGAGCGCTCGGGCACCTCCACCCCCGCCCCGAACGCGGTCACCGGCAGCGTCGGCGTCACCAGCAGGTCGTACCGCTCGTGGAAGCGGCCCATCCGCCGCCCCAGCCCCATCCGGACGTCCACCGCGGCCAGATACTCCAGCGCGCTCGTCCGGGCGCCCCGGGCGCAGATCTCCCGCAGCCCGGGATCCAGCAGCTGCCGCCGGTGCGGGGAGAGACTCTGGGTCAGCCGGGCCGCGCCGCTGAACCACAGGGTGTGGAACGCCTCCACCGGGTCGCTGAAGTCGGGGTCGGTCTCCTCGACGTACGCCCCGAGGTCCGCGAGGGAGGCCACCGCCCGCCGGACCGCCGCGGCCACCGCCGGCTGGACCGCCACCTGGCCGCCGAGCGACGGCGAGTACGCCACCCGCAGCCCCCGCACGCCTCCCCCCAGCGCCTCCGTGAAGGAGCCGGGCGCGGCCGGCAGCGCCGACCAGTCGCGCGCGTCGGGCGTGCCGATCACGTCGAGCAGCAGGGCCGCGTCGGCCGCGTCCCGGGTCATCGGCCCCGTGTGCGACAGCGTGCCGAACGCGCTCGCCGGATACAGCGGCACCCTCCCGTACGTCGGTTTCAGCCCGAAGATCCCGCAGAACGCGGCCGGGATGCGGATGCTGCCGCCGCCGTCCGTACCCAGCGACAGCGGGCCCGCGCCGAGCGCGACGGCCGCCGCGCTGCCGCCGCTGGAGCCGCCCGCGGTACGCGTGAGGTCGTGCGGGTTGCGGGTGATCCCGGTCAGCGGGGAGTCGGTGACGCCCTTCCAGCCGAACTCGGGCGTGGTCGTCTTGCCGAGGAACACCGCACCGTGCTCGCGCAGCCGGGCCACCGGAGGCGCGTCCTCCGCCCAACCGCCCTGCTCCGAGACGGTCTTCGAGCCGCGCAGGGTGGGATGCCCGCGCAGCAGCAGGATGTCCTTGACCGTCACCGGCACCCCGTCGACCAGCCCCGCCGGCTCACCGCGCCGCCAGCGTTCCGCCGACTCCCGGGCCCGCAGGAGCGCGTCCTCCTCGGTGATCCGCACGAACGCGTTGACCTCCGGCCGGCTCCGCCGCGCCCGCTCCAGCGCCTCCTCGGTCACCTCCACCGGGCTGAACTCGCCCTTGCGGTAACCGTCGAGAAGCCGGCGTGCGGTCAGTTCGGTGAGCTGCATGCACCCTCCCAGGGGCTCAGTGGCCGGGCACGTAACCACGTGTCTTGTCGACCACGTTCGGCAGAGATCTGCCCGCCGCCCACCGCTCGTACAACTCCAGGAACTGCGCGCCGAGTTCGTCCCGCCAGCCGGCCGTGTCGCCGCTCATGTGCGGGGACACGATCAGCCCCGGCAGCTCCCACAACGCGCTGTCCGCGGACAGCGGTTCGGCCGCGAACACGTCCAGCGCCGCGCCCGCGATCCAGCGCCGGGCCAGCGCCCGGCCGAGGGCCTCCTCGTCGACCAGGTCGCCCCGGCCGACGTTCACGAAGAACGCCGAGGGCTGCATCACGCCGAACCGGTGCGTGTCGAACATGCGGTACGTCCGCTCGGTCAGCGGAGCCGCCGCGATCACCCAGTCCGCGCGGGAGATCAGCCGGTCCAGGTCGTCCGGGCCGTACACGCCCGTCCGCGGCACCCGCCCCACCAGCGCCGTCGTCACGCCCAGGGCCTTCAGCGTGCGGGCGATCGCCCGGCCGATCGGGCCCGAGCCGACCACGCACGCGCGGGTGCCCGCCACCCGCCGGGTCTCCCGGTGCCGCCAGGTCCGCTCCCGCTGGTACTCCAGGGTGCGCGGCAGATCCTTGGCGGCCGCCAGCACCAGCGCGGCCACGTACTCGGCGATCGGCTGGTCGAAGACCCCCCGCGCGTTGGTCACCACCGTGTCCGAGGCGGCCAGCTCCGGGCACAGCAGATGGTCCACGCCCGCGCTCGCCGTGTGCACCCAGCGCGGCCGGGGCCCGCCGCCGGGCCACGCCTCCCGGACCGCCCGCGAGGTGAAGTCCCACACCAGCAGCACATCGGCGGCGGGCAGCCGCTCGGCCAGGTGCGCCGCGTCGGTGTGCACGATCCGGGCACGACCGGTGAGGCGGCCGAGCCGCGGCGGCGGATCGGCGTCGAGGACCAGAACGGTGGGCACGGACGGCGTCATGCGGGGCGGCTCCCGGGCGTCTGGCATGCGCGGATTGACCACGCTCGCACCCGAACCTACCTTCGTCAACACGGGCGTGCGCACGATCCGTTGTCCACTCGTCTCCCAGTGTGAGGCCGGTGCAGGCCATGGACGTCTCCTTTCTCGGCGGCCCCCGCCCCCAGCGAGGGGTGGGCGTGGTGGCCCCCTTCGACTTCGCCCTGGACCGCGAGCTGTGGCGGTGGGTGCCCGACGAGGTCTCGCTGCATCTGACCCGGACCCCGTTCGTGCCGGTCGAGGTGAGCCTGGACCTGGCCCGGCTGGTCAGCGAGCACGAGACCCTCGGCGAGGCGGTGCGCGCGCTGACCGCCGTCGCCCCCGAGGTCGTCGCCTACGCCTGCACCTCCGGCAGCTTCGTCGGCGGGACCGCGGGGGAGCGGGCGATGTGCGCGGCGATGACCGAGGCCGGCGCCCTGCCCGCCGTGACCACCTCGGGGGCGCTGCTGGAGGCGCTGGCGGAGCTGGGCGCCCGGCGGGTCGCGCTGGTCACGCCGTACACGGTGTCCGTGACCCGGGCGCTGGAGGGCTATGTGGCGCAGGCCGGCGTGCACGTCACCGGCTGCGCCTACATGGGGCTGACCCGGCACATCTGGCGCGTGCCGTACCGGGACGTCGTCGCCATGGCCCGCCGGGCGGCCCGCCCCGGCTCCGCCGACGCCCTCTTCCTGTCCTGCACCAATCTGCCGACCTACGACGTCATCCCCCAGCTGGAGGCGGAGCTGCGGATGCCCGTCATCTCGGCCAACCAGGTCACGATGTGGGCGGCGCTGCGCCGATTGGGTACCCGAGCCGTGGGGCCCTATCAGGCGCTGCTGGACGCCGCTGCCCGGACAGGGCCCGTACTGCCGGAAGAACAGCAGGAAGGCTGGTCATGACCGCACTCGGACTCCTCTACCCGGGCCACTCCGCCGAGGACGACTATCCACGCATCGAGCAGCTCCTGGGCAGTGACATCCGGGTGGATCTGTTCCACACCGACATCGGCGAGGACGCGCACCGGGTGGACGCGCTGCGCGAGATGGGCTCGGCCGAGCGGCTCGCCCGGGGCGTGGAGGGACTGCGGCTGGCCGGCGTCGAGGCGATGGTGTGGGCCTGCACCAGCGGCGGCTTCGTGCACGGCTGGGAGGGCGCCCAGGAACAGGTCCGCACGCTCGCCCGGCTGGCCGGCATGCCCGCCTCCTCGACCTCGTTCGCCTTCGTGCACGCGGCCCGGGAGATCGGGGTACGGCGGGTCGCCGTCGGCGCGACCTACCCGGAGGAGATCGCCGCGCTGTTCGCGGACTTCCTGCGGGCCGGCGGCCTGGAGGTGACCGGGACACGGTCCTCCGGGATCGTCACGGCCGCGGAGGTCGGCACGTGGGGCGAGGAGGACGTGCTCACGCTGGCGCGGGCCGCGGACACCTCCGACGCGCAGGCGGTGCTGCTGCCGGACACGGCGCTGCACACCGCCGCGCACCTCGGACTGCTGGAGAAGGCCCTGTCCAAGCCGGTGCTCACGGCCAACCAGGTCACCGTGTGGGAGGGCCTGCGGCTCGCCGACCGCCGGGTGAACGCGCCGTCCCTGGGGACCTTGTTCACCCGGGAGCCGCTGGTGCAGGCGTAGGCCCGGCGCTCCCCGGATCTCCTCGGCCGTTCGTCCCCGGAACTCCTCGGCCGCGGCCCCGGAACTCCTCGGCCGTTCGTCCCCTTGCGCGGGCGCGGGACAATGGACGGTGGCCCACCCGAAGGCGGTGCCGGCGAAACCGTACGAGGAGGAGACGAGACATGGCGGAGCCCACGCCGCGTCGTAACGAACCGCGGCTACGCCCCGCGCCCCTGCTCTTCGAGCCCGCGGAGGCGGCCTCGGATCCCGAGCACTTCTTCGACCTGGAGTCGATCGAGGATCCGCGGGCGCTGCTGGCCCGGGCGACGGAGCTGACCCAGGCGTTCCGCGCGGCCGCCGACCGGGCCGTGGAGTTCCAGGCCGTCGCGGCGGCCCAGCTCTCCGACCCGCGCCGGTTCGACCGGCTGACCCCGGCGGACATCGCCGAGCAGGCCGAGTGGACCGAGGACTACGCGAAGAAGATGGTCGAGTTCGGCCGGGACCTGATGCGAGGGAAGGGCGACGCGCGGACGCCCGCCGATCCGCTGTAGCGGCCGCGGAGACCGGGGAGCAGCCCGGCGGCATATGCCAGGCGGGCAAGATACCGCTCCCCCTCCGCCGCTGTCCCGGCTTTCGGCAACTCAGCAGAACGCTCCGCTCACCCGCTGTACATGTGGGTGTCATGAGCAGCGCACCGAACGTCACCTGTGTCAGCTCCGACGGCGTCTCCTGGCTCGCGTCGGCAGGAACGTATCCGCGGAGCACCCTGGCCCTGTGGGAGGAGCGCCCCGACGCCCCGGTCGTCCTGCCCTGCGGCACGGTCTTCGACGTGGTGAGCGCCCCCGCGATGTTCGGGCGCCGCATGCTGGACCGGCTGTGGGACGAGGGGGCGGGCTCGGGGCCGGTCGCGGTGTACCGGGGCCGGACGCTGCTGTTCGCCGCCCCGGGCACCGCCCAGCGGCTGCCCTCGCTGCTGGCCTGGGAGGAGTGGGGGTCGCACCGCGCGCAGGAGGTGCCGCCGCTGCTGTGCCACGGTCCCGGCGACGCCGTGACCGTGCCTCCCCTGACCTGCGGCGACACCCCCGGCGCCGCCCGCTGGCTGGTCGCCCCCGACACCCGGCACCCCTGGCTGCCCGGCCCGGAGGTGGTGCTCTGGGCGGCCGTACGGGCCGCCCGGGCCGCGGTGCGGATTTCGATTTTTCCTCCCGCCGACCAGGATGCTAAGGTCTACGACGTCAGCAGGCGCCGCTAGCTCAGTTGGTTAGAGCAGCTGACTCTTAATCAGCGGGTCCGGGGTTCGAGTCCCTGGCGGCGCACGTTGGCGATGGCGAGTCGTGTCCACGGAAAGCGTGGATCGGCTCGCCATCGTTGTTTTCGCGCGGCTTCGCCCCGCGGGTGAGGGCTTCGCCGCCCACGCCCCCTCCGGATGGGCACCGGGGTGCCGGCCGGGCGAGGGGCGAGAGCGATCTTCATCCCTTCAGACCCGGAGTGATCTTCACCGTCCACGCTCCCGACGCCGTTCGGCCCTCCGCCTCCACCCTCACGCCCTCCCGGGGCACGGTGAAGCTCTCGCCGAGGGCGACCGGGGCGTCGGCGAGAGGCGGGTAGACCGAGTTCTCCCAGCACGCCTCGGTGCGCGGATGGGCGTCCACGACCTGGACCGGGCCGTCGCCGGACACGGAGCCGCCGCGCACCCGGTAGACCAGGATCCCCTGCCGGCAGGAGGCGTGGTCGTTCCCGGCCGTGCCCCGGGCCTCGAAGGCGAGGGCGCTGTCCGGGCCGGTGCGCACGACGGCCAGTTTGACCCCGTGGCCGAGGCCGAACGCGGAGGCCCCGCCCGTGCCCTGCGCCGGGACACCCGGCCCCGCCTCCAGGGGCTCCAGGGTGAGACGGGCCGGCGCGGCCCCCCGCACGCACACCACCTGGCGCGGATCCAGCCAGCCGAGCCGCCACTTGTGCCAGGCGAACAGATCCGGTGACAGCCCGAACTGGCTGCCCATCAGGTCCCAGTCGCCGACGTAGGTGTCCCAGTCGCCCTTGCCGTCGACCGGGCGGTGGTAGAGGTCGGGCAGGTCGAAGACATGGCCGGTCTCGTGGGCGAGGACCAGCCGGTCCGGAGGATGGTGTTCGAACACGGTGACGACCCGGCGGACGTCGGTGCCGTCCCTGCGCAGGGGCGTGTCCAGGTTCACCACCTTGGTGGCGTCCGAGTCGACACCGGGCGCGTCCGGGTCGGCGACGAAATACACCACCGGGTAGCGCGAGAAGTCGACCTCCTCGTCGGCCACGGCGAACGCGTCGCGCAGATAGGCGGCCCGGTCCTCGGCGCTCCAGTCCCGCCGCATGGCGTACGCCGTCGACGGGCGCGGCATGCGCAGCCAGTGCTTCAGCGGGTGCGGGCGCAGGGTGAACCGGCCGTAGGAGGACTGCTCGTAGAACCTGCTGGTGGCCGGGAAATGGTCGGCCGTCAGCTCGGCCGGAGTGGTGCGCGGGGCGGCGTCCGGGAAGGAGAGGAACACCAGCACGGCATCGAGCGCGCCGGTCGGACGGGTGTAGGCGGGACTCCAGGTGTCCACGCCCTCCGAGTGGTGGGCCTCGGTGCGGGGCAGGGCGCACGGGGCCGTCGAGAAGGGCTCGGCGGCCGACTGGCCGGACAGGATCGAGGTCGCGGCGAGCGCCGACATCGTGGTGAACACGGCGGCGGTGCTGCGCAGCTTGGGCACGGACATGACCTCCGGATACGGTTCGCGGGACCGCACCCAGATTGCAGGTGTTCCATGTGTTTTGCCCTGTTTACCTGCACCAGAAGGGTGAGCGCGCCCCAGCGCGCGCTCGCACGCTCCGGCGCTCGATATTCCGAATCACTCACGGAACGTCACAACTGGTCGGGAGGTCGAAGAACCTGTCCAGGTGCGGGCAGAAACGATCTGTCAGAACCTGTGCTCAGTCCGGGACACTGGTGAGTGGCTGGAAGGGCCCGGGGCCAGCCTCTATGATCGGCACACTTTCCGGCACGGACAGAGATCGAGTGCACTGCGGGAGCGAGCGGTGAGCGGAACCTCCGAAGGGCCGACGCCCGCGGCAGACCTCGACCGGTCAGCCGTCACAGACAGTCACCACACCACCTACCACCGTGTCTTCGCGGCCGCCCCGCTCGCCATGGCGGTCGTGGGCTCCGACGGACTCGTCGTCCACGCGAACACCGCCCTCGGCGAACTCCTGGGCACCGATCCGGACACACTCACCGGGCGGGTCGCCGCCGACCTGGTGGACCTCTCCTCGGACGCCCGCAGCTGGCACGCCTACCGCGAGGTGCTGCGCGGCCGGCAGGCCCGCCTGCGCTGCACCCGCCGGCTGAAGCACCGCGAGGGGCACCCGGTGTGGGTGCAGGTCACCGTCGCCCCGCTGACCGGCGGCGAGCCCGGCGTGCTGATGTCGGTCGCCGACATCAGCGCCCGCCGCGAACTCCAGGCGAGACTGCGGCACTTGCAGATGCACGACCCGGTGACCCGGCTGCCCAACCGCACGCTCTTCTTCGAGCGGCTGACCGCAGCGCTGGAGGCGGAGTCGTACGAGCAGAGCGGCACCGGCCGGATCGGCCTGTGCTATCTGGACCTCGACGGCTTCAAGGCCGTCAACGACACCCTCGGCCACCGCTTCGGCGACCGGCTCCTCGCGGCCGTGGCCGAGCGGCTGACCCTGGTCGCCGACGAGACCGGCTACGCGCGCGCCGTCACGCCCCTGGTGGCCCGGCTCGGCGGTGACGAGTTCGCCCTGCTGGTGGAGGACTCCACCGGCACCGAACAACTCGCCGACCTGGCCGAGTCCGCGCTGAAGGCACTGGAGGAGCCCTTCGACCTGGCCGGACAGCGGCTGTCGCTGACCGCGTCCATCGGAGTCGTCGAGCGGCACGCGGCCGGTACGACGGCCACGGGGCTGATGCAGGCGGCCGACACGACCCTGTACTGGGCCAAGGCCGACGGCAAGGGCCGCTGGACCCTGTTCGACCCCGAGCGCAACGCCCACCGCATGACCCGCCAGGCCCTGTCCTCCACCCTGCGCCCCGCCATCGAGCGCGGCGAATTCGCCCTCGAATACCAGCCGTTGGTCGCCATGGAGGACGGCCGGCTCAACGGCGTCGAGGCGCTGATCCGCTGGCATCACCCGCAGTTCGGCACGCTGACGCCGAATCGGTTCATCGGACTGGCGGAGGAGGACGGCTCGATCGTGCAGCTCGGCCGCTGGGCGCTGGCCACCGCCTGCCGCCAGGCCCGCCGCTGGCAGCTGGACCATCCCGGCGAACCGCCCATCTTCGTCAGCGTGAACGTGGCCGTGCGGCAGGTGTGGGACTCGGACCTGGTGGCCGACGTGGCGGAGACCCTCGCGGAGACCGGGCTCGCCCCGCACCTGCTCCAGCTGGAGCTGACCGAGTCGGCGGTGATGGGCTCGGCGGGCCGCCCCCTCCAGGCGCTCCAGGCCCTCAGCGACATGGGCGTACACATCGCCATCGACGACTTCGGCACCGGCTACTCGAACCTGGCCTATCTGAGCCGGCTCCCGGTCTCCGCGCTGAAACTCGACGGGTCCTTCGTGCGGGGCTTCCAGTACGAGGAGGCCGCCAAGGGAACCATGGCCAACCCCGCCGACGAGGTCATCGTGGAGGCGATGATCCAGCTCGCCCACCGGCTCGGGCTGACGGTCACCGCGGAGTGCGTGGAGACCTCGGCCCAGGCCACCCGGCTGCGCCGGATCGGCTGCGACACCGGACAGGGCTGGCTGTACTCCCGCCCGGTGCCGCCGGATCGTATCTCCGAGCTGCTGGACACACAGACCTACGCGGTCGGCAATCCGTAGGCGTCCGCGATCAGCTCGTAGGAACGCAGACGCAGCTCGCCCCGGTGCGCGTGCGAGGTGAGCATCAGCTCGTCGGCGCCGGTGCGCTTGTGCAGATCGTCCAGACCGGAACGGACCTCGTCGGCCGTGCCGTGCACGATGTTCGCCGTCCAGGAGGCGACGAACTCCTCCTCCATGGGGGTGAACTCGTACGTCTCCACGTCCTCCGGGTCGGGGAACAGGCCCGGACGGCCGGTGCGCAGCCGGAGCATGTTCAGCGCCACCGCCCGGGTCTGCCGGCGGGCCTCCCGCTCGTCGTCCGTCGCGATCGCGGAGACGCCGATGAGGGCGTACGGCTCGGACAGCACCGCCGAGGGCCGGAAGGTCTGCCGGTACAGGTCGAGGGCCGGGATGGTGTTCTGCGCGGAGAAGTGGTGCGCGAAGGCGAACGGCAGGCCGAGCAGGCCGGCCAGCCGGGCGCTGAAACCGGAGGAGCCGAGCAGCCAGATCGGCGGGCGGTGCGGGGACTGCACACCGCCGGGGGAGGTCCCCTGGACCGGGCCGGGGATCGCGTGGATACGGCCGTACGGGTGCCCGTCGGGGAAGCTGTCGTCCAGGAACCGGGTCAGCTCCGCGAGCTGCTGCGGGAAGTCGTCGGCGCCCTCGTTGAGCGTGTCGGTGCGGCGCAGGGCCGCGGCGGTGGCCCCGTCCGTGCCCGGCGCCCGGCCCAGCCCCAGGTCGATCCGCCCCGGCGCCATCGCCTCCAGCGTGCCGAACTGCTCGGCGATCACCAGGGGGGCGTGGTTGGGCAGCATGACGCCGCCCGAGCCGAGCCGGATGCGGTCGGTGTGGGCGGCGAGGTGGGCGAGGATCACCGCGGGCGAGGAGGAGGCCACGCCGGGCATGGAGTGGTGCTCGGCGACCCAGTACCGGTGGAAGCCGCGGGACTCCGCGAGCCGGGCGAGCGCGACGCTGGTGCGCAGGGCGTCGCCGGCGGTACTGCCCGCGCCGACGGTCACCAGGTCCAGTACGGAGAGGGGGACGGGGGCGGTCCCGCGCACGGTCCCCCGGATCTCGTCTGCCTCGTCTGCCGACACGGTGTGGCCTCCTGTTGCGAGCGTGAGCTGTCCTCACCCGCTTAACAGGAGGGAGTCCCCGTTTATTCCTGCCCACGTAACAGGAGGGAGTCCCCGTGTATTCCGGACCCGTTTCCCGCCCCCCGGGGCCCGGCCAAGACCGGCCCGCACTCCCGGCCGCTTCGCTCACGAGGCGGGGCAGACCTGTCGGGCCACCGAGCGATTCGGTGAGCACGTCACCACCGCCAGGGACAGATACGAGGGGCGTTCGAGGTAGAAGCCGTACGACACATCGGCACCCGAGTGCAGGTGTTCGGCGGCAGCGTTCACCAGCCGGGCCAGCCACGTGGTGTCCCGGTCCCTCTCCGACGCGAACCGAGGCGCGTACTCGGCCAGCCGCTCACCGAGCCATGACGCGGCCTCCTTCGCGTCCTCCCACGTGCCACGCACCAGGGAACGGGGCTTGATCAGCCAGTACGCCGTTTCCAGTGGCGGCAGACCGGAAGTGGGGAACTCCGTCGCTACCTCGCGGTACCGCTGGATCAGCTCCGGCCTGCTTCCGGCAGGGGGCGGGTCGGGATGCGGGGGCCGGCGGAGCGCTTCCTGGTCGAAGCGCTCTTTCGGGCCGGTCCACAGATAGCCGTGGTGGTGCACGAGTCGTTCCCGTTTCCGAGCGGTGCCGGCCGGACCGGGCCCAGGGACGGCGGACGGACCCGGCCCGGCCGGCGTGAGGGGAGGGGCCGAGATCTGACGAAAGCCAGCTCCATGCCCCCACACCCCTCCTCACGCGTTCAGAAGGCCCGAGAAGAACTGGCCGGCCATTTGCGTGAGATCCGGAAGGACGCGGGGATCAGTGGGCGGGAGCCGGCCGTCAGATGCGGCTGGTCGGAGTCAAAGTCATCCCGGATCGAGAACGCCAAAACCCCTCCCTCCGACGCGGACATCAAAGCCTGGTGCCGAGCCTGCGCCGCTGATGATCAAGCCCCTGACCTGATCGCAGCCAACAGACAGTCCGCAGATGCTCATGTGCAGTGGAGGCGACTCCAGCGAAGCGGTCTCCGTCGTTTGCAGGAGTCCACTGGGGACCTGTACCAACAAACAAAGGTATTCAGGGTCTACGTCTCCGACGTGATCCCCGGCTTCCTTCAGACGCCCGGATACGCCGCCGCCCTGCTGTCCTCCATCGCGCACTTCCGGGGGACTCCCGACGACGTGAGCGATGCCGTGGCGGCCCGTATGAGGCGTAACGAGGCGCTCGGCAACGGCGCACGCCGGTTCTCGTTCGTGCTGGAGGAACCGGTGTTGCGGTACCGACTGTGCAGCGCGGAGACGATGGCGGCACAGCTTGGTCACCTGCTCGGGGTCATGGATCTCCAGAACGTTGCCGTGGGGCTCATCCCGTTCTCTGCTCAACGAGCCGTGTGGCCCATGCCCACCTTCACGATCTTCGACGACGCCAGGGTGCACGCGGACACCCTGGACGCTGCCGCCACCCTCACTCAGCCCAGCCAGGTGGAGCTGTACAGCCGAGCCTTTGAACGGCTGTCACAGGAAGCCGTGAGGGGAGCGGCGGCACGGGCTCTCATAGCCGGTGCGCTGGCGTCCCTGGACTGACTGTCTGCGCGTCACCGCAGCTCAGGGACGCCATGACACACGGTGCTCCAGCAGGTGAAGGTATGTGGTAAGCATTGCATCCCAGCCGTCCGGGAACTTCACCAGCGTTCCCAGGCGGACCGGTTCCGTGGAGGGGTAGTCGTCCAGGAGGTCGGTCACGCCGGCGCGGCAGACCACGATGCAGGCGTGGCGGTGGCGGGAGGCCAGGACGCACAGGCGGCCGGTCTCCAGGTGGAACGCGGTGGCGTCGGGGCGGCCGGAGAGCGGGTGCAGGACGACCGTGACGTCGTACTCGCGGCCCTGGAGACGGTTCGCCGTGTCCACGGTGACGTCCGCCACGCCCAGATCGGCCAGCGCCGTACGGACCGCGGCCGCCTGGTCGCGGTGGGCCGTGCCCACGGCGACGCGGTCGGCGGTGAGCGGGGCGGGCCGGTCCGGTGCGCGTTCCGACACCGCCGCGCCGCCCCTGTCCAGCAGCCGCCGGACCACCGAGGCCACCGCCCGGACCGCCTCGGGATCCGTGCGCGGGGTGTGCCGGGCGGGCAGCTCCAGCAGGCCCCAGCCCGACTCCGCGGCCTCGTCGATCACCCGGTCGGGGCCGGAGCCGTCGGAGGGGACCGCGAAGGTCAGGCGGCGGTCGCCGTGGTCCGTGCCGCTGCGGAACGGCGTGTAGGGGTAGAACGCGTCCGACACCAGCGGGGCCGCGGAGGCCGGCAGGCGCCAGGAGACCGGCAGCCGGTGCTGCGGCAGCTCCGGGTTGTGCGCCAGAAGCGTGGTGACCGCGGACGCCGAGGGGTCGTACGACAGGCCCGCCCACTGCTCGCTGCCCACGATGGCGAACGGGTCCAGCTGCCCGGGGTCGCCCACGAACAGCGCCCGCTCGAACAGGCCCGCCACGGCGAGCAGGGAGTCCGAGCGCATCTGGTACGCCTCGTCCACGATCGCGTGCCGCCACGGCTCGTCCGCCTTCACGTGCGCCCACTTCGCGGCGGTGGACAGGACGACCGGGAGGCCGCTCAGCTCGCCGGCCTTCGCCGAGGTGCGGACCTGCGGCAGGCCGTCCAGCGCCTTGTCGTACGCGTCGGCGTCGCTGCTGTGCAGACGGCCGACGGGCAGCTCCGGGTTCTTCTCGGCCAGCCGCAGCACCAGATCGTCGACCTGGGCGTTCGTCTGGGCCACCACCATCAGCGGGCGCCCCGCCGCGGCGAGTTCGAGGGCCGCGCGCACCACCAGGGTCGACTTGCCGGCGCCCGGCGGGGAGTCCACCACCACGCCCCGCTCGGTGCCGTGCAGCGTGTCGTGGAGGATCGCGTCGGTGGCGCGGGCGGCCGCGGCTCCGGGATCGAAGTCGACGGTCGTCACAGCACGTCCTCCTCGGTCACGGTGTCGGGGGCCTCCGGCGCGCGCTCGCCCGGCGGGCCGCCGTGCGTCCACGGGGTCTCCTCCGGGTCGGGCAGCTTCGCCCCGCCGCGCTGCTCGTGCTCGAAGAGCGTGCAGCACACCCGGTCCCCCCTCGCCGGCACGGACCCCGGCTCGGGCTCCTTGCCGCGGCCCATCTTGTCCAGGATCCGCAGCACCAGCACGCCGTCGTCCTCGTACCCCACGAACTCCGCCGACTGGGGTCTGCCGTTCAGCGAGCGGTACACCTTCGCGCGCTCCGCCAGATGCGGCCGGTCCGCCGTACGGACCGTCACCAGCGGGCGCGGGCTCGGCCGCCTGCCCTCGGTGTACGCCGGCACGACGTCGGTCACCTCGCCCGCGAACGCCTCGCCGGCCAGCCTCCGCTCCGCCATCACCAGCGGATCGTCCAGTGCCTCCTGCGCCTCCAGCCGGGCCTGCTCACGCTCGCGTGTGGCCAGCTTGTTCGCCGCCGTCACCGCGTCGTCCCGGCGCGGCTGCGGCGGTTCGCCCGACAGCACCCGGTCCCGGTGCCCGGTGAACGACCAGCGGTCCCGGGTCCACCGCCCCTCCACGTGCGCGCCCGCCGGCAGCGCCCGCAGCAGGTCCAGCCCCTGCCACACCGCGTCCCAGGTGGGCCGGGTGCGGCTCTCGACCAGGTCGCGGACGTCCCGTTCGGCCGCGGTGAGCGCGGCCAGCCGGTCGTCGGCCTCCAGCGGGTCCTCGGCCGCGGCCAGAGCCGTCCGCGCGCGGTCGTAGCGCTCGATCGCCGGGGCCAGCAGCTTGTTGTCGAACGCCGGGTCGGTGGCGGGGCCTGCCGGGGGGCACAGCAGCTGCCCGGCCGCGTCCCGCGCCAGCTCGGCCCGGCGGGCGGCCTCGGCGCCGGTCGTCCCCCGCGGAGGGTCGATCCAGGCGAGCAGCGCGCCCAGGTGCTGGTCCTCCAGTCCGGACTGGCCGGTCGCCCACTGCCGGGACAGCACGTCGGTCAGGGCGAGCAGAAGCGAGGAGCCGGGCACCCGGGCCCGCTCGCCGTAATGGGTCAGCCAGCGGCCGAGCAGCGGCACCCGGGGCGGCGCCGGATAGGGCGCGTCCGGGTCCTGCTCGGCGGTCCGCCGGAACCGCATCGAACGGCCCAGCAGCCGTACGAAGTCCAGGCCCGACCGGCTCGGCACGATCAGCTGGGGCGCGTCCGCGCACAGCTCGGCCTCCACCTTGACCCGCTTGCCGGTCTCCGGGTCGGTCTCGGTGCGCTCGGCCGCCTCCACGGACGCGGCGTACGCGTCGATGTGGGGCAGGACGGCATCGGCCAGGTCGGCGAGGAACGCGAAGCGCAGATCACGGTCCCGGGGCTGCGGCACGACCAGCAGCCGGGGCGCGTCCCGGTCCGTGCCGACCAGCGCGCCGAGCGGGGCGCCGGTCTCACCGGCCGTGGTGAGCGGTACGAACACCAGCGGCCGGTCGGACAGGTGCCGGTGCCGGACGGTCGCGGCCGGCTGGGCCAGGCCGCTGTCGACGGCCTCCAGCCGGGCGAGGGTGCTGATCAGCGACACGCGGTCACCGCCAGGGGGGCCGCTTCCGCGCCCGCGGCCCCGGACCGCGGGGCCGCCGCCTCGTCGGCCGTCCGCAGGGCCTCCGCGCGGAGCGCCGCCGCCCGGCGCAGCGCGGCCACCGCGGGGTCGTCCGGGTCGCCGGTCTCGCCGCGGGCCGCCGCGAGGACCTCCTCGACGGTGGTCAGGCCGCCCAGCTCGGCCCGCAGGGGCCGGCCGAGGCTGGTGACCGCGCCGGCCGAGCGGGCGCGGTCCCGGCAGTGGAAGGCCAGTTCACAGGCGGACAGGCACTCGGGCGCGTAGCTCGCCGGGACCGCCGCGACGGCCGCCGTCAGCTCCTCGGCGGGCCGGTCGGGCGCGAAGCACGTGCCCTCGGGCAGCGTGCCGGCGATGTCGTCGATCCGGGTGAGCCGGGCCAGCTGGCGGGCGGTGACCGCACGCTGCTTGCGGACGTCCACGGCGCAGGCCGCGGCCAGGTTGGAGAAGTCCTTCGGGCACACCAGCAGGATCCTGTGGTGGACGCGAGGGGCGGGGTCGAGACGGGCGGCGACCTCTTCCAGCGCCAGCACGTACACCGCGGCCTGGCGGGCCGCCGCGCCGACCTTCGCCGGGTCCGCGGCACCGTCCACCATCGGGAAGGACTTGATCTCCACCACCGACCAGCTGCCGTCGGGGTGCACCACCACCGCGTCCGGCTCCAGGAAGGCGAGCGAACCCGCCACGTCCAGGGCGAGCATCGGATGGTCCAGCAGCGTCCAGCCGCCGGCCCGCGCGGCTTCGCGCAGCGCCAGCGCCGTACGCGCCGTACGCCCCTCGGGGCCGTGCGCGGTCAGGTCGGGCACGGCCGCCCCGGCGGGCGGTTCGGCGCCCGGGTCGAGCCGGGCGTGCGCCAGCCGCAGCAGCTCCGCGCCCCCGTCGGCCTTCACCCGCGCCTCGAACGCGTTGCCGCGGGTCAGCGCGAACTGGGACTGCCCGAAACCGGACGGCGCGCCCAGCGCGGTGGCCAGCCGGGCCTTGTCCACCCCGGCGCCGTCCAGGATCGCCCGCCGGGCGCACCCGGGGTTCGCTGCGAGCGCCGCGAGGGCGCGCGCGTCCAGGGACTTGGCCGGTACGTCGGGACCGCGCAGCTCAGCGAGCCGGTGCCGGAGCCCCTTCTCCCGCGTCGCTGGGGGAGGCGTCCGGTCCGGCCGCGGCGTCGAGCTGCGACTCGCGCTGCCGTGGAATTCGCTCACCCGCGGAAGTCTGGCATCCGGCACTGACAATCGGGGAACCGGTGCCTGCCGTGACCGGTGTGCCGCGGCGGGACAGCCGGGCGCGGAGCAGGTCCAGGCCCCGCGTCACGCGCGGTGCCAGCAGCAGGCCGACGCCCATCACGGCGACGCCCGCGACCGCGTCCAGGAAGTAGTGGTTGGCGGTGCCCATGACGACGAGCGCGGTCAGCAGCGGGTAGGCGACACCGAGGACCTTCGTCAGGCGCGTGCCGCCGTGGCGCCACAGCATCACACCGCACCACAGCGCCCAGCCCACGTGCAGACTCGGCATCGCCGCGTACTGGTTGGTCATGCCGCCCATGCCGCGGGGCGCGCTGGCCTCGCCGCCCCACCAGCCGTACGAGCTGTACTGGGCCATGGTGTCGACGAAGCCGTGGCCGGCGGAGAGCAGGCGGGGCGGGCAGGTCGGCAGCAGCGTGAAGCCGATCAGACCTATGAACGTGGACGTCATCAGCCAGGTGCGGGCCGCCCGGTAGTGGCGGGCACGCGCGCGGAACAGCCAGATCAGGACGGCGGGCGTGACCAGGTAGTGCAGCGAGGCGTACCAGAAGTCGGCGGGCACCCCGAGCCAGGCCTCCCGCGTGAACAGCCGGTTCAGCGGATGCTCGGCGTCGAGGTGCAGGGCCTTCTCGATACGCAGGATGGCCAGGCCGTGGTCGACGGCGCCGGCGACGTCACCGCGCGCGAGGAGCCGGCCGGCCGAGTAACAGCCGTAGACCAGCAGGATCAGCGGCAGCTCGGTCCACCAGCGCAGCCGGGATCGCGGGGACACCTCGGTGCCCGGTGTCTCGGTCTGCGGCATCCGATCGCCCTCCCCCTTCTGCTGTGCGGCGCGCCCCGGCGGGCGACCGTGCCACTTTACGGTGTCCCCGCGCCGCCCCGGAGAAGTACTCCGGTCATGCCCGGCGCCGCGTTCAGCCCTCGAAGACGCCGAGACCGCCCGGCGGGTTGCCTGGGCACGGGGTGCGCGATGATGGAGGGACCGAATCCACTTGCTGTTCACCCCTGTGTCGTCCGTGGCGCCCGTGCGGCGGCACGGCACGTTTCCCGGAGAGGTCTCCCATGGCACCGCGCATCCTGCTGGCCCGGCACGGACAGACCGCCTGGTCGCTGTCCGGCAAGCACACCGGCAGGACCGATGTGCCGCTGCTGGAGGAGGGCCGGCGCGGGGCCAAGCTGCTCGGCGAGCGCCTGCACCGGGCGCCGCTGGACGGGCTGGCGGGCGTGGAGGTGCGCACCAGCCCGCTCTCCCGCGCGCGTGAGACGTGCGAACTCGCCGGGTTCGGCGAGCGTGCCGCGCACTGGGACACGCTGATGGAGTGGGACTACGGCGCGTACGAGGGGATGACCCCGGCCGAGATCCAGGCGGTCCGGCCGGGCTGGCTGATCTGGCGGGACGGGGTCCCGGAGGGCGAGTCCGTGGCCGAGGTCTCCGCGCGCGCGGACGAGGTGGTGTCCTGGGCCCGGTCGGCCGACCGTGACGTGCTGGTCTTCGCCCATGGCCACATCCTGCGGTCCATCGGCGCGCGCTGGCTGGGGCTGCCGCTGGACTTCGCGGCCCGGATCCGCCTGAACCCGACGTCGCTGTCCGTCCTGGGCTGGGCCTACGGCGAACCGGCGATCGAGAGCTGGAACGACGTGGGGCACCTGACGGTGTGACCGGCCGCCCGGCGCCGCGAAGGGGCCCGGGGAACCGGGCGATCAGCCCGCACCGGCCCCAGGGCGGGGCCCACGCCGACGTCCGGACCGGCGACCTGCCGCCCCCGCGCGCACGGCGCCCGCACCGGCCCCACGGCGGGGGGCCACGCCGACGTCCGGACCGGCGACCTGTCGCGCCCGCGCGCACGGCGCCCGCACCGGCCCCACGGCGGGGGGCCCACGCCGACGCCCGGACCGGCGACCTGCCGCGCCCGCGCGGCACGGACTATGCCCTTCCCGTCCTCGGCACGGACGCGTGGCGGTCCAGGAACTCCGACACCCCCGACGCCCGCCGGTGCGGCAGCAGCACCCGGGCCGTGCCCGCCAGCATCGTCTGGATGCGTGAGGACTGCACCTGGTCCAGGAGGGACAGCACCCGCAGTCCCGCCTCCGCCGCCTCGTCGGGGCGGCCCTCACGGGCGAGGTCGTCGGCCAGCTCCGCGGTGTAGAGCGCGATGTTGCGGGTGAAGTGCGGATCCTGGAGGCGCGCCGCCCGCCGCGCGTGCCGGGACGCCCGCCGCCAGTCGCCCAGCGTGGACCAGCACTGCGCCTCCAGCCCCTCCAGCTCGGCCTCTCCGTAGAAGCTCATCCACTCGGGATCGGCGTCCGAACGGCCCCGCGCGAAGAGGGCCTGCGCGCGGACCAGCGCCTGCTCGCAGCCGGTGCGGTCGGCCAGCCCCGCCCAGCCGCCCGCCTCGCGCAGCGCCAGCAGCGACATCAGCCGGGCCGAGCCGAGCGGCCGGGCGGCGCGCTGCGCGGCCTGCGCGGCCCGGACCGCCTCCCGGGGGCGGCCCGTGTCCCGGGCGAGGAAGGCGGTGTTGCAGAAGGCGTGCGCCTCCAGCCCCGGATCCCCGGTCATCCGGGCGGTGGCCAGCGCCTCCGCGTAGTGCGAGCGCGCGTCGTCGAAGCGGCCGGAGTCGTGGGCCAGCCAGCCCACGGAGATGGCGAGTTCACCGGCCCCCGCGTGCAGCCGGTCGACGGTGGTCTGCCGGGTCGCGCCGGCGTCGAGCAGCGCGTAGGCGGCGCGCAGCGGAGCCGCCGCGCGCCGGTAGAGGCCGTCCGCGCCGTGCCGGTCGTCGAGCAGCCGGATCCGGCGGACGGCCTCCTCCAGCGCCGTCGCCTCGGGGGTCCCGGCGCGCAGGGCCGGCCGTTCCGCCGCCGCGGCACCGGTGGTGAGCCCCAGGGGGGCCAGCGTGGCGGCGGCCATCGTGGCGCCTCCGCCGGTCATGAATGCGCGACGCAGCACGTCGCTCTCCTCGTGGTTCAGGGGGTCTTTCGCGTGGGGGTTCTGCGGGTCGTACGGATCGGGGGGCCCGCCCGACTCACCGGGCCCCGCGTCGGGAGCCGGCCCCTCCGGCGGCTGCGCGGCCGTACGCGCCGTGCGTCCGCGGACGGACGAGCGGGACGCGAAGCCGAGGTCGGTGAGCGTGCGGCCGGGGAACATGTGCAGGAACACCCGTTCGTACGCGTAGTTGGGACAGCGGATCTCGCCCGCCTCGACCCGGCCGATGTAGCGCGCGTCACAGCTCACCCGCTCACCGATCTCGCGCGCGGCCCGCCGCACCAGCGCCGCGAACTCGGCCGGTGAGCGCCGGCCGCGCAGCCGCCGGAAGGCGAGGTTCGGCCGCGGTGGCCGTTCGGGCTGTGACGAGGTCACCGTTGACGACGCCATGGCCGGGTCCTCTCGTGCGAACCGTCGAACCATGCCGGGGCCGAGACGATTTCGGGACGAGTTGCCCGTGTGACGTCCTGGTTCCGGCGGGCATGAACGTACCTGCTGTGAAGGGCCCGCCACGCGGTGTTTGGCTACAAACCGGATATCTCATGCACGATCTGCCATGAAGTGCCATCCTTTGCGGCGCACTTGTGCCGTAGCCGTTGACGGGCTCGCGCGTTGGACTCCACGGACCGCAACAGGGCTGTGTGGTGGAGGCCGGCTATGGAGACCAGCCAGAGCAACGAACCTTGTACGTCGCCGTCGTCGTCCGCGTTCCCGGCGGGTGACCCGGCATGCGACCTCGTGACGGTACCGGCCCGGCAAGGGCTGGAGGCGGTCGACATCCTGCGGCGGGGAGCCGCGGACGCGGTGGGGCCCGTGCTGCACGACGACGGCTGCGACACCCTCGGCTTCCTGGTGCCGGCCGGCACGGCCGCCTGCTGGGACGTGCCCGGCAGCACCTGCACCGAGACGGACGGCCGCGGGCTGCGACTGACTCCCATGCCGCCGGTGGAGGGCTCCGACTGGCTGCTGCCGCCGGGCGAGGCCGACCTCGCCACCGACCCGGTGGTGCTGCGCCGGGCGCTGGGGGAGGCGGCCCGCCTGATCGAGGCCGCCGACAGCTGCCGCTGACGCGCGCCCCCGCGGCAGCTGCGAAAATGGGCGGATGGGCAGAACCAGGAACACACGCCGCGGGCCGGCCGCCGCGGCCGTCGAGGAGCCGGTAGACGGCGGGCTCGCCCAGCTCGTCCCCGACCCGGACCGCGGCCGGGCCTGGACGCTGCTGATCGACGGGGCGCCCCAGTCGCACGTCGACCTCGACGACCCCGCGTACCTCTCCTTCGAGTACCAGCGCCGTCTCGGCCATGTCATCGACCTCGTCGCCCCGCCCGGCAGGCCCCTGCACGTCGTGCACCTCGGCGGCGGCGCGTTCACCCTCGCCCGGTACGTCGCCGCCACCCGGCCCCGCTCCACCCAGCAGGTGATCGAACGCGACGCGAGCCTGGTCCACCTGGTCCGCCGGGAACTGCCCCTGGACCCCGGCGCGCGGATCCGGGTGCGGGCGGTGGACGCCCGCGAGGGCCTGGCCAAGGTGCCGGACGGCTGGGCCGACCTGGTCGTCGCCGACGTGTTCAGCGGCGCCCGCACCCCCGCCCACCTCACCTCCACCCAGTTCCTGGACGAGGTCCGCCGCGCCCTGAAGCCGTCCGGTGTCTACACGGCCAACCTCGCCGACGGCCCGCCGCTCGCCCATCTGCGCGGCCAGATCGCCACCGCGGCCGCCCGGTTCGGCGAACTCGCGCTGATCGCCGACGCGGCCGTGCTGCGCGGCAAGCGCTTCGGCAACGCGATCCTGGTCGCCTCCGACCTCCCGCTGCCCCTCGCCGAACTCACCCGCCGGGCCGCCTCCGACCCGCATCCCGGCCGGGTCGAACACGGCAGACGGCTCACGGACTTCGCGGGGGGCGCGGCCCCCGTGACGGACGAGGCCGCGGTGGCCTCCCCGGCGCCGCCGCCCTCGGTGTTCCGCTAGCGCCCCGCCGCCGGCCGCGGACCGCCCACCGCCGGAAGCGGCGTTCTCAGTAGGTCCCGACCTCGACCCGCGGCGGTCCGTCGTGCCAGGTGCAGAACACCGACACCCGGTCCGCGCCCCGGCTGAACTCCACCCGGATCCAGCTCTCCGTCTTCCACACCTGCATCGACCAGCCGGTGCCCGGGGTCGCCGAGACGAGCGTCGCGTCGGCCGGACCCAGGTCGAACACCGCCCGGCCGCCGTCGGTGTCGTAGGCCTTGACGTGACCGGAGGACGCCGGGGCGGAGGCGGTGGGGGACGGGCCGGGGGCCGACGGCCGGGAGGAGGCGGTGGCCGAGGGCGTGGGGGACGGGCTCCTCGACGGAGCCGGCCGCGGGGAGGGGGAATCCGGCGGCTGCGAGCGCCGCGGGGTCGCGTCGGCCGCCGTGACCGGCAGGGCGCGCGGCGGGTCGTACGCCGTCCCCGCCATCACCGTGTGCACACCCCACCACGACAGCGTGGCCGCCGCTCCCGTCGCGAGCAGCCACGCCAGTACGTGTACGAGTCCTCTGCGCATCGGCGCCATACTGCCCCAGGGACACCCCGGTACGCACACGCCCCGAGTTGTCCACAGGCGCCCGCCCGGCGTCGTCCGCATGGCGTACGGTGCGGCGCATGGCAAGTGTGCTCGTGGTCGAGGACGACCAGTTCGTACGCTCGGCGCTCATCCGGCACCTGACCGACGCCGCGCACACCGTGCGCAGTGTCGGTACGGCGCTGGAGGCGCTGCGCGAGGTCGCCCATCTCAGCTTCGACGTGGTCATCCTGGACCTCGGACTGCCCGATCTGGACGGCTCCGAGGCCCTGAAGATGCTCCGCGGCATCACCGACGTCCCCGTCATCATCGCCACCGCCCGGGACGACGAGACGGAGGTCGTCCGGCTGCTGAACGCGGGGGCGGACGACTATCTCACCAAGCCGTTCTCCGTCGAGCACCTCTCCGCCCGGATCGCCGCCGTGCTGCGCCGGTCCCGTGCGGGCGGCGCGGAGACCCCGCCCTCGTCCGTGCTCCGCGTCGGCGGCCTCACCGTCGACCCGCTGCGCCGCCAGGCCGAGTTGGACGGCGTCCGGCTCGACCTCACCCGCCGCGAGTTCGACCTGCTCGCCTTCCTGGCCGGCCGCCCCGGCGTGGTCGTCGCGCGCAGGGAACTCCTCGCCGAGGTCTGGCAGCAGTCCTACGGCGACGACCAGACCATCGACGTCCATCTGTCCTGGCTGCGCCGGAAGCTGGGGGAGACGGCCGCCCGGCCGCGCTATCTGCACACGCTCCGGGGCGTCGGCGTGAAACTCGAACCCCCGCTGGACGGGGCGCCGCGATGAGATGGGCGCTGGTCAAGGTCTGCCTGGCGGTCACCACCATGGTCGTGGTCGCCTTCGCCGTGCCGCTCGGCCTGGTCGTCAAGGAGATGGCCCGCGACCGCGCCTTCGCGGGCGCCGAACGGCAGGCCGCCGCGGTCGCGCCCGCGCTGTCCATCACCACCGACCGGGACAAGCTGGAGCGGGTGGTGGCCTCGGCCGGCGCCGACGCCGGAATGGCGGTCCATCTGCCCGCCGCGGACGGCCGGGCCGCGCTCGACCTCGGCCGGCAGCGCGCCGCCGGCCGCGACATCCAGGCCGTACGCGGACTCGGCCGCGCCTCCACCACCACCGTGCCCGGCGGCTCGACCCTGCTCCAGCCGGTCGCGCTCGGCTCCGGGGCGATCGCGGTGGTCGAGGTGTACGTCCCCGAGGACGAGATGACCAACGGCGTCGGCACGGCCTGGGCGGTGCTCGCGGCCGTGGGCCTCGCGCTGATCGTCGGCTCGGTCGCGGTCGCCGACCGGCTCGGGGTGCGCATGGTGCGCCCGGCGCGGCGGCTGGTCGAGGGCGCGCACGAGCTGGGCGAGGGCAAGCTGGGAGCCCGGGTGCCGGAGGAGGGTCCCACCGAACTGCGACTGGCCGCGGTCGCGTTCAACTCCATGGCCGACCAGGTGGTGCAACTCCTCGCCAACGAACGGGAGCTGGCGGCCGACCTCTCGCACCGGCTGCGCACCCCGCTCACCGTCCTCCGGCTGAACACGGCCTCCCTCGGCGCCGGACCGGCCGCCGAGCAGACCCGGGCCGCCGTCGCCCAGCTGGAGCGCGAGGTCGACACCATCATCCGGACGGCCCGGGAGGCCAAGCCGCAGACGGCCGCCGCCGGCCCCGGCGCCGGGTGCGACGTGGCGGAAGTGGTGCGCGAGCGCATGGCGTTCTGGTCCGCCCTCGCCGAGGACGAGGGCCGCACATGGCGGGTGGCCGGCGTCGACCGGCCGGTGCGGCTGCCTGTGGCCCGCGCCGACCTGGCCGCCGGACTCGACGCCCTGCTCGGCAACGTCTTCCGGCACACCGCCGAGGGCACCGCCTTCGCGGTCGACGTGCACAACGCCGAGGACGCGGTGATCGTGCTGGTCTCCGACGCGGGCCCGGGCATACCCGACCCGAAGGCGGCGATGGCCCGCGGCCGGGGCTCGGGAACCACCGGCTCGACCGGCCTCGGCCTGGACATCGTCCGCAGACTCGCCGAGTCCACCGGCGGGGACGTCCGTATCGGCGCCTCGGTGCTGGGCGGCACGGAGGTGCGGATCTGGTTCCAGCTGGACGGCCGGGAGCCGGCCCGCCGGGGCCACCGGGGCGGTCTCCGCCGGCGCCGGCGAGCCAGATTGGTCTCGACCTTTAACCGATCCCGATCGCTTCCTTAAGCGCACCATAAGGTCTTCGACGCGGGCCCCGAACAAGCCATTTGTCCGAATCGGGCTCGCTAGCGTGCTGCCGCATCCCACAGGACCCGGAATCCCTCCCGGAATCCCCTGTGAACCCCAGTGAGCAGTGAAGGCAGGCACGCGCATGAGCACGCACCGGCGCAGGATCAGTGGCAGGAACAAGGCGATAGGCGGCCTGGTGGCCGCGGCCGTGGCCGGCGGCGCCGCGGTCCTGCTCACCGGCACGGCCAACGCGGCCGGTGTGAACGCCGCGTACACCAGGACCAGCGACTGGTCGACCGGTTACACCGCCCAGTACGTCGTCACCAACAACAGCGGCCAGAGCGAGAAGACCTGGACGCTGGAGTTCGACCTCCCGGCGGACGCCAGGCTCAGCTCCCTGTGGAACGGCGAGTCGAGCGTCAGCGGCCGGCACGTCACCGTCAAGCCCGCCGGCTGGGACACCGCCGGCCTGGCCCCCGGCAAGTCGGTGACCGTCGGGTTCGTGGTGAGCGGCAGCGGCGACCCGACGGGCTGTCGCATCGACGACGCCCAGTGCTCCGCGGACGGCGGCGCCACCCCCGAGCCGAGCGGCCGGCCCACCGAGCCCGCGACCCCGGCCCCCACCAAGACGTCCACCCCGGCCCCCACCAAGACGTCGACCCCCACCCCCACCAAGACGTCCACCCCCACCCCCACGCCCTCCCAGACCACCGGCAGCGGCACGACCGCCTCCGCCGGCTTCGCCCCCTACGTCGACACCAGCCTCTACCCCGCCTTCGACCTCGTCGGCGCGGCCGACGCGACCGGCGTGAAGAACTACAACCTCGCCTTCCTCACCGACGGCGGCGGCTGCACCCCCAAGTGGGGCGGCGTCACGGACCTCACCGCGGACGGCGTGGCCGCGCAGATCGGCTCGCTGCGCGCCAAGGGCGGTGACGTCCGGGTCTCCTTCGGCGGGGCCTCCGGCTCCGAACTGGCCACCACCTGCTCCTCCGCGGACGCGCTCGCGGCGGCGTACGGCAAGGCCGTCGACGCGTTCAAGCTGACCAAGGTCGACTTCGACGTCGAGGGCGGCGCGCTGCCGAACACGGCGGCCAACACCCGCCGCGCCCAGGCCATCGCCAAGCTCCAGGCGCTCCACCCCGGCCTGGACGTCTCCTTCACCCTGCCGGTGATGCCCGAGGGCCTGACCCAGGACGGCGTCGCCCTCCTCGCCGACGCCAGGTCCAACGGCGTGAAGATCAACACCGTCAACATCATGGCGATGGACTACGGCGCCTCCTACAGCGGCGACATGGGCACCTACGCCGAGCAGGCCGCGACGGCCACCCAGGCCCAGGTCAAGAGCGTGCTGGGGCTGTCCGACTCCGCCGCCTGGAAGGCCGTCGCCGTCACCCCGATGATCGGCGTCAACGACGTCTCCTCCGAGGTGTTCAAGGTCGACGACGCCACCCAGCTGGTGAACTTCGCCAAGTCCAAGGGCCTCGGCGGGCTCTCCATGTGGTCCGCGACCCGCGACAAGCAGTGCGAGGGCGGCCCCAAGCCCACCGCCGACGCCACGTGCAGCTCGATCACCCAGGACAAGTCCGCGTTCTCGAAGGCGTTCGGCGCCTTCAACTGACCCGAGACCCCCACGGGAAACGGGGAACGAGCCCCGGCCGGCCACCCCTCGCCGGCCGGGGCTTGTAGCATCCGGGAACGGCACCGGGCCCGGGGGGACACGTGATCGAACTGTCGGAGATGATCCGCGAGTTGCGGCAGCAGCTGACCACGGCGGTGGCCGAGGGGACGGACGGGTCCGTGCGTTTCGAACTCGGCCCGGTCGAGATCGAGGCGACCGTCGCCGTCAGCCGCGAGGCGGGCGCGGACTCCAAGGTCCGGCTCTGGGTGGTGGACGCCGGCGCGAACGGCAAGTACGCGCACGCCCGGACCCAGCGGATCACCCTCACCCTGAACCCCAGGGCCGCGGCCGGGGACGGAAGTCCCGCCCGCCCGCTGCTGATCGCGGACGGCGAGGTTGACGGCGAGCGCTGAGCGGGGGCTGCGCCCCGAGCGGGTCGCCGAGATCATCGCCGACCGTCCGGACGGCCGGCCCGGCCGGCGGGGCACGGGCTACCTCGTGGCGCCCCGCACCGTACTGACCGCCGCGCACGTGGTCGACGGCGCACCGACCGTCCGGGTCCGCTGCCAGGCCGACCGGCCCGGGGAACGGCTGACCCGGGCGACCGTCGCCTGGCGGCACGAGGGCGTCGACATCGCCGTGCTCACGGCCGACCGGGACCTGGCCGACGGACCGCCGGCGGCATTCGGCCGGGTCGGCGAGCAGGACACGGTGCTGCGCTGCACGGCGGCGGGCTTCCCCCGCTTCAAGCTCCGTACGGCGGCCGACGGTTCCCGCTTCAGGGACGTCGAGCACATCGACGCGACCTGCGCCGTCCTCTCCAACCGGCGGGAGGGCACCCTGGACCTGCGGACGGCCGCGCCGCCGCCCGGCCCGCCCGAGCACGGCGCACCGGCCGGGCCCGACCCCTGGGAAGGCATGTCCGGCGCGGCCGTCTTCGGCAACGGCCTGCTGATTGGGGTCGTCGACCGCCGCCACCCCGCCGACGGACTCCCGCGTCTGGCGGCAGGACGCGTCGACCGCTGGGCGGAGACCCTGTCCAGCGCGGAACGGGCCGCCCTGGAAGAGGCATTGGGCCAGTCCCTGGATCCGCGCGCCCTGCCCGACGCCGTACCCGCCGACGCACACGACCTGGTCCAGCGGGTCCACCGGGCGCAGTTGGAGGAAGTCTTCGCCCCGGAGCGGCTGGAGGGCCGGGACACCGAACTCCGCGCGCTCCTCGCGTTCTGCTCGGGCCCGGAACCCTATCTCTGGATCCGGGGACGGCCCTGGGCCGGGAAGACGTCACTGGTGGCCTGGTTCGCGCTGCATCCGCCCCGGGGTGTCGTCCCGGTCTGGTTCTTCGTCACCGCCCGCCGCGCCGGGCAGGCGGACGGCGACGCCTACACCCGGGCGCTCGTGGACCAGCTCGCCGTACACGCCGGGCGGGACCCGCTGCGCGGCGGACCGGGGCCCGTCCCCCCGGCCGAGGCCACCCTGCTGCTGCGCGAGGCCGCCGAGCGCGTGACCCGCCAGGGCCGGACCCTGGTCCTCGTCGTGGACGGGCTCGACGAGGACCAGGCCCTCGCGGCCGACGGCAGCGGCACCAGCATCGCCGCCCTGCTGCCGCACCGCCCGCCACCCGGTGTGCGCGTCCTGGTCACCAGCCGGACCGGCCCCGAGCTCCCCCCGGACGTCAGGGGCGACCACCCGCTGCGCCACTGCCGGCTGCTGGAACTGACGGCCACGGCCGCGGCCCGGCACACCGAGCACGAGGCGCGGCACGACCTCGGACGGGCCCTGTCCGGCGACCCGCTGCAACGCGACCTCGTCGGCCTGCTCGCCGCGGCACGAGGCACCCTCACCACGGCCGACCTGCGGGAACTGACCGGTGCCCGGCACTACGAACTCACCCGCACCCTGGGCGGCTCCTTCGGCCGCGTGCTGCGGGCGCACGGCGGCGAGTCCCAGGACGGCGCCGACCCCCACGGGCGGCCCGGCCCCGGACACCTCTTCGCCCACGAGACCCTGCTCGCCACCGCCGTGCGCGTCCTCGGACCGGACGTGGACGGGTACCGGCAGCGCCTGTTCGCCTGGGCCGAGGGGTACGCGCAGCGCGGCTGGCCCGAGGACACCCCCGCCTACCTGCTCCAGCCCTACGGCCGCCTGGTGGCACATCTGCGGGACCCCCAGCGGGCCACCGCCCTCGCGACGGACGTCCGGCGCCGCGACAGGCTGCGGCTCGCCACCGGCAGCGACGCCGTGTGCCTCGCCGAGATCGCGACGGCCCGGCGGGCCGCGCGCGCCGCGGACCCGGACGACCTGGCCGCGCCCGCGGTACTCGCGGCCGTCGAGGATCTCGTGGCCCGGCGCAACGAGTCGCTGCACCCCGACCTGCCGGCGGTCCACGCCCGCCTCGGCCGCGCCCGGCACGCCATCGGCCTGGCCCGCAGCGTCTTCGATCCGCTGGACCGCGGCCGGGCGCTCGGCGCGGTGGCCGAGATACTGGCCGGACAGGGGTACCGGCGAGCCGTGGAGCTGGCGGAGGAGGCACTGCGGCTGAGCCGGCGGGGGGTCGCGGAGGGCCGGCCGCACCGCGACTACGACATCACCGCGGCCGAGGGCCGGCTGGCCGCCGTCCTCGCCCTGACCGGCCGCACCGAGGAGGCGCTGCGACGGATCGCGGACCTGCCGGAGCCCGGCCTCACGCAGGATGTCCCGGTGCTGGTGCGGGCACTCGTCGCCACGGCCACGGCCACGGCCGTCGAGGCCCCGGAGACGGCGACCGCCCTGCTGCGCCGCGCGGAAGAGGTCGCGAGGACGCCGCACATCGGACTGCCCACGGCCGCCCGGGCCATGGCGCGCGTCGCCGAGGGCTGGGCGGCCGTCGGCGACCCCGGCAACCGGGCGCGCCTCTACGACGGGCTGGCCGACGGCGCGTTCCGGCTGCCCCTGCGGGACGGGGAGACCCTCGCCGCGCTGGAGGACGTGCTGCGCCGGGCCCGCCCCGAAGCGGCGGAACACCTCCGGCGGCTGGCCGAGGCCGACGCCCGGGAGCGGCTCCGCGGCTCCGGCCGCCACGACGAGGAGTGGCAGGCGGCCTACGAGCTGGACGCCGTCACGCTCGCCCTCGCCGTGGCCCGGCGGGACGAGGAGGCGATCGCACGGATCGAGGCCGCGCGGACCGAGGGTGCCGTGCACGTCGCCGGCATGTTCCGGCTCACGTGGACCGTCATCGCCGAACGGCGGGCCCGCGCCGGGCTGGCGGGCCCGGCCTGGACCGCGTTCCGGGCCGCCTGGCAGCACGGCGAGACCCCGCCGGAGGGGGAACGCCCGGCCGCCGCCCTGGCGGCGCTGCTGGCCGGCGCCGGGGCAGCCGAACAGAGCGAGACCCTGCTGCTCACGGCCGAGGCCGACGTCCCCGGCTGGGCCACGGCCGAGGCGCTCACCGCCCTCGCCGACCACCACGTCACCGACGACCCGGAACGTGCCCTGCGCCTGCTGCACCGGGCCGAGCGCGTTCCCGGGGCGGTCGGGGGCAAGGCGCACGTCCACCCGCCGGCTCCCGCCGCGCTGGCGACAGCCCTGGCCGTGGCGGGACGCCCGGACGAGGGCGAGGAACTCGCCGCCCTGCTCCCGCCGCGGCTGCTCAGCGGCCGGGGGCACGCCCTCGCGGTGATCGCCTTCGCCGCCGCGGCCGAGGACCCCGACCGGGCGGTCCGGCTGGCCCTCCAGGTGGTCGGCGAGGAACTGGCCCAGGGAGGACGGGACCCCGGGGCGCTGACGACGGCGGTGCGCGCGCTGGCCCACGCCGGCGCCGGGGAGCTGGTGCTGGAACTGTTCCGTGGTCCCCTCGCCGGCGGGACGAGGCACCGGCCGGCCGGATACGACGGCCAGGAGGCGCGCGCACTGGCCGCGGCCGGACTGTGGCCGCACGCACCCGACGTCGCCCGGTACCTGGCCGACGTCGCGCTCGCCGGACCCCGCACCGGGGGAGTGCACGGGCTCGTCGAACTGCTCGCCGCCATCGGCCCCCACGACGACGAACGCGCCGACCGCGTCCTGCGGGCGCTGCGCCGGGCCGGCGACCGGGACGTCCGCAACTCGTTCTCCGACGAACTGATGATGTGTCTGGTCATCGCGCTGGACGACCGGGAGGCGGCACGCCGGCGCCTGGACCTGGCCGTCGCCGCGGATCAGGAGTACTGGCCCACGCCTCCGGGGACGACACGGGCGCTCGTCCTCGCCGCGCTGGGCGACCACGCGGCGGCGAGCCGGATCGCCGAGGAGCGGGACACCCCGGCGGCCCGTGCGCAGACCTACGCGGAACTCGCCGCGTACGCCGCCGGGGTTCCCGGTGCCGCCCAGTACACGGCCTCCTTCGAGCACGTCGTGTCCGGCCTGCCGACCGTCAGCCGTTTCCTGACCGCTCTCCTCCCGCCCCCCGGCGGTCCCGACCTCCCCCGGGCCCGGTCCCTGCTCGCCGAGGCCCTCACCCCGGAGGGCTGGCACCACGCCGTCCCGGTGCTCGCCGCACTCGACCCGGAGGTCGTCCCCCGCGTCCGCGACGCGGTCCTGCGCTCCCCGGAAGGCGCGGCACTCGGCCCGGGTGCCGCGCCCGATCCCCGCTAGGGCCTGTCCGACGATTCGCGTCGTCGCCCGAAGCGCGGCAGACGGGAATCGTCAGACAGGCCCTAAGCGGTCTCCGCCGGCGCGAGCACCCCGGTCCGTGCCGTCTCCGCGTACCACCGCGCGCTCGACTTCGGCGTCCGCTCCAGCGTCGCGTAGTCCACGTACACCGCGCCGAACCGCTTGCCGTAGCCGTAGGCCCACTCGAAGTTGTCCAGCAGGGACCACAGGTAGTAGCCGCGCACGTCGGCGCCGTCGGTGAGGGCGCGGCGCACCTCCGCCAGGTGGCCGCGCAGATAGGCGATGCGCTCGGGGTCGTGGACGCGGCCCTCGGGGTCGGGCTTGTCGTCGTAGGCCGCGCCGTTCTCCGTCACGTACAGCGGCAGGCCCGGGGCCTCGCGCGCGTAGCGCATGAGCAGGTCGTACAGGCCCGTGGGGTCGATCGTCCAGCCCATCTCCGTGCGCTCGCCGGGAGTCTGGTGGAAGAGGACGTCGTCGGCGCCGGGCCAGGGAGAATGGTCGCTGGCCCCGTGACCGTCCGCCCGGGGGCCCTTGACCTCGCCGGGGACGGCCGAGACCAGCGCCGGCGTGTAGTAGTTCAGGCCCAGCGCGTCCAGGGGGGCGTTGATCGTACGGACGTCGCCGTCCTGGACGTACGACCAGTCGGTCACCGAGCGCGTGGCGTCGAACAGCGACGACGGGTACGCGCCGTGCAGCATCGGCCCGTGGAAGATCCCGTTGGCCAGGTCGTCGATCCGGCGGGCCGCGTCCAGGTCGGCCGGGTCCTGGGTGAGGGGCCGGACGACCGAGGAGTTGAGGCTGATCGCGATCCGGTTGCGGGCCGGCATCGCCGTCCGGAGAGCCGAGGCGGCCAGGCCGTGCGCCAGGTTGAGATGGTGGGCGGCGCGCAGGGAGGCCGCCGGGTCGGTGCGGCCGGGCGCGTGCACCCCGGAGCCGTAGCCCAGGAAGGCGCTGCACCAGGGCTCGTTCAGAGTGATCCACTGCTCCACCCGGTCGCCCAGCGCCTCGCCGACCAGCTGTGCGTACTCGGCGAAGCGGTACGCGGTGTCCCGCTCCGGCCAGCCGCCCGCGTCCTCCAGCTCCTGCGGCAGATCCCAGTGGTAGAGGGTGAGCGCCGGCTTGATGCCGTGCGCCAGCAGCTCGTCGACCAGGCGGCGGTAGAAGTCCAGGCCCCGCTGGACCGCCGGCCCCCGGCCCGTCGGCTGCACCCGGGACCAGGAGACGGAGAAGCGGTACGCGTTCAGGCCCAGCTCCGCCATCAGCGCCACGTCGTCGCGGTAGCGGTGGTAGTGGTCGACCGCGGTGTCCCCGGTCTCACCGCCGGCCGTCCGGCCCGGCGTATGGCTGAAGGTGTCCCAGATCGAGGGGGTGCGGCCGTCCTCCCGCACCGCTCCCTCGATCTGGTACGCCGAGGTCGCGGCGCCCCAGAGGAAGGCGGGAGGAAAGGTCACGGACGAAACGGAGTCAGACATGGAAGCGCTCCCATGAACGGTCGGAACAGCCGACGGACGAGAGGGGGGAGGGGGGAGGGGGGAGGGGGGAGGGGGGAGGAGGAAGGGGCCGGGGCGGCGGTGGCCCGGCCCCCCTGCAACGGGGCGGGCCGGTCAGCCCTTGATCGCGCCCTGCATGATCCCGCCCACGATCTGCTTGCCGAACAGCAGGAAGGCGAGCAGCAGCGGCAGCGTGCCGAGCAGCGCGCCCGCCATGATCACCGCCTGGTCCGGGACGTACCCGGTGCCGAGCGAGTTCAGCGCCACCTGCACGGTCGGGTTCTGCTGGTTCAGGGCGATGATCGGCCACAGGAAGTCGTTCCAGGCGAACACGAACGTCAGCAGGCCCAGCACCGCCATCGCGGGGCGCGCCGCCGGGAAGACCACGTGCCAGACCACCCGCAGGCTGCTCGCCCCGTCCACCCGGGCCGCCTCGATCAGCTCGCTCGGCAGCGCCTGAAGCAGGTACTGCCGCATGAAGAACGTGCCGAACGCGGTCACCAGGCTCGGCAGGACCACCGTCTGCAACTGGTTGGACCAGCCCAGGTCGGCCATCCACAGATAGAGCGGTACGACGGCCAGCTGCGGCGGGATCATCATCGTGCCGATGGTCAGCAGCAACAGCAGTCCGGAGAACCGGAACCGCAGCTTGGCGAAGGCGAAGCCGGCCAGCGTGGAGAACAGCACGGTGCTCACCGTGATGGTGCCCGCCACGATCACCGAGTTGAACATCGCGGTGCCGAGCCCGGCCTGGTCCCAGGCCGCCTGGAGGTTCTTGAACAGGTTGCCGCCGAACCACAGCGGCGGCGGGGTCTCGGCCAGCCGCCGGTCGGTGCGGGAGGCCGCGACCGCCGTCCACACCAGCGGTGCCAGGGAGACCAGCGCGAACACGGCCAGCACGACGTACGTCACCGGGCCCGCGTGCAGCTGCCGGCCCGCGCCCGTGCGGCCCCGGCGCCGCTGCTCCTTCCGCACGGCCCGGGGAATGGTCAGTTGGGTCATTGGGACTTCCTCAGCCGTCGGGTGAGCAGCAGATTGACCGCGGCGATGATCAGCAGGATCAGGAACATCGACCAGGCGATCGCGGACGCCTTGCCGAGGTTGCCGATGATCCAGCCCTGGTCGTACATGTACAGACCGAGCGTCTGGAACTGGTGTTCCGAACCGCCCTTGGAGCCGCTGACCCCGCCGAACAGCAGCGGCTCACCGAACAGCTGGGTCGCGCCGATGGTGGAGACCACCACCGTGAACAGGATCGTCGGCCGCAGCTGCGGGACCGTGACGTGCCGGAACTGCTGCCAGCGGTTGGCACCGTCGAGCGCCGCCGACTCGTACAGATCGCTCGGGATCGCCTGCATCGCGGCCAGGTAGATCAGCGCGTTGTACCCGGTCCACCGCCAGATCACGATGGACGACACCGCGAACTTCGAGCCCCAGTCTGATTCGCGCCAGTTGACCGGATCCACCCCGAAGAAGTGCAGGATCCAGTTGATCATCCCGCCGTCCCACGAGTACAGCAGCGTGAACACCAGGGTCGCCGCGGCCACCGAGGTGGCGTACGGGGTCAGCATCACGACCCGCCACACGGTCGAGCCGCGCAGCTTGTAGTTCAGCAGGTGCGCCAGCCCGAGCGCGGCCAGCAGCTGCGGCACGGTCGAGATGACACCGATGCCGAGGGTGTTCTTCAGGGCGTTCCAGAAGAAGTCCGAGGACCACAGGTTCTCGTAGTTGTCCAGGCCGGCCCAGGTCTGGTGGTCGAGGGACGACAGCTGCACGTCGTGCAGCGAGTACCAGGCCGTGTAGAGCAGCGGGACCAGCGTGAACGCGCCGAAGAGGATGAAGAACGGGGAGACGAACGCGTACGGCGACGCCTTCATGTCCCAGCGGTACAGTCGGCTGCGCCAGGAGTCGGCGCCTGCCGACGTACCGCGACCGCGAGCGCCCCGGGCCGCGCCCGGCGGGGTGCCGGGCGCGGCGTCGGCGCTCGACGCGGTGTGCGCGAGAGCCTCCTTGGGGCTGGTCACTGGCCGAGCACGTCCTTGATCTCGTTCTTCGCGGCGTCCCAGCCCTGCTCGGGCGACTTGCCCTTCTGCTCGACCTGGAGGATGCCGACGTCGCTGATGGCGTTGTCGATCGGCTTGTCCTTGGGGCCGAGGGGCTGGGCGGGGATGGTCTTCGCCGAGTCGGAGAAGATCTGGGTGAGCGGCGCGTCGGAGAAGTACGCGGTGGTGTCGGCCTGCGGCTTCAGGCTCGCGTACACCGACGGGGTCGACGGGAAGCTGGCCTGCTTGGCGAAGACCTTCGCCTGCTGCTCCGGGGCGGTCAGCCACTTCGCCAGGGCGACGGCCTCCTTCTGGTGCTTGGTCGCGGTCGGCACACCGAGGAAGGAACCGCCCCAGTTGGACGCGGCCGGCGCCGCCGCCACGTCCCACTTGCCCTTGCCGGAGTCACCGGACTTCTGCTCGATGTAGCCGATCATCCAGGCCGGGCAGGCGACGGAGGCGAAGGTGCCGTTGGCGAAGCCCTGGTCCCAGGTGGGGTCGAACTGCTTCAGCTTCGCCGACATGTCGCTGGTGGCGACGGTCATGGCGGCGTCCCAGGCCTTCTTCACCCCCTCGGACTTGTCCCAGACGACGTTGCCGTCCTTGTCGTAGTACCGCTCGCTCGCGCCGCCCACCGCCGCGTTGTAGACGGAGGAGGCCGAGTCGACGAACTTGGTGCCCTTGGGCGCCTTCTTCATGTACTGCTTGCCGACGTCGACGTACTTGGACCAGTCGCCCTTCCACATCTCGGCGAGCTTGGTCCGGTCGGTCGGCAGCCCGGCCTTCTGGAACAGGTCCTTGCGGTAACAGACCGCCATCGGCCCGGTGTCGGTCCCCAGCCCGATGAGCTTGCCGTCCTTGGTGGTGGCCTGGGCGTTCTTCCAGTCCAGCCACTGCGACTTGTCGACCTCCTTGCCGAGGTCCACGAACTTGTCGGCCTGGGTCTGCACGGCCTCGGTGACGTTGCCGATCTCGATGGCCTCGATGTCGTCCGTGCCCGCTCCGGCCTGGAGACGGGTGAGCACCTTCGGCCAGTACACGTCGGTACGGGTGGTGACGTTCTCCTTGATGGTGATGTCCTTGTGGAGCTTCATGTACTCGTCGTAGAGGCCGGCCTGCTTGTAGCCGAAGACGCCGAAGGTCCCGATGGTCAGCGTGATCTTGCCGTCGCCGCCACCGCCGCCACCCGAGTTGTCCGACGAGTCGTCGTCCGAGTCGTTGGCGCAGCCGGCCAGCAGCCCCGTGGTCAGCGCGGCGACGGCCGCGAGGGCCATCAGTCGCTGGGACCGGCGGATGCTCGTGCGCATTGCGTCCTCCTGTTGCCTGACGTGCCGACCCCCCGGCCAACTGCATGGATCGGGCCCGTTCGTATGTCGCTGCGGCTCGGGCGGGGAACGTGCGGGATGTGTAGGTGTCAGGTACTGTGGGAGCGCTCCCACCAGTGATGTGTTGAAGAGTCGTCGGTTCCCGGCGGGGTGTCAAGGGAGCGGACCGGGGTAACTGCGTTCAGTTATCTGCCTGTTAACTGCCCTCGTGGACACCTTGGTACCGCTCGTCGTGCCGGTCGGGACTGTTAGATTCCAGCCAGAAGCAGGACACGGCGAGAAAGGCGGAGCCCATGGCAAGCCACGGAGGGCGGGGCCGGAGCGGAGGGCGGCCCACCCTCGAAGAGGTCGCCGCCCGGGCCGGCGTCGGGCGGGGCACGGTCTCCCGTGTGATCAACGGCTCGCCCCGGGTCAGCGACGCCACCCGTGCCGCCGTCGAGGCCGCCGTCGCCGAACTCGGCTACGTCCCCAACACCGCGGCCCGCGCCCTCGCCGCCAACCGCACCGACGCCATCGCCCTGGTGGTCCCCGAGCCCGAGACCCGCTTCTTCGCCGAGCCGTACTTCTCCGACATGCTGCGGGGGGTCGGGGCCGAACTGTCCGACACCGAGATGCAGCTGCTGCTGATCTTCGCCGGCAGCGACCGGGAACGGCAGCGCCTGGCCCAGTACCTGGCGGCGCACCGCGTCGACGGGGTCCTCCTGGTCTCCGTCCATGCCGACGACCCCCTCCCCGATCTCCTGTCTCAGCTGGAGATCCCGGCCGTGATCAGCGGCCCGCGCTCGGCGGCCGAGTCGCTGACCTCGGTCGACTCGGACAACTACGGCGGCGGCCGCTCGGCGGTGGAGCACCTGCTGGGCCGGGGCCGCAGCCGGATCGCGCACATCACCGGCCGCCTCGACGTCTACGGCGCCCAGCGCCGCGCCGCCGGCTACCGCGACGCCCTGCGCGACGCGGGCCACCCGGTGGACGAACTCCTGATCGAGCCGGGGGACTTCACCGAGGAGGGGGGCCGCCGCGCGATGACGACCCTGCTGTCCCGCGATCCCGGTCTGGACGCGGTCTTCGCCGGCTCGGACGTGATGGCGGCCGGCGCCCGGCAGGTGCTGCGCGAGGCGGGCCGCCGTATCCCCGACGACGTCGCGCTGGTCGGATACGACGACTCGGCCATCGCCCGCCACATGGACCCCCCGCTCACCAGCGTCCGCCAGCCGATCGAGGAGATGGGGCGCGCGATGATCGACCTGCTCCTGACCGAGATCGCCGACCGCCGCCCGGCGACCTCGCGCGGCCTGGACCGCCGCCGGGCGGTCCTGCCCACGGAACTGGTGGTGCGGGCGTCGTCGTGACGGCGGGGAGGGGCGGGCGGGCGCCGGGCGGGCCCGCCCGGCGCGCCGGCGTCCTGGAGCGATGGGCGGTCCCGTGGCGGAAGCCGCGGCGCGGGGGCGGGTCACGGCGGAGGGGTCCGGAACGTGTCCGCCCGTCCCGCCCCGGTCCCGCCACCAGTGGAAACGCGATCAGCCGGTGACCCCGTCTTGCGACGGAGTCACCGGCTGATGACACAGGGTGAGTGACGGGACTCGAACCCGCGGCATCCTGGACCACAACCAGGTGCTCTACCAGCTGAGCTACACCCACCATGACCGGCGGTGGAACTTGTCGTTTCCCCGACCGGCCGAGAAGAAGTCTACAGGGTCCGAAGGGGTGCTCGCGCACACGTTTTCGCGCGGGCCGCGAAGCGGGCTCCCCGGGGCCCGCGCGAACGGCTACTGCGCGGGCAGGACGTGCTTGGCGGCGATCGCCTTCGCGGTGTCGGAGTCCGGGCCGGGCTGCGGCACGAAGACGGCCTCGCGGTAGTAGCGCAGCTCGGCGATCGACTCGCGGATGTCGGCGAGGGCCCGGTGGTTGCCGTTCTTCTCCGGACTGTTGAAGTACGCCCGCGGGTACCAGCGGCGGGCCAGCTCCTTGATCGAGGACACGTCGACGATCCGGTAGTGGAGGTAGTCCTCCAGGGTCGGCATGTCCCGCAGCAGGAAGCCCCGGTCGGTGCCCACGGAGTTGCCGCACAGCGGGGCCTTGCCGGGCTCCTTGACGTGCTCCTTCACATAGGCCAGCACCTGCGCCTCGGCGTCCTGGAGGGTCGTGCCGTGCTCCAGCTCGGCGAGCAGTCCGGACGCGGTGTGCATCTGACGCACCACCTCCGGCATCGTCTCCAGGGCCCGGTCCGGCGGGCGTACGACGATGTCGACTCCCTCGCCGAGCACGTTCAGCTCGGAGTCGGTGACGAGGGCGGCCACCTCGATGAGCGCGTCGTCGGACAGCGAGAGGCCGGTCATCTCGCAGTCGATCCACACCATGCGATCGTTCATGCGACCACCCTAAAGCGGGCCTGAGCTTTTGGGTGCCCCCGTGCCGGTGCCGGGCTCGCCCGCGGACTCGCGCGGCACGCGACGACCGGCGGACTCGCGCGGCACGCGACGACCGGCGGACTCGCACGGCACGCCGGAGATCCGGCGGACTCGCGCGGCATGCGAAGAGGGGGGCGAGCACCGGCTCGCCCCCCTCTTTCTCAGTTACCGCTCCGTGGCCCCGGCAGCAGTCCCACCGCGCCGGCCGCCGCACGGCGGCTCTGCATCGGTACGCCGCTGTCCCGGTCCGGGTGCAGCATGGCGGGTGGGTGACCCACCGGCGCGGGGCCGGGCAGGCCCAGGGAAGGGCCCGGCTGGCCGGAGGCGGGCACCGGTGGTTCCGCCTCGCCCGGCTTGTCGCCCTGCGGCCGGCGGGCCCGGTAGGCGGCCCGGTAGGCGGCGGGGGACGAGCCGAGCTGGCGGCGGAAGTGCCCGCGCAGCGCGACGGGGGAGCGGAAGCCGCAGCGGCCCGCCACCTCGTCCACGGAGTAGTCCGACGTCTCCAGCAGCCGCTGCGCCTGGAGCACCCGCTGGGTGATCAGCCACTGCAACGGCGCGCTGCCGGTCAGCGAGCGGAACCGGCGGTCGAACGTACGGCGGCTCATATAGGCGCGTGCCGCCAGCGTCTCCACGTCGAACTGCTCGTGGAGGTGTTCCAGCGCCCAGGCGACGACCTCGGCCAGCGGGTCGGCGCCGATCTCTTCGGGTAAAGACCTGTCGAGATAGCGCTCCTGGCCGCCCGACCGGCGCGGTGGCACCACCAGGCGCCGGGCGAGCGCGCCGGCCGCCTCGTTGCCGTGGTCGGTCCGCACGATGTGAAGACAGAGATCGATTCCGGCCGCCGTACCCGCCGAGGTGAGCACGTCGCCGTCGTCGACGAACAGCTCCCTCGGATCGACGTGCACCGACGGATAGCGCTTGGCCAGCGTCGGCGCGTACATCCAGTGGGTGGTCGCCGGGCGGCCGTCCAGCAGTCCGGCCGCCGCGAGCACGAACGCGCCCGTGCACAGCCCGACGATGCGGGCGCCTTCCTCGTGTGCCCGGCGCAGCGCGTCGAGTGCTTCCTCCGGCGGCGGTGAGGTGATCGAGCGCCAGGCCGGTACGACGACCGTCCCGGCGCGTGAGATCGCCTCCAGCCCATGCGGTGCGGTGAGTTCCAGGCCCCCTGTGGTCCGCAGCGGGCCTTCCTCGCCGGCACACACCAACAGGCGGTAGCGCGGCACGCCGGCGTCCTGGCGGTCGATCCCGAACACCGACAGCGGAATGGAACTCTCGAAGATGGGGCCGCCGCTGAACAGCAGCACCGCGACGATCTCCTTGCGCCGTCGCCCGGAGAGTTTCCGGACTGCGGCCTCCTGCGCGGCAGTGGAGTCGTGGCTCATACTGCTAAGCCCCCCTCGGTGGTCGCGGCTCCTCGGTTGTGTCGCTCCTGCACGTTTCCCCTCGGTCCTGCACGAGTCCCCCGCCGTAAGACAGTTCAAGATCGAAATCTACTGGCTCCCGCGATGGCGCGGTGACCAGTTCCACACGCGGCACATTGTCGACATGACAACTTGGCGTGAAGCATTCGATCACGAAGCGTTGCACTCGGGAGGCGTGCAGGGAAGTGCGCCTTGTCGCAGTGGCCAAACCGCGTAGGGTGCGCAGCGGTCCGTAGACCCTTTCCGTGCAGGTGGAACGGGGGTTGGGGGGTGGTTCGGACCCCTCCTGGGCGATATCCAGAAGTTGGCTGAAAAGCAGCGTTCAGAGGCGCGGAAACAGGTCAGTCGACCGGTGTCTGTCCCCGGGTGTGACGTCCGCCTCTTTGCGTGGCGCAACGCTCGGTACGCCGCTCGGAGTGTCGCAGCAGTACCCGGCAGGCGGCGGTGACGGCGGCGAGGCCGAAGGCGGTGCCCGCGGCGCCGGCCAGCGAGGTGCCGTACCAGAGCAGGACCACGGGGACGAGCACGCAGCTGAAGGCGGCCCAGCGGATCACGTCGCTCGCCGTGTCCGGCGCGGGGCGCGGCTCGCTGCTGGAGCGGGGTCCGGGCATCTCGTACTCCCTGTGGCGGTGGCTCACCCCGGTTCAACGTCCGTCCGACCGGTCGGTCACCGGCCGCGCACTTGTGAATGCCGTGCAAACCGCCTGTACGGGGCAGCAACCATTGCGTTACGGGCGCGGCTCGTGCATGCTCCGGTGAACCCCTACGGACGTCGGGGGACCGCTCACGGAGCGTGCGCGGGATCTGGGCTCAGGAGGCGTGCCGCCGTACCCTTGGGGGTATGGGCTTGGGAAGATGTTTCCCGGACACAGCTCCGCCGCACACTGTCGTCCCACCCATAAAGGATCACAACGCCGAGACAGTCATGGCCGGTCACGAATTCTTCGATCCCGCGGACCGCAAGCGGCCGGTCGCCGATCCCACGGCGGCCGATCCCCTGGCGGCGGAAGACCCACGCCCTTCCTGCGACCCCGCCTTCCGGCACGGAGTCGTCGTCGGCTTCGACGGCTCCACCTCCAGCGAGCGCGCCCTCGCGTACGCGATCGGCATGGCCCACCGCTCCCACTCCGGTCTGATCATCGTGCATGTCGCCAACCGGCTGCCCACCACCGTGTGGGCCGGCTGCGAGCCGCCCGTCTTCGTCGACGTGCCGGACCACCGCACCGAGGTGCTGGGGCTGGAGCTGGCCTGTGCGGACTATCTGGCCGAGGTTCCGTGGATCCTGGTCGAGCGGGGCGGGGACATCTGCCACGAACTCGAAGAGGTGGGGCGGGAGTACGAGGCGGACGCGATCGTCGTCGGCTCCACGCACGGCATCGTCGGCCGCATCTTCGGGTCCGTCGCGGGACGGCTCGCCAAGCGGGCGCAGCGGCCCGTGATCGTCATTCCCTGACGCCCTCGACTCCCTTTGTGCAGCGCGAAACTACTCGCGCGTAGAGGTGGTTCGTGTCCTTGTGAAGGGCATATACCGCTCACCGCGCGACAGCACGGCACGAAGGGAGCCTGCCGTGGACGACGAAGCCTCCGCGGGAAGCGGAAGCACCACCGCCGTCGGCCGACTCGCCCTGGGGGCAACCCTGTTGGCGTCCGGGCTCGGCACGACCGGTGTCATCGACGGCGTCACCGCGTCCGACGCCGTGTCAGTCGCCCACTACGTGGGCGGAGTCGCCCTGTTCCTGGTCGGCCTGCTGGCGGCCGGCGGCTGGGCCGCCGTGGCCGGCGGGGCGGTGGCCTGGTACGCGGGGACGGCGGCGCTCGCGCACTGGCCGACAGCGCTTCCTCGGCGTGCCGCCGGCCGGGGGGTGACGGCCACCGGCTGATACTCCGCGGCACGGGAAGGACCCCCACGTGTTCGGTGGCACACGTGGGGGTCCGTTCCGTTGTCGCGCCGGTGCGGGTGCGGCGTGGCCGCTCGCGCGGTGATCCGCGTCCCTGGCGGGGCGCGGTGCCTCGCGCTCCTGGCGGGCGCCGTCACCCGCGCCCCTTCAGGGGGTCCTACTCCACCGTGACCGACTTCGCGAGGTTCCGCGGCTTGTCGATGTCCCGGCCCAGGGCCTTCGCCGTGTGGTACGCCAGGAGCTGGAGGGGGATGCCCATCAGGATCGGGTCCAGTTCGTCCTCGTTCTTCGGGACGATGATCGTCTGGTCCGCCTTCTCCTGCGGCTGGTGCGCCACCGCCAGGATCTTGCCCTCGCGGGCCTTGATCTCCTCCAGCGCCGCGCGGTTCTTCTCCAGCAGGTCGTCGTCGGGGACGATCGCGACCGTCGGCAGGGCCGGCTCGATGAGGGCCAGCGGGCCGTGCTTCAGCTCGGAGGCGGGGTAGGCCTCGGCGTGGATGTAGGAGACCTCCTTGAGCTTGAGGGAGGCCTCGCGCGCCACCGGGTAGCCCCGGACGCGGCCGATGAAGAGCATCGAGCGGGCGTCGGCGTACTGCTCCGCCAGCTCCTTGACGGCCTCCTCCTGCTTGAGGATCTCGGTGATCTGCTCCGGCAGCTTGCGCAGGCCCTCGATGATCCGCTTGCCGTCGCGGACGGAGAGGTCCCGGGTGCGGCCCAGGTGCAGGGCGAGCAGGGCGAAGGCGACCGTGGTGTTGGTGAAGCACTTGGTGGAGACGACGCAGACCTCGGGGCCGGCGTGCACGTAGATGCCGCCGTCGGCCTCGCGGGCGATCGCCGAGCCCACCACGTTGACCACGCCGAGGACCCGCGCGCCCTTGCGCTTCAGCTCCTGGACGGCGGCCAGGACGTCGTAGGTCTCACCGGACTGGGAGACCGCGATGTAGAGGGTGTCGGGGTCGACCACCGGGTTGCGGTAGCGGAACTCGGAGGCCGGCTCGGCGTCGGCGGGGATGCGGGCCAGCTCCTCGATCATCTGGGCGCCGATCATGCCCGCGTGGTACGAGGTGCCGCAGCCGAGGATCTTCACGCGGCGGATCTGCCGGGCCTCGCGGGCATCCAGGTTGAGGCCGCCGAGGTGCACGGTGGAGAACCGGTCGTCGATGCGGCCGCGCAGCACACGGTCCACGGCGTCGGCCTGCTCGTGGATCTCCTTGTGCATGTAGGTGTCGTGGCCGCCCATGTCGTACGACTCGGCCTCCCACTCCACCGTGGTGGGCTCGGCCGTCGTGCGGGTGCCCTCGGTGGTGTAGGTGCGGAAGTCGTCGGCCTTGAGGGTGGCCATCTCGCCGTCGTCGAGGGTCACTATCTGCCGGGTGTGGGTGACCAGCGCGGCGATGTCCGATGCGACGAACATCTCCTTCTCGCCGATGCCGAGGACGACCGGGGAGCCGTTGCGGGCCACCACGATCCGGTCCGGGTGGTCGGCGTGCAGGACGGCGATGCCGTAGGTGCCCTCGATCACCCGGACCGCCTGGCGGACCTTGTCCTCCAGCTTCTCGGCCGTGGAGCGGGCGATGAGGTGGGTGAGGACCTCGGTGTCGGTCTCGGAGAGGAACTCGACGCCGTCCGCCTCCAGCTTGCGGCGCAGGTCGCCGGCGTTGTCGATGATGCCGTTGTGGACGACCGCGACCTTCTGGTCGGCGGACATGTGCGGGTGGGCGTTCACGTCCGAGGGGGCGCCGTGGGTGGCCCAGCGGGTGTGGGCGATGCCGGTGGTGCCCTTGAAGCGCGCCGGGACCTTGGCCTCCAGGTCGCGCACCCGGCCCTTGGCCTTGACCATCTTCAGGCCGGGCGTCTTCGGGGAGGTGACGACGATGCCCGCCGAGTCGTAGCCGCGGTACTCCAGCCGCTGGAGGCCCTCCAGGAGGAGAGGGGCGACGTCACGCTTCCCGATGTAACCGACAATTCCGCACATATATAGAGGTATCCCTTGGCTGTCGCTGGTCCGGACCGGCTGGTTCTCAGCCGTAGACCATGCGGCGCAGCTGCCTGAGCGTCAGCTCCGGCGGCGCCACCGCCCGGTATTTCAGGTCCGCCTCGATCCGTTCGAAGATCTCCGTGTTCACCAGGCCCTGGCCCTGGAGTTCGCGGTGGCGGCGACGGACGAAGTCCTGGGTCGTCTCGTCGAAGTAGGCGAGCACGTCCTGGACCACACGCAGTGCCTCGCCCCGGCTCAGGGGCGTGGAACGCGTCAGGTGATCAAGGAGTTCGTCGTGCACCCGGTAGATCCTGGGGTACCGGCGCTCGTTTCGCAAGAATCGTGCCCGATTTCGGGCAGACCCCTGTTGAAACTCTTATGGATCTTTGTTCGCACACTGTCCATCCTGCGTCTTGCGTCGCGTTGCCCGAACCCACGAGTTTCAGACGCCATGGACATTCCTCGTATGGGCGTACCCGAGAAGCTGGCCGAGCGCATGAGCATGGCCGAGCAGCACGAGTACCTGCGCGCCAGATTCTCGCGGCGGACCATGATCAGGGGCGGTGCCGTCACGCTGGGCGCCGTCGCGGGCGGCGCGTTCGTGCCGGGTGCCACCGCCCAGGCCGCGGTGCCGGCACAGCGCGACCACGCCACCGCCGAGCCGGTCGACGGTGCCTTCGTCGCTCCCTTCGGCCGCCACCTGGCCTGGGGCAACGACCCCCGCACCGAGATCACCGTCTCCTGGCAGGTCCCGGTCTCGGTGAAGAAGCCGTTCATCCGCATCGGCGCCCACCCCTGGGACCTCTCCCGCAAGATCGAGGCCGAGGTGCGCACCCTCTACACCCCGGCCGGTGTCGGTGCGAGCGGCGACCACACCCAGTACTACCTCCACGCCAAGCTCACCCACCTGCGTCCCGGCAGGACGTACTACTACGGCGTCGGCCACCAGGGCTTCGACCCGGCCGAGCCGCACCTGCTGGGCACCCTCGGCACCTTCACCACCGCCCCGGCCCACAAGGCGCCGTTCACCTTCACCGCGTTCGGCGACGAGGGGGTCGGCTACCACGGCCTGGCCAACAACAGCCTGCTCCTCGGCCAGAACCCGGCCTTCCACCTGCACGCCGGTGACATCGCGTACGCCGACCCGTCCGGCGCCGGCAAGACCGCCGACACCGGGTTCGACTCGCGCACCTGGGACTCCTTCCTCGCCCAGACCGAGTCGGTGGCCAAGCAGGTCCCGTGGATGCCGGCGTACGGCAACCACGACATGGAGGCCTGGTACTCGCCCAACGGCTACGGCGGCGAGGAGGCCCGCTGGAACCTCCCGGACAACGGCCCCGACAAGGCGAACCTGCCGGGCGTCTACTCCTTCGTCTACGGCAACACGGCGGTCATCTCGCTCGACGCCAACGACATCTCCTTCGAGATCCCGGCGAACCTGGGCATATCCGGAGGAACCCAGACCAAGTGGCTGGAAACCCAGCTGAAGAAGTACCGGGCGTCGAAGGACGTCGACTTCATCGTGGTCTTCTTCCACCACTGCGCCTACTGCACCTCCACCGCGCACGCCTCGGAGGGGGGTGTGCGCCAGGAGTGGGTGCCGCTGTTCGAGAAGTACACGGTGGACCTGGTCATCAACGGCCACAACCACCAGTACGAGCGCACCGACGTCATCAAGGGCGACAAGGTCACCAAGAAGCTGCCGATCGGCGGCACGGCCTACCCCGAGACCGAGGGCGTGGTGTACGTCACCGCGGGCGCGGCGGGCCGCAGCCTGTACGCCTTCTCCGCTCCCGACTCCTACGAGGGGCACGAGCACGAGACCGACTCCGTGGCCTCGTTCGTCAACACCAAGGACGGCAAGGTCAACGAGACCGTCGCCTGGTCCCGGGTGCGCTACCTCAACTACTCCTTCCTGCGGGTGGACGTCACGCCCGCGCCGAAGGGCCGGCAGGCCACGCTGACCGTGTCGGGCATCGCCGAGACCGGCGACCGCATCGACCACTTCACGGTCTCCCGCCGGGCCAAGTAGGCGTCCGGCGAGCAGGCGGTCCGCACGGCGCTCACAGCCGCTTGAGGACCGCCTGCTCGGCCAGGACGGGCCTGGAGCAGCGGGTCGGCGCCGTCGCGCGGCCGCAGCCTGAGCCGCCCCGCCCTCCGGCCTCGAAGGAGACGCCGGCCAACGCGTCCGGCGATAGCAGGAGTTCGTCCAGTTCCCGGCGGAACGGGCCGACGCTCCTGTCCCGGCCCGGGGTGACGCGCACGGCGTCGCCGTCGAGGGCCCAGGTGCCGTCCTTCCGGAGGATTTCCGCCATGCGGGGATTGTTCCACCCGATCTGCGGGACAGTGGTCTCGACCACGTCGGGCGGACAGCCACGTCCGACGGACGGTCACATCCGAAGGGAGCGCATGTGAGACAGCACCACGGCACGACTCCCCGAACGCCCCGCGTCCTCGGTTCGCTGCTGCTTCTCGCGGCGGCCGGTGCCGGCACGCTCGGCGCGGCCCCCGAGGCGCGGGCCGCCGCCCCGGCCCCGCTGAGCCGGGTGGTCCCGGCACCCGCCTCGGTCACGCCGGGCGGCACGCCGTACCGCATCACCCGCGCGACCGGCATCCGTGTCGACGCCTCCGCCGAGGTCCGCCGCGTCGGCACCTACCTGGCCGGACTGCTCCGCCCCGCCACCGGCTACCCGCTGCCGGTCACCGACCACGGCACCGGCGGCATCCGACTGCACCTGGCCGACGGCGACTTCGGTGCCGAGGGCTACCGGCTGCTGAGCGGCGCCGGCGGCGTGACCCTCACCGCGCGCACGCCCGCCGGGCTCTTCCACGGTGTGCAGACGCTGCGTCAGCTCCTCCCGGCGGCCGTGGAGAGGAAGACCGTCCAGCGCGGCCCCTGGCAGATCGCCGGCGGCACCGTGCGGGACCGTCCCCGCTACGCCTACCGGGGCGCCATGCTGGACGTCTCCCGGCACTTCTTCACCGTCGCCCAGGTCAAGCGCTACATCGACCAGCTCGCCCTGTACAAGATCAACGAGCTGCATCTGCACCTCAGCGACGACCAGGGCTGGCGCATCGCGATCGACTCGTGGCCGCGCCTGGCCTCCTACGGCGGCTCCACCCAGGTCGGCGGCGGGCCGGGCGGCCACTACACCAAGGCCGACTACCGGGAGATCGTCCGGTACGCGGCCTCCCGCTATCTGGAGGTCGTGCCGGAGATCGACATGCCGGGCCACACCAACGCGGCCCTCGCCTCCTACGCGCGGCTCGACTGCGACGGCGTGGCACCCCCGCTGTACACCGGCACCCAGGTGGGTTTCAGCTCGCTGTGCGTGCCCAAGGCGGTCACCTACGACTTCGTGGACGACGTGGTCCGGGAACTGGCCGCCCTCACCCCGGGCCGCTATCTGCACATCGGCGGCGACGAGGCGCACTCCACGCCGCACGGCGACTACGTGACGTTCATGGACCGCGTGCAGCCGGTCGTCGCCCGGTACGGCAAGACGGTCATCGGCTGGCACCAGCTCACCGGCGCGCACCCGGCCGAGGGCGCCCTCGCCCAGTACTGGGGCCTGGACGGCACCGGCGCGGCGGAGAAGGCCCAGGTGGCCGAGGCGGCCCGGAACGGCACCGGGCTGATCCTGTCCCCGGCCGACCGGGTGTACCTGGACATGAAGTACACGAAGGACACCGGGCTGGGCACCCGGTGGGCGGGCCTGGTGGAGGTGCGGCGGTCCTACGACTGGAATCCGGGCGCGTATCTCTCCGGGGTGCCCGCCTCGGCGGTCCGGGGGGTCGAGGCGCCCCTGTGGTCGGAGACCGTGAAGAAGTCCGCCGACATCGAGTACCTGGCGTTCCCGCGGCTCGCGGGCGCGGCCGAGCTGGGCTGGTCGCCGGCGGCCACGCACGGCTGGAGCGGCTACAAGGTGCGGCTGGCCGCCCAGGGCCCGCGGTGGGACGCCCTGGGCATCCACTACTACCGGTCCCCGCAGGTCCCCTGGCCGGCGCGCTGAGCACGGCCGGCGCCGGGCGGGAACCCGGTGCGCGACGGCCGGCGGGCACCCCGGAGGACCGTACTCCGGGGTGCCCGCCCGTCCGTGGTGCCGTCAGAACCCGGCGAGGGGGTTCTTCAGGTCGCCGACCAGCTGGAGCGCGCCGGACGGGTCGGCGAGGTCCACCATCTGCCGGTTGTTGCGCAGCTGGAGCCGGTTGAGGCAGGACAGCGCGAACTCGGGGGCGAACATGTCGTACTGGCGGAACTTGTCGGCCAGTCCGGGGTTCGCCTCCTGGTACTCGCGGGTGACCTCGGCGACCGTGCGCCAGAAGCCGTCCTCCTCCAGGACGCCCTCGGCCGCGAGGCGGGCGGCGAGGAAGCGGAAGAAGCAGTCGAAGACGTCGGTGAAGATCGACAGCAGCTTCTTGTCCTCGGGGACCTCCACGCGGATCCGCCGCACCTCGGGCGGCAGGGCCGCGTCCGGGTCCATGACGGCGATCTCCTCGGCGATGTCCTTGTAGACCGCCCGCCGCACCACGCCGTCCTCCAGGACCAGGATCACGTTCTCGCCGTGCGGCATGAACACCAGGTCGTAGGCGTAGAAGCTGTGCAGCAGCGGGGTGTAGTAGGCCCGCAGATAGCCGCGCAGCCACTCGGTGGGCGTCAGGCCCGAGCGGGCGATCAGCGCGCCGGCGAAGGAGGCGCCCTCGTGGTCCACGTGCAGCAGGGAGGCCATGGTGGCGAGGGTCTCGCCGTCCCGCAGCGAGGGCACCGGGCTCTCCCGCCACAGCGCCGCCAGCATCTTGCGGTACGGCGAGTAGCGGTCGGTGGCCCGCTCGTACTCCAGGTGCCGGTAGCCGACGGCGGCCCGTTCCCGGATGATCGTGAGGCCGGTGGCCTTCAGCACCGGGTCGCTCTCGATGAGCTGGGCCAGCCAGTCGTTGATGGCCGGGGTCGCCTCCATGTAGGCCGCCGAGAGGCCGCGCATGAAGCCCATGTTGAGGACGGACAGGGCCGTCTTCACATAGTGCTTGTGCGGGCTGGTGGCGTTGAAGAAGGTGCGGATGGACTGCTGGGCCAGGTACTCGTCGTCGCCCTCGCCGAGGCAGACGAGGTGGCGCCGGGCCACCTCGGCGGCGAACGTGACGCCGAGCTTGTTCCACCACTGCCAGGGGTGGACCGGGATGAACAGGTAGTCGGCGGGGTCGAGGCCCTGGCCGGAGAGGACGGCACGGAACCGCTCCACCGTGCTCTCGCCCAGCTCCTGGCGCAGGAAGGACTCGTACTCGATCCCCACGCCCGCCGTGAACGCGGCCCGCGAGCGGTGCGCGGCGAGCCACACCAGCCGGACCGGGCTCGCCGTCTCGGGCGCGTACGACAGGTACTCGTGGACGCCGAAACCGAGCCGCCCGTTGTTCGCGACGAAGCAGGGGTGGCCCTCGGTCATCCCGGTCTCGATGGCCTGGAAGCCGCTCACCGCCAGCTCCGCGGAGGTGACGGGGGGCTTGGTGAGCTTGTAGCAGGTGCCCGAGAGGGTGGAGGAGATCTCTTCCAGGTAGACCGGCAGGATCTCGTCGCTCAGCCCCAGGGAGTCCTTCAGCTCGATGAAGAAGTCCATGGCGGCGAGGGGGAGTTCGCCGCCGTCACGGTGCCGGGTGAGGGAGCCGGGGTCGATCTCCCAGTGGTCCAGGGCCCGCCGCACGGCGGCGAACCGGTAGGCGGTGAGACCGTCGTCGCTGCGGACGACGTACCGGTCGCCGTCCTTCTCGGGCGTGATCAGACGCTCGTGCGCGAACTCGGCCAGCGCCTTGCGCAGCAGCAGCCGGTTGGCGGTCGCCCAGTGCTCGGGGGACAGATGGGCCACGGTGTCGGCGAGGGTCATGCGGTCACCGCCTTCTCGAACTGTTCACGGGTGCAGAAGCTCAGCAGGGCTCGCTTCTCCGGCTTGTCGATCTCCCGCTCCGCCACGAAGCCGACGGCCTCGTTCAGGGCGTGCACGGCCTTGTTGCGGACGTCCGGCTCGACGACGACGCGCTCGACGGCCGGGTCCGCGAAGAGATGCGCCAGCACGGCGGTGATCACGGACCGGGTGAAGCCGTGCACGGGGGTGTCCGTCGCCGGGGTCAGGAAGTGCATACCGACGTCCCCGGGCCGCGGGTCGTACAGCCCCACCAGTTCCCGGTGCGCGGGGTCGTACTTCTCCATCAGGAAGACGGGCGTGCCGTCCCGGAGCCCGAGCAGTGCGTGGTGGTGCTCGTCCGCCGCGATCTCCATGTAGGCGCGCTCGACGTCCTCCGGCCTGGCGTCCTGCATCATCCAGAAGGCCGCCTTGGGATGGGTGACCCAGGAGTGCAGGAGTTCGCCGTCCTTCAGCGGATCGACGGTACGGAAGGTGAACGTCATACGGCGAACTCCTGGAACGCGATGGTCTTCTCGACCGGGTAGTACTCCGTGCCGAGCAGCTCACGGACGATGTACGCGTTCCGGTACGCGCCCATGCCCAGGTCGGGGCTGGTGATGCTGTGCGTGTGGACGCCGGCGTTCTGGAGGAAGACGCCGCGGCCCGTCACGTCGATGGAGTAGTTGCGGGCGATGTCGTAGCGGCCGTGGCCGTCGAAGCGGAGCCGGTCCCGGACCGGGGCGAGGAAGGCCGGCGGCGTGTAGTGGTAGCCGGTGGCCAGGACCAGGCCCTCGGAGCGGATCTCGAAGTCCTTGCCCTGCTCGTCCTGGCGGAAGCCGAGGGTGTAGGCGCCGTCCTGGTACGCCGCCGTGCGCAGGGTGGAGTTGGTGAGCAGCCGGGTGGGCACCGGGCGGTCGCCGCTCTCCACGTTCTTCTGGTACAGCAGGTCGAAGATCGAGTCGATCAGGTCCGAGTTGATGCCCTTGAACAGGCCCTTCTGCTGCTTCTCCAACCGGTACCGGGTCTCCTCGGGCAGCGCCCGGAAGTAGTCGATGTAGTCCGGGGAGGTCATCTCCAGGGTCAGCTTGGTGTACTCCAGCGGGAAGAACCGCGGGGACCGGGTGACCCAGTCCAGCCGGTAGCCGTGGACGTCCGTCTCGGCGAGCAGCTCGTGGTAGATCTCGGCCGCGCTCTGGCCGCTGCCGACGATCGTGATGGACTTCTTGCGCTGTAGCTCCGCCTTGCGGTGCATGTACTGGGAGGTGTGCAGGAAGTCGCCGTCCAGTCCCTGGCAGGCGGGCGGGACGTAGGGCACGGTGCCGGTGCCGAGGACCAGATGGCGGGCGCGGTAGGTGGTGCCGGTCGCGGTGCGGACGACGTACAGCTCGTCCTCGTACGTCACCTCGGTCACGGTGGTGCCGAAGCGGACGCTGCTCAGTTTCCCGGCGGCCCAGCGGCAGTAGTCGTCGTACTCGACGCGCAGCGGGTAGAAGTTCTCGCGGATGTAGAACGAGTACAGTCTGCCCTTCTCCTTCAGGTAGTTCAGGAAGGAGTACGGCGAGGTCGGGTCGGCCAGGGTGACCAGGTCCGACATGAACGGGGTCTGGAGGTGGGCGCCGTCCAGGAACATGCCGGCGTGCCACTCGAAGTCGGGCTTGGACTCCAGGAAGACGCCGTCCAGTTCGGCGATCGGCTCGGTGAGGCAGGCGAGCCCGAGGTTGAAGGGGCCGAGCCCGATCCCCACGAAGTCGTGGGTCGTGGCGGGGGCTTCAGGACGCGCGGTCAAGGGACTCTCCCAGGTACTGCTCGGCATGGCCGGCGATCAGATCGAGGACGGCGGCGATGTCGGCCGCCCGGGTCTCGGGGTTGAGCAGGGTGAACTTCAGGTAGTGGCGGCCGCCGACCTTGGTGCCCGCGACCACGGCGTCGCCGGAGGCGAACAGGGCCTTGCGGGCGTAGAGGTTGGCGCGGTCGATCTCGGCCGGGTCGGTGACGGCCGCCGGGATGTAGCGGAAGACGAGGGTGGACAGGGTGGGCTGGACGACGACGTCGTAGCGGGGGTCGGCCGCCAGCAGCCGCCAGCCCTCCTGGGCCAGGTCGCAGACCTCGTCGAAGAGTTCCCCGATGCCGTCGGCGCCCATCGTGCGCAGGGTCAGCCACAGCTTGAGCGCGTCGAAGCGGCGGGTGGTCTGGAGCGACTTGTCCACCTGGTTGGGGATACGTTCCTGCACCATGCGGCGCGGGTTCAGGTACTCCGCGTGGTAGGTGGCGTGCCGCAGGGTGGCCGCGTCCCGGACCAGCACGGCGGAGGAACTCACCGGCTGGAAGAAGGACTTGTGGTAGTCGACGGTGACCGAGTCGGCGCGCTCGATGCCGTCGATCCGGTCCCGGTACTTCAGCGAGGCGAGCAGTCCGCAACCGTAGGCCGCGTCGACGTGCATCCAGACGCCGTACTGGGCGCACAGCTCGGCGATCTCCGGCAGCGGGTCGACGGAGCCGAAGTCGGTGGTGCCGGCGGTGGCCACGACGGCCATGGGGACCAGGCCGTCCTGGGCGCAGCGCTCCAGCTCACGGGCGAGGGCGACGGTCTGCATGCGCTTGTCGTGGTCGACCGGGACGCTCACCACGGCGTCCGGGCCGAGGCCGAGCAGTTTCGCGGACTTCCTGACGCTGAAGTGGCTCACCTCGGAGGCGAAGACGCGCAGGCGGGCGAGGGAGTCGGTCTTGGTCTCCTCCCTCGCCAGCAGCAGCGCCTGGAGGTTGGACTGGGAGCCGCCGGAGGTGAAGACCCCGTCGGCGTTCTCGCCGAGGCCGATGCGGGCGGTCGTCCAGTCGATGAGCTTGCGCTCGATGAGGGTGCCGCCGGCCGACTGGTCCCAGGTGTCGAGCGAGGAGTTGACCGCGGAGAGCACGGCCTCGCCGAGCACCGCCGGGATGACGACCGGGCAGTTGAGGTGGGCGAGGTAGCGGGGGTGGTGGAAGTAGACCGCGTCCCGCAGGTAGACGTCCTCCAGTTCGTCCAGGACGGCGCCGGTGTCGCCGAGCGGACGGTCGAGGTCGATCGCGTCGATACGGGGGGAGAGGGCGTCCACGGTGACGCCGGTGAACGGACGGTCGGTGGTGGCGAGTTTGGCCGCCACCCGCTCGACTCCTTCGGTCACGGAGCGGCGGTAGTGCTCCGCGGTGAGGCCATTGAGCAGGTGCGAGCGCATGTGGGGGTCCTCCGAGGGACGGTCCGTGCGGGGATCAACTTAGGTTAGCCTAACCTAAGTTTCACGGCGTCAGAGCGTGCTTGTCCAGTGACCGGCGTCACTCTGCCGCGGGGGGAGGAGGGGGCTACTCGGCGGCCCGGAGCTGTTCCTCCGTCATCCCCTGCCGCCAGTAGCCGACGAAGGTGACACATCGCCGGTCCACCCCGCGTTCGCTCACGAAGTGCCGCCGCAACGCCTTGACCTGACCGGACTCGCCCGCGATCCAGACGTACGGCCGCTCGGCGCCGGACAGCGGGGCGGCCCGTACGGCATCGACGGCCATGGGGGACCCGTCGTCGCGCCGTACGAGCCACGTGATCTCCGCGTCCGCCTCCGTGCGCACGTCCTGGACGTCACCGGCGTGCGGGACCTCCAGCCAGGCACGGGCACGGGTCCCGGCGGGGAGGGATTCGAGGATCGCGGTCGCGGCGGGCACCGCCGTCTCGTCGGCGCACAGCACGACGAGCCCGGTGTCCTCGGGCGGGCGGAAGCGGATCGCGCGGTTGTCGGCCACGGCCGGGCCCAGCAGCAGGACCCGGTCGCCGGCGGCGGCGCGCGCCGCCCAGCGGGAGGCCGGGCCGGCGGGGGTGGGCGCGCCGGGCTCGATGCCGTGCAGGGCGAAGTCGATGTCGATCCCGGTCGTGTGGCCCTGCGCGTCCCGTCGCAGGGCGCGCAGGGTGTACGAGCGCATCACCGCCCGAACGTCGTCCGGCAGTTCCCGCCAGCCCTGCCACCAGCCGTCGCCCAGTTCCAGCGGGACGACCGGCTCGGGCTGGCCCGGATGCGGCAGGAACAGGGACAGGGACTGGTCGCGGCCGTGGGAGTGGAAGGCGTGCAGATCGGGGCCGGCGAAGCCGATCCGGACCAGGGACGGGCCGAGCCGCCTCGACCGTACGACCTGAAGGGAGAAGAAACGGAACGGGGCGGCTACGGCCGTCGTCATCGGTGGCTCCTGAGTCTGTTTCAGGGGGCTGGGGGCGCGCCGTGAGGGCGCGGGGAACCGGCCGGCCGGCCACGGACGGCCGGCGGTTCACCTGCCGCGAGGGGTGCCACGGCGCCGGCCGGCCCTCGCGGCGGAGCGCCTAGGCGACCTTCTTGGCCTTCTCCAGGGCCTCGGCCAGGTTCGTGAGCAGGGGGACGCACTTGTCGTACGACAGGATCGGCTCGGGGGACCGGGCGATGACCTGCCCCGCCTTCACCGCGGGCAGCTTCTTCCAGGTCGCCTTGGTGATGTCGGCCGGCTGGATCGCCGAGGTGCGGTCGTCCAGCATGATGATGTCGGCCTGGTACTTGTCGACGTTCTCCCAGCTGAGCGACTCGTACCAGCCGCCGCCCTGCTTCTTGGCGCTCTCCGGCGGCTCCACGAAGTTCACGCCGAGGGCCTTGAAGTACTCAAGGTCGATGGAGAGGTTGGTGCCGGAGACGTAGAACAGCTGGTCGCTCGCGGAACCGGCCATCACCTTGATGCCGGGCTTGGCCTTCGCGGCGGCACGCAGCCGGGCGGCGGCGTCCTCGAACCGCTTCTTGGCGTCGGTGACCTTGGCGGCCTTCATGTCCGCGCCGAGCGACTCGGCCAGCTCCCACATGCGCTGGAGGGGCTGGGTGAGCTGGCGGTCGTAGACGGAGACGCCGACGCTGGGGGCGAGCTGGGCGATCTTCTTCCTGGACTCGTCCGGGACGTACCAGAGGGTGCCGGCGTCGTCGAACATCGTGGAGATGAGCACGTCGGGCGCGAGGGACGCGTACTTCTCGATGTTGAACTGGCCCCAGGCGTTGCCGAGTACCGTCACCTTGCTGATGTCCATGTCGCCGGCCTGGACGTCGGGCTTGCCGGCGGTGGTCTTCGTCGGCCCGAAGACCCCCTTGACCTGGATGCCGTAGTCGTACAGCGCGGCGCCGACGCCGGTGAACGCGACGATGTTCGCGGGTGTCCTGTCCAGCTTCACGGTCGTACCGCGGTCGTCCTTGAAGCTCCAGGGGCCGGACTTGCCGCCCCCGGCCGCCTTCCCGGAGTCCGCGTCTTTCCCCTTGTCGTCCCCGCAGGCGGCGAGCGCCGCACCGAGTCCGAGGGCGCCGCCCGCGGCGAGCAGGCCGCGGCGAGTGAGGTGGGTGGCACGGGCATGGGACATGGGTATGACTGCTTTCGAACGGGGCGAGGCGCCCGCCGGACAAGTTCGAAGGTAGGTTAGCCTAACCTCAGTGGATGTCCAGAGGGTGGGGCGCCTCGCCCCCGGGCCCCGGCCGCCGCCGGGGCCGCCTCAGCTCACCAGCCCCAACTCCCGTGCGATCAGCATGCGCTGGACCTCGCTCGTGCCCTCGCCGATCTCCAGGATCTTGGAGTCGCGCCACATGCGGGCCACCGGGTACTCGTTCATGAAGCCGTAGCCGCCGTGGATCTGGGTGGCCTCGCGGGCGTTGTCCACCGCGACCGTGGAGGAGTACAGCTTGGCCAGCGCCGCCTCCTTCTTGAACGGCTCACCGGCCACCAGACGGGAGGCCGCGTCACGCCAGGCCAGCCGGGCCGTGTGCGCCTTCATCTCCATGTCCGCGATCTTGAACTGGATGGCCTGGTTGGCGCCGATGGGCCGGCCGAAGGCGTGCCGTTCCTTCGCGTACTTCACCGACTCGTCGACGCAGCCCTGCGCCAGACCCGTCCCGAGCGCGGCGATGGCGATGCGGCCCTCGTCCAGGATGCGCAGGAACTGGGCGTAACCGCGGCCCTCTTCGCCGAGCAGGTTGGCGGCGGGCACCCGGACGTCCTGGAAGGAGAGTTCGCGGGTGTCGGAGGCGTTCCAGCCGACCTTGGAGTAGGGCGCCGCGACCTTGAAGCCCGGCGTGCCGGACGGGACGATGATCGCCGAGATCTCGGGGCGGCCGTCCGGCTTGCGTCCGGTGACCGCCGTGACGGTGACCAGCCCGGTGATGTCCGTACCCGAGTTGGTGATGAAGCACTTCGAGCCGTTGATCACCCATTCGTCCGTGTCGGGGTCCAGACGGGCCGTGGTGCGGGTGGCCCCGGCGTCCGAGCCGCCGTCCGGCTCGGTCAGGCCGAACGCGCCCAGGATCTCACCGGCGCAGAGCCGGGGCAGCCACTCCCGCTTCTGCTCCGGCGTGCCGAAGAGGTGGAGCGGCATGGCGCCCAGGGAGACGCCCGCCTCCAGCGTGATGGCCACCGAGGAGTCCACCCGGGCCAGCTCCTCCAGGGCGATGCCGAGGGCCAGATAGTCGCCGCCCATCCCGCCGTACTCCTCCGGGAACGGCAGCCCGAACAGGCCCATGCGGCCCATCTCGCGGACGATCTCGTACGGGAACTCGTGCCGCTCGTAGAAGTCGCCGATCTTCGGCGCCACGACGTCGTGCGCGAACTCCTCCACCGTGCGGCGGAGTTCCTCCAGCTCGGGGCTGAGACGGTGGTCCATGCTGATCACTGGTCCTTGTGGGAGAGAGCGCGGACGGTACGGGACGGGCTGGGCCGGTCCAGATGGGCGGCCATCCACACGCTGGTGGCGGTCAGACGGCCGAGGTCGACCCCGGTCTCGATGCCGAGTCCGTGCAGCATCCATACGAGGTCTTCGGTGGCGAGGTTGCCGGTGGCGGACTTGGCGTACGGGCAGCCGCCGAGGCCGCCCGCCGAGGCGTCCACCGTGGTCACACCGTGCTGGAGGGCGGCCAGGGTGTTCGCGAGCGCCTGGCCGTAGGTGTCGTGGAAGTGCACGCCGATCGTGTTCGTCGGCACGCCCTCCTCGTTGAGCAGGGACAGCAGTTCCAGCACATGGCCGGGGGTGGCGACCCCGATCGTGTCGCCGAGGCTCAGCTCGTCGCAGCCCATGTCCCGCAGGGCCGTGCAGACCCGCGCCACCTGGTGGAGCGGCACCGCGCCCTCCCAGGGGTCGCCGAAGCACATGGACACATAGCCGCGCACATGCACGTCCGCGTCCTTGGCCCGCCGCACCACCGGCTCGAACACCGCGAGCGACTCGTCCAGCGTGCGGTTGAGGTTGGCCTTCGCGAAGGACTCGGTGGCGCTGGCGAACACGGCGACGCGCTCGGCGCCGAGGGCGAGGGCCCGGTCCAGGCCGCGCTGGTTGGGCACCAGCACGGGCAGCTCGACGCCGAGACCGCCGACGAGCGGGAACAGCTCCTCGGCGTCGGCCAGCTGGGGCACCCACCTGGGATGCACGAAACTGGTCGCCTCGATCGTCGTCAGGCCGGCGCCGGCCAGCCGGCGGATGAACTCCGCCTTGATCTCCGTGGGCACGGCCGACTTCTCGTTCTGGAGCCCGTCGCGCGCGCCGACCTCGTGGATCCGCACCCGGGCGGGCAGATCCTGGGCCGGTACGACCATGGGCAGTCCCTCGGTGCTCACTCCGCCTCCTCCTTGGGCGCGATGACGGCCAGTACCTGGTCCATGGCGACCGTCGTGCCCGGGGTCACGTCCAGCTCGGCGACCGTGCCGGCGTGCGGGGCGGAGATGACGTGCTCCATCTTCATCGCCTCGACCACCAGCAGGCTCTGTCCCGCGCTCACCTCGTCCCCCACGGCGACCTTCACGACGGTCACCGTGCCGGGCATGGGGGCGGTCAGCGAGTCGGCGCCCGCGTGGGCCGCGCGGTTCAGCGACGCCGCCACCGGGTCGTGGTCGCGCACCTGCCAGGCGTCACCGTCGCGGCCCAGCCAGTCACCGGCCCGGCGGAAGGTGTGCCGGACGCCGTCGAGAGCGACGGTCACCCGGTCGCCGGTGACGGTGTGGCCGCCCCGGGGGGTGTACGTCACCGGGTCCTGCACCCGCAGCGGGAAGGCCGGCGGCTTCGGGGTGCCGCCCAGGCGCCAGCCGCTCGGCACCGAGAACGGGTCGGTCCAGCCCTCCGCGCGCGGGGCGAGCGCCGCCAGCCGCACGGCCGCCGCCGCCTCGTACACCTCCTCGGGCACGTCCGCGGGGACCAGCTCGTCCACCACCCGCTCCACCAGCCCGGTGTCCAGCTCGCCCGACACCACCGCCGGATGGGCCAGCAGCCGGCGCAGGAACCCCGCGTTGGTCTGCACGCCCAGCGTGACGGTCCCCGCGAGCGCCGCCCGCAGCTTCCGCAGCGCGGTCGCCCGGTCGGGGCCGTAGGCGATCACCTTGGACAGCATGGGGTCGTACAGGCTGCCCACCTCGGTGCCCTCGCTGAGCCCGGAGTCGGTGCGCAGACCGTCGCCCTCCGGCTCGTCCAGCAGCAGCACCGTGCCGCCGGAGGGGAGGAAGCCGCGCGCGGGATCCTCCGCGCAGATGCGGGCCTCCACCGCGTGCCCGGTCAGGGTCACGTCGTCCTGCGCGAAGCCCAGCGGCTCACCGGCCGCGACCCGCAGCTGCCACTCCACCAGGTCCAGGCCGGTGACCAGCTCGGTGACCGGATGCTCCACCTGGAGACGGGTGTTCATCTCCATGAAGTAGTACTGCGACGGGTCCCCGCCCGGCACGATGAACTCCACCGTGCCCGCGCCGCGATACCCGCAACTGCGCGCCGCCTGCACGGCCGCCTCGCCCATCGCCGCCCGGGTCCGCTCGTCGAGGAGCACGCTCGGCGCCTCCTCGACGATCTTCTGGTGGCGCCGCTGGAGCGAGCACTCGCGCTCGCCGAGGTGGACCACGTTCCCGTGGCCGTCGGCCAGCACCTGGATCTCGATGTGCCGGGGCCGGTCGACCCACCGCTCCACCAGCAGGGTGTCGTCGCCGAAGGAGGCACGGGCCTCGCGGCGGGCGGCGGCGATCTCCTCCTCCAGGACGGAGATGTCCCGCACCAGCCGCATGCCCTTGCCGCCGCCGCCGGCGGACGGCTTCAGCAGCACCGGCGCGCCCAGCTCACGGGCCGCCCGCGCCAGTTCGGGGTCCCGGCCGCCGGGGACCACCGGCACCCCGGCCGCCGCCACCGTCTCCTTGGCCCGGATCTTGTCGCCCATCAGGGCGATGGCGTCCGCCGACGGGCCGATGAAGACCAGCCCCGCCTCCTCGCACGCGCGCGCGAAGCCCGCGTTCTCGGCGAGGAAGCCGTATCCCGGGTGGACGGCCTGGGCGCCGGTGCGGGCGGCGGCCTGAAGCAGCCGCTCCACCGACAGATAGCTCTCGGCGGCCGGCGCCGGGCCGATCCGTACCGCCGTGTCGGCCTCCCGGACGTGCCGCGCGTCCGCGTCGGCGTCGGAGAAGACCGCCACCGAGCGCACGCCCAGCGAGCGCAGCGTACGGATGACGCGTACGGCGATCTCGCCCCGGTTGGCCACCAGCACTGTGTCGAACACGGTTCCCCTCCTCACATCCGGAAGACGCCGAACTGGGGATCTCCCAGCGGCGCGTTGGCGCAGGCCGTCAGGGCGAGTCCCAGCACCTGACGGGTCTCCAGCGGGTCGATCACGCCGTCGTCCCAGAGCCGGGCGGTGGCGTAGTAGGCGTTGCCCTGGCGCTCGTACTGCGCGCGGACGGGCGCCTTGAACGTCTCCTCGTCCTCGGCGGGCCACTCCTCGCCGCGAGCCTCCAACTGGTCCCGCTTGACGGTCGCGAGGACGGAGGCGGCCTGCTCGCCGCCCATGACCGAGATCTTGGCGTTGGGCCACATCCACAGGAAACGGGGGGAGTAGGCCCGGCCGCACATGGAGTAGTTGCCCGCGCCGTACGAGCCGCCGACCACCACCGTCAGCTTCGGCACGCGCGTGCAGGCGACCGCCGTCACCATCTTGGCGCCGTGCTTGGCGATGCCGCCGGCCTCGTAGTCCTTGCCGACCATGAAGCCCGAGATGTTCTGGAGGAACACCAGCGGGATGCCGCGCTGGTCGCACAGCTCGATGAAGTGGGCGCCCTTCTGGGCGGACTCGGAGAACAGGATGCCGTTGTTGGCGACGATGCCCACCGGGTGGCCGTGGATCCGGGCGAAGCCGGTGATCAGGGTCTGTCCGAACTCGGCCTTGAACTCGGCGAACCGGGAGCCGTCGACGACGCGCGCGATGATCTCGCGGACGTCGTAGGGCGTGCGGGAGTCGACCGGGACCGCGCCGTAGAGGCCGTACGGGTCCACCTTCGGCTCGACCGACGGCTGGACCTCCCAGGGCAGGGACCGCCGGGCCGGGAGCGTGGCCACGATGTTCCGGACGGTCCGCAGGGCGTGCGCGTCGTCCTCGGCGAGGTGGTCGGTGACCCCGGAGACCCGGGAGTGCACCTCGCCGCCGCCCAGCTCCTCCGCCGTGACGACCTCGCCGGTGGCCGCCTTCACCAGCGGCGGGCCGCCGAGGAAGATCGTGCCCTGACCGCGGACGATCACGGCCTCGTCGCTCATCGCCGGGACGTACGCGCCGCCGGCCGTGCAGGAACCGAGGACGGCCGCGATCTGCGGGATGCCCGCGCCGGACATCCGGGCCTGGTTGTAGAAGATCCGGCCGAAGTGGTCCCGGTCGGGGAAGACCTCGTCCTGCATGGGCAGGAAGGCGCCGCCGGAGTCGACCAGGTAGACGCAGGGCAGCCGGTTCTCCAGAGCCACCTCCTGCGCGCGCAGGTGCTTCTTCACCGTCATCGGGTAGTACGTGCCGCCCTTGACCGTGGCGTCGTTCGCGACGATCACGCACTCGCGCCCGCTGACCCGCCCGATCCCGGCGATCACCCCCGCGGCCGGGGCCTGTCCCTCGTACATCCCGTCGGCCGCGAGCGGGGCCAGCTCCAGGAAGGGCGAGCCCGCGTCGAGCAGCGTGTCCACCCTGTCCCTCGGCAGCAGCTTGCCGCGCGCGGTGTGCCGGGCCCGCGCCTTCTCGCCCCCGCCGAGGGCCGCCGCGGCCAGCTTGGCGCGCAGCTCCTCCACGAGCGCGAGATGAGCCTGTTCATTGGCCCGCCAGGCCTCCGACGCGGGATCTGCCGCGCTCCGGAGTTCCGGTGCCTCCTGCATCCTGCGGTCCCCTCACCCGGTGATCGAACCAGTTAATGAGCGTTAACCATTGCCAACAGGTTAACGACCGCTAACCTCGCTGTCTAGAATTGTTCGCATGGTCACCAGAACCGACGCCCCCACCCGCCGCGAGCAGATCCTGAAGGAGGCCGCCCGGCTCTTCGCCGAGCGTGGATTCCACGGCGTCGGCGTCGACGAGATAGGCGCCGCGGTCGGCATCAGCGGCCCCGGCCTGTACCGGCACTTCCCGGGCAAGGACGCGATGCTCGCCGAGCTGCTGGTCGGCATCAGCGGGCAGCTGCTCACCGGCGCCAGGCGGCGGCTCGCGGAGGCCGACGGAGAGCCCGCGGGCCGGACCCTGGACTCCCTCATCGAGGGCCACATCGACTTCGCCCTGGACGACCGCCCGCTGATCACCCTGCACGACCGGGAGCTGGACCGGCTGCGCGACAGCGACCGCAAGCTGGTGCGCCAGCTCCAGCGGCAGTACGTGGAACTGTGGGTGGAGGTGGTCCGCGCGGTCTACCCCGTGCTGACCGAGCCGGCCGCCCGCTCGGCCGTCCACTCCGTCTTCGGCCTGCTCAACTCCACCCCCCACCTCGGCCGCGCCGGCACGCTCCCCGGCCGGGGTACGACGGCGGCCCTGCTGCACCGGATGGCGCGGGGGGCGTTCGAGGCGGCGGGTGCGCGATGAAGGTCCCTCGCCGCGGGTGATGCGCCATGATGTGGGGCACCGATGCGGTCTTAGGGGGGACTGTTGGGCGACCGGTGCTTGCGTGGGCTGCTGTCGGTGCCGGCGGCCGTGCTCTTCTGCCTGCTGGCCGCACCGGCCGCCGGATGGGCCGCGGAGCCGACGGCTCCGCCGTACTGCCGCAGCGCGCGCCTCGACGGTGCCCGGGTCGGCACGTCGGTGGTGCTGGAGCACGACAACCGCACGTACACGAAGATCGTCACCAGGCTGACCCTCGACGTCCCGCAGTCCTGGCCGCTCTCCCGGGACCTGCTGCTCAGCGAGAACAGCGACCGCTACGCCACCGCGATGGCGTGTCTCACCAGGACGGGCGGGCGCGAGCAGCGGCGCTGGAGCGAGTGGCGCGCCGCGCACCCCGAGGTGACCTGGAAGGGCGATCACGTCAGGGTCGTCTACCGGGCGCACGCCTGGGCCAACGAATACCACTCCGACATCGACGTCGGACTGTGGCGCCTGCGCGTCGGCGCCCGGTACTGGACGGTCCGGCTCATGGTGCCGCCCGCGCTGGCCCGCGCCCGGTGGGAGAGGATCTCCGTGGATCCCGGCACCCCCGGAGCCGAGTGGGCACGGCCCTCGCCCACGGGGGGCACGGGAGCCACCGCGCTGATCTGGCAGCCGAAGGGCACGGCGGCGAAGGGGGACGCGGCGGCCTCGAAGGGCCGTGACGGGGCGGCGAAGGGGGACGCGGCGGCGTCGGAGGGGCGTGACGGGGCGGCGAAGGGGGACGCGGCGGCGTCGGAGGGGCGTGACGGGGCGGCGAAGGGGGACGCGGCGGCGTCGGAGGGGCGTGAGGGGGCGGCGAAGGGGGACGCGGCTTCGAAGGGCCGTGCGGCGGTGGTGGAGCCTCGTCCGGTGCCCGCCGTCGTGGTGGGGATCAAGCCGGCCTGGCAGCGCTCCTGGAGTGCCCAGAACGGACGCCTGAGCGCTCTGGGCCTGGACTTCCTCGGCCGTCTGCTGTGGGCGTGCCTGGTGTCCGCCCTGCTGCTGGTGGCGGCTCGCCGCTATCTGCGGCGTCCCGGTACCGCCACCGCCGATCAGTCCCGGACGCTGGCCAACCTGCGCCGATGGGCCGGGGCGGCCGTCGGCGTCTACGCGCTGGTCTGCGCGGATCTGCTGATCGAGCAGGGCTTCACGCACTTCGCGGCGTGGCCGGGCTTCGGGGACCAGCTCTTCATCGAGTACGGCCTCGCCCTCTTCGCGGTGCTCGTCCTGTTCGAAGTCGCCGGCTGGTCGCGCTGGTGGGCCCTGGGGGCGTGCATGGCACTGAATCCCGTCGTGGCGATCTCGGCAGTGCGGCTGTCGCACCGGCTCCTGGGCATGGGCGGCGCGCTCAGCGCCCAGATCGCCCTGTCCTTCTGCTTCGTCGCCGTGACCTTGCTCGCCTTCACGGCCGCCCTCTGGCGCATCGCCGCGGACGGGCGGCTGCTGCCGGAGAGCCGGCGCTTCCCCGGACGCGACCGGATGCTGCGGCCCGGTGTGGCCGGGCCGGCGGTCCTCGCGGCCACGACGGTCATCGGCGTCTGCTACGCGCTGGCGGAGCGGCGCGACTGGCTGCGGGCCTCCTGGCTGAGCGACGCCACGGTGCACGCGTACGGACCGGACCGCCTTGAGGACTACGCCTGGCAGGCGATGTGGGCGGTCTCCTTCCTCCAGGAGCTGGTGATCGGCAACCAGGCCTGGCTGCTCACCGCCGTCGCTGTGCTGGCCGCACTCCGCGCCTGGCGCCTGCCCGGCTCACCGACTCCTCTCGCCGACCCGGGGGACCGCCTGCTGTTCCTCACGTTCTTCGCGGTGACGGTCGGCCTGTCCGGCGGCACGCACCTGGCCGACGCCCTGCCCACCGGTCTGTGGATCCCCTTGAACATGCTGGCCCTGTACGGGACGACGGCGCTGCTCGCCCGCCGGTCCGTGCTGGCGCAGCCCTTCGTGCTGTCCGGACGGCCGCTGGCCACGGTGGCCGGTCCGCGGGCCCGGACCAGGCTGCTGCGCAAGTCCCGCGCCTACCGGGAGATCCACGCCGAACTGCGGCGCCTGGACCAGGGGCTCTTCGGTGACGAGCCCCCGCAACGGGACGCTCTGGAGCGGCGGTTGGAGAAGCTGCACGACTGGCCGGCGAACGTGCCGCCGGCCGGCCACGACCGGCTGCCGGCCAAGATCTCGGTGGTCGACGCGGCCCTGGCCCTGGGGCCCCGGGACGACTGGTGGGGCAACGGCAGGCGGGGCGCGCTCTTCGCGCTGATACCCGGTCTGCCGGCGGCCGTGCTCGGAGCCTGGGCCTGGGGCATACGGGGGGAGGCCTGGCAGGACACCCTCTCGGACATGGCCGGCATGCCCGCCCTCGTCTTCGACTTCCTCTACTGGATGGTCACCTGGGCCGCGGCCGGCTTCGTGCTCGGCGCCCTGTGGCGGGCGCTGCCGGGCCGCCGCGGAGCGGTCAAGGCGATCCCGGTCACCGCGGCCTTCGCCGTGCCGGCCGGGCTCGACGCCCTGGTCGGGTGGTTCCTGGACGAGAGCACGTCCAATTTCCCTCTCCAGCTGTCGATGATGCTCCTCGTCCTCACGGTCACGGGCATCATGCTCGACTTCGACACCTTCGGAGGCGAGCGGCGCTACTGGCAGAGCCGGATGGGCCTGCTGCTGTCCGTCTACCAGATGCGGTACTACTCCTTGCAGGTCGCCTACGTGATCGCGCAGATCATCGCGATGATCACGATCTGGCAGTTCTTCACGGAACCCGATGTGGTGCCCGCACAGGGCGGGACGCCGCCCGACGCGGGCGGCGGCTGACGGGCTCTCCCGGGGTGTCCGGCGGCGAGCGCCCCGGCACCCGAGGGCGGCGGGGCGTGACGAGCATTACGGCGGTACCCCCCTGGACGGGATTCCGTACTCGCCGGTACGGTTGAGTGAGCAAGCGCTTAGACATGCCGAAGTCATGCCGAGGTACGTGGAGGTGGCGGCGTGCGCCGTACGGTGTTCAACGAGGATCACGAGGCGTTCCGGGAGACCCTTCGCGCCTTCATCGAGGCCGAGGTCGTCCCGGTGTACGACGAGTGGTTCGCCGCCGGCCAGGCGCCGCGCGACTTCTACTACAAGCTCGGTGAGCTGGGACTCTTCGGCATCAGCGTGCCGGAGGAGTTCGGCGGCGCGGGCCTGGACACCCACAAGTTCGAGGCCGTCGTCTACGAGGAGACCGCCCGCGCGGGCGTGGCCTTCGGCGGCTCCGGCGTGCACGTGCTGCTCGCCCTGCCGTACATCAAGATGCTGGCCACCGACGAGCAGCGGAAGCGTTTCCTGCCGAAGTTCGTCACCGGCGAGGAGATGTGGGCCATCGCGATGACCGAGCCGGGCACCGGTTCGGACCTCGCGGGCATGAAGACCACCGCCAAGCTCTCCGAGGACGGCACCCACTACGTCCTCAACGGCGCCAAGACCTTCATCACCGGCGGTGTGCACGCCGACAAGGTGATCGTCTGCGCCCGCACCTCCGCGCCGACCGCCGAGGACCGCCGCCACGGCATCTCCCTGTTCGCCGTCGACACCAAGTCCGAGGGCTACTCCGTCGGCCGCAAGCTGGACAAGCTCGGCCTGAAGACCTCCGACACCGCCGAGCTGGCGTTCGTCGACGTCAAGGTGCCGGTCGAGGACCTGCTCGGCGAGGAGAACAAGGGCTTCTACTACCTCGGCCACAACCTGGCGTCCGAGCGCTGGGGCATCGCCTTCGGCGCCTACGCGCAGGCCAAGGCCGCCGTCCGGTTCGCCAAGCAGTACGTGCAGGAGCGCACCGTCTTCGGCAAGCCGGTCGCCCACTTCCAGAACACCAAGTTCGAGCTGGCCGCCTGCCAGGCCGAGGTGGACGCCGCCGAGGCGGTAGCCGACCGCGCGACGGAGGCCCTGGACGCCGGTGAGCTGACCCCCGCCGAGGCCGCCTCCGCGAAGCTGTTCTGCACCGAGGTCGCGCACCGCGTCATCGACCGCTGCCTCCAGCTGCACGGCGGCTACGGCTACATGAACGAGTACCCGATCGCCCGCCTGTACGCGGACAACCGGGTCAACCGCATCTACGGCGGCACCAGCGAGATCATGAAGTCGATCATCGCCAAGGACATGGGTCTGTAAGGCCCACGCAATCACTGGCCGGTACAACTGACGCCATGAGCCAGGCACTCCAGGACCTCCTCGATCTGCTCGACCTCGAACAGATCGAGGAGGACATCTTCCGCGGCCAGTCCCGCTCCGCCGTCGTACCCCGCGTCTTCGGCGGGCAGGTCGCGGCGCAGGCGCTGGTCGCCGCCGGGCGGACGGTCCCCGCGGACCGCCCGGCCCACTCCCTGCACGCCTACTTCCTGCGCCCCGGCGATCCGGGCGCGCCGATCGTGTACACCGTGGACCGGATCCGGGACGGACGGTCCTTCACCACCCGCCGGGTGGTCGCCGTCCAGCACGGCAAGCCGATCTTCCATCTCTCGGCGTCGTTCCAGACGTACGAGGAGGGGCTGGAGCACCAGGCGCCCATGCCCGTCGCGCCCGACCCGGCGACCCTGCCCACCTCCCAGGAGCGGCTGCGCGGCTACGGCCACCTCGCCCCCGAGGTGGTCGAGAAGTTCCTGGAGGCCCGCGAGGCGATCGACCTCAGGTACGTGGACGAGCCGCCGTACGGGCAGTACGGCGCGCCGCGCGAACCGCACTCCCAGGTCTGGTTCCGCACCAACGGCAAGCTCGAAGGCGCCATCGACGAAACGCTGTTGCACGTCGTCCTCGCCACCTATGTCTCCGACATGACCCTGCTCGACTCCGTGCTGCTGGCCCACGGGCGCGGCGGCTGGGCCGTCGGGGACGTCGTGGGCGCGTCCCTGGACCACGCGATGTGGTTCCACCGGCCCTTCCGGGCCGACGAATGGCTGCTGTACGACCAGGAGTCGCCGTCCGCGCACGGCGGCCGCGGCCTGGGCCAGGCCCGCATCTACACCCAGGACGGGCGGCTCGCCATCTCGGTCATCCAGGAGGGCGTGGTCCGCGTCCCGAGGTGACTGTGACAGGGGTGCCGTTCGAGATGACGTGTGACGCAAGCGGGACTAGGCTCTCTGAGTGAAAGCCGCAGCGAACGGCATTCGCGGCACGCAGGGCCTTCCGTGATTTCGGGGCCCTCGCCGCAGCACCCGACGGCGCGATCAGCGCGGGTGGACTGTGGGGGCCGGCGACCGTCGCCGTTCTCGTCAACCGGCTGCGGTGACACCTGAAGACCGCGCCGCGTCTTCCTCATCGGTGCAGCGGCGACGGCCATCCACCTCGCGCCTTCCTCGGGAGCCGTGAGAGACGATGGAGATGGAAGGTATTCCCATGCGATCACAGCGCACGAGGCGCCTTGTCGCGATTTCCGCCTCCGGCCTGCTGCTGGCCGGCGGAGCCGCGCTCGGTACGGCCGGAAGCGCCTATGCCTCGGACCACAGCGGCCACGGTTCCTACAGCAGGGACTACGGGGGCGACCACGGCGGTGGCGGCTGGGGCGACGACGATGACGACGACTACGGCTACGGTGGCGACCACGGTGGCTACGGCGGCGACCACGGCGGCTACGGCGGAGACCACGGCGGCGGCTACGGCGGCGACCACGGCGGTGGCGGCTACGGCGGCGGTGGTCACGGCGGCGGTGGCGGCGGTCACGGCGGCGGCGGTGGCGGCGGCCACGGCGGCGGCGGTGGCGGCGGCCACGGCGGTGGCGGAGGAGGTGGCGGTCACTGACCCGTCCGCGAACTGAACACGGTGTGCGGCTCCTTCGGCGGGAGCCGCACATCGCGACGACCGGTCCGGTGGACCGTGCGGCGGTCCGTCAGGCCGGGTTCGTCAGGTCAGGTTCGCCTCGGCGAGCAGATAGGCCGTCATCGGGTCGTAGTAGCGCGGGCTGACCACGTGGTCGTCGAGCGGGACGACCACCTGCACGGTCCCCTCGGTCTCGGCCAGGAACAGCGCGGGGTCGTTGCTGTCGGCGTACCCCACGGAGTCGACGCCGTGCCGCCCCGCGTACCCGGCCCAGCCGTGGTCGGCGACCACGAGATCCGGCAGCGGGCGCCCCGCACGCTCAAGTCCGGTCAGAATGGCCCGCATCGGCTCCCCGGAGTGGGTGTGCCACAGCGTCGCCCCGTGCTCCAGTACGGCCACGTCCGCGAACTGCATGACGTATCCCTCGTCCGTCTGCAGCCCGTCCGGGATGACGACGATCTCACAGCCGGCGGCGCGCAGCGCGGCGGCCGTGGCACGGTGTACATCCAGCAGGCCGCCCGGGTGTCCGGTCGCGAACAGCACCCGCTGGCGCCCCTCGGCCGCCTTGCGCAGCCGCGCCGCCATCCGGTCCAGCGCGTCCACCGTCAGCTCGGGGTCGATGGTGTCCTGTCCGTACCGGTACTCCGGGTCGTCGTTGACCCCCACCCGCTCCGCCATGACCGCGAGCACGTCCTGCTCGTCGGTCCAGCGGTCGCCCAGCTCCAGACCGAACCAGAAGTTGCGGACACCGTTGGCGAGCTGACGGTAGTGGGAGAGGTTGTTCTCGCGGGGCGTGGCGACGTCCCCCGCGATACGGGTGCGCACCAGGTGGTCGACGAGCTGGGCGCGGCTGGGTGTCCCGGGTATCGGCATGCCTTCCATTGTGAGGCAGCGGACCCCGCGCGTCCTTGGCATATCGCCCGCTGGGACGGGTGTCACTCGGCCGTCGGATCAGCCCCGGCGCAGCGCGAACCACAGCTCCATGCGCACGTCCGGGTCGTCCAGGTCGGCGGCCAGCAGGGCCGTGCAGCGGGCGATCCGCTGCCGCACGGTGTTGCGGTGCACGCCCAGCGCCACCGCCGTCCGGTCCCAACTGCCGTGCAGCGAAAGCCAGGTGCGCAGGGTCTCGGCGAGCGCGGGCTGGTCGGCGAGGGGGGCGAGCAGGGTACGGGCGTGCGCCTCGGCGTCCGTCCGCGGCACCAGGTCCGCCAGCGCCGGCCGGGCGGGGTGCCGGAGCAGAGGGGTGCGGTTGGCGCGGGCCCGGGCGAGGGCGCGGGCGGCCTGGGTGTCGGCGGCCGGCCACTCCCGCGGCCCGGCCGGGGCACTCACCCCGAGCGTCCAGCCGGGCTGCGGCTCCGGCTCCCGGTCCGCCGGGACCAGTACCCGCACGACGTCCCGGGCGAGGTCGACCAGCGGCGACCCCAGGGCGGCACCGAGCGCGGAGGCGGCGAGCGCGTCGGGGGCCTGGTCCTCCGGCCGCGCGTGCGCGACGAGCCACCGCCCGGTGCCGAGCAGCGGCGCCACCTCCTCGGGCGGGGCGCCCAGCAGCAGCCGGACGAGCGCGGACGACCGGGCCGCCCCGGCCCCGCTCTGGTGCTCGCCGGTCAGCAGGGCCAGCAGTACGGCGGCGACGGAGGCGATGGTGTGATCTCCGGGCTCGCGCCGGGGCGTGGCCACGCCGAGCACGAAGCCCTCGCCGGCGCCCAGGGCGTACACGGCGAGGTGGGTGGCCCCGAGGGTGTCGGTGGCGGAGGCGGGCTGCGGGGCCGTCGTCCTGGCCGTCGGCCTGACCACCGCGGACAGCGCGGCCAGGGCCGAGCCCACGCTCCCCGGTGTCTCCCGCCCAGCGCCCGCGACCTCCGTGCCGTCGGGCCCGTACAGCACGGCCCGGCCGCCCAGGCGCTGGGCCAGCTGACGCAGGACCGAGGGGACCGGATCGGGGCGGGACGCGGCCGCCGCGAGGCTCTGCTGGGCCTCCGTGACCCGCCGCAGCTCGGCCATCCGGGCCTGGGCCATCAGCTGCCAGACCGCGCGGGCCACCCCGGAGAACGTGGTCTGCGGCGGGACCTCCAGCAGCGGCAGGCCGTGCCGGTCGCAGGCGGCGACCAGGGCCCGCGGGACCGTGTCGTGCACCGGGGCCAGCCCGAAGCCCAGGGCGGCGCCGCCCGCCGCGACGATCCGGGACACGTAGTCGTCGAAGTAGGTGCCGCTGCCGGCCGCCTCCGGGACGTGCACCCCGGCCGTCAGCAGCAGCTCGCCGCCCAGCAGGTACGGATAGGGGTCGGCCATCTCCGAGGTGTGCGCCCAGTGGACGACGGCGTCGGGGTCCGCGGGGCCCGCGATCTGCCGCAGCCCCAGATCCTCCCGGGCCAGCAGGGCCGTCAGCGGTACCGGTGGGGTCGGTGGGACGGCTGGGGTGATCGTCTCCGGCATGATGTGCGTTTCCTCCATCCCACCCCGTTCATATGGATGAAACGTACTCTTCGCAGTCGCTTTCCGGCCACCTAGTGTCGACACGGAACGGCAGCCGCGGGTACGGGCGGATGTCCCCGCGATCCGCTGCCGTCACACCCCCACGTCATTGCACGACACGCCACCGACAGTGCGCGAAGGAGGGCCCATGGCCGTCGACTACACAGTGATCGTCCTCTATTTGGCCGGCATGCTGGCCATGGGCTGGTGGGGCATGCGTCGCGCCAAGTCGAAGAGCGAGTTCCTGGTGGCGGGCCGCCGCCTCGGACCCGCCATGTACTCCGGCACCATGGCGGCGATCGTCCTCGGCGGCGCCTCCACCATCGGCGGTGTGGGCCTCGGCTACCAGTACGGTCTCTCCGGCGCCTGGATGGTCTTCACCATCGGCCTCGGCCTGCTGGCCCTCTCGGTCTTCTTCTCCGCCCGCATCGCGCGGCTGAAGGTCTACACCGTCTCCGAGATGCTCGACCTGCGCTACGGCGGCCGGGCCGGGGTGATCTCGGGCGTGGTCATGTGGGCGTACACCCTCATGCTCGCGGTGACCTCCACCATCGCCTACGCCACGATCTTCGACGTCCTGTTCGACATGAACCGGACCGTCGCGATCATCCTCGGCGGCTCGATCGTCGTCGCCTACTCCACCCTCGGCGGCATGTGGTCGATCACCCTCACCGACATGGTGCAGTTCGTGGTCAAGACGATCGGCGTGCTGCTCCTGCTCCTGCCGATCGCGGTCGTCAAGGCCGGCGGCTTCGCCGAGATGAAGGCCAAGCTCCCGACCTCGTACTTCGACCCGCTGGGCATCGGCGGCGAGACGATCTTCACCTACGTGCTGATCTACACCTTCGGCATGCTGATCGGCCAGGACATCTGGCAGCGCGTCTTCACCGCCCGCGGCGACAAGACCGCCAAGTGGGGCGGCACGGTGGCCGGAACCTACTGTCTGGTCTACGCCCTCGCCGGCGCGGTCATCGGCACCGCCGCCAAGGTGCTCTACCCCGACCTGGGCAGCCCCGACGACGCCTTCGCCACCATCGTCAAGGACGAACTCCCCGTCGGGGTGCGCGGGCTCGTGCTGGCCGCCGCCCTGGCCGCCGTGATGTCGACGTCCTCCGGCGCGCTGATCGCCTGCGCCACCGTCGCCAACAACGACATCTGGTCGCGGCTGCGCGGGCTCGTGCGGCGGGACGGCGAGGAGCACGACGAGGTGGCGGGCAACCGCGCCTTCATCCTGGTCATGGGCATGGCCGTGATCGGCACGGCGATCGCGCTGAACAACGTGGTCGAGGCGCTCACCGTGGCCTACAACCTCCTCGTCGGCGGCCTGCTCGTCCCCATCCTCGGCGGCCTGCTGTGGAAGCGCGGCACGGTGCAGGGCGCGCTGGCCTCCGTGATCGTCGGCGGCCTCGCCGTCATCGGCCTGATGGCCGGCTACGGCATCCTCGCCAACGAGCCCGTCTACTACGGCCTGCTCGCCTCCCTCGTGGTCTACCTCGCCGTCTCCCTGGCGACGAGGCCCACCGACGAGGCGGTCCTCGCCACCTGGCGGGAGCGCCTCGCCGGACGGTCCCCCGAACTCGCGTCCGAACCGGTCCCGGCTCACCAGTAGAGTCGTATGAAAAGCAGTACATGCGCGATGAAGCGCAAGAAAGAAGGCATTTCACCATGAGCAGCAACGAGACGCCCCGCGGCCCTGTCGACTCCTCCCGCATCCCGCGGTACGCCGGCCCCGCGACCTTCGCCCGGCTCCCCCGTCTCGACGAGGTCGGCACCGCCGACGTCGCCGTCGTGGGCGTGCCGTTCGACTCCGGCGTCTCGTACCGGCCGGGCGCCCGCTTCGGCGGCAACGCCATCCGCGAGGCGTCCCGGCTGCTGCGCCCCTACAACCCGGCACAGGACGCCTCGCCCTTCGCCCTCGCCCAGGTCGCGGACGGCGGCGACATCGCCGTGAACCCGTTCAACATCAACGAGGCCGTGGAGACCGTCGAGGCCGCCGCCGACGACCTGCTCGGCACCGGCGCCCGTCTGATGACCCTCGGCGGCGACCACACCATCGCCCTGCCCCTGCTCCGCTCGGTCGCGAAGAAGCACGGCCCGGTGGCCCTGCTCCACTTCGACGCCCACCTGGACACCTGGGACACCTACTTCGGCGCCGAGTACACCCACGGCACCCCGTTCCGCCGCGCGGTGGAGGAGGGCATCCTCGACACCGAGGCGCTCTCCCACGTCGGCACCCGCGGCCCGCTGTACGGCAAGCAGGACCTGACCGACGACGAGAAGATGGGCTTCGGCATCGTCACCTCGGCGGACATCTACCGCCGGGGCGCCGACGAGGTGGCCGACCAGCTCCGCCAGCGCATCGGCGACCGTCCGCTGTACATCTCCATCGACATCGACTGCCTCGACCCGGCCCACGCGCCCGGCACCGGCACCCCGGAGGCGGGCGGCATGACCTCCCGCGAGCTGCTGGAGATCCTGCGCGGGCTGGCGTCCTGCAACCTGGTCTCGGCGGACGTCGTCGAGGTCGCCCCCGCGTACGACCACGCGGAGATCACCTCGGTGGCCGCCTCCCACACGGCCTACGAACTGACCACCATCATGAGCCGCCAGATCGCGGCGGCCCGGAAGGACGCGTAAGCGACGTGACCCACGACCACGACCTGGTACTCCGCCCGACGCCGGCGCAGATCACCGCCGCCCTGAACCCTCCCCCGGGGCGCAACGGCGGAGACCTGGTCGTGGAGACACTGGCCGGGCTCGGCGCGACCACGGTCTTCGGCCTGCCCGGCCAGCACGCGCTCGGCATGTTCGACGCCCTGCGCCGCTCCTCGCTCCGCTACATCGGCCTGCGGGTGGAGAACAACGCGGGCTTCGCCGCCGACGCGTACGGCAGGATCACCGGTGAGGCGGCCCCGCTCCTGCTCTCCACCGGCCCCGGCGCCCTGACCTCCCTCGCGGCCCTCCAGGAGGCGGCGGCGGCCTCCGCCCCCGTCCTGGCGATCAGCAGCCAGATCCCCACCGCGGGCCTGGGCGGCGGCCGGCACGGCTACCTCCACGAACTCCCGGACCAGGCCGCCTCGTTCCGTGGCGTCGTCAAGTCGGTCCACACCGTCCGCACCCCGTCCCAGATCCCGTCCGCCATCGCGGCGGCCTGGCAGTCGGCCCTGACGGCCCCGCACGGCCCGGTGTGGGTGGAGATCCCGCAGGACGTGCTGCTGGCGGAGACGTCGTTGCCGGTCGTGACGGCGATGGACGCGACGCCGGAGGACCTGGTCCCGCGCCCCGAACTCACCGCGGTGGCGGCGGACCTGCTGTCCCGCGCCGCCCGCCCGGCGATCATCGCGGGCGGCGGCGTCGTACGCGCGGACGCCTCCGGGAAGCTGCGGCAGCTGGCCGAGAGGCTGGCGGCGCCGGTCGTGACGACCTTCGGCGGCAAGGGCGCCTTCCCCTGGGAGCACCCGCTGTCCCTCCGGTCCTGGCTGGAGGACCGCCACACCACGGACTTCCTGGAGGACGCGGACGTACTCCTGGTGGTCGGCTCGGGACTGGGCGAACTGTCCTCCAACTACCACACGTTCAAGCCCCGCGGCCGAGTGATCCAGGTCGAGGCCGACCTCGGCAAGCTGGAGTCCAACCACCCGGCCCTCGGCATCCACGCGGACGCCCGCCTCGCGCTCCAGGCCCTGCTGGAGACGGTGGAGGAGCGGACGGACGAGACGGCACCGCGGCGCGTGCGGGAGCTGCTCGCGAAGGTCGCCGAGCGCATCGCGTCCCAGGAACTGACCCTGGAGCAGGACGTGCTGGCGTCGGTCCGCCGCGCCCTGCCCGCCGGCTCCCCGTCCTTCTGGGACATGACGATCCTGGCGTACTGGGCGTGGTCGGCTTTCGACCCCCGGGGCGCGAACACCATGCACTCGGCCCAGGGCGCCGGCGGCCTCGGCTACGGCTTCCCCGCGGCCCTCGGCGCGGCGGCGGCGGACCCGACCCGGCCCGTGCTGGCGGTGTCCGGCGACGGAGGCGCCCTCTACTCGATCGCCGAACTCGCCACGGCGCGGCAGTACGACCTGCCGGTCACCTGGCTGATCGTCGACGACGGCGGCTACGGCATCCTCCGCGAGTACATGACGGACGCCTTCGGCCAGGCCACGGCGACGGAACTGACCCGTCCCGACTATGTGGCCCTGGCGGAGTCCTTCGGGGTGCCGGGAGTGCGCACGACGCCGGAGACACTGGAGGAGGACCTGACGAAGGCCCTCGCCACGCCGGGCCCGTCGGTGGTCGTCCTCCCAGCGGTGCTGCGGATGTTCGCGCCGACGCATCTCGGCTGATCAGGGGGGCGGCAGCAGCAGCTCGGCCCAGGTTGCCTTGCCGATGCCGTGCCGACGGGGGCAGCAGCCCCAACGCAGCGCGAGCGCAGTGACGATGGCGAGGCCCCGACCCTGTTCGTCGTCGGCCTCGGCCGTCCTCGGCACGGGCCGGCCGGAGTTGGCGTCGGCGACCTCCACGCGGAGCCGGCCGTCGTACTGGGCGAGGCGCACGCCGATCTCCCGGCCGGGCGGTCTGCGGGCGTGCCGGATGGCGTTGCCCATCAGCTCCGAGAGCAACAGCTCGGCGTTATCGGCGACTTCGCCGTCGATCTTCCATTCGGTGAGCTGCGTCCGGAGCAGCGCGCGGGCGCGTCCGGCGCTGCGTGGGCCGTGGGGTAAGCGCCATCGGACTTCGGTCATGACGTGGCCTCCGAGGTGAGCAGGCGGCTGACGCGGGCTTTACATCTCTAGAGATGTGAGAAGTAAAGCGCTCCCGCGTAACCCCGCGCAACACATCTCTAGAGATGTGGCGGCTGTTGGTCGAGTCCGGGCGCCGTCTGACTGCGGCTGGGAGGCCTCTGATGCCTAGGATGTCTAGAGATGATCGGAGGAGAGGTCTGGATGAGCAGCCGGGAGACGGGGCGGCAGCCCAAGTACCAGCGGATCGCCGCGGAACTCCGCGCGGCCGTCGAGGCCGGTCGGTACGGTCCGGGGGACCGGTTGCCCGGTGAGAACGACCTGATGGCCGAACACGGTGTGGCCCGGATGACGGCGCGGCAGGCGCTGGGCGTGCTCCAGGCGGAGGGCATCGCGGAGGCCCGTAAGGGCGCCGGGGTGTTCGTCCGGGACTTCAGGCCCATCCGGCGCCGGGGCATCGAGCGGCTCGCGCGTACGCAGTGGGCCGAGGGGCGGTCCATCTGGTCGGCCGACATCGGGGACCGGGAGCTGCTGGTCGACTCGGTGGAGGTGACGGAGGAGCCGGCGCCCGCTGCCGTGGCGGCGGTCATGGGGCTCGGCGAGGACGCGTCCGCGTGTGTCCGGCGGCGCCGCTTCGTGCTCGACGGCAAGCCTGTGCTGCTGTCCACGTCCTATCTGCCGGCCGACATCGTCGCAGGGACGCCGATCACCCAGCCGGACACCGGGCCCGGCGGTACGTACGCGAGGCTCGCCGAGCTGGGGCGCGGGCCCGTCCGGTTCCGGGAGGAGATCCGGTCCCGGATGCCCGCCCAGGAGGAAGCCGAGCGGCTGGCGCTGCCCACGGGTGTGCCGGTCGTCCTGATCGCGCGTACCGCCTACGACGCCGAAGGGCTCGTGGTCGAGGTCAACGAGATGGTGCTGGACTCGTCGGTCTATGTCCTGGAGTACGACTTCGAGGCCTGAACCGCCGTGCCTGGCGGCAACTTGGCGAGCTTTCAAGTGACTTGATGGACGGAAGGTGACGACTTCGCCAGCGGATGGCCAGTATGCTCTGTGCCGCTGGTGCTTCGATCGCCGTCCAGTGCTCCGGTCCGCCAGGGCCGGATCCCGCAGTGCGGGACGCTACGGCGAGAGGAGCGCTGGCATGGCAAGGAGAAGGCGTGGCACTACAGAACGCGAGCTGGAACCGCTTCCCCGGTGGGCGCGGGTCACGGTTGCGATCCTGACGCCACTGGCCCCCCTTGTCGCGGTGTGTGTGCAGGCGTTCGCCAAGTAGGGCGACGACGTGGATGAGGTTCGGGCCGAAGGGGACGACTTCGCTGAATAGCGAGGCGAGTCCGACCGGCCTCAGATCGGCCGGACCCACCCGGCGCATGCACTGCGGTCTGGCTCCGGTGGCCGCCGGGGCCAGACCTCGCCGCGCGTCGTGCACCGACGCATTCGTACCCGTATCCCTACGGCGCGAATTAGTACAGTGCACGTCACCAGCCACTGTAGGCCAACCGCGCTGTACGGTTTTAGGAATCACGCGAATGTTCCGGTGGCAGCACCTCCCTTCAGCAGCCGCCCGCGGGCGTGGAGGCGGGCGCAGGTCGCGGTAGCCGCCGCGGGGCCTCGCTGCCTAGGGGGCCGGGCTCCGTACGACACCGGAGGCGTCCTCCCGGCGGTCCTATGGATGTCCGCGCCGACGCATCCGGACTAGGACGGGGACCATACGCCAGGGGAGGGCTCTTTAAGGGCTTCGATGAAGTGGGTGAAGGCCCCGGTCGGGAAGGCGAGGGTGGCCCTGGCCGGGGCTTTTGAGTCGCGGACGACTATGTGAGCGTGGCGGTTGGCGACTTCCACACATGCGTTGCCGTCGCCGCCACCGGAGTAGGACGACTTGCGCCAGTGGTCGCGGTTGGCCATGTGTGCCTCACAGTTCTTTCGCCAGTCCGTGGATGAAGTCACGCGAGCGGTCGGCACTACCGGGGCAGCGTCCACGCCACCGCCGGTTACCGCACCCCGGTCTGGGCGGTCCAGGGCACGGCGACCGACGGCACGTACTTCTACTTCGGCGGCACCTGCCCCGAGTACGCCGACCGCGACCCCGATGACCCGGCCACCGCCGACCTCCCGTACTGCATCCACTGGGCCAAGCCTGGCGCCTCACCGCACGTCCTCACCTACGGCCCGCCCCTCATCCAGAACCTGTCCTGGGCGCCGTCCTCGGGCCGGCTGTGGGGCATCAACGAGCGCATAGCCCCGGCCCCCGGAGTCCGCTCCGTGTTCTCCCTCGATCCGCCCAACTAGCACACCGGCGAAGCGTCCAGGCGTAGACCGCCGACAACTGAGCGGTGGAGGAGGGCGAAGTCGCCTTCGGCGTGGCGCTCTTGCCGTACGCGCTCTCCCTCACCGCCGTCCCGTGTTCCCGGACCCACGCCGTGACCTGACCGCCCGGACGGAACCCGGGGGGCGGTGAGAGTCGGGTAAGGAACTCCCTTTCGGCGAACGCGCGTACAACTATCGAGCATCGTGGCGAGTCCGATCAGACAGCGCACGGGTGCGCTCAACGGCGTTCAGGGGGACGCCCGTACGACGTTCAAGGGGAACTTTTCATGACTTACCGGACATCCGGCCGCGCCGGCGTGCTCGCCGCCGCCGTCAGTGCCGCACTGCTCATACCGGCCGCCGTCGCCGCCACCCCCGCGGCCGCGGCCGCGCCCGCGGTGACCTGCACGTCCGCCAAGGCCGGCCTGGCCACCAAGCTGAAGAAGGACATCACGGCCGCCCTCGCGAACCGCAAGGGAACCGTCGCGATCGGCCTGTACGACCGCAGCACCAAGACGACCTGCACCCTGCGTGCCACCAGCGCCTACGACTCGGCCAGCACCGTCAAGGTCACCGTGCTCGCCACGCTGCTGTGGGACGCCAAGAAGCACAACCGGTATCTGACGAGCACCGAGCAGTCGCTCGCCAAGGCCATGATCACCAAGTCCGACAACGACGCGACCAGCAAGCTGTGGAAGCAGCTGGGCGTGACGAAGATCAAGGGCTTCCTGTCCGCCGCCGGCATGACCAAGACCGTGCCGGGCTCGGGCGGCTACTGGGGCCTGACGCAGGAGAACGTCACCGACGAGCAGAAGCTCCTCAAGCTCGTCACCGCCAAGAACAGCGTGCTGAGCGACAACTCCCGCGCCTACATCCTCAAGCTGATGGGGCAGGTCGTCTCCTCGCAGCGCTGGGGGACCCCGGCCGGTGCGCCGTCCTCCGTCGCGGTGCACGTCAAGAACGGCTGGCTGCAGCGGTCCACGCACGGCTGGCGGGTGCACAGCCTGGGCACCTTCAACGGCGCCGGGCACGACTACATGATCAGCGTCCTGACGCAGGACAACAGCACCATGAACTACGGCGTGACCACCATCCAGAACGTCGCCAAGGCGATCCACAAGGACCTGGTGCCCACCACCGCCGGTGCCACCCGCTACGCCCCGACCGCCCAGCCGCGCGAGGCGTTCGTCGCGGTGCCGCCGCAGGGCTGACGACCGGCACGTCCCCGGCGGCCGCCGCCGGGGACCCCTCCGGTCCGCCCGAACTCCCGCCCTGCGAACATGCGTACAGCCGTCGTCCGTCCCCGGCCGCCGCGGCAGGCGACGCGGGGCGCGTCGACGGCGTCCAAGGAACGCCCGTACGACGTTCAAGGGGGAAGCTCTGCATGACCCATCGGATATCCGGCCGAGCCGGGGCGCTGACCACCGCCCTGGCCGCCGCACTGCTCGTCCCGGCCGTCGCCGCCCTCCCGGCCGCGGCGGCACCCACGCCCACCGTGGGCTGCACGTCCGCCAAGGCGGGTCTCGCCGCCAAGCTGAAGAAGGACATCACCGCCGCTCTCGCGAACCGCAAGGGAACCGTCGCGATCGGCCTGTACGACCGCTCCACCGGCACCACCTGCACGCTGAACGCCGCCACCGCCTTCGACTCGGCCAGCACCGTCAAGGTCACCGTGCTCGCCGCGCTGCTGTGGGACGCCAAGAAGAACAACCGGTACCTGACCGACACCGAGGCCGCACTCGCCACGGCCATGATCACCCAGTCCGACAACGACGCGACCAGCAAGCTGTGGAAGCAGCTGGGCGTGGCGAAGATCAAGGGCTTCCTGACCGCGGCCGGGATGACGAAGACCGTGCCGGGCGCGGACGGGTACTGGGGTCTCACCCAGGAGAACGTCACCGACGAGCAGAAGCTCCTCGGGCTCGTCACCGCCAGGAACGGCGTGCTGAGCGACAACTCCCGGGCGTACATCCTGAAGTTGATGGGCCAGGTCGTCGCGGACCAGCGCTGGGGGACCCCGGCCGGTGCGCCGTCCTCCGTCGCGGTGCACGTCAAGAACGGCTGGCTGGAACGCTCCACGCACGGCTGGCGGGTGCACAGCCTGGGCACCTTCAACGGCGCCGGGCACGACTACATGATGACCGTGCTGACGCAGGACGACAGCACCATGGACTACGGCGTGGCCACCATCCAGAACGTCGCCGAGGCGATCCACAAGGACCTGGTGCCCGCCGCCGGTGCGACCCGCTACGCCCCGACCGACCGGCCGCGCGAGGCGTTCGTCGCGGTGCCGCCGCGGGGCTGACGCTTCACGAGGCGGTCTCCCGTACGTCACCGGCCCGTTCTACGGTGACGGCCATGCGCCTGAGAACCGTACTCGCCACCCTCACCGCCGGTCTGGCGGCGGCCACTTCGCTGGCCGCCGCCGGGCCCGCCGGTGCCAACACCTCCTCCTCCCGGGCCTGTTCGCCGGCCGTGTCGATCGAGCGCTTCTCCGACGTGCTCGACAAGACGACGTACGACGGCACCTTCGTCGGCAACCTCTCCGCCCTCGCCGTGGACCGGGACGGCTCGCTGGCGGCCCTGGGGGACCGCTCGTCCCTGTTCCGGCTGGACGCCCGTACCCTCCGGCCGGAGGCGGTCGTCCGTCTCGCCGACGAGAAGGGCGCCGACCTCGACTCCGAGGGGCTGGTCGTGGACGGCGACGGCACCCGGCTCGTCACCTCCGAGACCGAGCCCTCCGTCCGCCGCTACTCCCGCGACGGGAAGATCCTCGACCGGCTGCCGGTGCCCGCGGGTCTCCGGGTCGCCCCGGCCGGCCGCGCCACCGCCAACCAGACCTTCGAGGGCCTGACCCTGCTGCCCGGCGGCCGCACCCTGCTGGCCTCCATGGAGTACGCGATCGCCGGGGACGCCGCCGGGACCGTCCGCTTCCAGACCTGGCGGCGGACCGCGGACGGCCGCTTCCGGCTCGCCGCCCAGTACGCCTACCGCACCGACACCGGCCTCGGCGTCCCCGAGGTCCGGGCCACACCCGACGGCCGCCTCCTCGTCCTGGAGCGCGGCTTCACCGCGGGCGTCGGCAACACGGTCCGCCTCTACCTCGCCGACCCGCGGCACGCCACGGACACCGGCGGCATCGAGAACCTGACGGGCCAGGACGGCGTCCGGCCGATCAGGAAGACCCTCCTCACCGACCTGTCCGCCTGCCCCTCCCTGGGCGCCACGGCGAAGCAGCCCCAGCCGAATCCGCTGCTGGACAACATCGAGGGCATGACGGTCACGGGGCGTGACCGCACCGGCCGCCTGCGGGTGCTCCTGGTGAGCGACGACAACCAGAACGCGGCCCAGACGACGAGGTTCTATTCCCTGCGGGTACGGGTGTGAGTCCGGGGCGGCGGCCGGCCGGGAACGCGGGGAACCGCACCCCCGGCCCCGCCCGCGCTCCCGCCCGCTCCTCCGGCCCCGCCCGCGCTCCCGCCCGCTCCTCCGGCCCCGCCCGCGCTCCCGCCCACGCCCCCGGCCCCGCCCGCGCTCCCGCCCGCCCCACGACGACACCCCCCCTCGATTGTTGCGGCGGGATGAAATCGCACGCCGCGGGTGTTGGTGTCTTGAGGCAGAGCACGGCGAAAATCAGGAGGACACCGGCGTGGCAGCGCAACGGGGATGGGCGAAACGGCTGGCGGGCTACGCCTGGCGTTACCCCAAGGACGTGATCCTGGCCCTCGGCTCCTCGCTGGCCGGCATGGCCGTGACGGCCGTCGTCCCGCTGATCACCAAGGTGATCATCGACGATGTGATCGGCGGCCACAGCCGGGCCATGGCCCCCTGGGCCGGCGCCCTCGTCGGCGCGGCCGTCCTCGTCTACGTCCTCACCTACGTCCGCCGCTTCTACGGCGGCCGGCTCGCCCTGGACGTCCAGCACGACCTGCGGACCGAGATGTACGGCACGATCACCCGGCTGGACGGCCGCCGTCAGGACGAGCTGTCCACCGGGCAGGTCGTCGGCCGGGCCACCAGCGACCTCCAGCTGATCCAGGGCCTGCTCTTCATGCTCCCGATGACCATCGGGAACGTCCTGCTCTTCCTGATGTCCCTGGTGATCATGGCGTGGCTGTCGCTGCCCCTGACCCTGGTCGCCCTGGCCGTCGCGCCCGCCCTCGGCTGGATCGCCCGGCGCAGCCGCAGCAGGCTGCACCCCGCCACCTGGTACGCCCAGGCCCAGGCCGCCGCCGTGGCCGGCGTGGTCGACGGCGCGGTGAGCGGCGTGCGCGTGGTGAAGGGCTTCGGGCAGGAGGACCAGGAGACCGGCAAGCTGCGCGAGGTCGGCCGCCGGCTCTTCGCGGGCCGCCTGCGCACGATCCGGCTGAACAGCAGGTACACCCCGGCCCTCCAGGCCGTCCCGGCGCTCGGCCAGGTCGCCATGCTGGCCCTCGGCGGCTGGCTCGCCGTCCGCGGGCACATCACGCTCGGCACCTTCGTGGCCTTCTCCACCTATCTGGCCCAGCTGGTCGGCCCGGTCCGCATGCTCGCGATGGTCCTCACCGTCGGCCAGCAGGCCCGCGCCGGCACCGAGCGGGTCCTGGAGCTGATCGACACCGAGCCGACCCTGAGGGACGGCACCAAGGAGCTGCCCGCCGACGCGCCCGCGACGGTCGAGTTCGACGACGTGTCCTTCGCCTACGACCGCGCCCCCGGCGGCACCGGACCCGTCCTCGAAGGGCTCACCTTCGAGATCCGGCCCGGCGAGACCCTCGCCGTCGTCGGTTCCTCCGGCTCCGGCAAGTCCACCCTCTCCCTGCTCCTGCCGCGCTTCTACGACGTCACCCACGGCGCCGTCCTGATCGGCGGCCACGACGTGCGCGAGCTGACCCTGGAGTCGCTGCGGGCGGCGATCGGACTGGTCCCGGAGGATTCGTTTCTCTTCTCCGACACCATCCGCGGCAACATCGCCTACGGCCGTCCGGACGCCACGCAGGAGGAGATCGAGGCCGCTGCCCGCGCCGCCCAGGCGGACCGTTTCATCACCGAGCTGCCCGAGGGGTACGACACCAAGGTCGGCGAGCAGGGCCTCACTCTCTCCGGCGGCCAGCGCCAGCGCGTCGCGCTCGCCCGCGCCCTGCTCACCGACCCCCGCCTGCTGGTCCTGGACGACGCCACCTCGGCCGTGGACGCCCGCGTCGAGCACGAGATCCACGAGGCGCTCAAGCAGGTGATGCGGGGCCGCACCACCCTGCTCATCGCCCACCGCCGCTCCACCCTGAACCTCGCCGACCGCATCGCCGTGCTGGACGGCGGCCGGCTCGCCGACCTCGGCACCCACGAGGAGCTCCAGGAGCGCTCCGCCCTCTACCGCCGGCTGCTCACCGACCCGGACGAGCTGGGCGGCGTCTCCCCGGGCCGCGCCCTGCCGGCCGAGCCGCGCGAGGACACCTCCGTCCGCGACGAGCTGGACGCGGAGTTCGACGCCGAACGGGGCGTGACCCCCAGGCTGTGGACCGGCGACCGCGAACCCAAGGACCTCGCGGTCGCCGGCACCCCGGCCTCCCCGGAGCTCCTCGCCCAGGTCGAGGCGCTGCCCCCGGCCGCCGACACCCCGGACGTCGACGAGGCCCGGGCGGTCCGGCCCGAGGACTCCTACGGCCTGCGCCGGCTGCTGCGCGGCTTCGGACCGCCCCTCCTCGTCAGCCTGCTGCTGGTCGCCGTGGACGCGGGCAGCGGCCTGCTGCTGCCGGTGCTGATCCGGCACGGCATCGACTCCGGCGTCACCCGGATGGCGGTCGGCGCGGTGTGGGCGGCCTCCCTGCTCGCCCTGCTCACCGTGCTGGTGCAGTGGGCCGCGCAGATCGGTGAGACCCGGATGACCGGCCGTACCGGCGAACGCGTGCTGTACACGCTGCGGCTGAAGATCTTCGCCCAGCTCCAGCGGCTCGGCCTGGACTACTACGAGCGCGAGCTGACCGGCCGGATCATGACCCGGATGACGACGGACGTCGACGCGCTCTCCACCTTCCTCCAGACCGGCCTGGTCACGGCGTTCGTCTCGGTCGTCACCTTCTTCGGCATCATGGTCGCCCTGCTGGTGCTGGACGTACAGCTCGCCCTGGTCGTCTTCGTCACCCTGCCGCCGCTGGTGGTGGCCACCTTCTTCTTCCGCCGGGCGAGCGTGAAGGCGTACGAGCTCGCCCGTGAGCGGGTCTCGACGGTGAACGCCGACCTCCAGGAGACCGTGGCCGGGCTGCGGATCGTGCAGGCGTTCCGGCGGGAGCGGGACGGCGGGCGGCGGTTCGCCGAGCGCAGCGACGGCTACCGCAGCGCCCGCATCCGCGGCCAGCGGCTGATATCCGTCTACTTCCCGTTCGTGCAGCTGCTGTCCTCGGTCGCCGCGGCGGCCGTGCTGGTCGCGGGCGCGGGCCGGGTGGAGGCGGCCACGCTGACGACCGGCGCCCTGGTGGCCTACCTGCTCTACATCGACCTGTTCTTCGCCCCCGTCCAGCAGCTCTCCCAGGTCTTCGACGGCTACCAGCAGGCCACGGTCTCGCTGGGCCGGATCCAGGAGCTGCTGCGCGAGCCGACGTCCACGCAGTCCGCCGACGAGCCCCTGGAGGTCCTCTCCCTGCGGGGCGACATCTCCTTCGAGGGCGTGCACTTCGCCTACACCGGCGAGGAGGAGGCGCTGTCCGGCATCGACCTGCGGATCCCGCGGGGGCAGACGGTCGCCTTCGTGGGCGAGACGGGCGCCGGCAAGTCGACCCTCGTCAAGCTGGTGGCGCGGTTCTACGACCCGACGGCCGGACGGGTCGCGGTCGACGGCACGGATCTGCGCGGCCTGGACCTCACCTCGTACCGGCACCGGCTCGGAGTCGTGCCCCAGGAGGCGTACCTCTTCCCGGGCACGGTCCGCGACGCCATCGCCTACGGCCGCCCCGACGCCACCGACGCCGAGGTGGAGGCGGCGGCCCGCGCGGTGGGCGCGCACGAGATGATCGCCCGGCTCACGGGCGGCTATCTGCACGAGGTCGCCGAACGCGGCCGTAACCTCTCGGCGGGCCAGCGTCAGCTGATCGCCCTCGCCCGCGCCGAACTGGTCGACCCGGACATCCTGCTCCTGGACGAGGCCACGGCCGCCCTGGACCTGGCCACCGAGGCACAGGTCAATCAGGCCACCGACCGGCTGGCCGGCCGCCGGACCACTCTGGTGGTGGCCCACCGGCTCACCACCGCGGCCCGCGCGGACCGGGTGGTGGTGATGGACCACGGCCGGGTCGCCGAGGACGGCACCCACGAGGAGCTCCTGGCCCGCGACGGCCGGTACGCCGCGCTGTGGCGGACCTTCGTCGGCCGTGCCGAGCCGGAGGAACCGGTCGGCGTGCCCCGCTGAGCCGCGCCGGCCGTGCCCGCGCCGGGACCCCGGCCGACGCGTGCCGCTGACGGTCGTGCAACCATCCGACACACCCGTGCGTCCGTACATCAGTACGGACGTGGGGGAGTGTGACCGGGTAACGGGGAGGACGAAGTGGACAGTGGTGCGATACGCCGGCGACTGGCGCTCGGTGCGGCCGTGCTGGCCGCGTCCGGCGCGCTCGCGTTCACGGCGACGGGTACCGCCCAGGCCGCGTCGGCGGACGGCTGCGCCGGACGCGAGGTGCGGACCCTGCCGTTCAGAACCGGCGTCACCCACGTCTACAAGTCCAACGGCTATGTCTGCGCGGTCACCGTCGCCAAGCACCCCGGCCCCGCCCAGAGCATGTCGGTCAGCGTGCAGGCCCGCGGCAACCGGCCGGTCGTCGACAAGGGCCGGTTCAGGCACCACGCCGGGCCGGTGACCGTGCACATCGGCCACCGCTGCGTCTGGATCAAGGGCACGGTGGGCCGCTCCACGGTCAGCTCCGGCTGGATCATGTGCTGAACCCACGGCCCGTCATGTGACCCGCCCGCGGGCCGGATCTTCCCGGCCGACGAGGAGCGCGCTCAATACCCCCTGGTGTCACGGCAGTTGCTGGGATAGCTTCCGGCGCACATCTGTCTCACAGGGGAGAGTGCGCATGCGCAAGGCGCTCAGATGGCTGCTCGCGCTCACGGTGTTCATAGGCACCCTGAGCACGGCGGCCGGTGCGGCCACCGCCGCCGAGTCCGGGCCCACCGACATCAAGGACCGGCTCCTGTCGATACCCGGCATGAGTCTCGTCGAGGAGAAGCCGTACCCCGGCTACCGCTACTTCGTCCTGAACTACACCCAGCCGGTCGACCACCGCCACCCGGACCGGGGCACCTTCCAGCAGCGGATCACCGTACTGCACAAGGACACCAGCCGCCCCACCGTCTTCTACACCAGCGGCTACAACGTCTCCACCACCCCCTCGCGCCGCGAGCCCACCCAGATCGTGGACGGCAACCAGGTCTCCCTGGAGTACCGCTTCTTCACCCCGTCCCGCCCCGACCCGGCCGACTGGTCCAAGCTCGACATCTGGCAGGCGGCGAGCGACCAGCACCGCGTGTACCGGGCGCTGAACAAGATCTACGCCGCCAACTGGCTGGCCACCGGCGGCTCCAAGGGCGGCATGACGGCCACCTACTACGAGCGCTTCTATCCGCGCGACATGGCCGGCGTCGTCGCCTACGTCGCCCCCAACGACGTCGTCAACGACGAGGACTCCGCCTACGACCGCTTCTTCGCCACCGTCGGCACCGAGGAGTGCCGCGACCGGCTCGGCGCCGTCCAGCGCGAGGCGCTGGTGCGCCGCGGACCGCTGGAGGAGAAGTACGCGCGGTACGCCGCCGAGAACGGCTACACCTTCGACACCATCGGCGGCCTGGACAAGGCGTACGAGGCGGTCGTCCTGGACTACGTCTGGGGTTTCTGGCAGTACAGCCTGCTGAAGGACTGCGCCACCGTCCCGGCGCACGCGGCCACCGCGAGCGACGAGGAGATCTGGAAGTCGGTCGACACCATCTCCGGCTTCTCCGCCTACACCGACCAGGGCCTCGCGCAGTACACGCCGTACTACTACCAGGCCGGCACCCAGCTCGGGGCGCCGACCATCCACTTCCCGCACATCGAGAAGGGCCTGATCCGCTACGGCTACCAGCCGCCGCGCAACTTCGTGCCCCGTTCCATCCCGATGCGCTTCCAGCCGCGGGCGATGCGGGACGTGGACACCTGGGTCCGGCACCACGCCACGCACATGCTCTTCGTCTACGGCCAGAACGACCCCTGGGGGTCCGAACGCTTCCGGCTCGGCGCGGGCGCCCGTGACTCCTACGTCTTCACCGCGCCCGGCCTGAACCACGGCGCGAACGTCGCGGGGCTGGTCCCGGACCAGAAGTCCCTCGCCACGGCCCGCATCCTGAAGTGGGCGGGCGTCTCCCCGGCCGCCGTCGCCCAGGCCAGGCCGCTGGCCGCGTACGACGCCGGGCTGGACGGCCGGGACGTGGAGCGGGAGCCCGGCCTGCGGCCCTGAGCGGGCCCGGCGCCTAGTACGTCAGCCCGTGCCCGATCGGGTACAGCACCTGCGTGGGGTCGTCCGCCCGTTGCACCGGGACCGGAAGCTTCCCGCGCGGTGCGACCCGGCCGGCGATCACCCGTGCGGCGGCGCGCAGTTCGACGTCCGTCCAGCAGTACGTGGCCAGGACGGCCTTGGCGGACGGGAACTGTGCGACGTCGTACGGGTTGCGGACGGCCACCACGGCCAGCGGCCTGCCGGTCGCCAGCAGGCGGTCCACCAGGGTCCGCTGGGCGTTGCCCGCCGTCACGTTGTAGGTGGCGACCACCACCGCGTTCGCGTCCCGCGCCGCCCCGACCGCCTTGTCGATGGTCGCGGCGGAGGGCGCGGTCCCGGTGGACAGGGCCGTGGCGGTGAAGCCCAGTTCGGTGAGGGCGGCGGCCAGCACACCGGTGGAGGGGCCGGTGGTGCCGGAGGGGGAGGCGGGATCGGCGCCGACCACCAGGATCCTGCGGTCGCTGTAGCGGTCGAAGGGCAGCACGCCGTCCTCGTTGACCAGCAGGGTGGTGGTGCGTTCGGCGATACGGTCGGCGGTGGCCAGGTGGGCCTTGGTGCCCACCGCGCGGCCGGCGCCCGACCGGCTCGCCCAGGGGCGGTCGAAGAGACCCCGCCGGGCCTTCAGACGCAGGATGCGCAGGATCGATTCGTCCAGTCTGGCCTCCGTCAGCTCGCCGTCCTGGACCGCCTTCAGCACCGCGTTCCAGGCCACGTCGAGCGCGGGCGGGTTGAGCAGCTGGTCCACGCCGGCCTTGAGGGCGAGCACCGGCACCCGGTCGTCGCCGTACTTCGTGCGCACGCCCTGCATGCCGAGCGAGTCGGTGATCACGACCCCGTCGTAGCCGAGTTCGCCGCGCAGGATGCCGGTGAGGATCGGCTCGGACAGGGTGGCCGGGTCACCGGAGTCGTCCAGGGCCGGGAACTGGATGTGCGCGGTCATGATCGAGTCGATGCCCGCCCGGATCGCGGCCCGGAACGGCACCGCGTCCAGCTCCTCCCACAGCTCCCGGCTGTGGGTGATGACCGGGAAGCCGTAGTGGCTGTCGACGGCGGTGTCCCCGTGGCCCGGGAAGTGCTTGGCGGTCGCCGCCACCCCGGCCGCCTGATAGCCCCTCACCTCGGCGGCCACCAGGCCCGCCACCGCGTCCGGATCGGCGCCGAAGGAGCGGACGCCGATGACCGGGTTGGCGGGGTTGACGTTCACGTCGGCGTCGGGGGAGTAGTCCTGGTTGACGCCCATCGCGCGCAGTTCGGCGCCGGAGATCCGGCCGAGGGCCCGCGCGTCGGAGCGGGAGCCGCCCGCGCCGATCGCCATCGCGCCGGGGAAGAGGGTGGCGGGCTTGCCGATCCGGCACACCGCGCCGTGCTCCTGGTCGGTGGCGATGAGCACCGGCAGGCCGCGCGGCTGGTCCAGCGAGGCCCGCTGGATGCCGTTGGACAGGTCGGCGATCTGTCGCGGGTCGCGGGTGTTGTGCGCCCACGTGAAGTAGATGATGCCGCCGACCCGGTACTTCGCGATCAGCTCGGCGGCGGTGCGGACGCCGATCTCCTTCAGGTTGGCGTCGATGTCCGCCTGGTCGGGCTCGGTGGCGGAGTGGCCGTAGACCCGCATCACGAAGAGCTGGCCCACCTTCTCCTGAAGCGTCATGCGGGAGATCAGGGCGCGCAGCCGGCGATCGTCGGGGGCGGCGGCCCGGACGTCGGCGTGGGCGGCCGTCGGTACGGACAGGGCGGCGGTGACGCCCGCGGTCGCGGCGAGGACGGCGCGTCTGGACGGCCGTGCGGTGTGCCCCGTGCTTCCCGTGCCGGTGTCGCTTCCCGTGCTGGTGTGGTGCACGTGCGCTCCTTCCAGAGGAGAACCGCTGAAGGAAACTTCCGAGGAGTCACCAATATCCGGGAAGTTTCTTTCCGTCAAGGGAATGCACACTAACCAGGAAGGGGCCGCGGTCCGCGTATTCACGGGGGCGCGTCCAGCCCCTGGACGTCCGGGACCACGGCTCGGACGAGCCGTCATCATGCGGTCATGCCCGCAGTCGACATCCCCGGTTCCAAGTCCCTCACCGCCCGCGCGCTCTTCCTCGCCGCCGCGGCCGACGGGGTCAGCACCCTCGTACGCCCCCTGCACTCCGACGACACCGAGGGCTTCGCCGAGGGACTGACCCGGCTCGGCTACCGCGTCGGCCGCACCCCGGACGCCTGGCGGATCGACGGCCGCCCGCAGGGGCCGGCCCACGCCGAGGCCGACGTCTTCTGCCGCGACGGCGCCACCACCGCCCGCTTCCTGCCCACCCTGGCCGCCGCCGGCCACGGCACCTACCGCTTCGACGCCTCCCCGCAGATGCGCCGTCGCCCCCTCGGCCCGCTCACCCGCGCCCTGCGCGACCTCGGCGTCGACCTGCGGCACGAGGCGGCCGAGGGACACCATCCGCTCACCGTGCACGCGTCCGGCGTCGAGGGCGGCGAGGTCGTGCTGGACGCCGGCGAGTCCTCCCAGTACCTGACCGCGCTGCTGCTGCTCGGCCCGCTGACCCGCACCGGCCTGCGGATCCGGGTGACCGACCTGGTGTCGGCGCCCTACGTGGAGATCACCCTCGCCATGATGCGCGCGTTCGGCGTGGACGTCGCCCGGGACGGCGCGGTGTACGACGTCCCGCCCGGCGGCTACCGCGCCACCACCTACGCGATCGAGCCGGACGCCTCCACCGCCGGCTACTTCTTCGCCGCGGCGGCCGTCACCCCGGGCCGCGAGATCACCGTGCCCGGTCTCGGCGCGGCCGCGCTCCAGGGCGACCTGCGCTTCGTGGAGGTGCTGCGGCGGATGGGCGCCGAGGTGACCGTCGCCGAGGACCGCACCACCGTACGCGGCACGGACGAGCTGCGCGGGCTCACGGTGAACATGCGGGACGTCTCCGACACCATGCCGACGCTGGCCGCGATCGCGCCGTTCGCCTCCGGGCCGGTGCGCATCGAGGACGTCGGCAACACCCGGGTGAAGGAGTGCGACCGCCTGGAGGCCTGCGCGGACAACCTGCGCCGGCTCGGCGTGGACGTGGCCACCGGCCCCGACTGGATCGAGATCCGGCCCGGCACCCCCGCACCCGGCGTCGAGATCAAGTCCTTCGGCGACCACCGCGTCGTGATGTCCTTCGCCGTCACCGCCCTGCGCACACCCGGCCTGACGTACGACGACCCCGGCTGTGTGCGCAAGACGTTCCCCGGATTCCACGAGGCGTTCGCGAAGCTGGCCGCCGCCGGCTGACGTCCGGTGTCCGAGACGAACACTGGACCGGAGGGCGAGGGGCCGGACAGGATCACCGGCATGACCACACGCTCGTATCTCGTGCTGCACGGCTGGCAGAACCACCGCCCGCAGGGACACTGGCAGCACTGGCTCGCCGGCCGCCTCACCGCCCTCGGCCACCGGGTCGGCTACCCGCAGCTGCCCGACGCGGACGACCCCGACCTGGAGGTGTGGCTCGGCGAACTGAGCCGCCACCTGGAGGAGTTGGACGGCACGGGGGAGCGGGTGGTGGTGGCGCACAGCCTGTCCGCCGTGCTGTGGCTGCACGCCGCCGCCCGCGGCATGAAGCAGCAGCGGTACGCCGACCGGGTCCTGCTCGTCGCCCCGCCGTCCGGGTCCGTCCTCGCCCGGTATCCGGAGGTGGCCGCCTTCGCCCCGCCCGCCCCGGACTTCGCCCTGCCCTGCCCGGCCCGGCTGGTCGCCGGTGACGACGACCCGTACTGCCCCGAGGGCGCCGGCACGCTCTTCGCCGAGCCGCTCGGCATCCCCGCGGACATCCTGCCGGGCGCCGCCCACCTGGATCTGGACGCGGGCTACGGACCCTGGCCGGCCGTCCTCGACTGGTGCCTTCACCGGTCCGTGCCGCTCACGGTACGGCCGGCTCCCTAGCGCCGCCGCCCGCTCACGGGAACGTCAACTCCTGTCCGGCCCGGCGGCGTCGGGGACCGGCGTGCGGGAGCGGCCAACGGCACCGGGGGCACGCGCTCCCGGCGGCCGCCGTCAACACGAGGCGGCACAAGCCCGTTCAGCGGGAGGCGACGGCCGTGGCGCGATCGCTTCACCGTTCGAGGCGTCACACGTCCCGCTGAAAAGTCGGCGACACAGCGACCACCGCTCGCGCACGGCTTTCCCGCGAACAAGCTGGTGTCTTCTGCGAAGGAGACGCCACCGTGCGAATTTCTGACATTCAGCGCTGCGAGGTCCGGCCCGGACGGCTCGTCGAGTGGACGTTCAGCCCGGCGACCGTCGCGGCCGCGGCGGCGCTGCCGCCGGATCCGCGGCCACCGGCGTACATCCAGGAGTCTCACATCAGAACGGCGCGGACGGTGCGCGAGGACGGCCTGTTCGTCCCCACCTGGCTCGGCACGGCGTTCGACCTGCCGGGACAGGCCGACCTCGACGCGCTGGAACAGGCGTTGCGCGACTGGACGCTGCGCCACGAGACGCTGCGCAGCGGCTTCCGGTGGGCCGGTGACGACATGCACCGGTTCACGCTGGACGACGAGGACGTGTCGCTGCACCGCGAGGAGGTGGGTCAGTTCACCGACACGGAGGCGCTGACCCGCTACCTGCAGGACCGGTTCGACGTCGCGGCGGACGCGCTCGGCTGGCCGAACCTCATCTTCGCGGCGGTCGTGCGCGACGACTCCACCAGCGTGTACATGGCCTTCGACCACACCAACGTCGACGCCTACTCCGTCCACCGCATCCCGCACGAGATCCACGAGCTGTACACGGCGGGCGTCACGGGACGGCCCGCCGCCGGTACGCCCGTGGGGAGTTACGTCGACTTCTGCGAGCAGGAGCGGGCGAACGCGGACGGGATCGACGACACGCACGCGATCGTCCAGCGCTGGCGGGAGTTCATCGGCCGCTGCGGCGGACGACTGCCGGCGTTCCCCGTCGACCTCGGGCTGCGGCCCGGTGACGCGCTGCCCGCCCAGAAGCTGATGTGCGAGCCGCTCCTCGGCGCGGACGAGGCCGCCGCGTTCGACGCGTACTGCCGTCCCTACGGCGGCAGCCTGGTGGGCGTCCTGGCCGCGACCAGTCTGATCGTCCACGAGATCGGCGGACAGCCCTGCTACCGCACGGTCGTGCCGTTCCACACCCGGCTGAAGTCCGCGTGGTCGGACTCGGTGGGCTGGTACGTCGGCGGCGCGCCCATCGAGGTGCCCGCGGCACGGGACTTCGACGAAGCGCTCGCCACCGTGCGCGCGGAGCTGCGGGCCAACCGGTCGCTGGCGCGCATCCCGCTGGCCCGCGTACTGCGGCTGCTCGGCGCGGACTTCCGCCCTACCTCACCTGATATGTACTCGATCGTCTCGTATGTTGATGCCCGCCTCATCCCCGGCGCCGACGACTGGACCGAGCAGAAGGCTTATGGGCTGATCCGGGTGTCGTACGGCGACCAGGTGTGCGTCTGGGTCAACCGGCTGCACGAGGGGCTGTGGTTGGCCTGCCGCTACCCGGACACCGAGGCCGCGTACGACAACGTGCGGCGCTACGTCGAGGGGCTGCGGGAGCTGATCGCCTCCGTGCCCGCCCGCGACCGCCTCCGGCTCGCGGAACCGGCCTTCACCTGACGCAACGCCGAGCCTCCTCGCTCGTGTTGGCTGCCGCTCCGTACTGCGCCTGACGCGCGGTCCGCGCGCCCGGAAGCTTCTGCCGGCGACAACTTCCGCGTGTGCCAGGCCAGTTGTCGCGTCCAGGTGACCGCGTGGCATCACGGACCCCTCGGGACACGGACGTACCGTGTGGAATCACCCCTGCCGCTACTGCTAGTGTTTGTTTCGTCACGCTAGGCAATCAGCCTCGACGAACAAGCACAGAACCGAGGGCTTCATGCGCAAGCTTCAGAAGGTCGTGATCGCGGCAGTGGCGGCGGCCGGCGGCCTGTCGGCCATCGGCGCCGGCACCGCCACCGCCGACACCGCCGGGGGTGGGCAGCTGGTGACCGACCTCTACCGCCCCTACCAGGAGTGCAGTCCGCAGACGGTCTCCGAGAACGACATCCCGATCGGCGTGCTCGGCCTCGCCGACACCATGGACACCACCTGCGGCCAGTACAACAACGCCTTCACCGGCTGAACTCGGCGGCGTCACCTCGCGCGACGCCCGGCGCGGGACCCTTCGGCACTCCGAAGGGTCCCGCCCCCCCACGGCCGGACGCCTGAGTGTCGAAGACACCCGTACAAAGGAAAGCGCGCCACATGTTCAACATGAAGAAGATCGCGGCTGTCTCGGGGCTCGTCGGCGGCCTCGCCGCGGCCTGCGCCGGCATCGCCCAGGCACAGGTCGGCCCGGACCCGCGCGCCTGCGCCCGCGACCTCATGGGCAACATCAGCTGCTCCCAGCACATCGAGGGCCGGATCCCCGAGGGCGGCACCATCCCCCACCAGGAGAGCTGCGTGCCGGTGCAGCCCGTGACGGTGCCCGCCGCCCTGGGCGACGGGCGGGTGCGGCTCGGGCCCGAAGTGACCTGCTCCCCCTCCACGCAGGGAGTGCCCATGGACGACGTCACTCAGGGCGTGCCCATCGAGGCCGACGAGGACCGGGGGCCGTCCGGTCTGCCGCGCTGACCCCCGGGAGAGCCTGATCCTCCGGCCGGCGGCGCCGTGCGGTCTCCTCTACTACATATGAGGGGCTGGCGCGACATGTGGGGCGTAGATCCTGAATCACTACGAAACGTATGTATAAGCTCACGTTGAGTAGTCGAGCCCGGGCGTCATGCCTGGATAAGAAAGGGTCAACCATGCGTAAGTTTCAGCGCGCTGCGGTCGTAGCGGCCGCGATCGCCGGCCTGTCCGCCTTCGCCGCGGGTGTCAGCGTCGCCGACGGCTACGAGGGTGCTCCGCCGGTCACCGCCAACGCCACCGCCAACGCCGTGGCCGTCGGCGGCGGTTACTACGCTCCGCCGGAGGAGCAGGGGCAGCCCGAGGCGGGGCCTGAGGCGCAGCAGCAGGGCCAGCCGGAGGAGCAGCGGAACTACGAGCCCGAGCAGGGGTACGGCGGCGAGCACCAGGGCGAGGGCGAGGGCGAGTAAGACCTGCCGAGGACTCATTCTCTCGGCGCCACCACGGGCATGTCGATCCATGACATCCGTGGCGGAGGCAGCCCGGACGCGCGGTCCCTCAGGGAGCGCGTCCGGGCTGCGGCCATCCCGTCGTCGCGCGCACCTGACGGAGCGTCATGGCGAGGGATGTTCTGTTTCCACCTGTCAGGGCCCGAGCGCACGCCGGTCAACGGCGCGTGCCCGGGCCTTCGTTGTATCTCCGTCGTAAAGGAACGCGGCACATGTTCACTTCGCAGAGAATCGCCACCGTCTCGGGGCTCGTCGGCAGTCTGGCCGCGATCTGCCTCGGCGCCGGACACGCGTACGCAGAGGCGGGGCCGGCCGACTGCCGGACCACCGCGCAGGGGGACGTCGTCTGCATTCGCAAGACGGAAACGCGCCTCGACAAGGACGGGACGCATGTCCTCAAGCAGGAGCAGGACTGCTCGGCGGTCGACAGGCCGCGCGGGCTGGTCCCGGACGATCGGCTGACGGACGGCGGCTCCGTCAGCGTCGGACCGGTGGTGGACTGCTCCAACACGGCGGAGCTCCCCAAGGGCTTCAAGAAGCCGCACATCCGGTACTGAGCGCCTGCGGCGAGATGCCGGGCCGGGGAATGACTTCCGGCCCGGCATCGCCGTCTTACGGGAGACGGGCCGGTGTGCACGGCTCGTCCTGGGAGCCGCCGGCACGGCCCGTCCTGGGAGCCGCCGGCACGGCCCGTCCTGGAGGGCGGTGTCACGGCATCCATGCGGTGGTGCCACGGCACACATGCGGCGGTGGGGCCGCCCCCCCCCCCGGGCCCCCCCCCCGGGGGGGGGGCGGGGGCGCCCCCCCGGGGGGCGGGGGCCCCCGGGCCGGCCCCCCCGGGGGGGCGCCCGGCCGGGGGGGGGGGGGGCCCCCGCCCCCCCCCCCCCCCCCCCCCCGCCGGGGGGGCGGGGCGCGGGCCCCCCCCCCCGGGGGGGGGGCCCCCCGGGGGGGGGCCCCCCCCCTCCGCGTCATGTCCGAGGTGGTCCCGGCGCCGGTCCGAGGACCTCGGGCGTCAGTGGCCCTGTTCGTCCCGCCGGCGCTGCCAGCGCTGCTCGATCCTGTCCATCACGGAGCGCTTCGGCCGTACCTGACGGCGGGCGGCACCCGGAGGATGCTCGCCCGGCTTCGGAGTCTTGCGCCAGCCGGTGACGGCTAGCACCGCACAGCCCAGCATGACGAGGAAACCCACCACGCTGACCCAGATCAGCTGCGCGACCATTCCGGCCATGAGGAGCGCGATACCCACGAGGAAGCCCGCAGCCGCCTGGTAGACCCGCCGCCGGGTGTACGTCCGCAGCCCGTTTCCCTCAAGCGCTGACGCGAACTTCGGATCTTCGGCGTACAGCGCTCGCTCCATCTGCTCGAGCATGCGCTGCTCGTGCTCCGAGAGCGGCACGGAGTCCTCCTCATCGTGCAGTCGCCGGGGCGACCCGGGGGGTCCCTTCAGGATAGGCAGGGAATCGCCCCCGTGAAACCCGCCCCTCTACGCCAATTGGCCAACCGGAGTCCGTCATGACCATCCGGCTCGCTGAGGCTTCCATTCCCCGGCGGCCGACCCGTCATGCCGGGCGGTGTACCTCGATCATACGGCGCAAACCCCTCGATCGGGGGGCTTGTGGCGTACTGCATCTGCGGTCAAGGCGCTGATCAGCGGCTTGTCCCGTGCCGCGCTCAGCCCTCCGCGGCGCCCGCCGTCTCACCGAGCACGTGAAGCTGGGTGGCGACGGAGTGGAACGCGGACAGCTCGGCCGCGGCGGCCTCCAGCTTGAGCAGCGCGTCGAGGGCGCCGGGCTCGGTGTCCACCAGGACGCCGGGGACCAGGTCGGCGAAGACGCGTACGCCGTGCACCGCGCCGACCCGCAGACCGGCGCCCTCGACCAGCGCGGTGAGCTGCTCGGCGGTGAACCGGCGGGGCATCGGGTCACCGCTGCCCCAGCGGCCGTCGGGGTCCTGGAGGGCCTGCCGGGCCTCGGTGAAGTGGCCGGCCAGGGCACGGGCGAGCACGGCCCCGCCGAGACCGGCGGCGAGGAGGCTGAGGACGCCCTCGGGGCGCAGCGCGGCGACCGCGTTGCGCACGCCCTCGGCCGGGTCGTCCACGTACTCCAGGACGCCGTGGCACAGGACGACGTCGTAGCCGTCGCGCTCGACGACGTCGAACAGACCGTGGGCGTCGCCCTGGACGCCCCGGACCCGGTCGGCGACGCCGGCCTCGGCGGCGCGGCGCTCCAGCGCGAACAGGGCGTTGGGGCTGGGGTCGACCACGGTGACGCGGTGCCCGAGGCGGGCCACGGGCACCGCGAAGTTGCCGCTGCCGCCTCCGGTGTCGAGGACGTCCAGCGATTCCCGGCCCGTGGCCTTGACCCGGCGGTCGAGGGCGTCCTGCAAGACCTCCCAGACCACGGCGGTACGCAGAGAGGCGCGGGGGCGCGACGGGTCCGACACGGCAGTTGACTCCTCGGCAGGGCTGGAGGGCTTCAGGCGACTCCACCCTATTGCCTCCCGCGCCGTACCAGGTCATCGCGCCGGTGTACCGGCCGGTGCGTCCCGGGAGCGCCCCGGGAGAAGGGGGGCGGGGGTCAGCCCGCGTCCGGGAGATCACGGCGCGGCCCTGGCGTCCCCGGCGCCGGGCCGTCCGGTCCGCCGGTGTCCTGGCGGGGCTGCGGCAGGGCCGGCTGGAGGACCAGCAACCGCTCGACGATGCGGAGGAACATCGCCGCGTCGCGCAGGAGGTCGTCGGCGTCGCGCCGCCCGGCCGCACCCTGGATGCCCGCCTCGGCGCGGGCGCGGCGCGCGGCGCCGGAGGCGAACAGCGCGCTCCACTCGGACAGCTCCGGGGCGATCTCGGGCAGTACCTCCCAGGCGCTGCGGATCCGGGCCCGGCGGCGCGGGGAGGTCTCGGGCCGGCCCCGCGCGGCGAGGACGGCGGCGGCGGTGCGCAGGGCGGCGAGGTGTGCCGTCGCGTAGCGCTCGTTCGGTGTCTCCAGGGCGGCGGCCTCCTCCAGTCCGGCGCGGGCCTGGGCGAGCAGGCCGAGGGCGGCGGGCGGGGCCGTGGCCCGGCGGAGCACGGGGTGCACGTCGCTCGCCGGGCCGGTCAGTGAGGGGGCAGGGCCGGTGGCGCGGCGCCGGTGGGGGGCGGCTGCGGACGAGTGGGCCATGACGAACCTCCTGTCGTCTGGGTGACGGCACGAATGCCGTATGTGCCCATCGTGAGGTATGCCACTGACAATCCGTTCTGACCTGGGCTTTTGCTTCGAGCATGGGTTCGGGCGTATTTTTGCACTGACCAGTCAGTTCAAATACGGCGGACAGGGGGCCGGGCTTGTGGACGGCACGGAACGCGCGGTCGGCGCGGGCGTCAAGGCCGAGGGCCTCGGGCTCAAGGGACCACGGGGGTGGGCCTTCCGCGGCGTCACCGTCGACGCGGAGCCCGGTTCCCTGATCGCCGTCGAGGGCCCCTCCGGCTCCGGCCGCACGTGCCTGCTGCTCGCGCTCACCGGACGGATGAAGCCCACCACGGGAGTTGCCACCGTCGGCGACTTCACACTTCCCCGGCACATGGCGGCCCTGCGCCGCGTCAGCGCGGTGGCCAACGTGAGCGGCGTGACCGACCTGGAGCCGGCCCTGACCGTCGGGGAGCACCTGCGCGAGCGGGCCCTGCTGCAACGCCGCTTCGGCGACTCCCTGCGCGAGCTGCTGCACCCCCGGACACGGCGCGTCCACGAGGCGCGGCTGCGCGTCGACGCGGCGCTGGCCGCCGCCGGGCTGGACCCGGAGACCCTCCCGAAGGGCTCCCGGACGGCCGTACGCGACCTGGAGCGACCCCAGGAGCTGCGGCTGTCCCTCGCGCTGGCCCTGCTGGGCGGGCCCCGCCTGATCGGCGTCGACGACGTCGACATGAAGCTCTCGGACACCGAGCGCGCCGAGGTCTGGGACCTGTTGCGGTCCCTCGCGCGCGGGGGGACGACGGTCGTGGCCGTGTGCCGCACCGCGCCCGAGGACTGCGTCGTCCTCGCCACGCACCGCAGCGGCGACACGGCCGGGCCGGGCGCCGCCGGCGACCCGGGCGCGCCGGGCCGGGCGGCCGACACGACCGACCCGGGCGACGCGAAGAGCACCGACCCGAGCGACCCGAGCGACCCGAAGGAGGAGGCCGATGCGCTCACCGAGGCTGGCCGCGCTTGAGCTGAGGCGCTTCGGCCGCGGGAGTCTGCCGCGCGCCGCCCTCGTGGCGCTGCTCGTGCTGCCCCTGCTGTACGGCGCCCTGTACCTGTGGTCCTTCTGGGACCCGTACGGCCGTCTGGACCGCATCCCGGTGGCCCTGGTGAACGACGACAAGGGCGCCACGGCCGGCGGGAAGAAGATCACCGCCGGTGACGACATCGTCGACGGGCTGCGCGACAGCCGGACCTTCGAGTGGCACGAGGTGAGCGACGAGGAGGCCCGCAGGGGCGTCGAGGACGGCACGTACTACCTGTCGCTGACCATGCCGGGCGACTTCAGCAGCCGGATCGCGTCCAGTTCGGGAGGCTCCCCGGAGGCCGGCGCCCTGCGGGTGCGCACCAACGACGCGAACAACTACATCGTCGGCCAGATCTCCCGCACCGTCTTCAACGAGGTGCGCTCGGCCGCGTCCACGAAGGCGTCCCGGACCTTCCTCGACAAGATCTTCGTGTCCTTCTCCGACATCCACGACAAGACCGTCACGGCGGCCCGGGGGGCCGACAAGCTGAACAGCGGCATCGGGAAGGCGGAGAAGGGCTCCAAGGACCTCGCCGACGGGCTGAAGGAGGCCAAGGGCGGCAGCGGCAAGCTGGCCAAGGGCCTGAAGAAGCTCGACAACGGTGCCGGCGACCTCCAGAACGGGTCGCGGCAGGTCGCCGACGGCACCCAGGCGCTCGCCGACAAGGTCGACGGCGTCTACGCCGACGCGGGCCCGTTCATCAAGGACAACGAGAAGACCATCGGGGACACCGCGAGGCTGGTCTCCGACTCGGCCAAGGCGGTCAAGGACAACCTGGACGTGCTGGTGAAGCTCGCGCCGGGCGCCGCCAGGACCGCGCACGCGTCCTCCGCCGTCCTGGACGAGGTGTACAGGAAGCGCTGCGAGCCCGCGGCCCTCCCCGACCCGGTGTGCCCGGACCTGAAGCGGGCCAGGACCGCCGCCGCCGAGGTCGCCACCGTCGCCGACGACCTCAACACGCTGATCGCGGACCAGGACGGCGACCTGAAGACGATGCGGGACAACCTCGGCACGCTGAGGAAGCAGGCCGACGCACTCGCGAAGCGCGCGCCGCACCTGTCCGAGGACGTCGAGGACGCCGTCAAGAAGATCGACAAGCTGAACACCGGTGCGCAGAAGGTCGCCGCCGGGGCCGAGAAACTGCACACCGGGCTCGGCACGGCCCGCACCGGCGCGGTCACGCTGGACAAGGGCATCGGCACCGCCAAGTCGGGCGCCGAGACCCTGCACGGCGGCCTGTACAAGCTGTCCGACGGGTCCGGGAAGCTGGCCGGCGGGCTGCACTCCGGCGCGAAGAAGATCCCGGACTACGACAAGCAGGACCGCGACCGGCGCACCGGCGTGATGGCCGACCCGGTCCAGCTCGCCTCCCACGACCTGCACAAGGCGCCGAACTACGGCACGGGCTTCGCCCCCTACTTCATCCCGCTGTCCCTGTGGGTCGGCGCGATGGTGGCCTACATGCTGATCCCGCCGCTCAACCGGCGCGCCCTGGCGGCCGGCTCGTCCGCCTGGCGGATCGCGCTCGCCGGCTGGCTGCCGGTGGTCGCCGTGGGCGTGCTCCAGGTGGCGGCGCTGATGGCCGTGCTGCACTGGGCGATCGGTCTGCAGATGCTGCGGGCGGCCGGCACGATCGGCTTCCTGTTCCTGGTCACGGCGTGCTTCGCGGCGATCGTGCAGTGGCTGAACGCCTGCTTCGGCGCGGCCGGCCGGATCCTGGTGCTGGCGCTGCTGATGCTCCAGCTGACCTCGGCCGGCGGCACCTATCCCGTGCAGACCAGCCCCGGCTTCTTCAACGCCCTGCACCCGTTCCTGCCGATGAGCTACATCGTGGAGGCGCTGCGCCGGCTGATCACGGGCGGCGGACTGGGCCCGGTGTGGCAGGCGTGCGGAGTGCTCGCCGCGTTCACCGCGGGCGCCCTCGCCCTGACCGCCCTCGCGGCCCGCCGCCGCCAGGTGTGGACGCTGGACCGGCTGCACCCGGAGCTGAGCCTGTGATCCCCGGGAAGCGCTCGCACGCGCGCTTACCTGTGAGAATCGGGGCCATGGAAAGCAGCAGCGCCAGGTCCGGCGGCAGCACGCGCCGCGAGGCCACCCGGCAGAAGCTCTACGAGGCGGCCGTCACGCTCATCGCCGAGCAGGGCTTCTCCGCGACCACGGTGGACGAGATCGCCGAGCGGGCCGGGGTCGCGAAGGGCACGGTCTACTACAACTTCGCGAGCAAGTCCGTTCTCTTCGAGGAGCTGCTGAGGCACGGCGTGGGCCTGCTCACCGCCTCCCTGAAGGAGGCGGCCGAGGGAACGGCACGCGCGGGCGGCGGCAAGGTGGACGCGCTGGACGCGATGATCCGCGCGGGCCTGGTCTTCATCGACCGCTACCCGGCCTTCACCCAGCTCTACGTCGCCGAGCTGTGGCGCACCAACCGGGCCTGGCAGTCCACCTTGATGGTGGTGCGGCAGGAGGCGGTCGCGGTGGTGGAGGGGGTGCTGCGCGAGGGCGTGGCGGCCGGGGAGTTCAGCGACGAGATCGATGTCCAGCTGACGGCGGCGGCGCTGGTCGGCATGGTGCTGGTGGCGGCGCTGGACTGGAAGTCCTTCCAGCCGGAGCGCTCCCTGGACGACGTCCACGCGGCCCTGTCGCGGCTGCTCCAGGGGCGCGTCAGCGGCAGGGTCTGAGCGCCCCGGGCATCCCCGCGGGCGCACGAGGAAGGCGCCGGTCCGTCCCGGACCGGCGCCTTCCGTTCCCCCGTTTCCCCCGTTCCCCCGTACTTCCTCCCCCGTGTTCCCCCGTGCGGACCCCCGTGGTGGTCTTCCCCGAGGCCCCCGTGTCTCGCTTCCGCCGACGGATCGGCGGAAGGAGCGGCCGGCGGGCGTGCACCGTTCCGCCGCCCCGTGCCGGCGGTGCCGGGCCACGCCCCCTGCCGTGCCTCCACTCTCTCGTTCCGGCGCCCGCCGCCCCATCCGCGCACGTACTCATCTGGCCGTCTGAGTACGTGTACTCAGCCGTCCGCGCGCGTGCCCACGCCTCCCGCCCGCGGCCTGGCTACGATCGCGTCCGTGTCGGTACTCCCCCTCGTCTTCACCAGCGGCTGGGCCAACGGCATCAACGCCTACGCCGTGGTGCTGCTCCTCGGCCTGTTCGGCGCGACGGGGGTGAGCGACGACGTTCCGCAGACGTTGCAGCGCCCCGAGGTGCTGATCGCCGCGGCCGCGCTGTTCCTGTGCGAGGCCGTCGCCGACAAGATCCCCTACGTGGACTCGCTGTGGGACTCCGTGCACACGGTGGTCCGTCCGCTCGCCGGTGCCTGGGTGGGGGCGCTGCTCGCCGGGCAGAGCGGCTCGCTCTCCGATGTGGCGGCCGGCCTGATCGGCGGCTCGACGGCGCTGGCCAGCCATACCGTCAAGGCCGGGACGCGGATGGCGGTCAACACCTCGCCCGAGCCGTTCAGCAACGTCGTGCTGAGCCTCGCCGAGGACCTCGGGGTGGGGGGTGTCGTCGCGTTCGCGATGTTCCATCCGGAGGCGGCGGCGATCGTCGCGGCCGTCCTGCTGGCCGCCGGGCTGCTGACCCTGCTGTTCCTGGTCTCGCGCATCCGCCGCTTCCTGCGCCGCCGGGCCCAGCGGCGGGAGGAACGGCGCCTGGCCTCGCGGGCCCCGTGACCGGCGACCGGGCCGCCCGACGGCCCGGTCGCCGGTGGCGGTCGATAAAGTCGCGGTCATGGCACGGATTGCGGTGATCGGCGCCGGGACGGGCGCGATGGCGGCCGCCGCCCGGCTGGCCGTCGCGGGCCACCGGGTGGTGGTGTACGAGCGTACGGAGACGTACGGCGGCGCGGTGCGCCGGTTCGAGCGGGACGGGTTCCGCTTCGACACGGGCCCCGGGCTGCTCACGCTGCCCGCCGTCTACCGCGATCTGTTCGTCAAGACCGGCAAGGAGCCGCTGGAGGACTGCGTCGAGCTGGTCCAGGTCGACCCCTCGTCACGGCACGTCTTCGCGGACGGCAGCGAGGTGTCCCTGCCGAACGCCTCCCGCGCGGGTGTCGTCGCGGCCCTGGACGAGGCGCTGGGCGCGGGAGCGGGCGAGCGCTGGGGCGACTTCCTGGTGCGGGCCCGCGAGGCCTGGGACCGCACCCGCCGGCCGCTGCTGGAGGAGCCGTTGTGGCCCGACTGGCAGGTGCTGGCCGGCAAGGAGCCGTACCCGGCGGTGCCGCACAAACGGCTGCTGCGCACGCGCCGGGCCCGGACCCTGGCCGAGATCGCCTCCTGGGAGCTGCGCGACGAGCGCCTGGAGGCCCTGCTGATGAGTCACGCGCTCGCGTACGGCCTCGCCCCCTGGGCCGCTCCGGCGAGCGCCGCCGTGCTGCCGTACATGGAGCACGCCTTCGGCACCTGGTACGTGCGCGGCGGCATCCGGGAGCTGGCGCGCGCGGTGTACGAGCGGTGCCTGGCGCGGCGGGTGGAGTTCGTCTTCGGCGCCGAGGTCACCCGGATCGTGGAGAAGGACGGCCGGGCCGCCGGGGTCGAGCTGGCCGACGGCGGCGTCGCCGACGCGGACCACGTCGTGGCGGACGTGCATCCGGCCCGGCTGCGGGCCCTGACGCGGCGTCCGCTGGACGACGAGGGCGACGTGCGGGCCGATCCGGGCGCCACCCCGCCGGCGCGGTTCACCCTGCTGCTCGCCCTGCGCGGCGGACGGGAGCCGTCGGCCGCGCACCGCACGGTCGTCCACCCGGCCGCCCCCGAGTCGGAGTGGGACTTCCTGGCCTCGCCGGGCGGCGACGAGCCCCCCTCTCCCACGGTGACCGTGCTGCGGCCCGACGACCCCGCGCTGCGGCCCGACGACGCGCACGAGTCGGTGGTGCTGTCCGCCACGGTGTCCACCGAGGCGGCCTGGGAGGACGAGGGCACGGTCCGGCGGTACACGGACTTCCTCCTCGAAGCCGCCGAGCGCGCGGTACCCGGACTGCGCGAGCGCCTGCTGTGGCACGAGGCGCGGGCCCCCCGCGACACCGAGGACGAGACGGGCGCGCCGTGCGGTGCCGTGCCGGCTCCCGCGCTCGCGGCCGGTCAGGGACGCTTCCTGCACCCGGCGAACACCACGCGGCTGCCGGGTCTGTACCGGGTGGGCGGCTGGTCCCATCCGGGCGGCGGCCTCGCGCACGCCGGCATGTCGGGCGCGCTGGTGGCCGGGCTGATCGTGGAGGGGCCGGAGTTCCGCGGCTCGCAGTGAGCGGGCCGGGCCCGGGGGCTCAGAAGCGGTACTGCTCGTCGTACCCGGCCCCGGGCTGCGGCTGCTGCCCGCCCGGCTGGTGCGGGTACGGCTGCTCCTGCGGGAGTTCGCCGCCGTAGGACTCGTCGGTGCGCTGCTGCGGCACCCACACGCCGCCGGCCGGGGTCTCGCCGTAGCCGCCGGTGGCGTACGGGTCCTGGGGGTAGCCCTGCTGCTGACCGTACTGCTGGCCGTACCCCTGCTCGTAGGAGCCGTAGGACTGGCTGCCGATGTACGGGTCGGAGTAGTTGGCGTAGCCCTGCTGGCCGGCGTGGTCGTAGCCGTAACCCTGCTGGGCGTAGCCGGAGTAGTCGTAGGCGTAGCTCTGCCGGTCGTCGTCGGCCGGGCGGGCGGTGTTCGCGGTGTCGCCGTAGACGCCGTAGTTGCCGGTGTCGTCGGGGAGGGGCTGCGGCTCGTAGACGGCCGTGGTCTCGGCGGCGGTGGGCTCGGCCGCCGTGCGGGAGCCGGCGGGGGTGAAGACGTCGTCGCGGTCGTAGTCGTCGTCGTAGGCCGCGTGCGCCCGGTCGTAGGCGTCGTGTCCGGGGTCCCGGTCGTCGGCGGTCCCGGCGAACCCGGGGTCGGTGTCCGGGGTGCCCGGTTCGTGCCGCTCCGCCCTGCCGCGGCGGCGCTTGCTGGCGCCGCCGCTCTCGCCGTCGGGCCGCTTGACCGCCCAGCCGGCGGCGAAGCCGCGGCGGAACGACAGCGTGACGTAGGTCTGGCCGAGCGCGAAGGCGATCGCGCCCAGACCGATCACGATGACGGACGGCATCAGCACGCCGATGACGACGCCGAGGAAGCCGGCGAAGGCGAGCAGCCGCCAGCGCAGCCGCGCCTTGTACTGCAGCAGTACCTCGCCGAGCAACCACAGCGCGACGACGCCGAACGCGATGTAGAGGACCGTCCAGCCCATGTACGCCCCTCTCCCAGTGGCCGCTACGCAGTGTGTCGTACCGCGGTGCGGCCGGTCTAGGCCTGCGGGGGGTGGTGCAGGCCCAGGTTTTCGTAGATTTCCAGGGTCGCCGTGGAGTTGTTGAGCGTGATGAAGTGCAGTCCGGGCACTCCCTCGGCCAGCAGCCGTGCGCAGAACTCCGTGGCGAAGTCGATACCGATGGAGCGTACCGCCGCCGGATCGTCCTTCGCTGCGAGGATCCGCTCTTTCAGGGCGTCCGGGAAGTGGGCGTTGCTGAGCTTCGGCAACCGTTCCAGCATCTTCACGCTGGTGACCGGCAGAACCTCCGGGATCACCGGGGTGTCGCAGCCCGCGGCCACCACACGGTCGCGCAGCCGCAGATACGACTCCGGCTGGAAGAACATCTGTGTGATGGCGTAGTCGGCGCCCGCCCGGCACTTGTCCACGAAGTGGGCGACGTCGGTGTCCCAGTCCGAGGAGCGCGGGTGCATCTCCGGGAACGCGGCCACGCCGACGCAGAAGTCGCCCGATTCCTTGATGAGCCGGACGAGTTCGGCCGCGTAGGCCAGGCCCCGGGGGTGCGCCACCCACTCGCCCATCGGGTCGCCGGGCGGGTCGCCCCGCACGGCGAGCATGTTGCGGATGCCGGCGTCCGCGTACTGGCCGATGATGTTGCGCAGTTCGGCGATGGAGTGGTCGACCGCGGTGAGGTGGGCGACCGGCGTCAGCGTGGTGTCCGCGACGATCTGCTGGGTCTCCTTGACCGTGCCCGCGCGGGTGGAGCCGCCGGCGCCGTAGGTCACGGAGACGAAGTCGGGGGCGACCGCCTCGACCCGCCGGAGCGCGCTCCACAGGTTCCGCTCGCCCTTGGGGGTCTTCGGCGCAGAGAACTCGAACGAGTACGTCGTCTTGCCGGTGGCGAGCATGTCGCGCACGGTCCGTGCGCGATCAGTCCTGGTCGATGCGGTTCCGAGGGCCATACGGGCAGGTTAGCCAGGGGTGGGCGGTCCCCCAACCGAACCCCGGAGATTTGCCCGAATTGCCGGGTTCCTGTCCACCCCTTGGGACAAGTCAGCCCTGTCGCAGCCGCTTCGCGAACTCCGCCGCCGCCGCGCCCGGGTCGTCCGCCTCGGTGATCGCGCGGACCACGACCACCCGCCGGGCCCCCGCGTCCAGCACCTGGTCCAGGTTGCCGAGGTCGATGCCGCCGATGGCGAACCAGGGGCGGTCGGTACCGAGGCCCGCCGTGTACCGGACGAGGTCCAGGCCGGGGGCGTGGCGGCCGGGCTTGGTGGGGGTGGGCCAGCAGGGGCCGGTGCAGAAGTAGTCCACGCCCTCCTGGACGGCGGCAGCGGCGGCCTCGGCCTCGGCGTGCGTGGAGCGGCCGATCAGCACCTCGTCGCCGAGGATCGCGCGGGCCGCGGGGACGGGCAGGTCGCCCTGGCCGAGGTGCAGCACACCGGCGCGGGCGGCATGGGCCACGTCGGCCCGGTCGTTGACCGCGAGCAGCTTGCCGTGCCGGGCGCAGGCGTCGGCGAAGACCTCCAGGTGCGCCAGCTCCTCGGCGGCCTCCATGCCCTTGTCCCGCAGCTGCACGACGTCGACACCGCCGGCCAGGACCGCGTCCAGGAACGCGGGCAGGTCGCCCTGGCTCCTGCGGGCGTCCGTGCAGAGGTACAGACGGGCGTCGGCGAGCGCGGCGCGGGCGGTGTCGGACATGCGTGGGTCCCCCCGTGGTCGGTGCCCGGCGGTGAGACCGGGCAGTGGCGTGCGGGCGTCCGGCCCGCACGCCACTCCTGCTGCGGGCCGGGTCAGACGGCGAGCGCCTGGGCGCGGCGCTTCACCTCCGTGCCGCGATTCTCGCTCAGGGCCTGCGCGGGGGTACCGGGCAGGGTCGGGTCGGCGGTGAAGAGCCACTCGATCATCTCTTCGTCCGTGAAGCCGTCGTCCCGCAGGAGCGTCAAGGTCCCGGACAAGCCCTTGACGACCTTGTCCCCGTCGATGAAGGCGGCGGGGACGTGCAGTGCCTTGTTCTCACCTCGGCGTACGGCGATCAGCTGGCCCTCCTTGACCAGCTGCCGGACGCGCGTCACCTCGACGCCGAGCTGTTCGGCGATGTCGGGGAGGGTGAGCCAGGCGGGGACGAGAGCATCGATCTTTGCGTCAATCTCGGTCACGGAATCTAGCCTGCCATCTGCCACCGACAGTCGGAAGTCGACCACCCCCGACGACCACCCCCACCTGGGAGGACGCACTAGGCCGAGGTGGCGTCCTTCAGGGGGCGGGCCGGGTCCGCCAGGGCCTCGGCGTCCATGGTGCGGCCCGCCTCGATCAGCCGCCGTCCCTGGGCCAGGTCACGGGGGCGGCCCACCGCCAGCAGGGCCACCAGCCGGTCCTCGCGCAGCCAGCACACCGTCCAGGACGGGCCCGCCGGGTCGCCGCGCCACACCAGCCGGTCGGCCGCGGCGTGGTGGCCGGCGTACTGCACGAACCGGCCGAACTGCTCCGACCAGAAGTACGGCACCGGGTCGTAGACCGCCGGGGTCTCGCCGAGGATGTTCGCGGCCACCGTGCGCGGGCCCTGGAGGGCGTTGTCCCAGTGGTGGACGAGGAGCCGCTCGCCGTAGCGCGCCGAGGGGAAGGAGGCGCAGTCGCCGACGGCGTACACGTCCGGCACGGAGGTGCGCAGCCGGTCGTCGGTGAGGACCTCGCCGCGCGTGCCCAGCTCGATGCCGGAGCCCGCCAGCCAGGCGGTGGCGGGACGGGCGCCGATACCGACGACGACGGCGCCCGCGGGCAGCCGGGTGCCGTCGACGAGGACCACCTCGCCGGGCTCGACGCGCTCCACGCGCGCGTGGGTGCGCAGGTCCGTGCCGCTGTCGGCGTACCACGCCGCCATGGGCGCGGCGACCTCGGCGGGCAGGGCCCCGGCGAGCGGATGGTCGGCGGCCTCCACGACGGTCACCGCGCAGCCCGCCTCGCGGGCGGCGGTGGCGAACTCGGCGCCGATCCAGCCGGCGCCCACGACCACGACGTCGTGCTGCCGGGCGAGGACCGGCCGCAGCCGTTCGGCGTCGTCCAGGGTGCGCAGCAGATGCACGCCCGGCACGCCCTCGGTGCCGGGCAGCGTGACCGGTTCGGCGCCGGTGGCGAGGACCAGGACGTCGTAGGGCACCGGGCCCGTCTCGGTGTCCAGCTCGTGCTCGGCGGGGCGCACCCCCCGCACCTCGCAGCCGAGCCGCAGCTCGACCCCGAGGGACTCGAAGTCCACGTCGAAGGCGGAGTCCTCGGCCTTGCCGAGCAGCACCGCCTTCGACAGCGGAGGCCGGTCGTACGGCTGGTGCGGCTCGGCGCCGACGACGGTCACGGGGCCCCGGAGGCCCTGTTCCCGCAGGGCGACCGCGGTCTGCACCCCCGCCATGCCCGCGCCGACGACGACCACGCGCCGCTTCTGTGACGTGCCCTCTTCCGCAGTCTGCTCGCTCACCCGATCACCATAGACAATCGACGATCCGTCAGTCAGAGGGTCCGCCGGTCAGGGGGCGTGCTCCGTGACCTCTTCCACCACGCTGGTGCCGGAGCCGGCCTGCGACTCCCACTCCCAGGTCTCCTCCAGCCGCACCCGCCCGTCCGCCAGCTCCACGACCGTGGACACGCAGTGCCCCGAGGAGGTCGTCCCGTCGGTCTTCAGCTGGACGTACCGGAAGTCCAGCCGGTCGCCCTCGCGGGTGCCGACCAGATGGCCGCGCACGACGTCGCCGCCCGCGTACCCGGCCCAGATCTCGCCGTCCTTCTCGTGGTACTCGAACCGGGTGCGGGTGCCCACCTGACCTGGGGCTTGGTCCGCCACGGGGGCGAGGGTCAGTCCGTCGAGCGAGCGGGCCATGGCGTGGGGCTCCCTTACGAGTGGCGAGGGGGGCGGGCTAGGGTGGCCACCGTACAAGCACACGCGGGAGCCCGGACGCACCGGGCTGAGAGGGAGGCTGGCGGCCTCCGACCGTACGAACCTGATCCGGGTCATGCCGGCGAAGGGAGGGGCTGGACGCCCATGTCCTCACGTACGTCCGACGTCCTCGTCGTCGGGGGCGGAATCATCGGCCTGGTCACGGCCTGGCGGGCGGCGCAGCGCGGGCTCGCCGCGGCCGTGGTGGACCCCGAGCCCGGGGGCGGGGCCGCGCAGGTCGCGGCCGGGATGCTGGCCGCGGTCAGCGAGCTGCACTACGGCGAGGAGACCCTGCTCGCCCTGAACCTGGAGTCGGCCCGCCGCTACCCGGCCTTCGTGGCCGAGCTGACCGACCTGACCGGCCACGATCTCGGCTACCGCCGCTGCGGCACCCTCGCCGTGGCGCTGGACGCCGACGACCGGGCCCACCTGCGCGAACTGCATGCGCTCCAGCAACGCTCGGGGCTCGCGTCCGAGTGGCTGTCCGGGCGGGAGTGCCGCCGCCTGGAGCCGATGCTCGCGCCGGGGGTGCGGGGCGGGCTGCGGGTCGACGAGGACCACCAGATCGACCCGCGCCGACTGGCGGCGGCCCTGGTGAGCGCCTGCGAGCGGTCCGGTGTGGTGTTCCACCGGGTGTGGGCGCAGCGGCTGGACGTCGCGGACGGCCGGGCCGTGGGGGTCACCACGGCGGACGGCACGGGGCTGCGGGCGGAGCGGGTGGTCCTCGCCGCCGGCAGCCTGAGCGGACGGCTCGCGGGCGTGCCGGACGAGCTGCTGCCGCCGGTGCGGCCGGTGAAGGGGCAGGTGCTGCGGCTGACCGTGCCACGCCGGTACGCGCCGTTCCTGAGCCGGACCGTGCGCGCCGTGGTGCGCGGCAGCCAGGTCTACCTGGTGCCCCGGGAGAACGGCGAACTGGTGGTCGGCGCCACCAGCGAGGAACTGGGCTGGGACACCACGGTCACCGCCGGAGGCGTCTACGAGCTGCTGCGCGACGCCCATGAGCTGGTGCCCGGCATCACCGAGCTGCCGCTCACCGAGACCCGGGCCGGGCTGCGCCCCGGCTCCCCCGACAACGCGCCGCTGCTCGGCCCGTCCGGCCTGGCCGGGCTGCTGCTGGCCACCGGGCACTACCGCAACGGGGTGCTGCTCACCCCGGTCACCGGGGACGTGCTGGCGCACACCCTGGTCACCGGGGAACTCCCCGAAGAGGCACGTCCGTTCACCCCGCGGCGCTTCGGTGCCGCCCTGGAGCAGCAGGAGCAGCCCGCATGAACCCCTCCGTCACCGTCTCCGTCAACGGCGAACCCCGCCAGGTCGCGCCCGGCACCGCGCTGGACGCGCTGGTGCACACCCTCACCGCGGCGCCGCGCGGGGTGGCCGCCGCCGTCAACGAAACCGTCGTCCCGCGCGCGGAGTGGGCGACGACCGCCCTCGCCGAGGGCGACCGGATCGAAGTACTCACCGCCGTGCAGGGAGGCTGAGCCATGGCCGACGATCCCCTGGTCCTCGGAGACCTGACCTTCTCGTCCCGGCTGATCATGGGCACGGGCGGGGCGCCGAGTCTGGAGGTGCTGGAGCGGGCGCTGATCGCCTCCGGCACGGAACTGACGACGGTCGCGATGCGCCGGGTGGACCCCGCCGTGCACGGCTCGGTGCTGTCGGTGCTGGAGAAGCTCGGCATCCGGGTGCTGCCGAACACGGCGGGCTGTTTCACCGCCGGGGAGGCCGTGCTGACCGCCCGGCTCGCCCGGGAGGCACTGGGCACGGACCTGGTCAAGCTGGAGGTCATCGCCGACGAGCGGACGCTGCTGCCGGATCCGGTGGAGCTGCTGGACGCGGCGGAGACGCTGGTCGACGACGGCTTCACGGTGCTGCCGTACACCAACGACGACCCCGTGCTCGCGCGGAAGCTGGAGGACGTCGGCTGTGCGGCGGTCATGCCGCTCGGCTCGCCGATCGGCTCCGGGCTGGGCATCCGCAACCCGCACAACTTCCAGCTGATCGTGGAGCACGCGCGCGTGCCGGTGATCCTGGACGCGGGGGCCGGTACGGCGTCCGACGCGGCGCTGGCGATGGAGCTGGGGTGCGCGGGGGTGATGCTGGCGTCGGCGGTGACGCGGGCGCAGGACCCGGAGCGGATGGCCGCCGCCATGCGGCTCGCGGTGGAGGGGGGCCGGCTGGCCCGGTCGGCGGGGCGGATTCCGCGGCGGTATCTCGCGGAGGCGTCGTCCCCGGCGGCGGGCCTGGCCGTGCTGGATCCCGAGCGGCCCGCGTTCTGACCACGTACGCCGGCCGCCCCCCGCTCAGCCGCCCGCACACCGTCCGGCACCGTCACCTGACAGGCTGAACTCTCCCGCGGGCCGCCTTCGCCGCCGGCGGCCGGGACCCCCCGGGCGCGCCGGCGCCCGGTGCCCTCGCCCGGGGCGGCCGGGGCGTAGGCGCCTCCGGGACCGGTGCCCCTCGCCCCTGCGGCTCCGGGGCCGGACGCGCCCGGAAGCGGCGCCGGCGGGGGCCGCGGGACGTGCGCCCGGGGTCGTCGCACGCGCGTGCGTGCATCGCGTCACAGGTCGGCTTCAGTCCCGCTCCGATGCCGGTGGGCGGGGCGGCCGTGTCGGTCCTTCCTCGTAGACTCCCCTCTCGTGGATACGACCCTTCAGGACCCCCTCGTCGGGCAGGTGCTCGACGGCCGTTACCGCGTCGACGCGCGCATCGCGGCCGGCGGGATGGCCACGGTCTACCGGGCCCTGGACACCCGCCTGGACCGTGTGCTCGCGCTGAAGGTGATGCACCCGACGCTCGCGGTCGACGGTTCGTTCGTCGAGCGGTTCATCCGGGAGGCGAAGTCCGTCGCCCGGCTCGACCACCCCAACGTGGTGCAGGTCTTCGACCAGGGGACCGACGGGTCGTACGTCTACCTGGCGATGGAGTACATCGCCGGCTGCACCCTGCGGGACGTGCTGCGGGAGCGGGGCGCCCTGCAGCCGCGGGCCGCGCTGGACATCCTGGAACCGGTGCTCGCCGCGCTCGGCGCCGCGCACCGCGCCGGGTTCGTGCACCGCGACATGAAGCCCGAGAACGTGCTGATAGGCGACGACGGCCGGGTCAAGGTCGCCGACTTCGGGCTGGTGCGCTCCGTGGACACGGTGACCAGCACCACGGGTGCCGTGCTCGGGACCGTCTCCTATCTCGCGCCCGAGCAGATAGAGCAGGGCACCACCGACCCGCGGGTCGACGTGTACGCGTGCGGAGTGGTCCTGTACGAGATGCTGACGGGCACGAAGCCGCACGCCGGGGAGTCCCCGGCCCAGGTGCTCTACAAGCACATCCACGAGGACGTGCCGCCGCCCTCGGCGCTCGTGCCGGGGCTGCCGTACGAGCTGGACGAGCTGGTGGCGACGGCCACCGCGCGCACCCCGGACGTCCGGCCGCACGACGCCGTGGCGCTGCTCGCCCGGGTGCGCGAGGGCCGGCAGGCGCTGACCGAGGCGCAGCTGGACGCGCTGCCGCCGCAGGCGCTGACCGCGGACCACGACAACGCCGAGGACCGCACGAGCGTGATCCCGCGCGCGCTGACCGTGCCCCGGCCGCTGTCCGTGAACGAGGACGCGTTCGAGGGCTCCCCGGCGGACGGCGTCGACCACACCGCCCGCTTCCGCAGCCCGCCCGTGCCGTCCCGCCGGCGCCCGGCGCGGCCCCCGCGCGCGGTACTGGCCGTGATCGCGGCCGTCCTGGTGGTGCTCGGCGTGGGCGCCGGGATCTGGTACATCAACTCCGGCCAGTTCACCAAGGTGCCGCCGCTGCTGTCGCAGACCGAGTCGAAGGCGAAGGACCGGCTGGAGGCGGCCGGACTCGACGTCGGCCAGGTCGAGCACGCCTACAGCGACACCGTCGAGCGCGGCACGGTGATCGGCAGCGACCCGGCGCCGGGCGCGCGGATCCGGGACCACGACGCGGTGACGCTGACCGTGTCGCTGGGGCCGGAGACGGTGAACGTGCCGGACGTGGCGGGGCGGTCGCTCGCGAAGGCACGGGCCCGGCTGAAGGCGGACGGCCTGGAGCCGGGCATGGTCACCCGCGAGTTCAGCGACGACGTCGACAAGGGCTCGGTGATCCGTACGACGCCGGCCGCGGGCACCAAGCGGCACGCGGGCTCGGCGATCGCGCTGGTCGTCAGCAAGGGCAGTCCGGTCGACGTACCGGACGTCACCGGCGACGACCTGGACAGCGCGAGGCAGGAGCTGACGGACGCCGGGCTGAAGGTGAAGGTCGCCACCGCGCGGGTCAACTCCGAGTTCGACAAGGGCAAGGTCGCCGCGCAGAGCCCCGGCGACGGGAGCGAGGCCGCCGAGGGCGACACCGTCACGCTGACGCTGTCCAAGGGCCCGGAGATGGTCGAGGTCCCGGACGTGGTCGGGGACAGCGTGGACGACGCCCACGAGGCGCTGGAGGGCGCCGGCTTCCAGGTCGACGAGGACCGCGGGCTGCTCGGGCTGTTCGGCGACACCGTGAAGGAGCAGTCGGTGGACGGCGGCGACACCGCGCCCAAGGGGTCGACGATCACGATCACCATCCGGTGACCACGGGACCGGTTATCAGGGGTCCCGTGACCCGGGTCACCGGGCACCGGGCACCGGGCACCGGGCACCGGTGATCATGGGATCGGTGACCACGGGTCCGGTGACCACAGGACCGGTGACCACGGGCCCCGTGACCCGGTTCACCGGGCACCGCGGTCCGGGCGCGGGGGCGCACATGACACCCTGAACGGGTGAGTCCCGTTCAGTCCTCCCTCCCCCGCAATCCGGTCGGCGGCCATGTGCCCGTGGCCGGCGGCCTGCACTCCGTCGGGCTGTCCTACGCCCGTGACCTCAAGGCGGAGACCGTACAGGTCTTCGTCGCCAACCCGCGCGGCTGGGCCACGCCCGCCGGGAACCCGCGGCAGGACGAGGCGTTCCGCGCGGCCTGCGCCGAGGAGTCGATCCCGGCGTACGTCCACGCCCCGTATCTGATCAACTTCGGCTCGCACACCGAGGCGACCGTGGAGCGGTCGGTGGAGTCGCTCAGGCATTCGCTGCGGCGCGGCCGGGAGATCGGCGCGCTGGGTGTGGTGGTGCACACCGGCAGCGCGACCGGCGGGCGGGCGCGGGAGGTGGCGCTGAAGCAGGTGCGCGCGCACCTGCTGCCGCTGCTGGACGAGCTGACCCACGACGACGATCCGTTCCTGCTGCTGGAGTCGACCGCCGGACAGGGCGCCTCGCTGTGCTCGCGCACCTGGGACTTCGGGCCGTACTTCGAGGCGCTCGACGCCCACCCGAAGCTGGGCGTGTGCCTGGACACCTGCCACATCTTCGCCGCCGGACACGATCTGACCGGGCCGAGCGGCATGCACCAGACCCTGGATCTGCTGGTGGACACCGTGGGCGAGGGCCGGCTGAAGCTGATCCACGCCAACGACTCCAAGGACGTGGTGGGCGCGCACAAGGACCGGCACGAGAACATCGGCTCCGGCCATATCGGCGAGGACCCGTTCCGGGCGCTCATGACCCATCCCGCGACCGCGGGTGTCCCCCTGGTGATCGAGACGCCCGGCGGCAAGGAGGGGCACGCGGCGGACGTGGAGCGGCTGAAGAAACTGCGCGCGGCCTGACCCTTCGGGAATACCCCAGGGGGGTATATGGTTCCTGCAAGGCGCAGGAGCCGTTACCTGACATGGGGGCAGTCATGCAGCACGAGACGCACGGAGCGCATTCGGCACACGCACCACACTCGGCACACGAGGCGCATGAGGCCCACGAGGCACTCTCGGCGCATTCGGCACACGGACACCACCACGCACACGCGCCCGCCGCCACCTGGGCCATGGCCGCCCAGGCCACCCTGCACTGCCTGACCGGCTGCGCCATCGGCGAGGTGCTCGGCATGGTCGTCGGCACGGCCTTCGGCTGGGGGAACCTGCCGACGATGATCACGGCGATCGCGCTGGCCTTCTTCTTCGGCTACTCGCTCACCCTGCGCGGGGTGCTGAAGGCGGACGTCGACTTCCGTACCGCCCTCCGGGTGGCGCTGGCCGCGGACACCCTGTCCATCGCCGTGATGGAGCTGATCGACAACGGGGTGATCCTGGTCTGGCCGTCGGCGATGGACGCCACGCTGGGCGACGCGCTGTTCTGGATCTCGCTCGCGGTCTCGTTCGTGATCGCCTTCACCGTGACCACCCCGGTCAACAAGTGGATGATCGGCCGGGGCAAGGGGCACGCGGTGGTGCACCGGTACCACCACTGAGCGGACCGGGGACCGGAGCCCGGGGCCATCCCCCCGGGCTCTCCCCGGCGGGAGGCGCGGGATCAGAGCTCGGGGCCGTCCCCGGGATCAGAGCTCGGGGCCGTCCCCGGGCTCTTCCTGATAGGAGAAGCGCTGCTCCTTCCAGGGGTCGCCGATGTTGTGGTACCCGCGCTCCTCCCAGAAGCCGCGGCGGTCGGCGGTCATGTACTCCACACCCCGGACCCATTTCGGGCCCTTCCAGGCATACAGGTGGGGCACGACCAGGCGGACCGGGAAGCCGTGTTCGGCGGTGAGAAGCTCGCCGTCCTTGTGGGTGGCGAAGATCGCGCGGTCGGACGCGAAGTCCGACAGGCGCAGGTTCGAGCTGAAGCCGTACTCCGCCCAGACCATCACATGGGTGACGTCCGGAGCCGGCGGGGCCAGGTCCAGGATGGCGCGGGCCGGGACGCCGCCCCACTCCGCGCCGATCATGCTGAACTTCGTCACGCAGTGCAGATCGGCCACCACGGTGGTGTACGGCAGGGCCGTGAACTCCTCGTGGTTCCAGCTGAGCTTGTCGGCGTCGGCGGTGGCGCCGAAGACCCGGAACTCCCAGCGCTCGGGCCGGAACTTCGGGACGGGCCCGTAGTGCGTGACCGGCCAGCCACGCTGGAGCCGCTGCCCCGGCGGAAGCTCGGACCCTGCCGCTGCCCCAGACTCTCGCTCCACCGGACGACCCATGTATCCATCCTGACAGACCTCGGGCAGTGCCCTTGACCACCACTCGGCGAAACGGGCAACTAGGGCAAGGCGTCATTAACTTACTAAGTATGCACTTACTGGACGATCTTTACGGGCAGTGCAATCATGCGGCGCAATCGACCCACACCCGTCGTTGTCCGGAAGGAGCCCGTCGCATGCAAGGCGACCCCGAGGTCATCGAGCTGCTCAACGAACAGCTGACCGCCGAGCTGACCGCGATCAACCAGTACTTCCTGCACTCCAAGCTGCAGGACCACAAGGGGTGGACGAAGCTCGCCGACTACACCCGGGCCGAGTCGTTCGACGAGATGCGGCACGCGGAGATCCTCACCGACCGGATCCTGCTCCTGGACGGCCTGCCGAACTACCAGCGGCTCTTCCACGTCCGGGTCGGGCAGACGGTGACCGAGATGTTCCAGGCCGACCGGCAGATCGAGGTCGAGGCCATCGACCGGCTGCGCCGGGGCGTCCAGGTGATGCGGGAGAAGGACGACATCACGTCGGCGAACATCTTCGAGGCCATCCTGGCCGACGAGGAGCACCACATCGACTACCTGGACACCCAGCTGGAGCTGGTGGACAAACTGGGTGAGGCGCTCTACCTCTCGACCCTGATCGAGCAGAGCCAGCCCGACCCCACGGGACCGGGCACCGGCGGCTTCAAGAACTGAGCCGCCGCGACCACCGGCCTCAGGCGGCGTCGTCCAGCCGGTCCAGCGCCGGGGCGCGCCGGTCGATCAGCTCCCGGCGGGGGCAGGCGCCCCGGCCCAGGAGGGCCTGGATCCGGCGCACGCACGAGCCGCAGTCGGTGCCGGCCTTGCTGGCGGAGGCTATCTGGCGCGGGGTGCAGGCGCCGTTGACCGCATGCTCCTTCACCTGGTCCTCGGTGATGCCGAAGCAGCTGCAGACGTACACGCGGATGCACCTCCCAACGGGATCGCTGTCTTACTGCCGTCCCGTTTCTCGGTGAGGCAAACCTAACCTTACCCATCCGCCGGGGACCGGAAAAGAAGAAGGGGCGCGGATCCTGTGTGATCCGCGCCCCAGCGGACGCCTACTGGTCCCGGTACATCTCCGCCACCAGGAACGCCAGGTCCAGCGACTGGCTGCGGTTCAGCCGCGGGTCGCAGGCCGTCTCGTAGCGCTGGTGCAGGTCGTCGACGAAGATCTCGTCGCCGCCGCCCACGCACTCGGTGACGTCGTCGCCGGTCAGCTCCACGTGGATGCCGCCCGGGTGGGTGCCGAGCGCCTTGTGGACCTCGAAGAAGCCCTTGACCTCGTCCAGGACGTCGTCGAAGCGGCGGGTCTTGTGCCCGGAGGCCGCCTCGAAGGTGTTGCCGTGCATCGGGTCGGTCACCCAGGCCACCGTCGCGCCGGACGCGGTGACCTTCTCGACCAGCTCGGGGAGCTTGTCGCGGACCTTGCCGGCGCCCATCCGGACGATGAAGGTCAGCCGGCCCGGCTCCCGCTCGGGGTCGAGGCGGTCGATGTACTGGAGCGCCTCCTCGGCCGTGGTGGTCGGGCCGAGCTTGATGCCGATCGGGTTGCGGATCTTCGAGGCGAACTCGATGTGCGCGTGGTCCAGCTGCCGGGTGCGCTCGCCGATCCACACCATGTGGCCGGAGACGTCGTACAGCTTGCCGGTGCGGGAGTCGACCCGGGTCAGGGCGGACTCGTAGTCCAGCAGCAGCGCCTCGTGCGAGGAGAAGAACTCGACGGTCTTGAACTCCTCCGGGTCCGTGCCGCAGGCCCGCATGAAGTTCAGCGCGTTGTCGATCTCCCGCGCCAGCTGCTCGTAGCGCTGGCCCGACGGCGAGGTCTTCACGAAGTCCTGGTTCCAGGCGTGCACCTGGCGCAGGTCGGCGTAGCCGCCGGTGGTGAAGGCGCGCACCAGGTTCAGCGTGGAGGCCGACGCGTGGTACATGCGCTTCAGGCGCTCGGGGTCCGGGACCCGGCTGGCCTCGGTGAAGTCGAAGCCGTTGACGGAGTCGCCCCGGTACGTCGGGAGCGTCACGCCGTCGCGGGTCTCGGTCGGCTTGGAGCGGGGCTTGGAGTACTGCCCCGCGATGCGGCCCACCTTCACCACGGGCACGGAGGCCGCGTAGGTCAGGACGGCACCCATCTGGAGCAGCGTCTTGAGCTTGTTGCGGATGTGGTCGGCGGACACCGCGTCGAATGCCTCGGCGCAGTCGCCGCCCTGGAGAAGGAACGCCTCTCCCTTGGCGACGGCCGCCATCCGGGCGCGCAGCTGGTCGCACTCGCCCGCGAAGACGAGCGGCGGATACGACTCGAGGTCCGCGATCACTGCGCGCAGAGCCTCGGTGTCGGGGTACTCGGGCTGCTGCGCCGCGGGCAGGTCTCGCCAGGTGTTGCCAGCGCTCGGGCTGGTCTTAGCGTTCACGGTCACCTCGTAAACATTACGGGGTCATGTGGCGGTATTTTCCTCCGGCTCGAAGGATGAGACGGAGTGATTGCCCTCTGGACACCGAAGGGGTGGGGTAGGGTTTCTTCCATGTTCGCGCATTCGATCCAGAACTGGTGGTGGACCGCTTCTCCGGCGGCCCGCTGATCGCGCGTACGAACAAACTTCGCGAAGGCCGCCCGAGGGGCGGCCTTCGGCGTTTCCCGGGGTCGTTCCTCCTCATCCGCAGAAGAGGAACCATGGATCTGGCACAGCTGCTGCACGACCCCCGCCCCTTCGCCCTGCTCCGCCGCCGCACCCCGGGCCGCGACGAGCAGCTGGTGGAGGTGCTGCTCGGCCCGGTGACCAGCCGTGACCGGCTCGCCGACCTGCCCGCCGAGGGGCTCGCCCTCGTCCCGTTCCGGCAGATCCGCGAGCGCGGCTTCGACGTCCGGGACGACGGCACCCCGCTGCTGGTGCTGACCCCGGAGGAGTCGTACGAGATCCCGCTCGCCGAGGCGCTGTCCGGGCTCCCCGGGCACGAGGTGCGGGTCGAGGGCGGGGGCTTCGACGTCGGGGACGAGGAGTACGGCGAGATCGTCGGGCGGGTGCTGCACGACGAGATCGGCCGGGGCGAGGGCGCGAACTTCGTGATCCGGCGGACCTACGAGGGCGCGATCGAGGGCTTCGGGCGGGCCGACGCGCTCGCGCTGTTCCGGCGGCTGCTGGAGGGCGAGCGGGGCGCGTACTGGACGTTCGTCGTGCACACCGGGGACCGGACGCTGGTGGGGGCGAGTCCGGAGGTGCACGTCCGGATGAGCGGCGGGACCGTCGTGATGAACCCGATCAGCGGGACGTACCGCTATCCCGCCGAGGGGCCGACGCCCGGGCATCTGCTGGACTTCCTCGCCGACGGCAAGGAGATCGAGGAGCTGTCCATGGTCGTCGACGAGGAACTGAAGATGATGTGCACGGTCGGCGACATGGGCGGAGTGGTCGTCGGCCCGCGGCTGAAGGAGATGGCGCACCTCGCGCACACCGAGTACGAGCTGCGCGGGAAGTCCTCCCTGGACGTGCGGGACGTGCTCCGGGAGACCATGTTCGCGGCGACGGTCACCGGGTCGCCGGTGCAGAACGCGTGCCGGGTGATCGAGCGCCACGAGACCGGGGGCCGCGGGTACTACGCCGGGGCGCTGGCGCTGCTGGGGCGGGACTCCGGAGGCGCGCAGACCCTCGACTCCCCCATCCTGATCCGTACCGCCGACATCTCCGCGGACGGCCGGCTGCGCGTCCCGGTCGGCGCGACCCTGGTGCGCGGCTCGGACCCGGCGGGCGAGGTGGCGGAGACCCATGCGAAGGCGGCGGGCGTGCTGGCGGCCCTCGGGGTACGGCCGTCCCGGCCGCGGGCGGAGCGGGAGCGGCCCCGGCTGGCCGACGACCCCCGGGTGCGGGCCGCGCTGGACGGGCGCCGCTCGTCGCTGGCGCCGTTCTGGCTGCGGATGCAGGAGCGGTCGGCGGCCCTGGCGGGGCACGCCCTGATGATCGACGGCGAGGACACCTTCACGGCGATGCTCGCCCATGTGCTGCGGTCGGGCGGGCTGGACGTCACCGTCCGCCGGTACGACGAGCCCGGACTGCGGGCGGCGGTGCTCGCGCACGAGGGACCGGTCGTCCTCGGTCCCGGCCCGGGCGACCCCCGCGACCTCGACGACCCCAAGATGCGGATCCTGCGCGACCTCACCGCCGCGGTGATCCGGACGCACCGGCACGGTGTGCTCGGCGTCTGTCTCGGGCACGAGCTGATCGCGGCGGAGCTGGGCCTGGCGATCGCCCGGAAGGAAGTGCCCCACCAGGGCGCGCAGACCGAGATCGACCTGTTCGGGCGGAGCGAGACCGTCGGCTTCTACAACAGCTTCGTGGCGACCTGCGCCGACGCGGAGGCGGACGAACTGGCCGCGCACGGCATCGAGGTGAGCCGGGCCGCGAACGGCGAGGTGCACGCCGTTCGCGGGCCGGGCTTCGCCGGAGTGCAGTTCCACCCGGAGTCGGTGCTGACGCTGGACGGGGCCACGGTCGTACGGGAGCTGATCGGCGGGCTGCGCCGCACGACCGTGTAGCCGTCGGGCGCCGCCGGGGGGGGCCGGCGTCAGCCGAAGAAGACGCCGACCTCCTGGTACAGCCCGGGGTCCACCGTCTTCAGCTTGGCCGTGGCCTCGGAGATCGGGACGCGGACGATGTCGGTGCCGCGCAGGGCGACCATCTTGCCGAAGTCGCCGTCGCGGACGCAGTCGATGGCGTGCAGGCCGAAGCGGGTGGCGAGCCAGCGGTCGAAGGCGCTGGGGGTGCCGCCGCGCTGGATGTGGCCGAGGACCGTGGTGCGGGCCTCCTTGCCGGTGCGCTTCTCGATCTCCTTGGCCAGCCACTCGCCGATCCCGGACAGCCGGACGTGCCCGAAGGAGTCGAGCGACCCGTCCTTGAGGACCACGTCGCCGTCCTTCGGCATGGCGCCCTCGGCGACGACGACGATCGGGGCGTACGACGCCTTGAAGCGGGAGGTGATCCAGGCGCACACCTGGTCGAGGTCGAAGCGCTGTTCGGGGATGAGGATGACGTTGGCGCCGCCGGCGAGCCCCGAGTGCAGCGCGATCCAGCCGGCGTGACGCCCCATCACCTCGCAGACGAGGACCCGCATATGGGACTCGGCGGTGGTGTGCAGGCGGTCGATGGCCTCGGTGGCGATGTTGACGGCGGTGTCGAAACCGAAGGTGTAGTCGGTGGCGGACAGGTCGTTGTCGATGGTCTTCGGCACACCCACGCAGGGCATGCCGTACTCGTCGCAGAGCCGCGCGGCGACACCCAGGGTGTCCTCGCCGCCGATCGCCACGAGCGCCTCGACCTCCTGTTTGGCGAGGTTCTCCTTGATGCGGCGGATACCGCCCTCCACCTTGAGGGGGTTGGTCCGCGAGGAGCCGAGGATGGTGCCGCCGCGGGGCAGGATGCCGCGCACCGCGGGGATGTCGAGACGGACGGTGTCGCCTTCGAGGGGGCCTCGCCAGCCGTCCCGGAAGCCGACGAAGTCATAGCCGTACTCCTGCACGCCCTTGCGTACGACGCCCCGGATGACGGCGTTGAGCCCGGGGCAGTCGCCGCCTCCGGTGAGTACTCCGACCCGCATGGAAATGTCCCTTCGCCACAGCTGCCTGACGCTCAGTCACGCTAATGGTGATTCGCGTCACATCGGGAGAGGCGGGAAGGGTGATTCGGGTGCGTTGCGCCGGAAACCGGCTCTACTCCTCGTCGAGTCCGCGCTCTATGGCGTACCGGACCAGCTCGACCCTGTTGTGCAACTGGAGCTTGCCGAGGGTGTTCTGGACGTGGTTCTGCACCGTGCGGTGGGAGATGACGAGGCGTTCGGCGATCTGCTTGTAGCTCAGGCCCTTCGCCACGAGCCGCAGCACCTCCGTCTCCCGGTCCGTCAGCCGGGGCGCGCCGGGCTCGTCGGCGTCCGGGGCGGGCGCGGGCTCGGCGGCCAGCCGCCGGTACTCGCCGAGGACCAGCCCGGCGAGGCCCGGCGTGAACACCGGGTCGCCCACGGCGGTACGGCGCACCGCGTCCAGCAGTTCCTCGGTGGAGGCCGACTTCAGCAGATAGCCGGTCGCGCCGGACTTCACGGCCTCCAGCACGTCCGCGTGCTCGCCGCTCGCCGAGAGGACGAGGACGCGCAACGCCGGGTTGTGGCCGACCAGTTCCTTGCACACCTGGACGCCGGGCTTGGCGGGCAGGTTGAGGTCCAGCACGAGGACGTCGGGGGCGGCGGCCCTGGCGCGGCGGACGGCCTGCTCGCCGTCGCCGGCGGTGGCGACCACCTGGAAGCCGGACTCGGCCAGGTCACGGGCGACCGCGTCACGCCACATGGGATGGTCGTCCACCACCATGACCTTGATCGGGTCCTGCTGCTGTGTCATCGCTGCTCCGCCTTCTTCCCCCGCGCCCGTACGGCGCCCTTCGGTACCTTCAGTTCGACTTCCGTGCCCTGTCCGGGCACGGAGACGATCTCGGCGCTGCCGCCGAGATCGCGCAGCCGCCCCCGGATGGACAGGGCCACCCCGAGCCGGCCCTCGCCCTCGGCCTGGGCGAGCCGGCCCTCGGGGATGCCGGGGCCGTCGTCCCGGACGGTCACGACGATCCCGTCCGGCTCGTCCTCGACCAGGATCCAGGCGCGGGCGTCCTCGCCGGCGTGTCTGCGGACGTTGTCCAGGGCCGCCCCGACCGCCGCGGCCACCTCGCGGGCCGCGGCCGGCGGCAGCGGCACGGGGGCGCCGGGCTCGGCGAGGCTGACCCGGGCGCACGCGTAGGGGGCGAGCAGGAGGCGCAGATCGACCGGACCGTCGTCGTCCGGTTCGTCCACCGCGCGGACGACGGCTCCGGCCGCCAGGTCCTCCGAGACCCGGGACACCGGTACCAGCCCGCCCGACACCAGGGTGCGCAGGGCGACTTCCTGCTCGCCGGCCAGCCGGCCCAGTTCGGCCGCCTCCCCGCCGAGGGCCGCGCCCCGCCGCTTCACCATGGCCAGCACCTGTAGCACGCTGTCGTGGATGTCCCGGGCCAGCCGCTCCCGTTCGCGGGTCGCGGCCTCGATCTCCAGGGCGCGGGCGAGGGTGCGCTCGGAGGCGCGGGCCACCTCCACGACGTAGCCGATGGCGATGGAGGCCACCCAGACCAGGATCACGTTGTGCACGGTGTCCCGGGCGGGGTGGCCGCGCTCGACCAGGTTGACGGCGGCCACGGCCGTGGAGGCGACGGCCGCCCAGCGCCAGCCGCCCTTGATGGCGAAGGCCAGTACCGCGCCGGCGGTCCATATCGACGGCAGCGTGGGTCCGCCGTCGGCGATCCGCCGGTGGCTGTCGGCGATCGGGGTGAGCAGGATGCCGCCGAGGGCGACGGCCAGGTCGACGATCAGGAAGCGCTTGGTGCAGCTGGCCGCGTTGGCGACCTTGGGCAGGGTGGCCAGGGTCCACACGGCCAGGACGGCGTAGTACGCGACGGCGACCCAGGGCCGGGCGAACTGGTCGTACGCGGTGGCACACAGGCCGATCGCGTACAGCATGGTCAGGACGCGGTACCCGGCGAGCGCGCGCCACAGCGGCAGCTCGACCGACATCCGCATGACGCGCTCGCGCTTGGGCATGTCCCCCGGTCCCCCCGATTCCCCCGCCTCGCCGTGCCGCCGTCCTACGAATCGGCCTTCTTCTCGGCCTTCCCGGCCCGCTCCGCTTCCTTCGCCGCCTTGGCCGCCTCCGCGATCTGCCGCTTGGCGGCGGTGGCGTACACGTCGACGTACTCCTGGCCGGAGAGCTTCATGATCTCGTACATGACCTCGTCGGTCAGGGCCCGCAGCACGAACCGGTCGTGCTCCATGCCCTGGTAGCGGCTGAAGTCCATGGGCTCGCCGATCCGGATGCCGGGCCGCATCAGCTTCGGCACGACCTTGCCGGGCGGCTGGATCTTCTCCGTGTCGATCATGGCGACCGGGATGACCGGCGCGCCGGTGGCGAGGGCCACGCGCGCGAGGCCGCCGGGCTTGCCCCGGTACAGCCGGCCGTCGGGCGAGCGGGTGCCCTCGGGGTAGATGCCGAACAGCTCGCCGCGCTCCAGCACCTCTATACCGCTCTTGATCGCCGCCTCGCCGGCGCCGCGCGCCCCGGACCGGTCCACCGGGAGCTGGCCGACCCCCTTGAAGAAGGCGGCGGTCAGCCGGCCCTTCACGCCGGGGGTGGTGAAGTACTCGGCCTTGGCGATGAAGGTGACCTTGCGGTCCAGCACGGCCGGCAGGAAGAACGAGTCCGAGAAGGACAGATGATTGCTGGCCAGGATGGCGGCGCCCGTGGCCGGAATGTTCTCCAGGCCCTCCACCCAAGGCCGGAAGGCGACCTTCAGCGGCCCCCCGATGGCGACCTTCATCGTGCCGTACAACACCCGTGTGCCTCCTGATTGCGTCGAGGAGACCTTAACCCGGAGGACCGTCAATGGGCCCGACGACCCTGGTCGGTGTCAGTGCGGTCGCGTACGGTGAAGCACATGCCAGTTCTCCCCGGAGCCGAGCCGTACCGCCACGAGGGCGGAGAGGTGGGGGTTCTCCTCTGCCACGGCTTCACCGGCTCGCCCCAGTCGCTGCGCCCCTGGGCGGAGCACCACGCGGCCCGCGGCCTGACCGTGTCCCTGCCGCTGCTGCCCGGCCACGGCACGCGCTGGGAGGACATGCAGCTCACGACCTGGCAGGACTGGTACGCGGAGGTGGACCGCGAGCTGCGCGCGCTGGCCGCGCACTGCTCCCGGGTGTTCGTCGGCGGTCTGTCGATGGGCGGGGCGCTGGCCCTCCGGCTCGCCGCCCGGCACGGCGAGCGGGTCGCGGGCGCGGTGGTCGTCAACCCGGCGAACAAGGTGCACGGCCTGTCGGCGTACGCCCTGCCGGCGGCCCGGCATCTGGTGCGGACGACGAAGGGCATCGCCAGCGACATAGCGAAGGAGGGCGCGGCGGAGCTGGGCTACGACCGGGTGCCGCTGCACGCGGCGCACTCGCTGCGCACGGGCCTGCGCCGGCTGGACGGCGAGCTGCCCCAGGTCACCCAGCCGCTGCTGGTGCTGCGCAGTGCCCAGGACCATGTCGTCCCGGCGGCCGACTCGGCGCGGGTGCTGAGCCGGGTGTCGTCCACGGACGTCACGGAGATCGTGCTGGAACACAGCTACCACGTCGCGACGTTGGACGTGGATGCGGACCGGGTCTTCGAGGAGAGCCTCGCCTTCATCGGCCGGCTCGCACCCAGTGTCGGCAAGGAAGGGACGGCCGCAGTTGGCTGAGCACGACTCCGACCGTGAGGACCGCGAGGGCCCTGAGGACCGCGGGGACCGCGAGCCGGACAAGCAGGAGGTGCCGTTCGACGAGGACGCCGCCTGGCGGGCGATCGTCGCCGGGTACGGCGCGGAGCCGCCGGACCCGCCGGGCGCCCGGCCCTTCAGGCCGGTGGAGGATCTCGCGCTCCCGGAGCCCGAGCCGGTGGACACGGTGAAGGACCCGGTGACCAACCTCGTCAAGGATCCTCCGCAGGACCCGGAGAGCGAGTCCTCCCCGCGTGACGCGGACGGCTCCGCGGACCGGCAGGCCGCCCGGCCGCTGGGCGGCTCGGTCGCCTTCGCGCCCGGTGTCGGCCCGCGCGACTACACGCCGGCCGAACCCTCCGACGACGACTTCGACGAGGAGGACGAGGGTCACTTCGTCCCGCCGGAGCCGCCCCCGCTGCCGACCGCGGACACGACGGCCAGGTTCGCCTGGCTCGGGGTGGTCGGCGGCCCCGTGCTGCTCCTGCTGGCCGTGCTGCTCGGCTGGGACATGACCTGGTGGCTGGCGACCACCGGCATCGGCGGTTTCCTCGGTGGCTTCCTGACGCTGGTGACGCGGATGCGGACGGACGAGGACGAGGACGACGACCCCGGGCGCGGGGCCGTGGTCTGACGGCGGCGGGACGGACCGGGCCGCCGCCTGGACTCTGTACGGGCGGCCGCCCTGGAGCGCCCGCGAGCGGACGCACAAGGGGATTCCCGCACTTGGTTCAGGAAGCCGGGGCGGCGGGGACGCGGAGCGCGGCCAGCACCGGAAGGTGATCGGTGGCCGCGGCCAGATCGCCCGGGGTGACGCCCGGCTGGTCCACGGGGACGCCGCAACCGAGGATCTCGATGCCCTCGGTGGCGAAGATCGCGTCGATGCGCTGACGGGGGTCGGCCGGGGTGGAGGTGAACTCGCCGCCCCAGGGCGCGGCCGTACGGCAGTCCCGGAGGTGCTCGGCGAGCCGGCGGAAGGTGCGGCCGTCGGGACGTTCGTTGAGGTCGCCCCCCGCGACGGCGTGTGTCACACCCAGGCCGGCCAGGCGGTCGAGGAGCAGGCCGCCCTGCTCCTGGCGTTCGTCCTGCCGGAGACTGAGGTGACAGCTGAGCACACCGAGGCGGGCCCCGCCGAACCGGACCACCGCGGTCGCGAAGCCCCGCCGGTGCAGCCCCGGGGTGAGCGGGAGGAGGACGTCCTCCGTGCGTTCGACGGTGGCCCGCAGACTGCACAGGATCGCCGGTCCCGCCGCGGTCGCCCCTCCGGTGAGGACGACCGTGCCGGAGGCCGCCGCGAGGCGGGCGAGCTTCTTGCGCCAGCGGAAGAAGCGGGGGGCCTCCTGGAGGAGGACCAGGTCGGGGGCGCAGGCGGTGATCACCCTGGCGAGGGCGGCGGTGTCGTCGCGCATCGAGCGGATGTTGTAGCTCAGCACCCTGATGACCGCGGAACCGTCTTCTTCCGTACGGGAGTTGGGGAGCAGGGGGGTTGCCATGCGGTCAATCTACGCCGCTCGGCGACGCGGCCGCCGTACGACTCGGGGCGCGGGGTTTCCGGGCGACCGCCGCGTTGCCGTGGCCTGTCGCGCGATTCCCCGCGCCCCTTGGGTCGGCGCGCTCGGACAGCGGGCGTTACATGATCGGGTCGGGCTCCCGGGCCAGGTCGGCCGCGCCCACCATGCCCGCCTTGTTGCCCAGCCGGGCCGCGATCACATCGGCCACCGGGCGCCAGTTGCCGCCCACCAGCCAGCGCTTGTACGACTTGCGGATCGGGTCGAGGACCAGGTCGCCCTCGTCGGAGAGGCCGCCGCCGACGATGAACGCGGACGGGTCGAAGAGCGAGGCCAGGTCGGCGAGGCCGGCGCCGGCCCAGCGGGCCAGCTCGCGGTAGGAGTCCACCGCGACCGGGTCGCCCTGGCGGGCGGCCACGGAGATGTGCTTGCCCTCGATGCCGTCGGGGGTGCCGTCGCCCAGCGCCAGCAGCACCTCGGCGCGCTCGGGGGTGGCGTTGGCACGCTGCTTGGCGTACCGGACCAGGGCGCGACCGGAGGCGTACTGCTCCCAGCAGCCCTGCGAGCCGCAGCCGCACAGCAGGCCGTCCGGGACCATCCGGATGTGGCCGAACTCCGCGGCCACGCCGAAGTGGCCGCGGCGCAGCTTGTTGCCGATGATGATGCCGCCGCCGAGGCCGGTGCCGAGCGTGATGCAGATGACGTTGCGGTGGCCCTTGCCCGCGCCGAACCGGTACTCGCCCCAGGCCGCGGCGTTGGCGTCGTTCTCGACCACGACGGGGAGGCCGGTGCGGGCCTCGACCTTCTCCTTGAGCGGCTCGTTGCGCCAGTCGATGTTGGGCGCGAAGTAGACGGTGGAGCGCTGCCGGTTGACGTAACCGGCCGCACCGATGCCCACGCCGACGATCTCGTGCCCGGCGCGCGCACCCTCCACCGCCGAGGCGATGGCGTCCACGATGGCCTCGGGCGTGGTGGGGGTCGGCACCTTGAAGGTCGAGAGGATGTTGCCTTCCTCGTCGACCACGCCGGCCGCGATCTTCGTGCCGCCGATGTCGACGCCGATGGTGAGTCCCATGAATCCCTCAGTTTCGGTCGAGCCCCGCTACGGCCAACCGTACCCGAGGCCCTGCCCCGGGAGGGCTTCAGTCCAGGTCGATGCGCTCCCCCGGGCCGGTGTCCTCGCCCCGGTCGCGCCGGTCCGGCCGCTCGTCCGCCGGGTCGGCCGTGCCGGCGGTCCAGCGCCGCTCCTGGTGGTGGACGGCGGAGCGGTAGGCGGCGAGCAGCTCGCCGCCGGCCGCGGCCAGGTGGTCGAAGACGTCCGGGTTGCGCTCTATGACGGGCTCCACGGCGGCCTTCGCCTGCTGGACGACCTGCCGCACCACCTGCTGGGCGGCGGGTCCGGCGAGGCCCCCGAGGAGCGGTGACGGGAGGCCGGACAGCTTGTCGGCCACCGCGTCCACCAGCTTCTTCAGCTCCTCGGCGGCCGAGCCCGGCGGCGGGCCGTGCTCGGCGCGGCGGCGGGCCTTCTCGGCGGCGAGGTCCTCGGCGCAGGCCGTGGCCCAGGCGTCGGCGTCGGTCGCCCGCGCCTGCTCCTCCTCGACGGCCTCGGATGCGGGGCGCTCTTCGCTCATGGCGGCTCCTGACTACGGTTCGCCTTTACGACGTTACCCGAACGGGCGTTTTCCGTTCACCGGCGAGCGGCGGGCCACAGGTCCGGGTCCGGGGCGAAGCGGATCCGCAGTTCCCCGTCCCGCAGCGCGGCGCCGGCGACCGTGCAGCGGCGCAGGGCGGAGGGCAGCGGAACGATCCGGCGGAAGGGGCCCGCGGTGATCAGGAGTTCGTCGCCGCGCCGGATCAGGTCCAGCTCGTCCCGTATCGCGCCGGGCAGCGGCAGCTGCCAGACCAGCACGCCGTCCTCGGCGATCCGGTCGGTGACCGGCCACTCGACCGGGGTGGCCGCCGCCTTGACGGCGGGCACGCGGAGGGCGGTGAGGTCGTCGGGGCCCTGGGGGTCGCGGCCGAGGTGCGGGACGGGGTGGACGTCGTACGACTCCGCCCAGTCGGCGAGCGTCTTGCGCTGCTGGGCCAGGAGGGACAGCAGGGGGGCGAAGCCCGGTGCGAGGCGGTCGCCGGCGTCCGCCTCGGGCAGGGTGCGGTTGGCGATCAGGGCCTCGGTGCGCAGGCCGCGCAGGGCGAGGCCGAGGGTGGCGGTGCGGACGGCGTCGGCACCGGCCGGGCCGGGCTCGGCGACCAGGCGCACGGCGGTGTCCGGGTCGGTGAGGACGGATTCGACCGCGGCCAGTTCCACGTCCCAGCGGGCCGCCGTCTCGTACAGCCAGTCGGCGGGCATGGGGACGCCGGCCAGCCGGCCGAGGACCGGGCGCAGGGCGCGGGCGGCCTGCCGCTCGGGCGGGAGCAGGCGGCGCAGATAGCGGCGCAGCTCCTCGGGCAGGCCGAGCAGGGTGAGGGCCGCGGGGAGGGGCGGGAGGTCGACGACGAGGAGGTCGTAGCGCTCGGAGAGGGCCGCGTCCCGCAGCGCGCGCAGGAAGGACAGCTCCTCGGCACCGGGCAGCGGGGTGACCTCCTCGGCGTCGAGGCGGGCGGCGCCGAGCAGGTCGAGGACGTTCGCGGCGCGGGACTGGAAGGCGGTGAGGTCCTGCCGGAAGCGGTCGGCCGCGTCCGGGCGCCAGGCGGTGAGGTGCGGCGCGGCCTCCGCCGGCGCCGGTCCCGTCCCGGTGCCCAGTGCGACGCCCGGGGTGTCGGTGTGGTCGGCGCTGAGGAGGAGCGTACGAACGCCTTCGCCCGCGGCACGCAGTGCGGTCGCGGCGGCGACGGTGGTACGCCCGCTGCCGCCCGGGCCCGTGATCAGGATGGTGCGCATGACGGTGAACGCTACCGCCGGGCGCGGGAGCGGAACCGGGGAGCCTACTTCTCCCCCGACTCCACCCTCTTCTTCAGGCCCGCCAGCGCCCGGTCGATGATGACCTTCTCGGCCTTGCGCTTGATCATGCCCAGCATGGGGATCTTGACGTCGACCGTGAGCTGGTAGGTGACCTCGGTGGCGCCCGCGCCGGCCGGCTTCAGGAGGTAGGAGCCGTCCAGGGAGCGGAGCATCTGGGACTTGACCAGGGTCCAGGCGACCTCGTGGTCGCCGGTCCAGGTGTAGGCGAGGGTCTGGTCGTCCTTGATGGCGCCGGCGTCCATGACGAGGCGGACCTGCTCGGCGCGGCCCCGTTCGTCGGCGGCGAGGACCTCCGCCTCCTTCACCTCGCCGGTCCAGTCCGGGTAGCGCGCGAAGTCGGCGATCACCGCCATGACGTCGGCCGGGGCCGCCTCGATCGTGATGCTCGAACTGGTGTGTTCCGCCATCGCCGTGGCTCCTCCGGATGCGGGCCGTGTTGAGAGCTTCCGCGTGCGCCGGGCTGCGCACGTGTGTGCAGCGTGAAGGCTACCGCGCCGCCGACCTGCCGCCTTCACCCCGTCCGACGGGCCTCACCATTCGAGCGCCCAGGGTGTGCCGGTGCCGGCGAAGTGCCCCACGTTCACACACTCGGTGGCACCGATCCGCATCCGGCGCGCCAGCGGCTGGTGCACGTGGCCGAACAGGGCGTACCGCGGCCGGGTGCGGCGGATGGCGTCCAGCAGGGCCCGGCTGCCCCGCTCGAAGCGGCGGGCGACGGTGTCGTACACCAGCTCGGGCACCTCCGGCGGGATGTGGGTGCACAGCACGTCCACCTCGCCGACGGCCTCGATCTTCGCCGCGTACTCCTCGTCGCTGATCTCGTAGGGCGTCCGCATGGGGGTGCGCAGGCCGCCGCCGACGAAGCCGAAGGTGCGTCCGCCGATCTCCACCCGTCCGCCGTCGAGGACCGTGGTGCCGGGCCGGGCGTACTCCGCCCACAGTTGCGGCATGTCGACATTGCCGTAGGTGGCGTACGTCGGTGTGGGGAACGCGGCGAACAGCTCGGCGTACTGCTTGCGTACGGCCTTCTCGATGGCCGTGCCCCGGTCGGTGCCGATCCCGGCCCACAGCCGGGCGCCGAACTCGCGGGCCTCGGTGAACCGGCGGGCGGTGCGCAGCTCGACGATGCGGTCGGCGTTCTCCTTGCCGAACAGGTCCGGGAAGATGCCGCGCGAGTGGTCGGCGTAGTCGAGGAAGAGGACGAGGTCGCCGAGGCAGATCAGGGCGTCGGCACCGTCGCCGGCCCGCGCCAGGTCACGGGCGTTGCCGTGCACGTCGCTGACCACGTGGACGCGGGTCCGCCTGTCGCCGGAGCGTGTGGGTGCCATGGTGATCAAGGGTAGGCGTGTGGGGTGTGGGTGAACAGTGCCGGTCCGGCCTGCGGTTACTCGCCGGTCGGTTCACTCGTGGACTACTGTGCGCGAAGGGCGTCCCCCGTGTGTGACGCAGCGAACATCTCGCCGGGACCCCCTGTCCTAGACGCCATACCGGCGGGTAACGTCCGGGCAGTCCAGTCGTGCTCTGGATTTCAACCACCGAAGTTCCCGAGCACTTGCCCGAGCCTTGGACCGCACCGTCGCATCGCACAACGTCGTGGCGCCGGCGCCCTATGAGGAGCAGCAGTCTTGCGCGAGTTCAGCCTTCCGGCTTTGTACGAGGTCCCTGCCGACGGCAACCTGACCGACATCGTCCGCAGAAACGCCGCGCAGCATCCCGACGTCGCCGTCATCGCCCGCAAGACGAGCGGAGCGGAAGGGGGGTCCCCCCGGACGAAGTCTGGGGGAGGTGCCTGGCAGGACGTGACCGCCCGGGAGTTCCTGGCCGAGGTCCGCGCCGCCGCCAAGGGACTCATCGCCTCCGGTGTGCAGCCGGGCGACCGGGTGGGCCTGATGTCCCGCACGCGGTACGAGTGGACTCTGCTCGACTTCGCGATCTGGAGCGCGGGCGCGATCACCGTGCCGGTGTACGAGACCAGCTCGCCGGAGCAGGTGCAGTGGATCCTGTCCGACTCGGGCGCGACGGCCTGTGTCGTGGAGCTGGACACCCACGCGGCGGCCGTGGAGTCGGTGCGCGAGTCGCTGCCCGCGCTGAAGCACGTCTGGCAGATCGAGGCCGGGGGCGTGGCGGAGCTGGGCCGGCTCGGGCAGGACGTGTCGGACGAGGCGGTGGAGGAGCGCAGTTCGCTCGCCAAGGCCGACGACCCCGCGACCATCGTGTACACGAGCGGCACGACCGGGCGCCCCAAGGGCTGTGTGCTGACCCACCGCAGCTTCTTCGCCGAGTGCGGCAACATCGTGGAGCGGCTGCGCCCGCTGTTCCGCACCGGTGAGTGCTCGGTGCTGCTCTTCCTGCCGCTCGCGCACGTCTTCGGGCGGCTCGTGCAGATCGCGCCGATGATGGCGCCGATCAAGCTGGGCTGCGTCCCGGACATCAAGAACCTCACGGACGAACTGGCCGCGTTCCGGCCGACTCTGATCCTCGGTGTGCCGCGGGTCTTCGAGAAGGTCTACAACTCGGCCCGGGCCAAGGCGCGGGCGGAGGGCAAGGGCGGGATCTTCGACAAGGCGGCGGACACCGCGATCGCCTTCAGCAAGGCGCTGGACAGCCCCTCGGGCCCGTCGTTCGGCCTGAAGGTCAAGCACAAGGTCTTCGACAAGCTGGTCTACAGCAAGCTGCGCGCGGTGCTGGGCGGCCGGGGCGAGTACGCCATCTCCGGCGGCGCCCCGCTGGGCGAGCGGCTCGGGCACTTCTTCCGCGGCATCGGCTTCACGGTGCTGGAGGGCTACGGCCTGACCGAGTCCTGTGCGGCGACCGCGTTCAACCCCTGGGACCGGCAGAAGATCGGCACGGTCGGTCAGCCGCTGCCGGGTTCGGTGGTGCGGATCGCGGACGACGGCGAGGTGCTGCTGCACGGCGAGCACCTCTTCAAGGAGTACTGGAACAACCCGGGCGCGACGGCGGAGGCGCTGGCCGACGGCTGGTTCCACACCGGTGACATCGGCACCCTCGACGAGGACGGCTATCTGCGGATCACCGGCCGGAAGAAGGAGATCATCGTCACGGCGGGCGGCAAGAACGTCGCCCCGGCCGTGATCGAGGACCGGATCCGGGCGCACGCGCTGGTCGCGGAGTGCATGGTGGTGGGCGACGGGCGGCCGTTCGTGGGCGCGCTGGTCACCCTGGACGAGGAGTTCCTGGACCGGTGGGCCGCCGAGCACGGCAAGCCGGCGGGCTCCACCGCGGCGTCGCTGCGCGAGGACCCGGATCTGCTCACGGCGATCCAGGCGGCCGTGGACGACGGCAACGCCGCGGTGTCGAAGGCGGAATCGGTGCGGAAGTTCCGCATTCTGTCCTCCCAGTTCTCGGAGGAGTCGGGCCACCTCACCCCGTCGCTGAAGCTCAAGCGGAACGTGGTGGCGAAGGACTACGCGGGCGAGATCGAGGCGATCTACGCCAAGTGACCCCGGCGGTGCCTCATGGCGCGGTGTCCTCGGCGAGGACCCGCGCCATGGTGCGTTCGGCGAGGGCCGTGATGGTGACGAAGGGGTTCACGCCGATGTTGCCGGGCACCAGCGAGCCGTCGGTGACGTAGAGGCGTGGGCAGCCCTTCACCCGGCCGTAGTCGTCGGTGGCCTTCCCGAGGACGCAGCCGCCGAGGGGGTGGTACGTGAAGTCGTCGGCGAAGACCTTGCTGCCGGAGCCGAACAGGTCGTAGCGGTAGATGGTCGCGTTGGCCCGGTTGATCCGGTCGAACAGCTTCCTGGCCATGCCCACCGACACCGCGCTCTGGTCCGCGGTCCAGCCGAGCTTCACCGCGCCGGAGGCGGAGTCGTAGGTGAAGGAGGCCCGTTCGGGGTTCTTGGTGATCGCCAGGTAGAGGCTGATCCAGTGCTCGAACCCCATGGGCAGCGGGGCGATCTCGGCGAAGACCGGGTTGTCGGCGTTGGCCCAGTCGTCGATGCCCATCACGGGCATGGTGGCCTGGTTGGCGCCGACGGTGTCCCAGACGTGGTTGGCGCGGCCGAGCATCGTGTTGCCGTTGGTCCCCCAGCCCTCGCCCACGGCCGAGTCCAGGTCCGGCAGGGTGCCGGTGTCGCGGGCGCGCACGAGGAGTTCGGTGGTGCCGATGCTGCCGCCGCCGAGGAAGAGCCGGGTGCAGCTGTACTGCCTGGTCCCGACGACCGCACCGGTGGTGTCGATCCGGTCGGCGGTCAGCAGGTACGACCCGTCGCTCGCCCGGCTGACCGACCTCACCTTCTCCAGGGTGTGGACGGTGACGTTGCCGGTGCCGAGGGCGGCGGCCAGATAGGTCTTGTCGAGGCTGCGCTTGCCGTGGTTGTTGCCGTAGATGACCTCGCCCGCGAGGGCGGACTTCACGGCCGTGCCGGCGGCCTCCTGCTGCATGTAGCCGAAGTCGTAGACGTTCGGGACGAAGGTGGTCCGCAGCCCCGCGTTGCCGGCGGCCTTCCGCGAGGTGCGGGTGAACCGGTACCACTCGGTGGACTCGAACCACGCCGGGTCGATCGTGTTGACGCCGAGCATGGCGCGGGCGCGGGGGTAGTAGGTGCCGTACATCTCGTCGGCGTCCACGGTCGGGAACTGCTCGGCGAAGTACGACTTCAGGGGCGTGACCGCCATGCCGCCGTTGACGAGGGAGCCGCCGCCGACGCCGCGGCCGACGTAGACGGACATGTCGTCGTAGTGCACCCGGTCCAGGACGCCCGGGTAGGAGCTGATGTCCTTGTTGACCAGGTCCAGCCAGAGGAAGGTCGCCAGCGGGGCCTCCGTGCGGGTGCGGAACCACATGGAGCGCTGGTCGGGGGCGGCGGTGGAACAGAACACCTTGCCGTCGGCGCCGGCGGTGTTCCACAGCCGGCCCATCTCCAGGACGAGGGTGCGGATGCCGGCCTGGCCGAGGCGGAGGGCGGCGACCGCGCCGCCGTAGCCGGAGCCGACGACGATCGCCGGGGAGTTGTCGGTGGGGTCGGGTTCGGCGGCCCGGGCGGACTGGAGACCGATCCGGGTGAAGCCGAGGGCGGCCGCGGATTGGAGCGCGGCCATGCCGAGTATGTGACGTCGCGTCAGCTGACGCTGCATCAGGTTTGCTGTCATGTGCGCAGCATGGGCGGATTCTTCGGTTCCGGCCAGAGCGTGAGCGAGGATTAGAGGAGGTCTTTCAACTTCTCCGCCAGCAGGTCCCAGCGCCACTTCTCCTCGACCCACTGACGGCCCCGCTCCCCCATCCTGCGGCGCAGCGCGGCGTCCCCGAGGAGGGTGACGACGCGTTCGGCGGCCTCGGCCGGCTCGCCGCCCCGGACCACCCAGCCGGTCTCCCCGTCCAGCACCGCGTCCGGGGCGCCTCCCGAGTCGCCCGCGACGACCGGCAGGCCGGTGGCGGACGCCTCCAGGTAGACGATGCCGAGGCCCTCCACGTCCAGGCCGCCGCGGCGGGTGCGGCAGGGCATGGCGAAGACGTCCCCGGCGCCGTAGTGCGCGGGCAGCTCGGACCAGGGGACCGGTCCGGTGAAGCGGACGGAGCCGGCCACACCGGTCTCGGCCGCCAGCCGGCGCAGGTCCTTCTCGTACGGACCGCCGCCGACGATCAGCAGCACGGCGTCCGGCTCGGCGGCGAGGATGCGCGGCATGGCCCGGATCAGGGTGTCCTGGCCCTTGCGCGGCACCAGACGGGAGACGCAGACCACGACCGGCCGGTCGGTGAGGCCGAGCCGCGCCCGGACCTCGTCGCCGCCGGATCCCGGGTGGAAGGTCTTCTCGTCGACGCCCGGCGGCAGCTGCACCATCCGCGCGGCCGCCCGAGGAGTGAGCGCGGTGGCGATCCGGGAGCGGGTGTACTCGCCCAGATAGGTGATCGTGTCCGTGCCCTCGCCGATCCGGCGCAGCAGCTGCCGGGCGGCGGGCAGCTGGGCCCAGCCCGCCTCGTGCCCGTGGGTGGTGGCCACCAGCCGCCGGGCGCCGGCCCTGCGCAGCGCGGGTGCCATCAGGCCGAGCGGGGCCGCCGCGCCGAACCACACCGAGGTGCAGCCGTGCTCGCGGAGCAGTCCGACCGCCCGCCGGGTGGCCCCGGGCGTGGGCAGCAGCATCGTCGTGCGGTCGCGGACGACGGTGAAGGGCTGCTCGGCGTCGAACGCGGCGGTGGCCTCGGCGCCCTCCCGGCCGCGCTTCCAGGTGGAGGCGTAGACGACCAGCCGGTCGGGGTCCAGGCGGAGGGCCATGTTGTGCAGGAAGGCCTGGATGCCGCCCGGCCGGGGCGGGAAGTCGTTGGTGACGATCAGGGTCTTGTGCATCGCCGCCGACCCTACCGAACGGGCCGTCCCCGGCCGGGCCCGGCCGAGCCTGTGGCACGCGCACAGGCGCGCAGGACATCATGGTCGCTCGAAGCGGATTCGAACGGCACCGGAATCGAACGGCAGGGGATCACGTGGAGACGAAAGCCGCCGCACGGTCCCTGACCTGGCTGCTCGCGACCTGGGGCGTCACCCGCGCGGTGCTGCTGCTGTTCGTGTTCCGCGTGTACGTCTTCCCGGGCCCGGACGTCACCTCGGACGTGTCGGTGATCTACCGCGGCTGGTACGAGGTGCTGCGGCAAGGAACGTTTCCGCTGGACGACGTGACCTGGCAGTACCCGCCCGCCGCGGCCCTGGCGATCCTCTCCCCCGCCGTCCTGCCGTTCCTGTCGTACGCGCACGCCTTCTTCGTGCTGGCCGCTCTGGCCGACGCCGTCGTGCTGGTCCTGCTGCGCCACGCGGGCCGGGGCTCCGGACGGTCGCCGCGCGGGGCCTGGACGTGGGTGGCTGGCGTGCCGCTGCTGGGGCCGACGGTGTACGCCCGCTACGACGTGATGGTGACCGCGGTGGCCGTGGCGGCGCTGCTCGCCGGGACCCGGCACCCCCGGGTGCTGGGCGCGCTGACCGCGGTGGGGGCGCTGGTGAAGGTGTGGCCGGCGCTGCTGCTGGTCGGTGCCGTGCGGTGGCGGGCGTGGGCGTCGGCGGCGGTGACCGCGGCGGGCGTGGCGCTGCTGTTCGCGGTGTCCATGCCCGGCGCGTTCGCGTTCCTGACCTTCCAGCGGGACCGGGGCACCGAGGTGGAGTCGCTGGGCGCCCTGGTCTTCCATGTGGCCCGGCACTTCGGCTGGCAGGGCGAGGTGCTGCTGAACTACGGGTCGATCGAGTTCCTGGGACCGCACGTGGACCAGGTCAGCGCGGCCGCGCTGGCGCTGACCGGGACCGCGTTCGGCTGGCTGCTGCTGTGGCGGCTGCGGGCGCGCCGCCTCGCGCCGCACACGCTCGCCGAGGCGGCCCTCACGGCGGTGCTGCTGTTCACGGTGACCAGCCGGGTGATCAGCCCGCAGTACTTGGTGTGGCTGATCGGCCTCGCCGCCGTCTGTCTCACGTACCGGGCGAGCCGGATGGCCGGGCCCGCCCTGATGATCGCGCTCGCGTCCTTCGTGACGGTGCTGGAGTTCCCGCTCGGCTTCTCGCACGTGGTGCTGAGCGACTGGTACGGCATCACGCTGCTGGCCCTGCGCAACGGCCTGCTGGTCGCGGCCACGCTCACGGCGGCCCGCCGGCTGTGGCGCTCGACCGTCCCGCCCGCCGCGACCGCCCCCTTCCCGCCTCAGGCCACCCGGGCCGAGGAGACCCCGGTCTCCTCCTGACGCCCGGCCCGCCGCGCCGGGGCCGCCACGGCCGCGCACTGCACGGCCATCGCCAGCGCCAGCGCCAGGCAGACGCCGGGCAGGCCGAGGCCGGAGAGGGCGTACGCCAGGGGCAGCTGGACGGCGGTGCCGAGCAGGGTGATCCGCAGCAGCGCGGGCGCTCCCCCGCTGCCCTCGAAGACCCCGCCGACCGCGATGCAGCAGGCCATCAGCAGCAGATAGGGGCCGATGCAGCGGAGGAACAGCACGCCCTGGCCGGCGACCTCGGGGCCGGCGCCGAACGCGGCCATGATCCAGGGGGCGGCGACGGCGAACAGGACGGCGGCCGGCAGGCCCAGCGCACCGGCGAGGAGCACCGCCTGCCGGGCGATGTCCCGGCGGGCGTCCCGGCCCGCGCCCCGGGTGTGCGCGGTGTGGATGGCCGCGGCCTGGCGCACCGCGTAGCAGGCCATGGTGGCGACGTACATGACCTTGTAGGCGATCGAGTACGCGGCCACCGCCGTCACCCCGAGCCGCGCCACGATCGCCACCAGCACCAGTGTCCCGGCCTGCCGCACGGTGAAGTCGGCGGACATCGGCAGCCCGGTGGCGAGGGTGCGGCGCAGGGCGGCGGCGCGGGGCCCGGCGAGGGGCCGGGCGCGGGCGGCCGTCCGCAGCAGGGGGTGGCGGCGCAGGGCACGCAGCCCCACCGCGAGGGCCACGCTCCGGCACAGCACGGTCGAGGCGGCGGCGCCGGGGACGCCGTAGAGGTGGATCAGGACGGGGTCGCACACCAGGATCAGCCCGTTGGCCAGCAGGGCGAGCCGCATCGGGGTGCGGGTGTCGCCCGCGCCCTTGAGGATGCCGTCGACGAGCTGCTGCACGAAGAAGACGGCCGTGCCGGGCAGGGAGATCGCGAAGTACGCGGCGGCCAGGCGCGTGGCCGGCCCCTCGCCGCCGCCGAGCACCAGGGCGGCCAGCGGCTCGCGCAGCAGGAAGCCGCCCACCGCGACCACCGGCGTGACCAGCGCGCACAGTGCCCGGCCCCCGCGGACGGCGGCCCGTACGGCGGCCGGGTCGCGGGCCCCTCGGGCGTGCGCCACCAGCACCGTCGTGCCGGACGCGAAGACGAGCGCCACGCCGAGGAGCACGTTCTCCGTGTTGGTCGCGACCGCCACGGCGGCGACGGCGGCGCCGCCGAGCCGGGACACCCAGACGGTGTTGATGATCCCGGAGGCGACCGAGGCGAGGAGCGAGAGATAGACGGGACGGGCGAGCGAGACGAGGTGCTTCCGATGGGCGTTCACGAGTTCCCCCTCTTGTCGAGCCACCGGCTTGTGGAGGCACCGGCTTGTGGAACCGGCGGATTGTGGAGCCGGCGAGCTACCTCGATTCGAGGTAGCTCGATAAGAGGTAACATGGGTGTCCCGCCCGCCGCAACGAGGAGTTCGCGTGCTGGAGTTGTCGATCCTGGGCTTCCTCGCCGAGGAACCGCTGCACGGCTACGAGCTGAAGGAGCGCATCAAGGCGCTGAGCGGACACGTCCGCCCGGTCAGCGACGGCGCGCTGTACCCGGCCATCAACCGGCTCGTCGCCGCCGGCCTGCTCGACCAGCGCGCCGAGGGCGGCACCGGCGCCGCCCCGCGCCGGACCCTGTCCCTGACCGGGCGGGGCCGCGCGGAGCTGCTGGAACGGCTGCGCAGCCCCAAGCAGGCGGAGATCACCGACCACGTCCGCTTCAACACGGTCCTGGCCTTCCTGCGCCATCTGGACGACCCCGCCGGGCAGGCCGCCGTGCTCCGCCGCCGCCTGGACTTCCTGGAGGCCCCGGCGAGCTTCTTCTACCGGGAGGGCGAGCCGGTGCGCGCGGAGCAGGCCGGGGACCTGTTCCGGGAGGGCATGCTGCGCGTCGCGCGGGCCACCGGGGAGGCCGAGCGGGAGTGGCTGCGGGAGGCCATCGGCGTGCTCAGCCGAGCTGCGCCTCCAGGTAGTCCCGCCAGCGCGCGGTGAACGCCTCCGGCGTCGTCCCGAGCACCTTCTTCAGCGCCTCCTCGACCGCGCCCGCCCGCTTGCCGTGGGCGCCGACGGCCCGGTAGAACGCCCCGAGCCGGGTCGCGCCCCACTGGTCGGCGATCATCCGGCAGGCCAGCCAGCCCCCCTCGTAGGCCCGCGCCAGCTTGGTGGGCTCGCTGGTGAAGCCGAAGTCCTTGTCGCCGGGGAGCGCGTCGGGCGTCTCGCCGTCCCGGACGGCGCGGGCCAGTTCCGGGGCGGCCTCCTCCGGGGCGCGGCCGGTGCCGAGGTAGCCGACCCAGTCGGCGTAGCCCTCGGAGAGCCACAGCGGGGTGGCGGCGGTGGTGTCGGCCCGGGTGGCGACATGGGCCGTCTCGTGGGTGAGGACGACCTGCTTGCCGAGGTCGCCGAGCACGGCGTACGCCTCCGGGTTGACCACCACCCGGTCCGCGGGCGCCGTGCCGGAACCGCCGGCCTCTCCCGTGGTGACGGCCGCGATGCCCCGGTAGTCGGCCTCGGGCGAACCCAGCAGGGCCGCCATGCCCGCCAGCGACCGAGGGACCAGGACGACCACCCGGCGGCTCCATCGGGTCCCCCACGCCCCGGAGACGGCCGGGACCGCCCGGTCGGCCAGCCGGGCGTACGACTCCAGCCCGGCGGCGGACCCGTCGGCGCCCAGCACCAGGCTGTGCGCGCCCCGGACGGCGGCCACCGTGCCCTGGTCCCACAGCTGCTGCCCGGTCTTCCTGGCGGGCTTGTCGGCGGTGACGTACCAGTGGCCGTCGGCGGTGCGGCCGAGGGTGAGGGTGCGGCGGGCGTCGACGGGGGCCCGGTCGTAACCGGCGACGCGGTAGCGCAGGTCGGCGTCGGCGGTGGCACCGGAGCCGGTGCGGCGCAGAGCGGTGACCTTGTAGGCCCACGAGGCCAGCGGGAGAGCGCGCAGCCGGGTGTACTGCGTCCGGGTGCCGGTCGCGCCGTACGCCGCCTCGTCGTGGTCGAGCAGGGCCGCCGAACGCCGGTCCAGTACCCGCTGCACCTCCGCCCGCGCCGGGTCGCCGGCCGGTTTCCCGGCACACCCGGCGAGCGGCAGCAGCAGACCGAGCCCTACGGCTCCGATGCTCCACGCCCGCCCGCGACCAGCCACTTCCCGATCGTACGGCGAGCCGCGCGGTCAGGGGCGGGTGACCGAGGAGACCGGCATCATCCCGACCGGGTCGTAACGCACCGGAGCGCCGGGGTAGGGCGCGTGGACGACCTGGCCGTTGCCCACGTACATCGCCACATGGCTGGCGTCGGAGCGGTAGACGACCAGGTCACCGGGGCGGGCCTGGGAGAGCGGGACCTGCCGGCCGGCGAACCGCTGCTCCTGCGAGGTGCGCGGCAGCTGGATGCCGGCGTGCGCGTACGCCCACTGCATCAGGCCGGAACAGTCGAAGCCGGAGGGGCCGTTGGCGCCCCACACGTAGGGGCGGCCGAGGGCGGAGCGGGCGGCGGCCAGGGCCGCGGCGGCGCGGCCGTCGGGGGCGGCGCCGGCCGGGCCGGGCAGGTCCGGGCGGCTGCCGCGGGAGGCCCGGTCGTAGGCGGCGCGTTCGCCGGCGGGCAGGGCGTTGATGAGCTGCCGGGCCCGGGCGAGCTTGTGCTCCACGGTCCGCTTGTGCGCGGCCACGGCCGTGCGGCTCTTCTCCAGCTCGGCGAGCTTCCCGGCCGCCTCGGAGCGTTCCTGGGCGAGTTCGCGCAGCGCGGACCGCAGCTCCTTGAGCCGGCCGGCCTGCCGGGCGCCGATGCGGTCGAGCGTGGACGCCTTGTCCAGGTAGTCGTCGGGATCGGCGGAGAAGAGCAGGGCGACCGCCGGGTCGATGCCGCCGGCCCGGTACTGCGCACCGGCCAGCGAACCCAGCTGCTCGCGCAGGTCGTTGACGCGCTGCTGCTGGCGGGCGATGCGCTCGTGCGCGTCGCGCACCTCCCGGCGCAGTTCGCCGGCGCGCTCGTCGGCCTTGTCGTAGGCCTGGGTCGCCCGCTCCGCCTCCTCGTACAGGCGGTCCACCTCGGCGCGGCCGTCGCCGCCGGGCGCCGCGTGCGCCGCCGGTACGGCGCCGAGCGCGGCCGCCGCGGCCGACAGCACGCTCAGGACGACACCGCCCCGGTTGGATCCGGACGGTGCAAGGCGACGATGGGACCCCACGGCAGTCCTTCTGCTGGCGGACACAGACCGTCCCCCGGCGCCTGGGGACGGGGAGGCCCCTGCGCCGGGGAAACGGGGCAGACAGTAGCCGTGCGGAGGGGGCGCGGCCAAAGACCGTGGCGTCAACACAGACTGACGCCCCGCCGACGACGCAGGTCACCGGCGGGGCGTGGAGTCAGTCGGGGTTCCGGTGATTCGCCCGTTCGGGCGCCACCGTGTCCGGGGTGGAACGCGGGATCAGACCCGGACGCCGAACTGGAACGGCATGTTGTTGATGGACTCGTAGCGGACCACGGCACCGGTGTGCGGGGCGTGCAGCACCTGGCCGTTGCCGGCGTACAGGCCCACGTGGTGCAGGTCGCCGTAGAAGAAGACCAGATCGCCGACCTGCAACTGGCTGGCCGAGCCGATCCGGGTGCCGATGTTCGCCTGCGCCTCGGAGGTGCGCGGGATGGAGACGCCGGCCTGGGCGTAGGCCCAGGAGGTCAGACCCGAGCAGTCGAAGGAGGACGGGCCGGAGGCGCCGTAGACGTAGGGCGAGCCGATCTTGCTCTGGGCGGCGGAGAACGCCGCGGCGGCGCGGCCCGAGGCGGGCGGCGTCTCGCCGAGGTCCGGACGCTCGGTGGTGGAGGAGCGGTTGGCGCGCTGCTGCTCCTCGGCGAGCTGCGCCTTCTCCTTGGCGGTCAGCGTGTTGAGGAGCTTCTGCGCCTCGCCGAGCTTCGCCTGGACTTCCTTCTTCTTGTTGCCCAGCTCGGTGCGGGTGGCGGAGAGGTCCTTGAGCTTCTCCGTCGCCTCGGCCCGCTCCTGGGCGAGTTCGCGCTGTTTGTCCTGAATCTTCTTCAGCGCGTCGACCTGCTGGCTGCTCAACTGGTCGAGCGTGGACGCCTTGTCCAGGAAGTCGTCCGGGTTGGACGACAGGAACAGCTGGACCGAGGAATCTATGCCGCCCGAGCGGTACTGGGCGGTGGCCAGCGAACCCAGGCCGTCGCGGAGCTTGTTGAGCTCCTCCTGGCCGCGGGCGACGTTGTCCTGGATCGTGGAGATTTCCTTCTGCAGCTTCTGCTGCTTCTCCTTGGCGCCGTTGTACTTCTCGGTCGCCTGCTCGGCCTGCTCGTAGAGCTTGTCGACCTTCGCCTTCACCTCGTCCTTGCCGAGCTTCTCGCTCGGGGCGGCGTTGGCGGCGTTGGCGCTGAGCGCGACGGCAGCTGCGGCAGCGGTGGTGAGCACGGTGACACGCGTGCGGCTCGGCTGCTTGGGTCGACGGTGGGACGCCACGGAGGACGAACTCCTTCTTGTGAGTGATCACCCGTTCGGAGGTTCGAGCCCAGACCCTAGTGACCCAGTTGTGATCAGTTCAAATCCTCACGGCAAAAAATCACGTCACGCCATGCATTCTTTGCACACAACTCACATGCAGTGATGTGTGATTGACCCTACGTTGCGCGGCGATGCGGTCAATTCGGGCATTGCCTCTGTCCGTTGGACCTTCAGGACAGTCGCTTCAGAAGTACCGCAGAGGCCACCGGTCGGGCACCCGCCTTGGCCACCCCGTCGGCGACCTCGCGGTCGGTGGAGACGACGATGACGGGACGGCCCGGCGGCTCCGCGCGCACCAGCTGGCGGATCAGCTCGTCGGCCGTGACGCCGGGCTTGGAGAACAGCACCCGGACCCCGCGCGGCGGCGCGAGCAGCACCGGCGCGGCCAGTTCGGCGCCGTCGAAGACACAGGTCACCTCTGCCCCGGTCTGCGCGGCGAGCGCCGAGAGCTGTCCCAGCAGCCGGAGCCGCTGCTTCTCCAGCGGCATCTGCGGATAACCGGTCTTGGTCACGTTGTAGCCGTCGACGACCAGATGGGCCTGCGGCAGCGCCAGAAGCTGGTCGAGAATGGCCGGATCGTTCTCGGACAGGGCCCGCGCCGCGATGTCCTTCGGAGTCATCCGCCCCGGTTCGACCGCGTCCACGGTCTCGGCCGGACGCACGGACACCGGGGGCAGGGCGAGTTCACGCCGCAGCCCCTGGGTCGCATCCAGCAGGGTGTCGAGCAGCAGCCGCACCCGCATGTCCTCCACGCTGCGGCCCTCGCGGGCCGCCCGGCGGGTGGCCTCCAGCGCGGCCTCGGCCTCGCCCAGGCGGGCCTTGAGCCGCCGGGACTCGCTCTCCGCGGACGACACCTGCGCCTGCGCCTCGGCGCGCGCGGCGTCGATCTCGCCCTGCACCTTGCGCAGCGCGGCCTCGCCCCGCTTCACATCGCTGACCGCGGCCCGCAGCTTGCGGTGCAGCGATTCCGCTTCCCTCCGCGCCGATTCCAGCTCCGCGCGCAGCCGTTCGGTCTCGGCGCGGGTGTGGTCGCGGGCCTGCGCCAGCTCCGCGCGCAGCCGCTCCAGCTCGACCCGGCTCTCCTCGTCGGCCCGCTCGGCGTCCGCGCGCTGGGCCTCCTCGCCGGCCGCGGCGACCAGCTTCACCCAGCCCGCCGGGCGCAGCACATAGGCCGCAGCCGCCACATCGAGCGGGTCCGCGGCCGGGGGCGGGGAGCCGGAGTCGAGAGCGCCGGCGAGTTCCGGCTGCGCCTCTCTGAACTTCTCCCCGATCCGCTGCCGGAACAGCGGATCGGTCTCCAGCGCCGCCGCCATCGCGTTCCCGGCGAACTTCGCCCGGCGATTGGGGGCGAACCGGGCGTACTGCCGCAACTGGGCGGGCAGTTCCACCATGGTCAGCCCGCCGAAGCCGTCCGCGACGATCTGCACGACCCGCCGGCGCACGCCGTCGGGCAGCGGACGGTCAAGCACCTCGGCGGTGCCGTCGCCCGGCCCCCCGCCTGCGGTCTCCACCATCCGTCACACCCCAATGCCGAAAATGCCTCTGCGGGGCCGCTCCGCTCAGGAGCCGGCGCCCGGCCTGTCCACGAGTTCCACCTGGTCCACCGCGTTGCACCAGCGGCAGCGCACCGATTCGATGGTCTCACTGACCACCTCGCGCTCCTCCACCGTCGGCTCGCCGGCCAGGTCGAGGTGGACGTACTCGACGACCTTCGACGAGCGGGTCACGTCGAACCGGGTGAGGTTGCCGCACAGGGTGCAGCGCCATCGTGTCGTCGCCGTCGGCAGGGGAACCGTCATCGTGACTGTTCGCTTCCTTCTCGTCGTGTGCGTCCGCGCCGCCGCCCGACGCGTGTGGCTCGTAACCCTACGGCCTGGCGGGTACTCGTCGCCCGTCCGTCCACGGCGGCGAGGCGGTCTGTCAGCTTGCGTCCCGTTACGTCATGCTCTGTAGTCATGATCAGCACCTGGAGCACGGCCGCCGGCAGGACACTCAGATCGGTCCGGGGGGCCTCGGCGCCCGTCACGTCCGGCCTCATCGCCCTGTGCTGCCTGGTCTTCGCCCTCGGCCCGGCCTCCGGACTGGTCCCCGGTCACGGCTCCGGCGACGCCCTGCTCGCCGCGCAGCGGGCGTACTTCCGGCACTGGGGCGTGGTCCCGGCCGAGCTGTTCGCCGGACCGGCCGGGGCGGCGCTCACCCCGGCCACCGCGCTGTTCGTGCACGGCAGCTGGGTGCACCTGCTCGGCAACATGCTCTTCCTCTTCGTCTTCGGGGCGATGACCGAGGAACGGATGGGCCGAGTGGAGTTCACCCTCTTCTACGTCGGCTGCGGCTACCTCGCCCTGCTGGGCTACGCGGCGGCCAACGCCGCCTCCACGCAGTCACTGGTCGGCGCGTCCGGGGCGATCTCGGCGGTCCTCGGAGCGTTCCTCTTCCTGTTCCCCCGCGCGCGGGTCACCAGTCTTCTGCCGTTCCTGTTCTTCCTGCCGCTGCGCTTCCCGGCGTGGGTGGTGCTGCCGCTCTGGGCGGCCATGCAGTGGCTGGCGGCGGAGCAGGCCTCCGACGGGCCCGGGGTGGCCTACCTCGCGCACCTGGTGGGGTTCGGTCTGGGCTTCGGCTACGCGTGGGTGCGGTACGGCCGTACGACTAGAGTGAAACCCGCCCCAGCTCCGGTCACCGAGGGAGAGAAACAGCCGTGATCACCGCGATCGTCCTGATCAAGACCAGCGTGGACCGGATCCCCGAGATCGCGGAGCGGATCGCCGCTCTGGACAGCGTCAGCGAGGTCTTCTCGGTCACCGGCACCTACGACCTGATCGCCATGGTCCGGGTCCGGCAGCACGAGGACCTCGCCGAGGTCATCCCGGCCCGGATCAGCAAGATCCCCGGCGTGGAGGCCACCGACACGCACGTCGCCTTCCGCACCTACTCCCAGCACGACCTGGAGGCCGCGTTCGCGATCGGCCTCGACAACTAGAGGGCTTCGCCGGGACCGGCCCGGGTCCGCGAGGCCCGGCACGGCCCGATCCCCGCCCGCTCCGGACGAACCCCCTAGGCGTCCAGCGCCACCGCGGCGATGCCGGTCCCCGAGGGGATGTAGAGGCGGCTGCCGCGCGCGACCGGGGTGTGCTGGTCGTCGCCCGCGCCGTGGCCGAGGGCCGCGTTCCAGCGCTTCTCGCCGTTCAGGTCCAGCGCCCAGACGCGGTCGGCCGCGCGGGCGTACACGGTGTCGCCGGCCACGACCGCGCGGGGCTCCGCCGAGCCGCCCTCGATGTCGTACGTCCAGGCGCGGGTGCCGTCGGCCGCCCGGACGCCGTACACGGTGTTCTGTTCCGTGCCGACGGCCAGCGCGCGGTTGCCCGGGGTCAGGGAGCCGGACGCCGTCTCCCGCCGCCACAGCCGCCTGCCGTCCGCGACACGGAAGCCCTGGCGCAGGGCGGCGGTGTCCGCGAAGAGCGTGGTGCCCGCGAGGGCGACGGCGCTGACATCGGTGCCCGCGGCCACCTGCCACCTGCGCGACCCGTCCCGCGCGTCCAGCGCCAGCAGGGTGTCGCCGTAGCTGCCCGTGCAGACCACGTCGCCCGAGACGAGGGGGGTACCGGTGGGACCGGCCGGGGTGTTCGCGGTCCACCGCTCGCTGCCGTCGGCGGCGTAGCGGCGCAGTCCGCCCGCGTCCGTGCCGCCGACGGAGACGAGGACGTCCGTACCGAGGAGGACCGGGACGGCGTACGCCCGGCCGCCCAGGGTGCGGGTCCAGCGCGGGCTGCCGGACGGGCTCACCGCGGTCAGCCGCCGCACGTCGTCGGCGTGGAAGCCCACCACGCAGTACACGCCGTCCCGGGTGGCCACGGGGGTGGAGACGTCGTCGCCGAGCCGGACCTTCCAGCGCTTGGAGCCGTCCCGGGAGATCGCGTGCAGCACGCCGTCGGAGGTGCCCGCGTAGACGACGGAGGCGTCCGGGGAGAGCGCGCAGCAGGGGCCGTCCAGACCGCCGATGCCGCCCAGGTCGTACTGCCAGCGCAGCACGGCGGGCCGGGCGGAGGCCGGCCGCCGCGTCATGCCGGGGGCCGACGCGTCCCCGGGCGGCCGGGAGCCGGCGTGCAGGGCTTCGCCGCTGTACCCCTGGTTCCACAGCAGGGCGCCGCCGCCCACCCCGGCCGCCCCGCCGACCAGGGCCTTCAGCAGCCGGCGGCGCCCCGGGGCGACGGGGCCGAGGCGGCGCAGCGAGGTGCCGAGCGCCGTGAGGGCGGTGACGGCCGCGGGCGCGGGGGTGGGATCGGCCGGGGATGGCACGGCGGCCGCGGCGGCGGGCGTCGGGACGGCCGAGGGGCCCGGGGCGGGAGGGGCCGGAGGGGCAGCCGGATCGGGAGCGGAGGCGGCGGGAGCGGGTACGGAAGCCGTCGCGGACGCCGGTACGGAAGCCGGCACGGACGCGGAAGCCGGCGCGGCGGCAGGAGCGGATGCGGCGGTGGGAGCGGATGCGGCGGTGGGCGAGGGGGCGGTGGGCGAGGGGGCGGCAGGGGGCTCGGGTGCCAGGTACTCCACGCCGCTGGGGCGGTCGTCGGCCGCCGGGCGGGGCCGCGCGGCGGGGCCGTACCAGCCGGGGCGGAGGCCGGCCCGCAGGGTGTCCGAGGTGAATCCGGCGCTCGCCACCACCTCCGCCGGCTCCGGACGCTCCAGGGGGTCCTCGCGCAGACAGGCCGTCACCAGCGGCCGCATCCCCTCCGGTACGCCGGACAGGTCGAAGTCGCGGGTCAGGATGCGCAGCAGGACCACCGAGTCCTGGCCCTCGCCGAAGGGTTCCCGGCCGGCCGCCGCGTAGGCGAGGACCGCGCCGAGCGAGAAGACGTCGCTGGGCGGGCCGACCTGGCCGCCGTTGCGGATCTGCTCCGGCGAGACATAGCCGACCGAGCCGACCACCGCGCCGGTGCGGGTCAGCGAGGTGGCCTCCAGGGCCCGGACGATCCCGAAGTCGATGACCCGGGGGCCGTCCGGGCCCAGCAGGATGTTCGACGGCTTGAGGTCGCGGTGCACCAGGCCCTTGGCGTGGATGGCGGCCAGCGCCTCGCCCAGCGCGGCGGCGAGGATCCGGACCGCGGGCCCGGGCAGCGCGCCGTGGTCCAGGACGGCGTCCCGCAGATTCGGCCCGGACACGAACTCCGTCGCCATCCAGGGCCGTTCGGCCTCGGTGTCGGCGTCCACGACGCGCGCGGCGTACGTGCCCGCGCCGCCGACGGTCTGGGCGGCGCGCACCTCGTGGCGGAAGCGGGCGCGGAAGGTGCGGTCCTCGGCGTGCTCGGTCCGTACGACCTTCACCGCGAGCCGGAGCCCGGTGCGGGACTCGGCGAGATACACCTCGCCCATGCCTCCCGCACCGAGTCTGCCCAGGACTTCGTACGGGCCGATGTGGCGCGGGTCGGTTGCGCGCAACGGCTGCACTCCGGGGTCCCCCTGTCCGATGTGGTGTCAGGGGGAGGTTATATGCGCCCCGCCGGCCGCCGGGTACGGAGGTGGGGCGGGTGCGGGACGCCGGTGCCCCCGCACGCCGTTCCCCGCCCCCGGGCGCCTCAGCCGACCGCCGGGACGCAGCGGCCGTCCTCCGTCCGGTACGTCCACTGCGCGCCCTGCGTCACCAGTTCCCGCACGGCCTTCACGAAGCGCTCGACGTGCTCGTCCGGCGTGCCCGCGCCGAAGCTCACCCGGATGGCGTTGAGGGACTTCTCCCCCGGGGCCGCCTCGGGGGCGCCGCACTCGCCCTGGGTCTGCGGATCGGTGCCGAGCAGGGTGCGCACCAGGGGGTGGGCGCAGAAGAGGCCGTCACGGACGCCGATGCCGTACTCGGCGGAGAGGGCGGCGGCGAAGTGGGAGCTGTTCCAGCCCTCGACGACGAAGGAGATGACGCCGACGCGCGGGGCGTCGTCGCCGAACAGGGAGAGGATCCTCACCTCGGGGACCTCCGCGAGCCCCTCGCGGACCTTGGCGATCAGGTGCCGCTCGCGGGCGACCAGGGTGTCCCAGCCGGCCTCGGTGAGGGCCTTGCAGGCGGAGGCGACGGCGTAGGCGCCGATGACGTTCGGGGAACCGGCCTCGTGGCGGGCGGCGCTCTCGTGCCACTCCACGTCCACGCCCCCGTCCGTGCGCCGGGTCACCCTGCGGCTGGCGCCGCCGCCCGCGAGGTACGGCTCGGCCGCCTGGAGCCAGTCGGCGCGGCCCGCGAGGACACCGGTGCCGAAGGGGGCGTACAGCTTGTGGCCGGAGAAGGCGACCCAGTCGACGTCCAGGTCACCGATGTCGACGGGGTGGTGCGGGGCCAGCTGGGCGGCGTCCAGGACGATCCGGGCGCCGTGGGCGTGCGCGGCGGCGGCCAGCTCGCGCACCGGCCACAGCTCGCCGGTGACGTTGGAGGCGCCGGTGACGCAGACCAGGGCGGGGCCGTGCGGGTCGCGGTCGGCGAGGGCCCGCTCCAGGGTCTCCACGGCCTGCCGGGGGGTGCGCGGGGCGTTGAGGTAGGTGACCTTCGCGTCCTGCCAGGGCAGCAGGGAGGCGTGGTGCTCGGTCTCGAAGACGAAGACCTGGCAGCCGGCCGGGATCACCCGGGCCAGGAGGTTGAGGGAGTCGGTGGTCGAGCGGGTGAAGACCACCTGGTCGGCCGGGCGGCAGCCGAGGAACTCCGCGACCGTCCTGCGGGCGTTCTCGAACAGGTCCGTGGAGAGCTGGGAGAGGTAGCCGGCACCGCGGTGGACGCTGCCGTAGTACGGGGCGTACGCGGCGACGTCGTCCCAGACGCGCTGGAGGGCGGGGGCGCTGGCCGCGTAGTCGAGGGCGGCGTAGGTGACTTCGCCGCCGGTGACCAGCGGCACGGTGACATCTCGTCCCAGAACGGACAGCGGGGCACAAACCGACTGGTCGGCGGCAGCGGTGGAGACAGACATGGCGGAACTCCCGTGAGAGGAATACGAGAAAGAGAGAAAGGGGTGTGCGGAGGCGGGGCTCTGCGGCCCTAACGCATTCGCTTGCTCACGGAAGGCTCCCTCGACGACCAGGACCCCTGGTCCCGCGCTCGAAGCGCGCGAGGGGTCCGCGCTTGCCGTAGACCTCGCTGCCTACGGCCTGGTCTTCACCCGGGGCACCCCGCCACGGACGGAGGGTTGCCGGACAGTCGGCCGGGGCCTCATGACTGTCACTCATGACCTGGTTCAGGAACGTACGCGAAATGATCGTCGTCCCGCAACCCGTGTCCGGATCGCGGGACGCTCGTCGGCGGGAAGGGACTAGGCGTTGCTGACGGCCACCCAGCGGTCCAGCGTGCGCCTGGCCGCGCCCGAGTCGATCGACTCGGCCGCCTGCGCCATGCCGGCCCGCAGCTGCTCGGTGAGCGGCGCGTCCGTCGGCCGGAGGGCCACCAGCGCCGCCGCCGAGTTCAGCAGGACGGCGTCCCGTACGGGCCCCTGCTCGCCGTCCAGCAGCCTGCGGGCCACCTCCGCGTTGTAGGACGCGTCGGCGCCGCGCAGGGCGTCCACGGGGACGAGGTCGATGCCGACGTCCCGGGGGTCGAAGAGCTCCTCCGTGACCTTGCCGTCCCGGACCACCCACACCCGGGAGGGAGCGGTGACGGTCAGCTCGTCCAGACCGTCCTCGCCCCGGAAGACCAGGGAGGAGTTGCCGCGCTCGGCGAGGACGCCGGCGACGATCGGTGCCATCCGGGGGTCGGCCACGCCCACGGCCTGCGACCGCACCCGGGCCGGGTTGGTCAGCGGCCCGAGCACGTTGAAGGTGGTCCGGATGCCCAACTGCGCGCGGGCGGGCGCCACATGGCGCAGGGAGGGGTGGAACCGCACCGCGAAGCAGATGGTGATGCCGGCTTCCTCGGCGACCTCGGCGACCCGCCGCGGGGTCAGGTTCAGGTTGATCCCGAGCTTCTCCAGCACGTCGGAGGAGCCGGAGGCCGAGGAGGCGGCGCGGTTGCCGTGCTTGACGACCTTGGTGCCCGTGCCCGCGACGACGATCGAGGACATGGTGGAGATGTTCACCGTCTTGGCGCCGTCGCCGCCGGTGCCGACGATGTCGACGGCCGGGCCGGGCACCTCGATCACGTTGGCGTGCGCGTACATCGTCCGGACGAGTCCGGCGATCTCCTGGACCGTCTCGCCCTTGGCCCGCAGCGCCACCATGAACCCGGCGATCTGGGCGTCGGTCGCCTCTCCCCGCATGATCAGGTCCATCGCCCAGGCGGTGTCGTCCGCGGACAGGTCCCGGCCGTCCAGCAGACCGTTCAGCAGGACGGGCCAGGAGCGGCCCGCCGCGGTGTCGCCTCCAGCGGGGGTCACAGCGCTCATCAGCCGCTCCTTGTCCAGATTCCTGCTTCGTCGGACACCACCCTATCCATCCCGTGGCACGGCGAAGGGCCCCGTCCGGGGTACGGACGGGGCCCTTCTGCGTGGCGTGGCGACGCGGTGATCAGTGGTGGCCGTGGCCGCTCGTGATCTCCTTGTACTCCTCGACGGTCGGCTTCGGGATCTGGTTGTCCTCGCCGTAGTAGGCGTTGCTGAGCTTGACGCGCAGCTTCTCGGACGCCGTCACCTTGCGCTCGACACCGTTCTCGTCGACCGTCGGGCCGATCTCGGCCGGCTCGTACTGGTGGTGCGACGTGAGGGTGTGCAGCTGCTCCTGGCTGAGCGGCTCGTGGATCTCGATGAACTCACCGTGCGGCAGGCGCTTGATGATGCCGGTCTCGCGACCGTGCAGCACCTTGTCGTGGTCGCGGCGCTGGAGACCCAGGCAGATCCGCTTGGTCACGATGAACGCGATGACCGGGCCGGCGAAGAAGGAGATCCGGACGAACCAGGTGACCGCGTTGATCGACAGGTGGAAGTGGGTGGCGAAGAGGTCGTTGCCACCGCCCACCAGGCCGACCATGTAGACCGTCACCCAGGCCACACCGAACGCGGTACGGGTCGGGGCGTTGCGCGGGCGGTCCAGGATGTGGTGCTCGCTCTTGTCGCCGGTGACCCAGGACTCGATGAACGGGTAGACCGCGATCGCCGCCAGGACCAGACCGAAGAGCACCAGCGGGATGAACACGCCCAGGACGAGCGTGTGACCCCAGAAGTTGATCTCCCAGCCCGGCATGTAACGGACGAGACCCTCGGCGAAGCCCATGTACCAGTCGGGCTGGGCGCCCGTGGACACCTGGTCCGGCCGGTAGGGGCCCATGGCCCAGATCGGGTTGATCTGGGCGACCGCCGCGATGGCCGCGATGACACCGAAGACCAGGAAGAAGAAGCCTCCGGCCTTGGCCATGTAGACCGGCAGCAGGGGCATGCCGACGACGTTCTTCTCGGACTTGCCGGGACCCGCGAACTGCGTGTGCTTGTGGTAGAAGACCAGGATCAGGTGCGCCACCATCAGGCCGAGCATGATGCCCGGCAGCAGCAGGATGTGGATCGAGTAGAACCGGGCGACGAAGTCGTGGCCGGGGAACTCGCCTCCGAAGAGGAACATCGAGATGTAGGTGCCGACGATCGGCATCGACAGGATGGCGCCCTCGGTGAAGCGGACACCGGTGCCGGAGAGCAGGTCGTCCGGGAGCGAGTAACCGGTGAAACCGGTGAACATGCCGAGGACGAACAGCAGGAAGCCGAACAGCCAGTTGATCTCACGCGGCTTGCGGAACGCGCCGGTGAAGAAGACGCGCATCATGTGCACGAACATGCCGGCGAGGAAGATCAGCGCGGCCCAGTGGTGGATCTGCCGGATGAGCAGACCACCGCGCACGTCGAAGGAGATGTGCAGGGTCGAGCTGAACGCCTCGGACATCAGCTGTCCCTGGAGCGGGACGTAGGAGCCGTGGTACTCCACCTCGTTCATCGACGGGTGGAAGAACAGCGTCAGATAGACACCCGTCAGGATGATGATGATGAAGCTGTACATGCACACTTCGCCCAACATGAACGACCAGTGGTCGGGGAAGATCTTGCGCATGTTGGCCTTGGCCAGGGAGTAGATCCCGAGCCGGCCGTCGGCCCAGTCGGCGATCCGCTCGCCGGCCGGAGCCTTCCCGCGAGAGCGGGACTCTTCGTTGGGTGCAGTACTCATCCGCGCTCCCAGAATGCAGGACCGACGGGCTCCTCGAAGTCGCCGAGCGCCTGGAGGTAACCCTCACTGTCCACACCGATGCGCAGCTGCGGCAGGGCGTGGCCGGCGGGGCCGAAGATCACTCGGGCGCCGTCGGAGAGGTCGAAGGTGGACTGGTGGCACGGGCACAGCACGTGGTGCGTCTGCTGCTCGTACAGGGAGATCGGGCAGCCCACGTGGGTGCAGATCTTCGAGAAGGCGACGATGCCCTCGTGCGACCAGTCGAGCTCGCGCTTGTCCTTGATGTTGTTCGGCTGGAGCCGGACGATCATCAGGGCGGCCTTCGCGATCTCGTTCTGGAAGTCCTCCTGGGTCTCCTCCAGGCCGTCGGGCATGGCGAAGGTGAGCGAGCCCACCGCGACGTCCTCGGGACGCAGCGGCTCGTTCGTGTTCATGTTGACCAGGCGCTTGCCCTTGGCCCACATGGTGTGGCGGAGCTTGGTGCCCGGCGCCGGGCCGAGACCGCCGAGCAGCATGACACCGGAGAGCGGCACCAGGGCCAGCGCGCCGAACATGGTGTTGCGGATCAGCTTGCGGCGGCCGAGCGCCGACTCCTTGGCACCCAGCTTGAAGTCCGCGTGGACCTTCGCGCGGACCTCGGGGGACGCCGCGATCGCGTGACGCTCGTCGGCGACCTCCACGTCGGACATCAGGGTCCGGGCCCAGTGGACCGCACCCGCGCCGATGCAGAACAGCGCCACACCGAGGGTGAGACCCAGCGCGAAGTTCATCGCGCTGATGTGCCCGATCGGGAAGACGAAGATCGACTTGTCGTTCGGGATCACCAGGTACGAGACGATGAAGCCGATGGTGGCCAGCATCGACACCGTGAACAGCAGGGCGACCATGCGCTCGGACCGCCTGGCGGCCCGCTCGTCGATGTCCTGGATCCGGTGCTCGTGCGGCGGCAGCCCCGGGTCGGCGAACGGGTTCTCCTCGTCCGCGACCCCTACCGCGCCATGTGCGTGGTCCTGCTCAGCGGGCAGGTTCTCTTCTGGAATGTCTTGGCTACTCATGACTTCTTGGCCTTTGCGGTCCGAGCGGCGACCCAGACGGCGACCGCGATCAGTGCGCCGAGGCCGAAGATCCAGGCGAACAGGCCCTCGGTGACCGGCCCGAGGCCGCCCAGCTCAAGACCGCCCGGGTTCTCCGTCTGGCTGCCGTTGACCGCGTTCAGGTACGCGATGATGTCCTTCTTGTTCTTCTCCGACATCGTGGTGTCGGGGAAGGACGGCATGTTCTGCGGGCCCGTCTGCATGGCCTCGTAGATGTGCTTGGGAGCGACACCTTCCAGGCTGGGCGCGTACTTGCCCTTGGTCAGGGCGCCGCCCTTGCCGGTGAAGTTGTGGCACTGCGCGCAGTTGGTGCGGAACAGCTCGCCACCCTTGGCGATGTCCGCGCCCTCGGGCCCGTACTGCTGCTTGGTGGGCACGCTCGGGCCGGCGCCCAGCGACGCGATGTACGCGGCGAGCTGGTCGATCTGGGCCTGCGTGTAGATGTTCTTCTTGCTCGGGACCTGGGCGCCCTGCGAGGTGGCGGCGGGCATACGGCCGGTGCCGACCTGGAAGTCGACAGCGGCTGCACCCACGCCGACGAGGCTCGGGCCGTCGGAGGAGCCCTGGCCACCGGTGCCGTGGCAGCTGGCGCAGCCGACAGCGTAGAGCTTCTTGCCCTCCTTGATGGTCAGGGACTGGGAGGTTTCATCGGCCTGCGCCTTGCCCGCGGGCGCGAACGCGGCGTACAGCCCCCCAGTGGCCGCCAGCGCGAGGAGTAGGACGACGACCGCCGCCAGCGGATGGCGTCGTCGTGCGGAGAGCTTTTTCACGGATTACCCCGGTGTCAGGATCTTCTGCGTCGGTGCTTCTGGATGTGCGGGAGCGGTCCCGGCTACTTGATCAGGTAGATCGTGGCGAAGAGGCCGATCCAGACGACATCGACGAAGTGCCAGTAGTAGGACACGACGATGGCGGCGGTCGCCTGCTCGTGAGTGAACCTCTTGGCCATGTAGGTGCGGCCGAGGACCAGCAGGAAGGCGATGAGACCGCCCGTCACGTGCAGGCCGTGGAAGCCGGTGGTCAGGTAGAACACCGAGCCGTACGGGTCGGAGGACAGCGAGATGCCGTCCTTCTTCACCAGCTCCGTGTACTCGTAGATCTGACCGCCGATGAAGATCGCACCCATGATGAAGGTGAGGATGAACCAGCCACGGAGCTTCTTCACATCGCCGCGTTCGGCCGCGAACACGCCGAGCTGGCAGGTGAGGGAGGAGAGCACCAGGATCGTGGTGTTCGTGGCGGAGAAGGGCACGTTGAGTGCCTCCGCCTGTTCCTTCCAGTGGACCGGTCCGGTCACCGACCGGAGGGTGAAGTACATCGCGAAGAGGGCCGCGAAGAACATCAGCTCGGAACTCAGCCAGATGATGGTTCCGACGCTGGTGAGGTTCGGCCGGTTGACCGACGGGTGCGCGTGCCCGGTTTCTACTGTCGTTGCTGTCGCCACGACCGACATTATGTCGGTCGCTTATCTCGCGCTCACTCCGGGGGGTGCCGTTCGGAGTGTTGCCACCCGCCATACCGGTGTTGACGTGGTGTTCATGGGAGTAACATCCGCCCAAACGGCCCTGTCCGTCCTGTCCGTACGACGCTGACGTCTCGGAGGAACAATGCAGCCGACCGCCACGGTGCTGGTCTACAGCGACGACTCCACCACCCGCGAGCAAGTACGGCTGGCCGCCGGGCGCCGGCCGGCGCCGGACGTGTCCCAGGTGGAGTTCGTCGAGTGCGCGACTCCCGAGGCGGTGCTGCGGGAGCTGGACAAGGGCGGCATCGACGTCTGCGTGCTGGACGGCGAGGCCGTGCCGATGGGGGGCATGGGGGTGTGCCGGCAGATCAAGGACGAGGTGTTCAACTGCCCGCCCGTGCTGCTGCTGATGGGGCGCCCCCAGGACGCCTGGCTGGCCACGTGGAGCCGTGCGGACGCCGCGGTGACCCTGCCGGTGGACCCGGTGGAGTTCGCCGCCTCGCTGGCCTCTCTGCTGCGCCGCAAGAGGCTGCTGAGCGCCTAGGGGCCCGGGGCGCCGGCACCCCGCGCGACCGGCGGCCCGGTGCGGCCGGTCGCGCCCGTGCGGCGGCGGCCGCACGGCGGGCGGGGCCCCGCGCCCCTCGGGCGCGCTCACAGGGCCACTGGCTGGATCCTCAGCGCGTCCCCGGGCGCCGGGCCGTCCGGCCGGCCGTTGAAGAGGGCGCTGCCCGTACGCCACTTCGCCCAGTCGACGTTCCAGTCGCCGAAGCCGTTGCCGAAGGGCTCCATGGGCCGGCCCGCGGAGTTCACGACCTTGACGATGTCACCCTCGCGGATGTTGTCGAAGAACCACTCGGCGTTGGACGTGCTCATCCCGGTGCAGCCGTGGCTGACGTTCTCGTATCCCTGGGAGCCCACGGACCAGGGGGCGGCGTGGACGTACTCGCCGGACCAGGTCACCCGGGTGGCGTAGTAGACCGGCAGGTCGTAGGAGTCGGAGGTGCCCTCGGCGATGCCGACCGTGGTACCGCGCATCCGTACGAAGTACTGCTTCTCCAGTACGACCTTGACCCCGTTGCGGGTCTCGAAACCGGGCTTGCCCGTGGTGACGGGGATCTGCTCGACCTGCTGGCCGTTCTTGTAGTACGTGAGCTGGTGCGCGGCGGCGTCCGTGACGACCTCGACCCGGTCGCCGATGGTGATCTTCACCGCTTTGGCCGCGCCGCCCCACAGCCGGTCGTTGACGCGGATGCCGTCCAGGTTGCTGTGCGCCTGGACGGTCGCGTGGACGGGCCAGTAGTCCTTGGGGCGGTAGTGGAGTTCCTTGCCGCTCACCCAGTACCAGGAGCCCTGCACGGCCGGCACCGAGTCCACTCTCAGGGCCCGCTCCACGACCGCGCGCTGCGCCTTGTCCTTGATCTCCTGGTTGAGCTGGGCCGTGATGGGCTGCCCGACGCCGAAGGTGCCCTTCCCCGGCCCGAACGTGACGTTCAGGCGCTTCTTGCTGGTGGGCCCGCTCGTGTCGAACGCGAGGACCTTGCGGCCGGGCGCGCCGTCCTCGTCCTCGGTGCTCACCGTGACCGTGTAGTGGGCGTTGGAGGCCAGCGGGGAGGTGCTGTGCCAACGGCTGCCGTCGGCCGCGAGTTCGCCCGCCACATAGCGTCCTGTGGAGTCCTGGGCGGTGACGTCCGTGATACGGCCCTCACCGCTCTCGGCGGTGATCTCCAGAGGCTTGTCCGGGTCGGCCCGCTTCCCCGTCTCGGTGGGGCCGTTGAAGGAGATCTGGTCCGCCGCGTCGTACGGCCTGGCCGACAGGGGGTTGCCGTCCGAACCGCAAGCGGTGACGCCCGCGCCGAGGGCGATCACCAGCAGCGCGCAGCTGACGACGGTGCGGGTCCGCGGAGTGTGGTTCATGTGATCACGCTATGAGCTGATGGGCCCACTGGCGCGTCGGGCAACTCGTTCGGGGGAACGGTGCTCCGGCAAAGGACGGACGTGCCCGACGCCCCGACCGCACACCGGCCGCACCGGCCGCACCGGCCGCACCGGGAACGACGGAAGCCCGGACCCTCCGTCAGGAAGGTCCGGGCTCCCGGTGCGTTCACCGAGTCCTACTGGGTGCGGTTCTCACCGTGGTAGTACTCGAACACCCAGCCGAACAGGCCGAGCAGGATGATCGGGGCGGCGAAGTAGATCAGCCACCAGCCGACCGCGATGCTGAGGAAGGCGATGGCGCCGCCGAAGCCCAGCATGAGCGGCTGCCAGCTGTGCGGGCTGAAGAAGCCCAGCTCGCCCGCCTCGTCCGCGACGTCCGCCTCCTTGTCGTCCTGGGCGCCCGCGTCGACCCGCCGGGCGGTGAAGCCCAGGTAGAAGCCGATCATGACGCTCAGGCCGAAGGCCAGGAAGAGCGCGGTGGTACCGGCCGGCTCCTTCGACCACACGCCATACACGATGGCCATGATCAGGATGAAGACGCTCAGCCAGATGAACATCCGACCCTGGATCTTCACTTGCCGGCCTCCTTGCTGCCCGCGACGGCGGTGCCGTGACCGGCGTGCTCGAGCTGTTCGAGCGCGGCGATCTCAGGGTGGTGCAGGTCGAACGCCGGGGATTCGCTGCGGATCCGCGGCAGGGTGAGGAAGTTGTGCCGCGGCGGCGGGCAGGAGGTCGCCCACTCCAGCGAGCGCCCGTAGCCCCACGGGTCGTCCACGCCGACCGGCTTGCCGTACTTGGCCGTCTTCCACACGTTGTAGAGGAAGGGCAGGATCGACAGGCCGAGCAGGAACGAGCTGATCGTCGAGATCGTGTTCAGGGCGGTGAAGCCGTCGGCCGCCAGGTAGTCGGCGTACCGGCGCGGCATGCCCTCGGCGCCCAGCCAGTGCTGGACCAGGAAGGTGCCGTGGAAGCCGACGAACAGCGTCCAGAAGGTGATCTTGCCGAGGCGCTCGTCCAGCATCTTGCCGGTCATCTTCGGCCACCAGAAGTGGAAGCCGGAGAACATCGCGAACACGACCGTGCCGAAGACGACGTAGTGGAAGTGGGCCACCACGAAGTACGAGTCGGAGACGTGGAAGTCCATCGGGGGCGAGGCCAGGATGACACCGGTCAGACCACCGAAGGTGAAGGTGATCAGGAAGCCGACCGCCCAGAGCATCGGCGTCTCGAAGGACAACGAGCCCTTCCACATCGTGCCGATCCAGTTGAAGAACTTCACACCGGTCGGTACGGCGATCAGGAACGTCATGAAGGAGAAGAACGGCAGCAGCACACCGCCGGTGACGTACATGTGGTGCGCCCACACCGTCACGGACAGACCGGCGATCGCGATGGTGGCCGCGATCAGACCCATGTAGCCGAACATCGGCTTACGGGAGAAGACCGGGATGACCTCGGAGATGATGCCGAAGAACGGCAGGGCGATGATGTACACCTCTGGATGGCCGAAGAACCAGAAGAGGTGTTGCCACAGCAAGGCGCCGCCGTTGGCCGCGTCGAAGACGTGTGAGCCGAATTTACGGTCCGCCTCCAGGGCGAACAGCGCGGCGGCCAGGACCGGGAAGGCCAGCAGCACGAGCACCGCGGTCAGCAGCACGTTCCACACGAAGATCGGCATGCGGAACATGGTCATGCCCGGGGCACGCATGCAGATGATCGTGGTGATGAAGTTGACCGCGCCGAGGATGGTGCCGAAGCCGGAGAAGGCCAGACCCATGATCCACATGTCGGCGCCGATGCCCGGCGAGCGGACCGCGTCCGACAGCGGGGAGTAGGCGAACCAGCCGAAGTCGGCCGCACCCTGCGGGGTGAGGAAGCCGCCCACGGCGATGGTGGAGCCGAACAGGTAGAGCCAGTAGGCGAACATGTTCAGCCGCGGGAACGCCACATCGGGGGCACCGATCTGGAGCGGCATGATCCAGTTCGTGAAGCCGGCGAACAGCGGCGTCGCGAACATCAGCAGCATGATCGTGCCGTGCATCGTGAACGCCTGGTTGAACTGCTCGTTCGACATGAACTGCAGACCCGGCCGGGCCAGCTCGGCGCGCATCAGCAGCGCCATCACGCCGCCGATCAGGAAGAACGCGAACGAGGTGACCAGATACAGCGTGCCGATCGTCTTGTGGTCGGTGGTCGTCAGCCACTTCACCACCACATTGCCGGGCTGCTTGCGCCTGACCGGCAGCTCGTCGGCGTACGGGCCTTCAGCTGCCGCGGCACCCTGGGGTTCGTTGAGGATGCTCACAGGTTGTTCGTCTCCCGGTTCTTCTCGTGGCTCGTCTGCGCGATGCCGGCGGGAATGTAACCGGTCTGCCCCTTCTTGGCGAGGTCCTTGAGGTGCTGCTCGTACCGCTCGGGGGAGACGACCTTCACGTTGAACAGCATCCGGGAGTGGTCGACGCCGCAGAGCTCGGCACACTTGCCGAGGAAGGTGCCCTCCTTGTTGGGGGTCACCTGGAAGGCGTTGGTGTGGCCCGGGATGACGTCCTGCTTCATGAGGAACGGCACCACCCAGAAGGAGTGGATGACGTCACGCGAGGTCAGGACGAAGCGAACCGTCTTGCCCTTGGGAAGCCAGAGCGTCGGACCGGGGTTGCCCGTCTGCGGGTTCCGCGTGCCGGGGGTGCCGACGTCGTAGACGCCGCCGGCGTTCGCCGGGAATTCCTTCTTGAACCGGTCCGGAATGGCGTCCAGGTTCTTGTCGGTCTTCGCATCGCCGGTGGAACCGGGGACGTTCTCGACGTAGTTGAAGCCCCAGCTCCACTGGAAGCCCACCACGTTGACCGTGACGTCGGGCTTCTTGTCGGTGAGGCTGAGGAGCTTCGACTCGTCCCGGGCCGTGAAGTAGAAGAGCACCGAGATGATGATGATCGGGACCACCGTGTACAGGGCCTCGATCGGCATGTTGTACCGGGTCTGCGGAGGAACCTCCACCTTGGTGCGGCTGCGCCGGTGGAAGATCGTGCTCCACAGGATCAGGCCCCACACCAGAACGCCGGTGGCCAGCGCAGCGGCCCAGGAGCCCTGCCACAGGGAGAGGATCCGCGGAGCCTCTTCCGTGGTCGGGGTGGGCATGCCAAGGCGGGGGAAGTCCTTGTATGTGCAACCGGTTGCGGTCGCCAGGACCAGGCCCGCGGTCAGTGCCTGCAGCAGCTTCCGCCGCATCGGGCGCCGCGGCGAGCGGTCGGAGCCGTTGGGACTCACGTAGCGCCTTCCCGAGAGTCTCGCCCGCGCGGTCGGCTGCGGCCTTCTCGCTGGTCGGTCGCCGCCCTGCGTCGGGCAGGGGTTTGGATGTTTATGCGGACCAAACCCTAGCCGACGCCCTCCGGGGGTTCGCGGGGAGGGGGGCATACGCGTCGCCTGTCACTCGGTCGGGTTGGGATCGGGCGCCCAATAGCTCGGGTTGTGGGGGTTTGACGGGGCGGCGGGGTGCCCGGCGGGGCTCGCGCCCACCCTGCGCGGCCGCATCTCGGCACCTCCCGCGCCCCCTTACTCCCACCTGCGCTTTAACGTGGACCCGTGGCCTACTTCGACGCTGCCTCCGCCGCCCCCCTCCACCCCGTGGCCCGTCAGGCCCTGACGGCCTCTCTGGACGAAGGATGGGCCGATCCCGCACGGCTCTACCGGGAGGGGCGCAAGGCGCGCCTGCTGCTCGACGCCGCGCGTGAGGCGGCCGCCGAGGCGATCGGCTGCCGCGCCGACGAGGTGGTGTTCACCCCCTCCGGAACCCGGGCCCTGCACAGCGGGATCGCGGGGGCGTCGGCCGGCCGGCGCCGGACCGGACGCCACCTGATCGTGTCGGCGGTCGAACACTCCTCCGTCCTTCATTCGGCGGAGGTGTTCGAGGCCGGGGGCGGGACGGTCACCCGAGTGGCCGTCAGCCGGACGGGAGCCGTCACCCCGTCGGCGTACGAGGCGGCGCTGCGCCCGGACACCGCGCTGGCCTGCCTCCAGTCGGCCAACCACGAGGTGGGCACCGTGCAGCCGGTGGCCGAGGTGGCCGAGGTGTGCCGGGCGGCCGGGGTGCCGCTGCTGGTGGACGCGGCGCAGTCGCTGGGCTGGGGACCGGTCGAGGGCGGCTGGTCGCTGCTGGCGGCCAGCGCGCACAAGTGGGGCGGGCCGGCGGGGGTGGGGCTGCTCGTCGTCCGCAAGGGGGTGCGGTTCGCCGCCCAAGGACCGGTGGACGAGCGGGAGTCGGGGCGGGCGCCCGGGTTCGAGAACATCCCGGCGATCGTGGCGGCGGTGGCGTCGCTGCGCGCGGTACGGGCCGAGGCGGCCCGGGAGGCGGTACGGCTGCGGGAGCTGACGGAGCGGATCCGGGCGCGGGTGCCGCGCACCGTGGCCGACGTGGAGGTGGTCGGCGACCCCGAGCGGCGGCTGCCCGGGATCGTCACCTTCTCCTGCCTCTACGTCGACGGGGAGGCGCTGCTGCACGAGCTGGACCGGGCCGGCTTCTCGGTCTCCTCCGGCTCCTCCTGCACGAGCAGCACGCTGACACCCAGCCATGTGCTGAAGGCGATGGGCGTACTGAGCGAGGGCAACGTGCGCGTGTCCCTGCCGGCGGGGACGGCCGAGGCGGACGTGGAGCGGTTCCTGGCGGTGCTGCCGGAGGCCGTCGCGGGCGTGCGGGAGAAGCTGGGCGCGCCGGCCCCGGTGACGGCCCCGCGCGCCGGGGAGCCGGCCGGGGAACTGGTCGTCGACTCCCTCGGCAAGCGCTGCCCGGTCCCGGTCATCGAGCTGGCCAAGGTGTTCGGCGAGGTGCCGGTGGGCGGGACGGTACGGGTGCTGTCCGACGACGAGGCGGCCCGGCTGGACATTCCGGCGTGGTGCGAGATGCGGGGGCAGGAGTACGTCGGGGAGGAGCCGGCGGAGCGGGGCACGGCGTACCTGGTCCGCCGGGTCTCCTGAGAGCGGGCCGGGGGCGGCGCCCCCGAGGGCCGAGGAGGGACCCAGGACCGGCTGCCCCTCGGCCCGGGTACCTCCTCGGACGGGGTTCCGCCCCGGACCGGGTTCCGCCCCCGACGGGGTTCCGCGCCGGACCGGGTCCCGTCCCGGCGCGGGCGAGCTATCGGCCCAGGTGGGCCCTGACCTCCTCGGCGGCCGTCTCCCCGTACGCCTTGGTGAACCGCTCCATGAAGTGCCCGCGCAGCAGCCGGTACTCCTGCGTCCCCACGGTCTCGATGACGAGGGTCGCCAGCATGCAGCCCACCTGAGCGGCGCGCTCCAGCGAAACGCCCCAGGCCAGCCCCGACAGGAAGCCCGCGCGGAAGGCGTCGCCGACGCCCGTGGGGTCGGCCTTGCGCTCCTCCTCCGCGCACCCGACCTCGATGGGGTCCTCGCCGGTCCGCTCGATGCGTACGCCGCGCGAGCCGAGCGTGGTGACCCGGTGGCCGACCTTGGCCAGGATCTCCTCGTCCGTCCAGCCGGTCTTGGACTCGATCAGGCCCTTCTCGTACTCGTTGGAGAAGAGGTACGTGGCCCCGTCCAGCAGTATCCGGATCTCCTCGCCCTCCATCCGGGCGATCTGCTGGGAGAAGTCGGCGGCGAAGGGGATGTTCCGGGAGCGGCACTCCTCCGTGTGGCGGAGCATCGCCTCGGGGTCGTCGGCGCCGATGAGCACGAGGTCGAGGCCGCCCACGCGGTCCGCGACGGTCTTCAGCTCGATCAGGCGGGCCTCGCTCATCGCGCCGGTGTAGAAGGAGCCGATCTGGTTGTGGTCGGCGTCGGTGGTGCACACGAAGCGGGCGGTGTGCAGGGTCTCGGAGATTCGGACCGAGTCGGTGTCCACACCGTGCCGGTCGAGCCAGGCCCGGTACTCGTCGAAATCGAAGCCGGCGGCGCCGACCAGGATCGGCCCGGTGCCGAGCTGGCCCATGCCGAAGGCGATGTTGGCGCCGACGCCGCCGCGGCGGACGTCCAGGTTGTCGACCAGGAAGGAGAGCGAAACCGTGTGCAGCTGGTCCGCGACGAACTGGTCGGCGAAGCGGCCGGGGAAGGTCATGAGGTGGTCGGTGGCGATGGAGCCGGTGACTGCGATGCGCACGACGGGGATTCTCCTGGGGGAGGCTGGGTTGACGGTTCACGCTACCCGCTCGGTGGCCGCCACTGAAGCTGACAAAACTACCCGATAGTAGATCTTTCTTCGCAGCCCGTGCCGTGCCTACGGTTCGGTCATGACGAACCTCAAGGTCACCTCCCCCGCCCCGGCCGACCCGGACGGCGACCTCGCCGCGCTGCGCGGCGACTGCGCCCGGATGGCTCCGCACTGGGCGGTCCCGCAGCACGCCGAGTCCCGGCCGGTGCCGCCGTCCCTCATCCACGGGGTGAAGGTGCCGACGCGGTCCGCCCGGCTGCTGGACGCGATGTCCGACTACGGGGACTGATCCGCGGATCGTGACGCACGGCGCGCGGCCTTCGGGCGCGCGCCGGGGAACCGTGCGGTCCTCTCCCGCGTCCCATCGCCGTCCCCCGCGCAGGGGATGCGGCACACGACCGAGCGAGGAGCGATGCGGTGAACACCGAGCGGCCTGAGAACTCCGGGAACGCGGAGGTTCCCGAGGCATCCGAGGAACGTGCGGCCGAAACCGTCCCCGAGGCGGCGGAGGCGTCGAAGACCTCCGGGGCCGGGGAGGCGTCGAAGACCTCCGGGGCCGGGGAGGCGTCCGAGGAGCCTGTCGTCGAGGGTGGCCGCGGCGAGCCTCCCCGGCCGGTGCGGCGGCGGCCCGCCGTCGTCGTGGCCGCCGTCGCGGCGGCCGTGCTGCTGGTGGGCGGCGGTGGCACGGTCATCGCGGCGCACAGCGGCGGCGGGTCCGCCGGCGGACCGGCCGCGTCCGGGGGCGGCACTCCCCCGCCGCTCGCCCTCGACGGCTGGGCGGGCAACGGCACCGGCGGCATCGCGCCCGGCGAACCCGACCCGTACGGCGCCCGGTACGTCGCGCGGGGCGAGCTGCCCGCCGGGCCCCGGTCGGCGGCGGTGTACGAGCCGGGGGCCGAGGTCGGCCGGGAGCAGGCGGCCCGGCTGGCGAAGGCGCTCGGACTCGACGGGACGCCGGTGGCCGAGGGGCGGAGCTGGCGGGTGGGCGGCCAGGACGGGACCGGGCCGAGCCTCCAGGTGAACCGGGACGCGCCGGGCAGCTGGACCTACAGCCGGTACGCGCCCGGCACCGACAACTGCCGCAAGGTGACCGTCTGCACGCAGGACCCCGGCGCTCCGGCCGGCGACCCCGTGAGCGCGGCCCGGGCCGAGCGGGCGGCGGCGCCCGTGCTGAAGGCGGCGGGGCTGGACGGCGCGAAGACCGACGCGAGCCAGATCATGGGCGCCCAGCGGGTGGTGAACGCCGACCCGGTGGTGGGCGGGCTCCCCACGTACGGCTGGACGACCGGTCTGACCGTCGACCGCGAGGGCGTGCTGATCGGCGGGCACGGGCTGCTGGCCACGCCGGTGAAGGGCGACACGTACCCGGTGGTGGGCGCGGCGAGGACGCTGGAGCTGATGAACGGGGCGGCGAAGGGCGATCACCGGATGGGGATCGGCGGCTGCGCCAGCCCGGTGCCGCTGAAGGACCGGCTGGAGCAGCCGTGCGGCGCGTCCACGGGGGCGCCGAAGCGGGCGGCGGACACGGTCACGGTCGAGAAGGCGGTGTTCGGGCTGGCCGCGCACTCCGTCGGCGGCCGCCAGACGCTCGTACCGTCCTGGCTGTTCCAGGTGGACGGGTCGGCGGCGGGCGGCGGATTCACGGTGACGTATCCGGCGGTCGACCCGGAGTACCTGCCGTCGGCGTCCCCGTCCCCGTCCGCCACCCCCTCGTCCTCGGCACCGCAGACGCCCGGAGCGCCCGGGAAGACCCGGAGCGTGCGGGTGGACGCCTACACGGCCGACGGGCGGACGCTGAACCTGAGCTTCTTCGGCGGGGTGTGCGCCGACTACAAGACGTCGGCCCGGGAGAGCGGCGGCCGGGTGACGGTGACGGTCACCGAGAGGCCCTGGCCGGGCAAGGTGTGCGTGCTGATGGCCGAGGAGTACGTGAAGACCGTACGGCTGGACGCGCCGCTGGACGGGCGGACGGTGGTCGGCACCGACGGCGGCGAGGTCCCGAAGGCGAAGCCGGGCTCGCTGCGGCCGGACGCGTCGGCACAGCCGCGCTGACCGGCGACACGAAGGCGGCGGCCCCCGGAAAAGGGGGCCGCCGCCTTCGTCGTCAGGCCGTGACGGCTCAGCTGAAGGAGTCGCCGCAGGCGCAGGAGCCGGTCGCGTTCGGGTTGTCGATCGTGAAGCCCTGCTTCTCGATCGTGTCCACGAAGTCGACGGTGGCGCCGCCCAGGTACGGAGCGCTCATACGGTCGGTGACGACCTTGACCCCGCCGAAGTCCTTCACCACGTCGCCGTCGAGCGAGCGCTCGTCGAAGAAGAGCTGGTAGCGCAGGCCGGAGCAGCCGCCGGGCTGAACGGCGACACGAAGGGCGAGGTCGTCGCGGCCTTCCTGGTCGAGCAGGGCCTTGACCTTGGCCGCGGCGGCGTCGGTCAGGATGATGCCGTCGGTGACGGTGGTGGTCTCGTCCGATACGGACATCTACATCTCTCCCGGGTTGTACGGAGACTGCTTGCCGACGAGTGCAACCGGCGCTTCCGCGGATTCATTCCGGGCCGGGCGCGCGTTGTCGCCTTTTCCTGTCCTCTTCATGCTCGCATACGCCCGGGCGTGCGGACAGTGACCGGATGAGGGGTCCCGGCGGGATTCACGTCACATAGACGTTATGGCCATCGTCAAAGTGACGTGAAGCAGTTATGATAGATAGCGTCAGTTAGACGAAAAGTAGAAAGGGTGCGTGTCGTGACCACCGCCCAGACCCCGGAGCTCGACGTGCAGCCGACTCCGCTCGCCCTGCTGCTGCTCGGCCGTGAGGCCGACCCGAAGAGCGAGCGGGGCGTCGAGTGTCCCGGTGACCTGCCGTCTCCGTCCGACCCGGACCTGGTCGAGCGCGCCCGCGCGGCCAAGGAGAAGCTCGGCGACAAGGTCTTCGTGCTCGGCCACCACTACCAGCGCGACGAGGTCATCCAGTTCGCCGACGTCACGGGCGACTCCTTCAAGCTGGCCCGGGACGCGGCCGCGCGCCCAGAGGCCGAGTACATCGTCTTCTGCGGTGTGCACTTCATGGCCGAGTCGGCGGACATCCTGACGTCCGAGGAGCAGAAGGTCGTCCTCCCCGACCTCGCCGCCGGCTGCTCGATGGCCGACATGGCGACGGCCGAGCAGGTCGCGGAGTGCTGGGACGTGCTGACCGAGGCCGGGATAGCCGAGCAGGTGGTCCCCGTCTCGTACATGAACTCCTCCGCGGACATCAAGGCGTTCACCGGCAAGCACGGCGGCACCATCTGCACCTCGTCCAACGCCAAGCGCGCCCTGGACTGGGCCTTCGAGCAGGGCGAGAAGGTGCTGTTCCTGCCGGACCAGCACCTCGGCCGCAACACCGCCGTCCGCGACATGGGGATGTCCCTGGACGACTGCGTGGTCTACAACCCGCACAAGCCGAACGGCGGCCTGACCGCCGAGGAGCTGCGCGCGGCCAAGATGATCCTGTGGCGCGGCCACTGCTCGGTCCACGGCCGCTTCAGCCTCGACTCCGTCAACGACGTGCGCGAGCGCATCCCCGGCGTGAACGTCCTGGTCCACCCCGAGTGCAAGCACGAGGTCGTGGCCGCCGCGGACTACGTCGGCTCGACCGAGTACATCATCAAGGCCCTCGAAGCCGCCCCGGCCGGTTCCAAGTGGGCCATCGGCACCGAACTGAACCTGGTCCGCCGTCTGGCGAACCGTTTCGCGCCCGAGGGCAAGGAGATCGTCTTCCTCGACAAGACGGTCTGCTTCTGCTCGACCATGAACCGCATCGACCTGCCGCACCTGGTCTGGGCCCTGGAGTCCCTGGCCGAGGGCAACCTGGTCAATCGCATCGAGGTCGACAAGGAGACGGAGGCGTTCGCCAAGCTGGCGCTGGAGCGGATGCTGGCGCTGCCGTAGCACGCGCCCCGCGCCGAGGGACGGCGCCACCGCGGTGACGCTCGAAAGGGCCGGGTCTCGAACGAGACCCGGCCCTTTCCCGTGCCGTCGGAGTCCTCCGCCGCCGGATGCGCGTGCCGCCGGAGTCCTCCGCCGCCGGCTTCCCGTGCCGCCGGACTGGAACTCCTCAGCCGTCAGACTCCGGCCGGCTCCGGCGTCTTCTCCGCGCTCGGCTGCCGCTTCGCCGCCCGCTTCTTCGCGCGGCGCTCCTTGCGCAGCTCCAGCATCGTGTAGAGCGTCGGGACGAGGAGCAGGGTCAGCAGGGTGGAGGTGATCAGGCCGCCGATGACGACCACGGCCAGGGGCTGGGCGATGAAGCCGCCCTCGCCGGTGACGCCCAGGGCCATCGGGAGCAGGGCGAAGACGGTCGCCAGCGCCGTCATCAGGATCGGGCGGAGCCGGTGCCGGCCGCCCTCGATCACGGCCTCCACCACTCCGTAGCCCTGTGCGCGGTACTGGTTGATCAGGTCGATCAGCACGATCGCGTTGGTCACCACGATGCCGATCAGCATCAGCATGCCGATCATCGCGGGGACGCCCATCGGGGTGCCGGTGGCGACCAGCAGGCCGATCGCGCCCGTCGCCGCGAACGGGATGGAGACCAGCAGGATCAGCGGCTGGGCGAGGGAGCGGAAGGTCCCGACCAGCAGCATGAAGACGATCGCGATGGCCGCCAGCATGGCCAGGCCCAGGTTCTTGAACGCGTCGTCCTGGTCGGAGCTGACGCCGCCGATCTCGGCCGTGGCGCCCGCGGGGAGCTTCAGGGCCTTGATCTTCGACTGGAGCCTGGTGCTGATCGCGCCCGTGTTGTCGCCCGTCGGCCTGGCGGTGATCGTGGCGGCGCGCTGCCCGTCGATCCGGGTCATCGACACCGGGCCGTCCACCAGCTTCACCGTGGCGATGTCGCCGAGCCTCACCGGTCCGAGACGCAGGTTCGTCAGCTGGGCCAGGGTGGTCGCGGGCTTCGCCGACCGCACCACGACGTCACGCTCGCTGTCGTCGAGGACCGCCTTGGCCGCCGTCGTACCGCGCACGGCCTGCGCCACCGCGGCGCCCAGCTTCTGGTCGTCGAAGCCGGCGGCCGCCGCCCGGGCGTTCGCCCTGACCGAGATCCGGGGGACGCTCTGCGCGAGGTCGCTGGTGACGTCCGTGACGTGGTCGAGGCCGGCGACCGTGGAGCGGACCTGCTCCGCCGCCGTGCGCAGCGCCCGCGCGTCGGACGCCTTCACCACGACGCTCAGGTCCTGGTTGCCGAAGCCGTCGCCGGCCGACACGGTGGCCGTACCGACGCCCTTCAGCTTCTTCAGGCCGTCCTCCAGGTGCCGTTGGACGTCGTCGTAGGACGCCGAGTCCGTCAGCATGACCTGGTAGCCGGCCTGGTTGGTGTCGGTGCCGCCGCCGAAGGCCGCCATGAAGCCGGAGGAGCCGACGGTGACCTGGTAGTCCTTGACGCCGTCGGTGGCGGCCAGCAGCTTCTCGACCTTCTTCGCCTGCGCGTCGGTGGCGGCCAGGCTGGTGCCGGGCTTCAGCTTCTGCTTGACGGTGAGGACCTCCTGCTCGCCCTGGTCGAAGAAGTTCGTCTTCAGCAGGCCGCCCATGCCGAACGTGACGACCAGGACGACGAGCGCGATGAGCACGCTGGTGAGGCGGCGGCGCGTGGCGAAGCGCAGCACGGGCACGTACGCGCGCTGGAGGCGGCTCCTCGCCTCCTTCTCCTCCGCCGTGCGGCGGGCCTCCGCCGCGTCCTCGGGGGTGCCCTTCGGGGCCCGCAGGAACCAGAACGACAGGACCGGTACGACCGTCAGCGAAACCAGCAGGGAGGCCAGCAGGGCCGCCGTCACCGTGATGCTGAACGAGCCGAACAGGGCGCCCACCATGCCGCCGACCAGACCGATCGGCAGGAACACGGCGACCGTGGTGAGGGTGGAGGAGGTGACCGCGCCGGCCACCTCGCGCACCGCGGTGAGGATCGCCTCCTTGCGCTCCTCGCCGTAGCCCAGGTGCCGCTTGATGTTCTCCAGGACGACGATCGAGTCGTCGACGACCCGGCCGATGGCGATGGTCAGTGCGCCCAGCGTGAGCATGTTCAGCGACAGGTCGCGGGTCCACAGCACCAGCAGGGCGAGGACGATGGACAGCGGGATGGAGACCGCGGTCACCAGGGTGGAGCGGACGGACGCCAGGAACACCAGGATCACCAGGACCGCGAAGAGCAGGCCGAGCGCGCCCTCGGTGGTCAGGCCCTTGATGGACTTGGAGACGGCCGGGCCCTGGTCGCTGACGACCGTGAGCTTCGCGCCCGCGCCGAGGTCCGCGCGCAGGCCGGGCAGCTTGTCCTCGACCGCGTCCGAGATGGAGACCGCGCTGCCGTCGTGGTCCATGGTGACGTTGACGGCGAGGCTGGGCCTGCCGTCGGTGCGGGTGATCGAGTCGGCCGGGGCCGGCCGCTGCTCGACCGTGGCCACCGCGCCGAGGCGCACGGGCTTGGCGTCGCCCTCGCCGGTGACCCTGAGGTCCTTGATCTGCTTCAGGGAGGTGAAGCCGCCGCCGACCTGGACGGTCCGGTTGGCGCCGTCCTCGTCGAAGGAGCCGGCCGGGACGGTCGCGCCGCCCGCCTGGAGGGCCTGGCCGAGCGCCGCGGGGGTCAGGCCCGCCCGCGCCAGCTTCGCGTCGTCCGGGGTGACGGTGACCTGGAGGTCACGGACGCCCATGACCTGGACGCGGCCGACGCCGTCGATGTCCTTCAGCGCCGGTACCACCGTCGTGTCGAGCTGGTCGGCGAGGGCCTGCTGGTCCTTGTCCGAGGTGACGGCGAGGACGACGGTCGGCATGTCGTCGGTGGAGCCGGAGACGACCTGCGGGTCGACCTCGTCCGGGAGCTGGTTGCGGGCCCGGTTCACGGCCTGCTGGACGTCGGAGACGATCCGCTTGGTGTCGTTGTCGTAGTCGAAGGACGCCATGATCACGGCGTTGCCCTCGCTCGCGGTGGAGGTGACACCGGTGACGCCGTCGACGGCCTGGAGGTTGTCCTCGATGGGCTCGATGACCTGCTTCTCGACCACGTCGGGCGAGGCGCCCTGGTACGGCGCGATCACCGACACCATGGGCAGTTCTATGGTGGGCAGCAGCTGCTGCTTGATCTGGGGTATCGCGATCAGCCCGAAGGCGAGCGCGATCAGCGACACGAGCCCGACGAGGGCTCGTTGCGCGAGGCTGAATCGGGACAGCCAGGACATGGGTCAGGGTCTCTCTTCTGTGAGCGGCAGAAGTGCTTCCGCTTCCGGGCACGGAAGAGTTCCGGGTACGGAAGAGGCGGCGACGGGACGCACCGATGAGCGCCCACCCCACCACCCTGAGCCATGCCGGAGGGCCGCCCCGTAGGCCCCAGGTCCATTTCCTTATCCGCCCCCTACTCCGCGCGCAGTACGCGCGGGTGGAGATCAGTCCATCCTCGGACGTACCAGCCCCGACTCGTAGGCGATCACCACGAGCTGCGCCCGGTCCCGCGCGCCCAGCTTCGCCATGGCCCGGTTGACGTGCGTCTTCACCGTCAGCGGGCTCACCGCCAGGCGCTCGGCGATCTCGTCGTTGGAGTGGCCGCCGGCGACCTGGACGAGCACCTCCCGCTCCCGGCCGGTGAGCGAGCCGAGCCGCTCGGAACGGGCGGGATCGGGGCCCTCGCCGTCGTCGCCCCGGGCGAGGAAGCGGGCGATCAGACCCTTGGTGGCGGCCGGGGAGAGCAGCGCCTCGCCGCCGGACGCGACCCGGATGGCGTTCAGCAGCTCCTCCGGCTCGCTGCCCTTGCCGAGGAAGCCCGAGGCGCCGGCGCGCAGCGCCTGGACGACGTAGTCGTCGACCTCGAAGGTGGTCAGGATGACCACGCGGACCCCGGCCAGGGAAGGGTCCGCGCTGATCAGCCGGGTGGCGGCGAGGCCGTCGGTGCCGGGCATCCGGATGTCCATGAGGACGACGTCGGGGCCGTGCTCCTGGGCGAGGCGGACCGCTTCCGCGCCGTCGGAGGCCTCCCCCACCACCTCCATGTCGGGCTCGGAGTCGACCAGCACCCGGAACGCGCTGCGCAGCAGTGCCTGGTCGTCGGCGAGCAGGACACGGATGGTCATACGGGTTCCCCCTGGGCCGTCGTCGTCGTGACCGGCAGGATCGCATGGACGCGGAAGCCGCCGCCGTAGCGGGGTCCGGTGGTCAGGGTGCCGCCGAGCGCGGTGACCCGCTCGCGCATGCCGAGCAGTCCGTGCCCGCCGCCGGTCTGGGGGACGGCGGCCTCGCCCGCGCCGTCGTCGACCACGGTGACCTCCATGCTCCGCCCCACCCGTACGACGCTCACCTCGGCGCGGGCCGCGGAACCCGCGTGCTTCTGCACGTTGGTCAGGGCCTCCTGGACGATCCGGTAGGCCGCGAGGTCCACGGCGGCGGGGAGTTCGGTGCCCTGGTCGGTGCGGGCCAGCGCCACCGGCAGGCCGGCGCTGCGGAAGGTGTCGGCCAGCTCCTCCAGCCGGCTCAGGCCCGGGGCGGGTTCGGTGGGTGCCTCGGGGTCGCCGGACTGGCGGAGCAGGCCGACCGTGGCGCGCAGCTCGTTCAGGGCGCTGCGGCTGGCCTCGCGGACGTGCGCGAGGGCCTCCTTGGCCTGGTCGGGCCGCTTGTCCATGACGTGGGCGGCGACGCCGGCCTGCACGTTCACCAGGGCGATGTGATGGGCGACGACGTCGTGCAGATCGCGGGCGATGCGCAGCCGCTCCTCGGCGACCCGGCGGCGGGCCTCCTCCTCGCGGGTGCGTTCGGCGCGTTCGGCGCGGTCCCTGATGGCCTGCACGACCGCGCGGCGGCTGCGTACGGCGTCGCCCGCGGTGGCGCCGATGCCGGTCCAGGCGAGGACGCCCAGGTTCTCCTGGGCGTACCAGGGCAGGGGGCCGGCGAGCATGGCGGCGGCCGTCAGCACGGTCATGGTGAGCAGTCCGAGGCGCCAGGTGGTGGGGCGGTCGGTGGTCGCGGCGACGGTGTACAGGGCGACGACGGCGGACATCGCGACCGGCGCACGGGGGTCGCCGGTGACCAGCTCGACCAGGGAGACCGTGCCGGTGACGGCGAGGACCGTGCGGGGGGCACGGCGGCGGAAGACGAGGGCCACCGCGCCGGCGAGCATGAGGAGGAGGCTGAGGACGGCGGGGGTGCGCATGCCCCAGGTGATGCCGTGTTCGCCGCGGGGCACGGCGAAGGAACCGGCGACCATGCAGACCAGCACGCCCGCCGCGAGGGCCGCGTCCAGCGCCAGCGGGTGGGCCTTGAGGCCGCACCGGGCGCGTTCGAGAGTGCTCACGAAGGAACAGTACGGCGCCCTTCCGGCACCGGTGGGCAAACTGCCCGCCCCGGTGAACGTACCGAGCGGCCGGCGACGCCGCGGATCCCCGGGGCACGCGACCGGACGGGCGACCACGCGGAGGGGCGGACCGGCCGCCCCCGTGACGGCACCGCGCGGCCGGCGACGCCTCGGCTCCCCGGGGCGCGCGGATCCGGGTGAGCGACCACAATGGAGCTGTAGCCGCCCGACGGCATGCGCCCCCGACCTCTCCGTCGACTGCCCGGCGCGCCGTCGGCCGCTGGGCGCACCGTCGGCTGTTGGGCCCTTCGTCGGCCGGCCGACCCTCGGCCGTCAGGCGTTGTTGGCCGAGCCCGCTCAGCCTCCTCCTCGACACCCTCCCGTCGACGAAAGGCACCCCATGCGCCGCCGTTCACCGCTCTGGGCCGTCGCCGCTCTCACCCTGCTGTCGGCCGCCGCCGTCCCCGCCCGGGCCGCCTCCTACGGCACCCCCACGATCAAGCTGTCGGCCGCCTACCTGTCCGGCGCCGTCGGCAGCACCGGCGATCCCACGGTCACCGTGACCGTCGCGCAGAGCGGCGCCGACGCCTCCGCGCTGACGGTCACCGCCGTCAACAGCAGCAGGAGCGGTGTGGCCGGCACCGCCGACGTGCACGTCTCCGGCACCGGAGGCAGCCGTACCGTCGCGGTCACCGCGCACGCCCAGGGCTACGCCGACCTCACCCTGAAGGTGACCGGGCTGGGCGGCAAGACGGCCAGCACGACCCTGCACTACGCGGCGTCCCCGGCCGTCCGGCACAGTGCCGACGCCCGCTATCTGACCGGCGCCTCGGACGCCTCCGCGGCCGTGGACGTCGGCGGCGGCTACCTGGTCGTCGCCAACGACGAGGACAACACCCTGCGCCTGTACGACGGCTCGGTCTCCGGCGCGCCGGTGCGCAGCTGGGACCTGGACGACGCGCTCGGCGCCGACAAGGAGGTCGACATCGAGGGCGCGGCCCGCGCCGGCGACACGATCTACTGGACGGGCTCGCTCGGCAACAACAAGGACGGCGAGTTCAAGCCGGACCGGGACACGGTGTTCACGACGACCGTCTCCGGCTCGGGCGCCGCCACCCAGCTGGCCTTCGGCACCGCCGGGCACCGGCTCCGCGACGACCTGGTGGCCTGGGACGAGGCGAACGGCGACCGGTACGGCTTCGCCGCCGCGACCGCCGACGGGCAGGCCCCCAAGCAGATCGACGGCTTCAACGTCGAGGGACTCGAATTCGCCCCCGGTTCGGCCACCACCGCCTATGTCGGCTTCCGCGCCCCGCTGGTGCCGCCGCAGACCGGCGGGAAGGCGCTGCTCGTGCCGGTGACGAACCTGGACCAGGTGGCGCGCGGCACGAAGGCGGCCTTCGGGACGCCGGTCGAGCTGGACCTCGGCGGGCTGTCCGTGCGCGATCTGCGCCGGAACTCCCAGGGGCAGTATCTGATCCTCGCCGGTTCCTGGTCGGCCGAGGACAACAGCGCCCCGTACGCCCTGTACTCCTGGGACGGGGTCGCCGGGCACCGGCCGGTGAAGGTGCTGGACCTGCCGACGGCGGACGCGGGCGGCTGGGAGTCCGTGGTGTCCGTGCCCGACATGACCACCGCCGGCGCCCGGGTGCAGCTGATCACGGACGACGGGGCCGCCGACCTCTACGGCGACGGCACCGACGCCAAGGACCTCACCCATCCGGAGTGGCAGAAGTCCCGCACGACCTGGTTCACGCTGAGCTGACCCGCGGGGCGGGCGGGGATCAGCCCGGGATCAGTCCGTCGTCGCTGAGCAGATCCCGGACTTCCTCCAGCGTCGCGTCGGGTGCCGGCAGGATCAGCCCGGAGGGTTCCAGCGCGTCGTCCGGCAGCGGGGTGCCCAGCCGGCGGACGGCGTCCAGGAGAGCGGTGAGCGTGCGGCGGAAGCCCTCGCCGTCGCCGCTCTCCACCTCCTCCAGCAGCTCGTCGTCCAGCTTGTTCAGCTCGGTGAGGTGGGCGTCGTCCAGCCTCACCTGGCCCTCCCCCATGATCCGTACGATCACGTCGGCCTCCTCGGCTCGGCCCCGGCCGGGCTACTGCTTGTCGAAGCGCGGGGTGTCCTGCGGCTGCTGCTGGGACTGCCCCTGACCGGTGCCGCCCTCGATGGCCTGCTGCGGGGAGCCCCCGGCCAGCTCGGCCTTCATGCGCTGCAGTTCCAGCTCTACATCCGTACCACCGGAGAGCCGGTCCAGCTCGGCCTGGATGTCGTCCTTGTGCATCCCGGACTGGTCGTCCAGGGCGCCGGAGGCGAGCAGCTCGTCGATGGCGCCGGCCCGGGCCTGGAGCTGGGCGGTCTTGTCCTCGGCGCGCTGGATGGCGAGGCCGACGTCGCCCATCTCCTCGGAGATGCCGGAGAACGCCTCGCCGATGCGGGTCTGGGCCTGGGCGGCGGTGTAGGTGGCCTTGATGGTCTCCTTCTTGGTACGGAAGGCGTCCACCTTGGCCTGGAGGCGCTGGGCCGCCAGGGTGAGCTTCTCCTCCTCGCCCTGGAGGGTCGCGTGCTGCGTCTCGAGGTCCGTGACCTGCTGCTGGAGCGCGGCGCGGCGGGACAGCGCCTCGCGGGCCAGGTCCTCGCGGCCGAGGGCGAGCGCCTTGCGGCCCTGGTCCTCCAGCTTGGAGGACTGCTGCTGCAACTGGTTGAGCTGGAGTTCCAGGCGCTTGCGGCTGGTGGCCACGTCGGCGACGCCGCGCCGCACCTTCTGGAGCAGCTCCAGCTGCTTCTGGTAGGAGTAATCGAGGGTCTCGCGCGGGTCCTCGGCCCGGTCAAGGGCCTTGTTCGCCTTCGCGCGGAAGATCATCCCCATACGCTTCATGACACCGCTCATGGGCTTCGCGCGCCCCCTTCTGACGGACTCCAGCTCACAGATCCTGCGACAGGACCCACAGTACGGGCCCTGCTTCCATTACCGCACTGTCCGCGGGGTGATGCGCTCATCCCCGAGGACGACTGCGGACCGCACCGCTCCGGCCTGAGGAGTAGGTGATCCCACCGGAAAACACCCCCGACGTGTCCCCTCTGTCCCCCTGAAGACGTCCGGTGTTGCCGGATCGTTCCCCACCGGACTGGGGTCCATGCCGGTGCAGCCCGTACCCTTGGGTTTTGTGTTCCGTAGCCGTGCCAAGGAAGAGAAGGCCCCCGCCGACAAGGCGATGGTGACCGACTCCAAGCAGCCCCGTGACCCGCAGGCCCCCAAGGGCCGGCCGACGCCCAAGCGCAGTGAGGCCCAGTCCCAGCGCCGCAGCGTCGCCCACACGCCGACGAACCGCAAGGAGGCCGCGAAGCGCCAGCGCGAGGACCGGCGGCGGGCCCTGGAGCGCCAGCGCCAGGCCCTGGCCGGTGGTGACGAGCGATACCTCCCCGCCCGGGACAAGGGCCCGGTCCGCCGGTTCGCCCGGGACTGGACCGACTCACGGTTCAACGTGGCGGAGTTCTTCCTGCCGCTCGCCGTGGTCATCCTGGTGCTGAGCGTGGTGCGGGTGCCCGCGATCCAGAGCATCGCGCTGCTGCTGTGGCTGATCGTGATCGTGCTGATCGTGCTGGACGCGGCGGTCAGCGGCTTCCGTCTGAAGAAGCGGCTCGCGGAGCGCTTCCCGGACGAGAACACGCGCGGCGCGGTCGCCTACGCGCTGATGCGGTCCCTCCAGATGCGCCGGCTCCGGCTGCCGAAGCCGCAGGTCAAGCGCGGAGAGCGGCCCTGAGCGCTGACGCTTTCACCGAAGGCGCGGCCGATGCCCGGCCGGGCGGTCTGGGTGCGGTGGTGCGCCACGAGCTGGTGGCGCGGCAGCTGGACGAGCAGATGACCGGGCGGTTCCCGGTCGGACAGCGGCTGCGGGTGCTCGACGTGGGGATGGGCCGCGGCGCACAGGCGCTGCGGCTGGCCCGGCTCGGGCACCAGGTGACCGGGGTGGAGCAGGACACGGCGCTGATCGCCGCCGCCCGCGCATGCCTGGCCCGGGAGCCGGAGGGCATCCGGGAGCGGGTCCGGCTGGTGCAGAGCGACGGCCGGGACACCGGGGTGCACTTCCTGCCGGGCAGCTTCGACGTGGTGCTGTGCCACGGCGTCCTGATGTACGTCGAGGAGCCCGACCCGCTGGTGGCGGGTCTGGCCCGGATGCTGGCCCCGGGCGGTCTGCTCTCCCTCCTCGTCCGCAACGGCGACGCGCTCGCCATGCGGGCGGGCCTCGCCGGCGACTGGGCGGGCGCGCTGGCCGCGTTCGACACCACGGCCCGCGTCCCCCGCGCCCGGACGGAGCCGGACGGCGAACCGCCCGTGCGGCTCGGTCCGGACGTCCGCGCCGACCGCCTGGCCTCCCTCACCGCCACCCTCGGCGGCATCGCCGCCCCGCTGCACGCCTGGTACGGCGTCCAGGTCTTCACGGACACGGCGGCGGACGACGCGGCGGTCCCGGACGACCTGGACACGCTGCTCGCGGCCGAGGAACGGGCCGGTCGCACGGACCCCTACCGCTCGGTGGCGGCGCTGCTGCATCTGTGCGGGGTACGGGGCTGAGCCCGTTCGGGGCAACAGCACGGGCCCGGTGATCACCGCGCGGTGAGACTCGGGGGCATGGACGCTTCCCGTACCCGTGCTCTCCGGACGGTCGTCTCCGCCGCCGCGCTGATGTGCTGCGCGGCCCTCTGCGCCGGCTGCACGGTCCCCGCCGCCGGGGCCGGACCGGACTCCCCGGTCACCCGGGCGCCCGCGCCGACCACCGTGAACGAACTGCAGAGCCAGTACCTGCGGGTCATCAAGGACGTCCTGCCGTCGGTGGTGCAGATCCAGGCGAGCCAGGACCTGGGCTCGGGGGTGGTGTACGACGACAAGGGGCACATCGTCACCAACGCGCACGTGGTCGGCTCGGAGAAGACCTTCGCCGTGACCCTGGCCAACCGTCAGGAGCCGCTCACCGCGCGCCTGGTCTACTCCTACCCCGAGCAGGATCTCGCCGTGATCCGGCTGGACAAGGTGCCGCCCGGCCTGCGGCCCGCGGTGTTCGGGAACTCCGAGAAGGTGGAGGTCGGCCAGATCGTGCTGGCCATGGGATCGCCGCTGGGGCTGTCGTCCAGCGTGACCCAGGGCATCGTCTCGGCGACCGGACGGACCGTCAGCGAGGGCAGCGAGGGCGGCGGTACGGGCGCGACGATCGCGAACATGGTGCAGACGTCGGCCGCGATCAACCCCGGCAACAGCGGCGGCGCCCTGGTGAACCTGGACGGACAGGTGATCGGCATCCCGACGCTGGCCGCGGCCGATCCGAGTCTCGGGGGCAGTGCGGCGCCCGGCATCGGATTCGCGATCCCGGTGTCGATGGTGCGGACGGTCGCCGATCAGATCATCAGGAACGGCAAGGTGGTCGACTCCGGGCGGGCGGCCCTCGGCATCACCGCGCGGACGGTCCTGGACGACCGTTACCGGCCGATCGGAGTGGCCGTGGTGACCGTCCGCGCCGGCGACGCGGCCGACCGGGCGGGCCTGCGGCCCGGTGACATCATCACCGAACTGGGCGGCCGGCCGATCACCTCGATCACCTCGCTCTCCGAGACGCTGGCGGCGGACCGGCCGGGCCAGCGGACCACGGTGCGGTACCAGCGGGACGGCACCGACAGGACGGTCGAGGTGACGCTGGGCGCGCAGTGAGGAGGGCGGCCCCTCCTCACCTCGCCGCGGATCGGGTCACGCGTCGGCGTGCAGGCTCATCGGCCCGTAGATCTCGCTGGTCTCCTCGAACAGCCGCACCTGGTCGGCCCCGCCTTCCAGGAGCGCCTTCCAGTGCTCGCCGATCCAGGACTCGGCATCCCCCTGCGTGGTGAACTCCTCGGGCAGCACCGCGGGCTGGACCTCCGTCCCGTCGGCCTTCTCGAACCGCCACGTCCATGCCGTCATGTGGGCCTCCTCTGATCCAACTCCTGCCCCGGAAGCCTAGCCGGAAGCGCAAGACCTGCCCGGACAGGCGAAAATCGACGCGTGGAAGCAACTCTGCTCGGTACCGGTGCCCCCGCGGGACTGCCTCGCCCCGACTGTCCCTGCGCCGTCTGCGCGACCGCGCTCGGGCCCGACGCGCGGGCCGCGACCGCGGTGCTCGTGGACGGTGCGCTGCTGCTGGACCTGACGCCGGGCGCGGCGTTCGCGGCGGCGCGCGCCGGGCATTCGCTGGCCGGGGTACGGCAGGTGCTGCTGTCGCATCCGCACGACGGTCCGGCGGTGGAGGTGCCGGCCGGGCTGCCGCAGCCCGGCCGGGTCCCGGACGGGCGGGAGTTGGCGCTGCTGACGGGACACCGGGTGCGGGCCGTGGCGATGGACGCGGGCGGCACCGGGTACGCGGTGACCGGGCCGGACGGGCAGCGGCTGCTGTATCTGCCGCCGGGCGGGGCGCCGGCTGGGGTGGAGGCGGCGACGGCCGAGGCGTACGACATGGTCCTCGCGGACGTCGTGGGGCGTCCCGACGCGCTCGCCCGGCTGCGCGCGGTCGGCTCGGCCGGTCCCACCACGGACGTCCTCGCCGTCCACCTCGACCACGACGTGCCGCCCGGCCCGGAGTTGCGCCGCCGGCTCGCGGCGGCCGGGGCGCGGGCGGTGCCGGACGGTACGACGCTGGTGGTGGGGGCGTACGAGGAGGTGCCGGACGTGCCGCGGCGGACGCTGGTGCTGGGCGGGGCGCGCTCGGGCAAGTCGGTGGAGGCGGAGCGGCGGCTGGAGTCCTTCCCGGAGGTGCTGTACGTGGCGACGGGCGGCACGCGGGGCGGGGACACCGAGTGGGCGGCTCGGGTGGCCCTGCACCGGGAGCGGCGGCCGGGTTCGTGGCGTACGACGGAGACGACCGATCTGGTGCCGCTGCTGGCCGAGGAGGGGCCGCCGCTGCTGATCGACTGCCTGTCGCTGTGGCTGACGGACGCGATGGACGGCGTGGGCGCGTGGGACGACGCGGACTGGGCGGGCGGGGGCGAGAAGGCGCTGCGGGAGCGGGTGCGGGAACTGACGGAGGCGGTGCGCGGCACCCGGCGGACCGTGGTGGCCGTGTCCAACGAGGTGGGGTCGGGAATCGTCCCGGCGACCGCGTCGGGACGGCGCTACCGGGACGAACTGGGCCGTCTGAACGCGGGATTCGCGGCCGAGTGCGAGCAGGTGCTGCTGGTCGTGGCCGGGCAGGCGCTGATGCTGCGGGGGTGACGGCCCGCTATACCCGGTCCTTGCGGGCCACGATCCGGTACGCGTTGGAGAAGCGGCTGCGGCGGAAGAGCGGGGCGAGCCCGCGGTCCACGGCCGAGGCCAGCGCCAGCGCCGGGGTCGCCGCCAGCTGGACGAGCGGGTGGGCGTGGATCAGGGCCAGGGCCGCGGCGGCCGACAGGTCGTGGGGGACGTGGGGGGCCTTGCGGTCCGTCACCACGACGGTGCAGCCCAGGCGCTCCAGTTCCGCGCGGAGGTTGGCCGGGGGCAGCAGATGGAGGTGGCGGGGCTGGCCGTACGGGAGCCACCACTTGCCGAGGAGCGCGGCGAACAGGCAGCGGGGGTCGGGGACTTCGACGACCAGGTGGCCGCCGGAGCGGAGCACGGTCAGCGCGGCACGGAGTTCGGCGCGCGGGTCTGGGGCGTGCGCCAGATGACGGAACATGGTGACCACGTCGTAGCGGGCGCGCAGCCGGGCCGCCATGCCCGGGGTCGACAGGTAGCCGCGGTGCGCCTCCTCCACCCGCCCCTCCAGGAGGGCCTGCTCCACCCGGGCGGTGGGGTCCAGCCCGTCGAAGCTGGTGTACGGGAAGAACTCCTTCGCGGCCTCGGGGAAGCGGGCGTGGCCGGTGCCGACGTCCAGCCAGCTCTCCGGTTCGCGCAGGGCCGACAGGCGCCAGGCGGTGGCGCGGTGGCGGCGGCGGACTTCGTCGTCGTCGACGATGCGGGCGGTGAACCCTTCGAGTTGCCTCTCGTAGAAGTCCCGGTGGAAGAAGGCGAGTCCCTCCGCGCTGAGCCGGGGGTTCTGGAAGGCGTGGGCGCAGTCCCGGCACTCGTCGAGGACGAACGTGCCCGGCCGGTGGCGCAGCGGGTCGGGGGCGCGCAGCCGGGTGCGCAGACTCCGGGAGCCGCACCAGGGGCAGTCCTCGCGGCGCGGCTCCTGGAAGGGGTCGAAGGGGGTGCTGATCTGCGGGGTGAGGGGCGAGATCGGCATGGGCGGCTCCCTTTGCGACATTCCGCTGCAAACCGGAACGTATGGGATACCGACCTATGGTGCAAAGACGTCGTGGGGGTGTGGTGGCGATGTGACGCCGGGGCGTTCGTTCCCGGGCGGTACTGTTCGGCGAATGAGCAGCCTTAATCTGGACGACTTCACCGATCTGATCGAGCGCCCGGACGGGGGCGTGCGCCGTGACGCCGAAGCCCGGCGGGAGCGCCAGATCGTGCCGCCCGGGGCGCTGGGCCGCCTCGACGAGCTGGGCGAGTGGCTGGCCGCCGCGCGGGGCGAGGTGCCGGTCCGGCCGGTCGAACGGCCGCGGGTGGTGCTGTTCGCCGGTGACCACGGTGTCGCCGGGCTGGGCGTGTCGGCGCGGCCCGCGGGCGGCGCGGAGCAGCTGGTGCGGGCCGTGCTGGAGGGCGCGAGCCCGGTGGCCGTGCTCGCGCGCCGGCTGGAGGTGCCGGTACGGGTGGTGGACATGGCCGTGGACTGCGCGCCGGACACCCTGCCGAAGGACGTGGTGCGGCACCGGGTGCGGCGGGGCAGCGGCCGTATCGACATCGAGGACGCGCTCACCCCGGAGGAGGCCGAGGCCGCCCTGCTGGCGGGCGTCGCGGTCGCCGACGAGGAGGCCGACTCGGGGACCGATCTCGTGGTGCTCGGCGATGTCAGCGTGGGCGGGACCACGGCGGCGGCGGTGCTGGTCGCCGCGCTGTGCGGGACCGACGCGTCCGTGGTGACCGGGCGGGGCGGGCTCGCGATCGACGACCTGGCGTGGATGCGGAAGTGCGCGGCGATCCGGGACGCGCTGCGGCGGGCGCGGCCGGTGCTCGGCGACCAGCTCCAGCTGCTGGCGGCCGTGGGCGGGGCGGACCTCGCGGCGATGACGGGGTTCCTGCTCCAGTGCGCGGTACGGAAGCTGCCGGTGATCCTCGACGGGGTGGTGGCCGCCGCGTGCGCGCTGGTCGCCCAGCGGGTGGCGTTCCGGGCGCCGGACTGGTGGCTGGCCGGGCACGACAGCGGGGAGCCGGGACAGGCGAAGGCGCTGGACCGGATGGCCCTCGAACCGGTGCTGGAACAGGGCGTGAAGGTCGGCGAGGGCGTCGGCGCGCTGCTCGCACTGCCCCTGGTCAGGGCCGCCGCCGCGCTGGCGGCGGAACTGCCGGAGAAGCCGGAGCCCGCCCAGCACCCGGAGCCCGGGACGGCCCCGGAACCGGAGGAGGAGACGGAGTAGCGGGGGGGGAGCAGCCGGAGTAGCAGGGGGGCCGGAAGGCAGCAGGGGGGCCGGAAGGCCACGTCACTGCCCGACCGCCCGCTGCCGCCCGGTTCGGCACCGGCGGATCCCGCCGTCCCGGCCGAGCGCCGTCCCGGCGGGCAAGAGCCGGCAGGGGGAGCCGACGGCGGACAGGACGCCTCGTCGCCGCCCGGCCGCCGCCTGTCCGGCGGCGCCTGAGCACCCGCGCCGTGGGGTCCCGCCGTTTCCGCCCGGCGGTGTCGCGGTGGAGGGAAGCCGCGGTGGTTGTCGGCGGAAAAGTGGGGGCGTGGCCTGAATGGTGTGGTTCGCCGGGGCCGCGCCCATATGATCCTGCCCCATGGGAGATGCCCGAATTGCCGTGGAGCAGCGAGCCGAGGCGGAGCGGACGGAGGAGCGGGCGCGGCGGTCCACCGGGGCGTCCCGGAGGGCCGCCGCCTTCGCCGTCTGGTACCTGCGGACCGTCGCCTTCATCAACTTCCTCAGCGCGGTATGGGTCTCGCTCGGCCAGGACGTGCGCCGGCACAACCAGGACGACTTCTTCACGCCGTACCTGCTGACGGCCGGCTTCGCCTCCGGTGTCTTCACCGCCTTCCTGGCGATCACCATGCGGCGCCGCAAGCGGGCCGCGTGGATCCTCAACCTGGTGGTCAGCGGGCTCTTCCTGGCGCTGTTCGCGTTCGCCATGGCGTTCCCGGAGATCCGGCGGTACGCGCAGAACTGGGTCTCCCTGGCGCTGACCGCCGCCTTCGTGGCCGCGCTGCTGGCCGGCCGCCGGGAGTTCTACGCCAAGGGCGACCGCTCCAACCCCCGGCTCGCGGCCACGGTGGCCGTCGGCGGCGGCCTGGCCGCCAGCCTGCTGGCCGGGCTGCTGGTGACGGTCACGAACCAGGCCCCGGACGCGGCCCGCTCGACGTTCCGGGAACGCTGGCACTACGGCACCCTGCGGCTGGTGTCCGTGGCGGCCGAGGAGTCCCACTTCCCGGGCATCGACCCGCCCAACTGGGCCAACGTGGCGATCAACGTGCTCAGTACGGCCCTCGTCCTCGCCGTGCTCTACGCCGCCTTCCGGTCCCGGCGGGCCGTCGACCCGCTCACCGAGGACGACGGGAAGCGGCTGCGCGCCCTGCTGGAGCGGCACGGGGAGCGCGACTCGCTCGGCTATTTCGCGCTGCGCCGGGAGAAGAGCGTGCGGTGGTCGCCGACCGGTAAGGCCGCCGTCGCCTATCGCGTCGTCGGCGGGGTGAGTCTGGCGTCCGGGGATCCGCTCGGGGACCCGGAGGCCTGGCCCGGGGCGATCGCGCCGTGGCTCGCGGAGGCGCGGGCGCACGGGTGGATCCCGGCGGTGATGGGGGCGAGCGAGGAGGCCGGGACGGTCTACGCCCGGCACGGACTGGACGCGCTGGAGCTCGGGGACGAGGCGATCGTGGAGGTCGCCGAGTTCACGCTGGAGGGGCGGGCGATGCGCACGGTCCGGCAGGCGTACAACCGGGTGAAGCGGGCCGGGTACGAGGTGCGCGTCCGCCGGCACGAGGACGTCCCGGCGCAGGAGATGGCGTATCTGGTCGAGCGCGCCGACGACTGGCGGGACGGCGCGACCGAGCGCGGTTTCAGCATGGCGCTGGGCCGGCTCGGGGACCCCGAGGACGGCCGGTGCGTGATGCTGGAGTGCACGGACGCCGGGGGACGGCTGCGGGCGCTGCTCTCGTTCGTGCCGTGGGGACCGCACGGGCTGTCGCTGGACCTCATGCGGCGGGACCGGGACTCCGACAACGGGCTGATGGAGTTCATGGTCATCGAACTGCTCCGGCGGGCCGGCGAGATCGGGATCACGCAGGTCTCACTCAACTTCGCGATGTTCCGGTCGGTCTTCGAACGTGGCGCACGCCTCGGTGCCGGACCGGTGCTGAGGCTGTGGCGGTCGCTGCTCAGCTTCTTCTCCCGCTGGTGGCAGATCGAGTCGCTGTACCGCGCCAACGCCAAGTACCGGCCCATCTGGGAGCCGCGGTTCCTGCTCTTCGAGAAGAGCGCGGACCTGCCGCGCATCGGCCTCGCCTCGGCCCGCGCGGAGGGCTTCCTGGAGGCGCCGGGACTGCCGAAGTGGCTGCACCGCAGGCACCTGGACACGCACAGATGAGGGACCATCCATGAACAGGCTCGTCCGCTGGGCCCGTGCCGAGTGGGGGCTGCTGTACGTCACCGTGCGCGAACCCCTGCGGAAACGGGGTCTGCCGGCCGTCCCGATGACGGTCGCGGGAGTGAGCCTGACGGCGTTCCTCCAGTACGTGCAGAACCAGCCGTGGGGCTACCAGCTGGTGCAGAACCTGGGTGCCGTACGGGCCCAGGACCCGCTGTGGCTCGCCCTGCTGCGCACGCCCCTGTCGCTGTTCGTGCCCGCGCTGGACCTGCCGGTGTGGGGGGCGCTGGTGCAGATCCTGCTGGTGTTCGGGATCGCCGAGCTGTGCCTGGGCTGGTGGCGGACGCTGGCCATCGCCTACGTCGCCACGCTCGCCGGCACCCTGTACGCGCGCCTCGGCACCACCCTCGGCCCGCACGCCCCGTTCGGGCTGCCGTGGACCGACGCCCAGGTGGTGGACACCGGCCCGTCGGCGGCCGTCGTGGGGCTCGCGGTGTACGTGAGCTGGCGGTACGGCGCCTATGTGACGGCGGGCGCGGTGACGCTGGCGATGGTGGTCGAGGTGCTGATGAAGGAGAACCTGGCGGGCAAGGAGCACCTGGCCGCGCTGATGGCGGTGGGACTGCTGTGCCTGCTGGCGGCGCTGCGGCACCGGCGTCCGGGCCGGCCGCGCCGCACCCTCCGTCACCGGTGGTCGGGCAGGCGGGCCGGGCGGGGGTCGGGCTTGCCCCCGATCCAGTCCTGAACGACGCGCAGCGGGCGGGCCCAGCGGCGGTCGTGCCGGTAGGAGCGCAGGGCCGCCTTGGCGCGGGCGCGGGGGCGGCGGCCGTAGAAGCGGCGGGCCCACGGGGAGCCGGGGCGGGCGAGCCGGACGGCGCCGACGAGCGCGACCAGCGGCACGATCGCCCCGAACACCGCGAGGCGGGCCTTGCCCTTGCTGAGGGCGACCAGGGAGAACAGGAAGTTGGCGGCGATGTTGGAGATGACCGTGCCGCGGTCGGCCAGCTCCTGCCGGGAGAGGTCGTTGACCCCGAACGGGGCGAACCCGGCGAGCAGCAGGCCGACCAGGGCGGCGGTGAGGACGACGGCCTCGACGCTCTTGCGACCCTCCTCGCTCCAGTAGACGTCGTCCAGGTGCAGGATCAGCGCGAACTCGTCCAGGACCAGCCCCGCGCCCGTGCCGAACAGCACGGCCGAGACGGCCGCGCCGACGCCGTGCCGGTCGCTGGCCACCGCGCCGAAGCCGCCGACGACGGTGAGCACGACCCCGGGGACGACGTGGTGGATGTGCAGCCCGCCCGCCTTGACGTTGCCGAACGGGCCCCGGCCGGCCCGGATCAGGCGGGTGATGACCCGGGTGACGACGAAGGCCAGCACGAAGGCGGCGAGGGCGAGCAGCAGGGGGAGCTTGCCCGGCTCGACGATGTTCCGCTCCCACCAGTGCCCCATGTGCGCACATTACTCGGATGTGCCCCGATGCTTCAGCGCCGGTCGGCCCGCGTCTCCGGGCCGGCGCCCCACGGGCCGGGCCGCGGCGGGGACGGTTCGTCCCCCGGGCGGGGGAAGGGCCCCCGGGACCGCCGGGTAACCTTCGCCGGTGCTCACGTCCTCCCCTCTCGACGGCCTCCGCTTCGCCTTCGGCACGCTCACCGTGCTGCCCGTCCGGGTGCACCGCTGGGACCGCGGGGCCGCGCGCGGCGGCATGCTGTGCGCCCCGGTGGCGGGACTGGCCGTCGGGGGCTGCGCGGCCGGGCTGGGACTGGGGCTGCTCCTCCTCGGCGCCGGTCCGCTGCTCGCCGCCGTCGCCTCGGTCGCCGTACCGGCCGCGCTGACCCGCGGGCTGCATCTCGACGGGCTCGCCGACACCGCCGACGGACTGGGCAGCGGCAAGCCCGCCGAGGACGCCCTCAGGATCATGAAGCAGTCGGACATCGGGCCGTTCGGGGTGCTGACCCTCGTCCTGGTGCTGCTGGCCCAGGCGGCCGTGCTGGCGCAGCTCTACGACGCCTCGTGGGCGCGGGGTGCCCTGGCGGCCGTGGTCTCGGCGGTCGCGGCCCGGCTGGCGCTCACCCTGGCCGCCCGCGCCGGGGTGCCGGCGGCCCGCCCGGAGGGGCTCGGGGCGGCGGTGGCCGGGGTGGTGCCGAAGGGGGCCGCGCTGGGCGTGGCGGCGGCGGTGGCGGCGGCCGCCGGTGCGGCGGGCGCCGCCTTCGGCGGGTACGACGGCGGGCGCACCGCCCTGGCGGTGGCCGTCGCCGTCGCCGTCGCCGAACTGCTGCTGCGCCGCTGCACCCGCCGGTTCGGCGGGGTCACCGGCGATGTGTTCGGCGCGCTCGCGGAGACGGCCGCGACGACCGCGCTGGTGGTACTGGCCTTCGGCGGCTAGGTGTACTGACCTGAAGCGTTGTTCACACGGCTGATCGGTGGGTGGCCGCCGAGTGCGGTGTGGCACCGGCGCGGTGGCGCACCTCGGCCGCGGCTGTGCCGTGACCGGTCGCGCGGTTCCCCGCGCCCTTTCGGGCGCTCCTCACAGGGCGCTTCTCACGGCAGCTTCAGCGTAAGAGCCGTCTGGAGGAGTGCCGGTGACGACCACGCCGAGCGCTCTCCCGCGTACGCCGAGCCGAACGTGGCCGTGCCCAGCGCCAGTTGCTGCCTCGTCCCCTCCGGCGCGGTCACCGGGATCCGGGTGCCGGACGGTGCGGTGACCGTCACCGTCTTCCCGATCCGGTAGGCGGTGACCGCGCCGTCGTCGAGCGCGGTCCGCCACGTGGCGCGGTTCTGCAGCTCGGTTCCGATCGCGCTCTGGCGGAGGTTGACGATCGGGGCGCTGTCCGCGAACAGCGCCCGGTAGTCGGCCAGGACCCGGTCCAGCACCGGGTAGAGGATGCGGTCCTCGGCCAGGTTGGACTGGTGGGCGTAGTGCGGGCGGGGGTCGTTGCCGAGCACGTGCCCGAGGTCGGTGCGCGCCTCGGCGGGCACGATGTGGTCGGTGTAGCCGGTGGCGGTGTCGAGGGGTTCGGCCAGGCAGGTGGAGGCCGGGTTGTTCGCGCAGACACCGCTGCCGCCGTCGGCCTCGGACGTGTAGATCCAGTTGTACTCGTCGGCCATCTCGGCCCGGGTGCCGGTGTTGTAGTAGACGTTCATGGGAAAGCGCGGCACGGTGAGCGCGCCGCTGCCCACGGCCCGCTGCTCGGGCTCGCGGGAGTTGTCGGAGGCGGTCCACTTCACCCCGTTGGCGGCGAGCGCGGGGCCGAGGCCGGGGTTGTCCTGCGGCTGCTGCGGGAGGGTCTTCAGACCCGAGTGCTCGCCGGTGACCAGTTCGCCGCGGTCGACGGAAAGCCCGTGCAGCAGCGCCCAGTCGTAGTTGTCGGAGATCTGCCCCGAGATGTCGGCGCGGCTCACCCACTTCGTCGAGCCGTCGGTGTTCCGCGCGCAGGACCACGGCACGGTGGAGGTGTCCTGGACGCAGCCGAGGAACGGATGCGTGTAGGTGTGGTTCACCCAGCGGTACTGGGACCTGTCCACGAGCAGCCGGTCGGTGAGCGCGTCCGTGCCGCCGTTCTCCTCCTTCCACTCCTCGCCGGCGCCCGCGTTGAACACCATGTCCAGGGTGAAGCCGTGGCTCCGCTGCCAGGAGGCCGCGTACTGGGCGTCGGCCGCGGTCATCCGGATCGGCGCGGTGGTGTCGGTGCCCCCGTCCCCGCAGTCGATGTCGCCGGGCGTGCAGTCGCGCTCGGCGTCCCAGCGGGCGTCCGACGCGAAGACGTCGTCGACGTGCACGGCGAAGTAGTTGCGCGCCTGCCCGAGGTGCACGCCCTGGGTCAGCCACTCGACCATGCCGCGGGCCAGCACCCGGAACTGCTGCTGGTACTGGTTGTAGGCGAAGGTCACCACCAGCTCGCGGCGGCCGTCGTGGGCGTACTCGCCGAGCAGGCTGCCGGTGCCGGTGCCGCCGGGCACGGGCGTGTCGACGTAGCTGGTGAAGCCGGTGCGGGGCCGGGCGACGAAGCCGTAACTCTCGTCCAGCGAGGGTGCCCCGTCCTCGAAGGAGAAGGTGCCCTTCAGATAGCCGAAGGGGCCCGCCCGCCCGGCGGCGGACACGGTGACGGTGCGCCCGTCGAGCGGTCCGGCGTAGCCGCCGGCGTCGGTGTAGTCGAGCCCGACCCCGGGGTGGGCCCAGGTGTAGGCGTCGAGCTGCGGGATGCCGTACGTCCTCTCGTACGCCTCCAGGGCCGTCTGCTCCGCCGAGCCCGCGCCGAACGGGGCCTCGTCCGGCAGCACCACGCCCTGGAACTTCGCCCGGGGCCGGCCGCCCACGGTGTCGCTCAGGAAGGCGCCGTCGATCGTGGGCCGCGCGGAGTCGTCCAGGTCGACCTCGGTGTACGGGATGCCCTCGCTCTTCAGCCGGGCGGTGATCGCGCCGACGGGTCCCGCGCCGTCGTCGACGACCAGCACCCTGAGGTCGACGCGCGGGTCGGTCGCCGCCGAGGCGCCCGGCGCGGCGAGCCCCAGTGCGATCAGGCAGACGGCGGAGCCGGTGACGCCGGCCGCTCTCCAGCGGCATGCGCGGTGGGCCATGAGTGGTTCCTCCCCCCAGAGGGATCCCCCTGCGGTGAATCCGCGGAGAATCTGTGGAAATCGTGCGAACCGGGGAGTCGGCACCCCACCGGAACCCGACGAGTGTGGCTCAGCTCACTGGAGCGCAGGGGGGAGAAAGGGCGACGACGCCACGCGCGGGTGAACACCCGAAGGAATGAGCGAACGCCTGTACGCGCGTAGTCTCGTCCCGGGTGTTCGCCGACAGAGTGAAGGCCCCGGTTGCCACCTGCCCCCGGGCCTGGACCTAGGGTCGGCTCTCGGGCCCGGTCGACCCACCCCACATCGACCACAGGAACTTCACATCGGAAGCGAGATCTCACCACCGTGACTGCTCTGACTCTCAGCACCGCCGCGGCGCCCGGCCTGCGGGCCGACGCGATCGTGATCGGTGTCGCCAAGGGTGCCAAGGGGCCCGTCGTCGCGCCCGGCGCCGAGGCCGTGGACAAGGCGTACGACGGCAAGCTGGCCGGCGTCCTGGAGACCCTCGGTGCCTCGGGTGCCGAGGGCGAGCTGACGAAGCTGCCCGCGCCCGCCGGCTTCAAGGCCCCGCTCGTGGTGGCGGTGGGCCTCGGCGCGCAGCCCGACGACAAGGACGCCGAGGACGGCGACACCGGCTTCGACGCCGAGGTGCTCCGCAAGGCCGCCGGCGTGGCCGCCCGCGCGCTCGCCGGTGCCCGCAAGGCCGCGTTCGCGCTGCCCGTCGACAGCCCCGGCGCGATCGAGGCGATCGGCGAGGGCGTGCTCCTCGGCGCGTACTCCTTCGACACCTACAAGGAGAACGGCGGACAGGCGAAGGGCGCCCGGGCCAAGAACGGCAAGGCGCCGCTGGCCGAGGCCACGCTGCTCGGCGGCAAGCCGCGCGACGCCGCCCACAAGGGTGCCGTCGCCCGCGCGGTCGCGGTCTCCGAGGAGCTGAACCGCGCCCGCGACCTGATCAACATGCCGCCGAACGACCTCACCCCCGCGATCTTCGCCGGCATCGCGCAGGCCGCGGCCAAGGAGCACGGCATCAAGGTGCAGGTGCTCGACGACAAGGCCCTGACCAAGGGCGGCTACGGCGGCATCCTCGGCGTCGGCGGCGGCTCGGCGGCCACCCCGCGCCTGGTGAAGCTGTCGTACACGCACCCCGGGGCGGAGAAGCACCTGGCCTTCGTGGGCAAGGGCATCACCTACGACTCGGGCGGCATCTCGCTGAAGCCGGCCGGCCACAACGAGACGATGAAGTGCGACATGAGCGGTGCCGCCGCCGTGTTCGCCGCGGTGGTCTCCGCCGCCCGTCTCGGCCTGGAGGTCAACGTCACCGGCTGGCTGGCGCTGGCCGAGAACATGCCGTCGGGCTCCGCCGTCCGCCCGGGCGACGTGCTGCGGATGTACAGCGGCAAGACGGTCGAGGTCCTCAACACCGACGCCGAGGGCCGGCTGGTCCTCGCCGACGCGCTGTGGGCGGCCTCGCTGGAGAAGCCGGACGCGATCGTGGACGTGGCCACGCTGACCGGCGCGATGATGCTGGCGCTGGGCAGCCGGACGTTCGGTGTCATGGCCAACGACGACGCGTTCCGCTCCGCCGTGTACGAGGCGGCGGAGGAGGTCGGCGAGCCGGCCTGGCCGATGCCGCTGCCGGAGCACCTGCGCAAGGGCATGGAGTCGTCGGTGGCCGACATCGCGAACATGGGCGAGCGGTGGGGCGGCGGCCTGGTCGCCGGCCTGTTCCTGCGCGAGTTCGTGGGCGACGGCATCACCTGGGCGCACCTGGACATCGCGGGTCCCGCGTTCAACGAGGGGGGTCCGTTCGGGTACACGCCGAAGGGCGGCACGGGGTCCGCGGTGCGGACGCTGGTGCGTCTCGCCGAACTGACCGCCGCGGGCGACCTGGGCTGAGTCGCCCGACCGCCCGGCCGCTCACGCGGTACGGCGACCACAGGGGCGCGGGGGCTGTTCACGCAGCTCCCCGCGCCCCTGCCCCGTGCGCACCGCCGTTTCCGGCCGTACGTGGGGTGTCTCACACTCAGGCCCGGCGTCTCGTCCGCCTCGAACAAGTGCAAAGATGGAGCCCGGCAGGACAGGGCCCCCACCGAAGGGCCGAAGCATCAAGCGGCCGGACACCAGCCGCCTGCCGGTCATCGGAGACCGGCGTACGGCGCACATGCATGGAGGACGTGACGTGGCGAACGACGCCAGCACCGTTTTCGACCTAGTGATCCTCGGCGGTGGTAGCGGTGGTTACGCCGCGGCCCTGCGCGGAGCGCAGCTGGGCCTGGACGTCGCCCTGATCGAGAAGGACAAGGTCGGCGGCACCTGCCTGCACAAGGGGTGCATCCCCACCAAGGCCCTGCTGCACGCGGGCGAGATCGCCGACCAGGCCCGCGAGAGCGAGCAGTTCGGCGTCAAGGCCACGTTCGAGGGCATCGACGTCCCGGCCGTCCAGAAGTACAAGGACGACGTGATCTCGGGCCTGTACAAGGGTCTGCAGGGGCTCATCGCCTCCCGCAAGGTCACCTACATCGAGGGTGAGGGACGCCTGTCCTCCCCCACCTCCGTCGACGTGAACGGCCAGCGCATCCAGGGCCGCCACGTGCTGCTCGCGACCGGCTCCGTGCCGAAGTCGCTGCCGGGCCTGGAGATCGACGGCAACCGCATCATCTCCTCCGACCACGCCCTCGTCCTGGACCGCGTGCCGCAGTCCGCGATCATCCTGGGCGGCGGTGTCATCGGCGTCGAGTTCGCCTCGGCGTGGAAGTCCTTCGGCTCGGACGTCACGGTCATCGAGGGCCTGAAGCACCTCGTCCCGGTGGAGGACGAGAACTCTTCGAAGCTTCTTGAGCGCGCGTTCCGCAAGCGCGGCATCAAGTTCAACCTGGGCACCTTCTTCCAGAAGGCCGAGTACACCCAGGACGGTGTGAAGGTCACCCTGGCGGACGGCAAGGAGTTCGAGGCCGAGGTCCTCCTCGTCGCCGTCGGCCGCGGCCCGGTCTCCCAGAACCTGGGCTACGAGGAGGCCGGGGTCGCCATGGACCGCGGCTACGTCCTCGTCGACGAGTACATGCGCACCAACGTCCCGACCATCTCCGCCGTCGGTGACCTGGTCCCGACCCTCCAGCTCGCGCACGTCGGCTTCGCCGAGGGCATCCTGGTGGCGGAGCGTCTGGCCGGTCTGAAGGTCGTTCCGATCGACTACGACGGTGTCCCGCGGGTGACGTACTGCCACCCGGAGGTCGCCTCCGTCGGCATCACCGAGGCCAAGGCCAAGGAGATCTACGGCGCGGACAAGGTCGTCGCTCTGAAGTACAACCTGGCGGGCAACGGAAAGAGCAAGATCCTCAAGACCGCGGGCGAGATCAAGCTCGTCCAGGTCAAGGACGGTGCCGTGGTCGGCGTCCACATGGTCGGCGACCGCATGGGCGAGCAGGTCGGCGAGGCCCAGCTGATCTACAACTGGGAGGCGCTGCCGGCCGAGGTCGCCCAGCTCATCCACGCCCACCCGACGCAGAACGAGGCGCTCGGCGAGGCCCACCTTGCCCTGGCCGGCAAGCCGCTGCACTCCCACGACTGAGCCTTCGGTCAACGGGCGCGACGACACAGACTTCCGCAATTCGTTAGGAGCAACCGAAACCATGGCGGTTTCCGTAACCCTTCCGGCGCTCGGCGAGAGCGTCACCGAGGGCACTGTCACCCGCTGGCTGAAGGCCGAGGGCGAGCGCGTCGAGGCCGACGAGCCGCTGCTCGAGGTCTCGACCGACAAGGTCGACACCGAGATTCCCTCGCCCGCCGCCGGCGTGCTGGCCTCCATCAAGGTCGCCGAGGACGAGACGGTCGAGGTCGGCGCCGAGCTGGCCGTCATCGACGACGGCACGGGTGCCCCCGCTGCCGCCCCGGCCCCCGCCGCCGAGGCCCCGGCTCCGGCTCCCGCCCCGGCCGCCCCGGTGGCCGAGGCTCCGGCCCCCGCCCCGGCCCCCGAGGCCCCGGCCGCCCCCGCCGCTCCGGCCGGTGGCGCCGAGGGCACGGACGTGGTCCTGCCGGCGCTCGGCGAGTCCGTCACCGAGGGCACCGTCACCCGCTGGCTGAAGTCGGTCGGCGACTCCGTCGAGGCCGACGAGCCGCTGCTCGAGGTCTCCACGGACAAGGTCGACACCGAGATCCCGGCGCCCACCTCCGGCGTGCTCCTGGAGATCGTGGTCGGCGAGGACGAGACCGCCGAGGTCGGCGCCAAGCTCGCCGTCATCGGTGCCCCGGGTGCCGCCCCGGCCGCCGCTCCGGCCCCGGCCGCTCCGGCCCCCGCCGCGGCTCCGGCCCCGGCCCCCGCTCCGGCTCCGGCTCCGGCTCCGGCCCCCGCTCCGGCTGCGGCCCCGGCTCCCGCCCCGGCCCCGGCCCCCGCCGCCGCCCCGGCCCCTGCCCCGGCCCAGCCCGCGGCTCCGGCGCCCGCCCCGGCTCCGGCCCCGGTCACCCCGGCCACCGCGCCCACCTCCCCGACCGCCACCCAGGCGACCGACGAGGGCGCGTACGTCACCCCGCTGGTGCGCAAGCTCGCCGCCGAGAACGGCGTCGACCTGGCCACCGTCAAGGGCACCGGCGTCGGCGGCCGTATCCGCAAGCAGGACGTCATCGCCGCCGCCGAGGCCGCGAAGGCCGCCGCCGCCCCGGCTCCGGCCGCCGCCGCCCCGGCCGCCGCCAAGAAGGCCCCGGCGCTGGAGGTCTCCCCGCTGCGCGGCCAGACCGTCAAGATGACCCGCATCCGCAAGGTCATCGGCGACAACATGGTCAAGGCGCTGCGCGAGCAGGCCCAGCTGTCGTCGGTCGTCGAGGTCGACGTCACCCGTCTGATGAAGCTGCGCGCCCAGGCGAAGGACTCCTTCGCGGCTCGCGAGGGCGTCAAGCTCTCCCCGATGCCGTTCTTCGTCAAGGCCGCCGCGCAGGCGCTGAAGGCCCACCCGGTCATCAACGCCAAGATCAACGAGGCCGAGGGGACCATCACCTACTTCGACTCCGAGAACATCGGGATCGCGGTGGACTCCGAGAAGGGCCTGATGACCCCGGTCATCAAGCACGCCGGCGACCTCAACATCGCGGGCATCGCCAAGGCCACCGCGGAGCTGGCGGGCAAGGTCCGCGCCAACAAGATCACCCCGGACGAGCTGTCCGGCGCGACCTTCACCATCTCCAACACCGGTTCGCGCGGCGCGCTCTTCGACACGATCATCGTGCCGCCGGGCCAGGTCGCGATCCTCGGCATCGGTGCCACGGTCAAGCGTCCGGCCGTCATCGAGACCGAGGAGGGCACGGTCATCGGCGTCCGCGACATGACCTACCTGACCCTCTCCTACGACCACCGTCTGGTCGACGGCGCCGACGCGGCCCGTTACCTCTCGGCGGTCAAGGCCATCCTGGAGGCGGGCGCGTTCGAGGTCGAACTGGGCCTCTGACCGTAGGCGGAGGCGCTCGGCGGCCTCCCCCTCAGCCGGTCAGGCAGTACGGCACCCCGTCCGGAACTTTCCGGGCGGGGTGTTCGTGTTTGTCTGGGTGCTCAGCGTGTAAGGCTCGTCTCACCTGCGCAAAAGCACCCCCATGCGCCCTGCCCGCGCAGCGAACCGGCCGTATTGTCTAAACGTCAAAGCCCCCGGGGGCCGCAGGACGGCCCCTCCCTAAGGAGCCCCCATGACCGCGCCCGTCGTCCACTCGCTGCGCGAGCAGATCCGCGAGCACATCGTGGAGGGGATCGTCAGCGGGCGCTGGCAGCCGGGCGAGCGCATCGTGGAGCGCCGCATCGCCACCGAGCTGGAGGTCAGCCAGACCCCGGTCCGGGAGGCGCTGCGCGAGCTGGAGTCCCTCCGCCTGATCGAGTCGGCCCCGAACAAGGGCGTCCGTGTCCGGAACCTGACGGCGGCCGACCTGGAGGAGAGCTATCCGGTGCGGGCCGGCCTGGAGGCCATCGCCGCCGAGCTGGCGGCGGAGCGGCTGGCCGAGGACTGCTCGGCCCTGGAGCCGCACGTCCTCGCCCTGTACGAGGCCGACCGCAACGCCGACGGCACCGCCCAGGTCCGGCACACGGTCGGCTTCCATCGCGAGCTGGTGCGCGCCGCGCACAACTCGGTCCTGCTGCACACCTGGGAGGGCCTCGGCATCGAGGTCTTCACGGCGCTGTCCATCCGCTGGCTGGGCACGGTCCAGCAGTCCTACGCGGAGGAGCACGAAGAGCTGGTGCAGGCCTTCAAGCGCCGGGACCCCCGCATCCCCGAGCTGGTGAAGGCGCACGTGCTGGGCTGCGCGCCGCGCGCCTGACCCAGGCGAGCACACCCACGCTCACCTGCGAAAACCTAGGTCGAATACGGCACCCGGTGCCCATTTCGAAGGCACCGGGTGCCGACTTTCTCGAAATCGAGAAGTTTTGGCCCTCAACCCTTTGATCGATCATCGATCAGGGAGTTACAGTCGCCGACGGACCTCCACCGAGGTCCGCTGCCCTGTCCTGCCAAAGACCAAGGGCACCCCCGAACCCTTACCGATGAGGGAACCCCCTTCGACTGAGGAAGGCGGCGACATGACCGACCCCAACGCCATCCAGCCGAGCGCGCTCGACCAGCTCCCGGACCGTGACCCGGAGGAGACCGCCGAATGGCAGGCCTCCCTGGACGCCGTCGCGAGGGAGGCCGGGCCGCACCGCGCCGCGTACCTGATGCGCCGCACGCTGGAGCGCGCCGAGGCGGGCGGCATCGCGCTGCCGAAGCTCCTCGAGACGGACTACGTCAACACCATCCCCACCTCCGCCGAGCCGGGCCTGCCCGGTGACCCGGAGATGGAGGCCCGGATCACCGCGTGGAACCGCTGGAACGCGGCCGCCATGGTGACCCGCGGCGCCAAGCACGGCGTCGGCGGCCACATCGCCACCTTCGCCTCGGCGGCCTGGCTGTACGAGACCGGCTTCAACCACTTCTTCAAGGGCAAGGAGGCCGACGGCTCGGGCGACCAGCTCTACATCCAGGGCCACGCCTCCCCCGGCATCTACGCCCGCGCCTTCCTCGACGGCCGGCTCGACGAGCACCACCTGGACAACTTCCGCCAGGAGGCCGGCGGCAACGGCCTGCCGTCGTACCCGCACCCGCGGCGCCTGCCCTGGCTGTGGGAGTTCCCGACGGTCTCCATGGGCCTCGGCCCGCTCTCCGCGATCTACCAGGCGCGCTTCAACCGCTACCTCACCAACCGCTCCATCAAGGACGTCTCGGCGTCCCACGTCTGGGCCTTCCTGGGCGACGGCGAGATGGACGAGCCGGAGTCGACGGCGGCCCTCGCGCTCGCCGCCCGTGAGGAGCTGGACAACCTCACCTTCGTCATCAACTGCAACCTCCAGCGCCTGGACGGCCCGGTCCGCGCCAACTTCAAGATCGTGCAGGAGCTGGAGGCCCAGTTCCGCGGCGCCGGCTGGAACGTCGTCAAGACGCTGTGGGGCACGGCCTGGGACGAGCTGTTCGCGCTCGACACCACCGGCGCGCTCGTACGCCGCCTGCGCGAGGTACCGGACGCGCAGATCCAGACGTACCAGACGCGTGACGCCGCCTACATCCGCCAGGACTTCTTCGGCAAGGACCCGGCGCTCGCCGAGATGGCGAAGCTGCTGAGCGACGACAAGATCCTGGAGTGTTTCCACCTCTCCCGCGGTGGTCACGAGGCCCGCAAGGTCTACGCCGCGTACAAGGCCGCCGTCGAGCACAAGGGCGCGCCGACCGTGATCCTGGCCCAGACGGTCAAGGGCCACACCCTCGGCGAGGGCTTCGCGTCGAAGAACGCCAACCACCAGATGAAGAAGCTGACGGTGGACGAGTTCAAGACGATGCGCGACCTGCTGGAGCTGCCCATCAAGGACAGCGACTTCACCGACGGCGTGGTGCCCTACGGCCACCCCGGCGCCGACTCCCCCGAGGTCCGCTACCTCCAGGAGCGCCGCGCCGCCCTCGGCGGTCCGGCCCCGGCCCGCCGCACGCACGCGCTGCCGGCGCTGCCCGCCCCCGCCGAGAAGGCCTTCGCCTCCTTCGACAAGGGCTCCGGCTCGCAGAACGTCGCCACCACCATGGCCTTCGTCCGCCTGGTCAAGGACCTGGTCCGCGACAAGGAGACCGGCAAGCGCTGGGTGCCGATCGTCCCCGACGAGGCGCGCACCTTCGGCATGGAGAGCCTCTTCCCGTCCCTGGGCATCTACTCCCCCAAGGGCCAGACGTACGAGCCGGTCGACCGCGACCAGCTGATGTACTACAAGGAGGCCAAGAACGGCCAGATCCTCAACGAGGGGATCACCGAGGCCGGTTCGATGGCCGACTTCATCGCCGCGTCCACCGCGTACGCGACGCACGGCGAGGCGATGATCCCGTTCTACATCTTCTACTCGATGTTCGGCTGGCAGCGCACCGCCGACCAGATGTGGCAGCTCGGCGACCAGCTCGGCCGCGGCTTCCTCGTCGGCGCGACGGCGGGCCGTACGACCCTCACCGGTGAGGGCCTCCAGCACGCCGACGGCCACTCCCCGGTGATCGCCGCGACCAACCCGGCGGCGCTGACGTACGACCCCGCGTTCGCCTACGAGATCGCGGTGATCGTCCGTGAGGGTCTGCGCCGGATGTACGGCGAGGCCAAGCCGGGCGAGGACCAGAACGTCTTCTACTACCTGACGGTCTACAACGAGCCGCTGCCGCAGCCGGCCAAGCCGCAGGGCCTCGGCATCGACGAGGGCATCGTCAAGGGCCTGTACCGCTTCAACACGGCGGAGTCCGCGGGCGTGACCGTGGCCGCCAACGCCCCGCGCATCCAGCTGCTGGGCTCGGGTACGGCGATCCACTGGGCGGTCGAGGCCCAGAGGCTGCTCGCCGAGGAGTGGGGCGTGGCCGCCGACGTGTGGTCCGCGACCTCCTGGTCCGAGCTGCGCCGGGACGCGATGGAGGCCGACGCGGCGCTGCTGCGCGGCGAGGAGCGCGTGCCGTACGTCCGTCAGGCCCTTCAGGGCGCCGAGGGCCCGGTCCTCGCGGTCTCCGACTACATGCGCCAGGTCCCGGACCAGATCGCGCAGTGGGTCGAGCAGGACTGGTCCTCGCTGGGCGCCGACGGCTTCGGTCTGTCGGACACCCGTGAGGCGGCCCGCCGTCACTTCGGTGTCGACGCCCCGTCGATCGTCGTCGCGGCCCTGGCCCAGCTCGCCCGGCGCGGCGAGGTCAAGGCGACCGCGGTGAAGGAAGCCCGGGAGAAGTACGGGCTGTAGTCACCCGAGTCCGGAGAAGGGGTACGGCGGCCGCCGTACCCCTTCTTCGTCGGTGGCCCCGGCATCATGAGAGGCATGCGTGCGGCCCGGCTCATCAAGATGGTTCTTCTCCTCCAGTCCCGGCCCTCCATGACCGCGGCCGAGCTGGCCCGGGAGCTGGAGGTGTCCGAGCGGACCGTCACCCGGGACGCGCAGGCGCTGTCGGAGGCGGGCGTGCCGGTGTACGCCGACCGGGGGCGGGTCGGGGGGTACCGGCTGGTCGGGGGATACCGGACGCGGCTGACCGGGCTGGCCAGGAGCGAGGCGGAGGCGCTGTTCCTGAGCGGGGTGCCGGGGGCGCTGCGGGACATGGGGTTGCAGGACGTGGCGTCGGCGGCCCGGCTGAAGGTGTCGGCCGCGCTGCTGCCCTCCCTGCGGGACGCCCCGGACAGTGCCGCCCAGCGGTTCCATCTGGACGCGCCCGCGTGGTTCCGGGAGCCGGAGACGCCGGCGCTGCTGTCCGCCGTCGCCGAGGCCGTCTGGGACGACCGGCGGATCGGTGCCGTCTACCGGCGCGGGGACGGCGTGGTCGAGCGGGAGCTGGAGCCGTACGGGCTCGTGCTCAAGGCGGGCGTCTGGTACCTGTGCGCGCGGGTGGACACCGGGGTGGACGGCGCCGCCTTCCGGACGTACCGGATCGACCGGTTCGACGCCGTCGAGGCCCGTGCCGAGCGGTTCGCGCGGGACCCGGACTTCGACCTGCCGGGCCACTGGGCGGCACAGGCCGAGCGGTTCGCCCGGTCGATCCTCCGTGCCGAGGTGGTCGTACGGCTCTCCGCGGAGGGCGTGCGCCGGCTGCCGCACGCCGGTGATCCGCTGGGCGCGCGGGAGGCGCTGGCCGGCGCGGGCGCGCCGGACGCGGGGGGCTGGGTGACCGTGACGCTGCCCGTGGAGTCGGAGGAGGTGGCGCACGCCCAGCTGACGGCGCTCGGCCCGGAGGCGGAGGTGCTGGCGCCGGCGGGGCTGCGGGAGCGTCTCGCGGCGGACGCGGCCCGGCTCGCCGCGCTGTACCGCGGCACGGACGGCTCCTGACGGTTCCGTCGTACTCCGCGTGCGGCCCACCGGCCGAGGCACGATGCTGGTGCCGTGATGGACGAGACGGAGTTCTGGGAGCTGATCGACGCCACGCGCGAGGCCGCCGAGGGCGATCCCGAGGAACAGGCCGACGCGCTCGTGGACCGGCTGCTCCAGCTGGATCCCGAGCGGGTCCTGGACTTCGCCCGTCACTTCGAGGCCCGCTACAACCGCGCCTACCGCTGGGACCTGTGGGGGGCCGCCTGGCTGCTGCTGGACGGGTGCAGCGACGACGCGTTCGACTTCTTCCGGTGCTGGCTGATCGGTCAGGGCCGGGAGGTCTTCGAGGGCGCCCTGCACGAGCCGGACGCGCTGGCGGAGCTGCTGGGCGAGTTCGACGAGGAGATCGACGGCGACGGCGAGGAGCTGGGGTACGCGGCGGACGAGGCGTACGAGCAGCTGACCGGAACCGTCGCGCCCGACCTGGGCATCGCCCCGGCGCCCGCCGAGCCGGAGGGCACCCCGCTGGATCTGGAGAACGACGGGGTGCTCGCGCAGCGGTACCCCCGCCTGTGGGAGCGGTTCAGGACGTGATGCCGGGCCTGGGCGGTGCGTCGGCGGGTGCCGTCGGCCGGGCGGACGGCCCGGGTCCGGCCGGTCCGCCCCCGCGCGGGCCCGGTACGGCAGCCGCTGCGGCTGTCGCCGTCGTTCATGGTTCCCGCCTCCGGTCGGCCCGTGCCGGGCTCGGCCGTGGGGCGGGGGCCTCGGAGCGGGCCGCGGGCCGCCCATGAGCCTGCTGCGGGCGCCGGCCCTGCAACACGGCGGCCTGTTCCCGGATCGCCGGGAGGCGGGCGGCGAGGGCCGCGCCGGGGCAGTCGGTCCGGTAGCCGTCCCGGTGCGCGCCGAAGGCGGGCAGGGTGGCGGTGACGCCCGCCTTGTAGCGGCTCTGGCCGCTGCTGGAGACCAGTCGGGCCCGGCCGCGCGGGTCGACGTCGGCCAGGCCGAGTTTCCAGGCGGCCAGGGCGGCGATCGCGTCGGTCATGGCCCGCGGCACGGGGACGCCGTCGGTGAAGGTGCCGAGGGCGGCGATGCCCGCGGTGCGGTGGTTGAAGCCCTGGGTGTGCGCGCCGGTGACGGCCCGGTCGACGCCTCCGGCGCGGCCCTCGTAGATGGTGCCGCAGCGGTCGACGAGGAAGTTGTAGCCGATGTCGTCCCAGCGGCGGGCCTCGGTCTGGCCGTCGTACAGATGCCGGATGATGCGGGGCGAGTCGGCGCACTCGTAGTCGTTGGGCGAGTCGGTGTGGTGCAGGAAGACGGCGACCACTTTGTCGTCGTAGCGCGGCGGCGGCTGGGCGCGCCCGGTGGTGCGGTCCAGCCAGGTGGAGCGCGGCACGATGCGCGGCCGGGCGGCGTGGTGGGGGACGGGCGGCCGGGCCGCCGCGGAGGGACTGTCCGGGCGGGGCAGGACGGCCTGTTCGACGCCGCGGGCGCACAGGGCCAGCGCGGCCACGGCCAGCGCCCCGGGCAGGCAGCCGAGCAGCACGAGCACCGGACGGGGTGCCCGTACGGTGCTCAGGGCCGCCGCGGTACGCCGTTTCCCGGCCGTCAGGGCTCTTCGGACGACACGCATGATCCCACTCTCGGGTCGCCGTGCCGCGTCCGCGATGTGTGCTGTGCCACCTGGTGGAACCATCATCCCGGTCCGGGACGTTTCCGGAGGGTACAGACGTACGTGGCGGGTCCCGCCGCCCGGTGGTCGTCCCGCACGCGTTGCTGATCGGCGGACCGGTCCCGTCCGTACTGAGGGGTCCGAGAGAAAGGCGGCTCCGTGGACCTGCTCGACCTGGTGCTCGTACTGGTGGTCGTCGTCTACGCGGTGTCCGGATACCGGCGTGGGCTGGTGGCCGGATGCGTCTCGCTGGCCGGGTTCGTGGGCGGCGCGGTCGTCGGGGTGTGGGTGCTGCCGTGGGTGACGGGCCAGGTGGAGCGGGGCACGGCGGCGGCGACGGTGCTCGCGGTGCTGACGGTGCTGGTGCCGGCGGTGGTGGGGCACGAGCTGGCGGGCCGGCTGGCGCTGCGGCTGCGCGGGGAGCTGGACCGGGGGCCGCTGCGGGTGGCGGACGGGATAGGGGGCGCGGCGGCGAACGCGGTCGCGGTGCTGGTCGTGGCGTGGGTGGCGGCGAGCGTGCTGGCCGCGGCCCCGTCGCAGACGCTGGCGACGGCGATACGGAACTCGACGCTGCTGGGCGCGGTGCAGGACGCGATGCCGCGGACCACGCCCGCGTGGTTCTCCCGGGCCACGTCGGCGCTGACCGAGGCGGGTTTCCCGCAGGTGTTCAACCCGTTCGAGAACGAGTCGACGGCCCGGGTGCCCCGGCCGACCGGGGACAGCGTCACCCCGGCGGCGACGAGGGCGGCCAAGCTGAGCACGGTGAAGATCGAGGGCGCGGCGGGCACCGAGGGCCGCGAGGGCAGCGGGTTCGTGTACGCGCCGGGGCACGTGATGACCAACGCGCACGTGGTGGCCGGCATCGGCCATCCGGGCGTGCGGGTCGGCGGGGTCGGGCCGTCGTACGAGGCCCGGGTGGTGCTCTTCGACCCGGACCGGGACGTGGCGGTGCTGTACGTGCCGGAGCTGCGCGCCCCGGCCCTGCGGTTCGACACCGGCGCGGCGCGCGGGGACTCGGCGGTGGTGGCGGGCTATCCGCAGGACGGGTCGCTGGACCTCCAGGCGGCGACGGTCGGCAACCGGGTGCGGGCGGCCGGCCAGAACATCTACAACGACCGGACGGTCGTCCGGGAGATCTACGCGATCCGCTCCACGGTCCTGCCGGGCAACTCCGGCGGGCCGCTGCTGACCACGGACGGCCGGGTGTTCGGGGTGGTCTTCGCCCGCTCCACCTCGGACGCCGAGACGGGATACGCGCTGACGGCGGACGAGGTGACGGGCGACGCCCGGCGCGCGGCCACGGCGACGGCGCCGGTGGACACGGGCGAGCTGGTCAGTTCGTAGGGCTCACAGGGCGCGGCCCATGCACACGTCGTCGACGTAGGCGCCGTCGAGGAAGAACTCCCCCGGCAGCACGCCCTCCACGGCGAACCCCTCGGACGCGTACAGGCTCCGGGCCGGGGTGTTGTGCCCGAGCACGCGCAGGGTGAGGCGGTGCGCGCCGCGGCCGCGCGCTTCGACGGCGGCGGCCCGGATCAGCGCGCGCCCGACGCCCCGCCCGCGCGCCTCCTCGGCGACGGCGATCCCCTGGATCGACAGGACGTGCGCGTTGGCGGCGAGCGGTGTCGGGGGTGCGATCCGGACATAGCCGAGGAGGCGCCCGTCGGCCTCGGCGACGAGGAACTGCTCCGGGGGATGCCGTTCGTCGAAGAACGGCCCGTACGGCGGCTGCGGCCGGGGGGTCACGGCGTGCAGGGTGGACCAGGTGGCCCGGTCCAGGACGGCCAGTTCGGCGTCGTCGTCGGCCTTGGCGATGCGTATGTACGGCTCCGGCATGGCGATCACCCTACGGCGGGCGTCCCGTGCGTCCCAAGGTGTTTTGGACGGCCGCGCGGTCATGCTGGGGGCATGGAACGTTCACGCATCGTGGTGGCCGGCGCGTCCGGTCTGATCGGCAGCGCTCTGGTACGGTCCCTGGCCGCGGACGGGCACGAGGTGGTCCGGCTGGTGCGCCGGACGCCCCGGGGCCCGGACGAGGTCCGCTGGGACCCCGCCCGGCAGTCCGTGGACGCGGCCGGGCTGATCGGCTGTACCGCGGTGGTCAACCTGGCGGGGGCCGGGGTGGGCGACCGGCGCTGGACACCGGAGTACAAGCGGCAGCTGCGGGACAGCCGGGTGCTGGGCACGGCCGCGCTGGCCGAGGCGGTGGCCGCGCTGCCCGAGCCGCCGCGGGTGTTCCTGAACGGCAGCGCGATCGGCTTCTACGGCGACACCGGCGACCGGGTGGTGGACGAGGACGCGCCGCCCGGCGACGGGTTCCTGTCGGCGCTCTGCGTGGAGTGGGAGGAGGCGGCGGCGCCCGTGGCGGAGGCGGGTGTGCGGACGGTGCTGCTGCGCACGGGGCTGGTGGTGGCGCGGGGCGGCGGGGCCTGGGGGCGGCTGTTCCCGCTGTTCCGGGCGGGGCTCGGGGGGCGGCTGGGCGACGGGCGGCAGTACTGGTCGTACATCGCGCTGCACGACGAGGTCGCGGCGATCCGGCATCTCATGGACGACGAGGGTCTGTCCGGGCCGGTCAATCTGACGGCGCCGCAGCCGCTGACGAACGGTGAGATCACGGCGGCGATGGGGCGGGTGCTGCACCGGCCGACGCCGTTCGCGGTGCCCGCGCCGGTGCTGCGCACGGTGCTCGGGGAGATGGCCGGGGATGTGCTGGGCAGTCAGCGGGTGGTGCCGAAGCGGTTGCTGGAGTCGGGGTTCCGGTTCGCGTTCCCGGGCATCGATGAGGCGATCCGGGCGGCGGGATGAGTCCACTGACAACACGGGCGAACGAAAGTGACCGTATGCGACCTCTATGCGACCGTGCTCTGTTGATGCGCGACTACTCCTGACCGATCACGGCCCTACCCTCGTCCCGAACCCGGGTATCCCTGGAGCCCGTTGGGGGCATGACGTCTCCACCGGCCGCGCAACCACAGGAGGGGCCTCGTGCTTGAGCCCGTGTACCAGGTGGACGTCGTCATCGTGGGAGCCGGAATCGCCGGCCTCTCCGCGGCCCATCGGCTGACCAGCGCAGGAGTCACCACCGCGGTCCTGGAGGCCGCCCCCTGCGTCGGCGGCCGCATGTCGACGGAGAAGATCGACGGCTTCCGCCTCGACCGCATCGGACAGCTGCTGTCCACGTCGTGTCCCGAACTCCGGCTGACCCCGGGCCTGGACGCCCTGGCCGTGCGCCGCTTCGCGCCGGGGGTCCTGCTGCACCGCGACGGGCACACCCAGCGCGCGGGCGCGCCGGCGCCCGGCGGGAGCGCACGGGGCGCACGGGGCGCACTCCATGTGGTGCGGGCCCTCGCCGGCACCCCCAGGGGTGCGGCGGCCCCGCCCGGCCGCACCGGGGCGCCGGTGGGCGGCGCGGTGGACCAGGCCCGCCTCGGCGCCGCCCTCGGCCGGATCGCGGCCACCCCCGTCGAACGCATCCTGGCCCGCCCCGAGATGCCGGCCGCCCAGGCGCTCGCCCGGCGCGGGGTGCCGGCGCGCACCATCGACGGCTTTCTGCGCCCGCTGCTCGCCGCCCTGCTGTGCGATCCGGAGCTGACCACCTCCAGCAGGTGCGCCGACCTGGCGCTGCGCGCCTTCGCCGGGGGGCGGCTGGGCGTACCGGAGGGCGGCGCGGAGGCGCTGCCCGAACTGCTGGCCCGGTCGCTGCCGCCGGGCACCGTGCGCACCGGAGTGCGGGTCACGTCCGTGGCCACGACCTCGGTGACCACCGCCGAGCACGGGGAGATCCGCTGCCGGGCGGTGCTGCTGGCGACCGACGCGCGGGCCGCGGCGGAGCTGCTGCCGGGGCTGCGGGTGCCGGACTTCCATCCGGTGACGGTCGTCCACCACACCACGGACGACCCGGCCGCGGCCTTCCCGACGGGCACGTCGCTGCTGCTGGACGCCGACCGGGGCGGGCCGGTGGCGCACACGGCGGTGCTCAGCAACGTGGACCCGAGCCGGGCGCCGGCCGGCCGGGTGCTGATCTCCTCGACGGTGCTGGGGCCGCCGCCGGAGGGCGTGGACACCGCCGTCCGGATCCACCTGTCCCGGCTCTACGGCACGTCGACGCGCCGCTGGGAGACGCTGGCCGTGCACCACACCCCCGAGGCGGTCCCGGCGATGCGCCCGCCGCACGACCTGCGCCGGCCGGTACGGCTCCTGGCGGGCCTCTACGTCTGCGGCGACCACCGCGACACCAGCACGGTCCAGGGCGCCCTGCACTCGGCCCACCGGGCCGCGGCCGCGGTCCTCTCCGACCTGGGCGCGGCGGGCTCGATGCACAGCGCGGACCCGGCCCCCACCCTGCCCAGGGCGGCGTGACCGCACCCCGGTCCACCCGCGACAGCGCCCGGCCGGCACGGCGGGGTACGGCGGTGCCGTGCTCCGTCCGGGGCGTTCTCAGCCCAGGGCCGCCACCTTCTCGCGGTACCCCCGCACCGGCGCCGCGTCCCGGTACGGCTCCAGCCGGCGTTCGAACTCCTTCACGTACTCCACCGCGCGGGCGCTGCGCATCTCGGCGGCCTGCGCCGCGGCCTCCGCGGCCAGCGTGCACGCCTGGTCGAGTTCGCCGAGGCCGAGCCGGGCGGTGGCGAGGACGACCCGGCAGAACAGGCGGCTGCGCGCATAGGCGGGCGCCCGCAGCTGGAGGGAGCGCTCGGCGTGCTGGGCGGCGGCCCGGAACTGCTGAAGATCCCGGTGGCAGTGCCCGAACTCGTCGGCGAGCTGCGCCTCGTCGAAGAACGCGGCCCAGTACGGCACCTCGTCGCCGGGCCGGGCCGCCTCCAGCGCGCGCTCGGCCCGCACCAGCGCGGCGGTGCAGGCCCGCACCTCGCCCAGGACGCCGTGCGCCCGTGCCTCGGAGGCGTGCAGCAGCGACTGGACGACCGGCGGGCCGCCGGTGCCGACGCCCTGCTGGGCGACCCGGGCCAGCTGCACGGCCTCCCTGCCGTGGCCGAGGTAGACGGCCTGGCGGCTCATGGTGACCAGCACGTAGGAGCCGTAGGCCCGGTCCCCGGCCGCCTGGGCGAGCCGCAGGGCCTGCACGAAGTAGCGCTGGGCCAGGCCGTGCGCGGCGATGTCGTACGACGTCCAGCCCGCGAGCCGGGTCAGGTCGGCGGCGGCGCCGAACAGGCGGCGGCCGGTCTGCTCGTCGTAGCTGCCGCGGAGCATCGGCTCGCACTCGTGCTCCAGATAGCGCACCAGCGCCTGCCGGGCGTGGCCGCCGCCGAACCGGTCGTCGAGCGTGCGGAACAGCTCGCCGACCGACTGCAGCGCGGCGATGTCACCACCGCTGACCTTGTGCCCGGTGCGCTCGGCCTGTCCGCGCGCCCGCGGCGCGACGAGCACCCCCGGCTGCGGCTGGGGCCTGACCGACCCGGGCCGTCCCTGCGGCGGCACCCGGGGCGCCGGCTCACGGGCCACCTTGTCGTCCGCCTTGCCGATCAGCCAGTCCCGGCTGGGCACGACCAGGCCCGCCGGGGTGAAGGCGATCTTGCGCAGCTCGGCGTGGCTGCCGGAGTCCTTGCGCCACAGCCCGCCGACGATGTCGACGGCCTCCTCCGGGGTGGCCGCGAACTCCAGCCCGGCGTAGACCGGCGCACAGGCGTCCAGGCCGAGGTCCTGGGCGGTGAGCCGGCGTCCGAGCCGGCGGGTGAACACCTCGGCGATGAGGGCGGGGGTCGTGCCCCGCGGCTGCTGTCCGCGCAGCCAGCGGGTGACCGAGGTCTTGTCGTATCTGAGGTCCAGCCCGTGTTCGAGGCCGAGCTGGTCGACGCGACGAGCCAGACCCGCGTTGGAGAACCCCGCTTCTGCGATGAGCGCGGCGAGCTGGCGGTTGGGGGTGCGCTGCGCGGGTCGGTCCGTCATCTGCGGTGCGGTCTCCTGCCTTCCGGGCCTCTGAAGTGCCCGGATTGCCTTTGAGCAGCCCTTATGGCCTCACGAACGGCGCGAATGTAGCGGAGAGTGAGCAGACGATCGCACACTTCGCCAGGCATTCATCCGATCGTGTGAGGAACGCCCGCAGGGCTGACGTACGCCGGTCGGACGTACAGTGGCGTGGGCGCGATTCAGGCCTGACACACCGCCGAGGGAGGCGCTTGCCGTGAGTGAGTTGCGGTTCGTCCGCATGGGATTCGGTGCGGATGCCGTCGATTACCAGGAGGCGTGGGACGAGCAGCGCCGGGTGCACGCGGCCCGGTTCGCCGACGAGGTCCCCGACACCGTGATCCTCCTGGAGCACCCCCCGGTGTACACGGCCGGCCGGCGCACCGAGGACAGTGAGCGCCCGCTGGACGGCACCCCGGTCATCGACGTGGACCGCGGCGGCAAGATCACCTGGCACGGACCGGGCCAGCTGGTGGGGTACCCGATCCAGAAGCTGCCCCGCCCGGTGGACGTGGTCGCGCACGTGCGGCGGCTGGAGGAGGCGATCATCCGCGCCTGCGCCGAGTTCGGTCTGGAGACCACCCGGGTCGAGGGCCGCAGCGGGGTGTGGGTGCTCGGCGACCCGGTCGAGCAGCGGCCGGCGCTCGGGGGGCTGTCCCTGGACTTCGACCCGCGGCTGACCGACGACGAGTTCGACCCCCGGCTCAACGGCCCCGAGTACGCTCCCTCCAACGCGGGCCAGCGCCGCGAGGACCGCAAGATCGCGCAGATCGGCATCCGGGTAGCCAAGGGCGTCACCATGCACGGCTTCTCGTTCAACGTGAACCCGGACATGAAGTGGTTCGACCGGATCATCCCGTGCGGGATCCGGGACGCGGGGGTGGCGTCCCTCGCGAGCGAGCTGGGCCGGGACATCTCCATCGAGGAGGTCCTGCCGGTGGTGGAGAAGCACCTGAAGGACATCCTGGAGCACGCCGAGCTCAAGCCCCGGGTGGTCGAGAAGGCCTCCGCCTGATCGCTGCCGGACTCCTCCTCCGGGGGAATGCGCCCTGCGGTAGCGAGGTTGGCCTCAGCGGCAGGGCGCGAACAGTACGGGCGTACCCTGGTGTACGCCGAAGAATCGAAGTCACAGGGAGCCGGTCGTGTCCGCAGTCGCACCCGACGGACGCAAGATGCTGCGCCTGGAGGTCCGCAACAGCCAGACCCCCATCGAGCGCAAGCCCGAGTGGATCAAGACCCGGGCGAAAATGGGCCCCGAATACACGAAGATGCAGAACCTCGTGAAGAGCGAGGGCCTGCACACGGTGTGCCAGGAAGCCGGCTGCCCGAACATCTACGAGTGCTGGGAGGACCGCGAGGCGACCTTCCTCATCGGCGGCGACCAGTGCACCCGGCGCTGCGACTTCTGCCAGATCGACACCGGCAAGCCCGAGGCGCTCGACCGTGACGAGCCGCGCCGCGTCGGCGAGTCCGTGGTCACCATGGACCTGAACTACGCCACCATCACCGGCGTCGCCCGCGACGACCTGGAGGACGGCGGCGCCTGGCTGTACGCCGAGACCGTGCGCCAGATCCACCAGCAGACGGCGGAGCGCGCGGCCGGGCGGACGAAGGTGGAGCTGCTCGCCCCGGACTTCAACGCGGTCCCGGAGCAGCTCGCGGAGGTCTTCGCCGCCCGCCCCGAGGTCTTCGCGCACAACGTCGAGACGGTCCCGCGGATCTTCAAGCGGATCCGCCCCGGCTTCCGCTACGAGCGCTCCCTGAAGGTCATCACCGAGGCCCGCGACTACGGCCTGGTCACCAAGTCGAACCTGATCCTCGGCATGGGCGAGACCCGCGAGGAGGTCAGCGAGGCGCTCAAGCAGCTGCACGAGGCGGGCTGCGAGCTGATCACCATCACCCAGTACCTGCGCCCCTCCGTCCGGCACCACCCGGTGGAGCGCTGGGTGAAGCCGCAGGAGTTCGTGGAGCTGAAGGAGGAGGCCGAGCAGATCGGCTTCTCCGGGGTGATGTCCGGCCCGCTGGTGCGCTCCTCGTACCGCGCCGGCCGCCTGTACCAGATGGCCGTCGAGAAGCGCGGCACGTTCATCGCCACCCAGGCGGTCTGAGCCGAGCGTGTGAATTCGCGCACAAGTTCCTACTGGCCAGTAATGGCCGATCCGTCGCGGTCCTGACCGTCCTCGCTGATGAGGGCACCGTCAGGGCCGCGTCGGCGTTCCGACCGGCCGCATCAAGGCTTCACTGGCGTTTGACCGGTCGGACACGCCCTGGTAACACCAATCAGTGACTCTGGTATCACGCCCCGTATCGTCACCGCTCCGAGGGGGGACCTCGATCATGCAGGCCGCGCCCGTACGCGCCACCGCCATCCCGTCCTTCACCGACGCCCTGCGCGCCGTCGAGTCCCTGCTGATGAGCGGCGGCCAGCGCACCGCCCGCCGCAACGCCTGGGCCTCCGTCCTGGAGGACCGCCGCCGTGCCAAGGACCGGGTCGAGGCCCAGCGGGTCCTGGAACAGGCCGCCACCCGCCCCTGACCGCCGCCCCACCGGGCACTGCCGTCGTCCGCGCTCCCGGGGGCACGTAGACTTCGTGGCATGGCGAGGAAGGAAACCGCGGCGGACGCCGCGAATGCCGGGCGACTGAAGCAGATCGCCCTCACGTACAAGATGACCCGCAAGGCCGACAAGAAGATCGGTCTCGTGCTCGCGGCCGTCGGCATCGGCACGCTCGGTGTCTTCCTCGCGATCGGCTTTCTGATCGGCCACCCGGTGTACCTGGGGATCTTCGGCCTGCTGGTCGCTCTGCTGGCGTCGGCGATCGTGTTCGGCCGCCGGGCCGAGCGGGCCGCCTTCGGCCAGATGGAGGGCCAGCCGGGTGCGGCCGCCGCCGTGCTGGACAACATCGGACGGGGCTGGACGACGACTCCGGCGGTGGCGATGAACCGCAGCCAGGACGTCGTGCACCGGGCGGTCGGCAAGGCCGGCATCGTGCTGGTCGCCGAGGGCAACCCGAACCGGGTGAAGAGCCTGCTGGCCGCCGAGAAGAAGAAGATGAACCGCATCGTCGCGGACGTGCCGGTGCACGATGTGATCGTCGGTACCGGTGACGGCCAGGTGGAGCTGAAGAAGCTCCGCACGACCCTGCTGAAGTTCCCGCGGGTGCTCACCGGCCCCCAGGTGACGACCACCAACGACCGGCTGCGGGCCATGGGTGACCTGATGAGCAACATGCCGTTGCCGAAGGGCCCCATGCCCAAGGGCATGAAGCTGCCGAAGGGCGGCCCCCGGGGGCGCTGAGCGCCCCGCCGAACGTCGAGGACGGACGGCCCCACCCGCGTCGCCGGGTGGGGCCGTCCGTCGTTTCCGGACGGTCCGCCGTGTGCGGGTCGTCCGCCGCTTCCGGACGGTCCGCCGTGTGCGGGTCGTCCGCCGCTTCCGGACCGTCCGCCGTTTACGGACCGTCCGCCCCTTCCGGGCCGTCCGCCGCCATCGGGCCGCCCGTCGCGTCCGGAGCGGGGGCGCGCGATTCGGACACGCCGCCGAACGGAGCATCCAGCGGGGATCGGCTCGCACCCTCCTAGCCTCAGAACGTGACAAAGCGACACATTGCGTACCTCGCATGCTCCACGACCCTCGTCGGCGCGTTCCTCGGCGCGACCCCGGCGTCGGCCGCCCACCACCAGACCCTCGTGGTGCGTCCGGGCCAGTCGATCCAGCAGGCGGTCGACGCCGCCAGGGCCGGCGACACCGTGTTCGTGCCGGCCGGCGTCTACCACGAGACCGTCACGATCAAGACGGCCGGACTGACCCTCCGCGGCATGGGTCCCCTCACCGTGATCCAGCCGCCCGAGAAGACCGGGTCCGCATCGCCCGGCGAGAAGGCCCTCGGCTCGAAGGCGTACCCCACCTGCCTTTCGGCCGGCAACGGCATCTGCGTGGCCGGGGGCAAGAACAAGGCCCTCCGGGACGTCACCGTCTCCGACCTGACGGTGAGCGGCTTCGCCAAGACCGCCGTGTGGGCCATGGGCACCGACCGGCTGACCGTGCAGCGGGTGACCGCCGAGGACAACGGCCAGTGGGGCATCGCCCAGGAACACTCCACCCGCGGGGTGTTCCGGGACAACACCGCCCGGCGCAACGGGGACGCGGGCCTTTTCCTCGCCAACAACGTCAAGGCCGAGCAGGGCGCCAAGGACAGCAAGGGCGCGCTGGTCGTGCGGAACCGGCTGGAGGACAACCGCATCGGCCTCACCGTCCGCCGGCTGCGCAACCTCACCGTCACGCACAACCTGGTCACCGCCAACTGCGCGGGCGTCTTCGTCGTCGGCGACGAGAACAAGCCGAAGGCGGGCGCCCTGACCGTCAGCGAGAACCGCGTCGAGCGGAACAACAAGTACTGCCCGAAGACCGCCCGACTGCCCTATCTCCAGGGCTCCGGCATCGTGCTGACCGGCACCGAGAAGGCCCTGGTGACCGGGAACACGGTCGTCGGCCACTCGGGCAAGTCCCCGCTGTCGGGCGGCATCGTCCTCTTCAAGAGCTTCGTGGGCGTCACCAGCGAGCAGAACCGCGTCGCGGACAACTACCTGGAGAGCAACGCGCCGGCGGACCTCGTCAACCAGGAGGCCACCAAGAGCGGCAACGCCTTCACCGGCAACGCCTGCCGGGCCTCCAAGCCCGCCGGCCTGTGCTGACCGGGCCGCCCTACCAGACCCACGCAAGGAAGGAAGGCGGCACATGACCGCACCATCCCCCGAGGTCTCGGCTCCGGTGGAGCCGGGGGCACCCCCCTCTCCCCCGCCGTCGATGCGGCTGCGCGAGCTGGTGTTCGGGGCGGCCTGTGCCGCCGCCGTCCGCGCCGCCGCCCGGCTCGGCGTCGCCGACGCGCTCGGGGACGCCCCCATGACCGCGGAGAGCCTGGCGTCCGCGCTGCGCACCGAGCCCAAGCCGCTGCGCCGGCTGCTGCGCGCCCTGTCCTGCTACGGCGTCTTCGCCGAGCGGCCCGACGGGACGTTCGCCCACACCGAGATGTCCCGGCTGCTGCGCGAGGACGACCCGAACAGCCTGCGGGCCATCGCCATGTGGTGCACCGAGCCGTGGACCTGGGACGCCTGGCCCCTGCTCGACGAGGCGGTGCGCACCGGCCGGAACGTCGTGGAGGACCTCTACGGCAAGGAGTTCTTCACCTACCTCAACGAGGACGCCCCCGAGTCCGCGGACGTCTTCAACCGCGCGATGACCCGCTCCAGCGAGCAGTCGGCGCGGGAGGTGGCGGCCCTGCTGGACCTGTCCGGGAGCAGGTCGGTCGCGGACGTCGGCGGCGGGCAGGGCCATGTGGTGGCGAGCCTGCTGGACAAGTACCCGGCGATGCGCGGCTACCTGCTCGATCTGCCGCGGGTGGTGGAGAACGCCGTACCGCGGCTGCGGCCGGGCGGCGATCTCGCGGACCGGACGCAGATCGTGCCCGGCGACATCCGGGTCTCGGTCCCGGTCGAGGCCGACGCCTACATCATCAAGAACATCCTGGAGTGGGACGACGAGTCCACCGCCCGGCTGCTGGGCAACGTCGTCGAGGCGGGCGGCCCCGGCACCCGGGTCGTGGTCATCGAGAACCTCGTCGACGACACCCCGTCGATGCGGTTCAGCACCGCCATGGACCTGCTGCTGCTCCTGAACGTCGGCGGGGCCAAGCACACCACCGACAGCATGGTGAGCCGGCTCCGGGCGGCGGGGCTGAGCGTCGGCGACATCCGGCCGGTCAACCCGTTCCTGCACGCGTTCGACTGCATGGTCCCCGCGTGACCGACCCCTTCCGGGAGCGCACCGGTGCCGGGTCCGCGTCGAACGCGGGCCCGGCACCGGTGGTCCGGACGGGGGCTCAGGCGCCGGCGTCGCGCTCCCAGACGTAGAAGCGCTGTGCCATGGCGTCCTTCGGGGACCGCCAGGTCTCCGGGTCGTACGCGCTGACATATGCCTGAAGGCGCTCGCTGACCTCCCTGAACTCAGGGTGCGAGGTCACCTTGGCGATGGCCGGTCCGGGCTCGCGTTCGGACTCGATGAGGTGCATGTACACGTCGCCGAACTGGAAGAGGCTGCGCCGGACCACTCCGACGAGCCCAGGCAGCTCTCCCCGGTCGGACTCCGCGAACACCTTGGCGATGCCGGGGGCGGAGCCCGGGGCCATCCGGGCGACGATCAGGGCCTGGTGCACGGTCGTCTCCTGTCGTCCGGCTCAGTCGGCCAGGGCGGGGGCGGGCCGCTGCCCGGAGGCCGCCTTCTCGATCTTGTCCCGGATCAGGGCCAGCTGGACCTTGGAGTTCTTGTTGATGTTGTCGGTCATCCAGTCGTCGTCGACGGGGGCGTCCGGCTTCATCTCGAAGTCCTGGGTCCAGACCATCCGGGTGCCGGCGGGGACCTCCTCGTACCGCCAGTGGATGTTCATGAAGGCGAACGGCCCGGTCTCCACCCGGTGCGCCTTGACCGTGAGCGTGTCGCGGTCCGGCTCCCGCTCGGAGACCCAGCTCCAGACGGTGCCGTTCTCGTCCGGGTGCATGGTCAGCCGGAAGGTCGTCCTCGCGCCCTCCCGCTTGAGGACCTCCACCGAGGCGTACTCGCTGAACAGCTGCGGCCACCGCTCCAGGTCGTTGGTCATGTCCCAGACCAGGTCCAGGGGGGCGGCGATGGTGATCTCGTTCCGGGTGTGTCCTGCCATCTCAGGCTCCTGCCATCAGGGTGCTGTTGACGAGGTTGAGGAACTGCTGCGGTGTCTTGCAGCGCTCCGCGTCCACCGGCATCGGGGTGCCGTGGGTGTTCTCCAGCTCGCCGACGATGCCGAGCAGGCCGAGCGAGTCGATGCCGAGGACGTCGAATCCGGTGTCCGGCTTCTCCTGGAGCTGCTGCGGGCTGACGGTGACCCCGGCGGCCTTCTTCATCAGCGCGGCGAGTTCTTCCACGGTGATCTTGGGCATGTGCTTCTCCTCCTTTTCTGTACTCACTGCGCGGTGCCGCGGCGCAGCACCAGCGCCGAGTTCGACCCCATGAGTCCACGGCTGAGGACCAGCGCCGTCCGCAGTTCGGCGACGCGGGCGCGGCCCGTCACGAGGTCGAGGTCGTGGCAGACGTCGAAGACGTTCGGCGTCGGCGGGATCAGGCCGTGTTCCATCGCCAGCACGGCCGCCGCGGTGTCCAGCACGGGGGCCGCGCAGTACCCCCGGCCGATGCCGGTCTTCGGCGCGGTGACCGGCACCCGGGTGCCGTGCCCGCCCAGGGCGTCGGCGATCGCCAGCGCCTCCGCCCGGTCAGCCTCCGGCACCCCGAGGGCGTCGGCGAAGACGACGTCGACCTCCTCGGGGGCGCAGCCGGCCTCGTGCAGCGCCTGCCGGATGGCCTGGGCGAGACCGTCGCGGGACCGCGCCCAGCGGGAGGCGCCGGTGAAGGTGGCGCCGTGACCCGCCACGACGGCCCGGATCCCGACGCCGCGGTCACGGGCGGTGTTCTCCGCCTCCACGACGAGCATCGCGCCGCCCTCGGCCGGCACGAAGCCGCACGCCCCGTCCGTGAACGGACGGTACGCCCGGGAGGGGTCGGTCTCCCGGCTCAGCTCCTCGTAGCCGAGCTGGCAGACCATCGAGTACGGCGCGAGCGGTGCCTCGGTGGAGCCGGCCACGATCACGTCGGTGCCGCGCCGCACCGCCCGGGCCGCGTGGGCGAGGGCGTCCAGGCCGCCGGCCTCGTCCGAGGCGACGACCGAGCAGGGGCCCTTGAAGCCGCGGCGGATGGAGACCTGGCCGGTGCTCGCGGCGTAGAACCAGGCGATGGACTGGTACGGCCCGACGAACCGGCTGCCCTTGCCCCACAGCTGCTGGAGTTCGCGCTGGCCGAACTCGCCGCCGCCGGACCCGGCTGCGGTGACCACGCCGATGGAGTACGGCGCGTCCGGGATGCTGCCCGGTCCGAGCCGGGCGTCGTCCAGCGCGAAGTCGGCCGCGGCCATGGCGTAGTGCGTGAACCGGTCGGTCTGGACGAGGAAGCGCTCCTCGATCGTCGCCGCCGGGTCGAAGGCGCGGACCTCACCGGCCACCTTGAGGGGAAGGTGCTCGCAGCCCTCGCGGGTGATCCGGTCGAGGACGCTGAGGCCCTCCTGGGTGGCTTTCCAGAAGGTGTCGGTGCTGGTGCCGTTGGGCGCGACCACCCCGATGCCGGTGATGGCCGCGTGCCGATCCTGCGGTTCGCTCATCGTGTCCTCACTCCCTCGGCCGGGTCAGGATCACCGCGGACTGGAAGCCGCCGAACCCGCTGCCCACGGACAGCACACTGCTCAGCTTCCGTTCGCGGGCGACGCGCGGGACGTAGTCCAGGTCGCACTCGGGGTCGGGGATCTCGTAGTTCGCGGTCGGCGGTACGACCTGCTTGACGAGGGCCAGCACGCAGGCGACCAGTTCGATGGCGCCGATCGCCCCGAGGGAGTGCCCCACCATGGACTTGATGGAGCTCATCGGGGTGTCGTAGGCGTGGTGGCCGAGCGCCCGCTTCACGGCCGCCGTCTCGTGGCGGTCGTTCTGCCGGGTGCCGGATCCGTGCGCGTTGACGTAGTCGATCGCCGTCGGGTCGAGCCGCGCCTGGTCGAGGGCGGTCTCGACGGCCCTCGCCATCTCCAGGCCCTCCTTGGTCAGACCGGTCATGTGGTAGGCGTTGCCGAAGGTGGCATAGCCGCCGAACTCGCAGTACACGTGGGCACCACGGGCCCGGGCGTGTTCCAGTTCCTCCAGCACGAGCACCGCGCCGCCCTCGCCCATGACGAAGCCGTCACGGTTGTTGTCGAAGGGACGGGAGGCGTGCGCGGGGTCGTCGTTGTTCGGGGACGTGGCCTTGATCGCGTCGAAGCAGGCCATGGTGATCGGGGAGATCGGGGAGTCCGACGCCCCCGCGATGCATATGTCCGCCCGGCCTTCCTGGACGGTGTGGAAGGCGTATCCGACGGCGTCCAGTCCGGAGGTGCAGCCGGTGGACACGGTCTGCACGGGACCCTGGGCGCCGAAGCGCTCGGCCACGGCGGAGGCCACGGTGCTGGGCGAGAACGCCCGGTGCAGCTGCGGCTCCGCCTCCCGGTGGTCGACGTCCCAGCGCTGCCCGCGATGGCTGACCAGGACGTAGTCGTGTTCCAGCCGGGTGGTGCCGCCGACCGCGGTGCCCAGGGAGACGCCGACCCGCCAGGGGTCCTCCCGCTGCATGTCGAGGCCGGAGTCCCGGACCGCCTCCGCTCCGGCGACCAGGGCGAACTGTATGTAGCGGTCCGCCCGCTGGACCTCCTCGGCGTCCAGGCCGTGCGCGGCGGGGTCGAAGTCGCACTCGGCGGCGATCCGGGACCTGAGCCCGGCCGGGTCGAAGAACGTGATGCCCCGCGTCGCGGTACGGCCTTCGGCGAGCAGGTCCCAGAAGGCCGGTACGCCGATCCCGCCCGGGGCGACGATGCCTATGCCGGTGACCGCCACGCGCCGGTTCATGAGCGGACCTGTTCCCGGTCGGCCGGCTCGGCGGCGACGGCCGCGGCCTCCGTCTCCTCGGTGTCGACATGGCCGAGGGCCGGACGGGGGGCCAGCGGTCCCAGGTGGAAGACGATCCGCGCCTCCTCGTCGCCCACGTTGCGGAAGCGGTGGCGCATGTTCATGGGGATCATCAGCCCCTGCTCGGGCCGCAGCGGGTGCGGGCGGCCGTCCAGGTCCACCTCCAGCCGGCCGCTCAGGACGTAGACGAACTCCTCGGAGTACGGGTGGTAGTGCTCACCGATGCGGTCGCCGGGCTGCACGATGGCCACGCCCATGAAGCCGCTGGTGGAACCCACCGTCGCCGGGGTGAGCATGGCGCGCAGATCGCCGCCACGCCGGGTGTTGGGCTCGATCTCGCCGAGGTCCACGATCTTCGGAAGGGGTTTGATCACGACGTTCCTCCGTTGGTGTGCTGGCAGCCGGTTCAGGCGTCCGGCGAGCGGCGGTCGGTGACGAGGTCCATGCCGACGGGCGGGCCGTCCAGCAGACTGCCCAGCGCGGCCTGGCGGCCCGGCTCCGGCAGGACGGCGCGTCCGCCCGGACCGGGGCGTACGTCGATCAGCCGGACGACGACGTCGTCGCGGTGGAAGATCGTGCTGCGCAGGACCGGGCTGTCCGGGTCGTCCGCCGCCGCCTCGTCCTGCTGGGCGAGCAGCTCCGCCAGCTGCATCCCGCCGCCCGGCCGGGCCGGGTAGTACAGGGCCTGCCGCTCGCCCTCGGTGAGCTCGTCCGCGGTGACGTGGTGCACGGCGGGCAGCGCCGCCCGGGTGAAGAACAGCCGCGCGGACTCCTGGTCGTCGAGGTCCCGCTCCTGCTCCAGGTACGGGTTGATGGCCTCCTCGACGGCCCGTACCTCGGGCTGCCGGGCGACGTGCCGCAGCGCCGCGAGCAGGTCGCCGCGCACCTCGATGGCCCGTACGACGCGGTTGCCGTGCATGAACAGGGAGGTGCGGCACAGCCGGGTGCTGTCGTCGACCCGCGCCTGGGGCGAGGCGTAGTTCGCCAGGATCCGCTTCACCTCCGGCTCGCTGCCCGGCTTGACCGTGAAGGTCAGCGCGTGCCGGATGACGCCGTCACCGATCCGCGGTGACGTCTGGAGCCGGCGCCGCGGCGCGGAGGCGGCGGACGACTCGCCGCCCGTCTCACGGACGATGTGGAAGCGCAGCGACCGGGTGTCGCGGACACAGCTGTGCAGCGGCTGCACCATCCGCACGTGCTCCTCGCTGTTCACCCAGGTGAGGAACGGCGGGGCGCTCTCCCACTCGCTGGTGATGAGCCATTGGGAGGGGTTCTCGATCGACTGGCACAGCTGGTCGCTGACGTGGCCGGGCACCTGCGCCACCTGGTTGCACAGTTGCTCGTAGGCCTCCAGGAACTGCTGCTGGGCGCCGTCGTAGACGTCCACGAGCAGGACGACCCGGAGACGGGAGCCGTCGAACACGGACTGGGAGACCCGTGCCGCCTGGCGCGTCAACTGGTCCGAAAGCTTTTCCGAGGTGGTGGTCATGCTGCGCATCTCCTTCACGGGGGCAGAGGCGAACGCCGGCCGCCGATGACGCGACGTCAGCGCTTCTTGATCCTGTGCCGCTTCCCTCGGTACGCGCGACTCGCGTGAACCACGTGGGTGATTGGGCACGCAAAAGGGCCCATAAAGGGGCAGAGAAACAGCAGCGCGCCTCACATCCCGCCCCCTGCCTCTGGAGCCCCGATGCAGCAGAAAGCCGATCACCAGGTACCCGTCCTCGTCGTGGGCGGCTCTCTGGTGGGCCTGTCCCTGTCCGTCTTCCTGGGCCGTCTCGGCGTACCGCACATGCTCGTCGAGCGGCATTCCGGTACCTCGATCCACCCGCGTGGCCGCGGCAACAACCTGCGGACGATGGAGTTGTTCCGGGTGGCCGGCCTGGAACCGGACATCAAGACGGCGGCCGCGCTGCTCGCGGACAACCACGGCATCCTGCAGACGCCGACCCTGGCCGGGGACGCCGGGGAGTGGCTCTTCCGGGAGATCGACCCGGGCGGCGGGCTCGCCCGGTTCAGCCCCACGACCTGGTGCCTGTGCAGCCAGAACGATCTGGAGCCGGTGCTGCTGAAGGGGGCCCGCGCGCTCGGCGGCGACCTTCGCTACTTCCACGAGATGGAATCCTTCGACCAGGACCCCGAAGGAGTGACGGCGCTCGTCCGGGACCGCGACAGCGACGAGCTGTACACGGTCCGCGCGGACTACCTGGTCGCCTGCGACGGCCCGCGCAGCCCCGTCCGGCGCCGGCTCGGCATCGGGCAGAGCGGCCACGGCGACCTCTTCGCCAACGTGAGCGTCACCTTCCGTTCCAAGCTGCTCGCCGAGACCGTGGGCGACCGGCACTTCATCTGCTGCTACCTCACCGCCCCGGAGGCCGACGGCGCCCTGCTGCCCGTCGACAACAAGGAGCACTGGGTCTTCCACGCACCCTGGCACCCGGAACAGGGCGAGACGCTGGAGGAGTTCACCGAGGAGCGGCTCCAGCGGCACATCCGGCTGGCCGTCGGCGTCCCCGACCTGGACGTCGAGATCACCGGCAAGGCGTCATGGCGCGCCGCGGAGCGCGTCGCCGAGCGGTACACGGCCGGCCGGGTCCTGCTCGCCGGCGACTCCGCCCACGAGATGTCCCCGACCGGCGCCTTCGGCTCCAACACCGGCATCCAGGACGCCCACAACCTGGCCTGGAAGCTGTCCGCCGTCCTGGACGGCTGGGCCGGACCCGGCCTGCTGGAGACCTACGACTCCGAGCGCCGGCCCGTCGCCATGGCGACCAGCGCCCGCGCCTCGGCCCGCTCCGTGGAGCACAGCCACCCCGGCTTCGCCCCCACTCCGGGCGTGGGCGGCGGCCCGCGCAGCGGCATCCTCCCCGTCGTCCTCGCCTACCGCTATCTGGAGGGCGCCGTCCTGGGCGCCGACCAGGCCCAGCCGGTCGTGCCCGACGGAGTGCGGCTGGTCGCGGACCCGGGCAGCCGGGCACCCCACCTGTGGCTGCGCCGGGCGGGCGAGCGGCTCTCCACGGTCGATCTCTACGAGCGGTCCCTGGTGCTGCTCAGCGACGCCGGTTCGGCTGCGGGCGCGGCCTGGCACGACGCGGCCCGGCGCCTCGCCGCCGCCGACGGCGTACGGCTGGAGGCGTACCGGATCGGCACGGGGGCGGACGCCGATCTGACGTACGACGGGGACGGGCCCGGCGGGGGCGACTGGGCCGCGGCGCACGGCACGACGGCCGACGGGGCGGTGCTGGTCCGGCCGGACGGGTTCGTGGCCTGGCGCACCGCCGACGCCGCCCGGGACCCGGAGGGCGAGCTGCGCCGGGTGGTGGCGGCCGTGCTGCGCCGCTGAGCGGGCCCCCGGACACGCCGAAGGCCACTCGCGCCGGGGGTGCGGGTGGCCTTCGCGGGGTACGTCGCTCACGCCGGTCGGTGCGGTCGGCCTTCGTGGCGTATGTCGCTCACGCCGGTCGATGTGGGCGACCTTCATGGCGTACATCGCTCACGCCGGTCGATGTGGGCGACCTTCATGGCGTACATCGCTCACGCCGGTCGATGTGGGCGACCTTCATTGCTTACGTCATGGCGTACGTCACTCACGCCGGTCGGTGCGGTCGGCCTTCGTGGCGTACGTCACATCGTCAGATGCGGACCTCGACCGTCTTCGCGAGCCGATCGTGCAGGCCGCGGCCGTCGCGGTCCCAGACCAGCGCGGGGATCGCGAGGCACAGCAGGACCGTGCGCAGCAGGGAGCGTCCGGGGCTGACGGTGCCGGTCTCCAGGGCCACGACCCGGATGCCGAAGAGGCGCTTGCCGGGAGTGAAACCGACGGTGCCCACGGTGAGCGCGCTCAGGACGAAGAAGACGCCCAGCGCCCAGTTGCTCGTGGCCGGGCCATAGCCGTGGGTGATCAGGCCGTATGCGATCAGGACGCACAGCGCCCAGTCCACGGCGAGGGCGCCGAGCCGCCGTCCGGGCCGTGCGATCGAGTTCGGCCCCTCCTCCGGGAGACCGAGCTGCTCGCCCCGGTATCCGAAGTCGGCGCCCGCCTCTTCCAGGGCCGCGCGGGGCCCGGAGAGCCACGATCCCATTGCCTGCCTGTTGTCCACGCGTCCACGGTACTGCGCCCGGTTTCGGGCACTACGCGCAGGGGTGTGTCGGGGCTACGGTGGACAGGGGGCTGGTTAACTTCTGCGAAACAAACGGGTCACGCCCGAGAAATCACCCGTCCCTAGGGTCGAGACCAGCGTGTGCCACCGCACTGGCCGCACGAACGATCTACCACCCCGGCGCGGACGGTCGGGAGTAGGAGGAGCTGGATGTTCCAGAACGCCGACGAGGCCAAGAAGTACATCGCGGACGAGGACGTCAAGTTCGTCGACGTCCGCTTCTGCGACCTTCCGGGCGTCATGCAGCACTTCACGTTGCCCGCCGAGGCGTTCGACCCCGACGACGAGCAGGCCTTCGACGGGTCGTCGATCCGCGGTTTCCAGGCCATCCACGAGTCGGACATGGCCCTGCGCCCCGACCTGTCCACCGCGCGTCTCGACCCGTTCCGCCGGGACAAGACCCTCAACATCAACTTCTTCATCCACGACCCGATCACGGGCGAGCAGTACTCCCGTGACCCGCGCAACGTGGCGAAGAAGGCGGAGGCGTACCTGGCGTCGACCGGCATCGCCGACACCGCGTACTTCGGCCCCGAGGCCGAGTTCTACGTCTTCGACAGCGTGCGCTTCGCCACCTCGGCGAACGAGTCCTTCTACCACATCGACTCCGAGGCGGGCGCCTGGAACACCGGTGCGCTGGAGGACAACCGCGGTTACAAGGTCCGCTACAAGGGCGGCTACTTCCCGGTCCCGCCGGTCGACCACTTCGCCGACCTGCGCGCCGAGATCTCCCTGGAGCTGGACAAGCAGGGCCTGAAGGTCGAGCGCCAGCACCACGAGGTGGGCACCGCCGGCCAGGCGGAGATCAACTACAAGTTCAACACGCTGCTCGCCGCCGCCGACGACCTCCAGCTCTTCAAGTACATCGTGAAGAACGTCGCCTGGCGCAACGGCAAGACCGCGACCTTCATGCCGAAGCCGATCTTCGGCGACAACGGCTCGGGCATGCACGTGCACCAGTCGCTGTGGAGCAACGGCGACCCGCTGTTCTACGACGAGGCCGGTTACGCGGGCCTGTCGGACACCGCCCGCTACTACATCGGCGGCATCCTCAAGCACGCCCCGTCGCTGCTGGCCTTCACCAACCCGACGGTGAACTCGTACCACCGTCTGGTGCCGGGCTTCGAGGCGCCGATCAACCTGGTGTACTCGCAGCGCAACCGCTCCGCCGCGATGCGTATCCCGATCACCGGCTCGAACCCGAAGGCCAAGCGCGTCGAGTTCCGTGCCCCGGACTCCTCCGGCAACCCGTACCTGGCCTTCTCCGCCCTGCTCCTCGCGGGCCTGGACGGCATCAAGAACAAGATCGAGCCGGCCGAGCCGATCGACAAGGACCTGTACGAGCTGGCTCCCGAGGAGCACGCGAACGTCGCCCAGGTCCCGACCTCGCTCGGCGCCGTCCTCGACGCCCTCGAGGCCGACCACGAGTTCCTCCTCCAAGGCGACGTGTTCACGTCCGACCTGATCGAGACGTGGATCGACTTCAAGCGCACCAACGAGATCGCCCCGCTCCAGCTGCGCCCGCACCCGCACGAGTTCGAGCTGTACTTCGACGTGTGACGGACGCCCTCCTGGCGCCACCGAGGCCCCGCCGCTCCCCGGAGCGGCGGGGTCTCGCCGTTCCGTCGTCCGGCGGCCACGCCATGAGGCCGACTCCCGTGACGGTATCGTCGTGCGACGTGCAGATCCGGACACGCGCCGGGCCGTCGGCTCGGGGGGTGCCGGCCAAGGGGGGATCACATGAGCGGCCTTCGGCGGTTCATCGTCATCATGCTGTTCGACGGCGTCGACCTGCTGGACGTCACCGGGCCGCCGGAGGTGTTCGCCCTGCTCCGGCGGGAGACCGACGACGAGACCGGGTACGAGGTGGCGCTGGCCGCCGAGACCATGGACCCGGTCACCACCGCCGCCGGAGTCCGCGTACTGCCGGACCTGACCTTCGCGGAGGCGTCCGGGCGGGCCATCGACACCCTGCTGGTGCCCGGCTCGGTCGAGGTCGACGAGCAGCGGCGGGTGCACGCCCTGACCGAGCCCGCCGTCGTCGCCTGGGTCGGCACGCTCGCCGGCCGGAGCCGGCGGGTCGCCTCGGTCTGCGTGGGCGCCCACCTGCTCGCCGCGGCCGGGCTGCTCGACGGCCGGCGCGCCACCACGCACTGGTCGACCGCGCAGCAGCTCGCCGCCGACCATCCCGCGGTCGAGGTGGACGCCGACCCGATCTTCATCCGGGACGGCGGGGTGTGGACCGGCGCGGGCATCACCGCGTGCCTGGACCTGTCCCTGGCGCTCGTCTCCGAGGACTTCGGGGAGGCCGTCGCCCTGCGGGTCGCCCGCCAGCTGGTCATGTACCTGAAGAGGCCGAGCGGACAGAGCCAGTTCAGCGTCCCCATCGAGCCCGTCTCCACCACCCGGCGCACGGCCGAGCTGCGCCACTTCGTCGCCGAACGCATCGCCGGGCCGCTGACCATCGCCGACCTGGCCCGGCACGCCCACGTCAGCGAGCGCCAGCTCACCCGGATCTTCAAGACGGAACTCGGCATGACCCCGGCCGCCTACGTCGAGGCGGCCCGCGTCGAGGTGGCCCGCAACCGGCTCGAAACCACGGACGACACCCTGGAACGCGTCGCGTCCGGCTGCGGCTTCGGCACGATCGACACCCTCATCCGGGCATTCCGCCGCAAGCTCGACACGACACCCACCGAGTACCGGGCGCGTTTCCGCCACTCCGGCTGACCGGCTCCGGCCCTCGTGCAACCATTCCCGCTTCCCAGGATTCCTATTGTCGGGAGATCATCCCTCCCGACTGTGTCGGACGAGAGAGGTTGAACGGGGATGCCGGAACAGGACGACTGGGAGCACGAGTTCGATCACCGGTGGGCGAACGCGGCCGAGCACAAGGAGCCCTCCGCCCGGGCCCGGATGCTCGCGGCCCGCTGGAAGGAGAACCCGCCGGAGCCGGCCCCCTTCCGCGCCGACCCGGACCCGGTGCCGCGCCGGTCGTCCTGGGTGTCGACGGCCGTGGTGCTCGGCTGCGTGGCCGCGGTGATCGTACTGCTGGGGTACGCGCAGCTGCGCTCGCCCTACTAGGGCCGTCCGGCGGCGGTCGGGAACCGGGCGACCAGGGCCGTCCGGCGGCCCTCGGGAACCGGGCGCAGAACACTGCAGAACACTAGCGGGAGACACACGTGCGAGAGGGTGAGGCGGCGGCGCTGCGGCTCGCGAAGGGCGCCGAGTTGCGGGACGTGCTCGACACCGGCGACCCCGCGGCCTGGCTGGAGCTGGACGAGGGCGCACGGGCGGAGGACTGGGGCCGCCCGGAGGCCGGCACCTGGGAGCGGACGGACGACGGTCGCTCGCTGCTCGCTGCCCTGGCCGTCGGCGACCCGCTCGGCGACGCCCGGCTCGCCCTCGCCCTGTGCCACCGCGACGGCAGGATCCGGCACCGGGCGCTGGACCGGATCGCCGGCCGGCCGGAGCTGCTCCCCCTGGTGGCCGTGCGGTGCGCCGACTGGGCGGAGCCGGTGCGGACGCGCGCCCGCGAGCGGCTCGCCGAGGCACTGGACGCGGAGACGGCCGCACGGCTCGTCCCGCTGATCCGGCGGCTCGGCGACCGCCACCGCGGGGACTTCGCCCTCGGTCTGATCCAGGACGTGCTGCGCGGGGCGCCCCGCGAGCGGCTTGCCCCGCTCTTCGCCTCCGGTGACCGTGCGGTACGCCGCTTCGGATACCGCCTGGCCGTCGAGGAGGGCTTCCTGCCCGCGGTGGAACTGGCCCGCGCCGCCGCCCGGGACGACGACACCGTCGTACAGACGCTCTGCGCGGACGCCGCCCTCACCGCCGTGACGCGCGAGGACGCGACGGAGGTGCTGGACGCCCTGCTCGGCGCCCGGAGTCCGCAGGCCCGGTCGGCGGGCGTGACCGCGCTGCGGCGGCTGGGCCGGCCGGAGAGCGCCACGGCGTTCCTCGCCGACCGTTCGGCCCTGGTGCGGGCCTGCGCCCGGTACGTCCTGCGGCAGCACGGAACCGATCCGCTGCCCTGGTACCGGACCCGCTGCGCCGACCCGGCCGACCCGGCGCTGCCGCCCGGGGCCGCGATCGGGCTCGCGGAGTGCGGGCAGCGCACGGACGCCGCCCTGCTGCGGCCGCTGCTGGACCATCCGGCGCCGGGGGTGCGGGCACGAGCGGTGGCGGCGCTGCGGGCACTGGACGTGACGGACGTGCCGCGGATGCGGCGGCTGCTGGAGGATCCGGCGCCCGGTGTGGTCCGCGAGGCCACGCTCGCCCTGCTGCCGTCGGCCCGCGCGCTCCCGGCGCCGTGGCTGCTGCGGCGGCTGGAGCCGGCCCGGCCGCGCTGGGAACGGGCGTCGTCATGGCGGCTGCTGAACGCGCACGAGGGGGTCGCACGGCTGCGGGCGGCCGTGACGCTGCTAGGCGACGCCGACGAGCGGCTGCGCGGGCAGGCAGCGGCGGCGGTGCGCGGCGCGCTGCTGTGGGGGGTGCGGGACGGGTCGGGGCCGGAGGTCGCCGGGCTGCTCGGCCGGGGCCGTGACCTGCTGGGTGGGCGGGCCGCTCCGCGGTGGTGACGCTCCGGGGCCTTTGCTGCTCCTGGGGCCGTTCGGAACCCTCTCATGGGAATCGGCAGGTGCACACTGGACAGCGGGACGAGTGCCTGACTGCGGGGTGATGCAAGATGCAGAGCCGGTTCCGGAGCGATCGGCGGCTGACCGCACGCATGGGTCTCACGCTGTTCCTGCTCGGGCTGCTGTACGTGGGGTTCGTGGCCGCACTGATCGTGCTGCTGAAGTCCTGGCTGCTGGTCGTCGTCCTGATCGGGGCGATGTTCGTGGCGCAGTTCTGGTTCTCCGACCGGATCGCGATGTTCGCCATGCGCGGCCGGGTCGTGGAGCGGGAGGAGTATCCCGAGCTGCACGCCGTGGTGGACCGGCTGTGCGCGATCGCCGACCTGCCCAAGCCGGCGGTCGCCGTGTCCGAGATGGACATGCCGAACGCGTTCGCGACCGGGCGCAACGCCGATCACGCCGTGGTCTGCGTGACGACGGGGCTGCTGCGGCGGCTGGAGCCCGCCGAGCTGGAGGGCGTGCTCGCGCACGAGCTGTCGCACGTGGCGCACAAGGACGTCGCGGTGATCACGGTGGCGTCCTTCCTCGGAGTGATCGCGGGCCTCGTCGTACGGTTCGCCTTCTACTCGCAGGTCCTCGGCGGCGGCCGCCGGGACCAGAACACCGCGGCCGTCTTCGCCGCCGTGCTGGGCGTCTCCGCGGCCGTGTACGCGATCAGCTTCCTGCTGATCCGGGCGCTGTCCCGGTACCGGGAGCTGGCGGCCGACCGCGCGGCGGCACAGCTGACCGGGCGGCCCTCGGCACTGGCGGCGGCGCTCACCAAGGTCTCCGGGGAGATCGCGCGGATCCCCACCAAGGACCTGCGCACGGCCCAGGCCTTCAACGCGTTCTACTTCACCCCGGCGACCGGCAAGGAGCCCGGCATCGAGCGGTTCTTCTCCACCCACCCGAGCCTGGAGCAGCGCCTTGCCCAGCTGGGCCGGATCTCGGCGGAGCTGGGCGAGGCCGCCACCCCGGGCAGGGCGGGCTGAGCGGTGGGGCTGCTGGACATCCTGCTGGGCCGCACGAAGCCGGTCGCGCCCGATCTCGACCGGCTGTTCGCCCTGCCGTCGGCGGCCGTGACGCTCCAGGCGGCGTCCGGTTTCACGCCGACCGGCAGCGGGGCGGTGTGCTTCGCCACGGTGGAGGGCGCGGCCTTCGAGCAGACGCACCGCGAGGTCCAGGCGCTGCTGGACGCGGACACCGACCGCACCGGCCCGCCGGTGGAGCTGTGCCGGGACGGCTTCGGCTACTCCTGGCTGGTGTCCCGGCGCTCCCCCGACCAGCTGCCGCAGCTCGTCAACGACCTGCACGCGGTGAACGGCTCGCTGGAGATCAACGGCTTCGGGCCGCAACTGCTGTGCTCCCTTGCCGCGTTCACGGACGACCGCGGCCGGAAGCTGGCGCTCGTCTACCTCTACAAGCGCGGCACGTTCTATCCGTTCGCCCCGCTGCCCGGGGCCGCCGAGCGGCGGGACACGGCGCTGGAGCTCCAGTTGAAGGCGGTGCTGGAGGACGATCTGCGGATCGAGCCGGACCTGGGCCGCTGGTTCCCGGTGTGGGGCGCCCCCGGCCTGTGACGGCCGGCGACGCCCCCGCTCAGCGTGCCTTCTCCCGCTGCTGCCGGCGGGTCTCGAAGGGCCGCTCACGACGGTAGCGCCGCTCCCACTTGGCCTGCCGGTCCCGGCGTTCGCGGTAGGCGCGGTAGTTGTCGGGCAGGGCGCCGGAGCCGGCCGGCGGGGGCGTACCGGGTGAGCCGCGTCCGTGTGTCGCGTACAGATACAGCAGCGCGACGGCGGCGAGCCACCAGAGATGGTCTCCGATTCCGAGGATCACCAGGACGAGGGTCCCGGTCGCGAGAATGCCACGCATGACGGACCTCCGTGGGTGAGTGGGGTGGGAGGGAGGAAGAGAGGAGGAGGAAGAGGGGAGGAGGGGGTGCGGGGGAAGCAGGGGTGCGGGGGGGGAGTGAGGTGGTGCGGGGGGGGGGGAGTGAGGTGGTGCGGGGGGGTGAGGTGGTGCGGAGTGAGGCGGGTGCGGGAAGAGGCGGGTGTGCCGGATTCGCCGCTGTTTGTTCAGCGTAGGGAGGGCGTGACCGCCGGTGCATCCCGTTTTCGGGCCCGTCCGGCGGGCGCGTTCCGGGCCCGTCCGGCGGGCGCGCTCCGGACCAGTCCAGTCGGCAGGCGCGATTCGGGCCCGTCCGGCAGGCGCGCTCCGGACCAGCCGGCGGGCACGTTCCGGACGAGCCGGCGGGCGTGAGTGAATGGCCCGCATGGACGAACTCACCGGTTTTGCCCACGCGTACGACGGCGAACGGCTCAGCGGAGCGAGCGCCGGACCGGCCGGCCGGGCCACGGCGGTGCTGCTGCACGGCGCCGGAAACGGCAGCAAGGAGCGGCTGCTGCCGTTCCTCGCCGACTTCGCCGCTCACGGGTGCCGGGCCCTGGCGTTCGACTTCTCCGGACACGGCGACAGCACGGGCTCGCTCGCGGAGTCGAGTCTGCGCCGCCGGTACGAGCAGGCGGTCGCGGTGCTCGACGCGTACGCCCCGGCGGCCGACCCCCTGGTGCTGGTCGGCTTCAGCATGAGCGGCCAGACGGTCGCGGACCTGGTGGCGCACTACGGGCGCCGGGTGGCGGCGGTGGGCCTGTGCGCGCCCGCCGTCTACACCCCCGAGGCCTGGGCGGTCCCGTTCGGCACCGGCGAGAGCCGCTTCTCCGAGCTGATCCGCACCCCGGACAGCTGGCGCCGCTCCCCCGCCCTGGAGGCGTTGCGCTCCTACGCGGGCCGGGCGGTGCTGGCGGTGCCGGGCACCGAGACGGTCGTCCCGCCGGCCGTGACGGAGGCCGTGCAGGACGCGCTGTCGGCCCGCGCCCGGTACACGCGTCTCGACCTCCCGGACGCCGAGCACTGGCTGGGCCTGTGGTTCCGCGACCACGCGGAGGACCGGCGGGCGTTCGTGGCCGCCCTGCTGGACGGGCGGTTCCCGGCGCCGGGGCCGGTTGTCAGTGGCGTCGGCGACCATGGCGACAGGACATCGTGAGACAGGGGAGGCCGGGATGACGGTCGGGCGGCGGCACATCGACGTGGCGGAGCGGCGGGCCCGGCTGGCCGTGCGGCACCGTCTGGCGGGCACGGCACGGGCGGCGGCCCCCGAGGAGGTCGCCGCCTCCCTGGTGGCCCTGCACGGCTCGGACCCGGCGACGGTGCACCTGGCGGTGGCCGCCCGGCTGACCGACCCCGCGAGGGCGGTGCCGGAGACGGAGCGGGCGCTGTACGAGGACGGCACGCTGGTGCGGATGCACGGCATGCGGCACACGGTGTTCGTGTTCCCCGCGGAGCTGACGGCCGTCGTCCACGCCTCGACGGGCCTGGCGGTGGCCGCCCGCGAGCGCGCGAGTCTGCTGCGGGACATGGCGAGCGCGGGTGCCCCGGACGCGGCCTGGCTGGCGGAGGTCGAGGAGGCCACGCTCGCCGCGCTGACCCGGCGCGGCCAGGCGACGGCGACGGAGCTGGCGGCGGACGAGCCCCGCCTGCGCGAGCAGTTCGTGTACGCGGCCGGGAAGAGCTACGAGGGCGTGCACACGGTCTCGACGCGGCTGCTGCGCGTGCTGGGCGTGGAGGGCAAGGTGGTCCGGGGCCGGCCGCTCGGCTCGTGGACGTCCGGCATGTTCCGCTGGGCACCGGCGCCGCCCCACCCCGAGCTGGACGTGGCCGAGGCCCAGGCCGGCCTGCTGCGCCGCTGGCTGCGGGCGTGCGGGCCGGCGACGGAGGCGGACCTGAAGTGGTGGACCGGCTGGCGGGTGACGGAGGTCCGCCGTGCGCTGTCCGCGATCGGCGCCCGGGAGGTCTCGCTGGACGAGGGCCCGGGGTACGTCGCCGACGGGGACACGGACCCGGTGGCGGCCCCCGGGGAGCCCTGGGCGGCACTGCTGCCCGCGCTCGACCCGACGGCCATGGCCTGGCAGCAGCGTGACTGGTATCTGGATCCGGCGCTGCGCCCGCTGCTCTTCGACCGCAGCGGCAACGTGGGCCCGACGGTGTGGTGGAACGGCCGGGTGGTGGGCGGCTGGGCGCAGCGCGCGGACGGCGGGATCGTCTGGCGGATCCCGGAGGACCGCGTCCGCCGGGAGGCCGGGGACGCGGTCGCGGCGGAGGCCGGGCGGCTGGGAGACCGGCTGGGGGCGACCCGGATCACCCCGCGCTTCCGGACTCCGCTGGAACGGGAACTGACCGTGTGACGACGCCGGGTGCCCCGCCCGGCGGGGCACCCGGCGTGCCGGTTCGCTCAGCGCGAGTACCGCATCAGCGCCCGCACCATGTGGCAGGTGGTGTCGGACGGGGGACGCATCCCGATCCGCTCGGCCGTGTCGCGGATCGTCTCGTTCCGGGCCTGGTCCGGCAGGTGGACCCCGGAGTCGAGAAGGGCTATGGCGAGGCGCATGGCCTTCAGGCGCCGGTTGTGCGAGACGTACCACTCGCGCGGCCGGCCGGCCGGCAGCGGTCGCTTCGCCACGGGCTCGTAGGGCGAGTCGAACAGCACGGGACGCTTCGCGGTGGACTGGGTCGGCATCGGCTTCGGCTTCAGGGCGGCAGCGGGCACAGGCATCCTCCTGTCGCGGTCGGGCGGTCCCCGGGGCTCCGGCGACTTCCCTCGAACACTGCTTCCAGTCTACCGGTGGGCACTGACAATCGGGGGTCCACGGGAAACAGCAAAGCCGCAGGTGACGACTGAATTTGACGTGCTGTCACGGAGGATGGAGGTGGGGCTGCCGAGGCGTCTGAAATTCGAACAGAACCGATGCCGAGTACCGTGTTCCGCATGGAGATCTGGATCAATCCGGCCTGCTCGAAGTGCCGCAGCGCGATCAGCCTGCTCGACGCCGAAGGGGCCGAGTACACCGTCCGCCGCTATCTGGAGGACGTGCCGAGCGAGAGCGAGATCAGGGCCGTACTCGACCGGCTGAACCTCGAACCCTGGGACATCACCCGCACCCAGGAGGCGGCCGCCAAGGAGCTGGGGCTGAAGGAGTGGCCGCGGGACGCGGGCGCCCGGGACCGGTGGATCGCCGCGCTCGCCGAGCACCCCAAGCTCATCCAGCGCCCGATCATCACCGCGGACGACGGAACCGCGCTGGTGGCCCGCACCGAGGAGGCCGTACGGGAGGCCCTCTCCCACAACAAGAGCTGACGACTTATCACCTTTGCTGTGACGCAGGTTACTTCGGCGACTTACGCGACCGCTGAGTAACCCCGTTCGGCATCTCGTACATAGCGACGTACGCTCCCCTACCTCTTCAGGAGGCGCGCATGTCGCGCAGGAGAACTCTCGGCACGAAGAAGAAGATCGCGCTGCTCGTCAGTGCCGCGGCGGTGGCGGGCGGCGGAGCCTTCGCGCTGGCGACCACCTCGAACGCCGCGCAGAGCCCGCAGGACGCCAAGACACTGTCGGCCGGGAACTCGACCGTCTGCCAGGGGCTGGCCACGGCCCACGGCAACAACGACAAGTTCATCGCGGACCAGAAGGCGAATCCGGACGCGCAGTCGGCGGCCCGGATCGCCAACCGCGAGGCGGTCATCAAACAGATCGAGGTCCAGCAGAAGGCCGCCGGATGCACCGTTGGGGAGTCGGCTCAGGACTCCCAGGGGGCGCAGAACGGCAACGCGGGCCAGCAAGGAGCGGGCCAGCAGGGAGCCGGCGAGCAGGGAGCCGGCCAGCAGGCCGGGGACGCCCAGCCGAGCGCCCAGCCTTCGCAGACCGGAGCCGCCGGAGCCGACGACGGCGGTGCCGCGGCCTCCGGCCAGCAGGTATGCAAGGGCTCCACCGTGACGCTCTCCGGCGAGGGCGGCGCCCCGGCCGCGTCCAGCAACCAGTTCCCGGCGGGGACGACCCTGAAGGTCACCAACCTGGACAACAACAAGTCCACCACGGTGAAGGTGACCTCCGTCTCCGGCAGCTGCGTTCTGCTCAACAACGCCGCCTTCGAACAGGTCCGGGAACCGGGCAAGTTCCTCATCCGGCGCGCGGTGATCGAGAAGGTGGGGTGAGACTCAGGGAGCCGACAGGAAATCCGTGAGGTGCCGGTTCAGAGCGGGCGGCGCTGTCTGCGGCAGCGCATGGTGGGAGACCTCCGGCAGTACGGCGGTCTTCGCGTGCGGCAGCAGCGCCCCGGCCCGTGCCACCACCTCACGAGGGTCATGGGTCCTGCTGTTCGCGGCCACGAGCAGCAGGACCGGCACCCCGAGGCCGCGCAGCGCGTCCGCCGCCGGGCGCGGGCCCGTCACCGGCCGCCGGGCCGGGAAGCCGGCGGCCGCCTCCTGGAGGCGGAGCCAGTCGGGATCCAGGGGCACGCCCCCGGTCTCCCACTCCAGGAAGGCGCGGACCCGGCGGGGCGTGGGCCGCGTCAGCATCGGCAGCGCGGCGAACAGGTACGCCGCCTTGAACCCGGCGAAGCACTGGGTCGGGTCCAGGAGGAACAGGCGGCGCACCCGGGCGGGCGCGCGCAGCGCGTGGTGCAGGGCGATCCAGGCGCCGTAGGAGTGCCCGCCGACGTCGGCTGCCGCGACGCCGAGACCGTCCAGTACGGCGTCCAGCCAGCCGGTCAGGTCGGCGACCGTACGGGGGTGACGGTCGCCGGCCGGGCTCAGCCCCGGGGCACCGGGCAGGTCCGCGGCCAGCACCCGGTGCGTCCGGGAGAGGACGGCGGCTTGGGCGTACCACGAGGCCGAGGTCGCCCCGCCGCCGCCCGGGAGCAGGAGCAGCGGGGGCGCGTCGCGCGGGCCGCAGGTGTTGATCCGGGTCTCGCCGAAGGGCGTGGCGACCGTCAGCGCCGCACGGTCGGCCGGCCACTTCGCCAAGACCTTGTCGTAGGCCGCCCGGAACGCGTCGTGGTCGTGTCCGCTCATGACTCCCCCTTATTATCTCGCTCAGCAAGATATTCGCCGAGCGAGATGATAACCGGGAGGGTCCGCTTGTCCACCCCGTCCGGCCCCGCCCCGGGGCCCGAGCTGGAGATCGTCCACCTGCTGCGCGCCGTCGTCGTCGAACTCGGCCTGCACAGCGCCCGGTTCGCGCAGCTGCACGGCATGCATCCGACGGATGTGCGCGCCCTGATCGCGCTCATGGACGCCCGGCGCGCGGGCGAGGAGATGAGCGTCGGGCGGCTCGGCGGCGTGCTCGGACTGAACTCGGCGGGTACGACCGCGCTCGTCGACCGGCTGGAACGGGCCGGGCATGTGCGCCGGGTGCGCGGGGCGGGGGACCGGCGGAAGGTCGTCGCGGAGGTCGAGGACAGCGCCGTGGCGCTGGGCCGGGCCTTCTTCGGGCCGCTGATCGAGCGGTCGGCGGAGCTGCTGCGCGGCTACGACGCCCACCAGCTGGCCGCCGTCCGGGACTTCCTGGACGGTGTGCGGACAGCCGCGGCGGAGGCGGGCGATACCGCGCCCGGCGGCGGCTCACAACGTGATCCGCGGCACAGAACCCCCAGGTAACACGGGGTTCACATTCGAGCAATGACCGGGAAACGGCCCGTTGACAGGCTGCGCGGCAGATCGAGCGGCGCCCCAGTGCCGCAGCGCCGCAGCACCCGCAAGTGCGCCCGACCCACCCCGAAGGATGTGGCCCCCGTGACCTTCAAGGCTGAGTACATCTGGATCGACGGCACCGAGCCGACGGCCAAGCTCCGTTCCAAGACGAAGATCATCACGGGTGCACCGGCCGGTCTCGACGCGCTGCCGATCTGGGGCTTCGACGGGTCCTCCACCAACCAGGCCGAGGGCCACTCCTCGGACCGCGTGCTCAAGCCGGTCTTCACCTGCCCGGACCCGATCCGCGGCGGCGACGACATCCTCGTGCTGTGCGAGGTCCTCGACATCGACATGACCCCGCACCGGTCCAACACGCGGGCCGCGCTGGCCGAGGTCGCCGAGCGGTTCGCCGCGCAGGAGCCGATCTTCGGCATCGAGCAGGAGTACACCTTCTTCGAGGGCACCCGCCCGCTGGGCTTCCCCGAGAACGGCTTCCCGGCCCCGCAGGGCGGCTACTACTGCGGTGTCGGCGCCGACGAGATCTTCGGCCGCGACATCGTCGAGGCCCACCTGGACAACTGCCTGAAGGCCGGCCTCGCCATCTCGGGCATCAACGCCGAGGTCATGCCCGGCCAGTGGGAGTTCCAGGTCGGCCCGGTCTCCCCGCTGGAGGTCTCCGACCACCTGTGGGTGGCCCGCTGGCTGCTGTACCGCACGGCCGAGGACTTCGGCGTCTCCGCGACCCTGGACCCGAAGCCGGTCAAGGGCGACTGGAACGGCGCGGGCGCGCACACCAACTTCTCCACCAAGGCCATGCGCGAGGGCTACGACGCGATCATCACCGCGTGCGAGGCGCTCGGCGAGGGCTCCAAGCCGCTGGACCACGTCAAGAACTACGGCGCCGGCATCGACGAGCGCCTGACGGGTCTGCACGAGACCGCCCCGTGGGACAAGTTCTCCTACGGCGTCTCCGACCGCGGTGCCTCGGTCCGGATCCCGTGGCAGGTCGAGAAGGACGGCAAGGGCTACATCGAGGACCGCCGCCCGAACGCCAACGTCGACCCGTACGTGGTGACCCGTCTGCTGGTGGACACCTGCTGCGCCGCGCTGGAGAAGGCCGGCCAGGTCTGACCCGTCCCGCTTCGCCCGAGGGGCGCCCGCCGTCACGGCGGGCGCCCCTCGCGCATATCGTGCGCCCATGGAGACCGAGGAGGAACAGCCCGACTGGGGGAGGCTCACGCACGCGTACGGACCGGCCGACGACATCCCCGGACTGCTGCGGGCGATGGAGTCCGCCGACGCCGGCGTGCGCGAGGGGGCCATGGACGAGCTGGTCTCCGCCCTGTGCCACCAGGGGGACGTCCACGACGCCTCGGCCCACGCCGTCCCCCATCTCGCCCGGCTCGCCCTCGACGGCCCCGGCCACCGGCCGGAACTCCTCTGGCTCCTCGGCGGCATCGCGGGCGGCGCCGGAACCCCGGCCGAACGCACGGCCGCCCGCCGCGCCACCGCCCTCGCCCTGCCGTCCCTGCTGCACCTCGCGCACGACCCCGCCGCCCCCGTACGGGACGCCGTGCTGCTGCTGATCACGGCGCTGGGCCGGCCCTACGCCCTGCCGCTGCTGCCCCTGCTCCGCGCCCGGCTCGACGCGGAACCCGACCCCGCGGTGCGCGGCCGGGTGGTGACCGCGCTCGCGCTGCTGGAGGCGGGCGACGGCGGCTGGCGGCACGGCCTGCTGACCGACCCCGAGCCGCGGGTGCGGCTCGCCGCCGCCGAGGATCTGCTGCGCACCGCCGGACTCCCGCTGCCCGCAGGACTGGTGGACGTCGCCGCCCGGGCCTACGCCGCCGACCCGCACGCCCGGGACGGGGCCGCATGGCCGCACCCCCACCGCCCGTTCACCGACCGTCTGCTGGCGGACCCCGACGCGGCCGTGCGGGCCGTCGCCCACGGCGTGCCGCTCGCCCACGAGATCACCGAGCGCTGGCGGGACCGCGAGGCGGAGGTGCTGCCGTGGGTGCTGCGCGATCTGCGGTGCGCGGCCTGGGAGGTGTACCGGCTGGCCCGGCTGACGGCTGCGCTGCCGCCGCCGTGCCGTGCGGCCGTACGGGAACGTGTGCGGCCGTGGCTGGCCGCGGACGGCCCGGAGCTGCGCGCGGCGGTGCTCACCGCGCTGGCCCGCGCCCGGGCGCCGGAGGCGGTCGGGGAGACGGCCCGGCTGGTCCTGGCGGAGCCCGCCGCGTACAGCACCGTCCGCGCGGTCACCGCGGTCGCCGACGTGTACGGCGCGGCAGCGCTTCCCGTCGCCCGGGCCGTGGCCGGGCGCCTCGACGCGGCCTCGGCCCCGCTGGTGGAGGTCCTGACCCGGTACCCGGAGGCGGCGGCCGCCGTGGTCGATCCGCTGGCCGCCCTGGTGCGCCGTCACGTCGGCGCGCGCCCCGCCGGCCCGGCGGCCGCGGAGGGCCGGGACTTCGGCCCGGCGGACGAGGACACCGGCGCACACGCCGTCGCCGCGGTGGCCGTGCTCGGCGCTCTCGGAGCCGCCGCCGCGGGCACCGGCGAGCGGGCGCTGTCGGCCGCCGCGCGCGGCGGCGGTGACGGCGCGCTGCGGGTGCGGGCCGCGGTGGCGCACCACCGGGTGGCCGGCGACCCCCGGCTCGCGCTCTCCGTCCTCGGGCGGGAGCCGGCGGACGGTTCGTCGTGGTGGCTGGCGTCGGCGGGCCGACTCGGCCCGGCGGGCGCGCCGTTGCTGCCGCTCGTCGAGCCGTGGCTGGCGCCCGGCACCCCGAAGGTCACCCGGGGCGAGGCGGCGCTCGCGGTCCGGCGGATCACCGGCCGCACCGAGGACACGGTGGAGCCGCTCGCCCGGTGGCTGGCCGGGGCCGTCACGGGCCGCGGCTGGGAGGCGCCCATGGCGGCGCTCACGGAGATCGGTCTCCTCCCCCGCTTCGCCGTGCCCGCGCTGCGGCGGGCCGCCGGCTCCGCCCGCCGGGTCGGCAGCGATCCGTTCGCGGGCGACGCACCGCATCCGGACTACGCCCTGCGGGCCGCCGCCCGGCGGCTCCTGGCGGCCGCCGCGGTGCTCTCCGAGCCGCCCCTGTCCGAGGGATGAGACGGCATTCCGGACACGGCCGACCGCCCATCAGGCCCCTGACCAGCGCGGAAACCAGGGGTCCCGGGCGGATGCAACGTCAATTTCACGCCAAGGAAGCGTCCGAGCAGTGAGAGGAGGGTCCTGCCCGCCGCACGCCTCTGCTTCAATGGCCCCATGGCCGGCTTTCAGCAGATCACCGCGACGGGTCGTCACGACCTCGAGCCGTTCTGGCCTTCCCGCCAGCACCACGACTTCGATCGTGTGTGTTGCCGCGCGATGAACGCGCAGGCCCTCTAAAGCCGTACACCCCGGCCTTCGGCCAGCGCGAAACGACGTACGTCCTCCGGCGCGCCCGACCACGAATCGCGGCCGCCGTCCCACCCGGCGAACTCCTCGCGCGAAAGAGCTGACCTCCCATGGCGACTACTCGTCCCCTTTCCTCCGCTTCCTCCGCATCCACGCTCACCGCCCCCGGCCGGCACCGGCTGCGTGCCGTCGACCGCGACGAGACGGTGGACGTCGCGGACTTCCTTCCGCCGGGCGCCACTTGGCTGCCCGCGCCGCAGCACACCCTGCCCGCCCTGCCCGGCCAGCCGCCGATGGTCGGCTATCTGGTGCTGGTCCCGGCCGACCAGCGTCCCCCGTTCGCCCCGGTCGCGGTCACGGACCGGCCGGAGCCCTCGGTGGAATCCGGCACCGAGCCTCTGGTGCGGATCGACTCCGTGCAGCGCACCGCCAGCGTCGAGGGCCGCGAACTCGACCTCACCTACCTGGAGTTCGAGCTGCTCGCCCACCTGGTGGCGCATCCGCACCGGGTGCACACCCGCGACCAGCTGGTCACCACGGTGTGGGGCTACGGCCATGTCGGCGACGGCCGCACCGTCGACGTGCACATCGCCCGGCTGCGCCGCAAGCTGGGCGCCCAGCACCGGCAGACCATCCAGACGGTGCGCCGGGTCGGCTACAAGTACACCCCGCCGACCGGCCGCTGACCCTTCTGCCCTCGGCAGAGTCCCGTCCCCCGCGGGCCCCGGACCGGGCACGATCACCGGCATGAGACTTCTTGTGCTGGGCGGTACGGAGTTCGTGGGGCGGGCCGTCGTGGAGGCCGCGCTCGGACGCGGCTGGGAGGTGACGGTCTTCCACCGGGGGCGGCACCGGCCCCCGGCCGGGGTGCGGGCGCTGCACGGCGACCGCACCGCGGCAGACGGCCTCGCCGCGCTGGCGGCGGACGGCGGCTCCTGGGACGCCGTGGTCGACACCTGGTCGGCCGCCCCGCGTGCCGTGCACGAGGCGGCCCGGCTGCTGCGCGGCCGGGCCGGACGGTACGTGTACGTCTCCAGCCGGTCGGTGTACGCCTGGCCCCCCGCGCCCGGGAGCGCGGAGGACGCCGCCCTGGTCGAGGGCGACCCCGACGCCGGGGCGACGGAGTACGGACGGGACAAGCGCGGCGGCGAACTGGCCGCCGCCGGGGCCTTCGGGGCGGCCGACTCGCTGCTGGTGCGGGCCGGGCTGATCCTCGGGCCGTACGAGAACGTGGGGCGGCTGCCCTGGTGGCTGACCCGGATCGCCCGCGGCGGCCCGGTGCTGGCCCCCGGCCCGCGCGAGCTGCCCTTGCAGTACATCGACGTGCGCGACCTCGCCGACTGGCTGCTCGGCGCGGTGGAGCGGGCGTCGAGCGGGCCGTACGACCTGGTGAGCCCGCCCGGCCACACCACCATGGGCGAGCTGCTCCAGGCGTGTCTACACGCCACCGGCGCGGACGCGGAGCTGCGCTGGACCGATCCCCGGACGATCCTGGACGCCGGGATCGAACCGTGGACCGATCTGCCGGTGTGGGTGCCGCCGGGCGGCGAGATGTACGACGCGCTGCACCGCGCGGACGTGTCCCGGGCACTCGCGACCGGGCTGAGGTGCCGGCCCGTGGGCGAGACGGTCGCGGACACCTGGCGGTGGCTGACCGGGATCGGCGGCCGGGCACCCCTGCGGCCGGACCGTACGGCCAAGGGCCTCTCCCCCGAGGCGGAGGCGAAGGTCCTGGCCAGGGCCGGGGGTGTACCTGGCACCACCCTCCGGGAGGGGTCCTCGGACGACTGACGCGGCCCGCGGCCGTCGGCGAGACTGACGGCATGAACACCGACCAGAAGAGAGACGACTTCCGCACCGTGGCCAGGGAGGCGCTGCTGGCCGCGGTGCAGGGGCTGGTGCTGGCCCTCGTCGTGCTGCCGTGCGGCGTGGCGTTCTTCGCCCTGACCCTCGTCTCCCTCGCGCTCGTCCCGCTCGGCATCGGGCTCCTCACCACTCCGGCGATCCTCACCGGCGTACGGGCCCTGGCGGACGCCCGCAGGAGGCTGGCGGCGCAGTGGTGCGGGATCCGCATCCCGGCGGTGTACCAGCCGCTCCCCGAGCACGCCAACCCCTGGACGCGCACGGTCGCCCTGCTCCGGGACCCGCAGGTGCGGCGGGACGTGATCTGGCTGCCCGTGGACATGACCGCGGGCTTCGTCACCGCGCTGGTGCCGGCCGTGCTGGTGTTCTTCCCGCTCGAGGGGTTCCTGCTGGCGGCCGGGGTGTGGCGGGCGTACGTGCGGGGTCCGGGCGACACCTACTGGTACGCCTTCGTGCCGGTGACCGGCCAGGTGAGCGCCTTCGGCGCGGCCGCGCTCGCCGCCGTGATCCTCGCCGTCGGCTGGCGCCGCACCCCCCGTCTGCTGGCCGCGCACTTCCGGCTCACCCGGGCCGTGATCGGCGCCCCCGACGGCGCGCTCACCGAGCGGGTCCGGGTGCTGACCGAGACCCGGCGGGACGCCGTGGACACCTCCGCCGCCGAGCTGCGCCGCATCGAACGGGACCTGCACGACGGGGCCCAGGCCCGGCTGGTCGCCATGGGCATGGACCTCGGCACCATCGAGATGCTGGTCGAACGGGACCCGGCACAGGCGAAGAAGCTGATCGCCCAGGCCCGCCGGAACTCCGCGGAGGCCCTGGACGAACTGCGCGACCTGGTGCGCGGCATCCACCCGCCGGTCCTCGCCGAACGCGGCCTCGGCGACGCCGTACGGGCGCTGGCGCTCCGGCTGCCCCTGCCCACGGAGGTCACCGTGGAGCTGTCCGGCCGCGCGGACGCGCCCGTCGAGTCGGCCGGCTACTTCGCGGTCAACGAGCTGCTCACCAACGCCGTCAAGCACTCCGACGCCGACCGGGTCTGGGTCGACGTGCACCACACCGACGGCCGGCTGCGGATCACCGTCACCGACAACGGCAGGGGCGGCGCGGCGATCGGGGCCGGCTCGGGGCTCACCGGGGTCGAACGCCGGCTCGGTACATTCGACGGAGTCCTGGCCGTCAGCAGCCCCGCCGGCGGTCCCACCATGGTGACCATGGAGATCCCGTGCGTGTTGTCCTAGCCGAAGACCTCTTCCTGCTGCGCGACGGGCTGGTGCGGATGCTGGAGGCCTTCGGCTTCGAGATCGCGGCGGCCGTCGAGACCGGCCCCGAACTCACCCGGGCGCTGGCGGAGCTGGAACCGGACGTCGCCGTGGTCGACGTCCGGCTGCCGCCGACGCACACCGACGAGGGCCTCCAGTGCGCGCTGGCGGCCCGCAAGGCGCGGCCCGGACTGCCGGTGCTGGTGCTCTCCCAGCACGTGGAGCAGCTGTACGCGCGCGAGCTGCTCGCCGACGGCGACGGCGGGATCGGCTATCTGCTGAAGGACCGGGTGTTCGACGCGGAGCAGTTCGTGGACGCCGTACGACGGGTGGCGGCGGGCGGTACGGCGATGGACCCGCAGGTGATCCAGCAGCTGCTGTCCCGGCGGTCGGCCGGTGACCGGCCGCTCGGCCGTCTCACCCCGCGCGAGCGGGAGGTGCTGGAGCTGATGGCGCAGGGCCGCTCCAACGCGGGCATCGCGGCGCAGCTGGTGGTGACGGAACGGGCGATCGCCAAACACACCTCGAACATCTTCGCCAAACTCGGCCTGGAGGTGTCGGACGACGACAACCGGCGCGTCCTGGCGGTGATCGCCTATCTGGACAGGGACCGCTGACCTGTCAACTCCCGTGTTCCTGCGAGGAATTTGTGAGACCGGTGAACATCTCTGGGGCGGCGTCCGTATGGAAGGGCGCCGCTTCACTCCTGTCGGGCGCCTCGATGCTGCCCCGCAAGGAAGTCAGAGGAGTTCCATGGGACGCAACACACGAAAACGCCGTACGCCGCTGGCCACCAAGGCCATAGCCGCATCGGCGGCCCTAGCGCTCGGTGGGGGCGGGCTGATCTGGGCGAACTTCTACGCCTCGGCGCACGAGTCGAACAACCAGTCGTGGGGAGGCAACCAGACCAAGGCCGCGACGGCGCAGGCCGCGACCATCTCCTGCCCGGACGTCGGCCAGAAGCTGACGAACGTGCCGAACGCGGCCCGTCAGGGCGTGGCGACGGAGCTGGCGAACCTCGACAAGCAGATCACCGAGGCCTACACCCGGCTCGCCTCCACCCGGCAGTCGCAGACCAACGATCCGAGCTTCGTGCAGAACGCGATCGTCGGCCCTCTCAAGGAGAAGCGGGCCGCGACGATCGACCGGATCCGCATCGACATCCAGCGGGTCGGCGGTTCCTTCGACAACGCGCTGAAGCAGCTCGCCGCCTGTACGACGCAGACCGCCAACCAGACGACCGCCGGCGGCCAGCAGCAGCAGAACGGCGGGCAGCAGCAGAACGGCGGCCAGCAACAGCAGAACGGTGGCCAGCAGCAGAACGGCGGCCAGCAGCAGGGCAACGCCGGTCAGCAGCAGAACGCCGGCGGACAGGCCGGCAACGGCCCGGCCGCGGCCGACTTCGTCGACATCACCAAGGTCGCGCCGAACGTCCAGGGCAAGCCGCGCCGTCTCGGCAACGCGTCGACGGGCACGTTCACCACGCGCTGCGGTGTGAACGCGAACAAGAACTTCAACACCGACAACGTGATCGTGGCGCCCGGTGTCACCAACGGCGCGCACCACCTGCACGACTACGTCGGCAACCAGAAGGTCAACGCGTTCTCCAGCAACAACACGTTCTTGCAGGGCGGCACCAGCTGCCAGAACCGCAGCGACCTGTCGTCGTACTACTGGCCGGTGGTCCGCATCCAGGACGGCACCCAGGACTTCGACCAGAACCGGGACGGCGGCGGCAAGGAAGGCAACGTCGGCAAGATCCTCACCCCGGTCCAGGCGCAGATCAAGTACGTCGGCAGCCCGGCGAGCAAGGTCGTCGCGATGCCGCAGTTCCTGCGCATCATCACCGGTGACGCCAAGACCACCACCAACGGTCTGGCCAACGCCAACGCGCACTGGAGCTGCACCGGCTTCGAGAACAAGGTCCAGCTGACGCAGCAGTACCCGATCTGCCCGCAGGGCAGCAAGGTGGTGCGTTCGTTCGCCTTCCAGAGCTGCTGGGACGGCCAGAACGCCGACAGCGCCAACCACCGTACGCATGTCGCCTTCGCCGATCCGGCGAGCGGTGTCTGCCCGAACGGCTTCAAGGCGATCCCGCAGCTGACGATGCGGCTCGTCTACAACATCAACCCGCCGACCGTGCAGAACGGCCAGGTGAAGAACGCCTACGCGGTGGACGGGTTCCCGGAGCAGTTGCACAAGGCGGCCACGGACCACGACGACTTCATCAGCGTCACGAAGAACGGTCTGGCCAACAAGATCGCCAACTGCCTCAACCGCGGGCAGAACTGCGCGTGACCCCGTGACGTGCGCCTGATCCCCGGACGGGCGCACGTCGGAAGGCCGGTGACGATCCCCCCTCCCGTCACCGGCCTTCGTCGTGCGCGAAGACCGCGTCAGCCGGCGTGCGCGTGGTGGTCGGTGCCGTTCTCCAGATCGCCGCCCAGCGTGCCGCGCAGCGCCTTGACCACCCCGTCCTCGCCGACGGCGACCCACTTGCGGCCGACCAGATAGTGGCCGCCGTAGTCCTTGGCGTCGTTGATCCACTCGCGCTGGCCGCGGTCGGTGGCGAAGGTCGCGAGGATGAACTTCCCCTCGCCGTTGCGGCAGATGGCCTGGCGGATCTCGTCGGCGTCGGTCTGCATGTTCGGCTTGCACTTCACCTCGGCGGCCAGACGCTCCAGACTGCCGGTCGCGGTGGGCGGCACCGAGTCGGTGTCACCGCCCGAGCCGCAGCCCGCCAGCGTCAGTACGGCCGCGGCGCCGAGCAGCAGTCCTGTCAACCTCATCTGTTCCTCCGGTCCTGATGTGCCAAGCATGCCCCAGCCCCTTCGGATACGGCTGCCGCGCGCGGTGCGCTCAAATCCGCTGTCCGCGCACGTACGGATGTGCGAGGGTGACCCGGTGAACCAGAGCTGGGAAGATCGCGTGGCCGCCGCCTGGGCCTCCTTCGACGACTATCCGGAGGAGCGCGCGCACGAGTTCCGCGCGCTGATCGACACCCTCGTCGCCGAACTGCCGGACGGCAGCCCGCTGGGCCCCTTCGAGCGGGCCTGCGCCTGGGACTCGACCGGGCACTCGGACCGGGCGGTGCCGCTGTACCGGGAGGCGCTGGCGCGGGGCCTGGACGAGGCGAGCCGGTACAAGGGCCGCCGCGCCAGGATCCAGCTGTCCAGCTCGCTCCGGAACACCGGCGAGGCGGAGGCGGGCGTCAGGCTCCTCACCCCCGAACTGGACGCGCCCTCGGACGAGTTGGACGACGCGGTGCGGGCGTGCCTCGCCCTGTGCCTGTCCGCTCTCGGCCGTGACCGCGAGGGCCTGTCCCTCGTGCTCGGCGCGCTGGCCCCCCATCTGCCGCGCTACCAGCGGTCGATGGCCTCCTACGCGCGCGCCCTGGTCGAGCCGGACGCGTGAATCACTCGTCCGGTGGTGACCAACCCCCGGCCGGCTCGTTCTCCCGGACGTGCAGTCACAGGATGTAGCCCAGCGTCACGCACCCGTCTCCGGCCCGGTCGGCGCAGAGCAGGCCGAGGCCGCGCTCGTCGAGCACTATCCCCGGCTGGTCCGGCTCGCCTACCTCGTGCTGCCGCCGGGGCTCGGCCACGGCCGCCGCGTGCTGACCGCACACGCCCTCGCCCAGCGCTCCCTGCCCCGGGGGCGCAAGCAGCCGTCCGTGCTCCCGGCCCAGGCGTCGGGCCGGGACGGCGATCCCGGGTACGCCTGGCTGCGCGAGCGGGTCCTGCGGGCGGCGCTGGAGGCGGCCCGCCCCCGTACCGGCCTGTCGCGCCTCTCCCCGCTCCCGCCGCCGCTCCCCCAGGTGTGGGGCCTGCGGCTGTTCCCCCGGTCCGGCGGCGCCGACGAGCTCGCCCTGGAGCAGCGGCTGTCCGCCCTGTCCGGCCCGGCCCGCGCCGCCTATGTGCTGCGCGGCCTGGAGGGGCTGCCCGACCCCGACGTCCACGAGATCCTCCGGTCCGCCGGGGTGACCGCCCCGGGGGATGCGCTGGCCTCGGCGAACAGCGTGCCCGCCCAGCCGGCGCTGCTCTCCTGCCCCGCCTTCGACCCCTGCTCGCTACAGGCCCGGCCCACCGATCTATTGCGCCGCCGTCAGCACACCAAGGCCGCCCTCGCCGCCGCCGTCGCGCTCGCGGTGTGCGGTGTGCTGGTCGCCCTGCCGGGCGGCGGCTGGGGGCCCGACGGCGCCGCCGCGCCCGTGTATGCCGAGAACCCCGCCGCCGAGGCCGCCCTCGATCCCGGGAAACTGACCCGGGTCTCCCCCGCGGCCTGGCGGACCTCGGCCCGTACCGACTTCTCGGTGTGGCCCGCGCGCGGCCCGCTCACCGGTGACCGGGCCCTGCTGCGCCGCGCCCTCGCCGTCTGGGCCCGTCCCGGGTCGTCGGTCCGGGTCTCCGCGACGCCCGGCACCCCGACCGGCGGCCCGGCCGGTCCGCCTCAGCTGCTGTACGCGGGCGAGGTCGACGCCTCCCGCGTGGTGCTCCTCCACGACGGTCTGCGCATCGTCCGCTACGCCGAGCCGAAGGACGGCACCCGGGGCGCGGCCCTGGACCTGGCCCGGGTGGACGGCGCGACGGACGCCGCGGCGAACGCGCTGGTCCTGGGCCGCGCCGACAGCAACGTCCGCTATCTGCTCGCTCCCTGGGTGACCAGGGCGGCCCAGCGGGACCTCGCGAAGCCGGACTCGGCCGCGACACCGGTCCCGCTCACCGACGGCGTGACCGCGCCCCTGGCCAGCCGCGCCATGCAGCCCGGCGCCTGCACCTCGTGGAACGTGCTCCAGCTGACCGACGCCTCCGGCACCCGGCTCGCCACCGACCTCGGCGAGCTGGTCCCCGCCCGTCTCACGGCCGGCCGGCCGGGGGCACGGGAAGAGGCGTCCGGCGCGCAGGCGCTGCGCACCTGGGCCCCGTTCGCCTGTTCCCTGGCGGCCGAGCGCTCGGCCGGCGTGCGGAGCGTCAACGCCTGGGCCTACGCCGAGCAGCCGCTGCCCGACGGCAGCGGGTCCGGTACGTGGGTGTGCACCCGGGCGGACACCTGGCGCGGGGACGGCACGCTCGCGCTGGCCCAGTTCCGTACGCCGGACCGGACGGCCGGGACGGCCGTCGCCAAGGCCGTCGACGTGCCGGCCTGCGGGCCGCGTGATCCTCAGGTGCTGGCCGGGGTGCTGTGGAAGTCGGCGGCCGGGAGCTGGTATCTGCTGGCCGCGGGCGGCGAGGACACGGCCTCGGTCCGGGCGACCGGCGGGGTCACCGCGTCGGAACAGGGGCCGCTGCTGGCCGTCGAGGCGAAGCGGGGCGCACGGGCCGATCTGAAGGGCACGCTGACGGACGGGCGGCGGATCAGCGGACTCCACTAGGCGTTGCTGACACCTGCGTAAACAAGGTGTGCCACGGGGCTTCTCAGGCGTCCTACCCACCAGTACATTGACGCCATGTCTAACACGCAGCCTCGGCCGGTGGAGTCCGAGCGGATAGCGCTCAAGGCCCGCAACGTGTCCTTCTCCTGGGAGGACACGCCGCTGCACTGGGTGCCCGGCGACCCGTTCACCACGCACACCATCAACGTGCTGCACCTGCTGCTGCCCGCCGGTGAACGGTGGTTCGTGCATGTGTACAAGCAGGCGCTGCCCCTGATCAAGGACGACCGGCTGCGGGCGGACGTGGTCGGCTTCATCGGGCAGGAGGCCATGCACTCCCAGGCCCACGACGAGGTGCTGCCGCACCTGCGCGAGCTGGGGCTGGACCCCACCCCGTACACCGCGCAGGTCGACTGGTTCTTCGAGAAGCTGCTCGGCGACCGCACGCTGCCGCCGGGCAGGGCCCGCCGCTGGTGGCTGCTGGAGCGGGTGGCCATCATCGCGGCCATCGAGCACTACACCGCCTTCCTCGGCGACTGGGTGCTGAACGCCGGCGAGCTGGACCGGCGCGGCGCCGACCCGACCATGCTGGATCTGCTGCGCTGGCACGGCGCCGAGGAGGTCGAGCACCGGTCGGTGGCCTTCGATCTGTTCCTGCACGTGGACGGCGGCTACCGGCGCCGGGTGCGCACCTGGGCGACGGCCTTCTCGGCCCTGGTGTTCCTGTGGCAGCGCGGGATCCGCTTCTTCCTGGCGAACGACCCCACCCTCACCGGCGCCAAGGCGTCCTTCAAGGACTTCCATCAGCGCGGCCGGCAGGGCACCCTGCCCGCCACCGGCGACATGCTCAAGTCCATCCCCCGCTATCTCGGCCGCGGCTACCACCCGTCCCAGGAGTGCTCCACCGCCCAGGCCGTGGCCTATCTGGCCGCCTCCCCCGCCGCGCTCGCCGCCGAGAAGCGGGAGGCCGCGTGATGCCGAAGCCGCGTACCCTCGCGCTCATCGCGGGCGCCGCCCTCCTCACCCGCCGGGCCCTGCGCCGCCGGGTCCAGGGCTCGCCGCTGTGGCCGCTGCCCGCCCTGGACCCGCCGATCTCCGGCCGGCCGCGCTCGCGGGCCTGGAAGCTGCTGCTCACCGCCCACGAGACGATCGCCGACGGGGTCGTACGGCTCCGTCTGGAAGGGCCGGACCTGCCGCGCTGGGAGCCGGGGGCCCATCTCGACCTGGTGCTGCCGTCGGGGCTCGTACGGCAGTACTCGCTGTGCGGCGACCCCGGGGACTCCTCCTCCTACACCGTGGCCACCCGGCTGGTCGAGGACGGCCGGGGCGGCTCCCGCGAGGTGCACGAGCAGCTCACCGAGGGCATGGAGCTGGAGGTGCGCGGTCCCCGCAACCGCTTCCCGCTGGTCGACGCGCCCGCGTACGTCTTCGTCGCCGGGGGCATCGGCATCACCCCGATCCTGCCGATGCTGCGGTCCCTGCCGGACGGCACCGAGTGGCGGCTGCTGTACGGCGGGCGGACGCGCGCGTCGATGCCGTTCCTGGAGGAGGTGCGGAAGCTCGCCGGGGACAGGCTGACGGTGGTCGCCGAGGACGAGGACGGCCGGCCGGATCTGGCCGCCCTGTTCGCGGACCCGGCCGAGGGCACGGCCGTGTACTGCTGCGGCCCGGAGGGGCTGATGGCGGCGGTGGAGGAGGCGCTGCCCGAGGGGGCGGCCCTGCACCTGGAGCGGTTCGCGCCGCGCGCCGGTGCCGACGGCGACACCGAGTTCGAGCTGGAACTGCGACGCAGCGGCAAGACGTTGTCGGTGCCGGCCGGCTCGACGGTGCTGGCCGCCGTGCGCGGCGCGCTGCCCGACCTCGCCTACTCCTGCGAGCAGGGTTTCTGCGGGACCTGCCAACAGCGGGTGCTGGAGGGCGAGATCGACCACCGGGACGAGCTGCTGACGGACGCGGAACGGCGGGACTCGATGCTGATCTGCGTGTCCCGGGCCCGGAGCGATCGCCTGGTGCTCGACCTGTGAACACAAGCGGCCGAATCCGATCGGTAAGGTGTTCGCATGAGTACCGGGGTTCGCCGCAGGATGGGCGTCGAGGAGCGTCGGCAGCAGCTGATCGGGGTCGCACTCGACCTGTTCAGCCGACGCTCGCCCGATGAGGTCTCCATCGACGAGATAGCCGCGGCGGCGGGCATCTCACGCCCGCTCGTCTACCACTACTTCCCGGGCAAACTCAGCCTGTACGAGGCCGCGTTGAAGCGTGCGGCGGAAGAGCTGGCGAGCCGTTTCAGCGAGCCGCACGAGGGGCCGCTGGGCGCCCGGCTGCTGCGCGTGATGCGCCGCTTCTTCGACTTCGTGGACGATCACGGCCCCGGCTTCTCGGCCCTGATGCGCGGCGGACCGGCGGTACCCGCGGACGGCATCGGCGCGAAAGAGCATGTCTCGGCCACCCACGCGCTCATCGACTCGGTACGGCAGGCCGCGTACGAGCAGATGCTGTCGCACCTGGGGGTGGCCGAGGCGTCGCCGCGTCTGGAGCTGGTGGTCCGCTCGTGGATCTCGCTCGCCGAGTCGACGGCCCTGATGTGGCTGGACGGCCGGCGGGTGCCCCGCGCCGAACTGGAGCTGCAGCTCGTGCACGACTTCGCCGCGCTGGCCGCCGTCAGCGCGGCCTACGACGCGGACATGGCCGCGCTGCTGCGCACGATGGTGAAGGACGAGCCGGCCGACGGCCCCTTCGCGGAGCTGGTCGGCCGGCTGATCGCCCTCGGTTCCTGAGCGCCCCGGGGTTTCCCCCGGGGTCCGCTAGGGCCGCGCGGCCGCCCTTCGGGCGACGACGCGAAGTGTCGGACAGGCCCTAGCGGTCGAACTTCCGGTACGACGGGTCGAGGTCGCGGACCTCGGCGGAGGCGTGCAGGGTGAAGTTCCCCTCCGCCACGTGCCGGCGCAGCAGCTCCAGCACGGCCTCCGTGAGCTGTGCCTTCGTCTCGGCGCCGCGGCCGGCGAGGAGCCCGACGGTCACGTGCACGACCGCGTGCGCGTGCTCCGCCGGGTCCTCGTAGCCGAACGCGGTGTACGCGCCGTTGGGCCGGAACAGCGTCTTGCAGGCCTCCGGCTTGGCTGCCGCGATCTCGACGGTCGCCTCGTGCAGCGCCCGCGCGAAGCCCAGGCGGTCGAAGGCGGTCTCCATGTGGTCGGAATAGTCGACGGTGATCTGCGGCATGCGCACTCCTGTTCTACGACAACGGCCTCACCCTAGTTCTTCGCCCGGGTGAACACGGCCACGGTCCGGGCCGGGACGGTGAACGTGCCCGAGCCGGCCGTGTAGGCGGAGGACCTCACCACCGCGTCCGTGCCCGCCGCCTGCACGGGGTGCAGGTGGTACGGGGTACCGGCGAGGCCGGC